>NZ_JAGJCF010000021.1 GCF_017815135.1 Jiella mangrovi | reverse complement strand
TTCAAGCCGTCGCCGAAAGATCGGGATCGAAGAAAGTCGGCATCATCGCCGTCGCCAGAAAGCTTCTCACTGTTCTCAACGCCATGCAGAGAGACAGAAAGGCGTTCGAATGAACACAGTTGCCAGAAACGTTCGACACAACAGAAGCTTAAACGGCGCACTGGATGCTCGGGACGGAGCCCGAGCATGACGAGCGCGATAACAGCGGACGCCTGATCTCGGAGTGTCAGGCACTCGATATGCGCCGTTCGACGAGAATGTCGCGCACACTGAACGGACGCACAAAGGTCGCTCTAGTCTAACCTCTTGAATCACCGCATCGTGCTTTCCAAGAATTGACTCCGATTTTTGGGCCGATGCCGGAGATCGAGAGAAGGCCGTTCCGCCTGCGGGATGGCCTCAATCCATGGGTGCGGGATTGGCCGCCCATTCGGCCTGCAGCAGCCGGTTGGCCGACAGCCGCGCGAAGCGCAGCGTCATCGCCTTGCGCGTTGCCGGCGCGAGGCGCTCCAGCGGGGGCTCACGCAGGATCTCGGCCTCATAGCCGTCGGAAACGATCAGGCCGTATTCGGCCGGGAAGATCTCGGCCGGCACCCCCGGATGGGTGGCGAAATACAGACGGTCGCAATGGAGCCGGTAGATCGGCCATTTCTGGTCGACGCGAAAATCCTGAACCGACGTCTTGATCTCGACGATGGCGATCTCGCCCTTTTCCGACAGACAGACGAGATCGGCCCGCCGCCCCGAATCCAGCGGCATTTCCGGCAGCATCGCGACATTGAGATTCTGCATCAGCCGCTGCACGCCTCGCCGCACCATCATGGCGCGGTCGGACTGGCGGCCGTCGATCAGGGGATCGGTGGCGAAGGGCGAGACGAGAGGCATGGAATCAGAAATATTCGCAGCAGAAACAAAACGCAAACGAATCGCGATAGTGCTGTTGGCTTATGAAGAACATCCGTGATGATCAGTCCCGGCCGATCTCCCGCCGGGTCGTTCCTGTCCGTTGCATGGGCCGAGACGTCGCGGCCGCAGTGGCTGGAAGAAAAGACGTTGTATCGCCGGCGCAGTGACGTCGGCGAAGCTGCGCGATAGCCGGTTTCGGGCGGGGCCCCCGGTCAGTTCTCGCGCAAAAAAACCGTCAGCGGCGGTTTTGAAGAAGCAGGGCGACGAGCGCCGTCCAGCCGGTCTGGTGGGAGGCGCCGAGGCCCTGGCCGGTCTCGCCGTGGAAATATTCGTTGAAGACGATGAGCTCGGTGCCGTCCGCGCTGCGCGGCGCCTCGCCGCCAAGGGCGGCCCGTTCACCCTTGGCATCCTTCAGAAACAGGCTGGTCAGGCGCCGGCTGAGCTCGTCCGCGACCTTGGAAAGCCGGGCCATCTGGCCGGAACCGGTCGGGCATTCGACTGTCAGGCCGTCGCCATAGAAGCGGTCGAACTCGGCCAGCGCCTCGACGATCATCACGTTGAGCGGCATCCAGACCGGCCCGCGCCAGTTGGAGTTGCCGCCGAAGATGCCGGAGGTCGAGGTGCCGGGCTCGTAGTCGACGCTGGCATTGATGCCGTCGCAGTCCAGCGTGAAGGGCGCTCTGCCATGGGCCTTGGAGAGCGAACGCAGGCCGAAGGGCGACAGGAACTCGGCCTCGTCGAGCATCCGCGTCAGGATCGCCCGCATGCGGTGGGCGCGCAGCAGCGACAGGAGCAGGCGGGCGTCCTGGCCCCGGTCCTCGTAATGCGAAACCTGACCGGTCAGATCGGGGCGATGGCGCAGCATCCAGCCGAGCCGGCGGGAAAAATCCGGATGGCGCTCGGCGAGCCCCTTCTCCAGCACCTCCACCGCGCAGAGCGGGATGAGGCCGACGAGGGAGCGCACGCGCAGCCGCTCTTCGGTGCCGTCCGGAAGCACGAGGGCGTCGTAGAAGAAACCGTCTTCCTCGTCCCACAGGCCGTCTTCGTCTCCTTCCTCCGGGCCGACCCGCGCCATGGCCGAGGCGATCACCAGGAAGTGCTCGAAGAACTTCGTCGCGATGTCCTCGTAGACCGGATTGCGCTCGGCAAGTTCCAGCGCCATGCGCATGAGGTTGAGGGCGTACATCGCCATCCAGGCCGTGCCGTCCGCCTGCTCCAGGGTGCCCCCGCCGGGAAGCGGCGCCGAACGATCGAACACGCCGATATTGTCGAGGCCCAGAAAGCCACCCTGGAAGAGATTGCGCCCGCGCGAATCCTTCCGGTTCACCCACCAGGTGAAGTTGATCGTGAGCTTGTGGAAGAGGCGTTCGAGAAAGTCGAGATCGGCCTTTCCGGTCGCTGCCTTGTCCATCCGGAAGACGCGCAGGGCGGCAAAGGCCTGGATGGGCGGATTGCCGTCGCTGAAGTCCCACTCATAGGCGGGGATCTGGCCGTTCGGATGCATGTACCATTCGCGCGTCAGAAGCAGGAGCTGCTCCTTGGCGAGCGCCGGATCGACAAGCGCCGCGGCCATGGCGTGAAAGGCGAGATCCCAGGATGCGTACCAGGGATATTCCCAGGTGTCCGGCATCAGGATCACCTCGGCATTGTCGAGGCTCGTCCAGTCCGCATTGCGGCCATTGCGGCGCTGCGGAGGTGGTGTGGGCTGGGCCGGATCGCCATCCAGCCAGCGCTTCACATTGTAGCGATAGGTCTGCTTCGACCACAGGAGCCCGGCGAGCGCCCGGCGCTGGACGAGGCGGGCGTCGTCATCCTCCATGTCCCGCTGCAGGGCCGCATAGAAGCTGTCGGCCTCGGCCTGGCGGGTCGCTGCGAGGCTGTCGAAGCCTGTCACGTCGAGCGGGGCGGCCGTCGGCGGGGCGAAGCGGTAACGCAGGAAGACGCTCGCGCCGGGCTGCAGCTCGTGAACCGAGAGCGCGGCGCATTTCGTTCCCGACGAAGGCAGCGGCGAGGCGTTTGCGCCGACGACATGATCGTTGATCGCGTCCTTGAAGGCGCCCTCGACCGGCTCGCCATAAAGCCGGCGGATATTGGTCTCGTTCTCGCAGAACAGCCAGGTGGCCGGCTGCAGCGCGGTGAAACGCATCTCAGGGACGCTGGGATGGACGGCACTGACGGCGTCGGGCCCGTCCTGCGCGATCGTCGGCTTTTGCGCGCCCTCGCGCCAGCTCCAGATGTTGCGGGCGACGAGTTGCGGCAGGATGTGGATCGGCTTCGTCTGCGGCCCGCGATTGACGACGGTCACGCGCATCAAAATCTCGTCCGGCGCGTCCTTGGCATAGTCGACCGTCACGTCGAAGAAGCGGTTCTCCGAAAGGATCCCGGTGTCTTCCAGCTCGTATTCCGGCTCGTCCCGGCCTTTGCGCCGGGCGTTCTCGGCAATCAGCTCGTCATAGGGAAAGCGCCCCTGCGGGTAGCGATAGAGCATGCGCTGAAAGGCATGGCTCGGCACGGCATCGAGATGCCACCACAGCTCCTTGACGTCCTCGCCGTGATTTCCCTCGGCATTTGCGAGGCCGAACAGGCGTTCCTTCACGATCGGGTCGGCGCCGTTCCACAGGCCGAGCGAAAGACACCAGTGCTGGCCTTCGTCGCAGAAGCCGGCGATCCCGTCCTCGCCCCATCGATAGGCGCGCGAGCGGGCCTCATCGTGCGGCAGATAGGACCAGGCATCGCCATCGGCGCTGTAGTCCTCGCGCACGGTGCCCCACTGGCGCTCGGCGAGATAGGGTCCCCAGCGCCGCCAGCCGTCCTGCGACGCCCGCGCCACGCGTCGTCCCTCGGCCGTGTCGAAGATCGCCGAGTGCGTATGGTTGGGCTTTGCAGCCATCACGTCATCCTGTCCATGGGGGAGCCGCGGTTGCGGGCCGGGCCGTCATTTGGGTGAGCATAAACGGGCGACGGCATCCATTCGCCTCCGGCCCGTCATCGGCTGGAGCCGATGACCGTCGGGGTCGCGCAGAAGTCCATGCCGGGGCACCATCCCTTCCAGAAGCAGCGTCGTTGCGAGCGGCGAGCCGTCCGCCACCCTTGTCTCGACGACGGCGGGATCCCCGTAGCCGAGAAGCTCGAGATGCGGCGCCCCGTCGCCGGGCGGCTTCAGCGTCACCACATCGCACAGGGCAAAAGGGCCGAGGCCGTCCATCCGTCCCTGTTCGGCGCCCTCGTTGCGCTGGCGGCCGGCGAGGCGGAAGCCGAGCGCTTGGTAGAAAGCGATCGAGCGGTCGACATTTGCGACGGTGATGGCGCTGTGATCGATGCCGAGACACGGGCCGTCCGCCATTTTGTCCCTCCAGCGCTCCGGGACTGCGTCTTCGGGAAACTCCAGGAATTCCAGCGGATGGCCGTCGGGATCGCGGAACTTGAAAGCGGTGGCGCCGCCCGAGGCTTTCGGCAGTCGTTCGGGACCGGCCACCGAGATGGCCGTCCAGCCATCCACCGCCGAGAGCTTCTCCATCGCCGCTTCCATTCGCGAGACGATGATCGCACAGTGCTGAAAGGTCGAGGCGTTGGAGGGGGCTGCGCCGCCGTCCTCGCCTTCCGGATCGGCTCGTTCGGGCCCCTTCGTCGCGGCAACGAGTTGCAGCCGCTCGGCACCCAGGCCGATCACCGGCGCAGCGGCCCTCTCCGGATCCATGGCTTCGATCGGGGCGCAGCCGAAGGCCTCCTCGTAGAACCGGGCGCTCCGGGCGACGTTGCGGCAGACGAGCCTGATTGCCGCAATACGCAGATCCCTCACGGCCAGCGCGCCCCGCGCCGATTGAGGAAGACGGCGTAGAGGGAATGGCTGACGCCGATGAACAGGCGGTTGAGATGGGGTGATCCGCCGAAGCAGAGGTTGGAGACGGTGGCGGGAAGGCGGATCTTGCCGAGACACTCGCCATCCGGCGAAAGGCAATGGACCCCGTCGCCCGCGCTCGACCAGATATTGCCGTCTTCGTCGATGGCCATGCCGTCCGTGTAGCCCGGCGAGACCTTGAAGAAGTCGCTCGGCTCCCCGAGCGATGCGCCACCCGGCGCAACGTCGCACACTCTCAGGATCTGTACCGGATCGGGGCCGGTCTGGTCGCCGGTCTCGGCGATGTAGAGCTTCGTCTCGTCCGGCGAGAAGGCGAGGCCGTTCGGGCCGTCGAAAGCATCGGTGACGCAGGACAGGGCGCGCGTATCGGGATCGAGCCGGTAGACCGCCGGCGTCGTCTCCGAGGTCTGGCGCGTGCCCTCATAATCGTTGGAAATGCCATAGACGGGGTCGGTGAACCAGATCGTGCCGTCGCTCTTCACCACCACGTCGTTCGGCGAGTTGAGGCGTCTGCCCTCGAAACGGTCGGCGAGGATCGTGACCGAACCATCGTGCTCGACACGGCCGACGGCGCGTTCGCGGTTGGAGCAGAAGATCACCCGGCCTTGCCGGTCGCGGGCCTGGCCATTGGCGTTCCCCGAGGGCGTGCGCCAGACGGTGAGGCCCGCCGCTTCGCTGAAGGCCATGGTGCGGTCCCGGGGCAGATCCTGAAACAGGAGGGTGTTCCAGTCTCCCATCCACACGAGGCCCTCGATCCAGCGAAAGCCTTCGGCGAGCTTTTCGATCGGCGCATTGCCGAGAATGTAGCGGGCAAAGCGCGGGTCGAGGACCTCGATGCCGGTGTCGGCGGATCCGTCTTCCATGGGGGAACTCTCGTCTTCAGGAAAAGCGGCAGGGCGTGGTCTCGTCGCGCGGGGTGTCGAACTGGATCACCATGAGGACGGCCGGCTCGTCGCCGATGGTGCCGGATTTGTGGCCCTTCCTCCCGTCACGCTCGCGCGTTCCCTGATCCTCGCCAAAGGAGATTTCGCCAGGGCCCATCTCGACGCGCGTGCCGTCCATGGATTCCACGAACCAGCGGCCCGAAAGCGGCACGATCCACTGGGGCGCCGGGTTCTCGTGCCATGTGCCTTCCCAATGGGGCGGCTGGACGGTGACCATCACGGTCATGCCGTCATGGTGCTTCTTGCCCTGCCATTGAGGGGCGGCGGGCGGCTGCATCGACTTCTTCTCGAACTCGGTCATGTGGCAGCGGACCTGCCGGCTGACGCCGTCTTCGTCGGTGTGAAGATGCCAGTAGGGAACGGTGGGCCTGTCGTCGTCGCTCACGGCGTTGCTCCGATCGTATAAGGCTGGGTGGAAGAGAAGGGCGCAGCGAAGAAGGGGTCCACCGTCGCCGCGCCGGTGCCGAAGGTGATCAGCAGGAAACCGCCGGCGACCGCGAAATTCTTGCAGAAGTCCCAGAATGTGTCGCGTCCCATGGACGGCCCGACCAGGCGGAAATCGGATGTGCGCCAGAACTGCTTGAATAAAACCGCCGTTGCCGCGCAATAGCCGGCGAGGATGAAGGCTGCCAGTCGGTCGCAAATGCCGGTGAGAACGCCGAGCGACATCACCACCTCCACGAAGAGGCCCGTCAGGATCAGTCCGCGCGCCAGGATCGGGCTCTTGACCGCTTGCCCCGCCTGACCGGTGGCGGCCGCAAAATTGGCGATCTTGTCGAAGGCGCTGAAGGGGAAGAAGAGGAGGACGAGGGAAAGCCGTGTCAGGAAGGTGATCAGGATTTCCAGGGTCATCGAACGCACGAGCCTCTTCGTCGGTGAAAGCGATACGCCGGCAATGCACGGCGCGTTCCGGTCTTACGCATTTTTTAGCATCGCGAACCCGTTTGCGAGAATTGCCCGGCCCTCGAATACGGCCAGATAGGAAATGCGGGCGCCATGGCGATTCTGCCCGGGCGCATTCGCCCGAGCCCGGCCACCGACAGGATGAGGAACACCATGACCCCGGATATCGACGAGCGCTTTGACGTCGTGATCGTGGGCTCCGGTCCCGGCGGCGGGACCATGGCCTGGAAGCTCGCCCAGACCGGCAAGCGCGTCCTCCTCGTCGAGCGGGGCGATTATCTGAAACGCGAGCGCGAGAACTGGGACACCAGGGCGGTGTTCGTGGAGGGTCGTTATCAGGTGGACGAGACCTGGAGTTCGGCTTCCGGCGAGACGTTCAAGCCGGGCCTGCATTATTTCGTCGGCGGCAATTCCAAGGTCTATGGCGCCGTCCTTCTGCGGCTGCGAGAGGAGGATTTCGGCGAGATCCGCCATTCGGGCGGTGTTTCACCCGAATGGCCGGTCAAATACGACACGTTCGAGCCCTATTATCAGGCGGCCGAAGAGTTGTTCGAGGTGCGCGGGTCGCGCGGCGAGGACCCGACCGAGCCCCGATCGCCGAGGCCGTACAAGCACGGGCCCATCGCCCACGAACCCCGGATCGAGGCGCTGGCCGAATCCTGGAGGAAGGAGGGGCTCCACCCGTTCCACCTGCCCATGGGCGGGCTGATCGACCAGGACGAGACCGGTGCGGCGACACCCCAGTCGAAGCTTCTGCGCTGCGATCCCTTCGACGGCTATCCGAGCCTCACCAATGGCAAGGCGGATTCCCAGATCATCTGCGTCGACCCGGCTCTCGCGGCGCACCCCAATCTGACGCTTCTCAAGAACGCCTATGTGGACAGGCTGATCACCGATCCGGCCGGACGGGTGGTGACAGGGCTCGAGACCGTCGTCGAGGGCCGGCGCCACCAGATCCGCGGTGACATCGTCGTGGTCGCCTGCGGGGCCCTGTCCTCGGCGCTCCTGTTCTTGCGCTCGGCAAGCGATGCCCATCCCAGCGGCCTCGCCAATCGGTCGGGCCAGGTGGGGCGGAACTATATGCGCCACAACAATGCGACGGTTCTGGCGATCTCGCGCACGCCCAATCCGACCGAGTTCCAGAAGACCCTCGGTCTCAACGACTTCTATCATGGGCACGACCGGTCGCCGGCCAACCCGCACGCCTTTCCGCTCGGCCATATCCAGATGGTCGGCAAGTCCGACGGCACCCAGATCGAGGCCGAGGGCCTGCCGGAGATGCTCCACTTTCTGCCCAAACAGCCCTTCGACTGGATCGCCCGCCATTCCATCGATTTCTGGCTGACTTCGGAAGACCTGCCGATCCCGGACAATCGCATCCATTACCGAGATGGGCAGGTGCATCTCGATCTGACGCCCACCAATATGAAGGCGCACGAACTCTTGCGCGAGACGCTGCGCCAGATCTGCGACAAGGGCGATATCCACCCTCATCTCGTCGATCAGAAGCTTTATCTCGGCAAGAACACGCCGATCGGCGGAACCGCCCATCAGGCGGGGACCCTGCGCCTGGGCGAGAACCCGGAGACAAGCGTCCTCGACCTCGATTGCCGCCCCCACGGGATCGACAATCTCTATGTCACCGATGCGAGTTTCTTTCCCTCGATCGGGGCGGTGAACCCGACCCTCACCATCATCGCCAACGCGCTGCGCGTCGCCGATCATATCGCAGAGAGGTTATGACGAGAGCGGCAATCGGGTGTGTGAAACCGGTTGTTCGGGGCTCGAGCCGGCCGTCAGTCCCGATTTCCGGTCCATGGAAAGTCTCGTGCCCGATCAGCCACAGACCCTCGTCCTTGCGCAGACGCCTCGTGATCGCGAGCCCGGTCGAGGACCCTTGCCGTCAATCAAACCGCTCGCCGGCGATTTCTTCCAGGATCGGGCAATCGGGGCCTTCGCCTGCCGCGCAGGCGGTCGTGAGCGCGCCGAGGGCTCGCTTGAGCGAGTGCAGTTCGGCGATCTTCTGGTCGATCTCCGCCAGCCGACGCTTCACCAGCCTGTAGACGTCCTCGCGGTGACGGTTTTCGTCATCGTAAAGCGACAAGAGCTTGCGGGCTTCGGCGATGGAGAAGCCCAGCGAGCGCGATCGCTGCAAAAAGCGCAACACATGCACGTCGCGCTCCTGATAGTCGCGATAGCCGTTGTTCGCCCGCGCCGGCTTGATCAGTCCGACGTCCTCATAGTAGCGGATCGTCTTCGGCGGCAGGCCAGACCGGCGCGCGGCCTCTCCGATATTCATGGTCTGAACCTCTTGGGTTCGCGATGTCCCGATCGGCGATGCAGATGTCGCTTTGCCGCCACAGGTCAACTGTGACGGCGGGGCAACAAATTGTTTCTTAACCATGCTGGGCTGAAATGCGGACATTGCTCGATCGCCGGATGAAGCCTATCGAAAGCGTGAACCGGATCAGCTGACCTCGAAGGTCGAGCCGAACAGATATTCCGATCATTCAAGAACCATTGGCAGCCGTCATGACGATCAAGACAATTCTCGCCAGCGGCATCGCGATCGCATCCTTGCTGCTGGCTGGTTGCGCCGACGATCCGCGCCGCGCGTCCCTCAGCCCGGTCTCCGGATCCCAGGTCGCCGCCTATGCGGGGCCGGACAACATCGCGAATGCCGGGAGCATCGCGGCAGTCGACAAGCTGGACTACGCCGCCAGGGTCGATGACGGCTTTTCCCTGCCGGCGATCCCGACCGACAAGATCGACCCGCAGTTCCTGCGCCAGCGCGTGTCCTATCCGGAAGGGGCGAACTACGAGCCGGGAACGGTCGTGGTCGATACGCCGCATCGTTTCCTCTACGTGATCGAAGGCTCGGGCATGGCGATGCGCTACGGCATCGGCGTCGGCCGCCAGGGCTTCTCCTGGGCCGGCGATGCGGAGGTGCACGACAAGCAGCACTGGCCGAAGTGGTTCCCGCCGAAGGAAATGATCGACCGCAAGCCCGAGCTCGAGCCCTATCGCGAGGGCATGGATCCCGGCCTCACCAACCCGCTCGGCGCCCGCGCCCTCTATCTCTGGCAGAACGGCAAGGACACGCTCTTCCGCCTGCATGGAACGCCCGAATGGTGGACCATCGGCACGGCCGCCTCGTCCGGCTGCATCCGCCTGATGAACCAGGACATCATCGACCTCTACAACCGCGTTCCCCTGGGCGCCAAGGTCGTGGTTCTGCAGGGCAACGAGCGGCTCGCCAAGCGCTGAGCCGCGGCCCGGCCAGACGGCCTGAGGGCTGTCCGGATCGGGCGGCCCCTGCATCGGCAGTGCGCGCAACGCCCGTGATGACAATGCAAGACCGGTGTCGGCCACTCAGCCGACGCCGGTCTTTTCGTTTGCGGGAGATTTCCGGCGCAGCCGGCTCGCGTCGAAGAGCGCGGCGATTACGGCAGAGGGCACGGGCCGGGCCATCGGAGCGAACTGTCCGGTCCCGGCGCTATCGCGCGATATCGACCTTCATGGCGACGCCCGGTCGATGCGGGGGAGTTTTGATCGACCCGGCCGGGCTCCTTGCGATCCGGCCGCCAGCCCTGGCAAGGCGACCGAAGACGGGGAGGGCGTAGCCTGTTTGCTGGCGCGAGCCGGCATTTTCCGCATGGGATGCGGCGCTAATCTCTGAAAACGGGCCGATGCGCAGGATCGAAGGCCGGGCAGCGATGCGGGTTTCAAAATCCTGGAAACGCCCTGTCTGCGTCCGATAGGACGCGGGGCGCTCTAATAGGTGTTGTGGTTCAGGTGCTCGCGGCCGCCGATCAGCATCATCCACACGACGACGAACAGCATGAGCGACAGGACGAGAACCGTGAGGATCGTCCGCAGCCTTTTCGGTTCGTTCGCTTCGTCGGGAAGATTGGGCTTCACGATGGTCTCGAGATAGATCCGCTGACGCCTCGCCTCCAGCCGCGCCTGATCGATCGCCCGCGACGCGATGGAAAGGGCCTGATTGGCGATCTCCTTGCGAAGGGTGAGATTTTCGAAGCTGGAGATCTGGTTCGACAACGCGCCGCTGCCTCCGGCCAGCTTGGCCTTCTCCGCATTGATCTGATCCTGCAGGATCAGCGCCTTCGTCTTCAGCGACCCGAGGCCCGGACTGCTCGGCGAGAGCTGCGTCTGCTGTTCGATTTCCGCCCGTGTCCGTGCCAGCTCGGAGGCCAGCCCGGTGATGACGGTGGAGGTCGGGGCAGCTTCGCCCTGAATGTCGAGGAACTGTTCCTGGTTGCGGAACTTGGTCAGGTTGTCATGCGCCTCGGCGACGCGCGCCTCGGCCTGGGACAGGAATTCGTTGGCGTTGGAAACGGCATCCGCTTCGGCCCGCCGGTTCATGCGGTTGGCGAGCTGTTCTCCCAGATGCAGCAGCCTCTCCGCGACCTTCTGCGAATCCTCCGGCCGGAACAGGTCCACGGTCAGCTCGCTGATGCCCGTGGTGCTCTCGCGAATAGTCGAGACATGTGCGAGATAGCACGTGTAGAGCGTCTCGAACGTATGGCTGGACCACGGCTTGTAGCATTTCGAAACCGGGTCGGCGCCGTCGCGATTGAGATAGGTCTCCATCGGCAGCGTCTTCATCAGATCGTGCAGCGCGTCGCGCGACAGGATGTAGCTGTGGACTGCATAGCTGTCGTCGTCGGCCTTGGAGATGCCGAAGGTCTTCAGGATCGAGGTGAAGCCGCTGACATCCTGCGTCGAGGCACTGCGCACGATGTAGCGGCTTTCCGAGACATAGCGATCAGACGCGATGAAGCCGTAATAAATGGTGGTGACCAGCGTCGGTATGACGACGATGGCGAGGAAGAGGATCCTGCCGAAGCTGAACGTCGAGCGCAGCGAGCGGAGACGGGCCGATCCCTGCCCTCTGCCTCTCGCCTTCAGATCTTCGAATGTCGTCAACGCAGACAAGCATCAGTCCTCTTCAAACAGCCAGCCCTGCTATAGCGCAATCCAGGGCCGTGACGAACCGGCAATCCGGAAAAGGCCGCAAAATCGGCAATCTGCAGCGCGTTTCGGGGCCTCGTCCTCGGGCCGTCGGCACCGTGCCTCGGCCGCGGGCCGGCGGCGTCATGCCGCGATCGGCCGTAGATCCGGTGGAATGGCGGCATCGCCAGTTTCCCGTGGTATCGCATGACCTTCGCTGAAACCTGGTGCTGACCTTCGGCTTTCCGTCTCTCCATGCGAGAGTTGATCCTTACAGCATCGGCCCGAAAATCGGGAATCGATTTTCAAAAAGCATGATGCGTAGATTCAATAGGTTAGAGCGTCCTCTGTGCGTCCTTTCAAACGCACGGCGCTCCAGCCGCAAGCGCCGATCATCCCGTTCCGTCTGCAACTGCGACGCCATTCCGGCAATAATGCGGCTTTTGGGGCGGTCGTCTGGCTCACAGGGCGTCGTCGTAGACCGCCTTCATGCGCTCGGTAAAGCGCTCGGGCGAAAACAGCGCAGCCTGGGCGGGGCCGCGCCGTTTCAGCTCCTCGCGCAGATCCGCGTCATGGTCGATGGTCCGGATCGCGCGGCTGATCGCGCTCTCATCGTAGGGATCGACCAGGAGGCCGGCCTCGCCGACCACTTCCGGCAAGGAGCTGGTATTGGCGGAAATGACCGGCGTTCCGAGCAGCATCGCTTCGAGGGCGGGCAGGCCGAACCCCTCGTAGAGCGAGGGAAACAGAAGCGCCCGGGCGTTCTCGATCAGGCACAGGACCTGGGTGAACGGCAGGTAGGACAGATGGATGATCCGGTCGCTGAGGGTCGAAGGCTCGCCGTCGCGGGTCACCGGCGGGCGCTCGGAAATCCTCTGCAGCTTCTCGACGATCCGCTCATATCCCCAGCCAAGCTTGCCGACGATGACGAGGCGATGGTCGGAATCGGCCGCGAGATAGGCATCGATCAGACGCTCGAGATTTTTCTTCGGCTCCAGCGCGCCGACGAAGACGAAGTACTTCTGCGGCGTCAGGCCGAAGGCGTGGATCTCGCGGGTTTTCTCGTCTTGCGACCGGGCCAGGTATTCGTCCGGAAGGGAGACGGCCTGATAGGTGTTGACGACACGATCCTCGTCGATCGGAAAGCGCTCGAGGAAATCGCGCCTGGAGTTCTCCGAAACGGTGACGATCCGCTCGGCCTTGTCGGCGATGGCCTTGAGGGTCTTGTAGAAGGCCCGCTTGTTGTCGAGCGTCAGATGCGGCAGCCGCAGGGGCACGAGGTCGTGGACGGTGTAGAGGTTCGGGCAGCCCTTGATCTCGATAGCCGTCGGATGGGTGGCGTGGAACAGTCCGGGCTGACGCAGCGGCTTGACGGTGAGCCGCCGGCCGTAGCGCAGGAGGTGCTGGTCGGCGCGCATGAACAGCATCTCGATGGCCATGCGACGGCCATAGCCCGTGAGGCCTGGAAAGACGCCGCGATCGGAGATGAGGCCGGTCTCGGCCACCTCGATCGCATCGAGCGCCATGGGCGGCACGGTGAGATAGCGAAAGACCCGGCGATAGCGCTGCGAGCGGCTGATGCGGCCGCCCTGCCGGTTCGACATGTCGTAGAGCTGAACCTCGTTCCAGTCGGGCCGGTCGGCGCTGAGGCGGAACTGCGTGTCGAACAGGAGGTCGAGATCGTAGCCGAGATGCCTCAGACTTTCGGTCAGGTTGCGGGCATAGGACGCGATGCCGGTGCCATCCTTGATTGCGAGATTGCGGCCCTCGATCAAAACCGGTGCTGTCATCGAATTTCCGAGTTGGTATCGAAAGGAGGCTCGATACATGGGTGATTTGGTGCGGCTTGCATAGTCGAATGTCGGGCGAGCTTCGGCCCCAGCGCATGAAACGGATCGCGGGTCCACAACGGCGGGGCGGGATCGTCGAGCGAAACGGCGCCGGCGGCCTCCGCGATCGGCAAGCGGCCTACCGGCAGCGACGGGCCGCCAAGGCGGTGGTGCGGCTTCGGCTGCGTCATGCCATCGTCGCGGTGATCGCGGTCATGGCCTTTTCGACGTGCCGCTCCCAGCTCATCGGGACGTAGCCGGAGGCGCGATGCGCCCATTCGTCCCTGAGCGCGCTCGCGGACGGCGTCATCGCATCGACGGCCTGAAGCCAGGACGGACCGTCCACCGCACCCAGAAGCAGCGCCCGCCCGTCCGAGATTTCGCGGTGGACGGCGATGTCTGAGGCGATCACCGGCGTGCCGATGGCGAGCGCCTCGGCGACCGGAAGGCTGAAACCTTCGACGAGGGACGGGGCGAGAAGGGCGCGGGCGCCTCTCAGCAACGCAGAAAGGCCAAGGTCCGAAAGATCGGCCACCTCGACGAGATGGGGGCCGAGCTCGCGCGAGCGCTCCAGGATGTCGATGATGTTTTCGTTTTCCCAGCCGCGACGCCCGACGAGAACCAGCTTGGGCGCCTCGCTGCCGTATTTTTCGACCACGCCGCGCCAGACGTTGAACAGGAAATTCAGGTTCTTGCGCGGCTCGATCGTGCCGACGCAGACGAAATAGGGGGCGGCCGGAATGACCGACGCCTCGTGCTTTGCGGCCGTGAACCAGCGATCGACGGCAAGCGGCACCACCTCGATCCGGGGAACCGACCATCCCTGTTCGCTCATGTAGCGCGAGACCGCGGTTTCGGTGGCGGCCGAATTGGCGATGATCAGGCTGGCGCGATCGGCCACCGTCTTCAGCCTGGCATGATGGCGTGCGGCCGATCCGGGCGAGCAGAATTCGGGATAGTCGACCGGGATGGCGTCGTGAATGAGAAAGACCGACGGGATCTTCGGCGCGCTCAGCCAGGAAAAGCGCTCCGGCTTGTCGAGCTGGGTATGGGAGGCGTGGAAGTAGCCGCGTTTTTCACCCCGCGTTGCATTCACCTTGCGGCGCAGGAGCTGCGGCGCGCCGGCGATCTCGCGGAAGGGAAACTGCAGCGTCTTGGCGATGGCTTGCCGGCGGCTCTGGCGCTTCAGCGTGGTCGCGCCGACCTGGCGTGGATCGGGCTTTGCCTCGATCCTTCGCTTGAGGCTCATGTAGAAGGCGTCCTCGCTGCTGTCGATCCTGTCGCGCAGCCAGCCGCTCTCGATCTTCGCCAGATGCTCCCGCATGGTTTCGAGCGGGATCGCGCCGGTGGCCACAGGCGTCGTGATGACCGGGACGACCTCGTCATATTTCTGCTTCGAGACAAGCTCTTCGGCATAGGCATATTCGACCCGATCGATGCCCGTCGGCGCGCCTCTGAGGAGCCGCGAGGAAATCCGCGTGAGGTCGAGGAAGAAAGTCATGAAGGGCACTCTGGCGGCTGTCGGATGCCGCATCTGTTCGCAGGTGGGCTTGAAACGGCGGTGAGGTCGGCTGGCCTCCCCCTCGCTGACGCCGACTCTTCAAAGGGTCGAGTAAAGATCGAGGGCGAATTCGACATCGTCGAAGAGGCGGCTGCGGCCACGCTTCAGGACGAGGGCCTTGGAGCAGTATTCGAGGACGGTCTGCTTATGGTGACTGACGAGGATCATCGCGCAGTGGCCTCTGCGCCCGAACAGGGCGTCGCGGCACTTCTTCTGAAAGCGCTGGTCGCCGACGCCGAGGACCTCGTCGATCAGATAGCAGTCGAAATCGACCGCCATCGTCAGCGCGAAGGCGAGGCGCATCTTCATGCCGGACGAGTAGGTCTTGACGGGATAGCGGATATACCGGCCGAGTTCGGCGAAATCCTCGACGAAGTCGATCGTCTCCTGGATCGGCCGATTGTAGACACGGGCGATGAAGCGGATGTTGTCGAGACCGTTCATGCCGGGATGCACGCCGCCGCCGCCGAAGCTCAGCGGCCAGCACATGCTCAAGCCGCGATGGACGAAGCCGCCGGTGGGCTGTTCGACGCCGCCGATCAGCTTGACGAGGGTGGACTTGCCGGCACCGTTCTTGCCGAGAACCGCAATCTTCTCGCCAGGGCCGATGTCGAAGCTGATACCGTCGAGGACGCGCACGGTGCCGGCCTCGCCGTGATACGACTTCACCAGGTCATGCACGATGATCGAGCCTTCGCCCGGGGGCGAGCTTTCCTGCAGCTCGCCTGACGGGACGGTGCGCTCGCCTTCGAGCGTCCTCGTCCGCCCGCTCTTGGCGGACGGGGCGAGACCGGTCTCGGCGAGTTTGCCGACCGCTCGTTTGGCCGCCTCGGCGGCCTTTGCCGGCTTCATCAGCCCCATCATGTGGAGTGTTCCATCGTTTCCTTGAAGGCCGTCCGTGCGACGGTCCAAACGCCGAAGAAGATCAGCGCGACGACGCCCGTCCAGAACAAGGGCTGCGGATGGGAGGGGCGGTCGGGCAGGTTGGGCGTGGCGATGGTCTGAAGATACAGGCGGTTGGCAAAGGCCTCCTGGCGGGCTTCCTCAAGAGAAACATAGGCGTTCGTCAGAGCCTGCACTGCCAGATCGCGTTCAAGGGCCAGGTTTTCGTAGGCCGAGATCTTCGGCGCGAGCGAGGAATCGCTTCCGGCCAGCTCGCCGCGGATCTCCGCGACCTCGGAGCTGAGCGCCTTGCGCTGTTCGACGAGGCTTGCCAGACGCGGGTTCTTCGGGGCAGAGGCCCGCAACTGGGCGATCTGGGTATCGACGTTGGTGACCTGCTGGCTCAACTCGGTCATCAGGCCGAGCTGCGCCGTCGACTGAGCATTGGGATCGATGATGCTTTCGTTGTTGCGGAAGTCGGTCATCCGCTTCTGCACGCCCCGCACCCGATTCTCGTTCTCCTTGACGATCTCTTTGGCAAAGGCGATCGCGTCGTTCGTCGCCCGATCGTTCATGCGGTTGACGAGATTTTCCGCCTCCGTCAGGAGCGCCGTGGCGAGGTCCTTGGCGTCCTGCGGCGTGAAGGCCGTGACGTAGAGCGTCGAGATGCCGGTGTCGGAATCGAACTCGACGTCGACCGCGTCCTCCATGGCATTGAAGAGACCTTCATTGGTCTCGTCGTAGAAGAAACCCGGATAGGAGGTCAGAAAATCCGCCGACGGGTGCATCAGCTTGGTCTTCAGGTCGATGTGTTTGGCCAGATGCTCCGCCGCGTCGCGAGACTTGAAGTAGACGGCAATCGCCTCGCTCGAATCGTCGGAGCGACCGATCCCGGGTATGGCGGAACTCGCGCTCAGCGTCGCGCCGCCCCTGCGCACGATGTAGCTCGCCTCGGTGGTGTAGCGGTCGGCGGCGAAGAAGACGAGATAGATCGCGGTGACGAGCACCGGCAGGACGAAGATCCCGAGGAACAGCCATGGCGGCTTGCGGCCGCCGCCGGTCTTCTCGGCAATGACGTCGAGCCGGCGGATGCTGCCGGCCGCCTCCGGCCTCAGTTCCAGGCTCTCTGCGGTCGACGGCGCCCTCGGGGTCTTGGCCGGAGACCGGGAGGTCGGTGCGCTGGCGGGCAGGGACGGCGATGTCGGAAAATCCACCTCTCCCCGCCGACCTGCCACATCGACCTGCGGCGCGTTCGAAAATTGCGGCTCCGCCGGCGCGAACTGCCTTGCATCGCCGTCCGATGACCTGGCCGCGCCCCTTCTGCCCGCGCCCGGCTCGCCCCGTTTGGGCTGTGGTTGCAGGTCGTCGGTCTTGTTGCCGCGCGCCCTAAAAGCCTGGAAGTCGAGGGATTCGATCGACTGGAGGACCTTGCCGAGGCCCGTCAGCTTCTCGCGACCGCGGGGCTTCCTGGCGGCATCGGGCCGCGGGACACCGCCCGACGGTGCGGATCCGGACTGCGCATTGGAGCGGGGCTCTTCCCCGAATGCTTTGGCGGCGGTGGTCGACGAGCCGCCGGTGCGTTGCAGCGCCGTTCCCTGCGGGCCGGAAGCTCGCTTTTGACGGATGCGTTTGACGAAGGATGACATCAGCGACCTAACCGATATGGATATCGCTCTCGGCCCACTTCAGAACCGCAAGACCAAACGACATCGTGAGTATGCCACACATAAATAAATACCATGGATCATAGTAGTACGTGACCGACGGGCCGGTGAAGCCCGCGCGAAACATCTCCTGTGCCTGAATCATCGGAATCCAGACCATCACGCGGCGCAGCGATTCCGGCATCCAGACGACCAGGGTGAACGCGCCGGTGAGTGGCAGCGTGAAATACATGACCGGTTGGAGCATTCTCTCGAACGGCTTGGACTTTGCGCAGAACCCGCCGAGCATCATGGCGATGCCACCTGCGAACAACGTCATCAGCACCCAGGCGATCACCATGAGCAGCGGATCGTAGACGAACTCGACATAGCCGAGGAGGAAGAACAGCGTGTAGCAGAACAGGAACGACATGAACGTCGTGATCGATTCCATCAGGATCTGGGACAGAACCGTATCGACCACCCGAACGTCCTGATGGAAAAGCAAGCCGCCGCTCACCCGCAGAATGCCGGTGCCGCGCGAGACCATGTGGCGCCACAAAGTCAGCATCGAGTAGCCGGTCAGGGCGAAGACGATCATGGACAGGCCGTGGGTCGACGATCCCCTCATCAGCGACCACAGGAAGACAACGCCTCCGATCAGGAGGGCCGGTTCGCCGATCAGCCAGAGAAAGCCGATATTCTCGCGGCCATAACGTCCCATCATGTCGCGGATCATCAGCGCCCGGATCACCCGCCACTGCGTGGCAAGCCTTGACAGGAACGCTCCGGTTTTGGTGCCCAGCGGTGGTCGAGCCTTGCGCCGCCTCCCGCCGCGATCCGTTGCCAGCGTCATAGGGTTAGAACCTCGAATCTTCTCGTCGCGCCAGCGCTACCGCCGGCCCGAAACCGGGTGACCCGGCTTTTTGCGCAGACGAAGAGCTTTCCGATACCGGTTCGAAGCCGGTTTAGGCAAGCGCCGACATCGCAGGCCGAAGCTCGGCCTCACGCGTGCAGAGCGATATGCAGATCTTGTGCCGTTTTTGTGGTGATGAAGCCGAAGCGCATTTTTCGTCCCGTCGCTCGAGGGGAGGGCAGAAAGTGGCGCAGGCGAACTGTTGCAAATAACCAACACAATCTTATCAATTCCGCCGTTCCCCGGCGTAAGAGCGGCCTCTGTTTACCCTCGCCGACTTTCGTTGTGGCAGAAGTCGCGCAATGCCTGGGCTCGCCGTCGGCAGTTTGCCCGTCATCCGCTCCCCCTTGAAGGGGCCCGGCTGAAGGACGCGAGCCGCGGCGGCAGGCCTTGCTTTCGAGGGGTTCCGCGGGAATCCCGCAGCAAGGTCGGGCAAGGCTGGGCCCGGCCGGATTCCTCGGGCACCGAAAGACGGGCATGGAGAAACATTCGATGATGGCGACGAAAATGGCGCGGCGGCGGATCTTTGAAACAGCGAAGAAGTCGACCGTCATGGCCGAAGGGCGAGCCGTTTCGCGTGCGAGACTGATTCTGCCGGTGCTGGTGGCGGGGCTCTTGTCGGGCTGCGCCATGCTTCCGGCCGCCGGGCCGACGGCAGGGGCCTTTGTCGGCGACGTCGACGAGACGGCCGTCCAGTGGCGCAATGGCTATCTGCTCGTTCCCGTCAACAATAACGTTCTGGCCTATCAGCACGAAGAGCCCCGGCCGAGCTTTCGCGGCCTCGCCAGCCTTTCCCTGCCGGCAGACACCGGCATCGGCGTCGGCGACGTCGTGCAGGTGACGCTGTTCGAGGCCGGCGTCGGCGGGTTGTTCTCCTCGCTCAATGCCGGCGGTCAGGGCTCGTCCTCGGTCGCCCTGCCGCCGCAGCAGGTGGCGCGTGACGGCTCGATCACCATTCCCTATGCCGGGCGCATTCGCGTCGCCGGCTCGACGACGGCAACGGTGGAAAAGCGGGTCGTCGCCGCGCTCAAGGACCGGGCGATCGAACCCCAGGCCGTGGTGTCCGTCGCCGAGGGCAATTCGACCGCCGTCACCGTGACCGGCGATGCGATCGGGGGCATGTCCGTGCCGATCCCGACCTCGGGGCTGAAGATCCTTCAGCTGATCGCCAGGGCCGGCGGGCCGAAGACGTCGATCTTCGAGACCGCCGTGTCGCTGACCCGCGGCGGGCGGACGGTGCAGATGCCGTTTTCCGAACTCGTCAACGACCCGAACGAGGACGTCTATGTGCGGCCGGGCGACGTCGTGTTGCTCACCCGCCAGCCGCGGACCTATGTGGCGCTCGGCGCTACCGGCCGCAGTGCCCAGCTGCCGCTCCAGGGCTACGAGATGTCGCTGGCAGAGGCGCTGGCGCAGGTCGGCGGCCTCAACCCCAATCTCGCCAATCCGATGGGCGTCTTCGTGCTGCGCCGCGAGCCGGGTTCGGAGATGCTGGCGCGCTACGAGGGGCAGGCCTTCCAGCGCGTGACGCCGGGCGATCCGGCCGCGGCCTCGCTTTCCGGTGACATACCGGTCATCTACCGCTTCAACATGCGCGAACCGTCGGGGCTTCTCTACGCCCAGGATTTCAAGATCCATTCCGGCGACATGCTCTATGTCGCGACGGCGCCGTTCGTCCCGGTCAAGCAGGTGTTCGACGCATTCAGAGGTGTCGTCTCGCCGGTTCTCAGCACCGCCAACACCGCGGCCACGGTCTCGGAAAAGCTCGATTGAGGATTGCCCAGGCGATCGGGGCGCAGAGGGCTCTCGATCGCCGCGCAGGCTTCCCACCAGCGCTCCGGGGGCGTTCTCCCGGGCCGCCGCTGGCATCAGCTTTTGCGTAAGCTCTTCAGGGGCGTTGCGCGAACCGATCGACGAAGCCGCGATCGATCCGGTCCTTCAGCCGGTAGGCGAAGCGCGCTTGCAGCGCCAAGCCGTTGCGAACGGCAATCGCCTCGCCGTTCGACAGGGCGAGAAGCATCAGATAGGCGCTCTGGGCCCGATAGTTCCGCAGTCTGCCTCCTTCGATCGCCCGGCGAAGGTTCTCCGCCAGCACCGGTCCCTCACGCACGGCGAAGACGCCGGCCTTCGGCCGCTCCTGGCCGACAAGCGTCACGCAGTCGCCGGCGGCAAAGAGCGTGTCGTCGTCCACCGCCTGGAGGCTCGGGCGGACCTTGAGAAAGCCCGCATCGTCGACGGCAAGGCCTGACCGGCGAAGGATCGGCGGCGCTGCGGCGACCGTCGTCACGAGCACCGCATCGGCGCGGATCGACCGTCCGTCTGCCAGAATGACCGCATCCGCTTCGATCCGGGCTGCACGGATCCCCTCGATGCAATCGATCCCGGCCTCGTCCAGAGCGCGCCGGGCAAGGCGGCGACCGCGCTCCGGCAGGCCGTCGAGAAGCCGGCGGCCGGCGAGGAGCGTGATCCCGACGGGCCGCGGGGAGCGGACGCCGGCCTCGTCGGCGCGCTTTCTGAGGGCATGGGCGAGTTCGAACCCGGCCGGCCCCCCGCCGACGACGGCGACGTCGGCGATACTGCCCTCGGAGAGGCCGGAAAGGAGACCGGTCAGCTTCCGCCGGAAGGTCGAGATCGGCTTGACGACCAGGCCGTATCGCGCCGCGCCCTCGATCGAGGAGACGTCGGGCACGATGCCGATGTCGAGGGAGAGGAGGCCGTAGGGGAGGGGAGAATGGCCGTCGATCAGGACCGTGCGTTCGTCCCGGTCGATCGCGCTCGCCGCCGCATGGATGAACCTTGCGCCGGCCCGCTTCGCCAGGCGTTCGAGATCGATTTGGCCGCCATCGATCGGATACTGGCCGGAAACACGGCCGGGCAGCATGCCGGAATAGGGTGCCGTCGCCTCCTTTGCGACGAGGGTCAGCCGCACGCCGTCGAGCGGCTTTCTGGCGAAGGCCTCGAGGACGAAGAGATGGGCGTGGCCGCCGCCGATGAGGACGATGTCGCGCATGGCAGAGGCTATCGCCGATGCGGCGGCGGCCGGCAAGGCGCGGTTTGGCGCGGCGCCGCTTCTGTCGCCCGCCTCCGCGACCTCAGCCGAGAAAGCCGCCGATCAGCGCCGCGCAGAGCAGAACGGCACCGCCTAGCTGCAGCCATTCGAGCACCGGCTTCGGCGGGCGGTAGCGGCGCAGCTCGCCGCCGATCGGACGAAAACCATCGCTCTCGCCTTCGCCGTCGCGTTCGACGCAGCTCGCCATCATATGCCGCCCCCGTCATCGACCACCGTCGGATCGATCCGCCTGCTCTCCGGCAGGTGATCGGCACCAAACGCGACCGCAAGGAACGGCCGCAAAACGAAGTCGAGAACGGCAAGGACGAGCGCGAGGACCAGCGGCATCGTGAAGATCAGCGCCAGGAAGCCGACCAGCACCGAGCCGGCGATCCGCGCGCCGATCTTTGCCTTGCGGTGGGCGACGTCGTCGCGCGCGGCCTCGCCCAGCCACAGATCCCACACTCTTCTGAGGCCATTGCGCTCTTCGCTCGGGCTTTCCGCCGCAGCTTCTTCGGGACCACCGACCGAACGCACGACACCGAGGGCCACCGTCTCGTTGCTGACCGGATCGATGAGGATGAAGGCGCCGAGTTCGCGATTCTGCTCGTAGGTGAGCGCGACGATCGGCCGCTCGGCGGTGAGGGCGACCCGGCCGATCTCGTTCATGGTCAGGGCGTCGGCGGGCTTGGCCTCGTAGGAGTGAATGTCGATCGCCGCGTCAAGCGCCGACAACGTCACCGGCGTCTGGACGCTGCCGAGCTTGAGGATCAGCCGTCCGCCGCGGATCAGCGGCCGGCTCGCCATCCACAAAAGATCGCCGGCAAACTGGCGCGAGACACCCGCCGGGGCGTCCGCGGAGGTCAGAACGTCGCCGCGCGAGACGTCGATCTCGTCACGAAGCGTTATCGTCACGGCCTCGCCCGCCTCGGCGCTGCCCACCTCGCCATCGGGGCCGTAGACGGCCTTCACATGGGAGCGCCCGCCCGACGGCAGCGCGACGATGGCGTCGCCTTTGGTGATGCGACCGCCGACGATCGAGCCTGAAAAGCCCCTAAAATCGAGATTCGGCCGATTCACCCACTGCACCGGCATCCGGAACGGCTCGGCGCCGGCATCGAAAGTCTCGGGCTCGACCGACTCGAGGCGCTCAAGGAGTGTTTCCCCGTCATACCAGGGGGTGTTGGCCGAGCGCGCGACGATGTTGTCGCCAGCCTTCGCCGAGACCGGCACGAAGGTGACGTCTGTGAAGGCGAGCTGCGGCAGGATGGCCTGATAGCCGCGCTTGATCTCCTCGAACCGCTCCTCGGAATAATCGACGAGGTCCATCTTGTTGACGGCGATGATCACCGACTTGATGCCGACGAGGGACGTGATGAAGGAATGCCGCCGGGTCTGCGGCAGGATGCCCTTGCGCGCGTCGACGAGGATGATGGCGAGCTCGGCCTGGGAGGCACCCGTCGCCATGTTGCGGGTATATTGCTCGTGACCCGGCGTATCGGCGATGATGAAGGCGCGGTTGCCGGTGGAGAAATAGCGATAGGCGACGTCGATGGTGATGCCCTGCTCGCGCTCGGCGGACAGCCCGTCGACGAGAAGGGCGAAATCGAGATCCTCGCCGGTCGTGCCGAATTTCTTCGAATCGCGCTTCAGCGCCTCCATCTGGTCGTCGAAGACGGAATTGGTCTCGAAGAGCAGGCGGCCGATCAGCGTCGACTTGCCGTCGTCGACGGAGCCGCAGGTGATGAAGCGCAGAAGCGAGGCGGCCGGCGCGACGACCGGCTGCATATGCGCCTGCGGATCGACCACCGCGCCGGAGGCCACATCGTCCGGCGCAGGGCCGGCGAATGCCTCGTCCGCAAGGGCTGCCGGCGTCGAGGTCTGGGCGAGATCCGCCTCGTCGGGAAGGCGTCGGGCCTGGAGTGAACCGGTCATCAGAAGTAACCTTCCTGCTTCTTTTCTTCCATCGATGCGCCCGAATCCTGGTCGATGACCCGGCCCTGGCGCTCGGAAACCCGCGAGCCGCGCATTTCTGAGATCACGTCCTGAAGGTTGGTGGCGGTGGATTCGACCGCGCCCGTCAGCGGGTAGCAGCCGAGCGTGCGAAAGCGGACCATCATCGTCTCGACGCTCTCGCCGGGCTTGAGCTCCATGCGCTCGTCGTCACGCATGATCAGCGCGCCGTCGCGCCTCACGATCGGGCGGGGAGCGGCGAAATACAGCGGCACGACGGGAATGTTCTCGATCGCGATGTAGTCCCACACGTCCTGCTCGGTCCAGTTGGACAGGGGGAAGACGCGGAAGCTCTCGCCCTTCTTCTTGCGGGTGTTGAAGAGCTTCCAGGGCTCGGGCCGCTGGTTCTTGGCGTCCCAGCGATGCTCGGGCGTGCGCAGCGAGAACACGCGCTCCTTGGCGCGGCTCTTTTCCTCGTCGCGCCGCGCCCCGCCGAAAGCCGCGTCGAACTTGTACTTGTCGAGCGCCTGTTTCAGCGCCTCGGTCTTCATCACGTCGGTGTGGACGCGCGAGCCGGAGGAGAACGGGTTGATGCCGGCCCGAACGCCCTCCTGGTTGGTGTGGACGATGAGATCGACGCCGAGCTCCCGGGCGATCCGGTCGCGGAATTCGATCATCTCCCTGAACTTCCAGGTCGTATCGACGTGAAGCAGCGGAAAGGGCGGTTTGCCGGGCTTGAAGGCCTTCATGGCGAGATGCAGCATCACCGCCGAATCCTTGCCGATGGAATAGAGCATCACCGGGTTCTCGGCGCTCGCCGCCACCTCGCGGATGATGAAGATCGACTCTGCCTCGAGCCGTTGAAGATGGGTCATGTGCTTCATTGGGTGGAAGCCCTTGTTGTTCGTACGGAGGTGTCGCTTCTGTCGCGGAGCGGACGCCTTCCAACCAGACGCAGCCACGAGGGAGGCGGCGCCAGCATCGATGTCGTCATCCTTGGACCTGTCCCGAAGGATGACGGCGCGGAGAGGGTTGGCGTTCGCCCTGCGTCGCGGCGGACTGCCGACGGTCCCGAGCGCCCCTCGCCCTTCGAGGCCGCCTGCAGCGGCACCTCAGGATGAGGGGCTATTGAAACGCCGCGCCGCTCCCGGTTTCGTCATCCCGGGCCTGACCCGGGATCCATTCCAAATCGTTCGAGCAGCCAAGTCGGATCGGACCCACGCGCCAGGTCACGAACCGGTTCGTCGCTGTGCCGCAGAGGCATGGATCCAAGGTCAAGCCCGGGATGACGAGGCTTTGATGGCTGCGCCGGGCGCCCCTCGCCCTTCGAGGCTCGCTACGCTCGCGCCTCAGGATGAGGGGCTACTGGGATGCCGTGTTGCGACTGCCCGCGACGTGTCCCCTCATCCTGAGGTGCCGCCGCCGGCGGCCTCGAAGGACGAGGGCAGCACATCTCAGGCCCCGGCGACCTCGCTCGAGGCCGTGGCGGCTGGCACGTGCAGGCCGCATTCCCGCTTGGTGTCGTCCTCCCACCACCAGCGGCCCGCCCGCTCGGGCTCGCCGGGCTGGATGGCCCGCGTGCAGGGCGCGCAGCCGATCGAGGGGAAGCCCTTGTCATGGAGCGCGTTGACCGGAACGCCGTGGTCGGCATTGAAGCGGGCGATGTCGTCACGCGACAGATCGAGCAGCGGGTTCGCCTTGATGAGCGACTTCTGGGTTTCGTAATTGACGAACGTCATCGACAGCCGGTTCTGCGACTGGTCGCCGCGAAGGCCGGTCACCCATGCCGCGGCGCCGTCGAGCGCCCGGCCGAGCGGCTCGACCTTGCGAATGCCGCAGCAATTGAGCCGGAATTCCTTGGCGTAGTAGAAACCGTCGATCCCCTGTTCCTCGATCAGGTTCTCCAGCGCTTCGCCCTTGGGATATTTGGCGTGGATGCGCTTGCCGTATTTTTCCTCCGACAGCCGCCAGACGTCGTAGGTCTCCGGATAGAGCCGGCCGGTGTCGAGGGTGACGACCTCGATCTTGATGTTGTTGGAGAAGATGAGATGGGTCAGCATCTGGTCTTCGAGGCCAAGACTGGTGGTGAAGACGATGCGGCCCTTCACTTCCTCGCGCAGCTTCACGAGACGGTCGAGAGGAGACAGCTGGCCGAAATCGGCATTGAGCGTTTCGGCGAGGCGTGCGGGATCCTGGGTCATGCGCTTGCTCCTTTGCGCGCGGCATGGCGCTTTTGAAGAATGCTCGGCCCTCTCCCGTAGCCGCTCTGATAATGATCGCTCATCGTATCCTTGGCCGCCAGCCATTGCTGCACCGGCTGCCGGTTCGCCAGCGTCTCCGGCAGCTCGACCTCGGTGAATCCGCAGGCGAGCGCGTCGGCGAACTCATCGGCGATCAGCGGGCCGGAGGCGCGAAGAACCCCCTGATATCCCTCGCGCAGGATCTTCTGCGCCAGCGAAAAGCCGCGCCCGTCGGCGAAGGCGGCAAATTCGACCGCAACCAGCGAGACTTTCGCAAGATGCGGGGCGACGTCCTCGATCGCGGTCGAACCCGTCACCGAGAGGCCGAACTCGGCCTGCGGACGGACCTTCGCATATTCTGCCACGAGCCACAGCGGGATCAAAACGGGGCCATCGGCGGCAAGCGCCGCCTCCAGCGTATCGGCGCGGGTGAAGCGGTCCTCCACCGCGCCCTGTTCGGTGATCAGCGTCATCAGCCGACGGCCTCCGTCTCGAGTGTCCGGCTTTCGATGAAGGCGGTGAACCCGGCCTTGAACGGCTCGGGGCCGGTCCGGCGGACGGTCTCCATGAAGCTTTCGCCACCTTGTTTCTCGCCAAGATAGGTCTCGACGATCGCCTCGATCGCGGCCGGCACGTCCGCCGCGTCGATGCCGGGGCCGAGCCGTTCGCCAAGGGCGGCATGCTCGCTGGCATCGCCGCCGACGGTGATCTGGTAGTTCTCGCGGCCGCCCTTTTCGAGCCCCAGAATCCCGATCGCACCGACATGGTGATGGCCGCAGGCGTTGATGCAGCCGGAAATCTTGATCGGCAGGAGGCCGATCTTCTTCTGGCGCTCCTCGTCAGCGAAGGTCTTGGCGATCGCCTGGGCGATCGGGATCGATTTCGCCGTTGCCAGGGCACAGTAGTCGAGGCCCGGGCAGGCGATGATGTCGGTGATCAGGCCGGCATTGGCGGAGGCGAGGCCGGCTTCCTTCAGCGCCGCGAAAACGGCCGGGACGTCGTCCTGCTTCACATGCGGCAGGACGAGGTTCTGGCTGTGGGTGACGCGGAACTCGTCGAAGGAATAGCGCTCGGCGATGTCGGCGAAGGCACGCATCTGGGCGGCACTCATGTCACCGGGCACCGCGCCGATCTCCTTCAGCGCGATGGTGAGCGCGATATAGCCCGGCTGCTTGTGGGCAAAGCCGTTCTGCTCGACGAAGCGTGCGAGCGCCGGATCGTTGGCCTGCGCCTTCGCGAGCGTCGCCGACGTTTCGGGCAGCGTCTCGTAGGCGGGCGAGGCGAAATAGGCCGCGATCCGCTCGACCTCTTCCTGCGGCGCGTTGATGGTCGGTCCATCCAGCTTGGCGTATTCCTCTTCCACCATCGCGCGGAACTCGTCCTCGCCGGTTTCGTGGACGAGAATTTTCACGCGTGCCTTGTACTTGTTGTCACGCCGCCCTTCGGAATTGTAAACGCGCATGACGGCTTCGAGATAGGCGAGAAGCTCGCTCTTCGGCAGGAAGTCCTTGATGATCTTGCCGATCATCGGCGTCCGGCCGAGCCCGCCGCCGACGCTCACCTCGTAGCCGATCTCGCCGGCATCGTCGCGTTTCAGCTTCAGCCCGATGTCGTGGACCTTGATCGCCGCGCGGTCGTGCTCGGCGCCGGTCACCGCGATCTTGAACTTGCGCGGCAGCCAGACGAATTCCGGATGCAGGCTCGACCACTGGCGCAGGAGCTCGGCGGTCGGGCGCGGGTCCTCGACCTCGTCTTTGGCGACGCCGGCAAACTGGTCCGACGTCACGTTGCGGATGCAGTTGCCCGAGGTCTGGATGCAGTGCATCTCGACATCGGCAAGAAGGTCCAGGATCTCAGGCACATCCTTCAGCTTCGGCCAGTTGAACTGCAGGTTCTGGCGCGTGGTGAAGTGGCCGTAGCCCTTGTCGTAGGTCTCGGCGATGTGCGCCAGCTGGCGCAGCTGACGGCTATTCATCGTGCCGTAGGGCACAGCGATGCGCAGCATGTAGGCGTGGAGCTGGAGATAGAGCCCGTTCTTCAGCCGCAACGGCTTGAACTCGTCCTCGCTCAGCGAGCCGTCGAGCCGCCGCTCGACCTGGCCGCGGAACTGGGCGACGCGTTCGCGCACGAAACGTTCGTCGAATTCATCATAGCGGTACATGATGCGTCCCTTGTGGTCGGCGCCGGGGCGGTCGGCCCGCGCGGCGCAACTTCGAAAAATGTCAGTCGAGCGGCGCGAACTCGGCCTGCTTGCCCATGTCGGGGTGGATCGACGGCCCGCGCTGGCGCATGGCGTCGCGGAAATGCCGGGCAAGCGGCAGGCCGCTTTCGGTCAGATCGACGGGCACGAGATAGGGGTCGATGACGATGTTGGCGCTGGCTGCCGCTTTGCCTTCGGCCTCCATGGCTGCCGAAGTTTCCGCATCGTGCGCGATCCGGGCCGCTGACGGGTCGAGGGTCCAGCCGCTTTCGCTCAGAAAGACGGTGTCGCCCTCGAGCAGGTGGCTCGCCATGAGGATCGCCGGCAGCTTGTCGCCGCGAACCTTCGATCCCGCGCGGTGGTCTTTCGCCATCGTCTCTCTCCGTCGGCCGGTTCCCGGCGATAAAAGAAGCATCGTCCGATGGGATCGATGCGCCATGCCGGTCTGGTGACGTTCTAGATAGGCTGGATCGGCGAAACGATCACGGGCGCGGATTGTCTTGTGAGGCGCAGAAGGGAAACAAATTACCCCGATGGCGCGGCTTGGCGGAACGAATCGCTCAGCTCCCCGAGGGTGCGGCCGATCGATGGGGCGAGCTCGTCGCTTTCGTCCCGGCGCGGGCGATGTCGCGTCTGCAGGGCATCGAACTTCGAAGAACGAGGCCTTCCTTCACGGTCTCATGAAGGATGCCCGCCTGGCTGAGCGCCATCCGGCAGGGCGCGCGCCTTAAGTGCGGCCGCGCTTGACCTTCTTCTTCGGAGCGGCGCGTGTCGGGGCCGTGGGCTCTTCGGGAGCATCCGCCTCGCGGGCCAGCCGCATCGCCTTCAATTTGGCCGACTTTTCGCGCGTCGCGTCGGACTCTTCGCGGATCAGGGTCATGGCAGACCCCTTTTCATGGCGTTCGACCGGCGTTCCGAAGACCCGCTCGGCCCGATCAAGGGTTTTCTGATTCATGTTGGTCTCGCTCGTCGTCAGGCGTCAAAGCGCCGTTCGCGTCCGCTTCGATTGCGGGGGACGCGAGGAGATCGTCTGATCACCGCATGCTGCCCTGCCGGCTGATCTTTCGGACCGGGCCTTCGTTGAAGATAGATAGGGCGACAAACTGTTCCGCACAGGCATGGTGCTTGTCGGGGCCATTCGGCATTTCACCCGGCAGCGCGCGGCGCGGCGGCGTTCCGCCAACAAAAAAGGCCGGGCGAACCCGGCCTTCCTCTATCGCCTGACGACGCTGCCGGTACATCCGTGGTCAGCGTCCTGAAGCAAGTGGCTTAGACAGCCTGCAGATTGTCGGCCGACGAACGGCCGGTGCGGCGGTCCGTGACGACTTCGAACTGCAGCTTCTGGCCTTCGACGATGGTGCCGAGGCCGGCGCGCTCAACGGCCGTGGCATGGACGAAAACGTCCTGCGAACCGCCTTCGGGAGCGATGAAGCCGAAGCCTTTTTGAGTATTGAAGAACTTTACGGTTCCGACGGGCATGGCGATCTCCTTCGTATCGACATAGTGATGCGGATCAGGCCGAACGCCTGGTCCTTGGCTTTTCGATTTTGAAGAGAAGATCAGTCGGTGCGCCTCTGTCCGATGCGGGTGTGTGAGACACCTCAAGCCGAAGCGGCTGGCGCGGAACCGAAATTTTACAAGCAAGATCGATGGGTTGAATATGCCCGCTATCGATGGCGGGCGCAAGGCGGGCAGGGGCGTTTATTTTTTTCGGCGCTTGCGTCAGCATCCCTGACCTACCGGCCGTTGGCGTTGTCCTGGCGCCTGCCGGCGCGGTGTTTCCGCCCGCTCCAGGCCTCAACCTAAAGTTCGATTTGCCCTTGAGGCAGAGGCCGTTCACTATGGCGACGGGCAGCGCGCAATGGTCGGTGACGGCGGTTGTGCGACGGTCGCCATCGACAGGAGGTGTCGATGGCCATCGCGGTGCCCGAACGGGTTTTCATGGGAGGAAACAGCATGAAATTTCTGAAGACGGTTCTCTTGGCGGGAGCCGCCACGGCTCTGGCGGGCGCGGCCAGCGCGCAGGATGCCGGCGGCATCAGCAACGACGCCGTCAAGATCGGCATGATTCTCGACATGTCCGGCGCCTATTCGGCGCTCGACGGCGAGGGGTCCGTCGCGGCGGTCCAGATGGCCATCGACGAGATGGGCGGCCAGATCGACGGCAAGCCGATCCAGCTTCTGTCGGGTGATCACCAGAACAAGGCGGATATCGGCTCCAACATCGCCCGCCAATGGGCCGATCAGGACCATGTCGACCTGATCCTGGGCGGCGCCAATTCCGGCGCCGGCATCGCGCTCCAGGGCATCACCTCGGAAAAGAACGTCGCCTACATCAACAACGGCGGCGCCACCAACGCTCTCACCAACGAGAACTGCGCGCCCGAGACGGGTCTCCACTGGACCTACGACACCGACGCCCTCGCCAACGGAACGGCCGTCGCCATGGTGAAGGAGGGCGACAAGTCCTGGTACTTCATCACTGCCGACTACACCTTCGGGCACAATCTGGAAAAGACTGCGGCGAATGCCGTAAAGGCCAATGGCGGCGAGGTGGTCGGCCAGGTCGCCGCGCCGTTCCCGACGCCGGACTTTTCCTCCTTCCTCCTGCAGGCGCAGGGCTCGGGTGCCCAGGTGATCGGCCTTGCCAATGCCGGCACCGACACCCAGAATTCGGTCAAGCAGGCGCAGGAATTCGGCATCGTCCAGGGCGGCCAGAAGCTCGCCTCGCTTCTCCTCTTCCTCACCGACGTCGACGCCCTCGGCCTCGACGCGGCGAAGGGGCTGACGCTGACCACCGGCTTCTACTGGGATCTCGACGACAAGGCGCGCGAATGGAGCGCCAAGTTCGAGGAGAAGACAGGGTCGAAGCCGACCATGGTGCAGGCCGGCATGTATTCCTCGGCGCTGCAATATCTGAAGGCCGTCAAGGAGATCGGAACCGACGATCCGAAAAAGGTCATCGCCCAGCTGAAGACCATGCCGATCGAGGACGCCTTCGCCCGCAATGGCAAGGTCCGCGCCGACGGTCTGATGGTCCACGACATGTTCCTCGCCCAGGTGAAGACGCCGGAGGAGAGCAAGGAAAAGTGGGACTACTACAAGATCATCCGCACCATCCCCGGCGATCAGGCCTTCCAGTCGATCGCCGACGGCAGCTGCGAGGCGGCGAAGACCGCCGCCAAGTGATGTGATGGCGGGGGTCCGTGGGTTTTGCACCTGCGGACCAATTGTCGCCGTCTGGAAGCAGAAGCCCCCTCGTCCTGAGGAGCGACCCGAGCCAAGCGAGGCGAGCCTCGAAGGGCAAGGGGGCTTCTGCCGGCTCGGTGTTTTCTTCTCGTTTCAAGAGGCAGATCCATGGACGCGCGCCCGCGCGCTTCGAGACTCGCCTGATCATATATCGGTCGAGTCTCGGAATGGGGGCGCTCAGGCTTGAAGCGCCATGCGTCCGAATGGACGCTCAGTGCGCGACACGATCCTTAAGGGGGCACGACTTGATCGAGAAGGCGCAGCATTCGACGCTTCGTCATTCTGGGGCCCCGTCCCGAGAATCCAGAAACGTCTGACACAACAGAAGCTTAAACGGCGCACTGGATGCTCGGGACGGGGCCCGAGCATGACGAGCGCGATAAAAGCGGACGCCTGTTCTACAGCATCGGCGCGCTCGTCAGAATGTGCGAATGAGGCAGCGCATCCTGAAATGCGGGCGTCCCGCCTATGACTTCACCGCTCAGATCGCCTCGCCCCTCAACAATCGCGGGCTCGGCCCCTTGGTTAGCCCTGCGGCCTGGCCGATGAAGAAGTCCTTCAGCGACGGCGCCCGGTCGACCAGCGACAGGCCGAAGGAGCGGGCCATGCGCAGGACCGTGTTGTCGTTGGAAAACAGGCGGTTGAGGACGTCGGTGGTGACGCCCATCTGGACGGTGTCGAAGCGCCGCCAGCGCTGGTAGCCCTCCAGAACGTCGATCGCGCCGATGTCGAGGCCGCGGCGTTCGGCATCGACGACGGTTTCGGCGAGGGCCGCCGCGTCCTTGAAGCCGAGATTGAGGCCCTGGCCGGCGATCGGGTGGATGCCGTGGGCGGCGTCGCCGGCAAGGGCGACGCGCGGTTTGACGAAGTCGCGGGCGAGCGTCAGGCCGAGCGGAAAGGCGCGGCGGGGCCCCTCGACGGTGAGTGCGCCGAGGCGGTGGCCGAAGCGCTGTTCGAGTTCCAGCTCGAACACCATGTCGTCGGCATTGACGAGGCGCTCGGCCTCCCGGGTCGGCTCGGTCCAGACCAGCGAGGAGCGGTTGCCCTTGAGCGGCAGGATGGCGAAGGGGCCGGAGGGGAGAAAGTGTTCCTCGGCCCGGCCCTCATGCGGGCGCTCGTGGCCGACGGTTGCGACGATGCCGGACTGGCCATAGTCCCAGTAGAGCGTGCGGATGCCCGCCATGTCGCGGATCGCCGACTTGACGCCGTCGCAGGCGACGAGCAGCCGCGCGGCAAGCGTCGATCCGTCCGAAAGCCGGACATCGACATGGCCGACGGCCTCGGTGATGCCGGAAACCGCAAGGCCCTGGCGGATGGAAATGCCGAGTTCGCCGGCGCGGTCTCGCAAGGCGCCGTTGAGCGCGACATTGGGGGTCATATGGGCGAAGGGCTCGCCCGGCTGCGCTTCGCCGCCGAAGGTGAGGAAGACCGGGCGGACCGCATCGGCGGCCTTGGAATCGGTGACGATCATCTCGGTGATCGGCTGCGCCTCGCCGACGATCGAAGGCCAGATCTGAAGCTGATCGAGCATCTTGACGGCGGCGGCGGCGACGGCCGAGGCGCGGCCGTCCTTTTTCCACACCTCGTCGGGGGCCGCATCGACGATCGAAACGGTGAGATGCGGGGCTGCCTGCTTGATGGCGACGGCCGTCGTCAGGCCGACATAGCCGGCGCCGGCGACGAGAATATCGACCCTGTCGTCCGGCCTGTTCGCGGTCGTTTCGCTCATCGTCTCGTCTCCACGGGCTGCCGGTCACGTCCGAACGGGCGGCCGCCTTCTCTGTGTGCATGAAAAGGCCGCGTCGGGCAGAGCCCTTCCAAGACCTTTGCGATCGATGCGGGCACCTTGTACGAACGGGGCGCCCAATGCGGAGTATCTATGGATGAGCGACCCGGTTGAACAGCTTCTGACGATCCTCGACCTCGAAAAACTCGAGGAAGATCTGTTTCGCGGGGTGAGTCCGGACAATGGATGGCAGCGCGTTTTCGGCGGGCAGGTGATCGCCCAGGCGCTGACTGCCGCGATCCGGACCGTCCCGCCGGAGCGCGCCTGCCACTCCCTGCATTGCTATTTCATGCGGCCGGGCGACCCGGCGGTGCCGATCGTCTACAGCGTCGACCGGATCCGGGACGGGGGCTCGTTCACCACCCGCCGCATCGTCGCCATGCAGCATGGCAAGGCGATCTTCTCGCTGTCGGCCTCTTTCCAGAAACACGAAGAGGGCTTCGAGCATCAACTGGCGATGCCGGACGTTCCCCGGCCCGACGAGCTGCCCGACAGCAAGGCGGTGGAAGAGCTGTTCCTGAAGAACGCCTCGCCCGCGGTCCAGCGCTACTGGCAGCGGCAGCGGCCGATCGAGTTCCGCCCGGTTCGCCTCGAGCACTTCCTGTCGAACGAAAAGCTCGAGCCGTACCAGCACAGCTGGGTGCGCTGCCGCGGCGATGTCGGGGACGATGCGGCCCTCAACACCGTCGTCCTCGCCTATCTCTCCGACATGACCCTGCTCGACACGGCGCTCTTTGCCCATGGGCTTTCGGTCTTCGACGAAAGGGTCCAGGCGGCGAGCCTCGACCATGCGATGTGGTTTCACCGGCCGGCGCGGGTGTCGGAGTGGATGCTCTACACCCAGGATTCGCCGTCCTCCTCCGGCGGGCGAGGGCTGACGCGCGGCTCGCTCTACGGCCTCGACGGCACGCTGATCGCCTCGGTGGCGCAGGAAGGGCTGATCCGGCCGAAGCGGTGATTTCTCGGCGTGATCTCTGGCCGGATCTTTGGGCGGCCGGTCAGGTCATGGCGCAGGAAGCGGTCGTCTCAGGTCTGTTGATAGACGCCGACGACGCGATCGAAGTCGTGTCTGGTCAGGTCATCCTGACGGATGAGGAAGAAAATCGTACCCTCGATCAGATCGGCCTGCATCCAGTCGGCGAGATCGAGCTGGAACAAGAGCCGCCACTCCACCGCGCGTTCCTTGATCATCGCCTTGTTCGCCTGCCATTCCTGCGATGACAGGTCCTGCTTGCCGAAGGTCGAGACGACGACGGCATCGTAGCGCGGATCGTCCTGCTCGGGCTGGGGGCTGCCGAGAAGCTGTTGGCGCTTGCCGCTGCGGCGCGAGTCGAACCCCTCCTGGAATAATTCGATGGCCTCCTCGTAGTCGTCGCGAAAATCGTCAGTCGCCGGTGACTGGGATCTCACCTGGAGGTCCGGGATCGCCGCAATTTCCAGCGAGGCCGGATCGGGAAGCTTGAACACCTTTCGCAGCTTTATTTCGCGCCCGACGGCGGCAAAATGCGTTCCCGCTGTCTCGGGCGGACGGGCGCGACCAAATCGCTCCTGGATTTTCGCCATCTCGGCCCTCTCGGCAGCGGCGGCTTCGGAAAGCTCTGCGTGCATCGGCAGCGGCGCGAGATCGCTTTCGGCCGACTGGTCGTAGACGACGCGAACGGGCCGCGATCCGGCTTCCCAAGGTAGGACGGGGAGATCGGCGAAGAACAGCAGCCTGCCGGCATCCGGCAGGTCGGCGGCGATGTCTCCCAGCGCCGCGGCGTCTTTCAGATCCAGCTGCGCGATGAAGGCAAAGGGCAGATCAGCCGCAAGATGCTGGCGGAGCGTCTCGCCACGGCCGCGATCGGCGATCTCGGCGGGGTCTTCGGGTGGTGTCGGGCTCGGCCAGACGCTGCCTGGCGCCATGTCGGGCGTGCCACCGAGCCGTGAGCCCCCGGTCTTTCGGACACTGTCCGGCAGCGGCGCAAAGACGATCGCCGGAACCAGTGCCTCGACCACGATATCCAGCTGCGGTCGGTCGAAAAGCGCTTCCAGGGCGGCTGCGGCGTCGTTGAGACTCTCGAACATGAACTCATCCCGTTGGGCCGCATTGCGGCGGTTCGTCGGTCTGCCGATGGCAACCGCCTACGGCCCGTCGTCCGACGGCCATGAACCTAACTCATGCGGGCGTCAGATCCAGCTGTTCACCGAGCCCTTGCGAAGCAGGGGATGACCGTTGCAAACTGCCTGACCAGATGGTCAAAAATGACGGAACCGCTTGAATGGCCGAGGCAAACGCCGCCAGACTGACGACCCACGTTCTCGATACGATGCACGGTCGTCCCGCCGCCGGCATGCGGATCGACCTCGTCCGCCGCGAGGGCGGATCGCAAACTCCGCTGAAGTCCGTCACCACCAACGAGGACGGCCGGGTGGACGGGCCGCTGCTCGTCGGCGAGGAAATGGCGCAGGGCTCTTACGAGCTGGTCTTCCACGTCGCTGACTATTTTCGCGGCCTCGGCGTCGCGCTGCCCGAACCGGCCTTCCTCGACATCGTCCCGATCCGCTTCGGCATCGCCGAGCCGGCGCATTATCATGTGCCGCTGCTCGTCTCCCCTTACGCTTATTCGACCTATCGGGGGAGCTGATGACCGACACCGCGACCCGACCGGCCGAGCCTGCGATCCGCCCGATCCGCTTCGTTCTCAACGGCGCCGAGCGGGAGGTTGCGGGCGTGTCGCCGACGACGACCCTGCTCGACTATCTGCGCGGCCCCGAGCGCCTCACCGGCACCAAGGAGGGCTGCGCCGAGGGCGATTGCGGCGCCTGCACCGTGCTTTTGTGCGAACATGACGGGGCCGGCGGCCTGACCCGCCGCTCGGTCAATGCCTGCATCCAGTTCCTGCCCGCCATGAACGGCCGGGCGATCGAGACCATCGAGCATATCGGCCGGAACGGACCGACGCCGCTGCAGACGGCGATGGTGGAGAACCATGCCAGCCAGTGCGGCTTCTGCACGCCGGGCTTCGTCATGCAGCTGCACGCCGGCTGGCTGACCGGGGCGCTCACCGACCGCCAGTCGGTGAAGGATGCGATTGCCGGCAATCTCTGCCGCTGCACCGGCTATGGCCCGATCATCGAGGCCGGGCTGGAAATCGCCGACGAACCGGTGCCGGACACGGGCGCAGAGGATGCGGCGCTGTCGGCGCGACTTGCGCAGCTCGAAGGCGAGGGGGTCTTTTCCTACGCATCTGACGGTCATCGCTGGTTTTCGCCGACCAGTGTCGACGAGCTCGCCGACACCTATGCCGCCCATCCCGATGCCGTTCTCGTCGCCGGGGCGACCGATATAGGGCTCTGGGTGACCAAGCAGTATCGCGAGCTGCCGCTTCTCATCGACATCAGCCACGTGCGCGATCTGAAGGTCATCGAGGAGGCGGCCGGCCGGGTCTATTTCGGCGCGGCGATCACCCATCGCGAGGCCCGCGAGGTGCTGGCCGGCATCCATCCCGATCTCGGCGAGATGCTGCGCCGCTTTGCCGGCACCCAGATCCGCAATGCCGGCACGCTCGGCGGCAACATCGCCAACGGCTCGCCGATCGGCGACCTGCCGCCCTGCCTGATCGCGCTGGGGGGGCGGATTTTCCTCAGGAAGGGCGACGATCTGCGCATCGTGGCGCTGGAGGATTTCTTCATCGAATACGGCAAGCAGGACAGGGCCATGGGCGAGTTCGTCGCCGCCATCGAGGTGCCGCGGCTCGCCGACAATCAGCGCTTCTTCGCCCATAAGATCTCCAAGCGCTTCGACAGCGATATCTCGGCGGTCATGGCGGCGTTTTGCCTGACCTTCGAGGCTTCGGGCGAGGACGTGATCGTCGCCGAGGCGCGGCTTGCATTCGGCGGCATGGCCGGCGTGCCGAAGCGGGCGAAGGCGGCGGAGGCAAAGCTCGTCGGCCGGCCGTTCGACGCTGATGCGGCCGCGGACGCGATGGCGGCAATGGCTGAGGATTTCTCGCCGCTCACCGACATGCGCGCTTCCAGCGAGTACCGGCTAAAGACGGCGCAGAACCTGTTGAAGCGGTTTCAGCTGGAACTCGCCGGCGAGGCGTCGGGGCGCATTGCCGGCATGGGCCCGGAAACCCTCGACATGGCCCCGATCGGCGGAGCTTCATGATGGACGAGACCCGCATCCAGGATCGCTCCGGCGCCGGCGAGCCGGGCATCGCCGAACTGAACGAGCGGCCACCGGGCCACGAAGCGCGGATCAGGGGCGGCGTTGCGACGCCGGCCGCCCATGACAGCGGCATGAAGCACGTCACGGGCGCGGCGCGCTATGGCGACGACGAGCCGGAACTGCCGGGAACGCTGCAGGTCTTCATCGCCATGTCGGCGCGCGCCCATGCGAAGATCGCGCGGCTCGACCTTGCGGCAGCTCGTGCCGCGCCGGGCGTCGCCGCCGTGCTGACCGCCGAGGACATCCCCGGCGAGAACGACTATTCGCCGGTCTTCGGCGACGATCCGATCTTCCCGCCGCTTCAGGGCGAGTGCGCCGTCGTCCAATATGTCGGCCAGCCGCTCTTTGCCGTGGCGGCCGAGACCGAGCTTCAGGCCCGCGCGGCGGCAAAGCTTGCCGTCGTCGACTATGAGGACCTGCCGGCGGCGATCTCCATCGACGCGGCGCTCGCCCATGCGGACGAAGCGGGCGAAGACCTGTTGCCGGCCTACGAGATGCGGCTCGGCGATGCCGCGTCCGCGCTCGAAGCCGCGCCGCTACGGGCAAGCGGCCGGGTCGAGGTCGGCGGGCAGGACCATTTCTATCTGGAAGGCCAGATCGCCACGGCCATTCCCATGGAGGACGGCGACGTTTTCGTGCGCTCTTCCACGCAGCACCCCTCGGAGGTCCAGCACAATGTCGCCAAGATGCTCGGCGTGCCTGATCACGCGGTGACGGTGGAGCTGAGGCGCATGGGCGGCGGCTTCGGCGGCAAGGAAAGCCAGCCGGCGCTGTTTGCGGCGGTCGCCGCGCTCGTTGCGGTGAAGACCGGCCGCCCGGCGAAATGCCGGCTCGACCGCGACGACGACATGGAGATGACCGGCAAGCGCCATGAGACGCGGATCGACTACGATCTCGGCTTTGCCGAAGACGGGACGATCCTCGCCGCCGATTTCGAGCATTGTGTCCGCTGCGGCTATTCCCGCGATCTGTCGGCCGCCATCGCCGACCGGGCGATGTTTCACGCCGACAACGCCTATGATCTGAAAGCCGCACGCATCCATTCCCGGCGGCTGAAGACCCATACCGTGTCGAACACCGCCTTCCGGGGCTTCGGCGGGCCGCAGGGGATGGTCGGCATCGAGCGGGCGATGGACGAGATCGCCTTTCTGACAGGCGTCGATCCCCTGGATGTGCGCAAGCGCAACTTCTATCCGGCCATCGGCGAAGAGCCGGCGGTGACGCCCTATCACATGCCGGTCACCGACTGCGTCATCGCCGAGATCGTCGAGGAACTGGAAGCCTCGTCGGACTACCGGGCCCGCTGCGAGGCGGTGAAGGCGTTCAACGCCGGCAGTACGATCTTCAAGAAGGGACTGGCGCTGACGCCGGTGAAGTTCGGCATCTCCTTCACGACAACACATCTCAACCAGGCCGGCGCCCTCGTCCATGTCTACAAGGACGGCTCGGTGCATCTGAACCACGGCGGCACCGAGATGGGACAGGGGCTGTTCGTCAAGGTGGCCCAGGTCGTCGCCGAGGAGTTCCAGATCGATCTGGGCAAGGTGAAGATCACCGCGACGACGACGGCGAAAGTGCCCAACACCTCCGCGACGGCGGCCTCGTCGGGCTCCGACCTCAACGGCATGGCCGCGCTGAATGCGGCCCGCACGATCAAGGACCGGCTGATCGCCTTTGCTTCCGAGCGCTATCACGTACCGAAAGAGCAGGTGGTTTTCGAGGCGAACCGCGTGCGCATCGGCAACGACGAGAAGCGCTTTTCCGATCTCGTCGGCGAAGCCTATCTCGCGCGCATCTCGCTGTCCTCGACCGGCTTTTACGCCACGCCGGAGATCGACTACGACCGGGAAGCGGCGAGCGGCCGGCCCTTCTATTACTTCGCCTATGGCGCGGCCTGTTCGGAAGTCGTGATCGACACGCTGACCGGCGAATACCGGCTCTTGCGCGCCGACATCCTCCATGACGTCGGCAGGTCGCTCAATCCGGCGATCGACATGGGCCAGATCGAGGGTGGCTTCGTCCAGGGGATGGGCTGGCTGACGACGGAAGAGCTCTGGTGGGACGACAAGGGCCGGCTGAAGACCCACGCGCCCTCCACCTACAAGATCCCGACCTCCAACGACCGGCCGGACGATCTCAGGATCGCCATCTGGGACAAGGGCGAGAACCGCGCCGAGACCGTCTATCGTTCGAAAGCCGTCGGCGAACCGCCCTTCATGCTGGCGATCTCGGTATTCTCGGCGCTGACCGACGCGGTGTGTGCGGCCGGCAATGGACGGGCGTTTCCGCGCCTCGATGCCCCCGCGACGCCGGAAAGGGTGTTAATGGCGGTGGAGGATGTCAGGAGCCAGTAGCACGATGTCTGCACGGCCGACCCGGCAGAACCCGTCTGGACTGCCTCGATGACGGTACTATATATTGGTACTGATCTGCGATGAAGAAACGGCATCGGCGCACGCTCGATGCGCTTTTCGCGCGACCCGTGAGCGGGACGATCCGGTGGGACGATATCGAGGCCTTGCTGCTCGATCTGGGTGCGAAGATCGAAGAGCGGGCAGGTTCGAGGGTGGGTGTGATCCTGTTCGGCGAAATCCGCGTCTTTCATCGCCCGCATCCGTCCCCGGAAACCGACAAAGGTGCGGTCGTGTCGATCAGGAAATGGCTCGAATCGAACGGGGTGAGGCCGTCATGAACAATGTGATGGAAATCGACGGTCAGAAGGCGGTTGTCACCTTTGATCCGGAGATCGGGATGTTTCGCGGAGAATTCGTGAATCTCAGTGGTGGAGCGGATTTTTATGCCACGAGCGTCGATGGACTGAAGGAGGAAGGACGTCTTTCCTTGAAGACCTATCTCGAAATGTGCGCCGAAAACGGCATCGAGCCATTCCGCGGTTTTTCCGGAAAGTTCAACGTTCGGATCGAAGCGGACCTGCATGCCGCCGCCGTGACTGCGGCGAAGGCCCAGCAGAAGAGCCTCAATGAATGGGTTGGAGAGGCGATCGAACGTGCGGCACGGGATGAATGAGAGGCAGGCGTGGGCGCAATGACAAAGTCTCCTGGCTTGTCGACCAAGCCCGCTCGAGCGTTCCAAGCCGGTGCCGGGGAGGACCGATTGACGTGACGGCGCCCAGCCACCCCCCTCTGTCCTGCCGGACATCTCCCCCACAAGGGGGGAGATTGGGCGCGGCATCGTTTCCGCCTTTTTCTCAGACGTCTATGCCTCGACGAGCGCCGGATTCCAGGTGGCGGCGGTTTCGCGAGATCGATCTCCCCCCTCGTGGGGGAGATGTCCGGCAGGGCAGAGCGGGGCGTGCCGAGGCGCGGACATTCGGCTGTCATGACCTCTTTCGTCATCGGAAAAGATCAGGCACCGAACGGGCCACGCCCCGATGACCCTTGTCGCTGTCGCTCGCCGCTCTCTCGACACGTCCGAAACCGCCATCCTCGTGACCGTCGAGACGGCTCTCGGCTCCACCCCCCGCGAGGCCGGGGCGCGTATGCTGGTGACGGCAGAGAGGGTCGCCGGAACGATCGGCGGCGGGCGGCTGGAGTTCGACGCGATCGACACGGCGCGGCGGATGATCGGGAACGGCGAGGTCCATGCGACGTCCGACGTGCCCCTCGGGCCTGAAATCGGCCAGTGCTGCGGCGGGCGGGTGAACCTGTCCTTCCGCCGGCTCGACGGGGCGCTGCTGGCCGAGATCGCGCTCGAAGACGAGCGCCAGCGAAGCGCTCTTCCCGCCGTCCTGATCTTCGGCGCCGGCCATACGGGCCGCGCGCTCGCCACTGCTCTCGCGCCGCTTCCGCTTGCCGTCAGTCTCGTCGATTCGCGGCCCGAGACTCTCGTCGACATCGCGGAACCCGTGCGATGCATCGCCGCAGCCCTGCCGGAATCCCTCGTCGCCGACGCACCGCCGGGCGCCGCCTATGTCGTCATGACCCACGACCATTCGCTGGATTTCCTCGTCGCTTCCGCAGCGCTTGCGCGAGCCGACGCCGCCTATGTCGGAATGATCGGTTCGGCCACCAAGCGCCAGCGCTTTCGCCGCCATCTCGCCGAGGAGGGGCGAGAATCCGGTGCCGCTCGGCTGACATTGCCGATCGGCGGGGCCGCGCTTCGCGACAAGCGACCCGAGGTCATCGCCGCGCTGACGGCGGCCGAGATCGTCACATGCCTGTTAAAACGTCAGGAATAATCCCTGCCGTGATGCTTGGCAGGGGGGCGTTGCGGATGCCATACTCGAATCGGGTCGGATGATCGGGCAGAGGTCGGGATTGATGACAGCGAAGGCGGCTGCGCCACGTCTGGAACTCAAGGGCATTTCCAAGCGCTTTCCCGGCGTGGTTGCGAACGATCAGGTCTCCTTTGCGGTGCCCGCCGGCACGATCCACGCTCTCCTGGGGGAAAACGGCGCCGGCAAATCGACGCTCGTCAAGATCATCTACGGCGTCCAGAGCGCCGACGAGGGCGCGATCGTCTTCGACGGAAATCTTGTGCAGATCGGCTCGCCGAAGGAGGCGCGGGCGCTCGGTATCGGCATGGTGTTCCAGCATTTCTCGCTGTTCGAGGCGATGACGGTGCTGGAGAATATCGCGCTCGGCATGGACGATCCGCCACCGCGCCGGCAGCTGGAAGCCAGGGTGCGCGAGGTGCTGGACAGCTACGGCCTGTCGCTCGATCCGCATCGATATGTGCACACGCTCTCGGTCGGCGAGCGCCAGCGGATCGAGATCGTCCGCGCGCTGCTGCAGGAGCCCAGGCTCCTGATCATGGACGAGCCGACTTCGGTGCTGACGCCGCAGGAGGTGGAGGAGCTGTTCAAGACGCTGTGGCGGCTGGCGAATGAGGGCTGCTCGATCCTCTATATTTCCCACAAGCTGCACGAGATCGAGGTCCTGTGCGAATCCGCCACCATCTTGCGCGGCGGCAAGGTCGTGGGAAGCTGCGATCCGCGGCGGGAATCGGCGAAGTCGATGGCGGAAATGATGATCGGCGGCAGCCTGAAGGATCTGTCCGACAAGTCGGACTGCTCCTATGGCGAGGATCGCTTCACTGTTTCCGGGCTTTCGGCGCCGGGCGAGCCCCCCTTCGGTACGAGCCTGAAGGACGTGTCGTTTTCCGTGCGCTCGGGCGAGATCTTCGGCATCGCCGGCGTCGCCGGCAACGGCCAGAATGAGCTTCTCGCGGTGATCTCCGGCGAGACGCAGGCCGGCGTCACCGGCTCGATCCGTCTGGAAGGCAGGGAACTTTCACAGCTCTCGGTCGGCGCGCGGCGCAAGGCCGGGCTTGCGAGTTCACCGGAAGAACGCAACGGCCACGCCGCCGTGCCTGCCATGTCGCTCGCCGAAAACGCCATTCTGTCGGCGCGAAGCCGCATGGGCCTCGCCTCGGGCGGCGTCATCAAGGGCGGCGCGGCGAAGGACTATGCGACGCGCGTGATCGAGGCCTTCTCGGTGAAGGCGACGGGGCCCGCCGCCGCCGCAGGCAGCCTTTCGGGCGGCAACCTGCAGAAATTCGTCATGGGCCGCGAGATCATGCAGAACCCGGCGGTCTTCGTCGTGTCCCAGCCGACCTGGGGCGTCGATGCGGGGGCCGCCTCCTTCATCCGCCAGGCGATGATCGATCTCGTCGCCAAGGGGGCGTCCGTCGTCGTGGTCAGCCAGGATCTCGACGAATTGCTGGAGCTCTGCGACCGCCTTGCGGTGATCAACGAGGGGCGGCTGTCCGAGGCGATGGATGTCAAGGGCATCGACATCGAAAAGGTCGGCTTGCTGATGGGCGGCGTACACGGGTCCGAGATCGACGGGGCCGGCGCAGGCCGCGCCGCCGATCCCTCGCACGCCCCCGCGAAGAGGCCGGAGCCTGCGCTGTGAGCCTGTTGCGGATGGAACCCCGGCGGCAGGAAAGCCGCGCCATGATGCTGGCCGCGCCGGTGATCGCCGTCGCGCTGACGCTCGTCGTCGGGGCCGTCCTCTTCACGCTTCTCGGCCATGACGGATTGGGCGCGATCCTCGAGATCTTCGTCAAGCCGCTGTTCAATCCCTATCGCTGGCAGGACCTCCTGGTGAAGGCCGCACCGCTGGCGATGATCGCCACCGGGCTTGCCATCGGCTTTCGCGCCAATGTGTGGAACATCGGGGCCGAGGGGCAATACATTCTCGGCGGCCTTGCCGGAACAGGCATCGCGCTTGCCACCCTCGACATGTCGGGAGGCTGGATCCTGCCGCTGATGCTTCTCGCCGGCATCGTCGGTGGCATGGCCTGGGCGGCGATCCCGGCGGTGCTGAAGACGACGCTCGGGGTCAACGAGATCCTGTCGAGCCTGATGCTCAATTACGTCGCGATCCAGCTTCTGTATTATCTGATGCGCGGTCCCTGGAAGGACCCGATGGGGTTCAACTTCCCGCAGACGGCGATGTTCACCGCCGATCAGACCCTGCCGATGGTCGTGCCGGGAACCCTGATCCATCTCGGTGTGCCGCTGGCCGTGGCGGTCGCGCTCACCGCCTTCTTCGTCATGACGCGGACGATCACCGGCTTCCAGATGCGGGTCGTCGGCCTTGCACCCAAGGCGGCGGCCTTCGGGGGCTTCGGCGCCGCCTCGACGGTGTGGATCGCGCTGATGGCGGGCGGGGGGCTCGCCGGCTTTGCCGGCATCCTGGAAGCCTCCGGTCCGTTCGGCCAGATGGTGCCGCAATTTCCGACGGGCTATGGCTATACAGCGATCATTGTCGCCTTTCTCGGCCGGCTGAACCCGCTCGGCATCCTGTTGGCTGCGATGGTTCTGGCGCTGACCTATGTCGGCGGCGAGAGCGCTCAGACGACGATCGGTCTGCCATCGGCGGCGACCGGCGTCTTCCAGGCGATGATGCTGTTCTTCCTGCTCGCCACCGACATTCTGGTGCGATACCGGGTGGTCTCCGGCCGCGCCGCGCCAAAGACGGCCCGCGCTCCGGGCAAGGCGGAAGCCGAGGCGAAGTCCGGAGCCAAGACAGGCGAGACGAAGGTGGTGACGGCATGAGTCTGGACCTTCTCGTCGCCATCCTGATGACCATCGCGGGTGCGGCGACGCCGCTCCTGATCGCCGGTCTCGGCGAGCTCGTCGTCGAAAAGTCCGGTGTCCTCAATCTCGGCGTCGAGGGCATGATGCTGATCGGCGCGGTCACCGGCTTCGCGGTCGCCACGACCACGGGCTTTCCCGTTCTCGGGGCCTTCGCGGCGATGGTCGCGGCGGCGCTCGCCTCGGCGATCTTCGCCGTCCTCGTCCTGACGCTGATGGCCAATCAGGTGGCGACGGGGCTCGCCCTGACGATCTTCGGCACCGGCGTCTCGGCGCTGATCGGCGCGCCCTTCGTCGGTATCACCACGCCGACGCTCGGGACCATCTTCCCCGATTGGCTCACCTCCACGCCGCTCCTTCGCCTCGTCTTCGGCCATTCGCCGCTGGTCTATCTCGGCCTTCTCCTGACCCTCGGCGTCTGGTGGTTCCTCAACCGCTCGCGCGCCGGACTGATCCTTCGCGCGGTCGGCGAATCCGACACCGCCGCCCATGCCATCGGCTATCCGGTGTTGAAGGTCAGATATCTCGCCATTTTGTTCGGCGGGGCGATGGCCGGTCTCGCCGGTTCCTACTACTCGCTGGTGCTGACGCCGATGTGGGCCGAGCGGCTGACCGCCGGGCGGGGCTGGATCGCCATCGCCCTCGTCGTCTTCGCCTCCTGGCGGCCGGGGCGCATGCTCGCCGGCGCCTATCTCTTCGGCCTCGTCATCACCATGGAGCTGCAGGCCAAGGCCGCCGGCTTCAACATGTTCGCGCCCGAGTTCCTCGCCGCGCTCCCCTACATCGCGACGATCGCCGTTCTCGCGATCATTTCCGCCGCCAAGCGCGGAAGCGCCAATGCACCGGCCTGTCTTGGAAAATCCTTCCGGGCGACGGCCTGATTTGATCCAACGCATGAACAGGAGACATTCGATGTTCGCTCTTTCCCGACGCAAGCTTCTCGCCGCGGGCGCCGCCTTCGGCCTGGCGGCGACGTCCATCGCCCCGGCCTTCGCCCAGGACGGCGAAGGCAAGGACAAGGTCAAGGCAGCCTTCGTCTATGTCGGCCCGGTCGGCGATTTCGGCTGGACCTACGCCCACGACCAGGCCCGCAAGTGCCTGGAGAAGAACCTCGGCGACAAGGTGGAAACCAGCTATGTCGAGAACGTCGCGGAAGGCCCCGACGCCGAGCGCGTCATTCGCCAGCTTGCCCAGGACGGCAACGACATCGTCTTCACCACCTCCTTCGGCTTCATGAACCCGACCATCAAGGTGGCCAAGCAGTTCCCGAACGTGAAATTCGAGCACGCCACCGGCTATACCACCGGCGGCAACGACAACATGGGCCTCTACAATTCCAAGTTCTATCAGGGCCGCGCCGTCCTCGGGACGATCGCGGCGATGATGTCGAAGACCGGCAAGGCCGGCTATGTCGCCTCCTTCCCGATCCCGGAAGTCGTCATGGGCATCAACGCCTTCGAACTCGCCGCCAAGAAGGTCAATCCGGACTTCAAGACCCAGGTCGTCTGGGTGAACTCCTGGTATGATCCGGCCAAGGAAGCCGACGCCACCAAGGCGCTGCTCTCTCAGGGCGCCGACGTGATCACTCAGCATACGGACTCGCCCGCTCCGCTGCAGGCGGCCGAAGAGGCCGGCGCCATTGCCTTCGGCCAGGCCTGGAACATGGAGAGCTTCGCGCCGAACGCCCACATGACCGCGATCGTCGATCAGTGGTGCCCCTACTACACCAAACGCGTCCAGGCGCTGCTCGACGGCACCTGGAAGGCCGACAATGTCTGGCTCGGCATGGCCGAGGGCGAGGTCGAGATGGCCCCGTTCAACGACAAGATGCCCGCCGACGTGAAGGCCGCCGCCCAGAAGATCGTCGACGAGACCAAGGCCGGCACCTACGAGGTCTTCACCGGCCCGATCAAGGACCAGTCCGGCGAGGTGAAGATCCCCGAAGGCGAGAAGATCCCCGACGAAGACCTCCTGAAGATGGACTGGTACGTCGAGGGCGTGCAGAGCTGAGGCTCGGCGCTTCTCCTCCCACCTCGTCATCCTCGGGCCCCGTCCCGAGGATCCAGGGGAACGTGGGCTCGAACGAACTTAAAGTCCTGACTCTGAGCTGCGCAGGTCTCAGCCCGCGCAGCGAACGATCGGACAAGAACTGGATCCTCGGGACGGGGCCCGAGGATGACGGTCGCGAGAGTGTTGCCGTCAGTGCCTGAAGGCTGCGACCTCCGCAAAAGAGGTGTCAGCCGCACAGCGCCGTTTACGCCAAGGACCCGACGCCCGCATGTGGACATACCTTTCCGAATGGCTGCAGTTCGCGGTGCGCTGGGTGCATGTGATCACCGCCATCGCCTGGGTCGGGTCGTCCTTTTATTTCATCGCCCTCGATCTCGGCCTTCGCCGCCGGCGCGAGCTGCCGCATGGGGTGGCGGGGGAGGCCTGGCAGGTCCATGGCGGCGGCTTCTACAACATGCAGAAATATACGCTGGCGCCCGACGAACTGCCCGACGAGCTGACCTGGTTCAAATGGGAGAGCTATGCCACCTGGCTTTCGGGCGCGGCGCTCCTGTTTCTCGTCTACTACCTCCATGCCGATCTCTTCCTGATCGACCCGGGTGTCGCCGATCTGCCGGTCTGGGGCGCGACGCTGATCGGTATCGCCGGGCTCGGTCTCGGCTGGGTGGTCTATGATCTCCTGTGCAAGTCGCCCCTCAAGAACAACGACACGGCGCTTCTCGCCATCCTCTTCGTCTATGTCGTTCTTTCCAGCTACCTGTTCGCCCAGGTCTTTTCCGGCCGGGGCGCGATGCTCCACACCGGCGCCCTGATCGCGACGATCATGACCGCCAACGTCTTCTTCCTGATCATTCCCAACCAGAAGATCGTCGTCGCCGACCTCAAGGTCGGCAAGACGCCGGACCCGGCGCTCGGCAAGGCGGCCAAGCAGCGCTCGCTGCACAACAACTATCTGACCCTGCCGGTCATCTTCCTGATGCTCTCGAACCATTATCCGCTGGCCTTCGCCACCGAGTGGAACTGGGTGATCGCCGGCATCGTCCTGATCATCGGCGCGGTGATCCGGCATTTCTTCAACACCATGCATGCGACGGGCGAAAAGCCCTGGTGGTGCTGGGCCTTTGCGGGCGTGTTGTTTCTCATCGTCATCACGCTGTCGGGTGCGCCGGGCTGGCGCAGCGGCCCGGCGGAGGCGGAGGCGGAGACGACCAAGCGCGAATGGACCGCCGATCCGCAATATGCCCTCGCCAACTCGCCGCATTTCGAGGAAGCGGAATCGATCATCGTCTCGCGTTGCTCCATGTGCCACGCGAAAGAGCCGTTGTGGCCCGGCATGACCCACCCGCCGAAGAACATCGCGCTCGAGACCTCGGACGAGGTCGTCCACTACGCCGCGCTGATCGAGCGTCAGGCCGTACGCAGCCATGCCATGCCGCCCGGCAACGTGTCGGGCCTCGAGCCGGCCGAACGCGAGCTTCTCGCCCGCTGGCTCGCCGACGGCAAGGCGCCGGGCCTTGGCAAGGGATTGTGAGCAAAAGGCTGGGCCGGATGCCGCGACGGCGCTATGATTGAGCCGATGACAGGCAGAACCGGCACTCTCGCAATCCGTGGGCGGCTCCTATCCTTCGACGCGGATCCCGCCGTCGAGGGCGAGGCGCCGTCTGTCCGCTTCATCGAGGACGGCATCGTCGTCATCCGGGACGGGATCATCGTCGAAGTCGGCGAGGGGCCGGTCGTCGCGCGGCGGCTCGAAGCCGGCATCGCCGTGATCGATCACCGGCCGCATCTCGTCATGCCCGGCTTCATCGACCCGCATCTTCATCTGCCGCAGACCCAGGTCATCGCCTCCTATGGCCAGGAGCTGATGGAGTGGCTGGCGAAATACACCTTTCCCGAAGAGCTTCGCTACGGCGATTCCGCTGTTTCGGAGGAAGCGTCGCGCTTCCTTCTCGATACGCTGGCGGCGAACGGCACGACCACGGCGGCAGCCTATTGCACCAGCCATCAGGTGAGCGCCGAGGCGTTTTTCACGGAGGCCGACCGGCGGGGCCTTCGAATGCTCGCCGGCAAGGTGATGATGGACCGCAATGCTCCGCCTGGTCTCCTCGATACGCCGCAGAGCGGCTACGATCAGACCAAGGAACTGATCGAGACCTTTCATGGGCGCGGCCGGCTCGAGGTGGCGATCACCCCGCGCTTCGCCCCGACCTCCAGCGAAGCCCAGCTCGACGCCGCCAAAGCGCTCGCCGCCGAATATCCCGGCCTGCCGATCCAGACCCATCTGTCGGAAAACAAAGCTGAAATCGCCTTCGTCGCCGAGGCCTTTCCGTGGTCGAAGGACTATACCGATGTCTATGAGCGCTACGGTCTCGTCCGCCCGCGTGCGCTTTTCGGCCATTGCATCCACCTCTCCGATCGCGAGCGCTCGGCGCTGGCGGACAAGGGCGCGTCGGCGATCTTCTGCCCGACGTCGAACCTGTTTCTCGGCTCCGGCCTTTATGATCTGGCGGCATCGCGCGCCGTCGGCCTTTCGACCGGCATCGCCACCGATATCGGCGGCGGCACGTCCTATTCCATGCTGACGACCGCGGCCGAGGGCTACAAGGTGCTGGCGCTGAAGGGCCAGAAGCTGCGGGCCTTCGAGGCGTTTCACATGCTGACGGCCGGCAATGCCGCGGCGATGGGGATCGGCGACAAGGTCGGCCGGCTTGAGAAAGGCTACGAGGCGGATCTCGTCGTCCTCGACACGCACTCGACCGCGCCATTGCGCCGGCGCATGGAGCGGGTGCAGTCGCTTTCCGAAGAGCTCTTCGCGCTGATGATCCTCGGCGACGAACGCGCCACCGTCGCGACCTATGCGATGGGGCGCAAGATCTACGACCGCTATCACGCCGGCCACCGGCCGCTCGCGCCCAAGCTCGATCAGGCGCCCGTGACGAAAGGCTTGCAGGCGGGAGAGAGCGCTCAGTAGTTTACGCTGTAGCGGGGTTGCCGTCGTGACGCTCGCGTTCGGCGTCGATTTCGCCGAATGTCTTTAGATCGTGGGGCGAATAATGGAAAAAATCCTTTAGGAGATTTTCCTTGGTGCCGATCTTGAACAAAGCCGACTTGTCCGGACGGCCGAAACTGTCCTGGACTGCATTGTACGCGATCGCATTGACGATGTGATAAGTTGGCGGCTCCTCACCGTAAAAAGTCGCCATTTCGCTTTCTATCTCGGCAGCAAGCCGTTCGGGATCGTCTCCCGATCGCTCCGTTTTCGCCATGAGCCCATAGAACCTCGCTTGGAACATGGCATGGTCGCGCGCTCGTCCGCCAAAGTTGAACACGAGTTGCAGCCCGCCGACGAGAGCGACAAGAAAGCCGAAAATCAGGCTGGGCATATCGTCGCCAAATGTTTTCGCTGCCACCTGGGCGACGCTAGCCGCACCAAGCAACAACACGGAGAGATTGGCAAAGCGCTCACATCGCTCGAAAAATTGCCTGCGCATGGAGTGGTACACGCCATTGCGCATGGCGCGCATTCGTGTCTTCTCGATGGACGATAGTTCGCTCATGGCCCTCATATAGGCATGGATTTCGCTTAATTACGATCTTTGGGCGGTCTGGGATCTGGAGGAAGGCGCCCAGAGTCGCGGTCTCGATTGATAATTTCGCGCGAGATGCGTCGTTGATTGGCCGGTGAAAGCGGCCCCTTATCTGTTCTGCCTAGCGGACGATCGCTAACTGGCGTTCGTCCGCTGCTTCCACCGCCTTTCCGCCTTTTGGCGGGCTTTTCGCCATCTCCAAACTCCACCCACCAGAGGTTGGAAGTCTCTGCGATGCATGTCGTTGCGTCAATGAGCTGAGTTGGGATTTGCCGCAATCTTTTATGCAGGCGCTCCTGAACTTCACCATGATTCGGGCGTTCTCGACTGGACATACAACCGCGTCCGCCTATCCCTTTAGCAAGTGCTCATGAGCTGCCATGGCGACATGGCGGTTACCACCCGACCCGATCCCTCGTCCTGGAAGGTTCGCGCATGTCCGACGTCGCAATGCAGCCGAAAAAGCCGCGAAAGGTCGCGAAAGCGAAGAACGACGACAGCGAGGCCCTGCTCCTTGCTCTTGCCGAAAATCGCGTCGCGATCGAGGGCGTCGCGCCCGAGATCGACGGCGGTCGGTTCGCGGTCAAGCGTGTCGTCGGCGAGCCATTGACCGTGTCGGCGGACATCTTCTGCGACGGACATGACGAGATCGACGCGGCGCTGATCTACGGGCCGGCGGAAGTCGATCCCTCGAAATGGTCGGAGGTGAAGTTCGCCTTCGTCGAGAACGACCGCTGGCAGGCGACGATCACCTTCGATCAGCCGGGGCCCTACCGCTATTCGATCATTGCGTGGCGCGATCTCTACGCGACGTGGCGCGACGAAGCCAAGAAGAAGCGCGACGCCGGCAAGCTGACCGATCTCGAGATCACCGAGGCGCGCGACCTCGTCAAGAAGGCGGCGGAATCCGGCCGTGGCACGAAACCCGAGCAAAAGGCGCTGGCAAAGCTCTTCGAGCGGCTGGAGAAGCATCAGGCCAAGGGCGACCTCGACGCCCAGTATGCGCTGATGGCCTCCGACGAGGCGGCAGGGATCCTGGAGGCGGCCGGTCACCGGACCAACCTTTCCCGCTATTCGGTCGACGTGCCGATCTGGGTCGATCGCGAGCGGGCGGCGTTTTCGGCGTGGTACGAGCTGTTTCCGCGATCGCAGTCGGGCGACGTCAATCGCCACGGCACCTTCGACGACGTCATCAGGCGTCTGCCCGACATTCAGGAGATGGGCTTCGACGTCCTGTATTTTCCGCCGATCCACCCGATCGGCAAGACCAACCGGAAGGGCCCGAACAACACCCTGACGCCGGGCCCTGACGATCCCGGCAGCCCCTATGCGATCGGTTCGAAGGACGGGGGCCATCTCGCCATCCATCCCGAGCTCGGCAGCTTCGACGATTTCCACCGGCTGATCGACGAGGCCAGGAAGCACGGCCTCGAAATCGCCCTCGACATCGCGCTCAACGCTTCACCGGACCATCCGTGGATCAAGGAACATCCCGAATGGTTCGACTGGAGGCCGGACGGCACGATCAAATATGCCGAGAATCCGCCGAAGCGCTACGAAGACATCGTCAACTTCCACTTCTATCGGGGCGCCTTGCCGTCGATCTGGTACGCCATGCGGGACATGTTCCTGCACTGGATGCAGCATGGGGTGAAGATCTTCCGGATCGACAACCCGCATACCAAGGCCTACCCGTTCTGGGAGTGGGTGATCGGCGAGGCGCGCAAGGTCGATCCGGGCGTCATCTTCCTCGCCGAGGCCTTCACCCGGCCGAAGGTGATGAAGCGTCTCGCCAAGCTCGGCTACAACCAGTCCTATTCCTATTTCACCTGGCGGAACGTGAAGTGGGAGCTGACGGAATATCTGACCGAGCTGACGACCGAAGAATGCGTCGAATACATGCGCGTCAATTTCTTCGTGAACACGCCGGACATCAACCCGCTCTACCTGCAGACCTCGGGCCGTCCCGGTTTCCAGACGCGGCTTGCGCTGGCGGCGACCCTTGCCGGCAATTACGGCGTCTATTCCGGCTTCGAGCTGTGCGAATTCCTGCCGATTCCGGGCAAGGAGGAATATCTCAACTCGGAGAAATTCCAGATCAGGGCCTTCGACTGGAAGGCGGAAGGCAACATCCGCGACGACATCGCCTTCTTCAACAAGCTGCGCAACGACGAAGCGGCGATGAAGGATTTCCGCTCGCTCGCCTTCTTCAACTTCTTCAACGAGCAGATCCTCTATTACGGCAAGCGGACGAAAGACCTCTCCTCCTATCTCCTCTTCATGGTGAATCTCGATCCCCATCACGGTCAGGGCGGGCATTTCGAGGTGCCGCTCTGGGAGTTCGGGCTGCCGGACGACGGCACGATCCATGCCACCGACCTGATGCGGGGCGAGAGCTTTGCCTGGACCGGGAAGGTCCAGCACTGGTGGCTGAATCCGCAAGATCGGCCATATGCCGTCTTCAAGCTCACGCGATAAGAACCAAGAACGCCGAAAGCGCTGAAACCCGATGAACGAGATTGCCACCATCGTCACGCCCGAGACCTCTTCGGGGCCGGACCTCAATGCCCACGACTGGTACAAGGACGCGATCATCTATCAGGTCCACGTCAAGACCTTCGTGGATTCCAACGGCGACGGCGTCGGCGACTTCGCGGGGCTGATGTCGCGGCTGGACTATATCCAGGAACTCGGCGTCACCGCGATCTGGCTCCTGCCGTTCTACCCGTCGCCGCTGCGCGACGATGGCTACGACATCTCCGACTATCGCTCGGTCAATCCGTCCTACGGCAACATCGAGGATATCGAGCGGCTGATCGACGAGGCCCACAAGCGCGGCATCCGGGTCATCACCGAGCTCGTCATCAACCACACCTCCGACCAGCATCCCTGGTTCCAGGCGGCGCGCAATGCGCCAAAGGGCTCGCCGGAGCGGGACTTCTACGTCTGGGCCGACGATGACGAGGGCTACGACCTCACCCGCATCATCTTCACCGATACCGAGACCTCCAACTGGACCTGGGACCCGGTCGCCGGCCAGTATTTCTGGCATCGGTTCTTTTCCCACCAGCCCGATCTCAACTTCGACAATCCGAAGGTGATGGAGGAGGTGCTCTCGATCATGCATTTCTGGCTGGACAAGGGCGTCGACGGGCTGCGGCTCGACGCGATCCCCTATCTCGTCGAGCGCGAGGGCACCAACAACGAGAACCTGCCCGAGACCCACGATGTCCTGAAGGCGATCCGCGCCGATCTCGACAAGTACTATCCCGACAAGATGCTGCTTGCCGAGGCGAACCAGTGGCCGGAGGACACGCGCCCATATTTCGGCGAGGGCGACGAATGCCACATGGCGTTCCACTTCCCGCTGATGCCGCGCATGTACATGGCGCTCGCCCAGGAAGACCGGCATCCGATCACCGACATCATGCGCCAGACGCCGGACATTCCGGAAAACTGCCAATGGGCGATCTTCCTGCGCAACCATGACGAGCTGACGCTCGAAATGGTGACCGAGGAAGAGCGCGACTATCTGTGGTCGACCTATGCCGCCGACACGCGGGCGCGCATCAATCTCGGCATCCGCCGGCGGCTCGCGCCGCTGATGGGCAACGACCGCCGCAAGGTGGAGCTGCTCAACGCGCTTTTGATGTCGATGCCGGGCACGCCGACCGTCTATTACGGCGACGAGATCGGCATGGGCGACAACATCTATCTCGGCGACCGCGATGGCGTCAGGACGCCGATGCAGTGGTCCGCCGACCGCAATGGCGGCTTTTCGCGGGCCGATCCGCAGCGCCTCTATCTGCCGGTGATCCAGGACGCGATCTACGGCTATCAGGCGGTCAATGTCGAAGCCCAGTCCAACAATCCGGCGTCCCAGCTCAACTGGATGCGCCGGCTGATCCAGGTGCGCCGGACCAAGGAAGCTTTCGGCCGCGGCGAGATCACGTTCCTGTTGCCGGCGAACCGCAAGATCCTCGTCTATCTGCGCGAGCATGCCGACGAGCGGGTCCTGTGCGTCGCCAATCTCTCGGGCTCCGCCCAGGCCGTCGAACTCGATCTGTCCGCCTATGCCGGCTCGGTACCGATCGAGATGCTCGGCCTGTCGGCCTTCCCGCAGATCGGCACGCAGCCCTACATGCTGACGCTTCCGGCCTACGGCTTCTTCTGGTTCGATCTCGCCGACAGCACCGCGGCCCAGCAGCGCTATCCGGCGACGCCGGTGCCGCTGCCGGCCTTTTCGACGCTGGTCGCCCAGGGCGATCTGCGCGCAACGATCGGCGGGCGCAATCTGACGGAGCTGAAATCGATCCTGCCGGAATATGTCGGCGGCCAGCGCTGGTTTGCCGGCAAGTCGGCGACGCCGCGCTCGCTCGACGTGACCGTCCTCGGCCCGCCGACGCCGGACAACCGCCGTCACCTCTTGACGGAAGTTGCCGTCGCAACCTCCGAAGGCTCGCAGAACTACCTTCTGCCCTTGAGCGTGCGGTGGGGCGAGCAGCATCTCGGCACCCATGATCCGGACCTGCCCTACACCATCGCCAAGGTGCGCCAGGGCCCGCGCATCGGCGCCCTGATCGACGGCACCCGCAGCGCCGAATTCGCCAAGCTGATCGTCGCGATGATCGCGGCGAATGCGAATGTCGAGATCGGCAGCGGCGAACTCGTCGTCGAAGCCTCGCAGACAGAGCGCGAAGGGCTTGCCTCAACGCTTCTGGTCGATGCGGAATCGATCCGCATGCTGTCGGGCGAGCAGTCGAACACCTCGGTGCTGATCGGCGCCGACGGCATTCTGAAATACTACCGGCGCCTGCGCGACGGCATCCAGCCCGAGCTGGAGGTCACCCGCTTCCTCACCGAAAAGACCGATTTCGAGGCGGCTCCCGCGCTTTACGGCTCGATCGAACTGGTTCGCCCGGATGGCACCCGCACGGCGGTTGCCGCGCTGTTCGAGCAGGTGCAGAATCAGGGCGACGCCTGGACCGTGATCGTCGAGGCGCTGGCCCGCTATCTGCGCGACCACGCCTACGCCCAGCCGCCGATCGCCGACGAAAATCTCGAGGTCGGCGCCCTGAGCGAGCCCAAGCTGCAGATCCAGATCGATCCGGCCGAGGTTCTGGGACGGCGCACCGGCGAAATGCACGCGGCCCTCGCCACGACGACCGGTGACGAGGCCTTCGATCCCGAACCGCTCGACGACGACAGCTTCATGGCGATCGTGGCCGAGGCCAAGAAGGACGCGGCCGAGGCTTTGGCGGTTCTCGCCAAGGCCAAGCCCAACCTGCCGCCGGAGGAAATCGAGAATGTCGAGCGCCTCGTCGGCGCCGAGAAGGACATTCTCACCTGGTTCGATCGCTTCGGCGGCATCAAGGTCAACGCGCAGCGCACCCGCATCCACGGCGACTATCATCTCGGCCAGGTTCTCGTGGCCAAGAACGACGTGGTCATCCTGGACTTCGAGGGCGAGCCGGGCCGGTCTTTGGAAGAGCGCCGGGCCAAGACCTCGCCGCTGCGCGACGTCGCCGGAATGCTCCGCTCCTTCGATTACGCCGCCTTTGCCGCGCGCGACCGCGCCGGCCCGGTCGACGAGACCACGGCCGAGCGGCTTCGCGAAATGGCGACGGTCTGGCGCGACGAGGTGATGGAGGCCTTCCTCGGCCACTGGAGCACGGCTTCGGGGGTCGCCCTCGACGAACCGACCCGCCAGCTCCTCGATCTCTTCGTTCTGCAGAAGGCTTTCTACGAGCTTCGTTACGAGGCTGCGATGCGCCCGGCGTGGTTGTCGATCCCCCTGCGCGGCATCGTCGCCCTCCTCGAGAAACGACAGGTTTTGAAATGACATTGACACCCGCAACGCCCCCCGCCGGCATCGAGCACAAGCCCGAAGAGCATCAGGCCTGGGAGATCGGTCGCGGCGTTCACGGAGACCCGTTCTCGGTTCTCGGCCGCTTTGAGACCGAAGGCGGCGCCATCGTGCGCGTCTACCGGCCCGGGGCTCATTCCGCCAAGGTTATCGACGCCAAGGACAAGGAACTCGCCATTCTGGAAGCCTTCGGGCCGGAGGGTTTCTTCACCGGCTATGTTCCGGGGCTCGACGCCACGTCGCCCTACCGCATGCGCTACAGCCATGGCGGTGGTCCGGAATGGGACGAGGAAGATCCCTACCGGTTCGGCCCGATCCTCGGCGAACAGGACCTCTATCTCCTTGCCGAGGGGAGCCACTACCGGCTTTACGAAAAGCTCGGCGCGCATCCGACCACCATGGATGGAACGCCGGGCGTCGCCTTCGCCGTCTGGGCGCCGGCGGCCCGCCGGGTGTCTGTCGTCGGCCACTTCAACTCCTGGGACGGCCGCCGCTCGGTCATGCGCAAGCGCCATGAATGCGGCGTCTGGGAGCTGTTCGTCCCGCATCTTGGCAAGGGCGAGGTCTACAAGTTCGAGGTGATTGGCGCGGACGGCAATATCCAGCCGCTCAAGGCCGATCCGGTCGGCTTCCTGCAGGAAGAGGCGCCCTCGACCGCCTCGATCGTCGACGGTCTCGTCGAGCACGAGTGGAAGGATGCCGAGTTCCAGGCCCATTCGAAGGAATGGCAGAACCGCGAAAAGCCGATCTCGATCTACGAGGTGCATCTGGGCTCCTGGCGCCGCGGCGAAGACAACGCGATGCTGGACTACGACGCCATTGCCGAAGAGCTCGTCCCCTATGTGAAGGACATGGGCTTCACCCATGTCGAGTTCCTGCCCGTTTCCGAGCATCCCTTCTATGGCTCCTGGGGCTATCAGCCGATCGGCCTGTTCGCGCCCTCGTCCCGCTGGGGCTCGCCGGAGGCCTTCGCGCGCCTCGTCGACGCGCTGCATCAGGCCGAGATCGGCGTCCTGCTCGACTGGGTACCGGGCCATTTCCCAACCGACGTCCACGGCCTCGTGCGCTTCGACGGCACGCCGATCTACGAGCATCCCGACCCGCGGCGGGGCTTTCACAAGGACTGGAACACGCTGATCTACGACTATGGCCGGCCGCAGGTGAGGAACTTCCTCGTCGCCAACGGCATGTACTGGCTCGATCAGTTCCACATCGACGGTCTGCGCGTCGATGCCGTCGCCTCGATGCTCTATCTCGACTATTCGCGCAATCACGGCGAATGGGAGCCGAACATCCATGGCGGCCGGGAAAACCTCGAGGCGATCGCCTTTCTGAAGGACGCCAATGAGCGGGTTGGCGAGTATTTTCCGAAGGCCACGACCCATGCCGAGGAATCGACGGCATTCCCCGACGTTTCGAAACCGACCTATGCCGGCGGCCTCGGCTTTCACTTCAAGTGGAACATGGGCTGGATGCACGACACCCTGCATTACATGCAGGAGGACCCGGTCAACCGACGCTACCACCACCACCACATGACCTTCGGCATGGTCTATGCCTATTCGGAGAACTTCGTCCTGCCGCTCTCACACGACGAGGTCGTCTACGGAAAGGGCTCGCTGCTCGGCAAGATGCCCGGCGACGAATGGCAGAAATTCGCCAATCTCAGAGCCTATTTCGGCTTCATGTGGGCACATCCGGGCAAGAAGCTGATCTTCATGGGCGGCGAGTTCGGCCAGCGGGCCGAGTGGAACCACGACCAGTCGCTCGACTGGCATCTGCTCGAACAGCCGAACCATGCCGGCGTTCAGCGTCTCGTGCGCGATCTCAACACGCTCTATCGCGAGATCCCGGCCCTGCATCAGCTCGATTGCGATCCCTCAGGGTTCGAATGGGTCGATACGGCCAATGTCGAGGAGAGCGTCATCGCCTTCCTGCGCAAGGATCGTGAAGGGCGGCAGGTTCTCATCGTCTCGAACTTCACGCCGATCCCGCGCCACGACTACCGGGTCGGCGTCTCCAGGGACGGAAAGTGGACCGAGCGGCTCAACACGGATGCCGAGATCTATGGCGGCTCGAATGTCGGCAATATGGGCGCCAAGGTCGCGGAAGATCATTCGGTCCATGGCCGGCCATACTCGATCTCGCTGACACTGCCGCCGCTCGGCACGGTCGTGATGGTGCACGAAGGCTGACATCAGCCAAGACCCTGACTGCCGCAGGCTCTGCTTGCGGCCGTCTTCGGTCAGGCCGAGAGCCGAAACTCCGGCCCGAGGCAGCCAGGCGCCGATGCGAGCCTGCGCGAGCCGTCGGCCCGTTCGATGCGGTTCCGGCCCTTCGCCTTGGCCTCGTATAGCGCGTCGTCGGCAAAGGCGAGGAGCTCTCCGACCGTCTCGGCCTGGCCGGTCGTGGCAAGGCCGATGCTGACCGTGGCGGAGACGCTGCAAACGCCGCGTTCCAGCATGGTCTGCTCGAACGCCTGCCGGATTTGTTCTGCCAGCCCGGCAGCCTGATCCGCCTGCTGGCCGATCAGGGCGACGGCAAATTCCTCTCCTCCAAGCCTTGCGAAGAGATCCGACGGCCCGATCCTGCCCCTGACGATCGTGGCGAATTGCTGAAGGACGCTATCACCGAAACTGTGGCCGAAGGCGTCGTTGAGCTGCTTGAAGTTGTCGAGATCGAGCATCAGCAGCGACACGGGCGATTTCGCCGACGACCGGGCGACCGCCCTTTGCGCTGCGACGTGAAAGGCGCGGCGGTTGCTCGCGCCGGTCAGAAAGTCGGTTTCGGCGAGCTTGACGAGTGAACTCTCGCGCTTTTCGCGAAGCATGGCGAACATCAGATAGCCGAGGAGAACCGACGTCCACAGGCCTTCGATGATGACGATCTGAAATCCGAACGAGCGCGCGCCATCGCTGATCGGCCCCAGCGCGCCGGCGGCCCAGATGGCGCGCACGAAAAAGAAGCCCGCCCTAAGCGACAAGACGATGGCGAAGACCCGGACGAGATTGTTAGCGCGGCTGGAAAAGCCCAGCCAGGCGCTCGCGCCGGAAATCGAGGCCGTGGCGATCGACATGAAGACGACCCGCGTGTCGAAATCGCTGGCCGCCGGACAGAAACACCAGAAGGCCAGCCAGAGAAAGATGGGCAGGCAAAAGACGAGCAGGCTTGGCCGCCGGCCGAGAAACACGCTCGCCCCTGCAAGAATGGCACCGTAGGATGCCAGAAACAGGGCGTTGGAGACGCAGAGCAACACGCTGCTGTCCAGGGCCGGAAAATTCTGCATGAAGAAAACGACGGCGCCGACGACGCTGAACAGAAATGCGGAACTCCACCATGCTGCTGCCGGCTCGCGAGATTCGCGCCACTCCGCGTACATCGCCGCGCCGGCGATGAGGCACGTGCCCGTCGCCAGAAGCAGAACCAGTTGAATGTTAACGTTCATTGCGCGGGCCAATGCTGCACGACGAAGAACGCAGCATAGTATTCATACCTCGCCAAAAATTTAAGTCGTTCGTACAAATACCGCTGGCGGCGCTAGTTATCCGATGACAAGCCGTTGAGACAAGAAGGCCTGATCAAATATTCGCGAACGCGGGCGCCCCATGGGTTCGCCGGCAAGCCGAGCCGAAGCTGCAAGTCGAAGACGCCCTTCCGGCTCGAGCGGCGCAGCTGGGAGCGCAAGGCGCCCCGTGCGAAGGCCTTCGAGGACCAAGATCCGACCAGCGGTGTTTTTATTCTGCACCCCTGTCTCTTGAGGCCGCGCTTCGTGCCTTGCCGTCGAGGGCTGCGTCGAGCCGTTCGGGGGGCACGTCGATGAGCCTCGGCGCCTCGGTGAAGATCAAGGCGGCCTCGACCGCCCTTCCCGGGTAGAGAGGGGCGATCAGCGCCCGGTAAAGCGCCAGCTGAACGACATAGGATTGCGGCACGTCGGCAAGGGTGCGTGGCGGCGGCCGGTTGGTCTTGAAATCGACGATCAGCACCTTGTCCGCGGTGACGGCGAGGCGGTCGATCGTGCCGTTGACGGTAAAGGTCCGGCCGCGCAGCGTCACCTCGCCGGTCACGGCCACCTCCGGCCGGCTGCCGCTCGAAAAGATCGCGGCAAAGGCCGGATCTTCCATGACGTCGAGCACCGATTGCGTCAGCTTTTCGGCTTCCGCCGCCGGCAGATCATGAGCGAGCGCGGCGAGGATCTTCTGCGCCTGGCCGAAACGCTCGGCAGGCACGACGTCGGGGAGCAGCTCGAGCATGCGGTGAGCGGCAAGACCGCGGCGGATGGCGAAGGATGGCAGGGCGGCAGCCGCCAGAACCGGCGAAGGGGCGGGCGTCTCAGCCGTAGTGCCGGTCTTTTCGTCGGTCTGCGCCGCGTCGTCGCCGATCTCCGGCACGATCTCGGCGGCAGCGCCGGCAAGGGACGGAGACAGGGGGCGGGGCGGCAGGATTTCGGGTGCAAGCTTCGACAGCGGCAGGGCGGGCCATTGCGGCGCGTGATGCTCGCGCGGTGCCAGCTTCGCACCGGTCGGCACCGCGCCGACCCTGAGCGCGGTCGTCTCGCCGTCAGCGTTGGTCACCGTCTGTGCCTCGCCGACGAGCGCCCGCTCGGCGCGCTGCAGCCAGCTTTCCTCGTTCGGCCCGCTCTTGGGCGCGAGGCCGCACAGCACCAGCCGGTCGGCCGCCCGGGTCATGCCGACATAAAGCAGCCTGCGATATTCTTCCTCGGCCCTCTCCTTTTCGCTCGCCTTCAACTCCTCCACGGCGGCGTTTCGCAGCTCCTTCGTCGGACACCAGAGAAAGCCCGGCGCAGCCCCATGATGGCGTCCGGGCATCGCATGCCAGGCCATCAGGCTCGCCCCGTGGCTTGCCGAGAACGGCGCCGAGCCCGGATCGACGAGAAAGACCACGGGCGCTTCGAGGCCCTTGGAAGCATGTACCGTCAGTATGCGCACCTCGCCGCGGCCGTGGCCGAGTTCGCGCTTCAGCGTTGGCGGGCTTTCGGAAAGCTCGGCGAGAAAAGCGTCGAGGCCGCCGACGCCGGCTTCCTCCTTCACCAGCGCCAGATCGAGGAAGGCATCGATCACCTCGCCGGCGTCGCGGCCGAGCCGGGAGACCAGCGCCCGGCGTCCGCCCTCTGGGCCGAGAATGCGGGCGTAGAATTCGAAGACGCCCTGAAAGCCGGCGCGGTCGCGAAGCTCGTCGAGCCGGTGAATGGCCGCCCGGGCCTTGGCGAGAAGCGCCGTTGCCGCGTCGCCATCGGGCGAAAACGCCGGCAAGCGGGCGAGGCCGTCTCCGCCGGAAAGGAGCCGCAGGCCGAGGGACAGCGGCTGTGCCCCCTCGCGCGACAAGGCGAGCGCCATCAGCTCGTCGTCGGAAAAGCCGAAGAGCGGGCTCTTCAACACGGCAGCGAGCGAAAGATCGTCGTCGAAATTTGCCACCACCCGGCCGAGCGCCATCAGGTCCTCGATGGCGATGTGGTCGGTGATGACGAGGCGGTCGGTGCCGGCGACGGCGATGTGCCGGTCGCGCAGGGCCGCCGCCAGCGCCGCGCCGAAGCCGGAGCGCTTCCTGACCAGCACCATGACGTCGCCCGGGGTGAGCGGGCGCTCCTCGCCCTTCACCATGATCGGATCGCCGAGCCAGGCGGCGATCTGGTCGGCGATGCGTGCGGCCAGCCGGTGGCTCGGCGAACCTTGCGGCTCGACGTCCAGCGGCTTCGTCCAGTCGTCGGGCTCCTCCTGCGCCTCGGCCGTGAAGGGCGGCCACAGCTCGACAAGACCCGGCCCGTCTCGGCGGGCGGCCGAATGCACTGGTGCTTCGTCGCCGGAGGACAGGCCCTTGCGATTGTCGGGATCGGCGAACACACGATCGACCGCCTCGAGAACGGTCGTGACCGTGCGAAACGAGCGGTTCAGCTGGATCGCCTCGAAGGAGAGCCCGGCCTCGTCGGCGCGCCGTTGCACCTGCCGGCGTTCCTCGTCGAACATGTGGGGGGAAGCGCCCTGGAACGAATAGATCGACTGCTTCTCGTCGCCGACGGCGAACAGCGTGCGCCGGCGGTTGTGGCGGCCTTCGCCGGCGAAGAACTCGGAGGCGAGCTCGCGCATCACCTGCCACTGGCGAGGGCTGGTATCCTGCGCCTCGTCGATCAGGATGTGGTCGATGCCCTGGTCGAGCTTGTAATGCACCCAGCTTGCGGCCTCCGAGCGCAGCAGGAGATCGGCGGTGTGGGCGATCAGGTCGGTGAAGTCGAGCCGGCCGCGCCGGCGTTTCAGAGCCGCATAATCCCGCTCGAAGGCATCGGTGATCACCAGCGCGGCGCGGCTCGCGCGAAACAGCCTGAGGGTCGAAAGGCGGTCGTCGATCGCCTGCGCCCGCGCTCCGGCGGCCTGCACCTTATCGAGGAGGTCCGGCAAGCATTCGGCGACGGCCTTGGTGACGAGGCCCTTCAGCGAGCCGCGCAGCTGCCCCTTGGAATCGAGACCGGTCCCCCGATAGGCGGCAAAGCGCGTCTCCGGCTTCGCCGTCTCGTCGAGGAGGAGCGCCAGCTTCGCCGCAAATTTCGCGTCCGAGGGCGATTTCGAGGCGAGAGCCGCGGCGCGCAGCGTCTCGCAGGTTTGAGGATCCAGATGCGGGCAGGGCAGGGCCTCGCCGAGGATCGCGCTTTCGTCTGCCTCTTCGTCGATGTCGAGCGCGCGGGCGAGGGCCGCGACGGCCGGGCCGAGGCCGCCGGCCTCTTCCAGATGCCGGGCGAGGTCGTCGCGCTTGAAGGCGATGTCCGCGAGGAGCTTGTCGAGGCCCCATTCACCGGCGATCTCGAGGGCGTCGGCAAACGCTCCGGCGAGCTCGCGGGCCTCGTCGGGCTTCATCCTTGCCGTGCCGGTCAGAAGGCGCTTGCGGGTCTCGGCGAGAAGGCGGCCGGTTTCGGCCTCCTCCATCACCTCGAAATGGCCCGGAACGTCCGCTTCCAGGGGAAACTGGTGGAGGATCGCCTCGCAAAAGGCGTGGATCGTCTGGATCTTCAGCCCGCCCGGCGTTTCCAGCGCGCGGGCAAAGAGCTGGCGTGCGCCGCGCAGCGTCGCCTCTCTGGCTTGTCCCCCCTCTTCGAAGCCTGCCAGAACCACGGCGAGTTCGGCATCCGGCATGGTCGCCCAGGCGCCGAGCCTGGCAAAGACACGGGCCGACATTTCGGCCGCCGCCGCCTTGGTGAAGGTGAGGCACAGGATCTTCGAGGGATCGACGCCGGCGAGAAGCAGCCGCACGACGCGCTCGGTGAGGACGTGGGTCTTGCCGGAGCCGGCATTGGCCGAGACGAAGACGGATTTTTGCGGATCCGATGCGATCTGCTGGCGGCGCCGGGTGTCCTCGTCGACGAAAAAGGCGTTGGCGCTGGCACTCATTCGCCGTCTCCCTCGGCGTCTTCGCCGCCGGCGACCGACCATTCCTTGACCCGGGCGAGATGGTCGTAGTCGCCGGAAAAGTCGCCGGCGAGGACCGGCCTCTGGCGCGAGGCGAACGCCGTCTCCTCCTTCAGATACATGGCGGCAAGCCCCTCGAAGCGGCGCATCGCGGTCTCGGAGAGCTCGCTCGGGTCGCAGGGCTGGATCGATCGCGTGCCGGCGGTCTCCAGCCCCTCCTGCTTGAGCTCGCGCTCGCGCAGCCGGACATAGACGAGGTCGGCGATGGTCTCGCCGGGGCTCGTTCCCTCGAAATCGCCGCGCATCGCCATGCCGCCCTCGAGGGCAAGCTGTGGGGAAAGCAGGGTGCGCGCCTGTTTCACCGACGGCTTCGTCCCGGTCTTGAAGTCGAGAATGACGAGCTGGCCGTCCTTCAGGCGATCGATCCGGTCCGAGCGCCCGGAAAGCGTCATGCCGATGGCCGGGAACTCGCTTTGGCCCGCGCGCTCGGCGAAGCGCTCGGCGATCGTCTCGTCGCGCGCTTTCTCCCAGGCCAGAAAGTCCTCGGCGGTCCTTTGGATGCGCGGCCACCACACGGCGGCGATTTCGCCCGGCAGGGCGGCGCGGTCGAAATGCTCGCGCGCGATCAGCGCCAGTTCCTCGGCGGCGTCCGGCTCGTTCGGGTCGATCTTCTTGATCACGAAGTCGGCGACGATGGCGTGGATCAGCTCGCCGCGCTCGCGGGCGTGCGGCGCCCGCATCAAGGGCGGCAGGGCTTCGAGCTTCAGAATGCGCCTGGCATGAACCGCATAGGGGTCGCGGATCAGCGTCTCGACCTCGGTGACGGAATAGCGGCGCGGCCGCGTCTCCTGGGGCGGGCGGGGCGTCGGCCGGGCAATGCGCGGGGTGTCGTCGGCGCTCTCCAGCGTCGCGGCGGCCGCGACATAGGCTTCGCCGCGGGCGGCCATGGCGGCGCTGGCCTTTGGCCCCGCCAGCGTCGTCAGCCGCTGCAACCAGCGCGAGGCGATGGTCGGGGCGCCGTCCATGCGGCGCGCGCGGGTTAGGACCACACGCTTGGCGCCCATCGCCATCCAGAAGTCGTGGGCGGCAAGGCCGATCCGCCGCTCGGGCGGATCGAGAGCAATCTCCCGGCGCATCAGCCGAGACAGGAACGCGCCGCTCCTCGCGCCGGCCGGCCAGACCCCTTCGTTGAGCGAGCCGAGGATCGCCGTGTCGACGCTCTCGAGCCGGGCTTCCAGCGTGCCGAGAACGAAGGCGCGTGCGGAAAGGCCGCCGCGCGGCTTGACCGTGATCCCGGCAATCAGCGCCGCCACCGCGTCGGGCAGCTCTTCGGCGGGGAAATCGAAACCGGTCCGTGGCGCGGCGACGAGATCGCTGAGGAATGCGGCAAGCGCCGCGCCGTTCTCGCCGGCATAAAGCTCGCCGGGCCCGGCTTTCTCGTCCCGCGCCAGCATTTCCATCGCTTCGGTGATCGCCACGGCATAGGCGCCGATCTCGCGGGGCTCGGCCTGTCGCAGCGCGGTGAGCGGCCCCAGGGCGGCCGCGAAATCTTCCGCGAAGAGCCGGGCGGCCTCATAGTCGGCACGCTTCACGTTGCGCGCCGGGCGCGTCAGCAGCTTGCCGATATCGCCTGCCGGCAGGGCCTCGATCTGATCGATGCGCCTTCCGACGATCTCTCCGAGCTTCGCCCCGTCGGCGACCTCCACCGTGCCCCGGATGGCGATCAGCTCAATCGCGCGGGCGGCATTGCGCGCGTCGATGGCCGAGCGGCCGAGCCGGCACAGCGGGTGCTTCAAAAGGCCGAGCAGGGAAACGGGATCGCCCGGCTCCAGCGCCACCGACAGCAGCGCCGACAGGAGCGTTCCCGGCGCGGTCGTCGAAAGCGCCCGTCCGGCGGAATCGTTGGCGGTGATGCCGAAACGCTCGAGCTCGGCGAGGACACGCCGTGCGAGCCGCCGGTCCGGCGTGATCAGCGCGACTTTGCCTTCGGGGTTATCGAGGGCTTCACGCATGGCGACGGCGATGGCCAGCGCCTCGACGCGCGGCTCGGCGGCCTCGATCAGGGCGACGTCTTCCAGACCCTCCGGATCCCCGCCATCTGCGCCGAAGGCCGGGGCTTCTTCGGCCCACAGCTCGGTCGTCTCGGCCGGGCGCAGCGCGCTCGACAGGAAGGTCTCGCGCCGCTCGAGCGGCAAGGCGAGATCCTCGCCGAGATGCCGGACCTCCTCGGGCGCCATGGCGAAACGGGTGAGGATGCGCTTCAGCCCGTATTGCGGATGGCCGGGCGAGGCGATCGCGAGCTGCCGGTCGATCGCGGCAAAACCCTGTGATCCGATATGGCGGTCGAGCCCGGGCAGAACCAGCGCGCCGTTTTCCAGATGGGCGACCGCATGCATCAGGTCGAGGGTCGCCGGCGAGGTCGCGGTCGAGCCGGCGACGATCACCGGGCCCTTCGCTGCCCCGGCGCGAAGGCGCGCGGTCTCGGCCCGCAGCCAGTCGTTCTTGGCCGCCGCCTCGCTGGTGACGCCACGATCGGCGAGGAATTTCGGCCAGTGCTCGGTGACGATTTCGAGAAAGGACAGCGTCGTCTGCCACCAGGCGGCCAGCGCGTCGGGCGCAAGGCCCGCGAGTTTGACGAAGGAGGTCTGTTCGGTCTCGATCTCGTCGAGAAGCGCGCCGAGATCGCCGGCAAGCCACAGCGCTTCGGACGCCGAGGTCACACGGTCCGGCGAGGTCTGCGGCAGTTCGTCGGCGGCGACGCGGTCGGCGAGGTGACGCCATGCCCTGGCGAGCCGGGCAAGGTTCAGCCGCCGTTCGAGCTCCGGCATCGCCGGCAGCGGGGCGTTTGCCGCGTTTGCCGTGAAGATCGCCGCCTCGTCGCCTTCGCCGAGCGGGCGGATGCGCGGCAGGATCGCCGAGCGGGGCGCGGCTTCGGCGCGGTCGCGGTCGCCGTCGCCGAGAGCTGTGGCGAAGGCCGCGCCGAGGCTGCGTGCGGCGCGGCGGCTCGGCACGTAGATCGTGACGTCCGCAAGCGACAGCGGATCACCGGAGAACCGGAAGCCTTCGACGACCCGTCCCGACAAAAGCCCCTCTGCAAGGGTCTTCAGGAAGGGCATTGCGGGCGGGATCGACAGGACGTTGGGGGCCATTCTGCGAAGTCTACGCCGAGGCCATGCGATTCGCATCTTTCGTCTGGGGAGCGGCGACCCCATTTGCTTGGTGACGCGCGGACCATCGATGGCAAACGGCCGGGGCGGTCGCGAAGGCGTCTCGGAAGCCCGGAGCCAGCCACCTTCCGGCCATCGCCCTTGTGCTTCCCCTTGCGGCTGTTACACTCGACATGACGCAGTAACGAAAGGCGCCGGGGACGCGATTGATGCTGTTCCGCGCCGGAGAGAACGTGTGAGTGACCATGATGATTCGGGGAGACATCGGCATCGGCCGCAGATAGCCCGTGAGACCTTCGCCTTCGACGCTGACGACCGGCGCCCGGGCGGAGCCGGCCGCGCCGCAGGAGCCCATTCGAAGCAAGAGCCGGATGGTGTCCAGAACGCGCGCGCCGAGGGGCAGGAAACGAAGACTTCCGCCGAAGACGACACGCGGCTGACCAAGCGTCAACGCCGCCGTCGCCGAAAAGGGCGGAAGAAGTCGGCCACGCCGTCGATACCCCAACAGGACAAGGGCAAGCCTGGCGGCGCGACCGCCGGGGTGCCTCGTGGTGCCCGCAAATATGGTCGCTCCCGACGGGGCGAGCCATCGGAAGCGAAGTCCGCGCCGGCCGCAAAAGGCGCTGATTCAGCGCCCGCCGCAAAGGGCGTTGCGCGTCCCGCCAATCAGAACGGCAGACCGCAGGGAGCGTCCGCTTCCGACAATGGTGCCAGGGGCCGCTTCGGCGCGGTCGATCGCGACAAGCCGCCGATGTATGCGGCCCTCGATCTCGGCACCAACAATTGCCGGCTTCTGATCGCGGTTCCCACGCGGCCGGGGCAGTTTCGCGTCGTCGACGCCTTTTCGCGCATCGTGCGGCTCGGTGAAGGCCTCGGCCGCACCGGAAGCCTGTCGCGCGGGGCGATGGACCGGGCGACTGCGGCGCTCGCCGTCTGTGCCCAGAAGCTGTCTGCCCGCGACGTCAGTCGCTCCCGGCTGATCGCCACCGAAGCCTGCCGGGCCGCGGCCAACGGGGCGGAGTTCATCGAGGAAGTCGCCGAGCGGACGGGCCTTTCCCTCGAGATCGTGCCGCGCGAGACCGAGGCGCGGCTCGCCGTTTCGGGCTGCGGTTCGCTGATCGATCGCAAGGCCCGGGGCGCGGTGCTCTTCGACATTGGCGGCGGCTCCTCGGAGATCGCGCTTCTCGACCTCAGGGGCCCTCATACGCGGCGGCTGGCCAGCCGCATCGTCGCCTGGACATCGCTGCCGGTCGGCGTGGTGACGCTCGCCGAGCGCCATGGCGGACGCAACGTGACGCCCGAACTCTTCGCCAAGATGGTGGACGAGACGGTAGAGATGATCGCGGACTTCCCCGATCGCGACGCCTTGAAGGATCTCGTCGGGACGGAAAATTTCCATCTCCTCGGCACCTCCGGCACGGTGACGACGCTCGCCGGCGTCCATCTCGGGCTGGAACGCTATGATCGCCGCCAGGTGGACGGGCTGTGGCTGACCTCCGAGGAGGCCGACACGCTGGTCGACAGGATTGCCGGCTGGAGCTTCGAGGAGCGGGTCGCCAATCCCTGCATCGGCTCCGATCGTGCCGATCTCGTTCTGGCCGGCTGCGCGATCTTCGAGGCGATCCGCAGGGTCTGGCCGGCGCGGGCGCTGCGCGTTGCCGATCGCGGGCTCCGCGAGGGCCTGCTCACTGAAATGATGGTCGCTGACGGCGTCTGGCGCCGACGCGACGGAAGACGAGGCAATTGATGGCAGGACGGGGCGACGACCGCGGCATGTCGGTCCGGGTCAAGAAGAAGCGCGGCGTCAAGGCGTCGTCGCGGCGCTGGCTCGAGCGCCAGCTCAACGACCCCTATGTGCGCCGTGCCAAGGCTGACGGCTACCGCTCGCGGGCGGCCTACAAGCTTCTGGAGATTGACGACCGCTACAAGCTTCTGAAGCCGGGGCAGGCCATCGTCGATCTCGGTACGGCGCCCGGCGGCTGGGCGCAGGTCGCGGTCGACCGGACGAAATCGACCACGGAGGCCATCGCCGTCGTCGGGATCGACTATCTCGTGGTCGAGCCGGTGGCCGGCGCGACGATCCTCGAAATGGACTTTCTCGACGACGAGGCACCCGCCAGGCTGATGGAAACGCTCGGCCGCGCGCCGGACATCGTCCTGTCCGACATGGCGGCGCCGACGACGGGCCATCGCCGCACCGATCATCTGCGCACCATGCATCTGTGCGAGGTCGCCGCCGATTTCGCCATCCGCACGCTGAAGCCCGGCGGGCATTTCCTCTCCAAGACCTTCCAGGGCGGCACCGAAAACGACCTCCTGACGCTGCTCAAGCAGAATTTTACGTCGATCCATCACGTCAAGCCGCCGGCCTCGCGCGATGGCTCGGTCGAGCTCTTCATTCTCGCCAAGGGTTTCAAGGGCCGCCGCGGCGGTCTTTCGGCCGAAGACGTCAGCCACACCGACGAGGAGGATGACGAGGCCGGGCCGCTGGGATGAGCGGGTAGCGCTTTGGGTTGCCGGTGGGTGCGCCCGCCGAGGCCCCGCCCTCTACTGTGCCGGAACCCGGCGACCGGCCACCTCGTCGCCGGCATCGGCCGGCATCTTGAGGAAGGCGAGGACGGACATCGCCGTGACGCCGCCGACGACACAGAAGGCGAGCGTGAAGTCGGCAAGGCCCACCCCCGGCCGGCCGCCGACCGTCATGCCGAGTTCCAGAACGCCGCCTGCCACGGCCACACCGGTGGCGATCGCCACCTGCTGAACCGCGGCCATCATCGCCGTCGCGTCGCCCGATTCGCGGTTCGACAGATCCGCGAAGGCGAGCGTGTTGATCGAGGTGAAGAACAGCGAGCGGAAGAAGCCCCCGACCAGAAGCAGAAGAACGACCAGAACGATCGGCCATTCCGGCCGAAACAAGCCGATCAGCATCGTCATGCCGCCGCCGATGACCGCCGTTGCCAAAAGGGTTCGCCGGAAACCGAACCGGTTGAGGATCGGCTTGGCGAGGAATTTCATCACCATCGCACCGCCGATCGACATGCAGGTCGTCAGGCCCGACTGGAGCGGGGTGTAGCCGAAGCCGAGCTGCAGCATCAACGGCAACAGGAACGGCACCGCGCCCGTGCCGATGCGAAACAGGGTCCCGCCGACGATGGCGGCTCTGAGCGTCGGGACCTTGAGGAGCTTCAGCCGCAGGAGCGGTTCGGCCGTGCGGCGGGCGTAAAGGACGAACAGTGCAGCCGAGCCGAGACCAGCCGCCGCCATCACGACGCCGACGAGCGGCGGCAGCGCCGGCAGGGAGACGACGGAAAGGCCGAAGACGAGCCCGGCGCAGGCAAAGCCCGAGAGGAAGAAGCCGGGAATGTCGAAGCGGATGCTCGGGATCTTCTCGACCTTCGGCAGATACCGCCCGGCGAGAAGGATGCCGGCAAGGCCGATCGGCAGGTTGATCAGGAAGATGAAGCGCCAGTCGGAATAGGTGGAGATCGCCCCGCCGATCGGCGGGCCGAGCAGGGGGCCGATCAGCGCCGGGATCGTGAACCAGGCCATCGCGTCGACAAGGTCCTTTTTCGGCACGGCCCGCACGAGCAAAAGCCGTCCGACGGGCGTCATCAACGCCCCGCCCATGCCCTGCAGGAAGCGGGCGGCGACAAAGCCGCCAAGGGAGGTGACCGTGGCGCAGGCCAGCGAGCCGAGGACGAAAACGGCGATGGCAATCCGGAAGACCAGCTTGGCGCCGTAGCGGTCGGCGATCCGTCCGGAGATGGGAATGAAGATTGCCAGCGAGACGTAGTAGCTGGTCAGCGCCAGCTTGAGGGCGATCGGGCTGGTGCCGATGTCGTTCGCGATGACCGGGAGCGAGGTCGCAATGACCGTCGAATCCATGTTCTCCATGAACAGGGCAACGGCAAGGACGATCGGGACGATGCGGTTCACGCGTCAGATACTTTCACTGCCCGGCGGACAGTTTCCGGCCGGTGGTGTCGTTCCGCCCGGATCCCGGCATTGGCAGTGGCGCACGGCGGCAAACCGGAACGCCCTGGCGAATCGATGCGGTTGGGCGAGGAGCCGGGTCTAAACCCAATCGACGAAAAATTTAAGGACCGAGCCTTGGCCGCTTCGGCACCGCCTTTGCCCGGACCGGGTTCGCGGCGTTGCGTCGATGTCTGGCCGAACTTTCAGACGCAGAGGGCGCGGCCGAGATGGCCACGCCCTTGTCTTTGGACAAACCGAAGCGGTTTGCCGGATGCTCAGAAATCGGCGCTGGATCCGGGAACGATGAGGCGCGAAGGCGTCTCCTGCCGTTCCGCCTGCTTGAAGGTCTTCGCCGTCGTGTCGGATACGACGTCGCGGACCTGGGCGTTGTAGAGCCGGGTCGATGCACTCGAGCCCGGGATCATCGGATCGTCCGGCGTCGGCTGGTTCTGGATCGCCTGCAGGTTCTGCGGGTCGACATTGTCGTTGTAGGGAGCGCCGGTCACGTTCAACGGCGCGGCCGAAGCAATGGTCGGAACCGCGATCGCGGCGGCGAGAATTGCAGCGGACAGGGTGGTGAGGGTCTTCATGGCTTTCGCCTTTCATATCTGTTGCCGGGCCATTGCGTGGCTCGGCGTGTCGGGCCGCCTGTCGCTTCTTCCGGACCGTTCGATCCGGCGACATCGGCCGTTGGTTGAAGAGATAAGATGGAACGGTGGGGGCGCTAGAGGCATTTTGATGACGCCTCGTTCCAAAAAGAGAACGCCATGCCTGGAACCTTCGACGATCTCTATTACTACGAAGCCGTGGTGCGAAATCGCGGCTTCAGTGCCGCGGCACGCGAACTCGGAGTCGCCAAATCGGTGCTCAGCCGCCGGGTGCGACACCTGGAAGAGCGGCTCAAGGTGCGGCTGATCGAGCGCAATTCCAGCCGTTTCGAGGTTACGGACATCGGCCGTGACATCTATAGCCACGCCCATTCGGCGAAGTTGGAACTGGAGGAGGCGAGCCGTGCTGCCGCGCGCCTTTCCGGCGAACCGCGCGGCCTCGTGCGCATATCCGTGCCGCCGGGCGGGCCTGCCAATGCCATTTCCGATGGCCTGGCCGCCTTCCTGCAGCATTATCCGCATATTCGCGTGCAGATGGTCGTCAGCAGTCGTCGCTCCGATCTGATCGAGGACAGGATCGACATCGCGGTGAGAGCGCGCTCGGACTTTTCCGGCGAGAGCGAATATGTCGTCAAGCGGCTCGGTTCGATCCGCAATTGCTTCGTGGCGAGCCCCGAACTTGCAAAACGCGCCGGGCCGCTCGAACGGCCGGAGGATCTTCTCGCTCTCGGCTTTCTGGGGCGGGACGACATGCATCCGGAGGAAGTGCTGACGATGCTCGGGCCGGACGGCCGTGAACATCGGCTGCGGATCGAGCCGCGCCTCGCCTCCAACAGCATGCCGATGGTGCTCGATGCCGCGATCGCCGGGCTTGGCGTCGCATTCGTCCCCGATGTCGTGTCCTGGCCATACGTTACTGCCGGCAAGCTCGTGCGCCTCCTGCCGGAGTGGCAGGGTCCCGAAGCGGTGTTCCACATTGCCTTCACGTCACGCCGGGCGATGCTTCCGGCCGTGCGGCTTTTGGTCGATTTCATCTTCGAGCGGCTGAAACATCTGCTCGACGGCGCCTGAGGGGCCACCGCCTGCCCGCCCTTTTGAGCAAGGCCAGGACTTGATCCGAACGCGCCCGCCGCGCCGGATCCCTGCAACCTGTCGTCGTCGGAGAGGCTGGGCCGAAAAGGTCGGCGACGAGCACCGCAATCGCCCTCGATCACCCTGATCTGTCGCCAATCCAAGACGAAAGTCGCGTTAGTGGCGATTGACATCTATCAATCGCACTTATTATATGATGCAATCACAAGTAACGGAGGTCGCGGGGATGTCATCGTCCCGCATTGGAGTGCAGGATGCATGGAGGTCATTGCCGGGCGTGAAGAATGGCTTTTCCTTAAGGAAGGTACCAACCGAAGCCTTTCATACCTGACCGGCACAGAGCCGGTCTCTCCCGGGACCGCCCATGTCTGGAACCGGGCGATCAGCTTTCGCCAGAGGCTTTTTCTCGACTGTATCCACCTGATATGCCCAGAGAAACTCGCGGTATTTTCTCGCTTTGCGGACCACGTCGTTCTGGATCCCGGTCGGCTCGCCTGCAAACTCGCGCATCGACCAGGGGTCATCTATCCCGTCGGCGAGATGGCAACGCCAAGCGCAGAGGGGCTGTTTTCCTATTCCCGAACCGACACGCATTTCAACGACCTCGGGGCATGGCGGGCCGCCACGATGGTGCTGGAGCAATGGGGGATCAGCCCCGACTTCGTGCCGGTCTGGGGCCACAAGGAAATCATCGGCGACCTCGGCATGAAATTCACCCCGGTGCGGAAATCTTACAACACCGTGATGACGAACTCCCACTTTGTCCGGGTCACCGACAACAAACTCAGAAATCGCGGACGAATTTCCCGCTACGTGAAGCCGTCCGGAGGACGGTCCGGGAACTCCGCTCGTTTGAGACTGCTGATTTTCGGCGACAGCTTTTCCGGGATCAATCTGGCCCGCATGTTCGCCAATTTCGTCGACGAGGTCCTGTTCGTTCACTCGCTTTCGGCGGATTTTCGCATCGTCAAGAAATTTGCCCCGGACGTGATCCTGTTCGAAATGGCCGAGAGGTTTTTACGCGAAACGCCCGAGGACGGCGTCGGCATCGAGAAGGTGCTGGCCGAGAAGGTCGTGCTGGGAGAAGTCGACAATGTCGCCAAATGGCGGATGCGCCACGGTGACTTCACGGCCGACTTCGTCGATTGGCCGCTACTGGATTTCATCGCTCCGCAGATTTGCCAGGGCTGACACCGGTCTGGCGATCGGCCTGATCGGGCAGGACGGGAAGCGTGCCGGCCGCCACATGGCAGCTCGCGATCAGCTCTCCCACGCGTTCGGGCCCGGCCTTTCGGCATATCCGCGAATAACCCGTGACGCTTTCTTGCCCGGTGCTTCTTCGAAGGCCGGAACCGAGGCGCGCCGATATCGGTTCGTGCAATTGCGAGCCCGCGCTGTCCGGTTTGCGGCCGTCCGTGAACGGAACGCTTAGCGCGGGCGGCCGGCGTCGGCGATCGCCCGGTGGCCCCAGGTCGAACAACCAATCGAGAAGGCAGATATCATGACACCAGGCTGGCAGCGCTTTGCCCTCGGCGACGCGCGGATCACGACGGTACTCGACGGCGCACGCCACGCCGATGGCCCGCATCCGACGTTCGGCGCCGACCGCAGCCAGGAGGAAGTCGCCGCGCTGATGCGGCAAAACCTCCTGCCGGAGACGCGCTTCGTCAACGGTTTCGCCCCGACGCTCGTCGAGCTCGGCGACGATCTCATCCTGTTCGATACCGGCTTTGGCGAAAGCGGCAAGGCAAACGGTTACGGCAAGCTCGTCGAGCGCATGGCGGCTGCTGGCTACGCACCCGACGCCGTCACCATCGTCGTCCTCACGCATCTGCATCCCGACCACATCATGGGACTGATGACCGCAGGCCAGCCGACATTTGCGAAAGCCCGCTACGTGACCGGGGCACGCGAATTCGGCTGGTGGACGTCGGACGAGGCGAAGAACGGCGAGCGGGCCGGCATGGCCGAGACCGTCGCCACCTTCGTCGTGCCCTTGCAGGACAAGATGACCTTTTTGGAGGACGGCGACGCCGTCGTGCCCGGCATCACGGCCCGCAGCGCCCCCGGCCACACCCCCGGCCACATGATTTTCGAGCTCGAATCATCCGGCCAGCGGCTGATGCTGACGGCCGATACCGCCAACCACTTCGTCGCTTCGCTGCAAAAGCCCGACTGGAAGGTCGGCTTCGACATGGACCATGAGACGGCCAGCCAGACCCGCAAGCGGGTCTTCGACAGGATTGCCGCCGAACGCATTCCCTTCATCGGCTATCACATGCCGTTCCCGGCGCTCGGCTATGCCGAAAAGCTGGACGATGGCGGCTTTCGCTTCGTGCCGGAGAGCTACCAGCTGGCCATCGCGAATGAGGACGCCTGAGCGCCCGCAACAGCCTCTGGATCGCCGCGTTACTTCGCGTTCGCGGTGTCCTGGCCCGGAAGCGCCTTGACCCAGGCGACGATCCGCTCGGCGAGATCTCCGGTCGTCTTTGGGGACAGGATGTCGCCCGCAAGCGTGTGATGGGCGGGATCCCCGGTGATCGGAACCTCGACCACCTGATGGGGACCGGGCCAGTTCGCGGCGAATGCCTCCGTCGCATCGGGATCGACGACCTTGTCCTGCTGCGAGAAGAAAATCAGCAGCGGTAGCGGCGAGACCTTCGAGAGGTCGAGATTTTGGACGGCACGCACCAGCGCTGCCATCGGAGCCAGGGCGCCGATCGGATAGCTGGTCGTCCAGTGCGCCGCCTGACCCGCATTGACCGGCTCGAAGCCGTAGCTCTTGCCGCCGATAAGCGGCAGGATGTCCCGCGCAAAGGGCATGTCGAGGAGAAACGCCCAGCGGTCGTTGATCGCGAAGTTCGGCGAGACGAAAACGAGGCCGTCGACGTCGTCCATCATATGGGGGATCGATGTGCCGAGGGTGGCGAGCGTCGCGCCGGTCGAGGCCGCGACGACGACCACCTTGCTGCCGAGCTTTCGCCCGATGGCGATCGCCTCGGCGAGATCGTTCACCCAGTCGTTGACGCTCACCTGTTCCATCGCCGCGCCGTCGCGACCGTGGCCGGAGAGGCGGGTATAGAAGAGGTTGGCGTGAAGCGCCTTGGCGACATCGTCGGCGAGCGGGCGGGTTTCCGCCTTATCGGCGGAAAAGCCGTGGATGTAGACGATCGCGAGCGGCGTCTTCGCCCGTGACACCGGATAGGCCCAGACGATCTCCTTCTGCGACTGGGGCCGAAGATTGGGGATGTCGGCCTCTTGCGTCGCCAGAAAGGCGTCGGGGTCCTTGCCGATCGAGGCCGGATCGAAACTGACGGTCAGATCGACCGGCTCGCGCGGGCCGAAGAGCCAAAACCCTCCGGCCGCGACGACGATCAGAAGCAAAAGGGCGAAAACGATACGCAGGATCAAGAGTTCAGTCCGCTAGGTATGCCGGGGGGCAAGCCATAGCGTGGATCAGCTCAGGGCGAAACAGTCTGGCGAGCCCCCGGCCTCGTCACAGACTGATGCGGTAAAGCGCAAATCCGTCCTTCTCGCCGCCCGTCGGCTCGATGCTCACGCCCTTCACGCTGGCGATGTATTGCTTCGCTTTCGGGCCGGTTTCGAAGACCGCGCTGGTACCCTTTGCCGGCGCGAAGCGCCAGTTGGCATCGGCGGAGGGGTTGATGGTGCCTTGCTCGTGAATGTAGCGCACGATCACGTCGCGATTGGCGTCCGGCGCGACATAGACGATCTTGTCGTCTGAAATCCCGGGAAAATTGCCGCCGCCGCTGGCGCGGTAATTGTTGGTCGCGACGATGAATTCCTGCTTCGGATCGATCGGCGCGCCGTCGAACCTCAGATCGACGATCCGCTCCGAGCCCTCGTCCGCAAGCGCGCCCTCCGGCGTATACTTAGCCGGCTTCGTGACGTCGATCATGTAGGTGACGCCGTCGATCACGTCGAAATTGTAGGACGGGAAATTGTCGGCGAGCAGCGGCTGGTCGCTCTTGCCGGCCGCGACCTCCTGGAACATGCCGGCCGACATTTCCAGCCATTCCTTCACCTCGGCGCCGGTGATCTTCACCGCTCTGACGGTGTTTGGATAGAGATAAAGGTCGGCGACGTTCTTGATGGCAACGGGGCCGGCGGCGATGTCTGTGTAATAGTCCGGCCCGCCGCGACCGCCGGCCTTGAAGGGCGCCGCCGCCGAGAGAAGCGGCAGCTCGGCAAACTCGGTGGCTTTCAGGATCTCGCGCATGTACCAGGTCTGGGCCTGGTTGACGATCTGCACCGACGGGTCGTCGGCGACCAGCGCGAAATAGGAAAACAGCGGCGCCGACGTCTCGCCGACGGGCGTGCGGACATAGTCGAGCGTCGCCTGATGATCGGCCTTCACCGCTTCGAGCACGGGCTCGTCGCTTTTGACTGTCGCCGTCACGGTCTTGTCGACCCGCTCGTAGATCGGCCGAAGCTCGGTGGAGAAATCGGCGATCTTCCAGGCTTTGCCGTCATGTTCGAGGAGGAGGTCGACGAGGCCGAGGTCCGAGCCCCAGAAGCCGGCCATGACCGCCGGCTTGCCGTTGAGCGTGCCCTTCTTCGGATCGGCCCCGGCAATGTCCTGAAAGTCCTTCTCGCCGGGAAATCTCAGATGCTGGTGGCCGGTGAAGATCACGTCGATGCCATCGACCATGGCGAGATCGAGCGAGGCGTTTTCCGGCGCGTCGTCATCGGGGGCGTTGCCGGCAATGCCGGAATGGGAGAGGGCGAGCACGAAATCGACGCCTTCGGCCCGCAGCTTCGGCACCCAGGCTTTCGCCGCCTGGACGATGCCGCGGGTCTCCGCCTTGCCCTTCAGATTCTCCTGGTCCCAGGTCATGATCTGCGGCGGCACGAAGCCGATGACACCGATCCTGATCGGCTTCGCCGAGCCGTCGCCGAGCTCGATCTTTCTGTCGAGGACGAGATAAGGCGGCACGAAGAATTCGTCCTCGAGCGGCGTGGCGGCAAGCTTGCCCTTGACCAGATTGGCGCAGCAATAGGGGAAGTTCGCCCCGGCGATCACCTTCTCCATGAAGGGCAGGCCGTAGTTGAATTCGTGATTGCCGAGGGTTCCGGCCTCATAGTCGAGGACGTTCATCGCGGCGATCACGGGGTGGACGTCGCCGTCCTTCATGCCGCGCTCATAGGCGATGTAGTCGCCAAGCGGGTTGCCCTGCAGAAAGTCGCCATTGTCGAACAGCATGGCGTTCTTCGCCTCGGACCGGATCTGTTCGACGATCGAGGCGGTGCGGGCGAGGCCCACCGTGTCCGATGGTTTGTCGGCGTAGTAATCGTAAGGGTAGACGTTGACGTGGATGTCCGTCGTTTCCATCAGCCGCAGATGCGCCTGATTGGCAGCGGCTCGGGCGGAGTAGGGATGGAGCACGACGGCAGCGCCGAGAGCGGTGGAACCGGCGAGGAAATGGCGGCGGGAGATCTCGTTGCGCTTCGGATCGAACATTTCCAACTCCATCGTTTTCCGGCCGGCAAACGCGTCACATCAAAAGGCGTGCGTCCGCAAAATCTTACAGGACACAATTATGCGATGCCGGCGATAAAGTCGCGTGACAATTCGGGAACAGCTGAACCTCGTCCGCTGCCGGTCCCGGCCAGCTACTGCGCCGCCACGACCTTCGCGATCAGATCCGCCACCATCAGGTCGAGATGGGCGCCGCCACCATTCTTGAAGACGGTGATGGCGTCCGGCCCGCTGCGGCCGGCCTTCTCCATGATGATGTCGGAAAGATCGCCAAGAATGTCGGCTTGGGTGATCGTTCCAGCGTCGAGCGGAATCTGGATCTCGCCGATATGGCCGATGGTAGTCTTTTTCGAATCGACGAAGATCTCGCCCCCGGTCATCACCGCATCGTCGGCCTCGCGCATGTCGGGCGTATAGGCGCCGATGAGATCGACATGGGTGCCGGGTGTCAGCCACGCGCCCTTCAGGAACGGATCGCTCGCCATGGTCGCGGTCGAAACGATGTCGGCCGCCGCTGCCGCCTCGGCGAGATCGGCGGCGACGCAGACGGTGGCCGCATCGTCGTCGAACGAGGCCACGAGCTCTTCGGCTCGGCTCGTCGTCCTGTTCCAGACGAGGATCGTCCCGATCGAGGGAAAGATCGCCTGATAGCCCGCGACGAGATTGGCCGCGACGTTTCCCGCGCCGCAGACGAGAAGGGTCTTCGGCTCGCGACTGGCGAGGAGCTTTGCCCCGAGCAGCGAATCGCCGACGGTCTTCCATTTTGTGACGAGGCCGCCATCGACGACGGCGTTCGGCGCCCCGGTTTCGGGATCGAACAAAAGCACGCTGCCCTGCACCGAGGGGCGGGGCGGGTCGGCGCGCGGATTGCCCGGAAAGACGGTCACGGATTTCAGCGCGATGCCGAGCCCGTCAATCCAGGCGGCGCGGTTCAGCATCTTGTTTTCGCCACTGCCGATCAGGAGATCGCCGATCTGAGGCGCGGCCAGCCGGTGTCCCGCTTCCAGCGCCTCGACCACCATCGGCCAGGTCAGCCGCCCATCGGCCTCTTCGAAGCCGATCACCTTCATGACAGGGCCCGAAGTGGTTCGAGCATCGTCTCGATCGCGGGCGTCTGCACGTCGCGCAGGGCATAGGGCCGAAAGCCGTGCTTTTGATAGAGCGCGAGGGCGGCCGGATGGTCGAGCGTGTTGGTTTCGATGGTCACGCGTTTCGGGTCGGTCGAGAACGCCCCGAAGATCGCCCGCGACAGCATGACATGGGCAAGGCCCCGGCCACGGAATTCCGGCAGCAAGCCGAAATGGACGATCCGCACTTCCTGGACCGCGCGCCTGACGTCCAGCTCGAACCAGCCCGCCCTGTGGCCATCGACGGTCATGATGAAAATGCGGGTGTCGCGGTTGTGGATCTCGCGGGCGAGACGCTCGTCCGACATCAGCCGCGAAGTCCAGTGATGGGCCTGTCCGACCTTGCGATAGAGCGCGCGGTATTCGGAAAGAGCCATCTTGCGCATTTCGAAGACCGCGACGGTCCCCGCTCCCTCGGGGACGGGAACGAGGCTACGCGGCCGGCTCATGATTTCCAGGCTGGTCACCCGGGTTCGCAGGAGGCGCATCACAGTCAAGGCTTCCGGCTCTGGCCGGCCTCGACCGGCGTATCCGCCGCCGAGCCCCATTCGGTCCAGGATCCGTCGTAGAGTTTGGACGACCGGTTGCCGAGGCTTTCCAGCGCGAGGCTGATCACCGCCGCCGTGACGCCCGAACCGCAGCTCGTCACCGACGGCTTGTCTGGATCGACGCCGGCCTCGGCAAACGCCTTTCGCAGCGCCTCCGGCGATTTCAGCCTGCCGTTCTCGGCAAGCTGCAGAATCGGCAGGTTGCGGGCGCCCGGCATGTGGCCGGCCCTGATGCCGGCGCGCGGCTCGGGCACCTCGCCGGAGAAGCGCTCGGACGACCGCGCATCGATGATCTGCATCCTGCCTGTGGCGACGATTTCCTTCATCTCGGGCAGGAACACCGGAGCGCTCTCATCGAATGTCGCCTCGAAGGTCGCGGCAGAAACGCTCGGCGCCTCGGTCTCGATCGGCAGCCCCGCAGCCTGCCAGGCCGGAAAGCCGCCGTCGAGGACGCGGACGTCCTTTGCCCCGAATGTTCGGAACATCCACCAGACCCGCGGCGCGGTGAACATGCCGACGCCGTCATAGACGACGATCGTGTCGGTGTCCGCGATGCCGAGCCCGCCGACCTTTTCGGCGAAGACCTCGGGCGAGGGCAGGGTGTGCGGCAGCGTCGAGGCCGGATCGACGATGGCGTCCTGATCGAAGAACACCGCGCCGGGCACGTGGGCGGCCTCGTATTCGGTCTTGGCGAAGCGATTTTGTGCCGGCAGATACCAGGAGGCATCGACGATCGAGACACCGTCGCGTCCAAGGACTTCGGCGAGGTCTTCCGGCGAGATGAGGAAGGGATTCTGTGTCATGATCGTGCAATATGGAGGAGGGAGCTGGCCAAGGCCATAGCGGCTGAGGGCGACATTGGCCATCCGGTGTTCGATGGCGACGTTTGTCGAGGTTGATGCGGTATGTCCACATCGTCAGTGCGGCGATTGCGGGAGCCGAGACGGTGTCCTGTCAGGGTTTGTCGGTCGCAATCTCTTCGCGAAGAATGGTTCAGGACATCGCCGGATCGTCATCTAGGACCTGAGCCGGGATCCATTTCAAATTGTCGAAACTGGCGCCGCGCATCACGATTATCGCATCGAAGATCATGATCCGACCTGCCGTCCTCAAGCTATGCCGGCATCGCCCCGAACCGGATTCTGAATCGCCGGTTCTCCTTGCCCTTCTTCTCGATCTTGCCGATGTGGACCTCGCCCACTTCCTGCGTCTCGGAAACATGGGTGCCGCCGCAGGGCTGGGTGTCGACGGCGCCATCCTCGCCGATGCACACGAGGCGGATGTGGCCGAGGCCGCGGGGCGGGCGAACATTGGCGGATTTGACGAGGCCGGGATTGGCGTCGAGTTCTTCGTCGGTGATCCAGCGGGTGAAGACCGGGTGATTGGCATTGACGATCGCCATCATCTTTTCGCTCACCGCCGCCTTGTCGGCGGACGCTTGCGAAAGGTCGAAATCGACACGGCTTTCCTCTTCGCTGACCGAGGCGCCGGTGATCGGAAAAGGCAGCACCACCGAGAGGATGTGACAGGCGGTGTGCATGCGCATCAGCCTGTAGCGCCGCTTCCAGTCGATGTGCAGAACCAGCAGCTCGCCGGTCTCCGGCACGGGCTGGCCGGCGTCTGGCACATGGACGATGACGTCCTTGGTCTCGCCGGTGATCGTCCCGCCGATCTTGATCAGCGAGCCGTCGGCGCGTTCGAAATGCCCGGTGTCGCCGGGCTGGCCGCCGGACGTCGCATAGAACACGGTCTGGTCGAGGAGGATGCCGCCATCCTCGCGGATGCCCGTCACCGTCGCCTCGACGGTGGACAGATAGGCGTCCTCGCGAAACAGCGGGATGGTCACGCCACGGTCTCGTAGGGAATGTCGAACTGCGGCGTCTCGCCGATCCAGTCCGGCACCGGCAGGCCCTTTTCCTTCAGGAAAGCCGGGTTGAACAACTTCGACTGGTAGCGATTGCCGTAGTCGCAGAGAATGGTCACGATGGTGTGGCCGGGGCCCATCTCGCGGGCCATGCGCATCGCCCCGGCAATGTTGATGCCGGACGAACCACCAAGGCAGAGGCCTTCCTCCTTGACGAGATCGAAGACGATCTTCAGCGCTTCGTCGTCGGGGATCTGATAGGCGAAATCCGGCTCGAAGCCTTCGAGATTGGCGGTGATCCGGCCCTGGCCGATGCCCTCGGTGATCGACGAGCCTTCCGATTTCAGCTCGCCATGCTTGTAATATTCATAGAGCGCCGCGCCCATCGGATCGGCGATGCCGATCTTGATGCGGCCGGAATGGCGCTTCAGGCCCATCGCCGTGCCGGCGAGCGTGCCGCCGGTGCCGACGGCGCAGATGAAGCCGTCGACGTCGCCATTGCTCTGGTGCCAGATCTCCTCGGCCGTCGTCACCACATGGCCGTCGCGGTTCGCCGTATTGTCGAACTGGTTGGCCCAGATGGCGCCGGCGGGATGGGTCTTGGCCAGCTGCTCGGCGAGGCGGCCGGAGAGCTTCACGTAGTTGTTGGGGTTCTTGTAGGGCACCGCCGGCACCTCGACGAGCTGGGCCCCCATCAGCCTCAGCGCGTCCTTCTTTTCCTCGCTCTGGGTCTCGGGAATGACGATGACCGTCTCGTAGCCGAGCGCCTTGGCGACCAGCGACAGGCCGATGCCGGTATTGCCCGCCGTCCCCTCGACGATCAGTCCGCCGGGGGCAAGCAGGCCCTTTTCCTCGGCGTCGCGAATGATGAAGAGGCCCGCCCTGTCCTTCACCGACTGGCCGGGATTCATGAACTCGGCCTTGCCATAGATCTCGCAGCCGGTCTCCTCCGAGGCCCGGTTGAGCCGGATCAACGGCGTGTTGCCGATGGCGTCGAGAACGGAATTGAGGCGCAGGGTCATGGGTCCGGTTTCGCAAATTTGGGGCAGATGTCTCGCAAACTATGGACGCACCATGAGTAAGGCAAGGATTCGGTTGGCCAGGGAAGGCCGGCGGCCTCGTGCATGTTCGCCGTCGTCCGGCAGACAACGAACCTCCCGTCAGGGCGCCCCGCGCCTTTGGGGAATGGGATGTCGGAACAAGGTCGTGAAAGCATCCCTCGCCGCGCTCCGGATCATCGCGAAACGGGCAGGAGAAGACCGCCGCGAGGCGCTGCCGGAACGGGGCTTCGCCATCTGCGAGTGCGTGACCCGAACGGCGATTGGCCGGTCTCGAGGCTTGAAGAGAGGGCGGCCGGTCAGCATCGGCTCACAACCGAAACACAAGCGTTTCGCTGTACAGTCGTCCTGGGACGACATATATTTGTGCAAGTCGCATAGCCAAGGAGGGCAAGAACGTGCGTAACAATCCCGTTTCGACCCTCGACAGACGGGCCTCCAAGAAGCCGGAGTCGCAGCAGGCCGCCAAGCCAGCTCAGGCCGATCGCGTCATCGAGATCGCGGACCACGACGAGGCCATGGCAATTGCCGAGGACGTCATGGACCGATACGAACGCGTGCTGATCGCTCTGGCCAAGTAGGAACGCGTCATTAAGTTCCTGAGCGTGCGAACCATCATTGCGATGCACGAGCGCGAAACTGCGAAGCGCGGCACAATGCACGGGATTCGCGACGAAAACCTTCTCCAATCGGCCGTTCAGAGACCAATCGACCATTACCAGTATGCCGAGGCGCCGACGCTCTTAACGACAACGGCGGCGCTTGGCTACGGTCTCGCGAAGAACCATGCATTTCGCGATGGCAACAAGCGAATTTCCTTTGTCGCGACTCTGAACTTTCTCAGTCTCAACGCCGGCGCGGCGGTGGATTTTAAGGTCTCCGAGGACGAGATTATCCACACATGGCGTTCTATTGCGGATGGAACGCTCTCGGAGGATCAACTGGCCGCCTGGCTGGATAGGAACGTGGTCCTCAACACGTCCCCGGATCAGGCACCCCGCGATTAAAATATGATTCCGAAAAGTGGGAACCGGTTTTCGGAGAAGATCTTGCAAAACCAAAAGATACAGCGGGATGATGAGCGACGCTCCAGTGTGCACGACACGATCCTCGAAGGGCGGCCACGACTTGATCGAGAAGGCGCACCATTCGACGCTTCGTCATTCTCGGGCCCCGTCCCGAGAATCCTGTGTGTTCGAATTGGTGTATGGTGGGAGGCGGGAAGGAGGCCGAGAGAATCCTGGTCGTCCGCAAGGCAGACCGGTGCCTGGCATGGCCCCTTCCCGCGCCGTCTTCGAAACCTGAACAGTTGCATGAGGCTG
>NZ_JAGJCF010000020.1 GCF_017815135.1 Jiella mangrovi | reverse complement strand
TCGTTCTCAAGCTAAATGTGTCCGCTTCTCAAGTCAAACCCGACTTTTGAAGTCAGTGAGCGAAAGGCAACTTTGTCCGCATAGCTGCCATTTGTCGGCGGACTCGCGAATGGCTGCTTTCCACCCATTCGAGCCGATCGGCGGCGGGAAAGCCGCCGCCTTAAGCAGTCCATCCGCTTCCAACCCAATGTGGACGTTTCAGCCCACAGCGCGACCGCCGGAAAGCGGACGGACTGTCTGACGCACCGCCTGAGGCGAAAGACCAATGCGCTTCACGAAAGCCCGGCGCATCCGCTCGGGATCGCCGAACCCGACGCTGCGAGCGATCAGCTCGATGGACTCCATCCCCTCCTCCAAACGCAGCCGCGCCGCCTCGACGCGAAGACGTTCCACGGCCTTGGCAGGCGTTTCTCCGGTCGCATGGCGGAAGGCGCGTCCGAACTGACGAGGGCTCAGTCGAGCAGCCTCAGCCAGACGATCGAGCGGGAGCGGTTCAGCCAAATGCTCGCGTGCAAAGGCAAGGGCCATACGCATCCGGTCGGCGTCGGGTTCTAGGAGAGACAAGGCGGAGAACTGCGACTGGCCGCCTGGACGGCGATGGTAGACGACAAGTTCGCGCGAAACGGTCCGCGCCAGGTCTGTGCCATGGTCCGCTTCGATTAGGGCCAGTGCCAGATCGATGCCAGCCGTGATGCCGGCGGATGTCCAGACAGGTCCGTCCGCCACAAAGATGCGATCTGGTTCGACACTCGCAGACGGGAAACTTCGTTGCAGCTCGTTTGTACGCGACCAGTGTGTCGTAGCGCGACGACCGTTGAGCACCCCCGCCTCGCCCAAGAGGAATGCGCCTGTACAAACGCTGGCGATGCGTGTCGCCGCGGATGCAAGACGCCGTACCATCGCCACCTCGTCCGCATCCCGCAACCGTTCGAATCGACCGCCCACGACGATCAACGTGTCGACGCTTGCCTCGGTGGCGGGATGCGTGCCAATCGGCAGGCCGGTCCCACCGCACACCTCACCGCCTGATATCGACAGAACGCTTGTTGCGTAAAGCGGGCGGCTGGCCGCTGTGTTCGCAGCGTGAAACGCGTCAAGCGGCCCAGCCAGATCGAGGAGCTGGTGACCCTGATGGACATAGAAGGCGATTGTATGAGGCATGACGCTTTTTGAGGGATCATCGTCGTTTGCGCCAGAGCCATATTGAGGGCAGATGCGGCTCACTCCGGTCCGAAAGGCGCAAGCGATGGCTCTTCAAAGCGCAACCCTGCTGGTCATCGATGTTCAGAACGGCTTCACCGATCCTGCCTGGGGGCAACGCAACAACCCGCAGGCGGAAGCGAACATTGCCCGGTTGCTCGCGTTTTGGCGACGGGAGGGGCGTCCGATCCGTCATGTCCTTCATGCGTCACGTTTGCCTGAAGGACATTTTCGAATGGGAACGTCAGGGCATCAGCCGAAACCCGAATCCCTTCCTCTTGCCGCCGAGCCGGTTTACCGCAAGGACGTCAACAGCGCCTTCATTGGAACGAGCCTGGAACAGGATCTACGAACCGGCGGTGCCGAAAAGCTGGTTGTCGTCGGAATGACGACGAACCACTGCGTCTCCACGACGGTTCGCATGGCCGGCAATCTCGGGTTTACAACCTTCGTCGTCGAGGATGCGACTGCCACCTTCGATCGCATGGGGTTGGACGGGACGATGCGACCGGCGGCCGAGGTGCACGCCGCCGCCCTCAGCGACCTGTCCGAGGAGTTCGCCACGGTTGTCAACACCCACGAAATCCTGACGAGCAAAGCGCTCTAAGCCCGGCGACGGCCTGAAGTGTTGCCGTGCAGCGGCACTGGTCCGCTTTCGTGGTTGGCGGCCCTCAAGAAGGAAAGACAGCTTCCCGCCCAATCAGGTCGCTCAGCGTTGACGGACAATGGTACCAATCGCGTTGACGAGGATGCGCGAGGCGGTGAGAGCCGAGACACCGTTTAAGTCTGTAGTGGGCAGAAATTCGACCAGGTCCATCCCGACGATTCGGCCTCGTCGGGCCGCGCCCGCAACGAGATCGATCGTCTGGGTGTAGCTGAGCCCGCCCGGCGTTCGCGCTGCCACGCCAGGCATGACGCTGGGATCGAGCCCATCGCAGTCCAATGTAACCACGACCTGCGCTCCTTCGGGTAGATGGTTTAGTGCGGTCTCAACACCTCGGGTGTGAACCTCGCGCGCCGTGACGATCCGGCTTCCGTAGGCATTAGCCGCATTGATCTCTGCGAGGCCCGCGCTTCCGACGCTACGAATACCGACCTGAACGATGCCAGCGACGTGGGCCATCTCGCTCGCCCGGCGCATGGGACTAGAATAGCCGAACCTTTCGCCATCCACCTCGTCGCGCCAGTCGATATGAGCATCGATCTAGAGAACCCAGATCGCTCCCTGGCCCGCGAAGGCGGCCAAGAAGGGGATCGGCACGGAATCGTCTCCGCCGATCATGACCGGGACTGCCCCTTGGCCAAGAACCTCGCGGGTCTTCCGCTCAATCCGGGCGCGGTTGCCCACGCCGTCATCCATCACGGTCTCGACATCTCCTGCGTCGACGCAGGAAACCGGACCACCGTTGAATAGGGGGCCATCAAGGTCGAAATCCCAGCGGTCGATGAGCGACGCATCTTCTTGGCTGGCAGCACGAATGGCATCCGCCGCCAACGCGTGTCCGCCGCTATCTCGTCCAGGGTACGTCGTGCCGTGGCCGACTCCGAATATCGCGGCTCGCAACTTATCCTTCGGCTGGAGGCGGGTGGGAAGGTTCAAGAATGTCTGGGAAGGCGCCGTCACGGGTTTGGGCTCGCTGAACTTGCTCGGAGGAACGGCAGCTTAGCCCAGTTCAATCCAAAAAGCCGACAGGAAGCTTACCACCCACCCCGGTCGTTCGAACGCTCGTTTCTGAAACACTTTCATAGTATTCTGTTGCAAAATCTGCGGCGGCTCTCATGCAGCAAAAGGCCGCTTACGCGGCCGGGTTCATGTGACGATCGCTTCGGCTTTGAGCGCGGCTGCGGTGTAAGCCGAAAGCGGCTTGTCGGCTTGGAAATGCAGATCGCGCTCGACGGCCAATCCTAAGCGGCCGCGAACGCTCGCCAACTCGGCAAGGCTGACGTAACCGAGTTCCGGACAACCCACGCCAAGATCGCAGAGGCCGAAGGCAACGTCGGGCTGGCTGGGATCCAGCTCGGTCAGGAGCCAAGTCGCGGCACCGTTCGGGGTGAACAGCTTGACGACCGGATGGGGATCGATGGTTTCTCCCTGCGCGGTGAGGCGGCCGTTTTTGAGCATCCGCTCGCGCTGGGCATTGGTGATGAGTTTCATGAGGGGTTCTCCCGTTGGTTTGTCTTCGCCCCGAAGGGCGCGGGAGAGAGGCGCGGCGGCTTGAAGCCGGATGTCCTGTTCAACACGGATCGGAGCGGGCAGGGCATGGATAGACGGCTGCCGGCGCGCATCACGCGCTTGATGACGGAAGGGGCGGGGACGTCCAACGGACACCACCGCTAAACTCAATCGCCGACGCGCGGCGTGATCGGACAAAACGAGGCCGCACCAGCCGCAGGAACCACGATCCTTTCCGGACGATCAAACTGCCCTCGGACGACGCGTGCGACGAACCAGATGGTCAAAGGCCCGACGTGCCTGTCGATGCGATTTTGGAGGGTTGGACAGGAACGAGGAGGCAGCTGCCTCGAGCCTGCGGCATCATGCCCGCTGCTTTTGTGGGCACGACCGGAACTGCAAACTGGAACACGAACCGCTTTCGTGTAATTTCTGTAACAGAAATCAAAAGAAGCGGCTCGATCATGAACCCGATCAATTCCCGCAGCGGTCGCCGCTCCAATGCTGGCCGCAAGCCAGGCCCTGCCACCCGCGTCGTGCGGCTGCCGGTGCCATTGGCGGACATCGCGCGGCGGATGAACGAACGCGGCTTCAGGGCAGGGGACGTGAACGCGTTTCTGGACGTGGAGGCCCGGACGGCCCAGACCGTGCCGCTGATGAGCACCACGGCCTCCTGCGGCTTTCCCTCACCCGCTGACGACTACATGGACGGGCCGCTCGACTTCAACGAGCTGATCGTCACCAATCCGCCGGCGACGTTCGCCGTGCGCGTGGCGGGAGAGAGCATGACCGGTGCCGGAATCTTCCCGGGCGACATTGCGGTGGTCGACCGCTCGCGCGCGCCGGTCAACGGCTGTATCGTGCTCGCCTGCCTCGACGGGGAGTTCACCATCAAGCGCTATCAGGTTCGCGCCAATGGCGTGTCGCTCCAGGCGGAAAACCCGGCCTTCCCAAGCCTCGACATCGGGGAGGGGCAGGAGCTGGAAATCTGGGGCGTGGTTTCCCGCTCGATCCGGATGCTGTAGCCCGTGGCACCGCTGTTTGCCTTGGTCGACTGCAACAATTTTTATGCGTCATGCGACCGGGTGTTTCAGCCGCCGCTGCTAGTCGCGCTACAGCGATGGACTCTATTACGCCCTAAGGGATATCTATAACGAGGTTGATCCTGTCTAGCAGTCTCCACACGATCAATGTTGTTTTTAAGAGCTATGGCTGAGTCCGTATGACAGAAGATGACCTACGCAACTTTGTATTGTCTCAAATCCCACTCGTTTTCAAAGAGCCGGAACATCGCCAAAAGCTGTATTATCAAGTCGCTCAGCATGTTAACGAACAAGTCGAGTCTTCCACTAAATTCCTTGTCAGATCTGAGTTTAAAAAGGATTACGTCAAAAACGAATTAGTATCTGCCTTTAAAACGATTCTTAATAGCGAAGAAGCAAAGAAAGAAATAGTTCATGCGGTGCGCTTATATTCAACAGGTATTGATGCTCAGAAATACATTGAAGCTAATATCGACGATTTTGTTGAGGGCGTGATCGAGGAGTCTCTGAGGAGAAAATCTGTATTTCCTGTATCCAGTGTTCCTAGGAATAAGCCGCCTGAAATTCCTCACAAGAGCTTCTTGGACGTATACTATGCTTGTGCCAATGGGCATAATGTAATGATGGTCGGTCCAGCTGGTTCTGGGAAAACGATGATCGCCTCACACGTTGCTGATGCACTGCAGTTAGAATTTTATATGAATGGCGCAGTAAATAGCGAATATAAGTTATTAGGGTTTCGTGACGCGAGAGGCACATATAATCCCACTCCGTTCTTCCAGGCATTTTGTTTTGGCGGTGTTTATCTTTTTGATGAAATCGATGCATCTGCACCGCAAGCGCTAATAGCCTTAAATGCCGCTATTGCTAACAAGATGTGTGATTTTCCGACTAATATCGCGAAAGACCAGAGGCAGGCGCATGACGAAATAATTTCCCATAAACCTATACGAGCCCATGAGAATTTTAAGTGCCTGGCATCCGCTAATACGTACGGAACCGGTGGTAGCTATTCTTACATTCGCAACAAACTTGATGCAGCCACTCTTGATAGATGGGTCGTAATTGATATTCCGTACGATGAAGATCTAGAGCGTCGCTATGCAGGAAACAACAATTGGGTCGAAAAAATAATACGTTGGCGTAAATCAACAAACGAGCTTCAGATTGATCATGTCATATCGATGCGAGCATCAATCGAAGGTGCGAGATTATTGCGTATTCCCCATTTTGCTGAAAGGCCAGAGCTTGTAGAGGAGATGGTAGTATGGCGCGGTCTCGATCCGAAGCGCGTGGAGATGATAAAGAAGAAAAGACTATAAATTTAAGAGGAAATGAGAAAAATCTGCCAACGATTCGGAAAATATTCCGCCACGTCGACGACTTTATCGATATGGCGAACAACGGCGAAGTGGTATGGAATAATTCGGAATTAATGAGTCGCATGGTTTCGGTGGAGCGGTCTATAGATACACTTACTGACAGTTGGCAACAAGCACTTGAATTGGCAATTAACGGGTGGCCGGAAGGCGCACAACTGATAACCAAAACGCTCCAAAAGCGGCCAATGAGCCAGATCGATACACCAAAGTCCCAAGGCTACGACGTCGCCGGCTTCCTTCCAGATGTAGGGCGCTTTTTAAGCGGGGAACCGCTTTGTATGCTCAGCGATGTTAATTCCGCCCCTAAAGGAAAAGTTGTAGTAAATTACAGCGTAAGTATATTAGTAAGTGCCGATGATAACATGCAGATTATATCGAATTTTGGCGCCGCACTTATTTCAAGAATACAATTCCTTGAGGAAAATGGTTACCGTGTTGCGCTCAACTGGATCTCTATGTCAAATCCATACTATGTATTCCAAAGTCAGGTAGATAGTGGGCTGCTGGGACCGAAAGTACTCATTGTTTTCCCTTTGAAATCAATCGATGAACCGATAAAAATAAATCGGCTTGCATTTTGGCTTATGCACCCTGCAGCACAAAGGCGAATACAATTCGCGATTAAAGAACGAATGAATATCGAAATGTGGTATCAAAATAAGTATGGGTCACCGGAAATAAGAATTGAGGAAATCAAGAAAGAATGCGCGGAGAACGAAATTATAATTGTGATAAATAGTGAATGCCAAAGCGTCGAAGATGCAATGAAAGAAATTCTGAATCAAGAAAAAGCGCAATGGAAAGCCAGTGAGAAAAGGCCGCTCTCAAGATGAAGCGGCCTTTACATTCCTAAGGTAAACGACCCGAAGGCCCAATTATTCGGCATGCAGATATCTCGCCGTTCGTAAGAAACGATCGGCGAATACGAGGAGTTAAGCCGAATCCGGAGGGGAGTCCGTCAATGTAATCCCTGGGGTAGACGGTTATCGCTCGAGTGCCGCGATGATCGTTGAAAGTAAGACGAAACATCGCAGTATATGGATCGCATATACGCATTCTCATTGATTGATGATCGCACACGGTCAGCGGCAGAGTACCTGCTTGCAATGACGTTAAATGTACCGGTGCGCCTTTCGCGATGGGCTTATGGCGTCATCAGAAAGTCAAAGCTGACATGATAAAAAAATCACGAATTATGGACAGTTTCAGTTGCATAGCCCGCTCAATGGGTTACACTGTCCATAAATCATGGACAAAAGTACCGCCCCTGTTCGCTTTTTCGGCTATGCCCGGGTCTCGACGGTTGGTCAGACGCTCGAGGCCCAGCTCGAGGAGCTGCATGCCGCTGGATGCACGACCGTCTTCCGCGAGAAGGTCTCCGGCGCCAAGGCCGACCGCCAGGAGCTGATGAAGCTACTTGCCATCCTCGTCCCAGGCGACGAGCTGGTGGTCACCCGCATCGACCGCCTGGCCCGCTCGACCTTCGATATGTTCGCCATCGTCAAGCGCATCGTCGATGCCGGCGCACGCTTTAGGTCGCTCGCTCAGCCCTGGGCCGATACCGACGACAGCACCGGCCGTCTCATGCTGGCGGTGCTTGGTGGCTTGGCCGATGTTGAGCGGGATCTAATCAAAACCCGCACGGCCGAGGGCCGCGCCCGGGCAAAGGCGCGGGGCGTGAAGATGGGAAGAAGGCCAAAGCTGACTGCGGCACAAAAGGCCGAAGCCCTCGAACGCCGGGCTAACGGCGAAGCCCATACGTCGATCGCACGCTCGTTCAACGTCAGTCACCAAACCATTGCGAGGCTGCAGCCATGACGGCGCAGCTCAACTTCCTGGACAGACTGGTCGCCTCCCTGCCGCCCCGGCTCTACCTCTGCCGAGTTGATCCTAAGCAGCGCATGTCCCGCTTCTAAGTCCTGGCGATCGAGCCCACCCTGTTCGGCGGCTATTGCCTCGTGCGCGAATATGGCCGGATCGGCCGTGGCGGCCGAGTGATGCGGCAATTCTTTGAAACGGCCGACGCGGCCGTGGGGGAATTTACCCGACTTCAGCGATCGAAGGAGCGCCGCGGATATGCCTGACGACGTAGGCTGCTGCATGGCAATTTCATTCGATCTGAATAATGCTGCTGTCTCGCAGTTCGACAGAGGACATTTACGCTTCAATATCGCACGCATCATCAGATAACATTTATAGTTGATTATCGAATACTGTTTGGCTGCACGTGACTTGGTGGCCACGACTGAATTTTCTCAATTCTGCTGAAATCCATTGGGAACCGGGAGGTCTACAGTCGGGTTTGAGATCAAGTTTTCGTTAATCCGGAACATTGGCACCGGGCAAGTTTGTGAGCGTGATGGCGGATTCTGCTCGAGGTCTTGATGCTGCATCGCCAGGCGAAATTCCACCTGCGGGGTGGAAAGACGTTTTATGGCGCATCTACCAAGAGATCAGCGATGACCGCGTCATGCTTATCGCCGCGGGTGTAACCTACTATCTTCTTCTGGCCATGGTTCCGGCTTTATCCGCTCTTGTATCCGTCTACGGCCTATTTGCTGATCCCTCGACGATCCAACAACAGATCTCGATGTTGTCCAGTTTTGTTCCCGGGGGCGGGATGGACATAATCGGCGAGCAACTTACCCGCCTGAGCCAGCAAGATAATGCGACGCTTGGTGTGACATTCGTCATTTCTCTTGCCCTCGCTTTATGGAGCGCCAATGCCGGAATGAAGGCGCTCTTTGAAGCGATGAACGTCGCTTATGACGAACATGAAGAGCGCGGGTTCGTCAAACTGACCCTCATCTCGCTCGCCTTCACTCTCGCGGCTGTGGTGAGCGCAATCCTCTTCATTGTGGTCGTGGTTCTGCTGCCGATCGTCCTTGAGTTCGTCGGGCTCGGCCAATCGACCGAATGGCTCGTACGCATCGCAAGTTACGTGGGAATGGCGGTGGTCGTCTCCTTGGCTGTCGCCTCGCTTTATCGCTGGGGACCGTGCCGGGCAAACGCCCAATGGAAGTGGATCACGCCCGGCGTCATCCTGACCATGATGCTCGTCATGATCGTGTCCGTGCTGTTCTCCTGGTACGTCGCGAACTTTGGCTCCTACAACAAAACATACGGTTCGCTTGGTGCCTTAATCGGCTTCATGACCTGGATCTGGATTTCCTCGACAATCCTCATCATCGGGGGGGAACTCAATTCCGAAATGGAACATCAGACCGCCCGGGACACGACAACAGGGCCCGAGCGTCCATTGGGGCAACGCGGGGCTTACATGGCCGACCATGTTGCAGGTGACGGACGACGCGGTTCGGACCGGGAGCAATCCACTCAAGACAGAAAATGGCAGGAGCCGGCTTCGCGGCGACCAAAGCGCGTATCTGCCGGCACGTTGGCGCTTGCCATCCCGGCAACGCTGCTTTTGGCAGCTATGCAGCGAAGATCGAAAACGTCGTAGCCCTTCTGTCGTTGGTCAATGGAATCGAAGAGACACGTTTATGAACAGCATCATCTATCTCATCGGCCTGATCGTCGTCGTTTTGGCAATATTGTCCCTTCTCGGGCTCAACTAAAGGGTTTAACCGATGATATCCGAACCATCGTCTACCTCCTCCGGCTCTGAGGGAACGGGCCAAGCTCAGGATGATCTCGAACAAGCGAAGGCGCGAGGAACTGAAGAATTCGAATCTGCGAAAACGGAAGCGCGCAAGGCCACTGACTCCTTCCGTGATACGGCATCAGACCTTTCGGAACGCGCAAGAGAGACAGCCTATGAGCAAGGCGAAAAGGGCAAGGAAACCGTCGTAGGAGGTCTCGAAGACTTTGCCGCGGCAGTCCGCAAGGCATCCGACGAACTCGGCTCGCGCGATCAATCGATGGCTTCTCAAGTCGTTCGCGAGGTCGCGGGCGGTCTGGAGCAGGCATCTCGGACCATTCATGGCAAGGATATCGGCGAACTGACCCAGTCAGTTGCGCGGTTCGCACGCGAGCGTCCCACGACCTTCCTGGTGGGAGCCGCGCTGGCCGGCCTCGCGCTCGGCCGGTTTGCCCGTGCCTCGAGCGAGCACAACGAACGCGATTACGCCAGTGATCCCGGGGGTACCGAACGAAGCGACATGGCCCACCAATCTTCGTCGCGCGGTTACACCTCCCCCTCACGGTCAGCGGCAATGCCAAGTGATTACCGTTCGACCTACCGAGAGCAGCTTCGACCGGCCGAAGGAGCGTACCCGGCGGCTCGCGATCCGGTCACAGGCACATCACGCCACGGCAGCGATGATCTGGGTCAGACGGACGGACGCCCGAAAGACACTCTCGCAGCTGCGAAAGCCGCGACACCCCCACCCACCGCAAAGCCCATTTCTTCGACTAGCAATCCTCTCAAGGGCGAAAACAATGAGCGCTGATCCCAAAGAACCGAGATCGCTTCCGGACCTCGTGGTTCACGCTCTGCGGGAAACGAGCGAACTTGTCCAAACCGAAACGCGGCTGATCCGCGCGGAGCTTTCCGAAAAGGTCACCCAGATTGAAGTCGCAGGCGGATCGCTTGTTGCCGGGGCGATTTGCCTGCTGGTGGCACTGATTACCCTTACGGCCGCCCTTGTGACTGCGGTCTCAAAGATTGGCGAGCCTGACATCGGACCTGGATGGGCATCCTTAATCGTCGGAGTCGTCATCGCGGTGATTGGCGTCGTCCTTCTCATGAAAGGCAAAAAGGATCTTGAGCCCGGTAAGCTGATGCCGAACCGTACCGCCAACCAGCTGAGCAAGGATGCCAAGCTCGCGAAGGAGCAGACACGATGAGCACCGATACCGATCGGCTGGAACGGGAAGCCGAAAGCCACCGCGCAAGCCTCGATTCGACCTTTGACGCGATCCGCGATCGCCTATCCGTCGGACAGATCGTCGACGAGTTTTCAGGCTATCTGAAGGAAGGCCAGGGCGCGGATACCGTCAAGAACCTTGGCCGTCAGGTTCGCGACAACCCGCTAGCATTGGGATTGGTGGGAGCTGGCCTTGCTTGGCTTTTCCTTGGAGATGGAGCGCGCAGTAGAGGCCGCGAAATGTCCGATCGCTACAGCCGTTGGCGTGAAGATCGAGAATATGATCGCTTCGATGAAGCCTTCCCACCACATGACCGCGATTTCAGCGATGAGCGACCAATAACATCTGGTCGGTATCCCACACCTTCGGCCGCATCAGCTTCTTCTTATGCGAGCCCTTCGAGCGAACCATACCCTCCTACTGACTCATCAGCGCAATCAACGAGCGTGACTGGTTCGTCCGGCTCCGGCATCGGCGGAAAAATATCCGAGGCTGCAAGTTCAATTGGGACTGCCGGTACGAGCGCAGCGTCCAGCGTTTCGGAGAGCGCCAAGAGCGCTGGCGAAACCGTGTCAGGCGCGGCCCGGTCAGCTAGTAATGCAGCTCGCCAAGGTTTGCATGATGCTACTGACACCATGTCCCATGCAACGTCGTCGGCAATGGACAGCGCGAGGCGGACAGGTCGGAGCGCCTACCGTGCCGGATCTCGAGCGCAGCGCAATCTAGCGGATCTCGTTCATGACGAACCGCTCGTGTTCGGAGCAGTTGCACTCGCGATCGGCGCAGCTGTTGGCGCGATGCTGCCTGCGACACGAACCGAAGACGAGTGGATGGGCGAGACGCGAGACCATCTACGCGACGAGGCGTATGAACGAGGCCGAAACACGCTGCAGAAAGCTGAGGCTGTGGCTTCCAGAGCCTACGAGGCGGCAAGCGATGAAGCCGAGGGCAAAGGGCTTAAGCCGAAGGCTTCGCAGCACGACGAAACCATTGCCGAGCGGGTTTCCGACGTGGTCAAGACCGGCAAGGATGCCGTTAAGAGTGAAGCGAAAGAGGAAGGCTTGTCTTGAGTCATTGCGATAAGCCAAAATTTGCCTGTATCGAACGGGCATACATAATTGTAGAACTCAGGTAAAGAGACCTGAGATCTTTCGAAAGGACGGAACTTATGGCCCATAAATTCGAGATATATAAAGACAAGTCTGGCGAATTTCGTGTTCGCTTCAAATATAACAGTGAAGTAATATTTTCGACAGAGGGCTATAGCTCAAAATCCGGCGCACAACGAGCGGTAGATTCAATTAAAAAGCATGTCCCTGATGCCCCAATTGAAATGTTAGAATAAGTTGTTGACGCCCGCGCATATGCTTGGTCTGGTGGAAAACTCGCGTACAACGCAACGATTATTCGCTCTGCAAATCTAACGCGCCTCATTCAATCTGAAATCTGGCAGTCCACCGTTCGTAGTCTGAAACAAAATCTAGCAATGTTTCAGACTACTGCCTTTTGCATCGAATTCTCCGTAGTTGCTCCCATGCGGGGTAGTCCACCCCGCTTTGCGGAACGCGGATCGCGGAAACGATCGTTGCATGGAGTTCGTGCGCCTCATGCACCAACTCTCGGTCTTCGAGATGCTCCATCTTCTCGACGAGAGCTTTCGCCTGGGCTTCGATCACTCGCAGCATAGTTTCCCCACGCTATGGCTGAAATACAAAGGGCTAGCGAAGCTTAGCCGGTTCCTTCGGCGTGTCATCTGGTTTTTTATAACCCCGCTGAAGAGGTCAGCTTCGGGCAAGGGGTTGATGTCCTGGCCGACGGCGGCGCGGCGGCCGTTCTCGAGTACGGTCGCGCGTTGGGCATTGGGCGTTGGTGTTGAGAGTCATGGTGGGGTCTCCCGTTGATTGCTCTTTGCCCTGACGGGCACGGGAGAAAGCGCACGCCGGCTTCAGTTCGGCAGTTCTGCCCGGCCTGGTGCAGGTCAAGGCATGAACGGACAGATGCCGGCGGGCAGACACGACCCTGCCAAGGGGCAGCGAGCGCCGAAAAGCAGCATGCTATTCTTCACAGGCCATAGCCGGCCCTTCTGAGTTGCAATCAAGACGGCCACCCGGCTAGCATCCCGTTCAGCTGGGAGCGGGGTTATGGCGAAGACAAAAACTGGCAACACAATCGACGCTGCGGTCGGCGGCCGTATTCGTATGCACCGGCTTGCGCAAGGCATGAGCCAGACCGCTCTGGCGCGCGCGCTCGGCGTGACCTTTCAGCAGGTGCAGAAACACGAAAAAGGCACGAACCAGATCAGCGTCAGCCGGCTGCAGAAGGTGGCGGACGTCTTCGACCTGCCCCCCAGCGCATTCTTCGACGATGCGGCCGCGTTAAAAATTGACGCCGGCGGGCTGGCGTCCTTCGTCCAGTCTCCTGAAGGGCTCGAGCTCAACAGCGCTTTCGCTACGATCTCTGATCGCGATGTGCGACGCGGCGTCGTGCGGCTGGTCGAGGCGATCGTCAAAGACGCGTCGGCTCAAGCGACTGGGGAATAAAGGACATTATCATATATATAAGGATGCTTTCATCGGAAGCTCACATAACGACAGCTCTGCGCCGCCCATGCCGGTCATCCGTAATGCACTTTCGAGCTCCGAAAAGCGGACATCAAGCCAGCCACTCGTTTCGGCGGCTGTCCGCAAGTCGTCGACACTCTCCCTTTGCGCAATCGGGATCAAAACCCATGGATGACGAACCAATCTGGGCGCCGTCTGGAGAACCAGAAATAGATCCGTCTCAGCTTACTAGATTTGTACTTGCAAAATATAAGGGGCAGGTTATTCCGGTCAAAGCGAGAATGCCGGCGAGGGGATGAGATGCATAAACATGATCCGGCTCGTCAGATCAGCTTCATTCAACAAGCCCTGTCGCAGAACCGCAAACCGATAGGCTTCTTCCTAGGTGCGGGGTGCCCGCTGTCGATCCGCGTCAATGAGCGGGAGGAAGGCGGAAAGACCGTAACGGATCCGTTGATCTGGGATGTGGCGGGGTTGACGAAGGTGATCGCGCAGCAGCTGTCCAGCAACGACGCCGCCAAACCGTCGACATGGGACAAGATCGTTGCGATCGTGACCGATGACGGCGGCGATGGTGGTAATATTGAGCTCCTGCTAAGCCGCATCCGCATGTTCGCAAGCGTCGCCGGCAACGGAGACGTACGTGGACTGACGGCCGCCGAGCTCATCGCCCTCGACACGAAGGTCTGCGACGTAATCTCTAAAGAGGTCCGTCGCGAGCTTCCGCTGAAGGACAGTCCCTATCATAACCTTGCGATCTGGAGTCGTTCGATCCGTCGCGAGCGGCCGGTCCATCTCTTCACGACCAACTACGACCTGTTGATGGAGCAGGCGCTCGAGGAAAGCTCAGCGCCCTATTTCGATGGCTTCGTCGGCGCGCGAAAGGCCTTCTTCGACCTTGGCGCGGTCGAGGATGAGGGCTTGCTGCCGCCGCGCTGGACGCGGCTTTGGAAAATTCACGGCTCGCTTAACTGGCGTCTCGAAGGCAAGACCGATGTCGTGCGCAGTGACGAGAAGACCGACAAACAGAGCTATCTTATCTACCCGTCGCATCTGAAGTATGATCAGAGCCGCAAAATGCCGTATCTCGCGATGCTCGATCGCCTGAAGGCCTTCTTGCTCGCGCCCTCGTCGCTGCTCTTCATCTGCGGCTATTCGTTCGCAGACGAGCATATTAACGATGTTATCTGCCGCAGTCTCGAGGCCAATCCGACCGCGCATGTCTTCGCTTGCGTGTTTGGTGAGCTTGAGTGGAAGAACTACAAACTCGCTCGCCAGTGCGCCCTGGCGATGCCTAACCTGAGCCTTCTCGGGTTCGACAAGGCGATCGTCGGCCGTACGCTCGGTGAGTGGTCGAGCGAAGGGACCGATGATCTCGCGCTGCCGTCCAGCATCCTCGTGAAGGATGGCGACAAGGTTACCCTGCGGCTCGGGGACTTCGCCGCGCTCGGCACCCTGTTGCGTGGTCTTTCGGGTGAAAGGATAAGCGATGATCCGGCCTGACGTTGCCGACCGGGCGACCGTCATCGGCACGGTCCAGGACGTCAGCGGCACATCGGTCAGTGTCACTTTGACGTCGGACCGCTTCTCGGGCCTGAGCTTTGTTCAGGGCCAGGGACACAAGATCGGCCAGATCGGTAGTTTCGTCAAAATCCCGGTCGGTTATGTCGATCTCTACGGCATTGTTTCGCAGGTGGGGGCAAGTGCGGTCCCCGAGAAGGCGGCCCTCTTGATGCCCAACGGTCTACGCTGGATGACGATCCAGCTAGTTGGCGAAGGCTATCGAACGGGCCGGTTTCAGCGCGGTATCTCGCAGTATCCAACTTTCGAGGACGAGGTCCATCTCGTCTCCGAGGCCGATCTTCAGGCCATCTATGGCCAGTCGGACATGCAGAACCACCTTGTCCGCGTCGGTCATGTCGCGGGTAGCGAGTCGATTGATGCGCTGGTCGACGTCAACAAGCTGGTATCCCGTCACAGCGCCGTGGTGGGGACAACTGGGTCAGGCAAGTCGACGACGGTCGCGGGACTTTTGAATGTCTTGTCAGACGAAGGCCGTTTTCCGTCGGCGCGGATCGTCGTGCTTGATCTCCACGGCGAATACGGCAAGGCGCTCGGCGATCGGGCGAACATCTTCAAGATCAGCCCCGACGTCCGCTATGCCAACGAACACCGGCTGTGCATTCCCTTTTGGGCGCTGAGTTTCGACGAGTTGTTGCGGGTGACGTTTGGGAGCCTTCCACCTGATGGCAAGGCTCGCAATATCATCCTTGAGGAGATACTCGCGGCCAAGATCGCGAGCCTCGCAGTCCAGCCCATCGATGGCGTGGACCCTGCCAGCATTACAGCCGACAGCCCGGTTCCCTTCTCGCTCAACAAGCTATGGCACAGCCTCTATTGCCGGGAATTCGGTACCTATCTCAGTGCTGGTGGCGCGAGCCCAGCGGATCAAGCTAACTGGGCCTATGAACTTGACGCCTCCAACGCGAAAATCGTGGGTGATGCCCAAGCGGGCATTCCGCCACGTTTTCGTAAAGTCAAAAGCGTCGCGAACGACCCGGAGAAGATCAACTGGCTTCCGGACGTTCTCAACATCCGGGGACCGCTCGAGGCGTTGGGTGCTCGGCTCCGCGTCGCCCGTTACGACTTCTTGCTGAAGGCGGGGGACTGGCATCCAAGCCTAGACGGCAAGACGACCAAAACGCTCGCTGACCTGGTCGAACAATGGCTCGGCAGCGATAAGCCAATCACTATCCTCGACTTGTCGGGCATCCCTTCGACTGTGACGAACGATATCATCGGCAACATTCTGCGCGTTCTCTACGATGGCCTCTTTTGGGCCCGGAACCTGTCGGAGGGCGGACGCGAGCGTCCGCTGCTCGTCGTGATGGAGGAAGCGCACAGCTATCTTGGCGACGACGGAAGCAGCGCGGCCTCGATTGCGACGCAGCGTATCGTCAAGGAAGGTCGCAAATATGGGATTGGCGCGATGATCGTCAGCCAACGCCCGGCTGAGATCAACCCAACAATCCTGTCGCAATGCGGGACCTTCTTCGCGATGCGGTTGAGCAATTCCACCGATCGCTCGCACGTGACCAGCGCGCTCTCGGACAATCTTGATGGTCTGACAAGCATGTTACCTGTGCTGCGCACGGGTGAAGCGATCATCTTAGGTGAAGCGGTTCGGTTGCCGATGCGTACCATGATCCAGGCGCCGCCCCGCGATCGTCGTCCCGACAGCCAGGATCCACTCATCTGTGATGAGGTCGCACCCGAAGAATCGATGACGCCGGGCGGCTGGAATCTGAAGGCCCATGTCCCTGCGGATTATCGCTATTTTGTCGAGACCTGGCTTCAACAGAACCCAGTTCTTACTCCACAAAAGAAGGAATGACACACATGCCCTGGCACGAATTCGCTCCCTTTACCTCATCGAACATAGCGGCAATCCGCTATGATGAGGATCAACTGCTGCTCGAGGTCGAGTTTCTCAACGGCAGTCGCTATCAATATTATGAGGTGCCGCCGCAGATCGCCCAGGCCCTAGATCAAGCCGGATCGAAGGGGGAGTTCCTGGCGGCGTCCATCAAGGGTCACTATCGTTACAGCCGGGTCTGAGATGCCACTTGTCAGCCTCGATCAAAAAAATAGTCGTGTTCATTTCGGTGCCTTCGAGGTCGACAACAAAATCCTGTTTGGGTTCTTTAACAAGCTCGCCGCCGCGGATCGCGACGAGCAGCTCCATAAAGCCCTCTATATCGGCGTCCTCGCGCTTATGGAGGACCGACTTTCAAGCTTCCTCTCGCGAACCGCGAACGAGCTCGGCACCGAGCTTGAAAGCCTAAAGCTCATCTTCGACATGAAGAAGGAGCTATTTTACCGGTCGGCGGTGAAGGGCGTGCTTGCCGAGGCCGATATCGCCGACTTCCTGTCGGAGTTTTTCGATCGCCAAAAGATCAACGACAGGATTGAACTGACTGGCGATCGCGCCGGTACGATCCGCCGCAACAAGACAGGCGACATTGTCTGCCATCTGGCGGGCGATAGCGGCAAGCGGATCGCGATCGAGTGCAAATTCGACAAGAGTATCCGCCTAGGGGACATCCAGACCAAGGACGTCTTTACCAAAAAGGCGGATACCGCCTGGAGTCAACTGCTGGAAGCGCAGGCCAATCGCGACGGTCAAGCCGGGATTATTGTCTTTGACGCCTCACTCGTCGACAACAGCATCCTTACTGCTGTTCAGGATCTAAAGTTCGTGCCCGGGATCGGGCTAATCGCGATCATCGATTCCCAAAAAGGTGATTATCGCAACCTCGCCATCGCTTACATGCTGGCGCGCGATATCGCGCTCAACGCGAAAACCATGGAGCTTGACACTGACGTCCTCAAGATCATCGTGAACCGGTTGATTAAGGACGCTCGCGATATGGCGCTGGTGAAGCATCTCATTGTGGCTAATATCGACAACATGAGGCAAATCCTCGCGCAGGTGGAGAAAGGCATTCTACTCGCCGAGTTCAATCAGCGATATCTCATCAAGTTCCTAGCCGATGGGACACTCACTAAGGAGGATATGCTTGCCTTCTACGCTGGAGAAGAAGTCAAGGAACGTTTCAGTCTGGTGGAGCGAGAAATAGCAGATCTTTGCTCATGATGCGGGCGGTACACTTTTAATTGCAACGTCCCGATCAAGGGGATCGCTCTCACTAGAGCAGGTAAAGTCCAAATTGCAGTCGTTCTGTCTACCGTTCGAAGCTTAGTTCACGAACGGCAGGTTTCAGCATCGCGCACGATCAGTTTGGAGTGCTTAGACGAACAAGGCTGCTGCGTCCCGATTTTTTGCCCGCGACCGCCCGGTCCTCTTGAAGCATACGCAAAAAGGACCGCCAAGGGAGAGCCTCGCGGATCGCTACGGTTCAGTCTGTGTATGAGGAACAGCAGCTATCAGCCTTGTTTGCCTGCAAGCGGACGGTCTCCTTTCGGCCCATTCTAGATATCCCTGCAGGAGAACCATACCGACCACGGAAACGGTTAAGCGGTTGGGCAAAAACCGTCCTTCGCTTTCCCAGTCAAAATATCGGTTCATTGTGAGAACGGTCGTATCAATATCGGCCAAGGCGCAAAACCGTGCGCTTGATGCACAAATGTTGTCTTGTGGGTTTGGGGCGGCTATCTTTGTCCCATGCCCAGACTCTCGATCGACATCACCCCTGAAGAGCATCGCAAACTGAAGGCCATTGCCGCCCTCAGCGGTGAGAGCCTGAAGGATTACGTGCTGAAGCGCGCCTTGGGTGAAACTCCGGGGATCGACGCCATGAGCGATGACGAGGCGATCGCCGCTCTGGCGAATTTCCTCAAGCCCCGGATCGAGCAGGTGCGCCGGGGCGAGCTGTCCACGAAGTCGATGACCGACATTCGACGTGAAGCGCGTGCAGAGGCCGGACGCTAACGAACACCATGCCGTCCTATGATCTTACGCTTGCCGCCGAAGCGGATTTGCGCGGCATCTGGCGCTATACCTTCGAAACATGGGGCCTCGACCAGGCCGAAACCTATTTCGATCGAATTGAGGCATGCTGCGAAGCCGTCGGCGACAAGCGGGCGCGATCGAAAACCCTCTGCGGTCTTCCGGAGGGCGTTCGTCTCCACCGCTGCGAACATCATTATCTCGTCTTCCTGGACGAGGACCGGCCGGTCATCATTGCCATCCTGCATGAACGAATGGACTTCATGCAGCGGCTCAAAGACCGGCTTTGACAGGCGCCTTCTGCCATCATGCCCGATCTTGTTGGCGTCTTGAGAGAGATCGCCGTTATTAAGTTCAGTTGGTGAACGACCGTATGCGCCAGCATCGAGCCAACCGTCGAACTGGCGCTTGCGGAACATTTGCATCACCTCAAAGCCTTTTAGTCTGGCGCATCATTTAACGGCTCCACCCGAGGTCATCGCGCTCAATGCCACGGCTGCGTTCGATCGCCCGTTGGCGCTCTCGCTGCTGCGCGTCGATCTGAATTTCTCCTGCGGTCACGCTATAACGGGCGATGGAGCGCAAAGCGTCAATTGTCTGAGCTTTATCGGCAGCGATACCCGGCAACGAGACGGCGCGACCTTCGACAGGGAACCGCTTTTCCGCCTCGCCACTCCAGATCTTGAGCTCGTTCCATGCGTCAGGATTTTTTTGCAGATGCAGCCTCACTTCGCTGGCACGATCAGGATACGGCAGATCCCATGTCTTGTAGATCGCGACTGCGAGCTTTCCGGCACGATCCGAAAGACCCGGAAGAGCCACCTGTTGCGCTTCGCGCCACACTGTTTCGCGACGTTCCGCGGCTCTGAGGTCTTGAACCAAAGTCGTCCCCAGAAACTCGACGTGCGAGGCGACAAGGCTGAGTTTGCCGAGCGCCGACTGACGCTCTGCATTCGGCTTCATAAAGATGGTTCGGCTCCCGAGAAGAGCGCCAAAGGCTTCGGGATTGTCCCGAACGAGGCGACCGGTCGTCTGAGCTTCTCCACTGATCGCGGCGTCCCAGAGCCGTTGCCCGATACCTTCGCCGTCGCGCCAGACGCTGCGAGCCAACGTTAACAGCTCATGATGTTCCCCAACGAACCGATGGCTGGAGAGGACAGACCTGCGAGCTGCTTCTTCAATCGTATTCGGCCATTGACGAATAGCAGGCAAAAGGTCGGGAAGATCGCGCTTGGCAGCCTGGGGCGCGACGCGCTCGACCGTGGTGTTGTGCGCTTTCTGCGGTACTTCGCTACGCCCCGTAGGAGCTGGTGACTCTGTCTGTCTTGGAGGCGATGGTTCCGCAGCTTCAGCCGTCACCATCGGGTCTAGAGTGCGACGGTAGTCCTTCTCGACACGCTCCGCCTCGCGCTCTGCGCGGTGGCTCGACTGGATCGCGTGAGCGGTCTCGAGGAGACCGACATCGTAGGCAGCGCGAGAGACGGCATGGACCGCCTTCCAGTTCGCCTCGAGGGAGGACCGGGTTTGCGGATGAAGGTCCGCAAGAAGCTTGTCGGCTTTCTGATGGTCGAAGTCCCGGCCGATCGCAACGACGCTCGACGGTACGACGATCGCCTCGACGTCCTGGCTCCAATTCAGAAGCCTCTGGGACATGGGCGTGCGATGAAGCGCGTTGTCAGCCGCGTGAAACGCATCACGGCGCGCATTGCCCTCATGCCCCATGGCAGCCGAATGAGCTTGCACATGATCCAACCGCTCGATGACGCCGGCGAAGCGCTCGGGGAGTGCAGGAACGAGCGGTGCGCGCGCTTCGGCCAGACGATCGGGAACGACGATATCGTCCTTCGACGGCGCTCCGATACCGACGAGCTCGCGCATACTCTGGGCAAACCGGTCGACCGCTTCTCGAACGTCACGCGGATCGGGGAGCCCGCGCGTTTCACACCAGGCGGACAATCGCTCGAGCATGGTCTGATGCTTGGTGACGGCGATCTCATCGCGCGTCCAAGCGTAGTCTCGCGACGCTTCGTAGTTCAGCGTCGTGTCTTTCAGACCATCGCGGATGAGCCGTGCGTGGATCTCGTCATGGTTCGGTACGGTCTCAGACCAAGGCGGGCGGAAACTGTCGTCCGCAACGTGCATCGTCACAGCCTCACGGTGTCGCGTCATCGCGACATAGGTGAGCTGGGCATCCATCATGCCGATGGCGAGAACATGGATCCGATCGAGCGTCGCTCCTTGCGTCTTGTGGACGGTCAGCGCGTAGCCGTGATCGATCGAATTGTATTCCTCCTGGCGGAAGGAAACCGGCTGCGGCAGATGCTCGACATCGACGACAAGCTGTCCCTTCTCGGCCTCCGTAACGGTGCCGACCGTGCCGTTCTTGATCCCGAGCGTGCTATCGTTTTCGAGGAAGACGACACGGTCACCGACGGCAAACCCGCGAGGACCGCGTTTGGTGATGAAGGAATGATCCTCGGTGAGACCGCCATCCTGTTTGATCGCCTCGCGGGCCATCTGATTGAGCGCGAAGACGTCCTTGTTCGTGTGAGCAAGCATGACCGTATCGGCGGTCGCCTGCCAGTCGCTGTGCCACCCATCGATCACCGCCGAACGGGCCGACGCGCCATCGTCATGATGGTGAACATGACCGTTCTCGACATAGGCTTCGAGGGCACGACCGGCGTCCCCGCGGCCGAATGAAATCGCAGCCTCCGCCTGCCATTCGATCTGCTGGCGTCGAACTTCCGTGAGTTCAACGTAGCCGACCGTTTCGGCAATTGCGCGGAACGCCGCGCCGGCTCCGATCGGTTGCAGCTGACGGCTGTCACCGATGATGACGAGCTTCGCTCCCCACTCGTCGAGCTGACCGACGAGACGCTGCATTTGGTCCGACGCGACCATGCCAGCCTCGTCCAGAACGAAGACGTCGCCCTTGTTCAGATGATGATAGCCATTCGCCCAGGACAGTTCCCAGGAGCCGATCGTGCGTGAGGCTATTCCCGCCGATTGCTGCAAGCCTTCCGCAGCCTTTCCGGCGAGCGCAGCGCCTACGACCTGACGTCCATCCGTTTCGTAAATTTCGCGAACGGTGTTCATTACGGTCGACTTGCCGGCACCGGCATAACCGACCATCACGGAGAGACCTTCAGGACCCGTCAGGCGATCAATCGCGGCTCGCTGCTCGGCTGTGTAAGCGAACCCTTGCACGCACTCGACACGGTCCAATGCGTGACCGCGATCGGATGCATCAACGGTAAAACTGGCGTCGTCCGCACGCGAGCGCGTCGACGCGATCATCGCGGCTTCGCGCTCGAACATTTCGACGGTCGTGTACCGCGCGCGTTGCACCACACGGTCTGTCTCGGGATCGTGGATTTCGCTTTGAACGACGACGAGATTTTCGAGCGCACCGACCCTGAGACGCAGCGTCTCGAAGTCGTCGCCAGGCCCGGCATAGCGATGGATGAAACGCGCGATATCGCGATCGTCGAAGGTCGCCTGATTGCGCGTCAGCTCCCTGACGACGATCGAAGGATCGGCCACCAGATTCTCGAAGGTGGCCCTACGACGGTCCTCGTCCTGGAGCACAAGTTCGGCTTCGATCCCGCGCTTTTCGATATCATTGGAAGGGCCATGATGAAGCGTCGGCTCGAGGTCTGTTATGCCGCGATCCTCATGCGATCGATGATCGACCCGCACCTCGTGGCCGTTACGCGCGAGAGCGAGATTGACCTGCTCCGCCCACCCTTCACGCCAAGCATACAGCTCGTCCTTTTGGGCCGCCCACTGCCGCGTGACGAGCTTACCCTTAGCGGTCCGTAGGGGATCACCATTCTCATCCAAAACGGGGATGGACTTCCGTCCGAACCCGTCTTCAGTCAGCGGCGCGACCGTCGTCATCATGTGCACATGCGGATTGTGCATGGCGCGGTCGGGATGGTGAAACGCCCAATCGGCAACGTAGCCTTTTGCGGTTACGTGCTCCGCGATGAAGTCGCGGATCAGCTCGACATTTTGCTGGTTGCTGAGTTCGCTCGGGAGAGCGAGCGTCATCTCTCGAGCGAGGCGCGCGTTCAGACGCCGATCCGATACGTCGACCGTATTCCACAGCATCTCGGAAGCTTTGACCGCTGCGGGTCCGTCAACACGCGGATCGGGGCTGTCCAAGTCGATATCAAGTCGAGTTCGGATCCACGCTGGGGCATCGGCTGGCAACGATAATTCGGAATGAACCGTATCCTTCTTCCGCGAATAGTCTGCCCTGCGATCACCAAGAGCGACGTCCATCGACGCTGAATGCCGATAGGCTGCGGAATGAACCGGAGACTGACCGGCACTGCGCTGAATAAGCGATTGTCTGAAATGAAAAATCGCCAAATCGAGCGTCCGCGAGTGAGACTCCAAAGGCCGTTCAACGGCCGTTCTTCCGTCCAGTGACGGAGGATTTAGCAGAAATCCTGTAATTGCGCCATTGTCAAAAATGGACGCTGCTGCGGTCTAGCCGTATAATGTTGCGCGCAGGCATCGATCGACGGTGAAAGGCCGACAAATGAAAGTAGGCGCCGTCAATCGCGGCGCGTATCGTTATGCAAAACGATTGCCCAACAACGATGCGCTCGATGACCGATGCGGTGAAAAGCCGGACGATTTTTTGCCGTCAGATGGTGCTGTTGCAGACGGACATAGGGAAAGGATTGGGCGAGCAAGAAAGGCATATTCGGGTGAACGGCACGAGAGACCTATCGCTTCCATCTTTCGCTCGGCGAAGACCGGATGGAGGGAGGCACGCAGCGATCTGGTGACGCTCTTTCGTGGCTGATCCTGCTCCGGAGGCGTCGATCAAAGGGGCGCTGAGCAACGCGGATCAGATCGAATACGGCTAAGCGATAACGCGCTTCTCCAGGCGTCATTGAGGGCTGCGCTGACGCCCGTCATAATCGCCGACTCTTGATCGTCCGGCAGGCAAAATGACTCGTCCTGTTTGGAGCCTTTCCCGATCTTGCCTGGCCCCCTTGATGTATGGGTTCGCTCTTGCGCCAAAGCCGATTTTGACTCGCTCTGGCGCCGTCAAACCAAGATCGAGAAACTTCAGAAGGACGACCGATGATCGAGCGAACACACGACCCGGAAACGATCGAGACGCTGCTGTCCCGGGCTCGCAAACAACGCCCGTGGCAGATCATGATGGTGGGCGAGTGGGATGAAGCGCACTTCGTCAGCAAAGCGACGAAGCGGACATTGGAAGAGATTCTCAATCTCTGTCCGAACGTACCAGCCATCACGCTGCGAGGTCCGCATGGATACGCTCGTGTCAGCCGCGACTTCCCAGACGGAAACGAAGCCTGTGTGAACAAGTTGATCGCCCGAATTTTCAGGGACGATCCGCATGTGACTGCGATCGAGTTACCCGGGCATACGGCGACACCGAGCGAGCCCTATTGGTCATCGACCGGCAGGGCCAGCGCGGCGATTGCGGCAGCGCGCGACGCCGGCGTCATCACCGCCGAGGAAGCCATCCAGAAGCTCGAAGATCTTCGTCGAAACGACGCCGATAAGGGCACGTCCGACGTTCGAGCTGAGACCGGAGAAATTGAGAGACAGCCATCCGGTTTAGGACAAAACAAGAAGCGATCCAATGGTGAATGACGACGATACGAATGAGCCGCGAACGGGCGGTGCAGAAGCCGCCGACGCGATGGCGCTTTATCGGCGGTTCCTGAACGGCGACCCCGGCACCTGCGTCGTGACGGTCAAGGAGGGTTGCCATGCCTTCTCGACCGGCGACGAGATCAATGCCACCTACAGCTCGCGCCACGACACCGACCATTTCGTCTGGCTGACGCCCGACCGCGACCCCGTCGGCTTTATCAGCGACGAGCGGATCGACGATCTTCTGAACCGACGCGCCATCGCCCTGTTCGCGTCCGATATGGGACCGATCACGGTATCGGATCCGGACACGGCGGCGGCTGTCGCCCGTCTCAAGGCCGAGCGGAGACAGGCGGTTCTCGATCTGCCGACAGACAGCGATCAGCGTGTCGGGCTCGATGCCGTTCGCACGCTGCCGCCTGCCCTCAGCATCGAACTGGAACCGATGGTCAAGGACGGACCCGTCTCCCGTCTTTCCCTCGCCGACGCGGTTCTTCCGAAGAGATGGGGATGAGCATGCGGCGCAACGGGTCTCGCGGCTTGCGCGCCTGAGAATTGGAACCAGACGGACCGGCCGATGGGCTCGGCCGGTCCGCTTCAAGACGGTGCCTATCGCAGGCGGCCGATAATCCAGAAGGCGGCTGCGCAGAAGCAGAAGCCACCAAGGATGACGAGCATCGTCATCAACCAGGAGAGCGGCTCGGTTCCGAAGACGGTCACTGCCCTGAACGGCGCAAACACCAAGCCCGCGATCAGCAACACGATGCCCGCATTGCGAAACAGCCGGGAGAGTAATAGGATCTGTTCGTTGGACATGGTCTCACCTCTCCGCGCCATCAGCGCAGTCCCTTCAGCGTCAGATGTGCCAGACAATGCAGCCCGACGCCGAGGAGGATGTAAAAAGCCCCAATGGTCAGCCAATTCGCCGGCGGCAGGAACGCCCGGCCGAACGGGATCAGAAACGGGGTGATCAAACCGATCATCGTGATCCGCACAGCGATGCTGTTCAGGAACCGCGCCCGATGATCGAGCCGGCGGTTCACGACCTCGTAATGCGTCATGGGAAGTCTCCTTCGACGGACCGGCAAGAGTCTCTCTCACCTTAGAAGCCCGTCACCGGGCGCTCCCTTCCCGCTTCCTCTCTGACCCGGTATCGAGGGCTCCGCTTCGGGCTGCGATAAGAAGCCAACCGCATTCGCGCTTTCATGCCTTTTGACGGCATGGCTGCCCGCAGATCGTCTATCCGTCGATCGGCGGGCCGTTGGCCACATCCACCTCAATCAATATTCCAGCTGATCGCGGGATAGAGATCCGGATCGGGATCGCCCGCCTGCGAGCTCGACAACCGGTTTGAAACCGGCTTCGGAGCGACATCCTGGACCATGTGCTTGGGAAAGCGGGCCCAGGCTTTGCGGATCCTTCGCTTGTCAGGACTTATGTTGAAGAGCCTTACCCCCTTATCCGCGAAGTGGTAGATCCAGCCTGTTTCGAAGGTGATCGCCATCGGCCGCGTCTGCGCCTTGTCGAGAATGGAAAGCCGCGGCATCACAGGTCCGTCCCCGTAGTGGTCGGCATGCGATGCGACCCATGGATCAGGCAGGATCAGACGCTTTTTGCGTCTCGGGTTTCCCAAATGCAGATGCGTCGGCTGTCCAGCTTGTCGGATGAAAGGAGACTGCCCGAGGGTCGCAAGCCATCGGCTGAGCGACGGATAGCGCTTGGGGCACTCCACTCCGTGCCAGAACTGCATGTGGGTCGAGAAGCGCTGAACGATGTTCCCTGTCTGCCCCACATAGACGGGCAGATCGATGACAGGGTCGCAGATCGCATAGACGACGAACGGCGCATCCTGAACCAGAACACTGGCGTCCATGGTGTCCGGAGAACGGTCAGAGGACCGAGGGTGAAAGACATAACGTCTCTCCTGAAAGGTGTTGGAAACACCTCTCGTCCCCTCTCTCTTCCTCTTCGGTACGCAGCCAGATGCGTCGCGGCGCGCGAACCGTTATTCTGCATCGGGTATGACCGCGACGCGCGCTGATCCTCCCGGCCTTGCCGTAGAGCATGGCGATAAACGCCAGCTACACCACGTCGTGGGACACGATCCGCCTTCGTAGAGAGACACCCAGTTGCCCAGGCTATGGATCATGTCCGATCTTCATATGGAATCGGTACCGTTTCCGGATGCTTTCGATCCCGCTTTACCCGACTTTGATGTCCTGGTCGCAGCGGGCGACATCTGGCAGGCCGATGTACGACGCGGACTGAAACTGCTCACGACCCTTTCGGGCGGTAAGCCGGTCGTCTTCGTCATGGGAAATCACGAGCATTGAAAAGGCGTTCTATCCCGCGACCTTCGCAAGGCGAAGCAGCTTGCCGAAGAAGCTGGCTTGATCCTGCTCGATGGCGAGGTTGTCACCGTTGCCGGATGCCGGTTCGCTGGAGCCACCCTCTGGACCGATTACCGGTTGGCGGGCGAACTGGCCGATATGCATGCCCCGACCGGCGAGCCGATCGCTATGGCAGGCAGGCCAACCTGCCGCCCGTTCACCGTCGGCGATGCCGAAGCCATCCACGCCAAGGCGAAATCACGACTTTCCTCGATCATTGCGGCCGATAACAGTTCTTTCCCCCAAGTCGTCGTGACGCATCCCGCACCCCATCCCGATTGCTTGCCGGGAAACGCACGCGGCACATGGGCGGCCGGAAACTGCGCCTCTGATCTGTCAGAGCTGACCGACAGTGGCCGAATAGCGCTTTGGATCCATGGCCATATCCATACGAGCATCGACATGACGCGGCCGAACGGAACGCGTATTCTATGCAACCCGGCTGGTCCGATGTTCTCCAACCCCAATTTCGACGACGGACTGGTCGTTGAACTTGAGGCGTAGTTTTGAGGCTGAAACCGCTGGAGTTCAATTGCGAGGGGGGTGCGTGAAGTGAAATGCATGTCTTTCGTCATTCCGCTCATGGACGAGTTTTCCAGAACGTCTGACAGCCTTTCGATCGTCTCTGAATGACAGTTGTTGCGTTTATTTCGTTTAGTGCCTACCTCTCGAGTGAACAGGGAGAGAGGCGATGACGATACCGGCAGTGTCGACTGAGAAGGAGATGGACGGGCGCCTGCCCTCCATGAACGAGCAGGAAGCTGCAAACCAGCTGCGCAAGATCCTGGCGGCTCAGGCTGGCGGCGATGCGAACCTGCATGTCCTCGACGAAGACAACAGACCCATCGAGATCACGCTCACGCCGGGTCTATCGAACCTCCTGATGGAATTGCTGCGGCATATCGGCAGGGGCGATGCCGTTACGCTCGTGCCCGTCGAGCAGTTGCTGACCACCCAGCAGGCGGCAGACATTCTGAACGTCTCGAGACCCTTCCTGATCTCGCTCTTGAAGAAGGGTGAGATCGAATATTCGATGGCCGGCAAGCATCGCAGGATCAAGGCCGAAGCCCTCTTTGCCTACAAGGCTGAGAGAGGGGAAAAGCGACGACAAGCTCTGGAGAGCCTTGCCGAGATGGATGCGGAGTCTCTGTAGGCGTGTTCGCCAACCGGTTCACCGCCCTCATCGATGCCTGCACGCTCGCAGGCGCTCTGCCGCGTAATTTGCTTCTCACACTCGCGGAAGCCGAGTTCTTCCGCGTTCGCTGGTCGGCAGAGATCATGAGGGAGACCGAAAAAGCCATCGAAAAGATACTGGCGAGCAAAGGCGTAGCAGATGCCGCGGAACGGGCAGCGAAAGCGTGTCAGTTCATGCAGAGCGCCTTTGAAGAAGCGATGGTCTCGGAGTTCGAACGGTTCCTGCCCGCCTGCGCGGAATTGCCTGATCCTGGCGACAGGCACGTCCTTGCTGCCGCCATAAAGACGCAGGCTGCCATCATCGTCACCGAGAACCTTGCGGATTTCCCACCCGATTACGTGGGTCGGTTCGGTATCGAGGCCCTATCTGCGGACACCTTCCTGGCAAGCACCGTGGCGCTCGATGAAGGAAAGGCCGTGGCTGCCATCCGCACCATGCGAATGAGAATGAAGCGCCCGGAAAAGACAGCCCGCCAACTCCTGTGGGACATGGACGCCGCCGGTCTCACTGAAACCGTGGACGTGCTCAAAAGCTATGAAAAGTCGCTCTGAGGCACTGTTCGAATTCGGACGAGGCCGCGACTGGGCTCGCGGACGTTATGGGGAAATAGCGGCCCGCGAGACGTGAAGGAGGAAAGGACGAAGGCCCCTCGAAACCAATCGCTTCCATGAGTCCAACCCGTTCAAAAACGGAACGGATTCCAAACATGCCACGACCCACTCCACGCTTCGACGCGACACGCATTGCCCTTTACTGCAAGGCCCGTCTCGCGGCTCACATGGCGCCCGATGATCTCGTGAACCTGCGCGCCTATCTCGAGCTCTGTCTCGTGAAGCGGCAGTTCCCACCCTATCGCGGGCACGGCATCGACGCCGTGCTTCTGTCCGAACAGACTGGTATCGAAATCCGCAGTCTCGTTGCGGCCCGCTCGCATATTCAGCCGCTCTGCGATGCGCTCTGCCGGGCGCTGGCTGATAAGCCCTTGGGCAGCGGAAAGGCCTCCGCGCTGGAACGGAGTAGGACCGGCAGACAAGCCCGAGCCAGGAACTCACGACCGAAGACGACGCCCGTCGATGCTTCGACTGAGTCAGCCAAACGCGGCCCCAAGCCCCGGCCGATCGTCGTGCATGCCGAACCGCTCTGGAGCGAATGGGATGATCCGGACGATCTCTCCGCAACTCTGAAGCTGCATCTCGATCGTTTCGGCGAAACCGTCGGCATGCTGGCGCGCGCCGTCACCGCCTCCGGTGTGCGGCTGGAACGCCTCACACTCGATAAATGGGTCAAGGGAACGGCCTCGCCGCGATCGGTGACAAGCCTTCAGGCCCTGGACCTCATCGAGCATCGCTATCGCCTGCCCGCGGGCTCGCTGCGGGTAAAACTCCCCCACCCGGCCCGCCCCACGATCGGCAACGCCCTCGACGATTGCCCCGCCGCCGAGCGCCGGCGTCTGGCCTGGCATCTGCCCAACGACTTCGCCCGTCGTTCCCTTCAAGAACAAGATGAAATTATCGCCTGGGTCCGCGCGAATATCATTTCCGGATCGACCGACTACCGGCGCTATCAGGCTGCCGCTCAGCGCCAGCGCTTCGCGGTGCGGTTTCGGCCTTTGGACGGAGCGGTCCGCAGGACCGGAAAGCACAAGGCACGCTCGCCTCTCATCTTCAACGACAATGCCGTTGCCGGGAATGGTGCCGCCGACGGCGACGGAAACGCCGACAAGACCGTCAGCATGGTGGTCGACGCGCCAGAGCGCCTTCAGCGTGAGATGACCGAGCTGCTACGCTTCAAGACCGCGACACTCACCGCTTTCGGCCTGCGCCGTTCAGGTGTCTGGAACGCCGAGACCGCCTCGCAGAAGATCGAGCATCTCGGCCTGATGTTTGGCGCGCTCGCGGCATCCCCTCAAGGCGAGATCCGGGGCTACGGCGCCGATCTCGCCTCCCTGTCCTTTGCCCACCTGCTCTTTCCGCGTGTCTGGGACTGGTATCTCGGCTGGCGCGAGGCAAGGCGCGGCTTCTACACCAAATGGGAAGTCGACATGCTGTCGATCGTCCTCGCCCTCGTCCAGAAGGAAACCGGCTGGCTTCGCCAGACGCCGCGCCTGATCGAGCATCTCGCCCCGATCCCCGGCCTTGTCGATGAAGACGAGATCGCGTCGGCCAAGACCGACTGGAACGCGGCCTGCGACGCCATGCATTCCCATGGCCGGCACAGAACCCGCGAGCTGAACCGCGTCGCCCGTATCCATCGCGATCCGTTCGAGCCGATCCTCCCAGTGCTCGAAGCCAAGAGCCCGGTCGGGGAATATCGGAAGATCACCGAGGAGATCGTCCGGCGCATGCCGGACGAGCGGCGCTACCCAAAGGCCGCGGCCGAGGCGGTCCGATCGTTTCTGCTTCTGCGCTTCGGTCTTCACACAGGCCTTCGCCAGAAGAACCTGCGTGAACTCCTCGTTTGCCCGCGAGGCCGCATCCCGACATCCGAGCGTGTGCTCGAGGAACGCCGGCGCGGTGAGCTTCGCTGGAACACGAAGGAGAGCGGCTGGGAAATCCTCATTCCCTCGCTCGCCTTCAAGAACCACGCCTCGTCCTTCTTCGGCGCCAAACCCTTCCGCCTGATCCTTCCCGATCTTGGCGGCCTCTACGAGGCGATCGAGGCCTGGCTTGATCGCCACCGCGCCCGCTGCCTCGGCCCGGCGGAAGATCCCGGCACCTTCTTCATCAAATCGGTAAAGCGAACCAGCGCCGATGCGGCCTACAATCAAAACACCTTCTTCGAAGCCTGGCGCCTCACGATCCAGAGATATGGGATTTACAATCCCTGGACCGGGCGCGGCGCGATTCCCAGCCTTCTGCCGCACGGCCCGCATAATATCCGCGACGTGCTGGCGACCCATATCCTGAAACAGACCGGCTCCTACGAGCAGGCGAGCTACGCGATCCAGGACACCCCTCAAATGGTCGCCCCAGCACTATGGCCGCTTCCTGCCGCGGGATAAGGCCGAGATCGCCGCGCGCATTCTCAATCAGGTCTGGCGGGCAGCCTGAACTGCAGCGGATGGCGGCAAGCTGAAGCTCGTAAAGGTCGTCCCCATCCGGCCCGTTGAGACATACGAACGCTCACCCGTTTGACAGGTGCGCATGCGAAAGGGCGAAACTGGCGTCAAAGGCCGCTGAGCGATCTCAGGATCGTGGCACGGCTTTTGCCCAATCTTTTCTCAAGAGCCTTTCACGGGCCGCTTGTTGGCCCGTGTCCGCGTTTTTGAGCGGAGCGGAGGTATTGATGATTTGGTTTTGGTTTTTGGATGACAAAAGTGTCACCCCCTTATTCCTTGAAGCGACGACCGACTTGAAGGGTTCGAAGATCGCTCGCGGCGTCGCGGCGAGCCATTTCGCGAGGCCCCTCGCCTCTTCATAGAATGGCGCGACCTGGTCGGTGATGCGGACGATCAGCCCAAGATGCATGCCGCGGGAATTGCGCAGGGTTTCGAGTTCGACATAGCCGAAGCGCACGAGATCGACGAGATAGCGCCTTATGGTGCGCGTCGAACGGGCCATGATGTTCCCGGCCGTGCCCTTGGTGATCGTCGTCTCGCGGCCCTTGCCGCATCGCGCGCGCAGCACCTGGAGGAAGGCCTTGGCGTTGGGTGTCAGACGATCGTCGCGCGCGGCCGTCGTCGCCATCGGCTGGGCATATTGGCGGCTCTCATTGGGCGATGGGCGCTCGTGACGCGGCCGGGCGACCGGCGGGCGACTTTTTCCCGGCGTGCCCTGCCCGTTGGACGTCGGCTTCGCCTCCACCGCGCCGATCGCGGCGGACCGCCGCTGCGCCTCGGCGATCGAAATCAGACCGGCGCGCTGATCGCGCCAGATCGCCGCACGCGCCGTGAAGGTCGGGTGCGGCGCGGCTACTTCCCCCGGCGACCAGGCAAACAGGTCCGTTCCGGCGTCACCCCCAGTTTCCAGGGCATGCGTCGGCATTGGCACGCCTTGCGGCATGCGTCCTTGTTCTTCCGTCATCGTCTCTTCCTTGCGCGAGGCAAAGAAGGTCCGTGGCGGGAAACCGCGATTTCAGTTGACGATGTCAGCGAAGGAGGCTAGATCTGATGGCACCACACCATATCGGATCAGGCTCCAGGCGGCTCCCGCTTCGGGGCCTTTTCTTTTGCCTATCGTATCTCCAGTGTTGCGTTGTGTATTAAGGGGATGTCGTCAGCCGGGCCGGCACTGCACGCGAGCGCGGCTGTCTTGCCTTCGCTAGTTTCCAGCCCGTAACAGATATCCGCGCCTCCAAACCTTAAAGGCGATCCAACAGCAAACACGCCAGCTTTACAGGCAGGTTTTGAGCCGCCCAATAGGCTACCGCAGTCAAGATCATTTGCCATCGGCGCGAGAACCCTGTCAGCTGACAAGGTTTTGCAAATCGCCCTTAACTCACTCATCACGGTTCCGATCGAAGAAGCGCGTCATGAGATCGGGCACCTCCTGCTCCATAAAGGCGCGGAACGGTTCGGCCAGTTCTTTGGCCACAGTGAGCGTCACCTCGCCGTCTGCGATCGACGCCTTGCCGACCACCTTGCCGCTCGGATCGGTCAGATCGACCGGTCTCAGCTCTGGCTTCGCGGGCACCTTCACAGTCGCAAGGGCGTGGCGAAATCGCTCGTCCGAAGACAGCTTTGACACCTTGTCAGCTGACAAGGTCTTGCGAAGTCGGGGGAGGGCATAACGATCGGTGTCGAGCGCTCGCGCTAGCTCCTGCCAGCGAGGACGGCCAATCTTCGGCGCCCTACCGATCAAACGGATCATCTCTACCGGCACGACGCGCAGAACCATGCGCAGCCGGGCAAGCTCTGCGTCATCAATAGAGAGTGCCGCCTTGATGTCGCGGGGCCTGACGCCGGCCCCGTCCATCTGTCCAGCAAAAACCGCCCGCTCAATCCATGAAAGATCCTGCCGCGCGGCATTCTCGATGCCTTGCGCAACGGCAAGCTCCCCATCGTCGAGCGAGAGGATGGTCGCCTTGACCTTGATTCCAAGATCTTTCGCAGCCCGCCAGCGGCGATGGCCGTAGATCACCTGATAGCGCCCCTGGTCCTTCGGATGGGGGCGGACCTGGATGGGCACCTTCTGGCCTTCATCGCTAAGAAGTTTCCGGAATCGCTCGAAGTCGGCATCGGTGTCATCAGGAAGCCGGTCCTTGAACGGTGAGGGGTCGATGAGCGACGGGTCGATAGCAATGCTACCGCTGGAATCGACGAGGGACTGGAGGCGGTCGCGCTCCTCGCGCAGATCCGTCAGCGTGCGCTGGGTGACCCCGATAACTCCCGCACCGACGCGGCCAGCCCGCCGCTCGGCAAGCGGATTCGCGTCCGGCGGGCTCTCTGTCCGGCGATCCTCGACCGCCGAGGGAGCCTGCCCTTGCCCGTCGCGGCATTCGTCTGCATCGCTTTGTGAAGCGGGGGGCACGGCAAAGGAACCGAAACTTGCGATAATCGATTTGCGGCCAGGCCGTTTCGTCATGCCGTCCGCCCCCAAGCTTCGCTCACCATCGCCAGGATTTGTTCGTTGACAGCATCGATCGACTCCCGCGCGCGCTTGACCGTCGCGGCGGAGATGTTTCCAGATTCCAGTTCGTAGAGCGTGCGCTTGGCAAGCCCCGCCGTCTCGATCGCCGTGCTCTCCACCGCCGTCGAGGTTAGGACGTCCTCTACAAAGAGATGACGCAGCATCGTCACCACGTGCACCTGGCTTTGATCCATTGGATCGTGCCGCGTCACGACATAACGCAGGAAATCCTGATGGAGCGAGGCGCCAGCGTCGCGGATGACCGAGACAAGATCGCCCATCATCAAAAGGAACTGGCTCATCGACATGACGTCCAGCATCGCGGGATGCACGGTAACGATCAGGCCCGTCGCGGCATAGATCGCGCCGAGCGTCAGGAAGCCGAGGGAAGGGGGGGTGTCGAGGAGAACAACATCGTAATCACTCTCGACCTCAGCGAGTGCGAGGCGCAATCGCTCGAAAAAGATCGAATCCGAACTGACGCCTGAATTGGCGAGGACACGTGGAGTTTCGTGCTCGTATTCCATCACCTCGATATTGCCGGGGATAAGATCGATGCCGGTGAAATAGGTCTGGCGGATCACATCGGTGATCGGACGGCGCTCATCGTCGTAGCGCAGTGCCGCATAGATGGTCTCGTTATGCTGAACGTCGATCTCGGGCTGGGCGCCAAACATCGCCGAAAGCGAAGCCTGCGGATCGAGATCAATCGCGAGAACGCGATAGCCCTGCAGCGCGAGATAGTGGGCGAGATGGGCGCTGGTCGTCGTCTTGGCGCTTCCGCCTTTGAAATTTGCGACCGCGAGGATTTGAAGATGTTCTCCGTCGCGCCGATGGGGCAGGTAGCGCAAAGCGTCGCCGGGCCGCTGCTCGGCAAAAAGCACGCGTAATTCGTTGATTTGAGCCAGCGTATAGACACGATGATTGTTTTCAAGCCGGGCAGGGATGGGCCCGCGCCCCTCGTTCGACATCAGCTTCAGCGTCGATTCCGGGATCGTCGTCAGCTTCGAGACCTCATTGGTCATGAAATGACGCAGCGACTTTTGCGCATGGGGCGGGTACATCTGCTCGCGCCGGGCCTGCAGGTGGTCCGACAGCATTTGCGCGTGCCGAATGATGCGGTCTGCGGGATCGCCCCGCCGCGATTTCTCGCTTTTCACTGCTGACATCGCCGCCTCGATTCCGCCTTGCCGGGGGAGGGGCGTTTTATCGCCTTTACCCCGACAAGAAGTTAGGCACGATTCTGCCTCTCCCGTCCAGCCCGGCCGTTAAGTTTCGGGTAAGATTATCTAACGGAATTCAACATCGGTAGCAGACCGGCGTACCACTGCTGCTGGGCTAGGACAGGGCCGGGCCAGGCCGGTTATGGCGGGTTAGCGCAATACCCCTAGCTGTTTGACCGAGACGGCTGAGTCCGTTGTAGAATACGCTTTCGCTCATGCGAGTCTGCCCTTCGTCTGGCGCGCCGATCCCAACAGGAAACCATCGCCGCTCGAAGCAGAGGGTTTCAAACGTCGGAGTCTGACCACTAGCACGCCATCGAGAGAAACAAATTGCCCGCGGTAACGATCGCCATGACGAAGCGAGGCTCAGGAAGAACAACAGCTGCGCTCGTTCTCGCGTCAGTTCTTGTCGATGAAGGAGCATCCGTGGTCATTATCGATGCCGATGCCAACCAGCCCCTCGCCCAATGGGCGGCTGACGCACAGCTACCCGAGACCCTTACCGTCATCGGCGACGTCGACGAAGAAAACATCCTCGAAACTATCGCAGAACAGGCCGCCCATAAGCAGTTCGTGATCGTCGAGCTTGAAGGATCGCCCAATCTGGCGACCAGCTACGCCATGAGCCTCAGCAACCTGATCTTCATTCCCATCCAAGCCTCGCACTTGGATGCATCCGAGGCGGCCAAGACACTCAAACTCGTCGATCGGCAGCGTAAAACGCTTAGAGGTCAGCTGCACTGCATGGTTTTTTGGCCGCGCGCGAACGCGGCAATCCAGACCAGTTCCGCCAAAGACATCCAAAACCAATTCGCCGAAGCCTTGTCGAGCGAGAGGCGTTCCGGGCCATGTTCGTTCTCGGCACGACCTTGATGCAGCTCACAACCGTACAGGCACGCACTATCGAAAAAGCCCAGGAGAACGCCCGCGACTTCACGGCCGAGGTTATCGAAAGGCTGGAAGGGAGACAAAGCATGACCGAACAAAACCCAACCCCTCAGCGTCGGAGATTGAACCTTGGCGGGATCTAGGCAACACCTGCCAAAGCCAACCCGGAAAGTCGAACGGCTGCAACAGACCTCGCCACGGAGCCTGGATTCACAACCCGCCACGCCAAGAACCTCCATGCCGAAAACACGCCTCCCCAGGTCGCAAGGCGGGGATGCAAAAAGACGACGAGGCGGACAGCCCAATTCACCGTCAAGCTGAAACCGAAAACCAACAACGCCATCTACCAGATCGCCGACGAGCTCGAAGTCACTGCGATTGCCAAGGTCATCGAAATGGCGATGGAGGCGCTGGAAGAAAAGCTGGAAAGACTTCCAGATAAGAGGAAAGAGGAGGGCCCGCCGCTGCCGCGACCGTGATCTATGCTACCGCACGAAGCCCGCTGACGTCGGTCTTCGCCCATAGGGGCTACGATCACTCGGGCAAGCCAAAAGAACGGCTTCAGCCCTTTTTGAAGCGAAGGGCAGGGCGCGCATGTGCAATCTCTACTCGATCACAAAGGGACAGGCCGCCATTCGCGAGCTGACCAAGGCAACCGCAGATCAAACCGGCAATCTGCCTTCCCTTTCGGCCGTCTTTCCCGACACCGAGGCCCTGTTCGTGCGCAATGCCGACGACGGGCGCGAACTCGTTCTCGCCAAATGGGGAATGCCGTCACCTTCGAAGGCCCTCGAGAACAAGAAGACCGATCCCGGCGTCACCAACATCCGGAACACCGAAAGTCCGCACTGGCGCCGATGGCTCGGCATCGAGCATCGCTGTCTCTTCTTCGAATGCAGAGCACCCGTTGCAGCATCGATCGCACGCGGCTGTTAACCCATGCCTCGCGATCGGGCGAGCCACGGGGCCGCGTCACCTACCACCACACGGTCTTCGCATCTTATCACGCCCGTAAAGGACTACGCCGCGCTTCCCGCGGCTTCGCAAGCTGGCCTGAAGGCCAGTCCTTGACCGACGTGAGGATAGCTCATGACCGCGCGGGAGCGGGCACAAGCCTTCCCTTGGACACGGTCCTCACCATATTAAAAACGGGGATACATCATGAGCGCGATCGCCATCGACACCCTGAAGTTCAGCAAGGCACTCCGCGAAGCCGGCGCCGATGAAAGTCTCGCTGACGCGATCGCCACGGGGATCGCCAGCGCCGACATATCGCATGTTGCCACAAAGACCGATATTGCCGAGTTGAAAAGCGACATCGCGAGCTTAAAGGCTGACCTTTTCAGGCAGCTCTGGCTCATGGGCATCGGCATCATTGGCGCGATGATCGGCTTGGGTCTGATAACATAGCCAGAACGGCGGCCCTTTGGGACCGCCATCTTCTTCTATTCCCGTTCGGCGATGAGCTCGCAAGAGCGTCGTAGAGGCATCATGACCGGCACCTCCAATTTTGCCGCCGCACCGCTGCGCGGCACGACAACAAAATCGGCTCCTCCGGACACCCTGCGGGTCGCGACGCGATCCTTGCCCCCTTCAAGCCGCCCCCGTGGCGGTCGTCATCTTTCACACTGTCAAGGAGATGACGATGTCAATCGAGCAGCACATCGAGGAACTGCGCGGGGAACTCAGGAACGCCCTCGACCGCGGAGAGCGCAAGTGGCGCGTCGCGGAACTCGCCGAAGCAGAGGCGGGGCTCAAGGCTATCCTCAACGAGCCCCTAGACTAGGGGCTCGTCGCTTTCAGGCGGCGCGACGCGCTGCCGAAGCCCCCGCATAGGGGCATTGGCCTCAACGCGGCCCTCACGGGCCGTGCCCAACGCCGATCAGTTCGAAGCGGATGCGCGTGCGACTTCGCGACGCACCGCGCCTCTGACCTTCCCCTTAAAGTCGAAAGCTTGCGCAATGCCTTTTCCTATAATGCCAGAGACCTCGCATTCCACACCACGGTCGCTTCTCTTGAAGCTGCGATCGATCGCCGTCAAGAGCACCTTGTCATGACGGGAACGGGCACTGGGGCTGCGGTTGAGCGAGGCATGAAAGCCCGAGCGGGAGACATCCAGCGCACTGCACAGCCATGCCACCGGCCAGATGGTCCGGTGCTTGCGGCCTTTTTTAGGATGTCGCGCTCCGCCTTCAGCTTGGCCACTTCCTTGCGCAGCCGGTCAATCTCTCGGCTCTCCGGCTTCATCTGCCCATAGCCGGGAAAGGCATGCTGTGGATCGCTCGATAGCTCGCGCACCCATTTGCGCAGCACGTTCTCGTGGAGATCCAAGTCACGGGCGGCCTGCGCAACGGCAACGCCTCGATCCTTCACCAGTCTCACAGCCTCAAGCTTGAACTCGCGACTGAACTTCCTTCTCTGCATTCCAACTCTCAAGTTCCGTCAAACACCTTATCTCGGTGTCCACGAAACCGGCAGCAGGCCACTCGTCGCCGCCGAGCCGGGCAACAACATCATCAGCAGAACGCTTTCGCGGAGACGATCGGCGATCTGGCTCAGCAACTGATCGCCGACGCCATGCCCCATCGTGTCATTGACCCATTTGAACCGGTCGAGATCAAGGGCGAGAAGTGCGAACGGATGATCCGCCAATCGCTGCCTAGCCAGCCGACGTGACAGAAGGTCATGGAAGCGGACCCGGTTCGTGAGACCCGTCAGGGCATTGGTATAAGCAAGGCGCCTGATCGTTGCTTCGCTCTTCAGACGCTCACTTTGATCGCGAATGGCGACGACCGTGAGTTTTTTCGAGCCGACAAGGACATCACGACGAAGCACCCGTACCGGAACGACGCCGCCGCCGTGGCAGAGCAGCTCTGCATCATATTCCTGCTGATCGGCCATATCCTCGAGCTCAAGCCCGGGGAGAAGCGTTTCGATCGGTTGCCAACATAGTTGCGCGTGGTTTCGTTCCGTCAGGCGCCAAAGGCTCTCGTTGACGCTTGTGATGATGCCATCGTCGCAGACTGCCAGCCCTTCCACAGCGAGATTAGCAAGCTCGCCCAGGCGATTTTGATCGCGGCGCATCTGCGCGCGAGCTGCAATGGCAAACCGAAGACCCAACACGGCAAGTAGAACGAGGCCCATGCACACTGAGGCAACGATCGGCGCAACTACATCGGGTTCCAGGGAGAACGCTGGAAGCCGTATCCGGGGGTCGTAGGTGACCTTCATCGCAGCCATGCCCGTCACATGCAGGACCGCGATGGCTACCAGGAGGAGCAAGGGCGCTAAAGCACGAAGCTTCCTGTTGCGCTCGCCCGAGATGACGATCGCGACGATGTACAGGGGAATGCCGAGACTGATCGAGGCCGCGACGAATTTTGGATCCCACGACACCCGGCCTGTGACGAAGTAAGACGCTTGTCCGAGATAGTGAAGGATGGTGATTGCAACGCCTAGGATCAGACCTGCGTAAATCCTCAGGCGGCGATCACGTCTACCGATCACAAGCCACATGCTGAGACCAATGCCGGCGATCGTGACCAGAAGCGAAATGGTCATCAGGATCGGTTCGAAAGCCGACAGCATGCCGGGCCGATAGGCTAACAGGGCGACCATATGGGTGGCCCAAGCCGTACATCCGGCCGCAAAGATGCTGAGAAGCGCCCAATGACGCTTCGCTTTCCCTTCAGCGCGCGCAGCATGGGTCGCGATCGAAAACGAGGCGTGGATACCGATCAGGCAGATTGCGACAGCGGAGATCAGCAGCGTCTGATCATGGCCTACCGTTAGGCAGGTGACGATGGTGTCCATGACGATGTGTCGCCCTTCGCTGGAAAAATCCGTCTTGATACCCAACGAAGTCTGTTACACAGGGAATGATAAACCGTTACGTGAGTTCGCGACCCGACCCTTGATGGTCTCTAACGAACCAAACCGGAGGAAGCTGGCTACTTCGTTTTCGCCATTTTTTGCTGTGACGCGAAAACAAAATAAACAGGTTTTGTGCAGTGCTGGACAATGCTACTGCTAGGCCTCACATTGCACCTGTTTGTTTCTTCCCACTGCAATTGCGATGAATTGAAGAGATTGGCTGTCTTTCTCACACAATTTTACAAACTCAGTCTGTAGATATGTTTTCAATTGCAGGCGGGGTAGTCCGCTCGATCCGCTTCTGAGACGTCAACGGGACATTCGGTGCTGATATTTGCTTCCGAGATATCCCTTTCCATGACGGCTTCCTCCGAAACACACGCACCGATTACCGGTAGGACAACGAGGAAACATAGTTTTGCTTTCATAGGAATGCTCCAATGATCTGTAACTTGAACGTAAGTCGTTGGGTTCAATCTACATATTTGTTACCAATAGCCTGTATTCAACGGAATTGCCGGCATCTGCATCATTTCCCATTAAATATACGCCAACCGTATAGTTCCCATCACGCAGAACAGAGACCGAGGCGTCTGAACCATCAAGTGAACCATTAAAAATCGCTTCATTCGAGCTCCCGGGTGGCAAAACATTGAAGTATGCTGTTCCATCGCCGTTACCGGCATCGACAATCACCGATACCGCCATGGCCTGACCGCGACGGGCGCCGAGAATGTAATCGCGATATTGTTTTCCGATAACACGACCGGACACCGATGCATTGTCACTGCCTGCCGAGAAGCTGACGCGGTTACGCGATTGAGCGAGGGCATTCGATCCCACAAGCAAGAAGCACACGACAAATAGTCGACAAAACCGGCGTACAGTCTTCCCACTCAGCATCATGAACCCTCTTGAATCGTGCGAGAACGAAGGGCGTTAGGAGGTGCCATACGGCCAAATCAGATTGAAGATGAACATGACGACGACGATCGCGACGAAAACCTGCCAGTCCCAGCCGGGTTTCTGAGGTGTTCTAACCAGCCCGGTTCGCCGCAAGATCCACAGCGTAGCGAAGATCAAAACCGCCGATATGATCGCATGGGCAAGATCGAAATGCATCTTTACCGGCTTTCACAGCGTTCGATGTCGGGGTGCGTTTATTTATTGGAAATGAAGCCGTACCTAGGCGGCATTGTCAATTTGCGGGTGTGACTTGCGTTGCGCTGAAAACTCTTCACCCAGTTGCGCCAGCAGCTTGCGCTCCTTCACGGACGTTTTTCCATGTTACCGGAGTGCTTGCGGAATGTTCTTCACGGCCCGATGCAGCATCGGTGCCCTCTACACTCGCGTGGTTTGTCTAAAACGATCCAATTTGTCTGAACGGCAGAAGATCAGGCAGTTGCTCGCAAGGGCTCCCGTGACCTCGGATCGTCGCCCCTGAGGCGGGCAGGCTTGCCGATGAGGTAGCCTTGAACCGCTTCGCATCCGAGGTTGCGGAGAAGTTCCAGTTGCTCCTTGGTCTCGACGCCTTCCGCGAGCGTGGGGACTCCGATATGCCGCCCAAGCGCCACCACGGCCATCACGACTCCATGGGCGCGCGAGTTCTCTTCGGCCGCTACGACGAAGCTGCGATCGATCTTGATGCGATCGAGCGGGAATTCGCAGAGATGCGCGAGCGACGAGTAGCCCGTTCCGAAATCGTCCATCGCCACCTTCACACCGAGGCGGCGAATGTCCGCCAGCACGCTGGCGATCTTCGGACCGTCCTCCACCAGCGCCGTTTCGGTCAGTTCGACCTCCAGACGCCGAGCTGGCAGCCCGCTTTTGGCTAGTGACGCAGTCAGATGCGACAGCAGCAGCGGCGAGCGGAACTGGACCGCCGAGACGTTGACCGCGACGTGCCGCTCGTTCGGCCACGATGCCGCCTCGCCGCACGCCTCCTCCAAGACCCAGCGTCCGATCTCGCCAATGAGCCCCGTCTCCTCGGCAAGCGGGATGAACGATGCGGGCGGCACCATGCCGCGCTCGGGATGCTCCCAGCGAAGGAGTGCCTCGTAGCCGACGATCTCGTCCTTATCGAGTTCCATAACAGGCTGGTAGGCCAGATGAAACTGATTGAGGGACATGGCTTGGCGGAGATCCGCCTCGAGCTTGTGCCGCTCGGTCGCGGCTTCGAGCATTCCGTTCCGGTAAGCCGCGACGCGTCCCTTACCCTGATGCTTGGCATCGTAGAGCGCGACGTCGGCGCACTGCATCAGAACGTCATGAGAATCGATCCCTTCGCCGGAGCAAAGACCAATGCTGCACCCGACAGACACCGTGAACCCGCCTAGAATGAACGGCTTCGAAACGGCGTCGACGACCCCCTCAGCGATCTGAGACGCCTCATCTGCGCTGCCGTAGACGAACACGCCGATCTCGTCGCCGCCGAGGCGGGCCGTGAACCCGTTCTCGCCAACCGTGGCGACGACGCGTCGGCCGACCTGAACCAAAAGCTCATCTCCGACCCCATGCCCGAAGGTATCGTTGACGGCCTTGAAGCGGTCGAGATCAATAAGAAGGAGATGGAAGGGTTTGTCTCCCGCAATCAAGGCGATCTTGCGCTCCCGGAAGGCCAGGCGGTTCGGCAGACCGGTCAACGGGTCGTGATAGGCCAGCTCGGAGATTTCCGCGCGCGCCACCCGTTCCTCGGTGACGTCGTTGTAGGTGATGACTGTTCCGCCGCCCGCTACAAGGTTGCTTTCAATCTCGACGATGCGCCCGTTCGGGAGGACGTAATCGACGGGGTCGAATTTGGTTGTCTGGAGACGCTCTTCTATGCGGCCGCCAGCCCATTTGCGCTGGTCCGCGTTCCACCCAGCGGCGGACGAAACCACGTCGATCACCTCGTCGGATGTCATTCCGAGGCGAAGTCCCCTTCCGGAAAGGCCGAACATTTCGACGAAGCGCTCGTTGAAGAGGCCGAGCTTGCCCGTCCTCTCGATGAAGATCAGCCCGTTCGACATGTTGTGAAGGGCGGTCGCCAGGATCGCGGTATGGGCGTCGGCCTGGGCGTCAAAGCGCCGAGCCGCGAGAACGGTCATGAGCGCGCCGATCAGCAAAACCGCGGCTCCCACCGCCGTAAAAATGCTGAGCGCGACGCTGTCGTTGCCGACACCTGCAATGTCAGGCAGGGGTGCGAGCGTGGTGCCCGCGATAGACACGAAGTGCGCGCTGCAGACCGCGAGCGTGAACGCGGCACAGAAACGCGCGGGCGATGACGCAGTCCGTAATGAGCCGCAACCGATGGCCATGAAGACGGCCCCCAGCCCGTAGGCCGCAACCGTTGCGCCCGCATCTTGGCTTTGAAGACAACCCGACAGCGCAGCCATCCCGGTCTGGTGCATGGCACCGATACCGAGGCCGGCCATGGCGCCGAGCCCTGCCCGTGCCGCAGTGCTTCTGACGACGGCCGTTGCCGCGAGCGGCAAACCGACAGCGAGAACACCGATCACAGCAGATGCGGTCGTGATGCCCGCCCCATAACCTAGGGGAAGATCGGGGCGGTAACCCATCATGGCCATGAAGTGAGTGGTCCAAACCCCTAGCCCCGCAACGAACGCTGTGCCAGCCAACCATCGAAGACGGACGGCGCCGACCGATGCCGCCGCTCGATTGCGCAACGACGTGACGAGCCAACCTGCGGCGAGGCAGATGATCAGGGCGGCGAAGATCGTGGCCAGCGAATGGTCGGTAGCCAAGTGGGCAAGAATCGCGATCATAACCCACGGTAAATGCCAGCCCGTTTCGGATTTAACAACGATAGTGGCTAAATATGCGCGACAAATTGTCTGACGCGATGCCGTTACAGTGACCCCGGCGGCTGCTTATCGCGACGGTCCGATCTGCCACTCACTCTCGCAGTCAAGCAGGCATACATCTGCCGAACTCACGGACGCGTAACGGCATTCATGGCGCGGATGAGCGCATGTGACGTCGACGGCTTGGAGCAGCACTGACAGCCTGGATAACGCTCTTCAAGATAAGGCCGGTCAACATGTCCGGAATGGAACACGAGCGGAACCCCCAATTCCCGAAGGGCATCAGCGGCCGGGTAGACTTCGCCGTCCTTGAGGCGCACGTCGAGCAGTGCGACATCGATACTCGACGCACAAGCTGCTTCTTTCGCCTCGTGGACCGTCGCGAACGGACCGATAACCGCCCCCGCCTCTGCCTCGATCATGTCAGCCAAATCCATGGCGACCAACGCTTCGTCCTCGGCGACAAGCACGCGGACGCCGGATAGCGAGATATCGGTCATGTCGAACCCGGAACGGTTAGAGTTATGCGCCGCTCGCGGCCCGACCAGTCGATGTCGCAGTGCGCTCCCAGTTGGGAAAGGGACGCTTTTACGAGGCGCGAACCAAATCCACTGCTGCGTGCGTCGGTGCTATTCGGCTCGCCGTCGATCGTTTCGATCCATTCGATCACAAGACCGACGCCATTTTGCTCTGTCCATGTCACGCGCAGGCCCGCACCAATCGGGCCCAACCCGCCGTACTTCACGGCGTTCGTTGCCCATTCGTGGAGGATCAGGGCGTAAGCGGTCAGTTCGCTGATCCGGATCATGACAGCGGGGCCAGCGAAATGAACGTTGTCATTTTCGCGGTACGGTTCGACGACCTCTCGCACGATCTCCCCCAATGGAACCTCGCTCGCTCCTGTCGAGACCTGTGTGAGCGAATGGGCACGCCCGAGCGCGGCAATGCGCTCGCGCACCGTTTCGGCCAAAGCGGTGACATCTGGCGCGGACCTGGCTGCGCCCGAGACGATACTGGCGATGACGGCGAAGAGGTTTTTCACGCGATGGTTCATCTCGCGCAACATCAATTCACGCTGTTCGCTGAAACGCATCTCACGCGTCACGTCGATGGTGACGCCCATGATGCGTGTTGGACTCTCACCGATGACCAGCCGCCCAAAGCCGCGGAGATAGGTTTCGGTGTCGTTGCTCCGGCGCACACGGAACGTCTCCTCGAAGTCCGCGCCGCCCGTTGCCGTTCGGCGTAGCGCCTTCTCGACATTCGAGCGGTCTTCGCTGTCGATAACCGCCAACCAAGCCTTCAGATCAGTCGGCGCCTGTCCGACCAGCCCGAAGATCGACAGCTCGGTCTCGTCGGCGATGATGCGATCTTCGTTGACCTGGTACTCCCAGATGCCGACGCCGGCGATCCGGACCGCCATGCGAAGCCGTTCGCGCTGTTCCTCAAGCGCTGCCTGCATGTCGAGCTGCTCTGTGATGTCCGAAAGTACGATCGTCGCACCGTCAATCGAGCCATCGAGCAACAGGTAGGGCATGACGCGCATGGCATAGTGCCGCGTCCCTTCCCTCGACGAGACCGTGCTCAAGATCGGTTCGCCACCGGCGAGGATGGATCGTGCATCGTTCAGGAGGTCGTCGTCTGCCAGAACGTTGGAGACGTCCGTTAGACGCCGACCGCGATCGCTGGCCTGGAACGGAAACACATCAAGAGCAGCCTCCGTGTAGGTCCGGATCCGCATGTCTGTGTCGACGACGACGACCGCGAGCCGGGTCGATTCCAAAAAATTCCGCAAGTCGGAATTCGCGGTGGTCAGCTGATCGACCTTGGACTTCAGCTCGTCATTGACCGTCGAAAGCTCCTCATTCGTCGACTGAAGCTCCTCGTTCATCGACATCATCTCTTCGTTGGAACTCTTAAGCTCCTCGTTCGCGGTCTCGAGCTCTTCGACCGCGCTCCGCAGCTTGTGCCGCGTCTGCCGCAACTCCTCTTCAAGTTCGTCGGCCGCGCTTTCGGCGGGCAGAAGATCGGCCATGTCATCCTCGCCCGGATCGAAGAGAGCGGTGTCGCGAAAAACGACAAGGACCGTTCCTCCCTCGAGCGGGTCGGCGACGACGTCGATGCTCTGCTGGCCAAACTCGGCTCTGACGACGACATTCTTCGCGATCGTCCGCTCGGCCTTATCGATTGCCTGACGCAAGAGCGCAGGCAAAACTTCGCGCAGGCCCGGTCGTGCCACCTGGGTGACGGAGATTTCCCCGTCATTAGCGTCGGGAAACTCGAGATACTTCGACAAGCGGCCCGTTGTCCGCAGCACCGCGCCGTCGCGGTCCGCGACGACGCTGGCCGGCGCATACCGATCGGCAAGTCGGCGTAGCACCGTGTCCACCGCGGGCCTGTCGGACGAAGGCTCGCTCGAAGGATGCCGTTCACGCCGCGGACGGGTGTTCTGGCCATCGGTCGTAAGACGGATCGGATAAGGGGTGCGACCCTTAAGACGACGAAAGATGCGCGCCTTTCGGTCAACGTCCGCAAACATGTCCTCGTGGCGCCCAATGCTCTCGGAAGGACCGAGGAACAACATTCCGTCCGGCTTCAGCGAATAGTGCAGGATCGGGAACACTTGCCGCTGCAGGCGCTCATCGAAGTAGATGAGCATGTTGCGGCAGGAGATGAGGTCGAGCCGCGAGAATGGTGGGTCCTTGATGATCGAGTGCGAGGAAAATCGGACCATGTCCCGAATCTTCGCACTCATCTGAAAGAAATTCTCATGGGCGACGGTATGCTGCTGACGCAGGCGCTCCGGGATGTCGGCCATGGCCGACAACGGATACTTGCCTTCCCTGGCGATCGCCAGCATCCGCTCGTCGATGTCAGTCGCAAAGACATGGACGAAGGGGCGTTCAACAAGACCACGAAGAGCATCCGCGATGAGGATGGCGATCGAGTAGGCTTCCTCGCCACTGGAACAGCCAGAGACCCAGACCCGAACCTCGTCATTCGTACCTCGCCGCGAGACGAGCGGTGCGATGACCTTCTCGCGCAGAACCTCGAACATCTCCGGATCGCGAAAAAAGCGCGTCACGTTGATCATTAGGTCGCGAAACAGGGCGTCGCATTCATCGGAAGAGCTGCGGATGCGGTCGAGGTAGTCCTGGGGAGTCTTGATGCCCAGCACTTTCATGCGCCGGTCGATACGCCGCACGAGCGTCGTTCGCTTGTAACCGGAGAAGTCGTGCCCGATCACCTCGCGGAGCGTGCTACAAATGTCGTCGACATGGTCAGCAACGGCGGCTGCCGCGCCCTCGCGAGGTCCGCCCTCTTCCTGCCGGTCAAAGAAGTCCTTCAAACATGCAACGATCCCGCCCGGCGCGCGAACAAAATCGACCAGACCCGTTCCGACCGCGGAGACCGGCATACCGTCATACTTCGCGGTGTCAGGGTCCTGCGCGATGCAAAGGCCGCCGTGTTCCTTTACGGCACGCAGGCCCGTGGTGCCGTCGGCCCCCGTCCCCGACAGGATGACGCAGGCCGCGTTTGAGCCCTGATCGCGAGCAAGGCTCTCGAAGAAGTCGTCGATGGGCCGACGTAGTCCTCGGGGTTGAATGAATTCGGTCAGCTCAAGCCGTCCGCCTCGGATCTCAAGCTTGTGACCAGGCGGGATGACGTGAACCTCGCCCGGACGCACGAGCTCGCCGCCTTCGACCTGCCTGACTGGCATCGTCGTATGACGCGCGAGAAGCTCGGCGAGGAGGCTTTCGTGCGTCGGATCGAGATGCTGGACGATCACGATCGCAAAATGCGTCTCCGGTCCAGCCGCGTTCAACATTTCGCGGATCGCCTCGAGGCCGCCCGCCGAAGCGCCGACGCCAATGACGGGGACCGCGACCCCGGCCTGTGCGTCCAACCTGCTGATCCTTTCGTTAATGAATCGCGAGTCTAGAGGCTAAGCCAAATAGTAACAACCCGTTACGGCAGTCCCTATGTCGCATCTCGTGGCGACAAAAGGTCGTGGCCGAGTTGCCCGGTTCTGCTTGACCGGTCGATTTCGGTTTCCATCCTAGACCAGAAATCTAGAAAGGAACTCCATTGTCGGGAAGTCTACAGACGTCGCTTGCGCGTTTTGCCGAAGGGGCCAGGGTAGCGGTTACCATCGCCGAGGCGAACGTCCCGGATCTGCCGCTCAACCTGGTGAACCCACGCTTCTGTGAGTTGTCGGGCTACGAGTCAGACGAATTGGTCGGCCAGAATTGTCGGCTCCTCCAGCGCGATGTGCGAGATCAACCGGGCCGGCAAGAGATCCGTCGCTTTCTCGACGATCCCGAACTTCAATCGATCCGCACGACGCTGATGAACTTCAAAAAGGATGGCAGCCCGTTCGTCAATCTCGTGCTGATGAACAAGCTCGCAGACGCGCGGGGCCGCGTGCGCTTCATTTTTGCTTCGCAGTTCGATGTGACGAAAATTGCCGACCACGAAATGGCGAACCACGAAGAAATGCTCGCTGACGATGTCCGCCGGATGGGTGCCATTGCCCGTGAACACCATCACATGATGAATACGACATTCGACACGATTGCGAACTCAATGGCCCAAATCGCCAAGTCGCGTATGGCTCTCGACGAAAGCGGATGAAATCATTTCAGTCTTGAAGTCGAAGCAAAGGTTCGGCGGGGAAATGAGGTGTCTGGTGACGAAAGTCGCCTAAGCACCTAAAACGCTGATGCTGACGTCCAGCAGATATGAGAACTGCCGTACCGAGCCACTCGGTTAATTGGCGATCTGAGCTGCTACGCTTTGAAGCGCCTGTATGATGCCTCGCGGCGGGTAAGGCTTGGCGAAGAAGAGGCCGTTCTCGGGCATGTCGTCCTTGCCGACCTTGATGCGGCCGGAAGTCACCATGATCGTCACCGGCGGCCAACGATCGCGGACGGCATGTGCAAGCTTCAGGCCATCCATGGTGCCCGGCATTTCGACGTCGGTGAAGAGGACCCGAATTTCAGGATGGCGTTCGAGGAGGCGGATCGCCTGATCGGCATTCTTCGCCTCATAGGTCGAAAAACCCGCCTCCTCACAAAGATCGACAGCTTCGGTGCGAACGATCGCATCGTCCTCGACGATGAGGACCGCATAGCGGGAAGGATCGAAGGATTGTGCCATGGGATCGGTTCAAGCTTTTGACGTTTGATCGATCTGATGGGCGGAACCCGTCAGCGTGAAGCGAATGCCAGCAGGATCGAAGTCAAGCTGCGCCTTACCGTCGAAGTAAGAGGCGACGATCTTTTCGATCAGTCTCGAGCCGAACCCACGGCGTTCTGGTAGCGTAACGTTTGGTCCATTGGACTCGATCCATCGAAATCGAAAGATGCCGCCCGGTTGTTCCCATGATATTGTGACGCGGCCCGTCTCGTTCGAGAGCGCGCCATACTTTGCCGCGTTCGTTGCGAGTTCGTGGATCGCAAGGCTGATGCCGAGCGCCTGCTGCGCGGTCAGATCAATATGCGGTCCTTCCGCTTCGATCCGGGCGTCGTCCGTTTGGTGAGGCGCCAGCGCGGCATCAACGATCTCTAATATCGTCGCGCCGGTGTAGTTCGCCCGTGTCAGGATATCTTGCGCATTCGCCAATGCGGACAGCCGGCTTCCGATGGCTTCCCGACCCTCTTCCATAGTGCGTGCTTGACGAAGCGTCTGCGTCGCGATCGCCTGCACCATGGCGAGTGAATTCTTCATGCGGTGCGCCAGTTCTTGGTTGAGGAGCCGCTGGCTTTCTTCGGCCCGCACCCGGCCCATTGCTGATTGGACACGATCGCCGATCTGCTGAACGAAGTTTAGTTCGTCCTCGCTCCATGTGTGCGATGTCGAAACATGCGCGAAGACAATCAACACCAAGCGACCGTTCTCGATGATGGGCAGGTTCAAGAGAGAACGGATCTGGATCGAGGCGAAGACGGCGGCTGAAGCTGAGGTCCGGTCATCGTCGGCGACGTCTGAAATCGCCACCGTCTCGCCGCGCTTCAAGTCCTCGATGTAAGACCCAAAAGACCGGAAGGCATGATGACCGGCGACACTAGCGATGCCCGGCGCGCAACGATCCGCGTGCACGTCGATGGTCTCAGTGCGGTCATCAACAGTGCCGAACCCAATACGCTCGGCGGCAAGACCCTCCGAAATACAGAGCGTCGCCGCAAGGACGATGCCTTCGACGGTTGAGCGATTGCGAAGCGCGTCGCCAAGGCGCAAAAGCGCAGTCTGCCTTTTCTCCTGCGCGATCCGGTCGGTGACTTCAAGAAAGATTACCGTAAAGCGGTCGCTGCCGATCGGCTGGACGGCGCCATCGTACCAGCGCTCCAGGATGCCCGCCTGCCGGGTAAAGCGGATGGCTTTGTTCGACCTCACGACCCGGGCAATCTCGTCGACCCACTCGTCTTCGATACCCGGAAAGACCTCTCGAACCGTACGCCCGACAGCCGTGCCCTTCGGCATGCCGACCAGGTCGTACCAGGCGTCGTTGACGATCTCGTAGCGCCAGTCGACGATCTCCCCGCTCTCGTCGCGGACGACATGACCGAGGATGAAACCCTCCTGCATCGTTTCGAACAGGGAACGCCAGCGGCTCTCCGAAACGCGAACCGACATCTCGCGCTCGACCGTTTGCGAGATGGAGCGCAGGCGGCGCATGTCGGTCTCAGTCCACTCTCGTGACTGGCTGTCGATGGCGGCGAGCGCACCGACCACCTGGCCGTCTGGAAGAGAGAGGGGAATGCCGAGATAGGCGACGACGCCAATGTCGGCAATCGCCATATTATCTCGAAGCTTGGGATCAATCCGTGCATCGCTGATCACTAGAGGACGGTTGAGGTCGACGACGTGCTGACAGAACGAGTGCGTCATCGGCGTCTCGCCACGCTCGTCCCAGGGCGATGGCAATCCGCTGTGACCGGCGAAGACCTGCCGCTGCTCGTCGACGAGCGTGACGATCGCGACCGGAACGCCGAGAATATCGCGCACAAGATCAGTCAGTTGTCCGAATTCCTCCTGTTGCGAGCGGTCGAGAAGACCGCTGCTCCGAAGAGCTTCAACGCGACTTGATCGAAACTGACTTGCCTGCATGTCCGCCACTCGTGTCGGTCGGGAAAAGAGACGGTATTCGGCCGCTTGCCGGGCGCCTCTAGAAGCCCTAGCGCCTTTCGGGCATCGCGTCGCGCGTAGGACGTCATTCTCGATTTCTCCCGCGCCGGCAAGAGGACAAATAACGCCAACATCCGAGTTCGTCACCGGTAGATTCCAAGCCAATGCTTGACCGCGCACTGACTCATGAGCCTTGACGACGCCCGCGCCAAGACGAAGGCTTGGCGTAGAGCCTACAATGAGATCTGGCCGGAGAGCGCGATTGGCCTTGAGACGCCGATCGAGCTGATGCACTGCACATGAAACGGCGCGCCGGCCTGAGCCACCCTGGGAATTCTCCAGCCGGGCGCTCCACAGTCGGGTAGCACTTCAAAGGGAGAAGGATGTAATCGCCGCTGGATGCAGGATCGGCGGCAGATGGATAGGCCTACTGACCAGGCAAAGGCGCAGAGTCGTCAGTAGAAATTGCGTCCGCTGTCCGCACTGCGTTTTCTCCGGGTGCATCAATCCGCTCAATAAAAACTTCGACGGGCCCTGCTTCGATCTCGCCGAAAGGCGAAGCAAACGCGATCTCGGCTGCGTCGCGTCCGGCTCCAATTCGCACGAGACCGTCAAGTGCAGCTTGACGAGTTGCATCGAACAGCCACCAGCGTCCATCGAGATACGCTTCGAAGACCGCATGGAAATCAGGGGGCGCGAGGCCAAAAGCGTAGGCGCTGACATAACGAGCCGGAATTCCGAGTGCTCTGCAGAAGGCTATCGCGATGTGCGAGAAATCGCGACAAACTCCGGCTCGAAGCAACAAACTCTCGTCCGCCGTCGTCTCGCCATCTGACGTCCCGCGTTTATAGTCGATATTGTCGTAGATCCAGTTGCAGATGGCAGTTACCCGCTCGAAGCCGCGGTCCAAACGGCCAAACTCCCTGAGGGCGAAGGAAGCGAGCCTGTCAGATGACACGAAGCGCGACGGGAGAAGGTAGGGCAGAACCTCAAGCGGTATTTCGGGGACAGGCGTCTCGGCGATCTCAGCTGGATCTTTATGCAACGCATCGAGGTCGACCTTAGCCTGATAGCGTAAGGTGAACGGACCAGGCTTGGCGTTGACAGCAAAATATCGAGTTTCGCTACCGGGTACGACGTGAACGCGTCGGTCGTAATCCGGACTGATCACCAGCTCCTCCGCCAAGTTCTGATGCCTTGGCAAACGCGCGGCTTCAATGTTGAAAACGAACAGCGTGGGGCTCTTCACCTCATACGAGAGGTGACAACCGAAGCGGTAGCGGATGGCCATGAAGGTCCCCAAACAGCAAGCGCGTGAAAAACGGGGTCTGCAGCGATGAGTTTATAAACAGACCGCGCGAAAATCATTCCAAGTGAACTAGGTTCCACTCATCCAGCAATATCTGCGGTTTTCCGGTCCGATCGCTAGCAGGATCGCGTTCGGCAATTGATCGGCGTCGATGATTTTATTCGATTGCTGACCAAACGCCGCCGACCATCGGAACTTCAATGCCAAAACCATGTTGATGCTCGCTGCCGCCGATATTGAAAAGTTGCGGCGAAGGAAAGCGCAATGTCGACAGAAGATGCACGTGCAGGAATGGGTGCCATTGTCCACGACGATGGCGTTGCATTTCGGGTTTGGGCTCCGAACGCCGATAAGGTTTTCGTATCAGGCTCATTCAACGACTGGGCAGAAGACGAAGCACCCATGGTCTCGGAAGAGAATGGGTACTGGTATGCTGACGTCGGAAATGCCAAGCCAGCCGATGAGTACCGCTTCCTTTTGCATCGTGGCAAAGAGAGGCTGTCGAAAATCGACCCTTATGCGAGAGCGGTGACGAGCTCGATCGGCAACGGAATCATCATTGCGTCAAACGCACCAGACGATGACGACTTTATAGCGCCTCCGCAGAACGAGCTGATCATCTACGAGATGCACATCGGAACGTTTCATCGAAGTGATATGGATCGCCCAGGCACATTCGAAGATGCGATAGAGAGACTCGATCATCTGAAGCGATTAGGGGTGAATGCTATTCAGATCATGCCCGCCATGGAGTTCGCGGGCGATTTGTCCTGGGGCTATAATCCGTCGCATATCTTTGCTGTCGAGACTGCTTATGGCGGCCCTGATGGATTGAGAGCGCTCGTTAAAGCGGCTCATGCGCAGGGCCTCGCAGTCATTTTCGACGTCGTCTACAATCACTTCGGTCCGAGCGATCTCGACCTTTGGCAATTCGACGGTTGGAGTGAAGACGAGAAAGGCGGCATCTACTTTTACAACGATTGGCGCAGTAAAACACCTTGGGGCGATACTCGCCCCGACTATGGCCGAAGCGAAGTCCGGCAATTCATTCGCGACAACGCTTTGTATTGGTTAGAGCAATACAAGCTGGATGGTCTGCGGTTCGACATGACCCTTTACATTCGCAACGTCGAAGGAAACGAGGGCGATCCGAATGATATTCTGGCAGAAGGCTGGAGCCTGATGCAGGCCATCAACGGCGAGATTCGTGACCGATTGCCTGGTCGCATTACGATCGCCGAAGATCTGAGAAGCGTTGCGGCGATTACGGGCTTGCCCCATGACGGCGGCGCCGGCTTCAGTGCTCAATGGGATGCGCAATTCGTCCATCCGGTTCGCGAGGTCTTGCTTGCGGCGGACGATCGCGATCGTCACATGGCGACTGTCGCGCACGCTCTCAACGGCCACTACAACGGCGATCCGTTTCAACGCGTTGTCTATACGGAAAGCCACGACGAAGTCGCGAACGGCAAGGCACGGATCGTCCACGAAATAGCTCCTGGCGATCCGTCCCATTGGGCGGCGCAGAAGAAGTCGACGTTGGGCGCTGCCCTCGTGTTCACCGCACCCGGTGTTCCCATGCTATTCCAAGGCCAGGAGTTTCTCGAAGGGGAATGGTTCAGGGACACCGTCCCTTTAGATTGGGATCACAGTGTTGAGTTTCGCGGGATCGTCCGACTTTACCGCGACCTGATCAAGCTTAGGCGCAACGGTGACGGCACCACCGCCGGTCTCGCCGGACCTGAAATCAACGTATTCCGCATTGATGAAGAGCGGAAAGTCGTCGGATATCATCGATTTGCCAATGGCGGTCCTGGCGACGATGTCGTCGTTTTCGCGAACTTCTCTCACCAGCCCATTGAAAATTATCGCTTTGGTTTTCCGCGCGAGGGCCGGTGGCGCGTTCGACTCAACAGCGATTGGTCGGGCTATAGCGAGAGTTTCGCCGGTGCTGACAGTTATGATGTCGAGGCAGTATCGCATGAGTCCGACGGTTTTGATTGCTCAGCCGAAATCACTATCGGCTCGTATTCGGTCCTGATTCTTTCTCAAGACCCATAACTACGATTCTGACGATCTTCATATCGGTCTTGCGGCCCGGAGTAAGGCCAATGGTCATTTCCTCCGCTGCAAATGTTCATCGCTGCGTCCGAAAATGCGACGCGCTGCTTAGTTGGCGAAAACCTCGCAGCTGTTGTTGTCGACGCTCGATCTTGCGCCGAATGTTCTAGAAACAGGCATGACGTATAGCTTCAGCCAACCACTCTAAGTCTTCTACGCATGTCGCGACTTTCCGAGGTTGACGAGCGGACGGTTCCTTCCGTATGGAACGTCTTGAGCAGCGATGACAATGTTGCAGCTTCATGCGCTAGGTCCGTGCTAGCAGCAGTTGATTCCTCGCCCATAGCGACGTTCTGCTGCGTGGCGTTATTCAACGTCCCGATGGCTATGTTGATCTCGCTGAGGCCGACGGATTGTGTCCGGGCGTTTTGAACGATCGCCTGGACGTGCTCATGGATTTCCATGACTTCGCCGACCATGGCTTGCAGCGCTCTCCCGGCCTCGTTGACGAGACTGACACCGGAACCGACGTGGCTATTCGATCGAGCGATCAACTCCTTGATTTCCTTTGCTGCGTCTGCGGAACGTTGGGAAAGAGCCCGCACCTCCTGCGCCACGACCGCGAAGCCTTTCCCGGCTTCGCCGGCTCGGGCGGCCTCGACACCGGCATTGAGCGCCAGAAGATTTGTCTGGAAGGCGATTTCATCGATGACGGCGACGATCTTGCTGATCGCATCCGAGGACTTTTCGATTTCACCCATCGCATCAATCGTGCGGCGCACCACCTGGCCAGATCGTTCCGCGCCCAGCTTGGTATGGGCGACGAGCTGTCCGGCTTCATCGGCACGCGCGCTCGACTGCTTCACTGCCTCAGTCATCTCCGATAGCGCACTGGATGTTTCCTCAAGGGCTGCAGCCTGCTGCTCCGTGCGTCGGGCGAGGTCGTTTGCCGACGTCATGATCTGATCCGAACCGTATGAGATCGCGTTGGCGTTCTCCCCGACGGACCGCATCGCGCTCTGCAGCTTGTCCATTGAGGTATTGAAGTCGACGCGCAGCGGTTCGAGTGCCGGAATGAATGGCCGGTCGAGGCGCTGGACGAGGTCACCCTCCGAAAGTTGGCGAATGCCTTGAGCAACTTCGCTGACCGCGCGCACCCGTTCGGTAACGTCGGTGGCGTATTTCACGATCTTCAGCACTTTGCCGCCATGATCGATCACAGGGTTGTAGAATGCCTGGATGTAGACTTTCCGGCCGCCTTTGTCGATCCGGCAGAATTCGTCCGCGATGAAAGCGCCCCTGTTGAGCTTCTCCCAGAAGGCCGCATAGTCTCGCGAACTCCGGTAGCTCTCTTCGACGAACATCGAATGATGCTTGCCCGCTATCTCGTCCCATTCATAGCCGACAGCATCAAGAAAGTTGCGGTTGGCGGCAAGGATCTGGCCATCGACGCTGAATTCGATTGAAGCCTGAGCGCGCTCGATCGCTTGCAGCTTGGCCTCACTATCTAGAGAAGCAAGTATCGTTCTGGTGATATCGTTCGCGAATTTAACAATTTTTATCACTTTTCCCTTGTAGTCGACGATCGGATTGTAGGATCCTCGAACATATATCTCGGTGCCGGTCTTAGAGATACGCTTGAACTCGGTGCAGATAAATTTGCCGCCGCGCAGGGTTTCCCAGTGCGCCTGGTACTCGCGGGACTGTGCGTGGCCACGCTCAACGAAGATCGAATGGTGCTTCCCGACAATTTCAACTAAGGAATAACCCATGAGGTCGCAGAAATTCTCATTGGCCCCGAGAATTTTTCCATCTCGGTCAAATTCGATGCGCGCCATCGATTTCTCAATTGCAGACAGGACCAAAGCCGCCTGGGAGAAATGAGGTGGTCCCGGTTTCCCGGACAGGCTGGCGGCTGAGTTAAGCTTGGTTCAGATGTTCGTCATGCCGCCAGTTTAATGATTCCGGTGCCCTCATGGACCTCTGCTGGCGTCTTGCCGCCATGGGTCGAGTGAGGACGTTCGACGTTGTAGTAGGTCATCCACTTCGAGATCCCGGCGCGCGTCTCGGAACCGGTCTCGAAGGCATGGAGATAGATGCACTCGTATTTGAGCGAGCGCCACAGCCGCTCGATGAAGACATTGTCCATCCAGCGGCCGCGCCCGTCCATGGAGACCTTCACGCCCGCGCCGGTCAAGACCGCGGTGAAGCGCGGGCTGGTGAACTGGCTGCCCTGATCTGTGTTGAAGATCGCCGGCTTGCCGAACTTCGCCATCGCGTCCTCCAAGGCCTCGATGCAGAAGTCGACGTCCATCGTGTTCGACAGGCGCCAGGAAAGGACGCGTCGGCTCCACCAGTCCATGATGGCCACCAGATAGAGAAAGCCGCGCCGCATCGGAATGTAGGTGATATCGGCACACCAGACCTGGTCGGGCTGGTCAATCATCGTATCCCGCAGAAGATAGGGCCAGATCTTGTGTTCCGGGTGCGGGATCGTCGTCCTCGGGCGCTGGTAGATCGCCGCCAGACACATACTGGCCATCAGCCGCCGTACCCGCTTGCGTCCGACCGTGTATCCTTGGCGGCGCAGGTGACGGACCATCTGCCGCGAGCCGTACCACGGCGTTTCCAGAAACTGCTCGTCGATCAGCCGCATCAGGCTGAGGTTCAGCACATTCTCGCCCTTGGTCGGGCCGTAATAGGCCGACCGGCTGATCCCGACGAGCTGACATTGGCGCAGGATCGTCACGCCCGCATGCTTCGGCTCGATCATCTCCCGCCTCCGTGCCACGCTCATCGACCGGAGGCCTTCGCTAAAAAATCGCGTTCCACGACCAGTTGGCCAATCTTGGCGTGAAGCCGCTCCACCTCCGCCTCCCGATCAGCCTGAGCCGCCTCGGCCTTTCCCGAGAACACTCCTGACATGCCTTCCATCGCCTGCTTCTTCCAGGCGTTGATCATCGTCTGGTGGATGCCGTGCTAGGCGGCAAGTTGTGCCAGCGTCATCTCACCTCGGATCGCCTCCAGCGCCACCTTGGCCTTGAAGTCCGCCGAATACCGCTTCCGTTTCCCCGTCATCGGGTTCGTCCTCTCTCTCGGGCGAACCAAGCTTATCCAACTGTCCGGGAAACCGGGACCACCTCAGATTGCCCTACACGCGATGGGGGGAGGGGCCGGGCTTTACAAGTCCATCTTCGGTCCGACCGGACCGACGGCGCCCCACCAATCGCGCATGGCCGCTGTGGAACCTACCGCGCGTCAGATTGTCAATGAGGAGAAATCGCAGCGGCTGGCGATCGCCAACCGGGTTGTCTCAACACTTGCGCGTTCGGGACAAGCGGCGGAAACGCGCGGCAGCGAAGACAAAACGAGCTTGGCGAAAGGACACGCGCAGAAACACCAAAACCTGACGGTCCCCGAGGGGGTCCTCCTGTTTACCGATTGTCGGACGGCGTGCGAATCGCGCGACCCGCTTTTGGTTTCACAAGCCGAGTCGAATCTAAACGAGCCCTCTGCGCCAGGGAATGAGGATGGGTGGCGTATCGCCGCGGCGAACTCGTCTTCAGCGTCCGCAGTCGCCGGGCTCAAAAGCACCATAGGAGTGTCACGCTGGCTTCCCGGCGGACGATCTGTGCGCGATGGATGGAATGTCGCGACTGCCGCCTTCGGTCAGACCTTGGACCGGGCGGGCGGCATTGCCGCGGACTTGACGCCCTGGTAATATTACAGCGGCCCCACATCGCTCGTCGGATTTGCCTATGCTTCACAACCGATGAGCGGCGGTTGCCCCATCACCCTATCGTGGTCGATCAGTCCTTCGTCCCCAAAAATGAGGATTGTCGGCGTCATCGGCTAACGCTCGTCTAGGGGCACCGCCGGCACCTTGCTATGACGAGCTTTTGGGTAAAACGTCGTCCGGCGACGAAGGGTTCTGGACACTCGTGGCCGACGGGCTGATCGCGACGATGAACACAACCTCGTAGGCCGCCTAATTTTCTTTGATATAGGCAAATGAGGTTTCACCAGACTGCGTGGCAATTCAGTCGTTGTAGTTGACCGTTGGGCGATTAGGCCGCGCCTCGATCGATATGCGAGATGACCGCGACACCTCGATAATCACCGGCGAGCGATCTCAGCCCTAGGCTCTGCCGGATCTTAATGCCTGCATCACGAGCTGAAAGGCGAACCAGGTTTCTCCTTGATCGCTTCCGCAAATTTCCGCATCAGCCGTATCAGTTCACTTACATCCTGGTCGTCCCAGGAGTGAAAGATCTCAAGGGCGGTTCGCTCGCGCGCCGAATCGACAGCATCGGTCATTGTCTTGCCTTTGGGTGCGATCACGGCCTTGTGGACCCGGCGGTCGCTCTCGCCCTTGCGTCGTTCGACGAGATTGAGACTTTGCAGCTTCGCCACTTGACGGCTCACGGTCGTGTAATCGCGACCGACCGCGTCGGCGAGGTCACCCACGCCGATCGGTCCGCGCCGCTCAATCAGGACAAGCAGCGGAAACAGCGCACGGTCGAGCGCGATGCCGGCCTCTTGCATCATGGCTTCGTCGCGCTGCGGCTGGTTAACAACGCTGACGATATCGATGAGCACCTCGTGCAAGTCGCGGACCCACGCTCCAATATGTGTATTATGCACTTTTTTTCTTGACGACATACACGACCTCCTATTATGTGCATTATACACAAATTGAGGTTCACATGAATACGAACTCTACCTTTGACGTGCTCATCTGCGGTGCGGGCGCAGCCGGGCTGACACTCGCCATCGACCTCGCCCGCCAAGGAATCACATTTCGGCTGATCGAAAAGCGTGCCGAACCGTTTCACGGATCGCGCGGAAAGGGCATCCAGCCGCGTACGCTGGAAGTGTTCGAGGATCTGGGCATCCTCGACCGGATCAGAGCGGCCGGAGGGTCCTACCCCAAACAGCGGCAATACCATAAGAACGGCCGCTTCACGGACAAGGACGTGATGGAGGTCCGTCCGGCAACCACAGCCGAACCCTTCCGTCAGTCTCTGATGGTGCCCCAGTTCCTGACCGAGCGCGTCATGCGCGAACGGCTGATGGAACTCGGCCACCAGCCGGAATTCAGCCATGAATTGATAGGCTTTGCCCAAGATAGCCGAGGCGTTACCGCGCGCATCGCCGGTCAAGACGGCGAAGAGGTCGTCCGCCTTCGCTGGCTCGTCGGCGCGGATGGCGGGCGAAGCTTCGTGCGGTCCGCCCTCCAAATCGGGTTCCCCGGCGCGACGCTCGGCGTGCGCGCGATCGTCGCGGACGTGACCCTGACCGGCTTGTCGCGCAAGGTCTGGCATCGCTTCGGCCAAGGGGACTTAGAGAAGCAGATCTTTGTTTGCCCTCTGGCAGGCACCGATCTTTTTCAGCTTCAGGGTCCGATCCCGCTGGAAGGCGACGTCGATCTGTCACCAGAGGGGCTGACGGCCATGTTGGCCGAAAGGACCGGGCGCGACGACCTCACCGTCCAGGACGTCTCCTGGGCGTCCGCCTTTCACATGAACGCACGGCTCGCCGACCGTTATCGGATCGGCCACGCTTTCCTAATCGGAGATGCCGCCCACACTCACCCGCCGACGGGCGGCCAAGGCCTCAATACCAGCGTGCAGGACGCCTACAATCTCGGCTGGAAGTTGGGCGCCGTCGCGCGCGGCGCGCCCGTCGCACTTCTCGACAGCTTCGAAGAGGAACGGCGCCCGGTTGCGCAGGCTATGCTAGGTCTTTCGACCGGCCATCTGGAGGCAATGAAGCGGGGCGAGATGCGGCGCGGCGACGATGTTCACCAACTCGATATCGGCTATCCCGGAAGCTCGCTCGCGATGGAAGCACCGGAGCGGAACGGCCTTCCTACCGCCGGAGATCGTGCGCCCGACGCCCATGTACGAGGAGCAGCAGGGCAACCCCATCGCCTGTTCGATCTGTTCGCCGGGCCCCACTGGACGCTCCTTGCCGCAAGCGAAGCCGGCGTTTGCGCACGGCAGAGACTTCGCATCCACGCCTTTGGCCGAACAGGTGACCTCGTCGACGATAAAGGCGAGTTTCACAGAGCCTACGGCCTTACTTCCGGCGACCGGGTGCTGGTGCGCCCCGATGGCTATGTCGGGGCGGTCGTTGCGGCGGACGAGACCGCCCGCCTTGAGGACTATCTCGCGCGTGTCGGACTCGAGCGGGGTCACACGGCATGAGACTACGTCTTTGGAGGACCGCAGCACCTTCGCCATCATTGCCCAGTTCGGCCTCGCCCGTTTAGGCGACAAACACTTCGGCTGGCATCCAGATGAAGCAGAATGGCGCGCCGGCTAGTGTTTGCCTAACCGCAGCGGGATCCCGCTGTGTCAGCCGATGATGTCCGTCTGCTCGCCAACGAGGATCAAGGTGTTTTCGTGGTCGAGAAAGGTCTTCTCGTCAGGGAAAACCTTGGACGTATAGGTCTTTGAGTTGAGAACCGCCTTCATCCCATCCGGTCCGTCGAACCAGATCTCGGCCGTTCCGTCATAGTCGGCTTGGGGCACGGTGCTTTCGGGCGGTTCGACCGGATGGGTCTGGATATAACGCTTGACGTGGGTTGCCGCTTCCGGGATCGAGCGAAACAACGGCCCGTGATCTTCGATATGGTGGCGCACGAATTCCTCGCGGCTGATGTCGGGGTGGCGTTTCAGGAACATGGTCATCTTGATCATGGCTGTCTCCTTCGGATGTCGGTTGACTGAGGTTACGGACGCGGTGTCCAGCGGATCGCCGCCGCGTCGGCCGGATAGTCGATACCGCCGGGATAGGTGATGAGTTCGATCAGCATGCCCCAGGGCGCGCGGCCATAGATGCCGGCATTGCCCGGCCGGTCCTCGACGCCTGCGAGCGGATGAGGCCCCTTCAGGAGTTCGCCGCCTGCCGCCTTGATGGCCGCGGAGGCCTCGTCGATGTCGTCGACATAAAGGCCGATGTGGGTGAGGCCGAAGTCCTGGAGCCGGACCGCGTCGCGCTGTTCACCGTCCGCCATCTGGAAAAGTTCGAGCGAGGCGCCGTCGCCGATGCGCAGAAGCCGCATGTGGACGATGCGGGTCCCCGACGTGAGGCCGAGTTCGGCTTCCGGTCCCTCGCCCGCCTGGTCAGGGCCGTCCTTTGGTAGAACGTCGTAGACGATGACCGCGCCGAACGCAGATTCCAAGAAGCGCGTCGCTTCTTCAATATCGGGCACGGTCACGCCCGCATGGTCGATGGCACGAATGCCCGGCGCTGCGGTGCGGTCCACGGCGAGCGGCGAGAGGTCGCTCACGGCGGCTTCCCCAGCCGTTGCAATCTCAGTCAGTGCGGCGTTGAACTGCCGGGTATGCGGCTCGTTCAGATGAGCTTCAAAGGCGACGTTGTCCCGATATTCCTCGATCATGACCACGGCGCCGCTCTCTTCGCCGAAGGCTTCGAAGCGGATGTTTCCCGGCTCGGCGCGAACCTTGCGGGCAAGCTCTTCGACAAGCGTCTCCAAACGGCTGCACTCGCCGGTCCTGGGCGTTGCACGTGCGATCACGCAGTGGGTTTCGGGGGCACTTTTGTTAGCCGACATGACGGCCTCCTAACTTCGGGTTTGCTGCGCTGCAGCAGTCGGGAGAAGAACGGGGCCGGTCGTCGTCCGTTCCAGATTTTTTTATTATCACGCAAATAATTCCCGCATTTGTTTGCAAAATTCAAAATTATTGAATAATAATGGGATATGATCCAGTCCGTAGAGCGTGCCATCCACATCCTTGAAGCGATCGCCCATGCCGGCGGCGCGGCCCATCTGAACGAGATCGCCGGCATAACGGAGCTGCGCTCGACGACCGCGCACAATATCCTGAAGACGCTCCAGTCCCTCGGCTATGTCCGCAGGCGCGGGGGCGATACGCGCTATCATCTCGGCGACCGAATCCAGAATCTCGCCCGTGTTGCCGGCGACGACGATCGTCTGCGTCGTGACCTGCGAGCGCTTCTTGAGGCAATGGCGGAAGAGAGCGGAGAAACGGTCTTCCTTGCGGTGCCGTCCGGCGACGAGGTCTATTTTCTCGACGCGATCGAAAGCCGTGAGACGTTGAAGGCAGGCAGCCAGTCCGGCGAGCGCCTGCCCATGGCAGGATCTGCGATTGGGCTTCTCTTTCTCGCCCATATACCGCGTATCAGGCAGCGCATGCTGGAGACTCATGCCGACCGCATCAGTCTGAACCTTGAATTGGAGATCGAGGCGATCGCGCAGCGTGGCTATGCCCTCGACCAGGAAAACTGGCTTCCCGGCCTCAGCTGCGTCGCCGTTCCCTACGCCGAAGCCGGCGAAGTGCGCGCAGGCTTCGGTCTTGCCGGCCCGTCGTTCCGCCTGCCGCTGGGCCGCCTCGAGATGCTTGCCGGTCTCATGGGTGACATCTTGGATGATCGTGTTCCCATTTGACGTGCTTCCAGAAATTCGGACCGTTCTCAGCTGGAATTTTCCAATTATGATCCCGATTGGGACGAGGAGAATTCCATGAAGAAGTCGAAGTTCACCGAGGCGCAGATCGCCTTCGTTTTGAAGCAGGCTGATGAGGGGACTGAACCGCCCCGGGTTTGCCGGAAGGCCGGGATTTCGGACGCGACCTTCTACAATTGGCGCAAGCGCTACGGCGGCATGATGCCGTCGGAGGTGAAGAAACTGCGCCAACTCGAGGAAGAGAACGCCAAGCTGAAGCGGCTGGTCGCGGATCTGTCCCTCGACCGGGCGATGCTGCAGGATGTGCTGTCAAAAAAGCTCTGAGGCCTGCTCGTCGTCGCCAGTTAGTGAACGAGGTCCGGGAGAGCTGGAAGGTGTCCGCCAGACGAGCCTGCTTCGCTCTGAAGGTCGGTCGTTCCCTCTACGCCTACAAGGCTCGGCGCGACGATCAGGCTGCCCTCAAGAAGCGGATCAAGGAGATCACCGAGACGCGCGTAAGATACGGCTACCGTCGTGTCCACGTGCTGCTGCGACGGGAGGGATGGGCTGTGAACCCAAAGTGAATCGAAAGACTTTACAAGGAGATGGACCTTCAAGTGCGCAACAAGGTCCCGAAGTGGCGCGTGAAGGCCCGGCTTCGTGACGACCGCACGGTGGCAGCCTGTGTGAACCAGACCTAGGCCATGGAGTTTGTCCACGACCAGCTCGCCACCGGTCGCAAACTCCGCATCCTGACGGTCGTCAACACCTTCTCGCGCTTCTCCCCGGTGATCGATCCCCGGTTCAGCTATCGAGGCGAAGACGTCGTACGGGCGCTGGAACGGATCTGATCCGATGACGCACTTGCCTCTGGCATTCTCGTTGCAATCGCCTTCTCTCTCGTACCCGACTTCGCGTCGATCACCCATCGCGGCAACCAGATCGTTCTAGCAGTCGCGCTGAACTTCATCGCTTCGGAACTGACGATCATCCTCGGGACGGCTTGGTTCGAGTTGGGCGGCGGCACGCCAGCTCTGTCGGCGGAAAGTCGGTTCCTCCCTGTCGTGTTGCCCGGAACCGATTTGTTGCGGGACATACCGATCCTCGGTCCCCTTTATGCGAGGGTGCTGTCCGGGCAGAACCTCCTCGTCTACATCGCCCTTCTCGCGGTGTAGTGGATATGGTGCATCCTCGACCGCAGCCGCTTCGGCCTTCGCTTGCGGGCGGTCGGGGAAATCCGGCGGCGGTCGATACTGCCGGCATCTCGGTGACGTGGCTGCGCTACCGTGCGGTGATCATCTGCGGTGTTCTGACGGGCTTGGCAGGAACCTATCTGTCGATCACACGATCTTCCGGCTTTGCCCGAGAGATGACGGCTGGGCGCGCTCATCTTCGCAAATTGGAAGCCCGGGCCAACACTTCTCACTTGCCTCCTGTTCGGCTTCCTCGACGCGTCGTCTATTCGATTGCAGACCATGCCGCTGCCAATCATCGGACAAGTCTCGCCGCAACTGATCGGAGCACTTCCATACATCCTGACTATTGTCCTCTTGGCAGGGTTCGTAGGAAAATCACCGCCTCCGCGTGCCACAGGAATCCCATACACCACCGAGCGGTAGCAATGTCGCCTTAGACAGCGTGGACACTTGGAATTCATGGATGGATTGAAGTTTAATAGGGCCTGATACTTTTGCCGTTATGTCAAGAAATTCGGAAGATTCTCGTGTCACGGTAAGGGCTATCTGGATCGCAAGGTTCGCCAGCGCATACGAGATTTTTTACCAGGTAGGAGCGTGAAGGCGCCACGGCTGGATTGCACGAGAGGCCGACATGAGAAGCCGCAATCATCCGTGGTCCGTCCGCGTTCCCTGGATCGTCGCATTATGCCTAGGCACTATTATTGTTTCGGGGTCAGTTTATTCCACGCTTGAAGAACGCAATGCTATGCTCGCGAGCGCAGACCGCAGCGTGGTCAATGTTCTCGACAGCGTCTCGCAAGACATCATCGGGACATTCCAGCTGTCCAACACCGTCATCACATCGCTGACGAGTTCGGTCAGAATGAGCGAGCGGACGATCGGGGATCTCGAGCAGATTAGCCGCGACATTGCTGCCATCGCGAAGGCTGCACCACGACTAGAGGAGATCTTGTTTGTCGAGCCTGGCGGGTGGATCCAAGTCTCTTCTTTGGCGAATAACAGCGGCCAGCGCAATGTCATGCGTGAAGCGTTCTTTCGCGAGGCGAGCCGTACGGAACCTTCAGGTCGCCTCGTTGCACAGTCGAGCGAGTCCGGCGGTTTGGCGATCGCGCGCCGGCTAGATCTAGACGACGGCTTGTATGTCGGTGTGGTCGCGACGGTCGTGCCCAAATCCTATTTCGATACCGCCTATTCTGCTCTCGACATCGGGCGAGGGCTTCAGATCAAAATCAGACGCGCAGACGGGAAAGCGCTTATATCCTACGGTCGCGACTTAGGTTCGGATGCGGTCCGAACCGAGAAGGATCTGGCGCCGTTGCCGCTGCTGGCGTCCGTCGCTTTCTCACGCGCCGCGATCTTGCAGAATTGGAAGCACCAGCTTCCCCAGCGCATTGGAACCGCTGTCGGCCTTGTCCTTCTGATGATGGCAGTCGCGCTCCTCCTCTCGCGCCTGCTTGCGCAGAAGGCTGCTGAACGGCAAAGCTTGATGCAACAAGCCTCGACCGATCCGCTGACAGGTCTCGCAAATCGGCGCGTCTTCATCGACGCGCTTCACGAAGCGATCAGCCAGTCGCCGGACGTTGCTTTTGCTCTTGTCCTGATCGACCTCGATGGCTTCAAAGCCCTCAACGATACTCATGGTCATCTGGCGGGCGACACAACGCTCAAAGCTGTTGCCGAACGTCTCGTTCGCTGCCTCTCCGCTCATGGAACCGTGGCGCGTTTGGGCGGCGACGAGTTTGGAGCGATCCTTGCCACCGCTGTCGTCAATGATCTCAAGGCGCTTCTCACATCCGTGCAACTCTCGCTGACCCAATCGCTCCAATGGAATGACATTCGCCTGGAGGTTGGTGCGAGCATTGGTGCGGCCAAATTCTGCGGCGGCTTTCCAAGCACGGACGCTCTCATCCAGCAGGCGGATCTTGCCATGTATGGCGCGAAGAAGCAGGGCTCGGGCAATATCTGCTTTTTTGAAGCTGGGATGGAAACCGCTGGCGAAGCGCAAAACCAACGAAGACGGGAGCTGCGATCAGCGCTCAAGCAAGGCGAGATCGTTCCGTACTATCAGCCGATCGTCCAGTTTCCCGATCGCCGTATCGTTGCGATGGAAGTTTTGGCGCGTTGGAACCATCCCAAGCGGGGCGTTCTCGAACCTGGCGAATTCATCGAACTCGCCGAGGATATGAATCTGATCACGCCGCTTACACTGGAACTGATCCGGCAAGTGGCGGTCGACATGCGAACCTGGCCGCAGGATATACGGGTTTCGATCAATATCTCGCCGCGACAGTTGCAAGACGCGGCGTTGGCAGAATCCGTCATCGAAGCGGTAGAACAAGTGGGTATCGATCCTACGCGGATCGAAATCGAACTGACGGAGGACAGCATTCTCGATGATTACGAGATGGCGAAGTCGGTCCTGTCGATCTTCAGAATGAAAGGCATGACCCTGGCGCTCGATGATTTTGGGACCGGCTATTCGAGCCTGCGGCATTTACAGGAACTGCGGTTCGACCGGATCAAGATTGATCGCTCTTTCGTCAAGAAGCTGCCCGCCAGCGGCGAGAGCCTGAAATTGATTGAGGCGATCATGCGCTTGGCCAGCAGCTTCGGCATGGCCATCACCTCGGAAGGGATCGAAAGACATGAACAGGTGATGCTCATCGAGCAACAAGGGGTCTCCAGCGGTCAAGGCTTTCTGTTTGGTCGCCCAATGCCCTCAGGCGCTGCAAACGCGCTTTTTCACCGTCAAATGGCCGTTTGAAACGATTGGACTCGACGATTCTGTTTAAGGCTGGCAAGCGGCAGCTTCCGACCCATCACGGTCTTTGGTATTGCTATTATCAGGTCCCTGTAGCGGACGTTGGCATGCGGTTCCGCCGCCTGGCCAAGTCGCTCTCAGGACTTTACCGGCACGTGATATCGTGCCACCAGCTCCTCCTCGGTTCCAAGCCCGCGCAGAAAGTCCGTATAGGTTTTCGCAACCCAACCGACATTGTCCCAATCATAACCCGGCGTGCCGAAGTTCTGGACCTTGATCTCGTCCAGAAAGAGCACCTGCCCATGAGTAGCGGGGCGAAGGTCGAGCATAATCGTCGAATGTCCCCGACCGGCATTGAACGGAACGACCCCATCGGGAAGCCGAAGCGTCACGTCCGGCTCGACGGGGTGGGGCCGACGCAAAGAGCGCATGGATTGCAGAATGCTGGCACCGTGCGGCGTGAGACACGACGTGTACATTATCATCGCTTGGTTCGGAAACGCGCAGTAGAACAGGTCTGTGCCCGCTCGCGGAATTGCGTCGAAGCAGGAGTACTCCAGAGCGAACTCCTTATAATCCTCCGGCAGCTTCGCCCCAGCCTCAGCCTCGATTTCCGCAAGCGTCTTGGGCGAGGTCTCCTGATAATAATCTGGACCTAAAGTCCTGTATTCGTCCCACATCGCATAAACGTACGGATTGATTGATTTCAGATCCAAATCTTTGCCTCGAAACAATTGGGCGCGCCGAAACGACAGGAAGTGCTTTATAAGGTATAGTGTCTTTTACCGACCCTAAACAATCATTGAGATGGCGTCGGGCTGTTCCTGGGAGCAGACATCGCGCCGATCAGGATCGACTGCTGGCGTTGAGCAATGCGCACGAACGCACCATCATCTCCCAATGCCCTTGCCAGAACGATCGCCCCCTGTAGGCCGGAGACGGCGTCTTCCGCAAGTTGCACAGCCGTTGTGTCCGCTACGCCCGCTGCTCTGAGACAATCGGCCAGAGCGGCGATCCATCGTGCGAAGTAGCGTCGGATCCGCTCGGCGAACGCCGCACCGGAAGCGTTCAAGCCGATGCAGCCGACAAGACACACCCTGCTGCCCGACCGGAAGTAGGCCGTCACGTCGTCGATCATAGCCGTGACGGCCGATGCTGGGGCACTCGCTTGCTCGAGCGGCGAGAAGATCGAAGCCTCGAACCATGCGTCGATATTGGTCAGGACCGCCTCCATCATCTCTTCCTTCCCGCCCGGGAAGAAGTTGTAGAGGCTGCCCTTGCCGAGCCCCGTCGCCCTAGACAGGACAGTCAGACTCGCGCCCTCAAAGCCATGTTCGCGAAACGCCTCCGCCAATGCCGGGACGGCGCTGCCGCGATCGGTCAGGATGCGCTTGCTACTCAAAGGCCGAGGTCGCTCAATGAAGGATGGTCGTCCGGGCGGCGCCCGAGCGGCCAGCGAAACTTCCGCTCTGCCTCCGTGATGGGCATCTCGTTGATGCTCGCGTGCCGGTTCTTCATCAAGCCGTCCTCGACGAACTCCCAATTCTCGTTCCCGTAGGCTCGAAACCACTGTCCGTTGTCGTCGCGATATTCGTAGCCATAACGCACGGCGATGCGGTTGCCGGTGAATGCCCACAGTTCCTTGATCAGTCGGTACTCGTGCTCCTTGTTCCATTTGCGGGTTAGGAAGGCCTGCGCCTCCTCCCGATTGGTTACGAACTCGACTCGGTTCCGCCAGCGCGTGTCGAGTGTGTAGGCCGTCGCGACCTTGGCCGCATCTCGGGTGTTCCAGCCGTCTTCGGCGAGGCGAACCTTCTCGATCGCGGTCTCTTGGGTGAAGGGAGGAAGCGGTGGTCTCGACATCGGATCGCCTTTGCAAAACAGGTTTTACCGATCGGTACAATCATGTATGAATACGGTCAATGGGTTAATCCCCCAAATCGACGGATCCTCGTCGACTCAGTTCCAATGGCGGCGCCGCTTGATGCGATATCTCGACGAAGTTCAAAGACAGGGAACCGCCGTGCTGATCAATTGGCCACGCGAGCAGTTCGGCCCCGACGAAGCCGGCGCTTAAAACGGCCGGACGGGTTTCGACCCATGTCTGCCAGTCACGTCTGGTTCTTTGTCGCCAGAAAGCTGCCACTGGAACCCGGTCTTTCAGACGTCCTCTCTTGGCTATCCCGCTTGCGAATCTCGACCTGGGCGCGGTTCTCGTTTCCCCAGGCGCAGAGCGGTAGCAACGCTTCCGCCAGTGTCTGCCCGAAGGGTGTCACGGCATAGTCGACTTTGGGTGGGACCTCCCGATAGTCACGACGCACCAGTACGCCCGCCTCAACGAACTCGCGCAACTGCTGAATCAGCACCTTCTCGCTGACGCCCGACACCAAGCGCCGAAGCTCGCCGAAGCGCTTTGGACCAGAGCGCAGGTGATAGAGGATCAGCGGCTTCCACTTGCCGCCCATCACCGCGAGCGCGACGTCCAGCCCGCATTCGGTATCGTTCTGGCTCACGCCACCGCCTTCGCACTTACCTTTTAGTCCGTACTAGTCGTCTCGTCAGCGCCCGTCCATATCGTAGGCCACGAACAGGAGACGACGATGGGCAGGCTCGACAACAAGATCACGGTCATCACAGGCGCCAACAGCGGAATCGGGCTGGCGAGCGCCAAACGCTTCGCGCGGGAAGGCGCGCGCGTGTTCATGACCGGTCGAAGGCAGCGCGAGCTCGACGCTGCGGTGGCCGAGGTCGGCCACGGCGCGAGCGGCGTGCAGGGTGACATCGCGAACCTTGCAGATCTCGACCGGCTCTACGACACCGTGGCTCGGGAGGCGGGCAGGATCGACGTCCTCTTCGCGAATGCCGGAGGCGGCGAGTTCGCAAGCCTTGCCGACATCACCGAAGAGCATGTCGAGCGCACCCTCGCCACGAACGTGAAGGGTACGCTCTTCACGGTGCAGAAGGCGCTGCCGCTTCTCGTGGACGGGGCGTCGGTGATCTTGACCGGCTCCACGGCCGCCAGCACGGGCTCGCCGGCCTTCAGCGTCTACGGTGCGAGCAAGGCGGCCGTTCGCAGCTTCGCCCGCAACTGGAGCCTGGACCTCGCCCCGCGCCGTATCCGCGTCAACGTGCTCGTGCCGGGCGCCACGTCGACGCCGGGCTTGCATGGCCTGTCGCCGAGCGAGGAAGCGGGTCGGGCGTTCGTGGCAGGCATGGAGGCGCAGATCCCGCTCGGCCGGATGGGTTCGCCCGACGAGACGGCGGCCGCGGCGCTGTTTCTGGCCTCCGACGATGCAAGCTTCGTCAATGGCAGCGAGCTTTTCGTCGACGGCGGACAAGCGCAGATCTGACGTTCCGAGCCTATGCAGGCCGGCAATCACCAGACGGTGCATCGCGAGCTCTACCCAACCTCATGAAAGATTCTGGATATGCGTGACAACGAGACAATCATCCGCGAGCTCTACGCCTTAGCCGAAGGCGACGGGCTGGACATGGAGCGGTTCGTCGCCAGCTTTTCGGACGACGGATACATGACCAATATTCCCACCGGTACGACGCTCAAGGGCCGAGCCATCGGCGAGGCTATCGGCGGGCTTGCAGGTGCGTTCCCGGACATTCATCGCGAGTTATTCCAGATCTACATTGCGGGCGACGTCGTGATCGTCGAGCTGGCCATTCGGGGCACGCACAAGGGCGATCTGTTCCTTCCCTCGGGTGTCCTGGCTCCCACGGGGCGCGCGATCGATGTGCCGTGCTGCGACGTCTTCCACCTGGAGAACGGCAAGGTCACATCGTTCCACTGCTACAATGCCGCGTCCGTTATGGCGCAGCAACTCGGGATCGGCTGAAGGCTTTCCATTGTGCCTTCGCTGGCAGATACTTGTCCGAGGCCCTGGAACAACAGTCTGATTTGTGCTGCGTGCTGGTGACAAATCGCTGATACGAGAGCGATAGTTGAGCTGACTTCACGTCCGCTTTGGCTCACTGGAAGAAGAGAGCGGACGGTTCGCGAACTACCCCTCGCCGTCATTCAGGGTCGCTCAAATCCGCTTTTCAAAGCAATCGATCATCGGCTTCAAAGCTACCAACGCGCTTGCCGGAGTTGATGTGAGACAGTGACGGCATCCTGCAGTTGTTCCTATGCGGTTGGCACGGTTTCCCCGTCGATCACGTATTCCGTTCCGGTGATTGACGCGGCTCGCGGTGATACGAGGAAGGCGACAAGGTCGGCGACCTCCTCCGGCCTGGCGGGGCGCCCGATCGGAATGCCGCCGAGCCCCCGCATGATGATGCGCTTGCCGCCTTCATAATCCGTGTCGGCCTCTGCGGCCAGCCGTTCGGCCAGCCGCACGGGGGCTTCCGTCTCGATCCAGCCGGGCGAGACCCGAACGACGCGTACGCCCTTGGGCGACACTTCCTTCGCCAGCGCCTTGCTGTAGGTCGAGAGCGCCGCTTTCGCGGCGGCATAGGCCATCGTGGACTCGGGCAGCGGCAATTCGCGCTGGATGGAGGTCACGTGGGTCACGACGCCCGAACCACGCTCGATCATGCCCGGCAGAAAGGCGCCGTCGAGCCGCACGGCGCTTATCAGGTTGTGGTCGATCTCGCTCGTCCAGATCGCATCGGTAAGCGCCTGGTGGCCGCCGCCCGGGGCGTTGGATCCGCCAAGCACGTTGACGAGAATGTCGACACCGCCGAGTTCGGACAACGCTTCGCCATTCGCAAAAACACGCGTTTTTGCGTTGACTCGGCTGGAGCTTTTGGGGAAGATCACGTCACCACAACGATGATCTTTCCCCGGCGGCTCTGCCGGATGTGCGGCCCGGTCTTTCAGACCGGGCTTTTGCATTTCTGCGCCATGAATCGCGCATTAACGACGATCATGCCTCTCGCGCTGCCCCGATGCAACCTTGCGAACAGCCAACTCTAAGCAAATTGTGGAATTGTAGACCGTTAGCCCAACGGCCATCTTCGTTGGGCCCCCACGTGGGGTAACGCCTTGCAAAAGCGTTAACGAGACGCAAACCATAAATCAGTGCGTTCTCCCCCCAACGAACCAAGCCGTGGGGGCCCCCCGCATGCCCGAGAACAATGATCTTATTGTCGCGACAATCCGAGAGATAGCCGAAGCGCATGGCATCTCCATCGAAGGCGCGCGTTTGAAAGTGAAGCGCCGGGTCAGCAAGGGCTTGTGGCGGACACTGCCATCCAACCACCCAAGCGATCCGGTGAGGGTCGAGCTTCCGGTCTCTGAATTGAGCGTTGGGTCTGTTACCCTTCCACCCCCCCCACGTGGGGAGGGGAAGCAGATGTCGTGTTGGCCCACCCCACAATCACCTCCCCACACCCCAACGGGTGGGTCCCCCCACGACGATAATCGTGGGGATCCCAACGAGTTAAAAACGTTGGCTGAAGTGGTACAGGATCTTTCAGGACGCGTGGAAGAACTCACGGACCGCCTGATTGAGGCCGAGCGAGCCAAAGCCCAGGTCGAGGTTCAAAAGGCCGCGACTGAGAAAGACGCGGCCATAGCTCAATCAGAAATCACCCATCTGGTGCAGCAGCTCGATAGCCTCAAAAGCGACCATCTCGCCGAAATGGAGCAGCGCGAAAAAGCTTTTCAGGATCAGCTGCGCGACACACAGATGGCCGGCGACAAACAGATCTCTGACCTCAAGGCCATTGTTGATGAAATGAAAGCTCGACCGTGGTGGCGGCGTTTGGCTGGATAAGGCCCATTATGGAATGGCTGGGACGGGTGGAAACCGGCCATTTGCGGGACCGTTCGGTAACGACAGCTGTCAAAGAAGAAGCCGCCGTAAGGGTCGGTCAGCTTGAAATGTAAAACGATCGTTTTACATCATGGTTCATGAACGAACAGGAATGTTGAATCATGGACACCACTGACAAGCTTATTGCTGCGGCAGAACGGCTCTTCGATCGATACGGTTTTGTGGCCACTGGCATGGATCGGTTGACCGCGGCTGCCGGCATGTCGAGCCGGACGCTCTACAAACATGCCGGCAGCAAGACCCAACTGATGGAACGCGTTCTAAGCGAGCGAGACCGGAGGTTCATGGCCCGGCTTCGCGTGCGCAGCGTCGATGCGCTTTTCGCCGCTCTCGACGATTGGATCCGGATCGAGGGAACGAGAGGATGTTTGTTCCTCCGTGCCGCAGCCGAGACGGGAGGCGACGCGCCTGAGATTGCCGAAGCCGTTCGCGCGCATAAGACGGCGTTTCAGGATCAGGTTGCCCGGATCGTGGCAGCGGATCTCGGCCGGGAAGATCCAGACCTTGCCGAACAGGTGCTCGTCCTCTTCGAGGGTGCAGCCCATGCTGCGGTCTATCGAGGCGCTGACGCCGTGCGCGCCGCGCGAAAAGCTGCGTCGACCCTTACCGAAAGGGCGCGTTCGTGAGTCCGGCTTTTCGGATCGGTGCCGTCGGCTTCGGTCTCATTGCCGTCTGCTACGGCTTCGCCCGGTTCGCCTTCGGGCTGTTCCTGCCGCAGATCGATAGCGATCTGACGCTCGGACCCTCTATCAGTGGCATCATCTCCGGCGGCTCCTTCGCTGGCTATTGCATCGCCATCATCATCTCGGCGACCCTGACGGAACGGATCGGGGCACGGTCAGTCGCAACGGCCGCAGCGATCGTTGCCGCGATCGGGATGGCAGGGATCGCGTTCGCGCCGAGTTCTGCGATCCTCGCTGTCGCCGTGCTTGTCGCCGGATCTAGCACCGGGCTCGCCTCCCCCCCTATGGCGGCGGCGGTTGCCGCAGCGGTCCGTGAGAAGAGGCAGGACATCACCAATACCGTAATCAACGCCGGGACTAGCGCTGGTGTCGCCGTTTCGGGTCCGATCGCCCTAGCGATGGCAGGCCAATGGCGTCTGGCGTTTGGCATCTTCACCGCCGTGGCGGTCGTTCTGGCTTTTGCTACGATCTTTTCCCTCCCGAATGCGGCGAGCAAGAAGGGTATGGGTGGCCTCCCGCCGATGACCGGCCCCGTTCTTCGACTGATCGCCGCATCCTTCCTTATGGGCGTTGCGAGTACGGCGCTCTGGTCCTTCGGCGGGCAGATCGTCGCGGGGCGTTTCGGGTGGGGACCGACGGGAACCGGCGTCTTGTGGAGTTGCATCGGTGCAGGCGGCATCGCCGGGGCGTGGGCCGGGAGCCTTGTCGCACGGTTCGGAATAGATCGTATCCATTGGGCGTTCCTGGCGATGATGTCGGCAGGTATCCTCGCAGTCGGCTCCGGTCCGACGATACCCGCTGTCGCTTTGGTCGGTGGAGCGTTCTTCGGTGCCGCCTACGTCATGCTGACAGGCGTCTATCTGATCTGGGGCGTTCGCGCTTTGCCGGATCGTCCTGCGACCGGACTGATGATCGGGTTCCTGACCATCGCCGTTGGCCAGTCGGTGGGCGCACCGATCTTTGGTCTGGTAATGCAGGGACCGGGATTGGGGCCAGCCGTCATCGGTTTTGCAGGTTGCGCGCTCCTTGCGGGAGTGTTCCAAGCCCGACGCGCGACGTCGACCCCTTCGGCTCAGCATATTCGCAGATGAGGGCATCCGCTCTCCGAAGCAGACATCCGCCTTGCGATCTCTGTATGTCTTATTTGGGTCGAAACCCGCCGTTCGCCTATTCGTCCGAATCTGAAACAGAATTGACAATTCTGTTGCAGATCGTAAGATCGGCCGATTCCGACCCTTTGCAGACCAACAACCGGATTTGACACCATACCGAAACGGACATCGACAGTGACTTGTAGGACTCGCTACCTCAGTCTCCCGTCCGTGCATTCGCCTGATGTAGCGCCTTCAAGATGGTCGCCCGAAGGTAGGGTTTGGAGAAGTACACGCCCCCGTTCGGCACGCCGGCATCGGCGAGTTGGGTGTGCCCAGACACGATGATGATAGCGATGTGCGGCCAATGCTTGCGCACCGTACGTGCCAGATCGAGACCGTCCATCTCGCCCGGCATGTCAATGTCGGTGAACAGAATGCCGATATCGTCGCGCGTATCTAGGATCACCAATGCCTGGTCCGCGTTTGAGGCGTCGCAAACCGCAAAGCCCTCGTCCGCCACCATGTCAATTGCATCGAAACGGAGCAGAGGCTCGTCCTCGACGATTAGCACGCACTTGGCTGTCACGATGTCATCCATGATCTGGAACAGGGCGCTGACGGCTTGGTTCCGGCGAAGGAGACGTTTCCGTCGGCAGCGTCCCATCAAGGACATAGGACAGGCCGTCCGGCGTGAACGCGGTTTCCCCGCTGCCATTAAAGTAGGAAGGGACGATCTGGTTGGTCAGCCGCGATCCGAAGCCGCGACGCGCAGGCTCAACGACTTCGGGGCCATCCTCCTCACGCCATTCGAAGTGGAAGGCACCGTCCGCCTCGTACCGCCATGAGATGCGGACATGCCCCGTCTCGTTCGACAGGGCGCCGTACTTTGCCGCGTTGGTGGCCAGTTCGTGGATCGCTAGGGACAGGCCGAGAGCGGCCTGCGAGGGGAGATCGAGGTGGACGCCATCGACCGTTACGCGGTCGTCACTCTCCAGGTGAACCTTCAGCCCACCGCGCACGACCTCGTGAATACTTGCGCTGGCATAGGTTGTCTGGCGTAGGAGATCCTGCGCGCTCGACAGTGCGCCGATCCGCTGGTCGATCGTGACGGCTGCCTCCTCCTTGGTATCGGCGTGCCGCATGGTCTGCGAGATGATGGCTTTGACCATGGAGAGCGTATTCTTAATGCGGTGCGCCATCTCGTTCTGGAGTTCGCGCTGCTGTTGTTCGGCTCGCTCCTTGGCAGCGATCAGCTCGTTGGCGTCGACCAAGGCCTCGGCCTGCTCGGTCTCGGCGGTGATGTCGCGGGCACGGCAATAAAGCTTGTCCCCATCCGGGAAGGCGACCCATGAAAGTTGGCACCAGCCGCCCGCCGTGGTGCGGTAACGGTTCTCGAAGCGCAGCACCGGGCTGCCGCCGCGCACTCGTTCGAAGGCCGCCAGGCTCGCCGCCATGTCGTCCGCGTGGACGAAGTCCTGGTAGGAGCACCCCTCGATCTCGTCAGACCGCCAGCCGAGCGCTGCGGTCCAGGCCGGGTTGACCCGTTCGAAAAGGGTACTCTCCATGTCGATGACCGATAGGAGGTCGGGGCTGAAGCGCCAAGTCCGTTCCTGCGCGGCCGTCTGCTCGGCGGCGGCCGCGGCCTGCGTCCGCTCGTCGGTGACGTCGCGGGCAACGCAGTAGAGGAGGCCATTCTCGGGCACCGCGGTCCACGAGAGCGTCCGGAAGCCCCGATCCCTGGAAAGAAAGCGGTTCTCGAACTCGAACGTCTGCTGGCCCGCTGCCAAATGGATGATTTCCGCACGTGTCCGGGCGACATCGTCGGGGTGCTCCATCCACTGCGAGGTGCGCCCGACGATCTCATCCTGTCGCCAGCCCAGTGTACGCGTCCAGGCGGGGTTGATCGAGAGCCAGACACCTTGATCGTCAGCAACCCCAAGCATGTCGCCGCTGGCCTGCCAGATGCGGTCACGCTCGGCGGCCTGCGCCGCGACCTGCCGCTCCAGATCCGCGTTTAGGTCGCGAAGCTTGTGCTCGGCAGCGCGGCGGGCGATCTCGACCTCTGTGCGGTCCATCATGCGCCGGGCGAACAAAATCTCATGCGCGGCCCAGGCATGTCGCTCTTCATGATGAAGACAGAGCACGACCCTAAGATACCCGCGATCCATAAGCGGCAGGTTGGCAAGGGACCGCACCCCGATCGACCGGAAGTTCGGCGCTTTATCGGCAGTTCGAGGATCCTTCGCGACGTCGTCGATGACGACGTCCTCGCCGCCGCGCAGCGCTTCGATATAGGTGCCGTAGATCTCGAAGTCGTGCGTGCCGGCGAGGCTCGCCTGATCTGGCGCTAGCCAGTCCTGGTGTATCACCACGTGCCGACCGGCCGCATCCATTTCGCCATAGGCCACGCGCGACAGGTCCAGCGCGACGCCGACCGTCTCGGACGCCAGGAGCGCCATCTCGCTCGGGTCATCCAACGTGCGAAGGCGCTCGCCGAATTCGTTATAGATACGCTCCAGACGTTTGGCCGCGACGTCGATCAAGACGCCGGGAAAGCGCAGCGGCGTGCCGTCCGGACCGTGCTCGACGCGCCCGTTCGCCTCTAACCAATGGTAGCGGCCGTCGTGTCGTCGAACCCGGTACTGGTGCGCGTAGGCCCCGCCGCGCTGGACAGCCTCGTCGATAGCCGCCGCAAGCCCCGCCTGGTCATCAGGATGGACGGTGGCGACAATCTGGGCGAGCGGGATGCCCTCGCGACCAAGCCCCGGGTCGAGGCCGAAGGCGTTCGCGAACGCCTCGTCGATCATGAACCGATCGGCGACGATGTCCCAAAACCAAGTGCCGATGATCGCGCCGGCAGCCAGGGCGAGCTGCACACGCTCCGCGTCCGCCATGGCCGCATCGGTCTGCGGCGCAGGTTGTTGGAGTTCGGCAATCTCAGCGTTTTGTGCCGCCTCGTCAGGCTTGGTCATGGGCAGTACTCGGCGGAATGGGTCGTTGATCGCTCATGCGGGACGAGCACTTGCGGTCAGGAAGCTTTGCATCGAAGGAGTTGGCGTTACAAGTTCGGTCGTTTGGGGGGAAGACGTATCGATCTCAACGGCATGTTCGAGTTCATACCGTCTGAAAACGGACCGTCGACTTCCCACCCATCCCCGCCATTTCATTACCGCCGATATGGACCTGTGAAGAGGTCGCCGATCGCGCGCCGCAGGCGCACCGTCAGGCGGCGCTTTTCCATGTTCCAGGGGCGGTCATGCTCGAGATGGCAGCGCTGGCAGAGCGCGGCGAGGTTGGTATCGCCGTTGTTGGCTGTGTCCTGGTCGAGATGGGCGCAGGCAATGCGGACCAGCGTCGTCGTCACTGGCAGCTCGAAGGAAGCCGAGCGAGGATCGGGCATCGACGATTTTCGGATCAGGCGCCCTCGGCCGTCGGGCGTGTCGCAAACTTTTCAGTTTAACGCTTTGGTGACCGTGTTCGCGGATTTTGTCGGCTCTCATTGACGGAGAGTTTTGTCATGATGCTGAACGCGATCGCCGAGAAGCTGAAACGGCAGTCGACGGACGACTTCAAAAGCCGGCAGTTCGAGCCCTGGCTGATCCTTTAGGCAGTGACGTGGTATCTGCGCTATCCGTTGAGCTACCGAGACCTCGAAGTGATGTTCGCAGAGCGCGGCTTTGCGGTCGATCATTCGACGATCAATCGCTGGGTTTTGGCCTACGCACCGCTGATCGGAAAGCGGTTGCGCAGGTTTCGCAAGCCCCATTGCGGCTCAATTCGGATCGACGAAACGTATGTGAAGATCCGCGGCCAGTGGCGATATCTGTACCGCGCGATCGACAAGCACGGCAACGCTGTCGACTTCCTTCTGACAGCCAAGCGCGACGCCGACGCGGCCAGGCGGTTCTTCCGCAAGATGCTGGAGGACGAGCCGCTTTTGTCGCCGACGACGATCGGCACCGATGGCGCCGGTACATTCCCTGGCGCGATCCGATCCGCCGTCGAGGATGGGCTGATGGTGCCCGATCCCGTCCATCATGTCACCAAGCATCTCCAGCAAGGGATCGAGAGTGATCATTTCCGAGTGAAAAGGGCAATGCCGAGGATCGGCGGCTTCCGTTCATTCAGTACGGCGCGTCGATCGATCAAAGGGTTCGAAGCGATGCTGTGGCTGAAGAAGGGCTTCGGCTTCACGGGCGAATGGACGGTTCACAGCCAGAATGATCTCGTCGCGCAGATCTTCGGACTTCAAAAAGTTAACAAAGTCTGAAGCATCCAAGTGAGACAGGGGCTCCGCACTCTTCGCTCGAAGTTGCGACACGCCCGTTTTTTGACGGCGGCTACGTACGGAATATTCCGGCAGGCGTGGAGTTTCGCGGCGAGAACATCGCCTTCGTCGCGAGCGGCATAGCCGACATTTTTTTTGGACATTCACCGGGAAATTTTCGACATACATGCGATGGGTGATACCGTCGTCGTCGAACTTGCTATTCGCGGCACGCACGACGGAGCGCTGCTGACACCTCAAGGCACCATCCCGGCGACCGGGAAGTCGATCGATGTCCCCTGCTGCGACGTCTTTCGCATGAAGGACGGAAAGGTGGTTTCGTTCCACTGCTACAACGCAGCCTCTGTCCTGATGCAGCAACCGGACCGCGCGGCGGTTCCGAAGCCGCATAATAGGTTCGCGACGGACCGAGGCGGCAGGTGGCTGAATTCAATCCATCACAATGACCGCCTTACCAGCCACACGTTTTCCTGCCTCCAGATCGCGGATCATGGCAATAGCATCGAACAGATGCGCGGTGCGGCCTACGGGCAAAGGAAATTTCCCCGCCACGGCCAGGTCAGCGACTTTAAGCAGGATATCATTGCTTGGCGCGCCACGGGCAAAGCGATGTTTCGGCGAAATCAGCGATCTCAAGAGATTTCCGACGTTCGGAACGATGTCGACTGCGAAGCCTCCTGATCTGATCAGGCTCTCTTCCTCCTTGGCCGTCAGGCTACCATGACAATCCAGAACAACGTCGAAACTGTGTCGAAGATGAGTGGGGATGGGCTGATTGTAGTCAAGCACGAAAGCCAGTCCACGGTTTTCCATTTCGCGCATTGAAGTCGTGCCGACGCGGGCCGAAACGACGCATCCCACTGTTTCGGCGATCGCCAGCGCCGCTTGCCCGACACCGCCGCTAGCGCCGTTTATCAGAACCGATTGTCCTTCCTTCAGTTCGGCAACGACAACCAGGGCCCGCCAGGCTATCAACCCGACGCTTGGAAGCGCGGCAGCCGCCGTGAAGCTCAGCGAGCATGGCTTTGGTATGACTAGATCTGCTTTGGTCACTGCCAACTCGGAAAAGGCATTCTGATTGTTCATGGGCGTCTGCCCCAAAACTTCGTCGCCGACGGAGAACACCTTCACTTCGGGACCGATAGCTTCGACGATGCCCGCCAGGTCCATGCCCATTCCGCGTGGAAAGTGATTGCCCATGACGAATTTCATGAAACCCTGCCGCAATTGCCAGTCCAGCGGATTTACTGATGCCGCCTTGACCCGTATGCGGATCTCCCCACGACGAGGTAGTGGAGGTGTGTAGGTCTCAAGACGCATGGCATCGGGCCCACCATATTGACGATATTGAATACGCTGCATTCTTTCGGTCCAAATTGATGACCAGCTCCATATGCGCGACTATTGACAGTCCGCTAAGAACGCATCTTTCTAGGACCAAGCCATATGACTATGACCAGCCCCATCGCGCCTGATACCGATTGCCACCGGGTCAGCGCCGTATTGAGTCGCGTTGGGGACAAATGGACAATGCAGGTTATCGTCTCTTTGCGCGAGCATCCTTGGCGGTTTAACGAACTGAAGCGTCACGTGGGTGGCATATCCCAACAAATGCTGACGCGGACGCTGAGAATGCTCGAGCGGGACGGGATGGTTTCGCGAACGGTGACACCGTCCACGCCGCCACAGGTCGAATATGCGTTAACCGATCTGGGACACGCTCTATCCGAGCCAGTGCGGCAGCTTGCCATGTGGGTTGTCGGGAACCTCGACACGATCGAGGAAAATCGTCGACTTTACGATAGCGTTCATCGATCTTAACCAGCCGCGATGGCGCAGAATTGCGGGCTTGCCGTTGGCGTCAAAAGCTGTTGGTGATACACAGATCTCTCATCGTCTTCCGGCTGCGACGTCCAGGATAAGAAAACCCGAGATAATCGCGACGCCGAGCGCGGTCAGCGAAGACCAAGCGTAGACGGGTGAGAAGACCTCTATGCAAAGCGTTAGCATCGGCTGCGCCGCCATCGTCACCATGACGGTATAGGGATCGCAGCGACCGACCCCGATCTGAAGCAGGTAGAGCGGGGCCAGCACGCCTATGGCGGACACAGCAAGAATCATTGCGACGAGCCCTCCTGTCCACGAGACGGCGTCTTGGCCACTACCGAACGCTAACCGCGATGAGACCACTAATATTAGGTAAAAGCGGTGGGCCAGAACCGCCCCAAACGTCCACCCTCGACCGAGGAGCGTGCGCGATGACATTGTGATGAAGACCGCGCCGACGCCGGCGACGAGGCTAGCTCCGAGTCCGAGCCAGGCTTGCACGCCTGATGACGCGAACCGGGTTCCTCGTAAGGCGGCCAGCACGAGAATGGCACACCCAATTAGAATTCCCAGGCATACAATGACCCTGAGACCGGTGGGACGTCGGCCGGTGATCGCGAGCGTGATCAGAACGACGAGGATCGGCCCGACACCAATGTCGACCGCTCCAACGATCGCGGGTTCAATGAGTTTCAAGGCATAAAAGAAGGCGATGAAGGTCACCGCAGTGGCGACATTCAGGAGGAGAAGCGGCCCCCAGGCCCGCTCGCCCACCCCCCGACCGGATACCACAAAGAAGAATGCCGCCGTCAAAGCAAAACTTAGAAACACGAATAAGTTGGACGGGACGGCTCCAAGCCATGTCCCGTAAACGACTTTGCCGAGTGCCTGCAGGAAAACCGCCAAGACTATTGCGGATCGTCCAAACGCTACCGTTGAGGAGAAAGGTGATGTCATGCGTTTCCCTCGTGTGCCGCATATCGTTCGATGTCGTCTTCGAGGGTGCCATGGTGGCGCGCGCGAAAGCCGCAGATTCCAATAATGGCAAGCGATACTGCAACAAGACCGTAGGAAGCGCCCCACGTGCCGGTCCAACTGTGGATGAGTCCGAAGGTGAGGGGGCCGAGGACAGCGATCCCTCCGCCGATCCCTTGGACGAAGGAAGAGGTGACCGCTGAGCCTAAGGGGGTACGGCTGTGCGTGTTGATCATCGTTGTGGCGACGATGAACAGGCTCGACCCGATGCCCAATAGTATGACCCAGGCCACCATGGCTGTCTGCGGCGCAAGCGCCAGTCCACCATAACCGACGGCGTAGAGAACTGCGCAGCCGAAGACAATTGCGGTCGGATTGCGCAACTTAATCGTCAGCGACGGCGCGAAGATGCCGATCACCATGCTTGTCGTGATAAGCAGTGACACCATTGCTCCACCGAACGAAGCAGCATAGCCGGCATCGAGGACAAGCGTTGGCAGCCAGGTGAACAGGATGAAGACATTCCACGATGTCATCCCGAACAGAATTGTCAGATTCCACACCGTAGGTGAGCGCCAGACTTGTTTCGGCAGGACGCCTACCGCCGCCGGTGCGCCTGTCGATGCGAGGGACTTGCCGGCCTTTGTTGCGGGCCTCTGTCGAGCCATGGCCCACATCGCGGCAGACAGTATCGCGAGCATTGCCCAGAGAGCGATCGCATATCGCCATCCGACTGCGTTTGCCAGCGGCACAATCACAAGAGGCGGAACGAGTGCGCCGAGATGCAGTGCTATTAGATAGATTGTGCTAACGAGCGACAGGCGGTCGGAAAAATATTGGCGCACGAGCGGAGGCATCACGACACCGACGATCCCCATGCCGCCCAGCGCGCCCCCCGAAAACGCGATGAATTCGGCGGGGTTCCCAGCAACGGACCGAAGCAGAACGCCAGCCGACGTGACTGCCAAGCCTATAAGTGCGGCCTGCTCCAACCCAAAACGTCTGACGACATATGGCGTAGCCACCCCGAACAGCGCAAAACAGGCAGGCGGCAACATGCCGATGATGCCGATGGCCTCCAAACCAAACCCTAGATCCGTCCCAATCTCTAGAAGCAATGGCGAAACAGACGTCACGGCTGAACGGAGGTTCAGCGCCGACAGGGTGATCGCGACCAAGGCCAAGGAGCGTCCGGCCAAAAGCGGATAACGAACGACGCCGGCGTCGGACATTGCGCTCATTTCAGCAAGCCCAGCCAACCCGTCACCCTATCCACTTGTGCGCGCGGTCCATGGATCGCCAGACCGAGGGCGTGGCAGGTCTTGTTTGGATCTTGGAGAGCGCTTGTATAGGCGGTGTAGTCTCGTGATGCGATCGCGATATCTGACACGTCGAGAACAATCAGTTCTTTGGCCTCGCGTGCCTGTGCGTAGATCGACTGCAGGGTTTCGCAATCCGCCACCAGAACAGGCAACCCAACAGTGCTCATCCCCACATGGGTGGCACCATTCGCATCAACGACATTAGGACCGACAATGCCAGGCACATGATGGCCGATGCTTATGCCGAGGAGCCCGATAATGTTCGCAGCAACCCCCCGCTGAAGCTCGGCATCGACGACTATGATCATTTTATCCGTCACAAAACCGTACCTATATCGGAAAAAAATCGAGAAAAATGTTTCATATTTTGTATTACGTGTCAAAAATCGAATTTAATTCGATTATGGAGTGTTCCAAATGGCTTTTGACGAAATTGATCAAACGATATTGCAGCGTTTACAAAAGGATGCTCGGCTGACGAACCGACAGCTGGCGCGTGAACTGGGGATCGCTGAGTCGACTTGCCTCGCGCGCGTCAACGTGCTTGAGGCACAGGGAGTAATTTCCGGGTTTCATGCAGCCGTTGATCTCAAGAAGATCGGGCGTGGCGTTGAGGCTCACGTCTCAATCAAAATTAAGCCACAAGCGCTACCGGATGCGTCCCGATTTTGTGACGACGTGGCCGATCTGCCGGATGTCGTCGCCATTTACATGGTCACAGGTGCGGCGGATCTCATTGCGCATGTCGCAGTCGCGTCGACAGACGCGCTTCGGAATTTTGTGCTTGACCTGGCACGACGGGAGGAAATTGCCGATATCCGGTCCTCGGTTATTTATTTGAGTCGGCGAGCAAGCTTCTTGTCCGTCACTGGCAATTAACCATCAGGCCCGACACCCTTGATCCAGACGTCTGCAGGTCAATGGTACCTATTCGTCGCCAGCAGGTTTGGCACATATGGGGCGTCGGGTTGACCGAGAGTTCAGCTCACAATCGTGTTGATGTTACGCAGCGCGGCCGGTGCTGCACATGGGCCCGAACACAATCCTGAGGCTGCACTGCCATGTCCAGCGCAACTGTGACGTTTAGGAGCGGCATACGTGCCATCAACATAGCCCCGCAATCCTGCGCGCATTCCCATCGCGATGGGGCGGTGCACCGAAGAAGCGACGATACTCGCGAGAAAACTGGGACGCGCTTTCATAGCCAACTGTCGTCGCAACGCTGAGAGCCCGGCCCGAAATGAGTTGAGCGATTTCAGCAGGTTGTGATTCCGTTTTGTCGCTGAACGAGATGGAGCCACCGATGCCTTGGACTGAAATTGCTCGCCGCGACTATGCTCGCAACAATGCTCGGTATTCCAGCGACCTGACCGATCGCGAATGGGCGGTGATCGAACCGCTTCTTCCAGCGGTCAAACGGATCGGCCGCTCGCGAACAACCGACTTGCGGGAGGGGATGAACGCGATCCTGTATCTTGCTTCGGGCGGTTGCGCCTGGAGCCTTTTTGCCGTCGGATTTCCCGCCGCGCTCGACCGTGCAGCGTTATTTCCATGCCTTTCGCGATACCGGCCTGCTTCGAGCGATCAATGCCGTCCTCGTCACCGCTGCCCGTGACCTGGAACGGCGAGAGGCGAGCCCAAGCGCCGGCGTCATCGACAGCCATACCGTGAAGACGACTGCTGAGACCGGCATACCGCCGTACTTCGCAGTGTCAGGGTCCTGCGCGATGCAAAGGCCGCCGTGTTCCTTAATGGCACGCAGACCCTTGGTGCCGTCGGCCCCCGTCCCCGACAGGATGACGCAGGCCGCGTTTGAGCCCTGATCGCGAGCAAGGCTCTCGAAGAAGTCGTCGATGGGCCGACGTAGTCCTCGGGGTTGAATGAATTCGGTCAGCTCAAGCCGTCCGCCTCGGATCTCAAGCTTGTGACCAGGCGGGATGACGTGAACCTCGCCCGGACGCACGAGCTCGCCGCCTTCGACCTGCCTGACTGGCATCGTCGTATGACGCGCGAGAAGCTCGGCGAGGAGGCTTTCGTGCGTCGGATCGAGATGCTGGACGATCACGATCGCAAAATGCGTCTCCGGTCCAGCCGCGTTCAACATTTCGCGGATCGCCTCGAGGCCGCCCGCCGAAGCGCCGACGCCAATGACGGGGACCGCGACCCCGGCCTGTGCGTCCAACCTGCTGATCCTTTCGTTAATGAATCGCGAGTCTAGAGGCTAAGCCAAATAGTAACAACCCGTTACGGCAGTCCCTATGTCGCATCTCGTGGCGACAAAAGGTCGTGGCCGAGTTGCCCGGTTCTGCTTGACCGGTCGATTTCGGTTTCCATCCTAGACCAGAAATCTAGAAAGGAACTCCATTGTCGGGAAGTCTACAGACGTCGCTTGCGCGTTTTGCCGAAGGGGCCAGGGTAGCGGTTACC
>NZ_JAGJCF010000019.1 GCF_017815135.1 Jiella mangrovi | reverse complement strand
ACGAGCGGCGTCGGCGTCAATATCGGGTCGTTCTTCGAAGGGGGCGACGGCGCTTTGCAGTTCAACTCCGGCTCCGGCAGTGGCCGGCGCGGCAGCTATCGCACGGCGAGCGCCGCACCCTCGTCGTTGTTTTCCGGGGCCGTCGCGACGGCAGCGGGCCCTCAGGGCGGCAGCGAGGTGTTCGGCCCGAACGGCGAGAACCTCGTCGTCACCCGCGACATCGAGACGGGCGAATACTTCCGGGACCTGCGCGCCGATGGCAGCGTTGGACCGGTGTTTTCGACCATTCACGTCCTCAACCTTGGCGCTGAGACGCCCGCCGCGGCCTACGCGGCCGACAACGGTACGAGCCGGTCGCTCGGCGGCGTGACCCTCTCGGGATTTGCGGCCGGGACGGCGGAGGGCTTTTTGCCGGGGATCACCGAAGGTGGTTTCGGCTCGGTCGGCGGTACCAGCGGCCGCGACCCCTCCGCCATGCGCATCGCCTTCGACGATGCCACCAACTCGATCGGCGGGTACCTGGAAATCACCAATTCCGAAAACGGGGCGACGCTGCATGTCGGCTTCGGCAAGGGCATCGACGGCAACCCGTATGACGGGCCTTCGGCCTATGTCACCGACGACATGTATGGAGCCGCGCGTAATCTCGACCCGGCCGAGACCTATCTGGACGTCTCCACGCCCACAGGGGTGCAACGCTTCTATCAGACACCGCAGGAGAACAACCGGACCTACCTCGTCTCCGGAGATTCGGTTCCGCAGACCTCGCTCTTGCCCGATGGCCGGCTGTGCGATTGCGAGTTCCTCGAATGGGGATGGTGGGGAACGCAGGTAAAGCCCTATGACAACGCGTCGGGCTCCCAGATCGGCCTGGCGAGTGTTCATCTCGGCAACTGGGTCGCCGGCGACATTTCGACTCTGGCGGAGGTCGATGCCGCCGTCGGCAGCAACGTGGTCGCCACCTATTCCGGCAATGCCGTCGGCAGCGTGATCAACGGCGCCGCCAACTATGTCGCCTCCGGCAGTATGGATATGGAGTGGAATTTCGGCGCCCGCAGCGGCGCGGTCGCGATCGGCGATTTCGACGGGCGCAACTTTGCCGGAACTCTGGACCTGCCGGGCGGGGGCAACGGCTATCAGGGCTTCATCAGCGAAGCCTCCGACGGCGGCGCGAGCGGTGTCCTGAGCGGTGCCTTCGTCAATGACGGTGCGGACGCGCTGGCAGGCACGATCGGCAATTTCAACGTCGAGACCTCGAGCGGTGGCTGGTCGGCGACGGGAGTCTTTGCCGGCAGCCGGACCCTCGACGACATCGGCGTGGCGAACTGACGAAGTCCGATAAGAGCCGGAGAAATGGCTGAGGCGTGGGGAGGGAAGCGCCGGCGATGATCTCTCCGCGCAACCGAGCGAGCGGCGAGCGCCGCAAGGGCTATGTCATCTGGGCCGTCGGCCTGCTGACGCTTCTCGTCGGACTGTCGGTCTCGGCCTTCAGCCCGGTGACGATCCTCGACCGGCTGACCGTCCTCGTCTTCGACGGCTATCAGCGGGCGCTGCCGCGCGAACAGGCCGGCGCGCCGGTCGTGGTCGTCGACATCGACGAGGCGGCGATCGCACAATTCGGGCAATGGCCCTGGCCGCGCACGATGCTCGCCCGCATGGTCGACCGGCTCGGCGCGCTCGGCGCCGCCAACATCGCCTTCGACATGGTGTTTCCCGAGCCCGATCGCACCTCGCTGAACCGGATCGTGGAGGAATTGAAGCGCAGCGGCACCGAGCTCGCCCTGCCCGAGGCGCTGGCCGATCTCGACAATGATCGGGTGCTCGCGGAGGCTTTTGCCCGCAACAAGGTGACCGCCGGCATTGCGATCTCCAACGAGACCGACGGGGCGCTCGGGCCGCCAAAGGCCGGTTTCTCCTTCGCCGGTGCCGATCCGAAGAGCTTCCTGCCGCCCTATCGCGGCGGGGTGACCAACATCGCGCCCCTTGACGCGGCGGCGGCGGGGATCGGCTTCTTCTCCTTTCCGCCGGGCCGCGACGGCATCGTCCGCGAACTGCCGATCGTCGCGAATGCACAAGGGGCGCTTTATCCCGCCCTTGCAGCCGAGGCGCTGCGGCTTGCGCAAGGGGCCGGCAGCTACATCGTCAGGAGCACCGGGGCGAGCGGCGAGATCGACAGCGGACGAGCGGCGATGACGGCCCTGAAGGATGGCGGCCTCGAAATTCCGACCGGCCCGCTCGGCACGATCTGGATCTATTATTCCGGCATGCCCGACCTTCCGGTGATGTCCGCCGCCGCGCTCTTCGATCCGCAGGAAGAGGCGCGCCTGGCCGCCGCGATCGCGGGACACATCGTTCTCGTCGGCACCAGCGCCGTCGGCCTGCGTGATCTCGTCGCGACGCCGATCGCCGCCTCGATGCCCGGCGTGATGGTCCATGCCGAGATCATCGACCAGATCATGGGCGAGACGTTTCTCTCGCGGCCGGACTGGGCCGAGGGAGCCGAAACGCTCACCGCCTTCGTTCTCGGCGTTCTTCTGATCGTCACCGTGCGCCGGGCCGGCGCCCTGATCTCGTCCGCGATCACCGTTGGCCTCGTCGTCTCGGCATTGGCGATTTCCTGGATCGCCTTCGAGCGGGCGCGGCTTTTGATCGACCCGGTGCTGCCGGCGATCACGGTGGCGACGGTCTTTGCGGTGACGATGCCGCTGCTTCTCCTGATCACCAACCGGGAGAAGCTCTTCGTGCGCGACGCCTTCAAGCGCTACCTGGCGCCGACCCTCGTCGAGCGGCTGGCCGACAACCCGCAGGCGCTGGAGCTGGGCGGCGAGGAGCGCGAGCTGACGGTCCTGTTCTCCGACATTCGCGGCTTCACCGCCTTGTCGGAAAACCTCACCCCGAGCGAATTGACGACGCTGCTCAACACCATCCTCACGCCGATGACCGACATCCTCCTGCGGGGGGAGGCGATGATCGACAAATATATCGGCGATGCGATCATGGCGTTCTGGAACGCGCCGCTGGAAATCTCCGACCATCGGCGCAAGGCCTGTCTGGCGGCCCTTGCCATGGTGGAGGAACTCGGCGCGCTCAATCGCGGCCGCGACGAGCCGCTGAGGATCGGGATCGGGCTGAACACCGGCCCCTGCTGCGTGGGAAATCTCGGCTCGACCAAGCGTTTCAGCTATTCGGCGATCGGCGACAGCGTCAACGTCGCCTCGCGCATCGAGGGGCTGACCAAGACTTACGGCGTTTCGATCCTCGTCTCCGAAAGCGTCCGCGAGGGGGCGGAAGATCTCGCCTTCCTGCCGGTCGACCGGGTGAAGGTGGTCGGCCGGGCGCAGCCGCTGCCGGTCTATGTGCTGATGGGCGATGCCGAGCATGCGCGCGATCCGGCCTTCCTCGCATTGTCGGCGGCCCACAGCCGGATGATCCGCGCCTATCGCGCCGGCGATCTGGCGGGCCTCGAAGCCGCGCTCGCCGAGCTGACGCGCCTCAATGTGCCGGAACTCGCGAAGCTCCACCAGATCTACCGCGAACGCTACAGCGAGCTTTGGGAGAGCCCGCCCGGCGATGGCTGGGATGGCGTGACGGTGGCGCGCGAGAAGTGAGCCGGCTCACGACGGGAGCGAAGGGGCGCGGGACGGTCGTCTGCCAGCGTCAGGCGCAGCAGAATTCGGCCGCCGCCGTCGGCTTCGGCCGCAATCTCTGACCGACGAGATGGGCGATGGCGAGCGCGGTGCGGTCTTCGTCGCGGCGGCAGATGATCGAGACGCCGATCGGCATGCCGTCCGGGCCGCAAAGACCGGGAACCGACACCACCGGCACCTGCATCAGCGCCCAGATGGTGTTGATCGCGATGGCGCCTGGATCCTCGGGGCCGATGGGCGCCTCGCGATCGGCGGAGGGGGCGAGAAGCGCATCGACGCCCGACTGGATGAGGTCGAACTCGGCGCGGCAGGCATCGGCGAGCTGATAGGCGGCGCGGGCGCTGCCGGCGCTGGGTCTTGCTGCCGCCGCGAAAGAGCCGACGATGCCGCCTTCGCGGGCTCGGATCGTGCGGTAGGCCTCCCTCAGGCCATCGAACAGCGGCGGCAGGCCGATCTCCACGATCTCCGCGCCCGCGGCCCGCAGCCGCGCCGCGCCCCGCCTTATGCCCTCGCCGACGGCCGGGTCGCCATCGGCCGCGCCGGGGGGATCGATGCAAAGACCGAGCCGCAGCCCGGCGATGCTGCCGGGGCAGGGGGCCGCGTCGATCCTGCAGACATCGGCAATCAGTGTGAAATCCTCGGCCGAGCGGGCGAAGAAGCCGACGGTGTTGCAGGTCGGCGAACGGCCGTTGAGCCCGTCGGCCGGAACGCTGCCCCAGCTCGGCATATAGCCGTAGATGCCGCAATAGCTCGCGCCGCCGATGGCCGAGCCGCCATGCTGGGTGGCGACGCCGATCGCCGCCATGCCAGCGGCCACCGCGGCCGCCGAGCCGCCGGAGGGCTGCCCCGGCGACCGGTCGAGATCGCGCGGGTTGCGCGGGGCGCGCCCGCTGCCCGTGCCCGTGCCGGTTCGTGTCTTGCCGACGACGACGGCGCCCGCGCGCCGCAGCGCCGCCACACAGGCCGCCTCGGCGCCCGAAGGCTCGCGAAGGCCTGGAACCGGCGGCATGTCGCTCGTCGCGATCACGTCGTCGACGGCCACAGGAACGCCCGCCAGAACGCCGCGCGGCGACCTGCCGGAGAGGGCCGCGGCCTCGGCATCGAGGCGAGCCGGGTCGAAATGGCCAAAGGCGGCGACCTGCGGCTCGTGCCGGGCGACCCGGGCCAGGGTCCGGCGCAGAATATCGCCTGCGCTGCGCCGCCCGGCCCACACATCCCGGCTGATTGCACTGGCGATCATGTCGTCGATCATGCTGCTCTCATGCCCTTCCTCGCGCCGCCGCGCCCGCCGCCCTGGAAACTGTGGCATGCCGGGCGGGAACGCGCAGCGCACGTTTCCCTCACGACCCGGTTGAGATTTTCTCAAGCGGGAGAAGTGATGCCGCATCAGCGATCCGTCAGACGACGTGGACGTGGTCGTTGTGGCGCACGGTCTCGATGAGCCAGTCCTTGAAGGATTGCAGCGCCGTGCGCCCTTCGGTGCGCCATGGCGAGAGGAGATAATAGCGGCTGCGCACGGGATAGGGCTCGCTGATCGCCACGAGCTCGCCCCGGCGCCTCGCCTCCTCGATGAGCAGCGAGCGACCGAGAATGATGCCGACGCCGGCCTTGGCCGCGTCGATCGCCGTGCCGGACTGGTTAAAGCGCGGCCCGTGCTTCACGTCCGGCCGGGCAATGCCGAATTCGCCGAGATAGCGCGGCCAGTCGGGTTCGGCGCCTTCCTGCACGTCGTAGGCCCTGTCGACATGGACGAGCGTCGCCTGTGAAAGGAGCGCGCGATCGTCGCCGCCGAAACGCGCCTTGAGGGCAGGGGAGGCGACCGGGATCGTCTCTTCTTCCAGCAGCGGCTCGACCTGGCAGTCCATTTCGCAGCGCCAGTTGCAGATCTTGAGGTCCGTATCCTGGGTTTCGGCCTCCTTGCGGGTGAGGAAGGAGCGCACGCTGAAATCGACCTCCGGTTCGCGCGCCATGTATTCGTTGAGCTTGGGCATCAGCCAGAGCGAGGTCACCGATGTCGAGGCGGCGACCGAAAGCTGCGAGCGCAGGTCCTCCTGCGAACCGCCCAGCTCCACCATGGCGGTGTCTATGAGATCGAGGGCCTGGGAGATGCGCAGGAGGTTCGCCCGTGCCTCCGGCGTCAGGTCGATCCGGTTGTTGCGGCGCACGAAGAGGCGGACCTGGAGGAAATCCTCGAGCTGGCGGATCTGGTGGCTGACGGCGGTCGGCGTCACGCAGAGTTCGTCGGCGGCCTTCGAGACGCTGGCATTGCGCGCTGCCGCTTCGAAGGCACGCACGGAATTGAGGGGCACGCGTTTTCGCATCGACTTTCCCTATCCTGCACAAGGCAATGCCGATCAGGGCGGCGATCGTGACGACCGGCCAGGGTTTCGATGAAGACGTGACGTTCCCGGCGGGCGGGCTCGCAACACGGTTTGCCGCCGCAGGCAACGAGCCATGCCGCCGTGGTCGGCTCTCGATCCTCTGGCCGCTCCATAGGAGCATGCAAACGGGCGGCAGGCGAGTGAAATAAGCCTCATTTAACGTCGCAAAGTGCTGAAAGTTTTGGCAAAAGCCGTTCAAAAACTGGACAATGTGATCGATGGAGGGCATTGCACGCGGCGCCTGTAAAAGCTGCTCCCTCGCGCTCGATCCGCCGGGATGACCGGGCTGAGAAAAACTCAGCCGCAGCCATCAAATCCGTCGATTGCGCCGCAGCGCGACAAACGCACACAGTCCCGACCTGACGCGACGAACAAGGGAACTTGCGCAAATGGACATGGGCGTTTTCATCCCCATCGGAAACAATGGCTGGCTGATCTCGAAGACGTCTCCGCAGTACATGCCGAGCTTCGACCTCAATCGCACCGTCGTTCAGAAAGCGGAGGATTACGGCCTCGATTTCGCGCTCTCCATGGTCAAGCTGAGGGGGTTTGGCGGCGAAACCGAGTTCTGGGACCACAATCTGGAAAGCTTCACCCTGATGGCGGCTCTCGCGGCCGTCACCAAGCGGATCAAGCTGTTCGCCTCGACCGCGGTCCTCACCCTGCCGCCGGCGCTGGTCGCACGCATGGCCACCACCATCGACAATGTCGCGCCGGGGCGCTTCGGCATCAACATCGTCTCGGGCTGGGCGCCGAACGAATACACCCAGATGGGCGTGTGGCCCGGCGACGACTATTTCAAGTATCGCTACGAGTATTCCAGCGAATACTGCCAGGTGATGAAGGACCTCTGGGAGACCGGCCAGTCGGACTTCAAGGGCAAGCATTTCCAGATGGACGACTGCCGGATGCTGCCGAAGCCCTCCGGCAAGATCGAGCTCGTGGCGGCAGGCCAGTCGGATACCGGCATGGCGTTTTCCAGCCAGTATGCCGACTATTCCTTCGTCCTGGGCACCGGCGTCAACACGCCGACGGCCTTCGCGCCGACCGCCGAGCGCCTCGCCGCCGCGGCTGCCAAGACCGGCCGGGACGTCGGCGCCTATGTGCTGTTCATGGTGATCGCCGACGAGACCGACGAGAAGGCGCAGGCCAAGTGGCACAGCTACCGCGAAGGCGCCGACATGGAAGCGCTCGCCTATATGGGCGTTCAGGGCGCGGCCGACAGCTCGTCCGGCGAGACCTCGACGGCGCAGGCGATCAACCTTCCCGAGGGCGCGGTCAACTTCAACATGGGCACCGTGGTCGGCTCCTATGAGAGCGTCGCCGCGATGCTCGACGAGGCCGCCAGCGTCCCGCATGTGAAGGGCATCATGCTGACCTTCGACGACTTCGTCGTGGGGATGGACCAGTTCGGCCAGCATATCCAGCCGCTGATGAAATCGCGTCAGCTCAAAGCCGCGGCCGAATAGGGCGCCATTCGACGTGACCCGGCGCCCGCCCGGCAGGACCGGGCGAGCCGGAGGCGGCGGACGAGAGATCCGCCGGCCTGAAGAATTGCCGATCCAGACGTCCCGATTGTGCCCGATTCCCGGGCTTGACCGGCAGGTTCGCGCCTGGCCGCGTGAGGAGCATTTCGTGTCATGAGCCAAACGCCCCGCTTTCCGATCGATCGCCGCCGGTTTCTGGCGACGGGCGCAGCGTCCCTCGCCGCGACGGCGGGGCTCGGCAGCCTCGGTTCGGCGCTTTCTTCCGTCCCCGCTCTTGCCCAGGGCAAGCCGCTGGTGATCGCGGCGCCGGCGACGCCCCAGTCCCTCGACAGCGAGTTCGACGGCTCGCTCGGCACGATCGACATGATCGGCTGTCTCTACGACAGCCTGATCGCCTTCAAGACCATTCCCGACCCGGACGCGCCGGAGATCCTGCGCGAGGACGTGGCGAGCTATCCCGAGCTTCCCGGCGGCATCAACGCCGTCGGCAAGCTCGCCGAGAGCTGGACGGCGGGCGAGGACGGAACTTGGGCGGAGTTCAAGCTGCGCAAGGGCGTCCTGTCCAACTGGGGCAACGAACTGACCGCCGAGGACGTGGTCTGGACATGGGCGCGCAAATTCGCGCTCGGGGCGATCGGCGGCTTCTTCACCAAGCTCCTGGCCATGAGCGGGCCGGACAACATCGTCGCCGTCGACAAATATACGGTGCGGTTCCAGCTGCCGCAGGCGAGCCCGCTTCTGATGAAGCTGCAGCTCAACCTCTACAACAACATCCTCGACTCGACGAAATGCAAGGAAATGGCGACGAAGGCCGACCCCTGGGCGCGCGATTTCCTGGCCAATGAGAGCGCCGGCTTCGGCCCCTACCGGATCAAGCTTCTCGCCCGGGGCCAGCAGGTCGTCCTGGAGGGTCGCAGCGACTATTATGGCGGCGCCCCGGCGATCGCGCAGGTGCTCTACAAGGAGGTGCCGACCTCCGCGACCCGCGTTTCGCTGCTCCAGGGCGGCGCCGTCGACATCGCGCAGACGCTGCAGCCGCTGGAGATCGAGCGCCTCAAATCCGTGCCCGGGGTCAAGTCGGAGACCGTTTCCGCCTCGCCGATGTTCTGGGTCGAGCTGAACACCAAATTCGCGCCCTTCGACAAGGTCGAGGTGCGCCAGGCGATGAACTACGCCTTCCCGACCAAGGAGGTCCTCAAGACCATCTTCCGTGGCACGGCGACGGCGATGGACGGCACCATGCCGGCAATCTATCCCGGCTTCGTCGAAGACACAGCGGCCTATTCCGACGATCTCGACAAGGCGCGCGAACTCCTTGCCAAGGCGGGCCTGCCGGACGGGTTCGAGACCACCCTCGCCTACAATGCCGGCGATCCGATCCAGGAGCCGATGGCGATCCTGTTCCAGACCGCGCTGCGCGACATCGGCGTCAAGGTGTCGTTGAAGAAGATCCCCGCCGGAACGTTCTTCAACGAGGTCTCGGGCCGCACCCAGCCGATGATCTTCTTCACCGACACGCCCTGGTGCCCTGATCCGCTCTATTCGATGCAGCTTTATTTCGACAGCAAGACCTTCTCGAACTACGGCAACTACGCGAACGAGAAGGTCGACGCGCTGCTCGCCGAGGGCGCCGTCACCGCCGATACGAAAAAGCGCTTCGCGCTGATGGACGAGGTCCAGAAGATCGTCGGCAAGGAAGCGCCGTGGATCTTCATCGCCTATCCGAACTTCACGGTGAACCGGCGGGCCAACCTCAAGGGCTTCACCTACTACACGTCCAACAACATGCGCTTTCAGGACATGTCCTTCGGCTGATGCCGCCCGCAAGAGGTCCCGCCATGGTCGCCACCGACAGCATGATGCGTGATGCGGCAGCCCCGGTCAGAGCCCCCAGAGGCCGGGCGCGCGGGGCGCTGGACTTCGTCGTCACCGTCGCGCGGCTGCGGCCGGGCTTTGCCGTCGGCTACGTCATCATCGCCGTGGTGCTCCTTCTCACCGTCTTTGCCGGGGTGATCAGCCCCTACGACCCGGTGCGCGCCGACCCCGCCGCCTATCTCGAGCCGCCCTCGGCGGCCCACTGGATGGGCACCGACAATACCGGCATGGATATCGCCACGCGGATCATCTACGCGCCGCGCATCGATCTCGTCATCGCCCTCCTGGGAACCATGACGTCGGCGCTGATCGGCACGCCGCTCGGCGCGCTCGTCGGCTATTACGAGGGACGGCGGCGACATCAGGCGCTCCTGGCATCCGCCGTCATGCGCGTGGCGGACGTGTTGCAGGCGTTTCCGGTCTTCGTCTTCGCGATCTGCCTCGTCGCCGTGTTCGGCCAGTCGATCGCCTCGATCGTGGCGGCGATCGCCTTCGTATCGATCCCGATCTATCTGCGGCTGATGCGCACCCAGGTGCTGACGCTTCGCGGCATGCGTTTCGTCGAAGCCGCCTATGTGGCCGGCGCCTCCGACATCACCATCCTGCGGCGCCACGTGATCCCCAACGCGATCGCGCCGGTTCTCTCGCAGCTCTCGGTCAATATCGGCTGGTCGATCCTGATCACCGCCTGCCTCAGCTTCGTCGGCGCGGGCGTCGAGGCGCCGACGCCCGAATGGGGCTCGATGATCGCCGCGGGCTTCCAGAACGTCATGACCGGGCAGTGGTGGCCCTCGGTGTTTCCGGGCCTCGCCCTCGGCCTCACGGTTTTCGGCTTCGCCCTCATCGGCGCCTCGATCGAGGTTCTGGCCGATCCCGTCGCCCGCGGCCGCCTCCTGCGCGAAGCCGGGCGCCGCGCCAGCCCGGCGGGAGACTGAGATGCAGATCCTGCGCTATATCGCAAGACGGCTGCTGTTCGTGATCCCGCAACTGATCGGCATCGTCGCCATCAGCTTCTTCCTGATCAAGCTCATTCCCGGCGATCCGGCCGTCCTGATGCTCGGACCCAACGCCACCGCCGACGCCGTCGCCAATCTGCGCAGCCAGATGGGCCTCGACCAGCCGCTGGTGAACCAGTTCTTCATCTATCTCGGCAATGTGGCCCGGGGCGATCTCGGCATGTCGTGGCAGACGGCCAATCCGGTTCTGACCGACCTTCTGCAACGCTTTCCCGCGACGCTGGAACTGGTGACGCTGAGCCTTCTTCTGGCGCTCGCCATCGGCATTCCGCTCGGCGTCGCCTCGTCCATGCACAAGCGCGGTGCGCTGCGCCGCTTTGCCGACGGATACGGGCTTTTGGCCGGCGCGCTGCCCGATTTCTGGCTCGCCCTCGTCCTCATCTTCGTTTTCTATTCGGTGCTGCAGATCGCGCCGGCGCCGCTCGGGCGCTTCTCCTTCATGCTGATCCCACCCGAAACGATCACCGGCTCGGTTCTGATCGACAGCCTGATCGAGGGGCGCTTCGACGTGTTCTGGTCGGCGCTCGGACATCTGATCCTGCCCGTCCTCACCCTCGGGCTCGTCAATGCCGGGCCGATCCTGAAGATCACCCAGTCGACCATGGACCGGGCGCTCTCCTCGGACTACATCGCTTTCGCCAGGCTCAGCGGGCTGCCGCGCAGGACCGTGCGCGCCCAGGCCTTCCGCGCCTCGCTTCCCAACATCATCACCATCGTCTCGGTGCTCTACAGCTTCCTCATCGGCTCGGCGGTGCTCGTCGAGATCGTGTTCGGCTGGGGCGGGGCCGGACAATACGCCGTCGCGGGCGTTCTCAACGCCGACGTCAATCCGGTGCTCGGCTTCGTCCTGTTCGCTGCGATGCTTTCGCTGGTCGTCTATCTCGTGGTCGACCTTCTCTATTTCGCGCTCGATCCCAGAACCCGCGTCTAGGAGATGGCCATGGCCCTTGCCCGAACCATCGAGAACGAGGCGCCGGTGATCGCCCTGCGCAACCTCACCGTCGCCTATCCCCGCTATGGCGGCGAGCCCCGCACGGCGCTGGCCGGGATCGACCTTGCCATCGATGCCGGCGAGATGGTCGGCCTCGTCGGCGAGGCAGGCGCCGGCAAGACGCTGCTTGCCCGCACAATCATGGACGCGATCCCCGGCGATGGCCGGCTCGTCTGCGGCGAGATGGACTATCGCGGCGCGCCAATCAGCCGGATCGGCCGCGACGACAGCCCGGTGCGGCCCGGCCGCGACATCGCGATGATCGTGTCCAATCCGCGCAACGAGCTCAACCCCGTCCTCACCGTCGGCACGCAGATCACCAATGTGATCCGCCACCATCTGCGGCTCGGCAAGGCCGAGGCGCGCGAGCGGGCGCTCCAGATGCTGCGCGCCGTCGCGATCCCCGATCCGGAACGCCGGCTCGACGCATGGCCGCACGAACTCTCCGGCGGGATGGCCCAGCGCGTCGTCATCGCCATCGCGCTCGCCTGCAATCCCGGCCTCGTCATTTCCGACGACGCCACCTCGGCGCTGGACGTGACGGTGCAGCGGCAGGTGCTCGACCTCTTCAAGGCGCTGGTCGAGGACAAGGGCGTCGCGGCGCTTCTGATCACCCGCGACATCGCCGTCACCGCCCATTACTGCGACCGCATCGTGATCCTTTACGATGGCGAGGTGGTGGAGGACGCGCCGCGAAAGGCGTTCTTCGACCGGCCGCACCATCCCTATTCGGTTCTCCTGATGGCCGCCTTCGCCCACAGTGTTTCGCTGCGGCGCCAATGGACCGCCGCCCCGCTTAAGACCGCCGCTTCGCCAGCCTGCCGCTTCGCCGAGCGCTGCGTGCGCCGTCAGCCGCGCTGTATCGCAGAGGCGCCGGCCCTGCGCGACGTCGCGCCCGGGCGCCGCGTGCGCTGCCACTTCCCGGTGGAGGCCGTGGCATGACGCTTCTCACCGTCTCCGGCCTCGTCAAGCATTTCGCCATATCCGGCTCGGCCAAGCTGGTGCAGGCGCTGAACGGCGTCGATCTCGAGATCGCGCGCGGCGAGACCCTTGCGCTGGTGGGGGAATCGGGATCGGGCAAGACCACGGTCGGCCGCTGCGTCGTCGGTCTGATCGAGGCGACAAAGGGCAGCATCGTGTTCGACGGCGAACCGATGACGACGGCCCGCAACATCCGCCACCCGGAGGTGCGCGGCCGCATCCAGCTTCTGTTCCAGGAGCCGATGGAATCCTTCAATCCACGTGAAACGATCGCGCGGGCGATGATGGAGCCGCTGATCTATCTGGGGGTTTCGGGTCCCGACCGGGTGAAGCGGCTGCGCGAGGTGCTCGCCCTCATCGGCATTTCCGAGCGGGTGGCCGAAAGCCTGCCCTCGGACCTCAGCCCCGGCCTGTTGCAGCGCGCGGCGATCGGGCGGGCGATCATGTCGAAGCCTGATCTTCTCGTCCTCGACGAGCCGACCTCGGCGCTCGATCCGACCTCGCGCGCCGAGATCGTCGATCTCCTGATCCGCCTCCAGGCGGAGACGGGGATCGCCTATCTCTTCATCTCCCACGATCTTTCCACGGTGCGCTTTCTCTCGAGCCGGATCACCGTTCTCTATCTCGGCTCGGTGATGGAGACGGGACCGGCGGAAGAGGTCTGCGCGCGGCCGCGACATCCCTATTCGGTCGGCCTGATGGCCTCCGTCCTGCTGCCGCATCCCTCGCTGAAGGCGCCCGAGCGGCTGAAGCTGGAGGGCGAGATCCCGAGCCCCGTCGATCTGCCGCCGGGCTGTCCTCTCGCCTCGCGCTGCCCCTTCGTCGAGCCCGCCTGCCGGACCGCAAAGCCACCCGCCGAATATCCCGCGAAAGGACATCTCGTGCACTGTATCAATCACGAAAAGGTCGCGGCTCTCGACGAGAGCATCGATCAGTTCAGCGAATTTCGCGCGATCTCGGACCGGATGCTGTCCGTTGGCGCCCCGACCGCGCCGGCATGGGCGGGCTGAGGCGATGACCGGCAAGCTGAAAGGGCGCACGGCCCTCGTCCCCGGCGGCGCCAGCGGCATCGGCCGCGCCATCGCCAACCTCTTTGCCAGCGAGGGCGCCAAGGTCGCGATCATCGACCTCGGCACGGCCCTGCCGGACAAGGTTCGCGCCGAGCTCGAGGCGATTGGCGCTGACTTCCACTATGCCGCCTGCGACGTGACCGACCCCGAAGGCGTCGCCACTGCGCTCGATGAGATCACCACAGCGCTCGGCGCGCCGACGATCCTCGTCAATGCCGCCGGCATCGACGAGGTGGCACCGCTCGAGGATGTCAGCCTCGCGCTTTGGAACCGGATGCTCGCCGTCCATCTCACCGGCACCTTCCTCGTCACCCAGGCGGTGCTGCCGGCCATGCGCGCGGCCAGATGGGGGCGGATCATCAACCTTGCCTCGCAGCTCGGCCATCGCGGCGCGCCCGGCATGGTGCCCTATTGCGCCGCCAAGGCCGGCATCTTCGGTTTCACCAAAGCGCTCGCCCACGAGACGGCGGAGGCCGGCATCACCGTCAACTGCCTCGCCCCCGGCCCGATCGACACGCCTCTCGTGGCGAGCCTGCCGCCGGAGGTGGTCGATGCCGTGGTGGCCCAGCTGCCGATGAAACGTCTCGGCCGCGTGGAGGAAGTCGCGGGCAGCGCGCTTCTCCTCGCCAGCGAGGAGGGCGGCTTCTACACCGGCGTCTCGCTCAACATGAATGGCGGCCATTACATGATCTGACGCCGCCGGGCGGCGCCCCGACCTTCTCATCATCGCGTAGGGAGACCCAACCATCATGGACCTTCAAGGCCGTAAACTCCTCGTCACCGGCGCCCAGCAGGGCATCGGCGAGGCCGTGGCCCGCGCCGCGGCAAAGGCCGGCGCCGATGTCGCCGTCAACTATCTCGACGATGCCGACGCCGCCGAGGCCATCGCCGCCGACATCCGCGCCCTCGGCCGCACCGCCGTGACGCTTAGGGGCGACGTCGCCGATCTCTCCTGCCACGCCGCGCTGGTCGCGGACGCCGCCGAAGCGCTGGGCGGGCTCGATCTCCTTTGCAACAATGCCGGCGTCTATCCGCGCCAGCCCTTTCTGGAAATGACGCCCGAGACCTGGGACACCACGCTCGGCATCAACCTGCGCGGCACCGCCTTCATCGCCCAGGCCTTCGCCCGAAACGTCAAGGCGAGCGGCGCGGCCTCGGCCGCCATGGTCTCGATGTCCTCGCTCGCGGTGCAGGGCTGGGTGGATTCGGCCCATTACTGCGCCTCCAAGGGCGGCATCATCGGGCTGACCCGCGCCCTCGCCATCGAGCTGCGGCCCCTCGACATCCGCGTGAACTGCATAGCGCCCGGCGTCATCGACACCGCGCAGCCGCGTGGCGGCTACTCGGAAGAAGCGCTGGCCGAGCTCGTCAAGACGACGCTGCCGGCGCGCATGGGCACGGCCGAGGAGGTCGCCGACATCGCGGTGACGCTCCTGTCCTCGAAGGCGAGCTTCGTCAACGGCCAGACCATCCACGTCAATGGCGGCGCCTTCTTCGCCTGATCGTTTCCTTCTGTTCTCGGGATTTCGTCATGGATATCGGTGTCTTTCTTCCCAATGGCCGCAACGGCTACATGGTCTCGACCGCTTCCAAGCAGTTCGATCCGACCTACGCCATGCATCTGGAGGTGATGCGGCAGATCGAGACCTACGATCTCGATTTCGGCCTCTCGATGATCAAGTTCCGCGGCTTTGGCGGCGAAACCGGCTACTGGAACGCCTGCCTGGAAGGCTTCACCCTGACCGCGGCTCTGGCCGCCGTCACCACCAAGGCGAAGATCTTCGCGTCCTCGGCCATCCTGACGCTGCCGCCGGCGCTGGCCGCGCGCATGGCGGCGACCATCGATTCCGTCGCGCCGGGCCGCGTCGGCATCAATATTGTGACGGGCTGGCAGCCGGCGGAATATTCGCAGATGGGGCTGTGGCCGGGCGACGAATATTTCGGCCACCGCTACGACTATGCCAGCGAATACGTCACCGTCCTGCGCGATCTGTGGGGCGAGGGGCGGAGCGACTTCAAGGGTGAGTTCTTCCAGATGGAGGACTGCGTCCTGTCGCCCCGCCCGACCGGCAATGTCGAGATCGTGGCGGCGGGGCAGAGCCCGCGCGGCCTGCGCTTTGCCGCCGAGCACGCCGATTACGGCTTCACCTTCTGTACCGGCATCAACACCCCGACCGCCTATGCCGGCACCAATGCCAAGCTCGCCGAGGCCTGCGCCGAGACCGGAAGAAGCGTCGGCTCCTATGTGCTCGTCATGATCATTGCCGACGAGACCGACGCTCTCGCCGAGAAGAAATGGCAGAAATACGTCGACAATGCCGACGACGCCGCGCTCGGCTGGATGGCCGAGCAGAGCGGGCGCGACAAGAACGCCGACGAGACGTCGAGCTCCAAGCGCATCAATCTTCCGGCGGGGCGGGTGAACATGAATGTCGGCACCCTGGTGGGCAGCTATGAGAGCGTTGCAAGGATGCTCGACGAAATGGCCACGGTGCCGGGTACCAGCGGCGTGATGCTCTCCTTCGACGACTACGACACCGGCGTCGAGGTGTTCGGCCAGAAGATCCAGCCGCTGATGCGCAGCCGGCAGACACACGCCTGACCCGTCGGGCTGGCGACGCCCCCCATCCTTGAGGAAAAGACCACAATGCGGCATCCAGACCCGCGCCGATTGCCCCCCTTCCAACGCCACGTCACGCTCATGGGAACGCGCACATGACGATTGCCGTCGAACTGCCGCAGGATCCCGCCACCCTGCGCAACGCCTTCGCCTCCTTTCCGACCGGCGTCACGGCGCTTTGCGCCATGATCGACGATACCCCGGTCGGCATGGCGGCGGCCTCCTTCACGCCGGTCTCGCTGGAGCCGCCGCTCGTCTCGGTCTGCATCCAGAACACCTCGTCGACCTGGCCGAAATTTTCCGGCGCCGCACGCATCGGCGTGTCGGTCCTCAGCGACTGCCATGACCGCGCCGTCAAGAGCCTGTCGGCCAAGGAGGGCGACCGCTTCGCCGGTGTCGCCTGGACGAAAGGCGAGGGGGGCTCGATCTTCATCGACGGCGCGGCGGCGCAGTTCGACTGCTCCGTCCACGCCGTCGTCGATGCGGGCGACCATCAGATCGTCCTGATGCACATCCATACGCTGGGGGTCCGACCGGAGATCGAGCCGCTGGTGTTCCACGGCTCGCGGCTTCGCAAGCTCGTGCCGAGCTGAGCTTCGCGCCTGAGAGCGGTCCGCCCCCGGCTTTCATGCAAACGTCGGCGATCAGCTCGTCAGAGACCGTTGCGGTCGTCGGCGCTTGGTTCCTTGGCGCTTATTGCTTCAGGCCGGCGATCGCGGCTCGCCGATGTCCCAGAACAGGCCGGTCATCAGGTCGAGCGCCGAGCGGCAGGTCGGAAGCAGGACGTGCTCGTTGGGCGCGTGCTGCGAACAGCCGGGATAGGAATGCGGCACCCAGATCGTCGGCAGGCCGAGAATGTCGGTGAAACTGTCGTTGGGCAACGAGCCGGCGAGGTTGGGCTGGATGACCGGGGCCATGCCGGTGGTCGCCTCGATCGAGGCGGCGACGCGGGTGACCCAGGGGTGGTCCGGATCGAGCCGCGTCGCCTTGAAGAACACCCGATCGGCCGGGCTGACCGCGACGTCGGAAAAGCCATGCGCATCGAGATGGCGCCGCAGCGCCGGCAGGATGTCGTCGGGGTCGGTGCCGACGACGTAGCGCAGCTGGCAATGGGCGACGGCATGGCCGGAAATGGCGTTGACCGGCGCCTCGGGCACGCCGGATTTCATCGCGAGGACGGCGAAGGAATTCCAGCCGAAGACGCGTTCGGCGGGCGTCAGGCTCTCCTCGCCCCAGTCCTCGTCGATGGGCGGCTGGCGGGTGCCGAGCGGGCAGGCGGCGATCGCCTCGCGGATCGCGGGCGTCAGGCTGGTCGGGCGCCATTCGGGGATCAGGATCTGGCCGCGCGCGTCGACGATGGCGGCGATCGCATGGGCGAGACGGGTCGCAGGGTCCTTCAGGAGCCCGCCCCAGTTGCCGGAATGATGGGCACCCTCGCGATAGTCGATCCTGAGGTCGAAATTCACCCCGCCGCGGCTGCCCATGAACATGGTCGGCCGGTCCGGCTGGATGCGCGGCCCGTCGGAGGCGATCAGGACGTCGGCGGAAAGCCGCTCCTTCTCGGCCGCGAAGAACTCGGCGAGCCCGGCCGAGCCGGCCTCCTCGGACATCTCGATGACGACCTTGAGGTTGAAGCCGAGACGGCCGCGCTCGGCGATGACGGTCTTCAGCGCCATCAGATTGATCAGATGCTGGCCCTTGTTGTCGGCCGTGCCGCGGCCATAGACGCGTTCGCCCTCGACGACCAGACGGAACGGCGCGAGCCCCTCGCGCCACTGGTCGGTCTGGGCGCGGATGACGTCGCCATGGCCATAGGTGAGGACCGTCTCGAAGCTTTCGTCCTCGATCCGCTCGCCGACGAGGAAGGGGCCGCCGCGCGGGTCGGTGTTCTCGAAAAGCTGCGTGGAGCAGCCGAGGCTTTCGAGGAACGGCTGCATCTCCTGAACGAGATAACGCTTCAGTTCGGCCTTGCGGCCGGGGTCCTGGCTCTCGGTCTCGTGTTCGACGAGACGGGAGAGATCGGCGAGGAAGCCGTCCTCGAAATACTCGGAGATGCGCGTGAGCGCTCCTTGTTTGGTGCCCATCGCAGTCTGCCTGTCCGTCGTCATGTCTATTCCCCTTCGCCGTCCCTGCCGGTGTGACCGTCTTCCGCCACCGCATCGCCCCAGGGCGACATGATCTCGCTCGCGCCGTAATTGACGTCACCCTTGCGCATCACGCCCGCCGGGCAGGCAAAGGCATAAGGGAAGACCGTGCGCTTTGCCGGCTTGACCTGGTGCCGGGTTTTCAGCGCCGCGATCTCGGCGCGCGGCAGCGTCTCGTCGGCGACCACCGTGTCGCCGCCGCTGAGATCGATGCGGGGCGCGTGGAAGGCTTCGTCGAGGCTCATGGCGTCGGCCATCAGGAACGCCGAGAGCTGCGCGACCGCCGGCATGATCTTGCGTCCGCCCGACGCGCCGATGGCAAAGCGTGCGCCCGAGGCCGTCTCGCCGACGGCGGGGCAGACATTCATCAGGCAGCGCTTGCCGGGCGCCAGGGAATTGGGATGGCCCGGTTCGGGGTCGAACCACATGATGCCGTTGTTGAGGAGAAGCCCGGTCGAGGGCGAGACGACGCGCGAGCCGAAGGCCGAAAGCAGCGTCTGGGTCATCGCCACCATGTTGCCGTGCCGGTCGACGATCGAAAAATGTGTCGTCGAGGCGGGGGCGGCGGGATGCTCGTTGTCGCCCATGGTCGCGAGGCGCTCTTCATAGGACGCCTTCAGCGCATCGGCGACGGCGAGCGCCCGGCTCTCGTGCGGCGAGGCGGCGGCCAGTCTCGCCATCACGGCGGCAAGGGTCGGCCCGGCGGTCAGCGTCGGCGAAAGATGCAGGCGTCCACCGAAGGCGTCCGCGACCAGCGGCTCCTGGACCTCGGCCCGGTAGGCTTTCAGATCGCTGCGCGACAGGCTGCCGCCCTTGGCCGCGACGTCGCCGGCGAGCGCCGCGCCGACGTCGCCGTCATAGAGTTCGCGCGGGCCATTCCGGGCAAGTGCATCGAGCGTGTCGGCAAGGGTCGGCATGGCGATGCGCTTGTCCGACAGTGCCGTCCAGCCGGCGATGGTCGGCCACTGTCCGTCTTCGAGAAACAGAGCCGCGGCGTCCGGATCCCTGGCGAGCGAGCGGGTCGCCGAGGCGATCATCAAGGCGGCGTACCAGTCGACCTCCAGCCCCTCCTTGGCCAGCTGGACCGCCGGGGCCAGAAGATCGCGCCAGGGCATGCGGCCCCAGCGCTGGTGGGCGAGACCGATGCCGTCGGTCGTGCCGGGCACGGCGACGGCCTTGGCGCCCTCGACATTGCGATCCTCGACCACGGCCTTCCAGGGAAAGAGGTCGTTGGCGCGGCCCTCGCCCGAGAGCGGATAGTCCTCGATCCGCAGACCGGCAGGCGAGCGCATGCCGTAGGAGACGCTCGTTGCGCGGCCCTCGTCGGCGCGCCAGACCATCATCGCGCCGCCGCCGGCGGGCCCGCTCATCCAGGGCTCGAGAACGCCGATCGCGAAGGAGACGGCGGTCGCCGCATCCACCGCGTCGCCGCCGGCCTCAAGGACCTCGGCGCCGATCTCGGCGGCGCGGCGGTGCTGGGCCGCGACGATGCCGCCGCTCGACGCAAGGGCCGGCTTGGTGACGATCTGAGATCGCGAAAAGCTGCTCATCGGTTCTCTGTGTCTCGACTATTGGGAGGCGCCGGCGCGCTCGCGGTAGAGATGGCACTCGACGAAGCCGCCGTTCTTGGTCGGGACCGTCGGCGGGAATTCGTGGTCGCAGGGCGCGAAGCGCTTCGGACAGCGCGGATGGAACGCGCAACCTGACGGCGGGTCGATCGGATTGGGAAAGGCGGCGCCGAGCTCGGTGTCGGGAACGCCCAGCGAGGCGTCGGGCGTCAGGACGGAATCGAGGAGGGCGCGGGTATAGGGATGGCGCGGCGTCTCGAACAGCTCGTCGACGCCGGCTTCCTCGACGATGCGGCCGAGATACATGACGGCGACGCGGGTGGCGAGATGCTGGACGACGGCGAGGTCGTGGCTGATGAACAGATAGGTCAGGCCGAATTCACGGCGCAGCTCGGACAGAAGGTTCAGGATCTGCGACTGAACCGAGACGTCGAGGGCCGAGGTCGGCTCGTCGCAGACGACGATTTCCGGCTTCATGACGAGGGCGCGGGCGATGGCGACGCGCTGGCGCTGGCCGCCCGAGAGCTGGTTGGGAAAGGCCCGCGTCACCCGCTTCGACAGGCCGACGATGTCGAGGATCTCCGTCACGCGCTTCTGCCGCGACGGCCCGTCGCCGATCCCGTGGATGCGCAAGGGCAGAGAGACGATGTCGAAGACCGTCTTGCGCGGATTGAGCGAGGAATAGGGATCCTGGAAGATCGGCTGGATGCGCCGCGCGAGCTTGGTGCGGTCCTGTCCTGCGAGCGCCTGCCCGCCGACCAGGACGTCGCCGCTGGTGGGGGCTTCGAGGCCGAGCAGGATCTTGGCGAGCGTCGACTTTCCGCAGCCGCTTTCGCCGACGAGGCCGAGCACCTCGCCTCTTGCCAGAGCGAGATCGACCGATTTGACTGCGGTCAGCGTCTTGCGCTCGCCGAAAAGGCCGCGGCGGATGGAATAGGACTTCGAGACCTCCTTCAGCCGAAGAAGCGCCTCGTCCTCGGGGACGGGGGGCGTTTCCGAAAGGGGCACGGCATCGGCAGCGCTCACGCGGGCACCTCGCGATCGTCTGGCGCGGCCGGACCATCGGCCAGCGCGGCCTGGTCGTGGACGCAGAGATAGGAATGGGCGGGGCCGTCGTTGCGCTCCGGGATCGGCTCGACGCAGGCCGCGACGGCCATGTCGCAGCGGTCGCGGAAGGCGCAGCCGCGCACCTCGCCGATCAGCGAGGGCACGATGCCGGGGATCGAGCCGAGATCGGCGCCGCGTCTCGTCTTGTCCGGCACGGGGATGCAGCGCAGGAGACCGCGCGTATAGGGATGCAGCGGGGCATTGAAGATTTCCGCCGCCGAACCGGTCTCGACCAGTTCGCCCGCATACATCACCGCGACGCGATCGGCGACGCGGGCGACGACGCCGAGATCGTGGGTGATGAGGATCATCGCCATGCCGAGCTCGCGCTGGAGGTCGACGAGAAGCCGCAGGATCTGCGCCTGGATGGTGACGTCCAGCGCCGTCGTCGGCTCGTCGGCGATGACGAGGTCGGGCTCGCACATCAAGGCCATGGCGATGACGATGCGCTGGCGAAGGCCGCCGGAGAGCTGGTGGGGATATTGCGAGAAGCGGCTCTCGGCGGCGGTGATGCCGACCTTGCCGAGAAGGTCGAGCGCTCGGGCGCGCGCCTCGGCCTTCGACACCGGCCGGTGAAGCCGCATCGCCTCGATCAGCTGGTCGCCGACGGTATAGGCCGGGTTGAGCGCCGTCATCGGCTCCTGGAAGATCATCGCGATCCGGTCGCCGCGCAGGCGACGCATCGCCTTGGGGCCGGCATTGGCCAGATCCGTGCCCTCGAATGTCATGGCGTCGGCATGGGGCCTGATCGACTTGCCGAGGAGTTTCATCACCGCGAGCGAGGTCAGCGACTTGCCCGACCCGCTTTCGCCGACGATGCAGAGCGTCTCGCCCCGCTTCAGCTCGAAGTCGATGCCGCGCACGGCGTGGAGCGTGCCGCCGCCGACGGGAATGTCGATAGTGAGGTTCCTCACGGCGAGGAGGGGCTCGTTCGCCCGATCGTCCTGGCTTGCCTGCATCAGTTTCGGTTCTCCGGCGCGGTGACGTCGCGAAGGCCGTCGCCGAGGAGGTTGATCGCCAGCACCAGGGCGAAGAGGGCGATGCCGGGGATGGTGATCATCCAGGGATTGAACAGGAGCATCTGCTTGCCTTCCGACACCATCAGTCCCCAGGAGGGCGTCGGCGGCTGGACGCCGAGGCCGAGGAAGGAGAGCGCCGCTTCGAGAAGGATGGCGTGGGCCATTTCCAGGGTCGCCACGACGATGAGGTTGTTGAAAAGGTTCGGCATGATCTCGGTGAGCACGATCCGCGGCACCGAGCAGCCGATGGCCCGCGCGGCGGTGACGTATTCGCGCGAGCGGATCTGCCGCGTCGAGGCCCGCATGACGACGGCGAAGCGGTCCCACAGGAGGAGGCCCAGCACCGTGACGACGACCGTCAGCGAGCCGCCGAAGACGGCGACGATGGCGAGCGCCACGAGGACGACGGGCATCGCCAGGCGGCAGTTGATCAGGAAGGTCACGACCGCGTCGACACGGCCGTCGAAATAGCCGGCGAGAACCCCCATGGTGGTGCCGATGACGCCGGAGATCAGCGCCGCGACGATGCCGATCAGAAGCGAGACGCGCGCCCCGTAGAGAAGCCGCGAGAGGAAGTCGCGGCCAAGGAGGTCCGTCCCGAGCGGGTGCTCCCAGGTGCCACCGAGAAAGACCGGCGGCTTCATGCGCATCATCAGGTTCTGGGCGTAGGGATCGTGCGGGGCGAGGAGCGGCGCGAAGAGGGCGAGGAGGACGATGAGGAGGAGCACGCCGGCGCCGATCATGAAGCCGGCATGGCCGAAGATGCGCCCGCGCAGCGCCGCCATGCGGCCCGGCCCGAGCGGCGGATCCGCAGTCACGCCGGTCGTGTCGCTCGAAAGGTCCTTGGCGTCGGTTGCCGCGCTCATCTCAGCCCGTCCTCATGCGTGGGTCCAGCCAGGCATTCAGGATGTCGGCGAGGAAGGTGAAGACGATGTAGAACATGGAAAAGATCAGGATCAGCGCCTGCACGGTCGGCAGGTCGTTGCGGCCGATCGACTCCCAGGCGAGGAAGCCGGCGCCATGCAGCGCGAAGACCGATTCCACCACGATCGAGCCGCCGAGCATGAAGCCCATCTGGACGGCGGCGAGCGAGACGACGGGGATGACGGCGTTGCGCAAGGCATGCTTGAAGAGGACGCGCCATTCCCCCGCCCCCTTGGCGCGGGCGGTGCGGATGTAGTCGGCGCCCAGCACTTCGAGCATGCCGGCGCGGGTGAGACGCATGATGGCCGGCATGGCGTAGTAGCCGAGCACCACCGTCGGCATGACGAAGTTGGTCCAGCTCTGGGTGCCCGACGGTGGCAGCCAGCCGAGCTTGACGGCGAAGAGGACGATCAGCAGCAGCCCGAACCAGAAGCTCGGCATGGCCTGGCCGACGACCGACAGGAAGAGGGCGAGGCGGTCGACGATCGAGTTCGGCCGCACCGCCGCTGCCACACCCAGCGGGATGGCGACGGCGAGGGCGAAGACAATGCCGCAGACGCCCAGCGTCATGGTCACCGACAGCCGGTCAGCGATCAGCGAGGAGACCGGCAGCTGGAAATAGTAGCTCTGGCCGAAATCGCCATGCAGCGCGCTCCACAGCCAGTCGCCATATTGCACGATGACCGGCCGGTCGAAGCCGTAGAACGAGCGGATCGCCGCGATGTCGGCGTCGTTCGCGCCCTCGCCGGCGATGGCCGAGGCCGGATCGCCGGAGAGGAACAGGAGGCCGAAGCTCAAGGCCGAGACCGTGAGCGCAACCAGCGCCGCAAGGCCAAGCCGCCTGGCAATGAAGGAAAGCATCGCGGGAACCCGCCGCTAGAGCATCGGACCGAAAAGTGGATCAGGTTTTCGGATCATCCGATGCGAAAACAAGAGGCTGGAGCATGAGGCCGGATTTCGAAACCGGGCCTCATGCTCCAGTTTGCGTCTATTTCCACGACATGTCGACGAAACGCAGCACCTCGTCCGGTGTCGGTTCGTAGGCGACGTCCTTGGTGAAGACGTAGTTCGTGTTGTAGGTGAACAGCGGAACCCAATAGACCTGTTCGGCGATCCGCGTCAGCGCCTTCTTGTAGTATTCCTTGCGCTTTTCCGGATCGATCGAGGTGTCGGCGATGTCGAGCCAGTCGCGCACTTTTTCGTCGCGGTTGTCGTCGAGGGAGCCGAACTTGAAGAACTGGCTGACCGAGGCCGAGGCGTCGCTGATCGAATAGGAGCCCCAGGTCTGGAAGGTGAAGGGCTCCTCGCCCTTCATGTTGGCTTCCCTGAGCGCCGAATATTGCAGCATGTTCAGCTTGGCGTCGATGCCGACGGCCTGCAGGTAGCTCGCGATCGCCTCGGCATAGAGCCGGTCGCGATAGCCGGTGAACTCGATGGAAAAGCCGTCCGGATAGCCCGCCTCCTTCAGGAGCTCCTTGGCCTTTTCCGGGTCGTAGGAATATTGCGGCACGTCCTCGGTGCAGCCGAACTGCGAGGGGAAGCAGGTCGAGTGCAGGACCTTGGACTTGCCCTTCAAGAGCGTGTCGACGATCGCCTTGCGGTCGATCGCGTAGGCGATGGCCTGACGGACCTTGAGGTCGGTCAGCGGCGATTTCGTGCGGCCCGCCGAATCGAGCGTCAGATAGCCGATCCGCATGGTGCTCTCGTTGGCGACGGTGAACTGCCCCATCTGCGCCATCTGTTCGGCCTGGTCGGCGGGCACCTGCCAGAGGAAGTCCAGCGTGCCGCTGAAAAGGTCGGCGAGCTGGGTGTTGACGTCGGGGATCGTGCGGATGTCGATCTTGCCGATCTTCGCCTTGCCCTTGGGCCCGTCGAAATAGTCCTCGTTCTTGACCAGGACGAAATGCTTGCCGGGATCGACCGATTCGACCTTGTAGGGGCCGGTGCCGACCGGCTTCAGCCCCATGCCCGAGGGGCCGACCTTTTCGTAGTATTCCTTCGGGTAGATCGAGACCGGTCCGGCCAGATATTCGATCGCCGCCGGGAAGGGCGCCTTCAGCATGATCCGGACGGTGTAATCGTCGACCTTCTCGGCGCCCTTCATCCAGTCGACGTTGCGCTGGGTCTTCACGCCGTTCTTGATGTCGGAGACGAAATTGACGGTCGCGACCACGTCGTCGGCGGTGAAGTCGGCACCGTTGTGGAACTTGACGCCCTTGCGCAGCTTGAGCTCCAGCGTCTTGTCGTCGATCCACTTCCACTCGGTCGCGAGATTGCCGACATAATCACCGGTTTTCGGGTCGCGATAGATCAGCCCGTCCCAGACCGCCCGCTGCAGGACGACGCCTTCGCGCGAGGAGTTGAAGTAGCTGTCGACATTCTCGAGTTCTTTGGTGAAGGCGACGTCGAGCGTATCGTTCGCCTTGTCGGCGTAAGCGAGCGGCGTCGTGAGGACGAGCGCCAGAAGCGCGGCACTGCTGGTCAGAACGGATTTCACCGAGATCTCCTGAAAGCGGGCTGTTGTATCATAATGCGATATCGTCGTTCGTATTATGATCAGCTTAGAAAGGTGATGGCTTTTCAGTCAAGCGCTTTTGGCGAACATTTTTTGTGCAATGCGGTGAGGCTGGCCCTGTCAGCCTGTTGCGCCGAGGGCTCCGCGCCGGCGCGATCGCTCGTGCTAGGGACGGAAACACCCGAGCGATCAGAACGAGTTGGCCATGTCGAGAAGCGCGGGCACGATCGCCTCCTCGACGTCGTGCGGCTTCCACTTGAGCGTCGAGACGGAACAGTGCACCGCAACGCGGTAGCGCCCGTCGACCCTTATCGGGGCAGCGACGCCAACCTCGTTCATGATCAGCTCGTCCCGCGACAGGCTGTAGCCGCGTTCGGCCGCCGTCTCGATTTCGGCAAGGATCGCGTCCCGCTCCATGGTGGTGTTCGCCGTGAAGCGGCGCAGATGCCATTCGTTGGCGCAGCGCCGGCGGTCCGCTTCGGCCATCGTCGAGACGATCACCCGCCCTCCGGAGGTGTTCAGCGCCGGCGCCCGGCGTCCGATGATGGAGGCGGCGTAGCTGGTGCGCGCGTTGGGCATGCGGGCGGCATAGACGATGTCCTCGCCGTCGAGAACGGCAAGGGTGATCGTCTCCCCGACCTGGCTGCGAAGGTCGATCATCTTCGGCAAGGCGCGCCGGACGATCTCCTCGGTCCACAGATAGGCGTTGGCGATGCCGAGGCACTTGATCGTCAGGCTGAAGCGACGCGTTTTCGGGTCCTTGGCGAGATAGCCGAGGCGCCAGAGGGTGTTGGTGAAACGCTGGACGGCGCTCTTGTCGAGGCCGCAGGCCGCCGAAAGCTCCTGCAGGCCCATTTCGGTGCGATCCTCGCCGAAGGCCTCGAGGATGCGCATCCCCTTTTCGAGGGAGGCGACGAACAGGGTGTCCTGCTTTTCGATGGGAGCGTCCATGCGCCGCCTCTCCTGCCGGGTTCGGCGGGACCGTCAGGCAACCCGCCTCCCCCGCGATCGGAAGGGATTTATCCCGAGGCGACGGGTTTTCGCAAATCACGCGGTGATTGAAACTGTGACCAGCGATTGTCTCGTTCTGCCCGGCAAAGCGCCGCGTGCCGATCTTGAGCGGCGTCGCGGGCAAGCCGAAGCGGCCGTCAAACGATGCCCTCGAGGGCAAAGCTGACGGTTCACGCCGCGGCGCCGGTCATTTTCGGCATCAGCTTGAGAAGATGGCGGGTGTACTCGTTCTGCGGGCGTTCGAAGAGGTCTTCGGTCGGCGCGATCTCCTCGATCCGGCCGCGGCGCATGACGGCGACCCGGTCGCACATCTGGCGGATCACCGGCAGATCGTGGCTGATGAACAGCATGGTGAGGCCGAGCTCGGCCTGAAGATCCTTCAGAAGATTCAAGACCTGGGCCTGGATCGAGACGTCGAGGGCCGAGGTCGGCTCGTCGCAGATCAGGAAGCGCGGGCGCGTGGCGAGAGCGCGGGCGATCGAGATGCGCTGGCGCTGGCCGCCGGAAAATTCATGCGGATACTTGCCAGCCACCTTCGCGCCGAGGCCGACGTGATCGAGAAGGTCGGCGACGATGCGGTTGACCTCCGCGCGCGAGCCGGCGAGCTTGTGAAACAGGATCGGCTCGGCGACGATCGCGCCCACCTTCTTGCGCGGGTTCACCGAGGAATAGGGGTCCTGGAAGATCATCTGCATCTGCCGGCGATGGCGGTTCAGCTCGCGCCGCCGGGTGATTCCGGCAAGGTCGGTGCCGGCAAAGACGATGGCGCCGCCGGTCGGCTGATAGATGCCGGTGACGAGCCGGGCGATGGTCGATTTTCCCGAGCCCGATTCCCCGACGAGGCCGAAGGTCTCGCCCGCCGCGATGTCGAAGGAGACGCCGTCGACGGCGTTCACGGAGCGCCGTCCGCCGCCGAACATCGACCCGACGCGAAACGTCATTTCGAGATCGCGCACCGACAGGAGCGGCCCGTCGAGAGCGCCGTAATCGCGCTTCTGGCCGAGCCAGTGGGTCTTGAGGTCCAGGGAGCGGCGGCTGCCGGCGCTTTCGATATGCTCGACGAGGGGAAAGCGGTCGAGCTTGACGTCGGGGCGCGGCACCGCCGAAATCAGGCTCTTGGTATAGTCGTGGTCGGGATCGCCGAGGATCTTTCTGGTCGGCCCGGCCTCCACCACCTCGCCGCGATACATCACCGCCACCCGGTCGGCGATCTCGGCGATCACGCCCATGTCGTGGGTGATGATGATCATCCCCGCGCCCTTGGTCCTCACCAGCTTGCGCAACAGATCGAGGATCTGGGCCTGGATCGACACGTCGAGGGCCGTCGTCGGTTCGTCGGCGATGATGACGTTGGGCTCGGCGCAAAGGGCAAGGGCAATGACGACGCGCTGGCGCATGCCGCCGGAAAACTGGTGCGGATAATCGTCGATGCGCGCTTCGGGGTCAGGAATGCCGACCTCGTGCATCAGCGCGACGGCGCGCTTGCGCGCCTCGCGCTCCGACAAAGGCAGGTGGGTCGTCATGGTGGTGACGAGCTGTTCGGCGATGGTGCGCAGCGGATCGAGGGAGGTGAGCGGATCCTGGAAGATCATCGAGATCTTGGCCCCGCGCAGCCGGCGCATGGCCTCGGGCGGAAGCCCGTCGATGCGCTCTCCCTCGAGCGTCACCGTGCCGCCGGCGACTTTGCCCGGCCGTTCCAGAAGCCCCATGGCGGCATTGCCGATGGTGGATTTGCCGGCGCCGGATTCGCCGACGACGCCGAGAATTTCGCCCGAAGCGATCGACAGGCAGACGTTGCGGGCGGCGGTGACGTCGCCATGGCGGGATTCGAACACCACCTTGAGGCCGTCAATGTCGAGAAGAACGCTCATTGCCGGTTTCCTCAGCGCAGTTTCGGGTTGAGCGCATCGCGCAGCCAGTCGCCGAGCAGGTTGATGGACAGGACCAGCAGGACGAGCGCGATGCCCGGAAAGATCGTGATCCACCATTCGCCGGAGAACAGATAGTCGTTGCCGATGCGGATCAGCGTGCCGAGCGAGGGCTGGGTCGGCGGCACGCCGACGCCGAGGAAGGAGAGCGTCGCCTCGGTGATGATGGCGAGCGCCAGCTGGATCGTCGCGATCACCAGCACCGGGCCGAGGACGTTGGGCAGGATGTGGCGGAACAGGATGGTGCCGGGGGGCAGGCCGATGACCTGGCCGGCCTGAACATATTCCTTGGTCCGCTCGATCATCACCGAGGAGCGCACGGTGCGGGCATATTGCACCCAGAAGGACAGGCCGATCGACAGGACCAGCACATAGACCGCCACCTCGTCATGCAGGCCGCGCGGCAAGAGCCCGCGAAACACGCCGTCGATCAAAAGCGCGATCAGGATCGCCGGGAAGGACAGCTGGATATCGGCGATCCGCATAAAAATGGCATCGGTGATGCCGCCGGCATAACCCGCGACGAGCCCGACGGCGATGCCGAGAACGGCCGCGAAGGCGACCGACAGGAAGCCGACGAGAAGCGAGATGCGCCCGCCATAAAGAATGGTCGAGAAGACGTCGCGGCCCTGATCGTCCGTTCCCAGAAGATAGGAGATGTTGCCGCCGTCCTGCCAGGCGGGCGGCAAAAGGGAATCGAACAGGCTGACCGATGCGAGATTGAACGGATCATGCGGCGCGACGAAGCCGGCGAAGAGGCAGGCGAGAATGAAGACCAGCGCGAACAGCGCCGAGATCATCGCCAGCGGCGAATGGGTGAATGAATACCACAGATCGCTCTGGACCATGCGGCCCCAAACGCCGATGGTTTCGCCCTCGACGACGCCTTCGACCTCGCTCATTTGCCGCTCACTCTCAGTCTGGGATCGACGACGACATAGAGAATGTCGACGATGAGATTGATGATGACGAAGATCAGGGCGATCAGCATGAGATAGGCCGCCATGATCGGGATATCGACCTGGTGGATCGCCTGGATGAACAGCAGCCCCATGCCGGGCCACTGGAAGACGCTTTCGGTGATGATCGCAAAGGCGATGATCGAGCCGACCTGCAGGCCGATGATGGTCATCACCGGCACGAGGGTGTTCTTCAAAGCGATGGTGAAGTTGACCGTGCGCGGTTTCAGGCCGCGGGCCCGGGCGAATTTCACGTAATCGGTGCGCAGCACTTCCAGCATTTCGGCCCGCACCAGCCGCACGATCAGCGTCATCTGGAAGATCGCCAGCGTGATCGCCGGCATGATCAGCGATTCCAGCCCGCTCTTGGTCAAGAGCCCGGTCGACCACCAGCCGATCTGCACCACCTCGCCCCGCCCGAAGGTCGGCAGCCAGCGCAGGATGACGCCGAAGAACAGGATCAGCAGGATGCCGATCAGGAAGGTCGGCAGCGAGATGCCGACGAGCGACAGGGTCATGAACAGGCGCGAGGAAATGCTCTTACGGTTCAGCGCGGTATAGACCCCCATGGGAATGCCGATGACGAGCGCCATCAGCGCCGAGACCATGGAAAGCTCGAAGGTGGCGGGAAAGCGCTGGGCGATGAGCTCCGAGACCGGCTGGCGCAGCTGGTAGGACTGGCCGAAATCGCCCTGCACCGCATGGCCGACGAAGCGGGCGAACTGCACGAAGAAGGGATCGTTCAGCCCGAGCGTCTGGCGCAGCTCCTGGCGCTGCTCGAAGGTGGTGTCCTGGCCGACCATGTTGTTGATCGGATCGCCGACATAGCGAAACAGGGCGAAGGCGATCAGGGCGACGACGAGCATCACCAGGACGGCCTGCGCGGCGCGCTTCGCGATGAAAAGGATCATGGCGTCATCTCAAGCAACGGGGCGCCCGCGCAAAAAGCTGCGGGCCATGGGGCAGGATCGGCCGAAAGCCTCGCACCCGGCCGGGCACCCGGAATGCGGCCGGGTGATCGTCCCGGGAAAAGCGGCGGGGCCGGGAAAAAGGCGGGGCCGGCTCACCTTGCGGCGAGCCGACCGGACGCTCACTTGGCCTTTTCGATCACCACGTCGCGCAGATCGATGACGTCGTCGGCGCGCTGGGCGACGCTCACCCCGTCACGCACGCCCCAGGACAAAGGCTGCTGGTGGATCGGCAGATAGCCGACATCGTCCTTCAGAAGCGTCATCGCCTCGGTGATCATCTCCTGGCGCTTGGCCTGGTCGGTCTCCGAGACGATCTTGTCGGTCAGTTCGTCGATCTTCGGATTGGAATAGTGGCCGTAATTGAACTGGCCCTGGTTCTTTTCCGTGTCGAAGGTGGCGACCAGATTGAACAGCGCATTGTGCGCGTCGAAGGTCGAGGGCGTCCAGCCTAGCAGGTAGAAGGAGGTGTCGTTGCCGCTCTGGGGCGAGACCTTGGCGAAATACTTCGATTTCGGCTGGGCGTTGAGATCGATCCTGATGCCGACGCGGGCGAGCAGCCCGGCGACTGCCTGACAGATCAGCGCGTCGTTGACATAGCGGTTGTTCGGGCAGTCCATGCCGAGCTCGAAACCGTCCGGATAGCCGGCTTCCTCAAGCAGCTTCTTGGACTTTTCCGGATCGTATTCGTAGGGCGTGTTGAGCGATTTGACGAAACCGTTGATCTGCGGGCCGATGAGTTCGCCCGCCGGCTCGGCGGCGCCGCGCATGATCTTCTGGTCGATGACTTTGAGATCGATCGCGTGGGCCATCGCCTCGCGCACCTTCTTGTCCTTGAGCGGGTTCTTGCCCTTGACGCTGGAATACAGGAGCTCGTCGCGGAACTGATCCATGCCGAGGAAGATGGTGCGCGCGTCCGGCGCGTGCAGGATCTTCACGCCCTTGGCGTTTTCGAGCCGGTTCCAGTCCTGAAGCGGGATCGGCCAGGCCATGTCGAGTTCACCCGAGATCAGCGCCGCGGTGCGCGTGGCGTCCTGGCTGATCGGCGTGAAGGTGACGTCGGTGACGTTGGTCGGAATGTCCTTGTCCCAATAGCCGTCGAAGCGTTTCAGCGTCGATTTCACGTCCGGCTGGCGCGAGACGAGCTCGAACGGGCCCGTGCCGTTGGCGTGCTGGGCGGCGTAGGTGGAGTTGTCGTCGCCGGCCTTGGGGCTCGTCGCCTTGGTGGCGTTGTGCTCCTCGGCCCAACCCTTGTCCATGATGTAGAGATAGACGACCTCGCGCGGGAAGATCGGGTTCGGTTCGGGCGTGGTGATGTCGATCGTGTGGTCGTCGATGACCTTGATGTCCTTGATCTTCTGGCCGTAGCCCTTGAAGTCCGAGCCTTCCGTCAGCGAGCGCTTCCAGGAAAACACCACGTCCTCGGCCGTGAAGTCCTGGCCGCCGTGAAACTTGACGTTCTTGCGCAGGTTGAAGCGCCAGGTGTCCGGCCCGGTCTGCTTCCAGTCGGTCGCAAGGCCCGGCTCGATCTTCATGTCCTTGTCGTAATGGGTGAGGCCCTCGTAGATATTGCCGAGATAGCCGATGGTGAAGGTCTCGTTGAGGCCCATCGGGTCGAGGGACTGGACGTCGCCCTGGAAGGCGTAATGGAACGGCTCGGCCCGCGCCGCGCCTGAGGCGGCAAGAGCGAGAGCTGCGGTTCCGGCCAGGAGGAACAGGGTCTTCATCGGCAATCTCCGTTGCTTCAAGGGGTCGGTGTCAGGTCGTCCAGTCGGGCCCGTTTGCGGGGCCTTCGTCAGGGGCATTTTCCTTCGGACATCGGTTCGGGAATCCCGTGTGCGATCCCTGTTCGGAAGCAGGGGGCGGCGCGTCAGCGCGCGATCGGCATGGCGGTCTCGACGAGTCTCGCCCAGTAGGAGCAGCCGATGGGAATGAGCGCGTCGTTGAAGTCGTAGTCGGGATGATGGACGGGGGCCGTGTCGCCCTGTCCGGCGAAGATGAAGGCGCCAGGGCGGGCCTCCAGCATGAAGGCGAAGTCCTCGCCGCCCATCACCGGCGGCGTATCGCGCTTCACATTGGCCGGCGAGACGATTTCGCCGGCGATCTCGGCAGCGAAATCGGTCTCGGCCGGGTGATTGACCACCACGGGATAATGGCGCTGATAATTGACCTTCGCCTTCGCGCCGAGGGCTGCAGCCGTCATTTCGGCGACCTCGGTGACGCGCTTTTCCATGAGATCGCGGATCGCGGGCTTCAAAGTGCGCACGGTGCCGCCGAGGGTGGCGGTCTGGGGGATGACGTTGAACGCCTTGCCGGCATGCATGGTGGTGACGGACAGGACCGCCGATTCCACCGGATCGACATTGCGCGCGACGACCGTCTGCAGCATCACCATGATCTGCGCGGCGACGAGGGTGGCGTCCACCGCCTTGTGCGGCTTCGCGGCATGGCCGCCGAAACCCTCCACGGTGATCTCGAACTCGTCGGCCGAGGCCATCATCGCGCCATGGCGGATCTCGAAGGTGCCGAGTGCCATGCCGGGCTGGTTGTGGAGGCCATAGACCTCCTGGATGCCGAAACGCTCCATCATGCCGTCATCGACCATCGCCTTGCCGCCGGCGCCGCCCTCTTCCGCGGGCTGGAAGATGAGGGCGACCTTGCCGTCGAAATTGCGGGTCTCGGTCAGATATTTCGCCGCGCCGAGCAGCATCGCCGTATGGCCGTCATGGCCGCAGGCATGCATGGCGCCGTCCGTCTTCGAGGCGTGGGGCAGGCCCGTGGTCTCGTGGATCGGCAGGGCGTCCATGTCGGCGCGCAGGCCGACGACGCGGCCGGAGCCCGTCTCGCGCCCGTTCACCACGGCGACGACGCCGGTCCGCCCGACGCCCGTCACCACCTCGTCGCAGCCAAACTCCGCCAGCTTTTCGGCGACGAGGGCGGCGGTGCGATGCACCTCATATTGCAGCTCGGGATGCTCGTGAATGTCGCGCCGCCAGGCGGCGATCTCGTCGGTGAAATCGGCGATCCGGTTTACGATCGGCATGCAAGGTCCCTGTTCTAGCGCGAGAGTTCGGCGATCAGGCGGCGCTGGAACGCCTCGCCCGCGCGCAATTGCGAGATTTCGATGAATTCGTCGGGCGTGTGCCCCTGCGCCATGTCGCCGGGGCCGCAGACGATGGTGGAAAGACCGGCCGCCTGAAACTGCCCTGCTTCGGTGCCGAAGGCGACGACTTCGGCGGTCTCGGTGTCTGTGGCCTCGGTCAGCCGGTGCGCCAGCGCCTCGGCGGCGCCGTTCTCCTCGCCGCGGCAGGGCGGCACGTCGGCATCGACGGTGATCTCGATGCCGCAGGTCGGATCGACGGCCCGCATCAGCTGCGAAAGACGTTCGGCCTCGGCGCGGAAGGCCGCGAGATGAGTACGGGGATCGTCCCCCGGCAGGGCGCGGATGTCCGAGCGCAGCATGGCCTCGCCTGCCGTGATGTTGAGGGCGGTTCCGCCCTTGAGGATGCCGGAATGCAGCGTCGTGTAGGGCGGGTCGAAGCGCGGGTCGCTCGCGCCCTGGCCGGCGGCAAGCGTGGCCATCCGCTCGTCCAGCCAGACGGCGAGCCGCGCCGCATAGGCGGTGGCCGAAACGCCCTTGTGAACGACGCTGGAATGGACCGGCAGGCCGGTGACCCGCGTCGTCAGCGCCAGAACCCCCTTATGGGCGTTGCAGACCGCCATCTTGGTCGGCTCGCCGACGATGACGGCGGAAGGTTCGGGGATCGCCTCGCCCATGGCCGCGATCAGCGCCGGCGCGCCGAGACAGCCGATCTCTTCGTCATATGACAGAGCGAGATGGATCGGCCGTTTCAGATCCGCCGCCAGCATGTCGGGAACGAGGCCGAGCGCGATGGCGAGAAAGCTCTTCATGTCGGTCGTGCCGCGGCCGTAGAGCCGCTCGCCCCGGTGCGTCAGACAAAAGGGATCGTATGTCCAGCTCTGCCCGGCCGCCGGAACCACATCCGTATGTCCGGACAGGACGACGCCGCCCGGCACCTTCGGCCCGATCGTGGCGAACAGGCTGGCCTTCCGGCCGTCGGCGGAGGCAACCCGGGTCGCAGCGATGCCGGACCCCGAAAGCGTCTCCTCGACATAGGCGATGAGATCGAGATTGCTGGCCTCGGAGACCGAAGCGAAGCCGACCAGCCTTTCCAGATGGGATTGTGTCGGCGGTGCCGTCGTCAAGCGGTCGTGCCTCCCTGGCAAGGCGCCGCCATCACGCGAACGCGCATAACGGCGCAAACCGTCCGTAAGAGACTGATATGGTTGCGTCGAAGCGCTGCGATGTCAACTGCCTCATTGGTGTGCCAACATTAAATCTGCCTTCCTTGAAGGCATTCCCCAGCGGCATTCGCTTGGCAAGGCAGGCGGCGGCGCGGTGAAGGCGTTCGCCGCGCTCGAACGGGCCCCGCCGCTGCCGGATGCAGCGGGCGAGCCGGGGTTTTCCGGCTTGCCGGCGAGGGCTCAACCGTCCTTGTAGTAATAGCTGTAGCCGTTGAGCGCCGGGGCGCCGCCGAGATGGGCATAGAGGACCTTCGAGCCCTCGGGAAAGAAGCCCTTCCTCGCCAGGTCGATCATGCCCTGCATGGATTTTCCCTCATAGACCGGATCGGTCATCATCGCCTCGGTGCGGGCGGCAAGGCGGATTGCGTCGTTGGTCTCTTCGCTGGGCACGCCATAGGCGGGATAGGCGTAATCGGGATTGATGACGATCTCGGCGTCCTCGACCTTGCGGCCGAGTTCGACCAGCTCGGCGGTGTTGTCGACGATCTGGCGCACCTGCGCACGGGTCTGATGGGGCGTTCCCGACGCGTCGATGCCGATCACCTTGTCGGCGCGACCATCTGCGGCAAAGCCCACGACCATGCCGCCGAAGGTCGAGCCGGTGACGACGCAGACGACCACATAGTCGAACTTGAAGCCGAGCTCGGCTTCCTGGGCGCGCACTTCCTCGGCAAAGCCGACATAGCCGAGACCGCCATATTTGTGGACGGAGGCGCCGGCTGGAATGCCATAGGGCTTGCCGCCGGCATCGCGAACCGATTGCAGCGCGTTTTCCCAGCTTTGCCGGATGCCGATGTCGAACTCGTCTTCGACGAGGCGGGAGTCCGCGCCCATCAGGCGCGTCAGCAGGATATTGCCGACCCGGTCGTAGACGGCGTCGTAATGGGGGACCCATTTTTCCTGGACGACCACACATTTCAGCCCGAGCTTGGCCGCCGTCGCCGCGACCATGCGCGTGTGGTTGGACTGGACGCCACCGATGGAAACCAGCGTGTCGGCCCCCGAGGCGAGAATGTCGGGCACGATGTATTCGAGCTTGCGCAGCTTGTTGCCGCCAAAGGCAAGGCCGGAATTGCAGTCGTCGCGCTTGGCATAGACGTCGATCTTGCCGCCGATCGCCTGGCTGAGGCGCGGCAGATGCTCGATCGGGCTCGGCCCGAATGTCAGGGGATAGCGCTCGAATTTTTCCAGCATGGCAGCGTCTTTCGGATTGCGGGAGAACGATCCCCGGAGGCTAGCATTACCGGCCCGAAAGGTGCTTTCGTATTTGCGCGTGATATTGTCATAATCAGCGCCTGATCCGGCTGTAATTCATCAACATCCTCGCACTCGCCGTCCCGTTAAGAAAGAATCTTTCATGGACGCCATCGACCGCATCGATCTGAACATCCTGCGGGCCCTGCAGGCCGACGGGCGCCTTTCGAACGCCGATCTGGCGGCGCGGGTGAATGTCAGCCCGGCAACCTGCCACCGCCGGACCCAGCGATTGTTCGAAGAGGGCTGGATCGCCTCCGTGCGCGCCGAGGTCGATCCCGAACGCGTCGGACTCGGCGCTGTGGTGATGGTCGGCGTCGTTCTCGACCGATCGACGCCTGAAAGCTTCGCGGCATTCGAGGCCGCGATCGGGGAACTGTCCGTCGTCCTCGACTGCCATCTCGTGGCCGGCGACTTCGACTATCTCCTGAAGATAAGGGTCCGCGACATGGCCGACTTCAACAGGCTGCACGGCAATACGCTGATCGCCCTGCCGGGGGTGCGGCAGACCCGGACGTTCTTCGTCATGAAGGTCGTCAAGGATTCCCACCCTCTGGCATTTTAGCAAAGCGTCAGACGTCGCCCCATGCGGTCTTTATCCCCCCTGTCGGAGCGAGGCCGATCGCCTTGCTTGTTCGGGGCCGTGATGGATGCTTTGCGCGAGGAGCGACGCCGCGGGGATACGGAAGGGCGATATGCTCGTTGCATGACCGCAAACGGCGCGTCATCGGGGAAGCGTCGAGGCCGGCTCTTTCCCTGCGGCGCAAAACCGTGAGAACCCGGCGAGCCGGTCACGATCCTGATGGCGTTGGATTGTCGGTGGGAGGAGCCCACCACCGGATCGACGGCGATCCAAACGCGGGGACCGCTAAGCGCACCCGGCTCATTTCGAATCTTCGCTGAAGACAGTTTCGCAAGCTTCAGGGGGGATAAATGGTACTTTTCTGACTGCGACGCTCCAAAGCGAATGAATCGCTTCTAAGCCCCAAGCGGGCGCGCCTTCGGCAGCTAAGGGTGGTTTGCGGACTGTCCGCTTGCGAATGGAGATGGCAGATTGCTGACGTTCAGTCCGCCCTTGCCCCACAGCAGTTTCCTTTGATATTCCGATCTCGGCTCGCGTGACTGACGCTGAAGATGGAACACCATCGGGGAGCACGAGCAGATCGCGCCGCGCGTCTGGGCATAATTCTCTGGCCCCTGGAGGATGCAAATGCCCGAACTCCATTCCCTGCTCGGTTTCGCGCTGATCTCGCTCGGCATGGTCCTGACGCCCGGACCCAACATGGTCTATCTGATTTCGCGCTCGATCTGCCAGGGACAGGTGGCGGGGCTGATCTCACTCGGCGGCGTCGTGCTCGGCTTCGTCTTCTACATGGTCTGCGCGGCTTTCGGCATCACCGCTCTCCTGCTTGCTGTGCCCTACGCCTATGACGCGATCCGCTTTGCGGGCGCTCTCTACCTCCTGTGGCTCGCCTGGCAGGCGGTCCGCCCTGGCGGACGCTCGCCGTTCCAGGTCAAAAATCTGCCCGAGGACAGCCCACGTAAACTGTTCCTGATAGGCTTCCTAACCAACCTCTTGAACCCCAAAATCGCGGTCATGTACCTGTCGCTCCTGCCGCAGTTCATTGATCCGGCAAGCGGAAGCGTTCTGGCGCAGTCGCTCGTCCTCGGCGCGACGCAGATCGTCATCAGCATGTCCGTCAACGCGATGATCGCTATCTCAGCCGGGTCGATCGCTGTGTTCCTCATACGTCGTCCGTCCTTCGCGGTCGTCCAGCGTTGGGTCATGGGAACCGTGTTGGCCGCCTTGGCTGTCAAAATGGCAACGGAAGCTCGTCGATAGGCTGCTTTCACGAAAGTCCGAATCTAGTCTGATCGTCCTGGAAGGGTCGACAGGCGACATAGGTCGCGTGAAGAACCGTATTTTCGATCTGCGGCGAAAGCTTCTCAGCGGATATGTTCGAGCTTGAGCCCGTTGATCTTCACCTTCTTCCATTCCCGGTCTGCGGTCAGAACCGTCGCGCCCAAACTGAGACCGAGCGCCATGCAACTGCGATCGCCAAGACCTCGCCCGTACTGCGTTGTTCGCGGGGCAAGCATGCCGGAGGCGTAAGCCGCAGCCTCGTCGTGACCGCGAACATCGAGGCGAAGATCGTCGAGAATCTCGTGGATTTCATCGCCGGTCATCCCGACCAGCGCCAGTTCCTTGACCACCTCCTGCAGGTTCACTGCAGAGACCACCCCATTGCCGATGTGAGGCAGAACCTGATCGGCACCTTTCTCATTCCGGATAAAAGCGAGGATGGCCGATGCATCGAGAACGACGACTGCCATTAGCTGTTCTTCGTCCCGCTGGCCGCTTCCTCGGTAGCAGCTTCGGATCGCCGTTCAGCGAGGAAATCGTCGACCGTCCGCTCCGACTTGGCATAACGCTTATAAAGCTCCTGCGCGCGCAATGCTCCGTGCTGAATCGGCGTCAGACGAAGTTCGTCACCTTCGACGGTCGCGATCACTTTCGTGTCTCCGGACAATCCCATAGCTTGGCGTATCGCCTTCGGAAGAACCATCCGCCCATTGGCCCCAACTCGAAGATCGACTGATTTGCTCATTTTGAACCTATCTCAGAATCGCAAACAGAAAAAATGGCAGAATGGTTATAATGTCAAAAACGCGAGATACAGACAATTTCAAACTGCCACGGGCATAAGTGACCGTTTATGAGCGGCTACTCGGACGATCGCGCATAAAACAGCCCTTCAAGATTTTGAGCTTGCGCAATAGATTGCAGGCCGTTTTTGATGCAGTCTTGCCTCTCCATCGCGCTCCTTTTCGAGGGCCTTCAGGCTCTCGCTCGCGGCACCCGCGGCAACGGCGCTCCGGCGGGCCTCGCTCTTGGCGGTGGCCAGGGCTTCGTCCCGGGACATGTTCGAGAAGACCTGATCGACCTCGCCGGAAACCTGCGCCATGGCGGCCGAGGGCGTTGGTGACGCCTGCATTCTCGACCCGCAGCGCCGCCGGGCCCGCATGTCGAAGAGCAGATGCGCGCCCTCGAACGCCACCCGAAGCAGACTTAGCGCGAGGCGATCGCGCTAAGCTGTGGCGCGCGCATCTGGCCCACAAGCAGCGCAACACATCCGCCGCCCGCAGCCATCTGCAGGCGGAGCTAGAGCGGGATATGATGAGCTTCACTCACCCTCCCGCTCTCTCCTTCTGTCGGGGCATGATCTTTTCCGAAAACCGGTTCCCGCTTTTCGCGATCATGCTCTTGACCCGCCGCCATTCGCGTCGGGCTTGCCGGGGGTCTGTCTGGCGTCGTGGCTCCGTGGGTGGCCGATCAGGCGCTACAAACGGCGCAAAGGCCGATCACACGTCCTGACGCGCTCTCGCCTCACAGCCCCTCGGGCCGGGGCTGCAGCGGCGGCTCGACCTCCGGCGGGATGGGGCAGATATACGGCTTCTTCGCCAGCCGCGCCCGGTGGTCGGCCTGGGCCCGTTCGAGGAGTTCCGGGTCCCGAAGCAGGTCGACGGCGGTGCCGGCCATCACCTTGGCCGCCCAGGTCAGGCCCTTATAGGCAGCGCCCGCCTTGCCCTGGGCGGTGATCTGCCAGGAATGGCCGGGGGTGCCGATGGCGTGGGTCGCGACCCGCGCCTGCACCGTTGGCACTTTCCATGACACGTCGCCGACATCGGTGGAGCCGATCATCGGCTCGCCGATCTGGTCGAGCGGCACGATGAAGTCGCAGAGCGGCTGGTTCTCTTTCGGCTCGACGCCGCAGCGATTGTAGTCGCTGACGATGTCCTCTTCCGACAAGGTCGCCTGGATCTTCGCGGCGAATTCGCGGTCGGCCTCGTCGAAGGCCACCGGGCCGAGCCGTTCCATGTTGGCGTGCATCGCCTCCTCCATCGGCGTGTTGCCGAGGAGGTTGGAGACCGCCGAGAGGATCTTCACCTCGACCTCGGTCTCGGTCATCATCGCCGCGCCCTTGGCGACCTTGATCACCCGCTCGTTCAAAGCCTTCATGCCGTGAATGTCGAGGGCGCGGACCGCATAGCGCACCTTCGCCCGGCCCTGGACGACGTTCGGCGCGATGCCGCCGGCATCGATCATCGCGTAATGGATGCGCGCCGAGGACGGCATGTGCTCGCGCATGTAGTTGACGCCGACATTCATCAGCTCCACGGCATCGAGGGCGGAGCGCCCGAGATGCGGCGCGGCGGCGGCGTGGCTCGACCGGCCGGTGAAGGTGAAGTCGATCCGCGTGTTGGCGAGCGACAGCGCCTCGTCGACGCGGGTGAGCGAGGCCGGATGCCAGGTGATCGCGGCATCGACGTCGTCGAAGATGCCGGCGCGCACCATGAAGGCCTTGGCGGCGCCGCCCTCTTCGGCAGGGCAGCCGTAATAGCGTACCGTGCCGGGCTGGCCGGTTTCCTTCAGGTAGTTCTTGAAGGCGGTCGCGGCGAGAAGCGCGGCCGAGCCGAGCATGTTGTGGCCGCAGCCATGGCCCTGGCCGTTGCCGGGAAGCGGCCGGAACTCTGCGACATTGGCTTCCTGGGAAAGGCCCGGCAACGCGTCGTATTCGCCGAGAAAGGCGATGACGGGACCGCCTTCGCCCGCCTCGCCCATGACGGCGGTCGGGATCCCCGCCGGCCCTTCGGTGACGGTGAAGCCCTCCTCCTGCAGCATCTTCAGATGCTCGGCCGAGGAGCGGTATTCGGTATAGGCGATTTCGGGCATGCCCCAGATACGGTCGCTCAGCGCCTCATAGGCTTCGCGGCGGGCTTCGACGTGATCCCAGATCGGTTCGGAATTGGCCATTCTCAATGTCCTGCGGGTTTGATGATGCGGAGGCTCGCCCCGCGACTTGAAAGGGGGCGGTTCAGGCAGCGGTGCTGGCCGCGCCCTCGTCGTTGAGGTGACAGGCGGAGAAGCGGCCCGGCGCGACTTCGCGCAGCGTCGGCCGCTCCGCCTTGCAGCGGGGATGAGCATGCGGGCAGCGGGGGTGGAAATGACAGCCCGGCGGCGGGTTCATCGGCGAGGGAATTTCGCCCTTGATCGCCGAATACTGCTTCTTCTTCGTCTCGAAAGTCGGAATCTCGGCGACCAGCGCTTGGGTATAGGGGTGGTTCGGCCGGGCCATCAGATCCTCGGCCGTGCCGAGTTCGACGAGACGGCCGAGATACATCACGGCGATACGGTCGGAGATGTGCTCGACGACGCCGAGATCATGGCTGATGAAGAGATAGGTGAGGTTGAGCTCTTCCCGCAGCCGCATGAAGAGGTTGAGAACCTGGGCCTGGATCGAGACGTCGAGGGCGGCGACCGACTCGTCGCAGACGATGAAGTCGGGTTTCACGGCAAGCGCCCGGGCAATGCCGATGCGGGCGCGCTGACCGCCGGAAAACTGGTGCGGGTAGCGCCGCCGGACGCTCGGATCGAGGCCGCAGCGCGACAGGATGTCGTCGACATAGGCCGCCGTCTCCTTGCGCGGGACGATGCCATGGACGCGCGGCGCCTCGCCGACGATCTCGTCGACCCTGAGGCGCGGGTTCAGCGAGGACATCGGGTCCTGAAACACCATCTGGATCTTCAAGGCCGCCTCGCGCGCCGCGGCGCCGGTGAGTGACGCGACGTCCGCGTCACGGAAGCGGATGTGGCCCTCGCTCGGCGTCGTCAGGCCGGCGACCATGCGCCCGAGGGTGGACTTGCCGCAGCCGGACTCGCCGACGAGGCCGAGCACCTCGCCACGCCCGATCGAGAGGCTGACGCCGTCGACGGCATGGATCGCCAAAGGCTCGATCTTCGAGCCGAGGAAGCGCGCGGTGCGCTCGGCGACGTCGAGCTCCTTGACGAAGCGCTTCGAGACGGCATCGATTTCAAGGATGGGGGTCACGAGGCCAGCGCCTCCCGTCGCTCATCGAGGTGCGGATGAAAGCACCGTGCCGCGCGACCCGGCAGAAGCGCCCCAAGCGGCGGCTCCTCCTGGCAGGCGGCGTCGGCCCGCGGGCAGCGCGGACGGAAGCTGCATCCTTCCGGGAGATTGAGCAGCGACGGCGTCGTTCCGGGGATCTGCGCCAGCAACGCGCCGTGCTTCTGGCCCTGGGGCACGCTGGCGATCAGCCCCTTGGTGTAGGGGTGAAGCGGCGCCTCGATGACCCTGCCGGTCTCGCCGGTCTCGATGATCTTGCCGGCATACATCACCGCCAGCTGGTCGGCGAGGCCGGAGACGACGGCGAGGTCATGGGTGATCCAGATCATCGCCAGGCCGGTGTCGGCGCACAGCTTCTGCACTTCCGAAAGGATCTGCGCCTGGATGGTGACGTCGAGGGCCGTCGTCGGCTCGTCGGCGATGATCAGATCCGGCTCGTGCAGCAGCGCAATTGCAATGGCGACGCGCTGGCGCATGCCGCCGGAAAACTGATGCGGATAGCTCTTCAGCCTCTCGTCCGGAGAGGCGATGCCGACCCGCGCCAGCGCCTCGCGGCACCGCTCCAGCGCGCTCTTGCGCGAAATGCGCTCATGCGCCAGCACCGTCTCGACCATCTGGGTGTCGATGCGCAGAACCGGATTGAGCGTCATCATCGGATCCTGAAAGATCATCGCGATGCGCTTGCCGCGAAGGGTGCGCATCATCGGCTCGCCGCCCTTCACCAGATCCTCGCCGTCAAAGACGATCTTTCCCGAGACGATGCGGCCGGGCGGATCGACGAGACCGAGCAGCGAGAAGCCGGTCACCGACTTGCCCGATCCGCTCTCGCCGACGAGACCGAGGATCTCGCCGCGATCGAGCGAGAAGGAAACGCCGTCGACCGCCTTGGCGACACCGTCGCGGGTGAAGAAATGGGTGGCGAGATCTTCCACCTGAAGCAGCGTCATGTCTGGAGCCTCGGATTGAGGACGTCGCGCAGCCGATCGCCCACGAGATTGATGGCGATGATGGTGGCGACGAGGGCGATGCCGGGGAAGATGCTCACCCAGTAGCGGCCCGAAAGGAGGTAGTCGTAGCCATTGGCGATGAGAAGGCCGAGCGAGGGCTCGGTGATCGGCACGCCGACGCCGAGAAAGGAGAGCGTCGCCTCGAGCGCGATCGCCTGGGCGATCTGCACGGTGCCGACGACGATGAGCGGCGGCACGCAGTTCGGCAGAAGGTGGCGGAACATGATCCGCCGGTGCGACAGCGCCAGGCAACGGGCGGCGTCGATATAGTCCTTGCGCGTCTCGACGATCGCCGAGGATCGCACGGTGCGGGCGTAATAGGCCCATTGCACGATGATCAGCGCGATGATCACCTTGTCGATGCCGCGGCCGAAAAGCGCCAGCAGGATCAGCGCGATGAGGATCGAGGGAAAGGACAGCTGCAGATCCACGACGCGCATGATCAGCGTGTCGACCTTGCCACCGAGATAGGCGGCGGTCGTTCCCGCGGCGACGCCGATGGCAATGGCGAAGGCAAGCGACACGGTGGCGACGAGAAGGCTGATCCTCAGGCCATAGGCGATCGCCGAAAGCATGTCGCGGCCCTGTTCGTCGGTGCCGAGCCAATAGGTGCCGCCGGTCGCAAAGGATTCCGAGCCGGGCGGCAGACCGCCGTCCATGATGTCGAGCTGGGCGAGGTCGTAGGGGTTCTGCGGCGTGATCCAGGGGGCGAGGATTGCGATCGCGGCAATGGCGAGGAACAGGACCAGGCCGAGGACCGCCAGTCGGTCCTCGCAGAACTCCCGGGCGATCCGCATCGCCGGGCTCTCGAGAGCCGGCGCGCGCTTTGCTTCTGCCGGCTGCTTCACCGGCGGCTCGGCCTTTTCAGAAAGGCCCATGGCGGCTTCGTCACTCATGCGTCGACCTCCGACAGGCGCACCCGCGGGTCGAGCAGCGAATAGATGACATCAACGACGAGGTTGATGGTGACGATGATCAGAACGGTCAGCATCAGATAGGCGACGATGACCGGCCGATCGAGAAGATTGATGGAATCGATCAGGAGCTTGCCCATGCCCGGCCAGGCGAAGACGGTTTCGGTGACGATGGCAAACGCCACCATCGAGCCGAGCTCCAGGCCGATGATCGTCACCACCGGGATCAGGATGTTCTTGAGGATGTGGACGAGAACGATCCGGCGCGACGAGAGGCCCTTTGCCCGGGCATATTTCACGTAATCCTGCAGGCAGACCTCCCGGGTATTGGCGCGGGCGAGGCGGATGACCAGCGACATCTTGAACAAGGCGAGATTCATCGCCGGCAGGATGAGGTGCTTCAGGCCGTCGAGGGTGAGGAAGCTGACGCGGATGCCCAGAACCTCCACCGTCTCGCCGCGCCCGCCCGCCGGCAGCCAGCCGAGCAGAACGGCGAAGATCAGGATCAAAAGCATGCCCTGCCAGAAGTTCGGGAGAGAGAAGCCGAGGATCGAGCCCGCCATGATCGATCGCCCGCCGATCGAATTGGGCTTCAGACCCGCGAGGACGCCGAGGGGGATGCCGATGGAGACCGACAGGACGAGGGCGACCAGCGCCAGTTCCATCGTCGCCGGCAGTCGTTCCAGGATGATCTGCATCGCGGGTCGGCCGTAGACGAAGGAGATCCCGAGATCACCGTGCAGCGCATTCCAGACGAAGATGCCGAACTGTTCCCACAAAGGCCGGTCGAGGCCGAGCCGCTGCATGGTCGCGGCGATCTGGGCCTGGGTGGATTCCGGGTTGATCAGGATGTCGACGGGGTTGCCGATGGCATAGACGCCGACGAAAACCAACACCGCCATCGCAGCGATGGCGACGAGGCTCTGTCCGAGGCGTCGCACGAGATAGACGATCATCCCGCTCTCCGATCTGCGCCGCAATCCGGCGTCTGCGAATGCACTGCAAACTCATGGGAGCCGGCGCCCGGAAAACCGGGGCGCCGGCACGGTCATCACTCGGAGGCGGGCTTCACTTCGGCGGCGATGGTGTACTGGTCGACGCGGGGCTCGTAGCTCAGCCCCTTCTTCATCGCCCAGACCGTCTGCTCGTAATGCAGCGGGATGATGCCGTAGTCGTCGAGCACCATCTGCTCGGCCTTCTTCAGGAGATCCTCGCGCTTGGTGTCGTCGATGGTCGACATCGCCTCGGTCAGGATCTTGTCCATCGCGGGGTTGGAGTAGCGCCCGGCATTGGTCGGCCCCATGCCGGTCTCCTTGTCGTAGGTCGCGACGAGGGACTTCAGCGGCGAGGACATTTCGCCCGTGGACGCGCCCCAGCCGGCGAGATAGATTGGGAATTCCAGCTTGTTGCGCCGCGAGAAGAACTGGCTCGCCGTCACGGCGTCGACCTTGGTCTTGATGCCGATCCGGGTCAGCATCTGGGCGATCGCCTGGGCCACCTTCTCGTCGTTGATGTAGCGGTCGTTCGGCGTTCCGAGGGTAATGCCGAAACCATCGGGGTAGCCGGCTTCGGCCAGAAGCTGCTTGGCCTTTTCCGGATCGTAGCCGTCGGGCTCGCGGCCATTGGTGCCGAACATCGGCGGGGGCAGCAATTCACCGGCGGCCTTGGCATAGCCACCCATGATCCGGTCGACGATCGCCTTGCGGTTGATCGACAGCGAGATCGCCTCGCGCACCCTCTTGTCGAGCAGCGGGTTCTTGCCGTTTGTGCCGGTGATCGAGGGAGCCTTCTCGTCCTGCTGATAAAGATGCAGGTAGATGATGCGGTTCGACAGGGCGTCGATGATCTTGAAGCCGGCGCCTTCGATGCGCGGGATGTCCTGGATCGGCGGCGACTCGATCATGTCGACATCGCCGGACAGGAGCGCCGCGACGCGCGGCCCGGCGCTGCTGATCGGCCGCATCGTCACCGTGTCCCAGGCCGGAGCCTCGCCCCAGTAGCCGTCGAACTTGGTCAGCACCAGCTTGCTGCCGCGCACGAAGCTGTCGAGCTTGTAGGGCCCGGTGCCGACGGCGATGTCGGGCGAATTGAAGGCCGGCGACTGGGGCACGTCACCCATGCCCTTGCATTTGCCGTCCGGCTTGTAGGTCACGGTCTTTTCGGCGCCCAGGGCATCGGCCGAGACGATCGGCAGGCTGGCCATGTCGGTCGGAAGCAGCGGGTTTGCCGATGCCGTCTTGACCACGACGACATCGTCGCCCTCGGCGGTAACGTCGCTGATCGCGCCGGTATAGATCGTAAAGGGCGACGGAGAGTTCTGAACCAGCGGCACCCGGCACAGCGTGTAGATCACGTCGCGGGCGGTCAACGGGCTGCCGTTCTGGAACTTGACGCCGTCGCGCAGAGTGAAGCGCCAGGTGGTGTCGTCGCTCGCCTCCCACTTCGAGGCGAGGCCGGGCTGCAGGCGCTGCACCGCATCCTGCTTGGTCAGACCCTCGAAGATGTTCTCCAGCACCTGCGCATTGGTCGCGAGGTTGTGGAATTGCGGGTCCATCGACGTCGGCTCGGACTTCAGCCCGATCGAGAGATCGGCGGCCATTGCCGGCGTCAGCGACGTGGCGGCGACAAGGCTGGCGATCAACAAAGCTGGTCTGACGTTCATTCAAATATCCTCTCTGAACATCCATTCCGGGGCCACGGACCGCGGCGATCGAATGCCGGTGCGGCGTTGGCTTCCACGCTATTATGCGGTAATCGGAAGTCAATATGAAAATACTATGCATGATGATTATACTATTTGCATAGCGAGTCATCGAATGAGGCACATGCGTAAAATTGCGGCACCGCACGCCGAAGGAGAGGGCCGGACCGACTTCACGCTGCGCGAGCTCGAGGTGCTGCGGGCCCTCGTCCAGAGCGGCAAGGCGACGGTCGCCGCCCAGCGTCTCGGCATGTCCCAACCGGCTGTCAGCCGCGCTCTCTCACAGCTCGAAGCAACGCTCGGACGGCAATTGTTCGAGCGCTCGGGCGGCCGCCTCGTTCCCAATGCCGAAGCCTTGTCGATCAACGAACAGCTCGGCCCGGTCTTCGCGGCGCTCGCCCGCATCGCCGACCGCTCGCAGGCCGAACGCCGCTCGCACACCGGCTCGTTGCGGATCGCCGCTCCGCCGACCATCGCCCACTGCTTCCTGCCGAGCCGCCTCGCGGCGCTCACCAAGGACAATCCGGAGCTCGAGATCGTCTTCGACGTGATCTCCTCCGACAGCCTGATCAGCAGCGTCGCCGAGGCGCAGTACGATGTCGGTCTCACCGACGCCCAGCCGGCCCATGAAGGCATCCGCACCGAGCTGCTCCTGGCAACGACCGGCATCTGCGTCCTGCCCGCCCGCCACCGCCTGACCGATCTCGACGTCGTGCGCCCGGAGGATCTGGAGGGCGAGCCCTTCATCGCGCTCACCCGCCGCCATTCGGCGCGCGTCGCCGTGGACAGGATTTTCGAGCGGGCGGGCGTTCGGCGAAAGATCGTGATCGAGACGGCGACGAGCGTCTCGGCCGCCGAATTCGTCCGCGAGGGCCTCGGGGTTTCGCTGATGAACCCGTTTCCGATCGCCCATCAGCTGGGTCGCGGCATCGTCGTCCGCCCGTTCGAGCCGAGCATCCCCTTTCGCGCCAACTTCCTCACGCCGGCGGACCGTCCGCCCTCGCCCGCGACGCTCGCCTTCATCGAAACGACGCGGGCAAGCCTCGAAACCGGCCGCACCACGCCTTTGAGCGGCGGCAATCACCAGACCGATCCATCCGGAGACTGACATGCCAGCGCTCAAGAGCCGCGATATCCTCGCCGATCTGGTGGGGTTCGACACCACCAGCCGCAATTCCAATCTCGCGCTGATCGATCATGTCGCGGACTATCTCTCCGGCTTCGGCATTTTATGCGAGCGGATCTTCGACGAGACCGGCGAAAAGGCCAATCTCTTCGCGACGATCGGACCGGCGGATCAGCCCGGCATCGTCCTGTCCGGCCACACCGACGTGGTTCCGGTCGACGGTCAGGACTGGACGAGCGAGCCCTTCCGCCTGATCGAGCGCGACGGGCGGCTCATCGGCCGCGGCGCCTGCGACATGAAAGGCTTTCTCGCCTCGGCGCTGGCGGCGGTCCCGGCGATGGTGGCGGCAGACTTGAAGCGGCCGATCCACCTCGCCTTTTCCTATGACGAGGAGGTCGGCTGTCTCGGCGTCATCAGGCTGCTCGAATGGCTGGGAGAGCAGGCCGTGCGGCCGCAATACTGCATCGTCGGGGAACCGACCGGGATGGAGGTCGTCGTCGCCCACAAGGCGAAGCGCTCGATGCGTGTCACCGTTCGCGGCCGCTCCTGTCATTCCTCCCTCTCGCCGCAGGGCGTCAACGCCGTCGAATACGCCGCGATGCTGATCGTGAAACTGCGCGAAATCGGACGCCGGCTCGCCGAGGCGGGATCTCGCGACCCGGCCTATGACGTTCCCTACACCACGGCCCATACCGGCGTGATCGACGGCGGGCAGGCGCTGAACATCGTGCCCGATCTCTGCCGCTTCGACTGCGAATTCCGGGTCATGCCCGACGAGGACGCCGACGCGCTGGTCGCCGAGTTCACCCGCTATGCCGAGGAGGAACTCGAGCCCGAGATGCGCCGCATCGCCCCGGAAGCTGCGATCGACATCGCCATGATGGCTGCCTTTCCGGGCATCGACACAGCCCCCGACGGCCCGCTCGTCACGGTCGCAAAACGCCTTGCCCGCTCCAACGGCCATGCCAAGGTCGCCTACGGCACCGAAGCCGGACGGTTCAACGCCATGCTGGGGATCGAGACCGTCATCTGCGGCCCCGGCCATATCGCCCAGGCTCACAAGCCGGACGAATATCTGGAGATCGCCCAGCTCGACCGATGCGACGCGTTTCTGGCCGATCTCGTCGACTGGGCGACGGCAGACTAGCGCGGTGAGAGCCGGCTGACCCGGGAGATGATGGACACCGGCGTGTCGCACCGTTGTCCCTGCGACGCGAATACCCCGGCTCGTTCTTGAGCCGTTGGTCTTCAAGCCCGGCGCGGACGGGGTGTCTTGCGCCGGGCGGCGAGTTCGAGGTCGCGCGCGAGCGGTCCTACATCCGCCCCTTCCAGGGCACGAAGCGCCGCTCGATGGCCCGCATGACCATGTCGAAGCCATAGGCGATCGCGGCGATGACGATGATGCCCATGATCACCGTCGCGGTCTGCAGGAACTGCGAGGCGGTCAGCACCATGTAGCCGAGGCCCTTGGTGGCGGCGACCATCTCGGCGGCGACGAGGGTCGTCCAGCCGAAACCGATGCCGATGCGCATGGCCGTGAGGATCTCCGGCAGGGCCGAGGGCAGGATCACGTGGCGCATCACCTGCCAGCGCGAGGCGCCGAAGGAATAGGCCGCATGGATCTGTTCGATCGCCGCAGAGCGCACGCCCGATTTCGCCCCGAGCGCCACCGGCGCGAACACCGACAGGAAGATCAGCAGAACCTTCGACGTCTCGCCGATGCCGAACCAGATGATCATCAGCGGCAGATAGGCGAGCGGCGGGATCGGCCGGTAGAATTCGATCGGCGGGTCGAAGATGCCGCGGATCGTCGGGCTCATGCCCATGGCGAGGCCGAGCGGCACGCCGACGATGCAGGCGAGGACGAACGCGCCGAAGACGCGGGCGGCGGAGATGCCGGCATGTTCCAGAAGCGAGGTGCCGGTGAAACCGTTGGTGAGGACGTCGACGAACTTCTGGAAGATCGCCTGGGGCGAGGGCACGAAGAGCGGCTTGACCAGCCCGAGCGCCGTGACCGCCCACCACACGGCGAGAAAGACCAGGATGGTCAGGATGCTCAGGGTGATGGTCTCGCCCTGTCCGGGCACGCCATAGGTCTCGCCGGGCTTGGTCGGACGGCTGCGCACGAGCTGCTGGAAGCCACTGCCGACGGCGGCCCGCCAGCCGGTCGGGGCGGCCGGTGCGTCCTTGCTCTGCGTCTCGGCGTCGTTGGGGCGCGCGATGCTCATGCGGCTTCCTCCTCGTCGGCGAAGATGATCGCGAGAACCTTCTCGCGCAGGGCGATGAAATCGCCGGACGCCTTGATCGACCGGGCCGACTGCCCGTCGCAGAAGCGCCGCGAGAAGGGCAGGTCGAACATGTGGGCGATGCGGCCGGGACGAGGCGACATGACGACGAGCTTCGTCCCCATGAACAGCGCCTCCTCGACGCTGTGGGTGATGAAGAAGACGGATTTTTCCGTCTCGCTCCAGATCTTCAGGATCAGCTCCTGCGCCCGCTCCCGGGTCAGGGCGTCGAGCGCCCCGAGCGGCTCGTCCATCAGAAGCAGCTTCGGATCGCAGGTCAGCGCCCGGGCGATGCCGACCCGCTGCTGCATGCCGCCGGACAGGGAATAGACCGGCGAGGTCTCGAAGCCGGACAGGCCGAGAAGCGCGATGAACTTTTCGGCGACCGCGTAACGCTCCGCCTTCGAGGATCCCTGGAGCTTGAGGCCGAAGGCGACATTGTCGCGCACGTTCAGCCAGGGAAGGAGAGCGTGTTTCTGGAACACCACCGAGCGATCCGCCCCCGGTCCGTTCACCGGCGCGCCATCGAGCAGGATCGCCCCCGACGACGGCGACAGGAAGCCGGCGATGAGATTGAGAAGGGTGGACTTGCCGCAGCCCGACGCGCCGAGCGCCACCGTGAAGTCGCCGGGCTCGATCGACAGCTCGATCTTGCGCAGGGCCTCGACCGGCGCCCGGCCGTCGACGGCGGGAAACTCGACCGATGCCTGTCGGATCTGGAGTGCCATGACAAATCTCCTTCGATCGTCTGCGGACCCCTTGCCGGGTCCGGAGAGTGATGCGTCGAGTGGATTATTTCGCGGCGGCCTTGGCGTATTCGTCGGTGACGAAGGGCGAATAGTCCTTTGCCACCGTGTCGATGCGGTTGGCCGATTTGAGGAACTCGGCCGTCGAGGCGATCGCCGCCGCGCCCTTTTCCCCGAGCCAGCCGCTGTCGATCTGCTCTTTTAGGGGCAGGAAGGTGTAGCCGGACAGGACCGCCGGCACCTGATCGGGCGCCGCGCCCGTGCGCTCGGCGATGATCTTCACCGGCTCGCTGTCGGCCGTCCATTTGGCCGGGTCGGCGAGATAGGCGCCGTTGGCCTCGGCCATCGTCTTGGTGAAGGCGATCATCGCGTCCTTGTGCTTTTCGGCGAAATCCTTGTTCACCACCCAGGCGTCGAAGGTCGGATAGCCCCATTCCGCCGTCTGGTCCGCGCCGACCAGCCGCGTGCCGTCCTCCAGGAGCTTGCCCTGCGCCGGCTCCCAGACGAAGCCGGCGTCGATCGCGCCCTGCTGCCAGGCGGCGACGAGCTGATCGGGCGACATGTTCATGATGGTGACGTCGCCGGCGTCGATTCCGGCATGCTTCAGCGCGCCCATCAGCGAGAAATGCGAGGTCGAGCCGATCGGCACGCCGATACGCTTGCCCTTCAGATCGGCCAGCGTCTTGATGCCGGAGCCGTTGCGCACGATCAGCGATTCCGCCGTGCCGATGACTTCGGCGACCATGAACATCTGAAGGTCGACGCCCTGCGTCGCGGCGATCGCCAGCGGCGACGAGCCGAGTTCGGCGACATTGACGTCGCCCGACGCCATGGCGGCGATCACGTCGGTGCCGGCGGAGAACTTGCGCCAGTCGATCGTCCAGCCGGTCGCGGCCTCGAACTTCTTGTCGGCGGCGGCAACCTGATCGGGCGTCGGATTGCCGAAATGCCCGACGATGACGGTCTCCTGGGCCCCTGCCACCCCTGCGGACAGGCTGGCCATTGCTAGGCTGGCTGAAAGGACGGCTGCAAGCTTCTTCAACATTGTCATCTCCGATGCTGGAATGGATGGGTGCGCTGTCCGCCGGGCGGATCTTGTTGTGCGGTCGTCGGTTCCAGTCTCTGAGCAACAAGCAAATCGCGTGCCGCCAGAAAAACTGATGCCGTCATTCCTCCCCGATGAAGCCGGACCGATCGATCAGACGGCGGTCGCGGCTGCCTCTTCTTTCGCCGGGCCATGAACCTTCAGGTCACGATCCGCGCCGAATGCATCCTTGAAGTGCATCGATGTGCTCACTTCCTTTGCCTGTATGCGAATTGAACATCCGCTCGGCTTGTCGCTAAGGTGCTGGCTGACGGCATGTGTCATCCGGTCCGGGGTCGAAGCCATGATAGAGATCGAGGAGACCAGCCTTGCGGCGCCGCTCGACGGGTCGAAGCCGCTGCAGCGGCAGATCCAGGAGCGCATCGTCGCTGCGATCCTGCGCGGTGCGATCGCCTCGCACGAACCGCTGCCGGCGACCCGCGTTCTCGCCCGCCAGCTGCAGGTCTCGCGCAACACCGTGACCCTCGTCTACGAGAAGATGGCCGAGGACGGCTATCTCGTCTCCGTCGGCCGCCGCGGCTTCTTCATCGACGAGCGCTTCCTGCGCCAGCACGAAAAGGCTGCCCGCACGGCGTCGCGCGAGGCGGGAAGGGCCGAGGCGCCGGACGCTGGCCTGTGGACGGGGCGCATGCGCCTTCGCCCGACGCTGCAGCCCAACATCCGCAAGCCCGACAACTGGCAGAGCTTCCCCTATCCCTTCATCTACGGCCATGCGGCGGCCGATCCCGTGTCGATCAGCCGATGGCGCGACTGCATCCGCCAGGCCGGACGGGCCGAACATCTCGGCCAGCTGATGAACGATCTCGTCGATGCCGACGACCCTCTCCTGATCGAACAGATCATCCGGCGCATCCTTCCGCGCCGCGGCTTTCGCGCCGGCAAGGACGAGATCCTCGTCACCATCGGCTCCCAGAACGCCGTCTATCTTCTCTCCCGCCTGTTCTGCGGCCCCGGGGTGAAGGTCGGCTTTGAAAATCCCGGCTATGTCGACGCCCGCAACATCTTCACCCTCGACGGCGCCGAGATCGTCGATCTGCCCGTCGATGCCAGCGGCGCGCGCCCCGATGCGCGGCTCGAGGGCTGCGGCCTCGTCTATGTGACGCCGAGCCATCAGGCGCCGACCAACGTCACGATGACGATGCAGCGGCGGCTGGTGCTTCTGCAGGCGGCCGAGCGCCACGACTTCCTCATCCTCGAGGACGACTACGAGCACGAGCTGAACTATGTCGGCCCCCGCCAGCACGCGCTGCGCGGCTATGACCAGAACGGCCGCGTCCTGCATGCGGGCAGCCTGTCGAAACCCGTCTTTCCGGGTTTGCGACTGGGCTTCATCGTCGCTCCGCCCGACGTCATCACCGAGCTGCGCGCCCTGCGCCGGCTGATGTTCCGCCACCCTTCCGTGCTCGATCAGCGCGCCATGGCGCTGTTCATGTCCGAGGGGCACTACGATGCCCACATCCGGCGTCAGCAGGGCCTTCTCGCCAGGCGCTGGGCGACGATGCTGAGCGAGATCGAGCGGCAGCTGCCGGACTGCACGGTGACGATGACCACCGGCGGATCGGCGCTGTGGATCCGCCTGCCGGAGGGGATCGCTGCGGCCAGATTCCAGGCCGAGGCGGCCAGCCGCGGGGCGGCCGTCGAGGTCGGCGACATTCACTTCCGCGAGCCGGGAGCCGAGCATAATTTCCTGCGTCTTGGCTACGGCCCGATCGAGAACGCTCAGATCCCCGCCGGCATCGCCGTCTTGCGCCAGGCGCTGGATCACTGCCTTGCGGAACGGGACCGGTGCCGGTCCCCGGCAGCCGCTCCGGGCGGACAGGGAGGCGGCCCCGACGCTCAATGAAGCTCGGTCCGGCCGAGAACGCGGCGCAGGATGTCGGCCATCTGCTCCAGCTCGGACTGGCTCGACACGAAAGCCGGCGCGACGATCAGCGCATCGCCGGTCGCCTTGACGTGAAGGCCGGCGTCGAACAGCGCGCGCTGCACCTGTGAGCCTTTGAGGCCGGGCGTTTCTGCCGGTTTCAGCTGGATGCCGGCCATCATCCCGTAACCGCGAAGATCGGTGACCTGGGCGAGGTTGCGCAGCCCGAAGATCAGATCGAGAAAGACCGGCGAGAGGGCGCGCGAGCGCTCGAAGAGCTTTTCGCCCTGATAGATGTCGAGGGCGGCGAGCGCGGCGGCGCAGGCGACCGGATGGGCCGAATAGGTGTAGCCGTGGAAGAGCTCCGGCCGGTCGGTGTCGCCGGCGGCGGCAAACACCGTCTCCTGAATGGCCGCGGAGGTCGCGACCGCGCTCATCGGCACCGCCCCGTTGGTCAGCGCCTTGGCCATGGTCATCAGATCCGGCGTCACTGCGAATTCTTCGGCGGCAAAGGCCGATCCGGTGCGCCCGAAGCCGGTGATGACCTCGTCGAAGATCAGCAGCAGCCCGTATTTGTCGGCGATCGCCCGCAGCCGTTCCAGATAGCCCTTCGGCGGCACGATGGTGCCGATCGATCCGGCGATCGGCTCGACGAAGACGCCGGCGATCGTCTCGGCCCCGTAGTTGCGGCAGATTTCTTCCAGATCGTCGGCGAGATCGGCGCCGGTCTCCGGCTGGCCCGGCGTGTAGCGCTGGTCCTCGCGCCAGGTGTGGCGCATGTGGACGACGTCGCAGGTGACGCCGGCGAATTCGCGGCGGTTGTTGACCATGCCGGCGAGCGAGGTGCCGCCGAGATTGACGCCGTGATAGCCCCAGTTGCGCGAGACGAAGCGGTTGCGCTGGCCCTCGCCTTTGGCCCGGTGGTAGCTGAGGCAGATCTTCATCGCGCTGTCGACGGCTTCGGAGCCGGACGAGGCGAAGAACACCCGGTCGAGACCCTCGGGCAGGATCTGCGAAAGCCGCGTCGCCAGCTCGAAGGAGACGGGCGCGGCCCTTTGGAAATGCGGGGTGTAGTCCAGCGTCATCAGCTGCGCGTGGACCGCGTCGGCGATTTCGCGCCGGCCATGGCCGGCAGGGGTGCAGAACAGGCCCGACGACCCGTCGAGAACGTCGTTCCCCTCGGGGGTGAAATAGTGGACGCCCTCGGCCCTCGCGAACATCTGCGGCGTCTCGCGGAACGCCCGGTTGTTGGTGAAGGGCATCCAGTGATTTTCGAAATTCGTCTGTGTGGGCTGCATCAATGGTCCCTCGGCTCTCGTTTCGCCCAAGCTGGACCCGGCGCCGGGGCGAGCGAAAGAGCCAGGGAAAAATGTCGATGGGTCCAGCGCTGGCTCTATCGATGACGGGCTCTGGACCTGTCCAACGGTGCTGCGGCGCGTGATGCTATGCGCCGATTCGACGGAGCCGCCCCTTGCCAGCCGACCTCATCTACGCGTTGCCGATCATCGTCGCCGCCGCGGTGGTGCGCGGCGCGACGGGTTTCGGCTTCTCGCTCGTCGCCGCCCCCCTGTTGTCGCTGTTCTGGTCGCCGGACTTTGCCACCGGCATCGTCCTTTGCCTCGATCTCGCCGCGACCGTCATGCTCGTTCAGGGCGGCATCCTTGCCGAGCTCGAGCGGGGCGACGCGCTGCTGCTCGGGGCCTCGGCCCTCGGGGGCGCGGTGGCCGGCGTCTTTCTTCTCAGCGCCCTGCCCCACGGCCCGGCCCTCGTCGGCCTCAATCTCGCGGTATTCGTTTCGGCCCTCGCCGCCATGCGCAAGGTGAGCTGGCGCTGGCTCGACAGCCGTGGCGCGGCATCCGGAGCGGGCTTTCTCACCGGCGCGATGATCGGCGCCTTTTCGGTGGGCGGCACGCTGATCGTCGCCTGGCTGATGGCGAGCCGGCGCAGCCCCGGCCAGTCCCGCGCCCTGCTGACCGTCGTCTTCGCCGTGACGGACATCGGCGCTATCGCCTTTCGCGCCGGGCTCGGCCTGTTTCCCGCCTCGAGCCTTCCGGCCGTCGTTGTGATGCTGCCGGCGGTCGCAGCCGGGATCGTCGTCGGCAGGCGCCTCTACGGCCGGATCAGCGCCGAGACATGGAAGCGTGCCGTGGCCTGGCTTTTGATGCTTCTGGCGCTGAGCAGCCTCGCCAGCATGGCCTTGCCGGCCTCCGCCGCGCTATCGCAGGCCGCATCCCTTGCTTCCTTCATTCTCCCGGAGACATCATGACTGCAACGATCCTCATCACCGGCGCCTCCTCCGGCTTCGGCGCGGCGACCGCAAGGCGCTTTGCGAAATCCGGCTGGCGCGTCGTCGGCACCGGGCGGCGGGCCGAGCGGCTCGAGGCCCTGCGCGGCGAAATCGGGGACGCCTTCGTCCCGGCGGTCTTCGACGTCACCGACGAGGCGGCGATGGAGGACGCCCTCGGCCGGTTGCAGCCGCCCTTCTCGCAGATCGACCTTCTCGTCAACAATGCCGGCCTCGCCCTCGGCACGGCGCCGGCGCAGGAAAGCGACGTCGCCGACTGGAAGACGATGATCGCCACCAACGTCACCGCCTTGACGGTGCTCACCCATCGTCTCCTTCCCGGCCTGATCGAGCGGCGCGGCGCGATCGTCAATCTCGCCTCGATCGCCTCCAACTGGCCCTATCCGGGCGGCAACGTCTATGGCGGCACGAAGGCCTTCGTCCAGCAGTTCACCCGCGGCCTGCGCGCCGATCTCCACGGAACCGGCGTGCGCGTCACCTCGATCGAGCCCGGTCTTTGCGAGAGCGAATTCACCATGGTGCGCACCGGCGGCAACCAGCAGGCCTATGACGTGCTCTACGAGGGCGCGAACGCCCTGCAGCCGGAGGACATCGCCGAGACGATCCACTGGGTGGCGAGCCAGCCGCCGCATGTGAACATCAATCAGCTCGAGCTGATGCCCGTCAGCCAGAGCTGGGGGCCGCTGCGGGTGCATCGCGAGCCGTAAGCGGCGCCTTTCGCCTCAGGCCGGGGGCAAGAAGCGACAAACGCCCTTGCCTTCGCCAGCCAAGGCGCCGAAAGGACATCGTCGCCGACCGCGCAAAAAGGATCGAGGATCACGATGTCATACGTCTTCACGCCAGCGCCCGTTCCCGCCCTCGCGGTGCGCGGCACGGACGCGACCTTCCCGGTGCGGCGGGTCTATTGCGTCGGGCGCAACTATGCCGACCATGCCATCGAGATGGGCCATGATCCGGACCGGGAGCCGCCGTTCTTCTTCCAGAAGAACCCCGACAACCTGACCACGGAGAGCACCTTCCCCTATCCGGGGCGGACATCGGACGTTCATCACGAGATCGAGCTGGTCGTGTGTCTGGGAAACGGCGGGGCCGACATCGCGGCTGAGAACGCGCTCGACCATGTCTTCGGCTATGCCGTCGGCCTCGACATGACCCGCCGCGATCTCCAGTCCGTCGCCAAGAAGATGGGCCGCCCCTGGGAGATCGGCAAAGCCTTCGAGAAGTCCGCGCCGGTCTCGGCGGTGGTTCCAGCCGCCAAGATCGGCCACCCCGCCGAAGGCGCGATCTGGCTCAAGGTCAATGGCGAGATCCGGCAGGAGGGCGATCTCAACCAGATGATCTGGAAAACCGCCGAGGCGATCTCCTATCTCTCCGGCCTCTTCACGCTTTCCGCAGGCGACGTCATCATGACCGGGACGCCGGCGGGCGTTGGCCCGGTGGAGAGGGGCGACAGCCTCCAGGGCCATATCGACGGCGTCGGCGATCTGACCGTCACGGTCTCCTGAAGCATGGCCGGAACGGGCGGAACGGGTCCGGGTCCGGAAAGCCCCCGATAGACCGGCGGGGGTGGCCACGCGTCACCCGCGCCACACCTTTGCTGCAAACGCCGTCGCCGGGCCGCCCGAGCCCGGGACGAGCGACAGCAGAAAGGCTTTCCAATGGGCAAACGCATCGTCTTCACCGGCGGCACCGGCAAGGCCGGGCGCCACGTCGTCCCCTATCTCGTCGACAGGGGACACCGCGTTCTCAACGTCGATCTCGTGCCGCTCGACCATGAGGGCGTCGATAACCTCACCGCCGACGTCACCGACAGCGGCCAGATGTTCAACGCGCTCTCCTGCCATTTCAACACGGACGAGTTCGCCACCGGCGAAGGCCCCGCTCCGATCGACGCGGTCGTTCATTTCGCCGCGATCCCGCGGGTTTTGATCAGGCCGGACAACGAGACCTTCCGGATCAACACGATCGGCACCTACAACGTCATCGAGGCGGCGGTGAAGCTCGGCATCCGCAAGATCATCATCGCCTCGTCGGAGACGACCTATGGCGTCTGCTTCGCCGAGGGCGACAAGGATTTCCACCACTTCCCGCTGGAGGAGGACTACGACATCGACCCGATGGACAGCTACGGCCTGTCCAAGGTGGCGAACGAGAAGACCGCCCGCGCCTTTGCCATGCGATCGGGCGCCGACATCTATGCCTTCCGGATCGGCAATGTCATCGAGCCGCACGAATATGATCGGTTCAAGGACTTCGTCGCCGATCCGATGTCGCGCAAGCGCAATGCCTGGAGCTATATCGACGCGCGCGATCTCGGCCAGATGGTGGATCTCGCCATCGCCAGGGACGGCCTCGGCTTCGAGGTGTTCAACGCCACCAACGACACCATCACCGCGACGATGCCGACGGCCGAATTCCTGAACAAACACTGCCCGCAGATCCCCGTGACCCGCGAACTCGGCGAATACGAGGCGCCGCTGTCCAACGCCAAGATCCGCAAGGTTCTCGGCTTCAGGGAAGAGCACAACTGGCGCAAATATGTCGATCTGTGAGCCGGCGGCTCGAAGATCCTCGCTGCGCCGTCACTCCCGGAAGGCGCGCGAGAAGCTGTCGGTGACCGGCTGGGTGAGGTAGTCGATGAAGCTGCGGTCGCCGGTTTCCACATAGGCCTCCACCGGCATGCCGGGGGTGATCTCGTCGGCCGAGATGCCGGCGGGAAGAGGATCGTTCAGCCGCAGCCGCGCCCGGTAATATCCCTCCTGCGTCTGCTGATCGACGAGACGGTCGGCCGAGACGTAGGAGACCGTGCCGTCGGCGGTCGGCGTCGTGCGGGCGTTGAGCGAGGTGAAACGCAGCCGCGCCACCTGGCCGGGCCGGATCTGGGCGATGTGCTGGGGGTTGAGGCGGACCTCGACGACAAGGTCCGCCCCGGTCGGCAGGATCTGCATCAGCGTCTCGCCGGGCCGGACCACCGAGCCGACGGTGTTGACCGACTTGGCGACGATGATGCCGTCGGCGGGAGCCCGGATCGTCGACCGCGAGAGAACGTCCTCGGCGGTGCGCAGCTGCTCGCTCATGTCGGACAGCTTCGAGCGCACGTCGTTGAGCTGGGTGACGGCGGTCTCCACCCGCTGGCTTTCGAGCCGCGCCGCTTCCTGATCTGCCTGGGAGATGTTGGTCTTCGAGGCGAGCAGGCTCGAGACGACCTGCCCGAGCTGACCGACGAGATCGGCTTCGGCCCTGACGAGCTGGGTATATTCGGAGCGGTTGGTGAGGCCCTTGTCGAGCAGCCGGCCCTTGCGGGTGGTTTCCTCCCGCACGACCGCGATCTGGCGCTCGATCGCCGATCTTTGGGCGCTCATGCCCTCGGCCTGCTCCTTGAGGGCTTTCACGCGCTGCACCATGATCGAGCGTTCCTGGTGATGGCGGGCGAGCCGGGCGGAAAACTCTCGTCCCTGCTCGTCGAGGAGATCGGAGACGTTCGCGGTTCGCGCCATCGATACGAGGTCGGCGGGAAAGATCAGCGTCTCGTCGCCGTCGCGCTCGGCCGCCAGTCGCGCGGCCCTCGCCCGAAGCCCGATGATCTGATGGTTCAGCCTGTCGCGCTGTGAAAGTGCCGCCGTCCGGTCGAGCTCGATCAGCGGTTCGCCGGCGGTCACGCGCTGGCCCTCGGTGACGTCGATCTGCCTGACGATGCCGCCTTCGAAATGCTGGATCGACAGGTTCTGGCCGGCGGCCGCGACGACACCGGGCGCGACCACCGCGCCGGCGATCGGTGCGAGCCCCGCCCAGGCGCCGAAGCCGCCGATGAAGGTCAGCCCGACGACGATGCCGGCGACGCTCATCAGCCGGGTGCCGGTCGGAACGCCCTTCGTCCAGCTCGGCTTGCGCCCGTCAGCGCCCGGCTTTGCTGCCGGGTGGGCCGGCGTTCCTCCCGCCGTGGTCATATCTTTCATCGTCTCGATCTCCGCCTTCTTCCCGGCGCCTGCCCAAGGCCGGGTCCAATCCTTGCCCCCGCCGCGTCATCGCGCAGGCCATCGTTTGCACCGACCACCGCTTCTGTCCGGGCCGTCGTCACGGCCCGGGCTGAGCCGGTTTCGCCGTCCCGGCAGCGACGGTGGCGACCGGCGCCAGCCGGCCCCGGACCATCGGGGTAACCGTGCCCGTTGCCGCAGCGGGCGTTGCCGGGCCATGGCCCGTCCTTGCGCCCGCCGGCGCCTTCGGCACACTGACCGGGCTCGGGCCGGCCTGCGTGCTGCGAAACCGCTCGGCCTGGCGTTCGAACACCTCGTCGCGGCGGCCGAAATCATCCACCGCTCCGTCGCGCAGAACGAGGATCCAGTCCGCCTGCTCGGCGACCTGCCGGCGCTGGGTCACCAGAAGCACCGTCACCGCCTGCTCCTTGGCGTGGCGCAGCGCCCGGTCGAGCGCCAGGTCGCCATCGGTGTCGAGGCTGGCATTCGGCTCGTCGAGGACGAGGATCTTCGGATTGCCGAAGAAGGCCCGTGCGAGCGCGATGCGCTGGCGCTGGCCGCCGGAGAGCTTCATTCCCATCGGCCCGATCACGGTGTCGTAGCCCTGCGGCAGCTTCTGGACGAGATCGTGCACCTCGGCCATCTTCGCGGCGGCGATGACGGCGTCGTCGCCGGCATTGGCATCGAAGCGGGCGATGTTCTCGGCCACGGTGCCGGGCAACATCTCCACCTCCTGGGACAGATAGCCGACATGGCGGCCGAGCGCCTCGCCATCCCAGTTGGAGACATTCGCGCCATCGACCCTGACGGCCCCGGTCCGCAGGTCGACACCGCCGACGAAGGCCCGCATCAAGGTCGACTTTCCGGCGCCGGACGGGCCGATGACGACGCAGCAGTCGCCCGCCGGCACCTTGAAGCTGATGCGTTTCAAGACGGGATCGGTGCTGCCCGGCGGAACCACGACGACCTGATCGAACATCACCTCGCCGCGCGGCTCGGGCAGCATCGTCTTGTCGGCCCGCGCCGCACGCACGGCATCGACGCCCTTCTTCAGCCGCGACAGCGCCTTGCGCGCATCGACGAAGCCTTTCCAGCCGCCGATCACCTGATCGATCGGCTGCAGCGCCCGTCCGGAGATCAGCGAGGACGCGAAGATCATGCCTGCGGTCATCTCGCCGGTAATGACGAGATAGCCGCCATAGCCGAGAATGGCGATCTGCAGCCCCATGCGCAGGAAGCGCGAAAGGCCGGTGAAGATCGCGTTGCGGCTGTTCAGCCGATCCAGCGCCTGCAGCGATCCGGCATGCCGCCGGCCCCAATGTTCGATGGCGTTGCCGACCATGCCCATGGCCGAAAGGCTCTCGCTCGACCGCGCGAAGGCCTGCGCCGAAAGCGTTGCGGTCATCGAGGCTTCGCCGAAGGTGCCCGCAAGACCGCTCGTCGCCCACTGATTGGCAAGAGCGACGAGAGCAAGCAGCACCGCGCCGCCGAGCGTCAGCCAGAACAGGCTGGGATGAATGAGATAGAGCATGCCGATGAACAGCGGCATGAAGGGAAGGTCGAGATAGGCGAGAAGCGCCCGGCCGCCGACGAAGTTGCGGACCGTCGCCAGATCGCGCAGCGGCTGGACGTCGCCGAGACCGGCGCGCGGCGACTTCAGGGCGGCGATCATCGCGTCGGCGCCGTTTTCGGTCTCCAGCCTTGCGCCGAGCCGGCCCGCGATCATCGAGCGGATCGCGTCGAAGGCGCCGAGAAGCATCAGCGCGGCAACGGCGATCATCGAAATGTAGACGAGCGTGTCGAAGGAAGCCGAAACCAGCACCCGATCGTAGATCTGCAGCATGTAGATCGGCTGCACGAGGAGCAGCAGATTGACGACGAGCGTGAAGAAAAACAGAACCGACAGCGTTCCTGCAGCCCTAGCGAACATACGACTTGTCTCCTCGACCATGCGCGGCTTCGAGCCGGCAGCGCCACTCTCGCCCTGCCTTGCCTGCCAGCTCCTGCTTTTACCGCCCCGTCACGTCCGAAATGGCAGACCGCCGGCGCAAAGGCTCTCCCCCCGGATGATATCGTGGGAGTCTTTGTTCACACCACATATGAAACTATCCTTTGGTCAACCTTACGAAATGACCTGCCGTAATCGGGCTGCAAAGGCAAGGCGCGCCGACAAAGCCAAGCAATCACAATGCCATGATACGGCCGCCACACGGGGGCCTGCGTGAACGCGACGGGCCGAACGGACCTCCGGTCGTTTCTCGCCAGCGAAGGATCGGGGCGGCCGGGTGCTGCGCTTGTGTGAAAGTCGTCGCATCAAGCCGTTTGAAGCGCCCGGCGCCCTGATGCTAAGACGGCGCCCGACCCGATAAAATTCCTACGGAGAATTCTCATGGCCCTGAAGCCCAAGGACGCGCCGGATCTCGGCCGGTTCGACTGGGCGGACCCGTTCCGCCTGTCCGCGCAGCTTTCGGAGGACGAGCGCATGCTCGCCGAGGCGGCCGCCGATTTTGCCGAAGCCCGCCTTGCCCCGGCCGTCACGGAGGCGGCGCGCGACGAGCTGGTCGACCCGTCGATCTTCCGGGCGATGGGCGAAATGGGCCTTCTCGGGGTGACCGTTCCGGAAGAATATGGCGGCATCGGCGCGTCCTACGTCGCTTACGGCCTCGTCGCGCGCGAGGTCGAGCGGATCGATTCGGGCTACCGCTCGATGATGTCGGTGCAGTCCTCGCTGGTGATGTATCCGATCTATGCCTATGGCACCGAGGAACAGCGCCGGCGCTATCTGCCGAAGCTCGCTTCGGGCGAATTCATCGGCTGTTTCGGCCTGACCGAGCCCGACGCGGGCTCCGATCCGGGCGGCATGAAGACCACCGCGCGGAAGACCGACAACGGCTATGTCCTCAACGGCTCGAAGACCTGGATCTCCAACGCCCCGATCGCCGACGTCTTCGTCGTGTGGGCGAAATCGGAGGCCCATGGCGGCAAGATCAAGGGCTTCGTCCTCGAAAAGGGCATGGCGGGACTGTCGGCCCCGAAGATCGGCGGCAAGCTTTCCCTGCGTGCCAGCGTCACCGGCGAGATCGTCCTCTCGGACGTCGAGGTGTCGGAAGACGCGCTGTTGCCGAATGTCGAGGGGCTGAAAGGCCCGTTCGGCTGCCTCAATCGGGCGCGCTACGGCATCTCCTGGGGCGTGATGGGCGCCGCCGAAGCCTGTTTCCACGCAGCCCGCCAGTACGGCCTCGATCGCAAGCAGTTCGGCAAGCCGCTCGCCCAGACCCAGCTTTTCCAGAAGAAGCTCGCAGACATGGAGACCGAGATCGCCCTCGGTCTGCAGGCCTCGCTGCGGGTCGGCCGCCTGATGGACGAGGCGAATGCGGCGCCGGAGATGATCTCCATCGTCAAGCGCAACAATTGCGGCAAGGCCCTCGACATCGCCCGGCAGGCCCGCGACATGCATGGCGGCAACGGCATCTCCGAGGAATACAAGGTCATGCGCCACATGATCAATCTGGAGACCGTCAACACCTATGAGGGCACCCACGACGTCCACGCGCTGATCCTCGGCCGCGCGATCACCGGCCTGCAGGCTTTCGTGTGATGCCGGAGGCGCCGCTCCAGGGCCTCAAGGTCGTCGAGCTCGCCCGCATCCTCGCGGGACCCTGGATCGGCCAGACCCTGGCCGATCTCGGCGCCGAGGTGATCAAGGTCGAGGCGCCGGAGGGCGACGACACCCGTACATGGGGGCCGCCCTTCATCGAGCGCGAGGGCGAGGAGCGGCCGACGGCGGCCTATTTCCACGCCGCCAACCGGGGCAAGCGCAGCTTCGTCTGCGACTTTAGGAACGCAGTCCAGCTCGAAGCGCTGAAAGCCCTGATCGACGAGGCCGACATCGTCGTCGAAAACTTCAAGGTGGGTGGGCTCAAGCGCTTCGGCCTCGATTACGACAGCGTCTCGGCCCGCAACTCGCGCCTCGTCTATGCCTCGATCACCGGCTTCGGCCAGACCGGTCCCGAGGCCGCAAGGCCGGGCTACGACTTCCTCATCCAGGGCATGTGCGGGATCATGGATCTGACAGGGGAACCGGCGGGCGAGCCGCAGAAGATCGGCGTCGCCTGGATCGACATCCTCACCGGGCTCTACGGCGCCATTGCCGTTCAGGCGGCGATCATCGAGCGCCAGCGCTCGGGCCTCGGCCAGCATGTCGATCTGGCACTGCTCGACTGCGGCGTCGCGGCGCTCGCCAACCAGGCGATGAACGCGCTGGTGACGGGCAACTCGCCGAGACGCATGGGCAACGCCCATCCCAACATCGTGCCCTATCAGGTGTTTGCGGCCAAAGACGGCCACCTCATCGTCGCCTGCGGCAACGACCGACAGTTTGGGGCGCTCTGCCGGGCGCTCGATCTGGGCGGCCTTGCCGCCGACCCGGCCTTCGCCACCAATCCGGCACGGGTCGCGAACCGCGAGCGGCTGACGGCCCTCCTTTCGCCCGCCATCGCCCGGCAGGACCGGGCGGAGATCATCGCCGCCCTCGAAAAGGCCGGGGTTCCCGGCGGGCCGATCAACACCGTCGCCGAGGCTTTGTCAGAACCGCAGATCGCCCATCGCGGGCTGAGGATCGAGGCCGGCGGCGTGCCGGGCCTGCGGACGCCGATCGTGTTTTCCAGAAGCGAGCTGGCGACGGACACCCCCGCTCCCGCACTCGACCGTGACCGCGGCATCGAGACCGCCCGGTTCGGCGCATGAGGCGCGGGCGATGATCGACCGCCGGTCATGCTGACGCTCAAGCAGATCGAGATCGTCCGCGCGGTGATGGTCAGCGGCTCCATCGCCGGCGCGGCGCGGCTCCTCAATGTCAGCCAGCCGGGCATCAGCCGGGCGATGAAGCATATCGAGGGCTCCCTCGGCATCCGCCTGTTCAACCGCGAGGCCGGGCGCTACGTGCCGGCGCCCGAGGCCGGCGCGATCTTTTCCCAGATCCAGGAAATCCACCAGCAGGTCGCCAATCTGCAGGAAGCGGTCGGTCGGCTGGAGCGCGGCAAGGAGGTGGAGCTGCGGATCGGCTCCGTCCCCTCGATCGCGCAGGGCATGATGCCGCGGGCGATCGCCGCCCTGCGCCGGCGCTATGCCGATCTGCGGATGAATGTGGAGATCCTGAAGATCGAGGAAGCGATCGACTACATCCTCATCGGGCGCGGCGAATGCGTCGCCATGAGCTACCGGCTCGACCATCCCTCGATCCGCTTCGAGCCTCTGGCGAGCGGCCATCTGGTCTGCGTGACCCCGACCGGGCATCCGCTGGCGCAAAGGCGAAGCGTCAGCGCGCGTGAAATCGTCGCGCATCCGCTGATCGGCATCGAGCCGACGGACCCTTATGGCCGGATCATGGCCGAGATCTTCGAGCGCGAGAGCCTGCCCTACGACGTCATCATCAAGGCGCGCTTCGGCTCGACGGTCGCGGCACTCGTCGCCCAGGGGCTTGGTATCGCGGTTCTCGACGTCTTCACCGCAGCCGACCTGCCGCGTGACCGGCTGGCCGTCGTGCCGATCGCCGAAAACACCCGTTTCGAGACCTTCGTCGCCTCGCGGGCCGGCGCGGTTCTGTCCTCCTTCGCCCAGCGCTTCGTCGAGGATCTCGGCCGCGAGATGACCAGCGTCGCCGCCGCGCAGGCCGGCGATACGCATAACACGAAGGCATAGCTGAGGGGCAATTTGGTATTTGCGTTATTGCTCGCCGGATGAAAATGTGCGCGCCCAGGATGCCGCGAGTCGGGTGGCGGCGTCGCTTTGGAGGACACCCGACGACTTTTCAGGGAGGCCAATCTTGAAATTGACCGCACTCATTGCGACCGCGCTCGCCGCGACCGTCGCTTTCAGCGTTTCGCCATCGCTTGCCCAGGACTATCCGACCAAGGAGATCCAGGGGATCATCCAGTGGGGCGCCGGCGGCTCGACCGACACGGTGATGCGCGCCGTCACCCCCAAGGCGGAAGAGGTTCTCGGCCAGTCGATCGTTTTGCAGAACGTCACCGGCGGCGTCGGCGCCATCGCGCTCAACAAGGTGGCGAGCGGCAAGGCCGACGGCTACACGCTTCTGATGGGCGCGGAAAACCCGCTGCTCTACAAGGTGATGGGCCTCGGCACCAAGGACTATTCGGACTTCGTGCCGATCGACATCCTCGCCCGCGGCACGCCGATCCTCGTCGCCCGCCCGGACGCGCCCTTCGACGACTACGCCTCGATGATGACCTATATCAAGGAGCATCCGAACGAGGTGAAGTTCGGCTCGACCGGCCCCGGCGGCGTTCCCTCCGTCGTCACGGCGATGATCGAGAACGCCGAGGGCAAGCTGCCCGTCACCTTCATTCCCTATGACGGCGACGGCCCGGCGCTGACGGCGCTGCAGGGCAAGGCGATCGACGTCATGCCGGCGGTGCTCGGCGCCGCCATCGAGGGCGTCAAGGCCGGCAAGATGAAGCCGCTGGCGATTGTCGCCACCGAGCCGGTCGAGCAGCTGCCGGACGTCAAGCCGATCACCGAGTCCAACGAGAAGTTCGCCAAGTTCCTGCCCTGGGGCCCGTTCTTCGGCATCTTCGCCCCGAAGGGCACGCCCGAGGATGCGGTTGCCAAGCTCGAGGACGCCTTCAAGCAGGCGGCCAACGAGGACAAGTTCAAGCAGCTGATGGCAAACCGCGGCTTCATCCTGATGAACGTCAACGGCACCGAGGCCGAGGACTTCATGACGAAGTGGCAGCAGAACACGACGTGGCTCCTGCAGGATGCCGGCCTGACCAAGAAGTCGCCGGAAGAGTTCGGCATCGCCAAGCCGGAATGACATGACGGGAGGGCGCGGCGGGGAACGTCGCGCCCTCGTTTGGTTTGGGGGGACGGGCCGGAGCGTCTTCCGGTCAGCTCAGCGCCGGGGAACCCCCCTCTGGGCTGCCGCCCATCTCCCCCACAAGGGGGGAGATCAGCAGCACCGCCGTCCCACGAACATCTGTGACGTCCATGCCGGCACACCGTCGATCTTGAGGATGGCGCCGCCAGACGTTTCCGATCTCCCCCCTTGTGGGGGAGATGCCCGGCAGGGCACAGGGGGGTGCCTCGGCACTGCCCCGGACGGCGAGGCACACCCCCGTCCGCGACAGATCGCATCGACCAGAATTATCGGGAGGATTTCAGCCATGGCTGCCAGACGCGCGCGCCGCCCCGGAGAGGCGGTGTTCACCGCCCTTCTCCTCGTCGCCAGCCTGTTTCTCCTGTGGTCCGCCTATGGCATATCGGGCTTTGAATCCCTGAGCTCGCCCGGCGCCGTTCCCATGGCGACGACGCTCGCCATGGTCGTGACGGCCGCGATCGTGCTTTTCAAGACCGCCCGCGCGCCCGCCGCCGAGGGCGAGAAGCTCGGCCGCGACGTGCTGCCGCCGGCGGTGGCGATCTTCGCGGTCATGCTTCTCGCCTATGCCGTGCTTCTGGAGCCGCTCGGCTTCCTGCCCACATCGCTTCTCTTTCTGGTGCTGGCGATCAAGCTCCTGTCGAAAGGCTCCTGGCTTCATGCCGGCGCCATATCGCTGCTCAGCCTGTTCCTCATCTACGTCCTCTTCCGCATCGTCTTCACCGTCCTGATGCCGGCGGGCATCGTGCCTGAAGGCGAGATCCTCTCCTGGATCCGCAACGTCACGGGCGTGAGGTTCTGAGCATCATGGAAAATTTCCTCGCCTTCTTCACCGTCTTCACCCATCCTGAGCTCTTCGCCCTCGTCGCGCTGGGCACCTTCGCCGGCGTCTATGTCGGGGCGATCCCCGGCCTCTCCGTCACCATGGCCGTGTCGATCCTCATCTCCTTCACCTTCTCCTGGGACGTCCTGCCGGCCATCGCCCTGATGATCGGCATCTATATGGGCGGCGTCTATGGCGGCTCGCGCACGGCAATCCTCCTCAACATTCCCGGCGCCCCGTCCGCCATCGCCACCGCCCTCGACGGCTATCCCATGGCCCAGCGCGGCCAGGCCGGCGAGGCGATCGGCATCACCACGGTGATGAGCTTCATTGGCGGCTTCGTCGGCATCGCCGTTCTCGCGGCCGCCGCGCCCTTCGTCTCGAATTTCGCCCTCTCCTTCCAGCCGCGCGACTACATGCTGCTCGCCGTGCTCGGCCTGCTGCTGGTGGGCTCGCTCGCGGGTGAATCGCTGGTCAAGGGCATCTTCTGCGGCGCCCTCGGCCTGATGCTCGGCACCGTCGGCATGGACCCCCTCACCTTCACCCAGCGCTTCACCTTCGACCTGCCGCTGCTGCAGTCGGGCATTTCCTTCATCGCGGTGATGATCGGCCTGTTCGGCGTGTCGGAAGCCCTGTCGCAGCTCCACCATGTCGACAAGACGGCGGTGCGCCAGAAGATCTCGCGCATCGTGCCTTCGCTTTCGACGGTGAGGAAGCATCTGCCGCTGTCCCTGCAGACCTCGAGCCTCGGCGTCCTCATCGGCGCCCTGCCCGGCACCGGCGGCGACATCGCCGCGCTGATGGCCTACGACCACGCCAAGCGCGTCACCCGCAATCCGGAACGCGAATTCGGCGACGGCGCGATCGAGGGTCTCGTCGCGCCCGAGACCGCCAACAACGCGGCCGTCGGCGGCGCCTTCATCCCGATGATGACGCTCGGCATCCCCGGCGACGCCGTCACCGCCATCATGATCGGCGCCCTGTTCATCCACGGGCTCAACCCCGGCCCGATGCTGATGGTCGAGCAGCCGGACATGTTCTGGTTCATCGTCGGCGGCCTGGTGCTCGCCAACTGCTGCATGCTGCTCTTCGGGCTGACCGGCATCAAGCTCTTCGTCAAGATCGTCGAGATGCCGCGCGCCGTCCTCGTGCCCTTGATCATGCTCTTGTCGATCGTCGGCGCCTATGCGGTCAACAACTCGATCACCGACGTCTACTGGATGCTGGGCTTTGGCGTCTTCGGCTATTTCCTCAAGCTCTACGGCTATCCGCTCGGCCCGATCATCCTCGGCGTCATCCTCTCGCGCCTTCTCGACGACAACTGGCGCCGGGCGATCCTCTCGGAACGCGGCAGCCTGGAAGGCTTCTTCATGGGGATCCTGACGAGTCCCCTGTCGCTCGTGCTCTTCCTCTCAGTGATCTTCATCTTCGTCTCCCAGACCCCGCCCTGGAAGCGCTGGCGCAAACGCCGCGAGGCGCTGAGGGCGAAGATCGATCCGGCCAAGCCCGCAAGCGAGGAGAGTGTCTGATGAGCGGATTGTGCTCAAACGTGGCGGCGGTTCGCCCCCCTCTGCCCTACCGGGCATCTCCCCCACAGGGGGGGAGATCGACTCTGCATGGACGCAGCGGCCAATCTCCGACGTTTGAACTTGCGCGGCGCAGACGGTTCGAGAACCAGTGTGCAAAACCGCCGATCTCCCCCCTTGTGGGGGAGATGTCCGCCCTTCGACAAACGCTCAGGAGGGCAGAGGGGGGTCGCCGAACATGAACTCCGACCTTATCGTCTCCTCCGCCCTCGGCACCCCGAAAACCCTCACCCTCGGCCTGATCGGCCAGGGCATCGCTCTGTCGCGGACGCCGGCGATGCAGGAGGCCGCCGGCGAGGGACACGGTTTTCGCACCGTCTACCGGCTGTTCGACACCGGCACGATGGCGAGCCCGCCGCCTCTGCCCGATCTCCTGAAGGCGATGGAGCTGACCGGCTATGCCGGGCTCAACATCACCTATCCCTACAAGATCGCCGTGACCGAGCATCTCGACGAACTCGGCCCCGAGGCCGAGGCGTTGGGAGCTGTCAACACGATCGTGTTCCAGAACGGAAAGCGCATCGGCCACAACACCGATCTCGGCGGCTTTTCCGACAGCTTCGCCGAGGAGATGGCCGGGGCGAAGCGACGGCGCGTCCTGCAGATCGGCGCCGGCGGCGCGGGGATGGCGGTCGCCTTCGCCCTTCTCGAGAACGGCGTCGAGGAACTCTGCGTCTTCGATATCGACCGGCTGCGGGCCGAAAGCCTCGTCGCCGCCGCCGCCGCGCGTTTCGGCGCGGATCGCATCCGCCTCGTCCATGATGTCGAGGGCAGCTATGACGGTATCGTCAACGCCACCCCCATCGGCACCGACAAGCGGCCGGGCGTCCCCTACCCCGTCGAGCGGCTGAACCGGGATATGTTCGTCGCCGACGTGAACTATTTTCCGCTGGAGACGGCATTGGTAAAGGCGGCCAGGGCGGCGGGCTGCCGGGCGATGGGCGGCGCCGGCATGGCCGTCGGCCAGGCGGTGCGGTCGTTTCAGCACTTCACCGGGCTCGAGGCCGACCGGGAGCGGATGATGGCGCGGTTTCTGGCGCTGGGGGCTTGAGGGGTGAGGGTGGCGCGGCACCCCCCTCTGTCCTGCCGGACATCTCCCCCACAAGGGGGGAGATCAGTCTCGCACAGACCCTCCCGCCAGACGTCGAAGGCTGACACTCGCGCCATCGCCGCAATCGGCGCGGCGACATTTGCAGCTGCCGATCTCCCCCCTTGTGGGGGAGATGCCGGCAGGCAGAGGGGGGTGCTGCGCGACATCCAAGGCAAGAACACCGCCCTCATTGAGACGGACCCCCCCACCCAAGGAGCCACCCCATGAAAACGGCGATCGCGACGGTTTCGATCTCGGGCGACTTCACCGAAAAGCTCGCCGCCATCGCAAAGGCTGGCTTTTCCGGCATCGAGATCTTCGAGAACGACTTTCTCGCCTTCGACGGCGGGCCCCGCGAGGTCGGCCGGATGGTGCGTGACCACGGCCTCGAAATCTCGCTCTACCAGCCCTTCCGTGATTTCGAGGGCATGCCCGAGCCGCAGCGACAGCGCGGGTTCGACCGGGCCGAGCGCAAGTTCGACGTGATGGAGGAGCTCGGCACCGACCTGATGCTCGTCTGCTCCAACGTCTCGCCCATCTCGCTCGGCGGCATCGACCGGGCCGCCGCCGACTTCGCCGAACTCGGCGAGCGGGCGCAAAAGCGGGGCCTGAAAGTCGGCTACGAGGCGCTCGCCTGGGGCCGTCACGTCAGCGACCATCGCGACGCCTGGGAGATCGTGCGCCGCGCCGACCATCCCGCCGTCGGCCTCGTCCTCGACAGCTTTCACACGCTGGCAAGGGGCATCGATCCGGAAACGATCCGGCGCATCCCCGGCGACAGGATCGCCTTCATCCAGCTCGCCGACGCGCCGAAGATCGACATGGATCTCCTCTATTGGAGCCGGCATTTCCGCAACATGCCCGGCGAAGGCGATCTCGACGTTCCCGCCTTCATGCGCGCCGTCATGGCGACGGGCTACACCGGCGTCGTCTCGCTGGAGATCTTCAACGACCAGTTCCGTGGCGGTTCGCCGAAATCGATCGCCATCGACGGCTACCGCTCGCTGATGAACCTGATGGACGGCGTGCGCCGCGACGAGCCGGGCGTTGCGATCGACATTCCTGACATGCCGCCGCGCATCGAAGCCGGCGGCATCGAATTCGTCGAGTTCACCGCAGACGAGGCCGAGGCCGAGGAGCTCGGCGGGCTTTTCACCGCCATGGGCTTCGCCAAAGCCGGCCAGCACGTGACGAAGGACGTCACCCTCTATCGCCAGGGCGAGATCAACCTCGTCGTCAACACCGAGCGCGAGGGCTTTGCCCATTCGGCCTATCTCGTCCACGGCACCAGCGTCTGCGACATCGGCCTGAAGGTCGAGGACGCGGAAGCGACGCTGACGCGTGCCCGGGCGATGAAGGTCGAGCCCTTCGAGCAGCCGGTGGGGCCGGGCGAATTGAAGATCCCGGCGATCCGGGGCGTCGGCGGCGGGCTGGTGCATTTTCTCGATGCGACGAGCGACCTCAGAAACGTCTGGGACGTCGAGTTCCGCACCGCGGAGCCGGTCGAGGCAAGCGGAGACGCCGGCCTCACCCGCATCGATCATCTCGCCCAGACGATGAATTACGAGGAAATGCTGACCTGGGCGCTGTTCTACACGGCGATCTTCGAGACGAGGCGCACGCCCATGGTCGACATCGTCGATCCGGGCGGCCTCGTCAGGAGCCAGGCGATCGAGACCGCCGACGGGGCGCTGCGCATCACGCTGAACGGGGCCGAAAACCGCAAGACGCTGGCCGGCCACTTCATCGCCGAAAGCTTCGGCTCGTCGGTCCAGCACATCGCCTTTCAGACCGGCGACATCTTCGCGACGGCCGAGCGGCTGAAACAGGCCGGGTTCCGGCCGCTGGCGATCAGCCAGAACTACTATGACGACCTCGAAGCGCGGTTCGGCCTCGAACCCGACTTCGCCGACCGGCTGAGAGCGGAAAACATCCTCTACGACCGCGACGGCGAGGGCGGCGAGTATTTCCAGCTCTATAGCCCGAACTATGGCGAAGGCTTCTTCTTCGAGATCGTCGAGCGACGCGGCGGCTATGACGGCTACGGCGCCGCCAACGCCCAGTTCCGCATCGCAGCCCAAAAGCGCAGCCTGAGACCGCGCGGCATGCCGCGAGGCTGAGGCGGGCAAGCCACATGCGTCACGTTTCGGGCGCCACGTTCCAGCCTCACCGCCGGGGGCGAGCCGGATGATCCGCGATGAAAGAGTGGCCGCCAACCCCAAAGCCTCGTCATCCCGGCCCCCGAGCCGGGACCCATTCCTCTGCATCGACGTCGCCTCTCCGGTGCAGACAAATCAGGCAGTCGGCACACCGCCGCCGCGGCAACGGGTTCGGCGGTTTGGAATGGATCCCGGGTCAAGCCCGGGATGACGAAGCGGTGAGGAGCGCGGTCGCTCCGACCGCCGCCGTCGTGGCGCTTGGTTGCGGTGGGCCACGTCCGAGATACGAACATCGAGCGCGGCTGCAAGCCACGCTTGGAGCCAGCGGCCCGATTGTCCAAATTGTCGAAGTTGACACTTTCCCCGCCCCGCCTCATATTCCTGCCATGAGCAACGCCTCCCTCGCCCCCCTCCCCTTGGACGATCTGTCCGACGCCTTCGCGCCGGATGCCCGGGCGCGCGCCATCTTGCGCGGGCGCCGGATGCTGCGCGAGGATCTGAAGAGCGCCGGCGGCACCTATGATCTTGGCGAGGTCTGCGAGCTTCTGGGAGCGATCTCCCGGCAGGCGGTCGACAAGAAGGTGCGCGAGGGCGCGCTTCTCGCCGTTCCCGGCCCCGGCAATCGCCGGCGCTATCCGACCGTCCAGTTCGATGGCGAGGGCCGGCTGGTGAAGGGGCTGCGCGAGGTGCAGGCGGCGCTGCCGACCGACAATCCGTGGATGGTCCTGAACTTCCTGGTCAATCCGGACGCCCGATTGGGGAACCGGCCGCCGGTCGCGCTGCTCCGGCAGGGCCGGATCGGCGAGGTGGTCGAGGCCGCGAGGCGGTTGGGCGAACAGGGGGCTTGAGCCCGCCGCTGCCACCGGCCGATTTCGCCAGCGGCGAGCCGAATGTCGTCCGGCTGGCGGCGGAAACGGATCTGCACCGCTTCTACACCGCCATCCACCACCCGGTGCATTACGACGTCTCGCTCATGGGGCGGCTGAACGCGCCGGACGGCTCCTATGGCGTGCTCTACGCCGCGGCGGCCCGCGAAGGCGCCTTCGCCGAAACCTTCCTGCGCAGCCCGGGCCGCACGCTGCTGGCCGGCGATTTCATTGCCCGCAAGGCTTATGTCCGGCTGCGCATAATGCGCGAGCTGCGGCTGGTGCAGCTTCACGGCAACGGGCTTGCCCGGATCGGCGCGACGGCGGAAGTCACCCATGGCGGCCTGCCCTACGATGCGCCGCAGGCCTGGTCGGCGGCGATCCACGCCCATCCGGGACAGTTCGACGGGATCGCCTATCGCGCCCGCCACGACGACGGCCAGATCGCCTACGCGCTGTTCGACCGAGCGAGCAATGCCGTCCAGGTGGCCGCACGGACCGCCAATCTCCAAACGAGCTGGTTCTTCGGCCTCCTCGACCATTACGGCGTCGGTCTCGCACCCTGATCCGCCGGCACATGCCGGCAGATCCACGCGCTCATTCCGCCGGTGCGACCTCATGCTGCTGCCGGCCCTTGCCGCGGCGGCTGCGGACCCATTCGGTGACGCTCATCACCAGGACGTAGAACAGCGGCACGAAGAACACGCCGAGCACCGTCGCCGCGATCATGCCGCCCATGACGCCGATGCCGATCGCCCGCTGGGCGCCCGAGCCCGCGCCCGTCGCGATGGCGAGCGGCGTGACGCCGAGGATGAAGGCGAAGGACGTCATCAGGATCGGCCGCAGGCGCATGCGCGCGGCGTGCAGCGTCGCCTCGATCAGCTTCTGGCCTTCCTTCCTGAGGTCCTGGGCGAATTCGACGATCAGGATGGCGTTCTTGGCCGCGAGCCCCATCGTCGTCAAAAGCCCGACCTTGAAGTAGATGTCGTTGTCCTGGCCGGTCAGATAGGCCGCCAGCACCGCGCCGAAGACGCCGACGGGCAAGACGAGGATGACCGAGAAGGGGATCGACCAGCTCTCGTAGAGCGCGGCGAGGCAGAGGAAGACGACGACAATCGAGATCGCGTAGAGCGACGTCGACTGCGAGCCCGACAGCCGCTCCTGATAGGACTGGCCGGTCCAGGCGACGGTGAAGCCGCCATCGAGCTTGGAGACGAGTTCCTGCATCCGGTTCATCGCCTGACCGGAGCTCAGCCCTTCGGCCGGGGAGCCCTGAATCTCGACCGCCGAGATGCCGTTGTAGCGCTGGCGCTGCGGCGCCCCTTTGGTCCAGCTCGTCTTGGTGAAGGCCGAGAACGGCACCATCTCGCCGGAATCGTTGCGAACATACCAGCGATTGATGTCGTTCGGCGTCATGCGGAAGGGCGCATCGGCCTGGACATAGACCTTCTTGACGCGGTCCTTGTTGAGGAAGTCGTTGACGTAGCTGCCGGCCCAGGCGGTCGAGAGCGTCGTGTTGATGTCGGAAACGCTGACACCAAGCGCTCCGGCGAGGCGATCGTCGATGTCGATCTTGAACTGCGGCTGCTGCGACTGGCCGCTGCGGCGCACGGCGGACAGCTGGGAGTCGGAATTGGCCTCGGCGATCAGCTGGCCCGTCGCCGCCTCGAGCTTGTCGTAGCCAACCCCGCCCGTATCCCTCAGATACATGTCGAAACCCCCGGCGGTGCCGAGGCCGCGAATGGCCGGCGGCGACAGCGCGATCACCGTCGCGTCGCGGATCTGCGAGAACGCCCCCATCGCCCGGCCCGCGATCGCGCTGGCGGCGGCGGAAGCGGCGGTGCGATCGTCGAAATCCTTCAGCTTGACGAAGACGAGGGCGTTGTTCTGCCCCGAGCCGGAAAAGGAGAAGCCGAGCGCGGCGAAGACGCTGGCGACGTTGGCCTTTTCCTTGTCGAGATAATATTGCTCGACCTGCTGCACCACTTCCTTGGTGCGCTCGTTGGTGGCGCCGGGCGGCAGCTGGATCATGGTCATCAGGACGCCCTGGTCCTCTTCCGGCAGGAAGGAGCTCGAAAGGCTCGAAAACACGTACCAGGCGCCGCCGCAGATCAGGACGAAGACGACGAGGAGCGGCAGCGGCCGCCGCGAGAAGGTCCCGACCCCGCCGACATAGCCGTTGGTCAGCTTCGAGAAGCCGCTGTTGAAGCCGCGAAAGAAGAAATTCTTGCGCTTGCCGTGGGTGGGTTTCAGGATCGTGGCGCAGAGCGCCGGGGTGAGCACGATCGCCACCAGGACGGAGAGCAGCATCGCCGAGACGATGGTGATCGAGAACTGCTGGTAGATCACGCCGACCGAACCGCCGAAAAACGCCATCGGCAGGAACACCGCCGAAAGCACCAGCGCGATGCCGACCAGCGCGCCAGTGATCTCCTGCATCGACTTTTCCGTCGCCTCCAGCGGCGAAAGCCCCTCCTCCGTCATCACCCGCTCGACGTTCTCAACGACGACGATGGCGTCATCGACGAGGAGGCCGATGGCCAGCACCATGGCGAACATCGTCAGCGTGTTGATCGAGTAGCCGGCGACGGACAGGACGCCGAAGGTGCCGAGTAGGACGACGGGCACGGCGATCATCGGGATCAGCGTCGCCCGGAAGTTCTGGAGGAAGACCAGCATTACCACGAAGACGAGGGCGATCGCCTCGAACAGCGTGTGATAGACCTTCTCGATGGAGAGCTCGACGAAGGGCGTCGTATCGTAGGGATAGACGATCGAAACGTCGGCAGGCAGCGTCGATTTGAGGTTGTCGAGGGCGGCACGCACGCCTTCGGCGGTGTCGATGGCATTGGCGCCGGAGGCGAGATTGACGCCGAAACCGGCCGCCGGATAGCCGTTGTAGCGGGCCGAGGAATTATAGCTCTCGGCGCCGATCTCGACCCGCGCGACGTCGCCGAGAGTGACGAGCGAGCCGTCGCTTTCGGTCTTCAGGATGATCGAGCGGAACTGCGCGGGCGTCTCGAGCTGCGACTGCGACGTCACCGTGAAGTTCATCTGGGCGGTGGAGGTCTGCGGCAGCGCGCCGAGCTGGCCGACCGAGACCTGAGTGTTCTGGGCCTCGACCGCACTGGTGACGTCCGCCGGCGTCAGCTGGAACTCGGCGAGCTTGGCCGGATCGAGCCAGATGCGCATCGCATAGCCGGAACCGAAGACGTTGAGATCGCCGACGCCTTCGACCCGGCGCACCGGATCTTCCAGATTGGTGGAGATGATGTCGGCAAGGTCGGTCGAGGTGTAGTTCCGGTTGGTCGACGTCAGGGCCGCGACCATGAGAATGCCCGAAGACGACTTGGTGACGGTAACGCCCTGGCTCTGGACCGCCTCGGGAAGCTGGGCCTCGACCTCCGAGAGCTTGTTCTGCGCCTGCACCTGGGCGATGTCCGCGTCGGTCCCGGTCGCAAAGGTCAGCGTGATCGTCGCCTGGCCCGAATTGGTCGAGGAGGACGACATGTAGATCAGATTGTCGAGACCGGTCATGTTCTGCTCGATGACCTTGGTCACCGAGTTCTCGACGGTCTCGGCGCTCGCCCCCGGATAGGTCGCGGAGATCGACACGGACGGCGGCGCGACGTCCGGATACTGGGCGATCGGCAGCTGGTAGAGCGCCAGCGTGCCGAACAGCATGATGCCGATGGCGATGACCCAGGCAAAGACCGGGCGGTGGATGAAGAAGCTGGCCATCAGCGCCTACTCCCCGCCGCCGTTGGCGGTGCCTGCGCTCTTGTCGCCACCACCGGATGCCGCTTCCGGCTTCTGTTCGGCGGCGGTGGCCTGCCCCGCCTTCGTCTGTGTCGCCTGGGACGTCGTCGCCTGATCGCCGTCGCTCGCTTTCGCAGTTTCGGCGGACGTCGCCTTGCCGTCGTCCGCCCCGCCCTTTGCCGAGGCCGGCGACTGGTCCTGGTCCGAGGCCTGCTCGACGAGGCCGTCGTCATTGACGGTCACGGCGACGGGCGTGACCTTGGCGCCGTCGCGGATCTTCTGCAGCCCGTCGACGATCAGCTTGTCGCCCTTCTCAACGCCCTTGGTCACCCACCACTGATTGCCGATGTCGGTCGAGATTTCGAGCACCCGCGTCTCGACCGTGCCGTCCTCCTTGACGAACATCGCCGTCGGCTCGCCCTTGGCATTGCGCGAGACCGCGCGCTGCGGCAGCAGGAAGCCGTTCTCGTCGACCGCAAGGCGGATGGTGCCGCGCACATACATGCCCGGCAGCAGGACGTTTTCGGGATTGGGAAAGCGCGTGCGCACCGTGAAGCTCGAGGTCGTCTCGGAGACATACTGATCGGCCGCGTCGATCGTCCCCGTCTCGGGATAGGACGAGCCGTCGGCGAACTGGATCTTGACGACGGCCTTGCCCGGATTTTCGGGCCCGACCAGCGCCTTCACCCCGCCGCGACGGATCTGGTCGCGGAACTTCATCAGATTGCCGGAGGATTCGGTGAAATCGACATAGACCGGATCGATCTGGCGGATCGTCGCGAGCGCGTCGGTCTGGTCGGCGGTGACGAGATTGCCGGGCTCGGTCGGATCGGTGCCGACGCGTCCGGTGATCGGCGCCTCGATGGAGGTGTAGTTCAAATTGAGCTGGGCGGTCTCGAGCGCAGCCTGCGCCACCGCCACGTCGGCCTTGGCCTGAAGATAGGTCGAGCGCGCGGAATCGCGGTCGGACTGGCTGATGACGTCGTTCTTTCCCAGATCCTGATAGCGCTGATATTGCAGCTGCGCCGTGGTCAGGGCCGCCTGGTTCTTTTCCAGCGTCGCCTTCGCCGAATCCACCTCGGCCTTGTAGGAGCGATCGTCCAGCTTGTAGAGGACCTGGCCCTTCTCGACCTTGGTGCCCTGTTCGAACAGCCGCTCGGTGATCAGTCCGCCGACCTGCGGACGCACCTGCGCCGTCTGGAAGGAGACCACGCGTCCAGCGACATTTGCGGTGATGGTCACCGGCTGCGGCTCGACGGTGACGACGCCGACCTTGGTGGGCCCGGCTTGTCCGCCAGGCGCGCCGCCTGCGCCCTTTGCGGCAGAGCCGCCCGAGCCTTCGGAGCCGCCGCTGTCGGAACAGGCGCCCAAAGCTGCAAGGACGATCACGAGCGCGGCAAGCGGAGCAATGCGACGAAACGGAGCGGGTTTCGCACCCGTTTCTAGCTGGGGTCGTCTCATGCAGCTCTTCTCCATGCGCGGTTGCAGCCGCCGGCTTGACGCGGCGACGACGAGCGCTCATTTGATGCATCATTGCATCTCATGCAAGGAAGAAAGAATGTCACACCCCGGCCATTGCGAAATCGTGAATGCGTTTCATCACCTGCACGGGGCGGTGATGTCTCACGTTTTCCCGCACATGGCACGGTTCCTGAAAGGCCAGGACATTTCCTTCCAGCATCTCGTGGCGATGTTCAGGATTCGTATCGAAGGGCCGCAAAGCGTCGCTGCGATCGCCAAGGAAGTGGAATTGACCCACACGGCGGCAAGTCGTCTGGTCGATCGGCTCGTCAAGGCCGGCCTTCTCGACCGGGCCGAGAACCCGGAGGATCGCCGGCAGAAACGTTTGACCCTGACGCCGAAAGGGTTTGCCCTGCTCGAGGAGTTTCCGGCCGTCACCCTGCGAAGCTATCAGGCGATCCTCGCGAAGCTTCCCGAAGACGTGCTTGCGCAGCTCTCCGGCCCAATGGCCGAATTGTCCGCGTTCATCCCGCCGCCTCCCCCTCCCGCGGAGCGCGAGGGGTAAGGCACCGCCGGCGAGCGGGCCGTGCGGAGCTGTTATCGCGACCGGCTCCTGCCGCTGACCCCGGTTTTCCCTGACTTGTCCCGGCCCTCGCCTGCCCGGCTTGCAGCACCCGCTCGATGCCCGACAGGAGCAAGTTGCGCCCGGCACAAGCTTGCGCGAGGATTGCGCCGCTTGTCCTGCCGCTTGACTCGACTCACCGGCTTGACCATCGTCCCATTTACGGAAAACAAGCGTCGATCCATCTTCAGGGCGTAACAAAAGTCGAAGCCCGCAGCTCTGTTGGTCGAACGTCGTTCCGGGCGATCGCCGGCAGGGTGTCACCCGTCTTGCCGCGACTCGCGCCGAGGCCGGGCTCGACGATGGAGCCCCCGCCCACCCGGCCGACCATGGCCGGCTTCGACGGGAGAGGACGAGAAAGGCGCTTGCCATGACGAGTGACGAGACCGGCCCCGCCGACGTGGCGGGCCGAACGAGGGAAGAGACGCAAAAGGTGGCAAAAGCGGCAAAGGGAGCGACTCCTGCAGCGATCGGTCCGGCCGACGAGGCGATCGCGCGCGACGCGGAGCTGTTGTCGGCGCAGCTTTCCCAGATGCGCGAGCGGCTGTTTCCGCCATCGGCCAAGAAGGCGCTGCGCCCCTTCACCTCAGGCGAAGCGGCCAAGCTGATCGGCGTTTCGGACGGCTATCTGCGCCAGCTGTCGATCTCCGGCGAGGGCCCGCAGCCCGAAACCGGCGCCGGCGGGCGGCGCTCCTACCGCCTCGAGACGATCAACGCCCTTCGCGCCTATCTCGCCGCCCAGCACGAGAAGGGCAGCCCCAAGGCGCGACAGTATCTCAAATGGCGCGAGCCCGGCGAACATCTGCAGATCCTGGCCGTCACCAATTTCAAGGGCGGCTCCGGCAAGACCACCACCTCGGCCCATCTGGCGCAATATCTGGCGCTTGAGGGCTACCGGACGCTGGCCATCGATCTCGATCCGCAGGCCTCGTTTTCCGCGCTTCTGGGCTATCAGCCCGAGCTCGATCTTTCGGGCAACGACACGCTTTACGGCGCGATCCGCTACGACGAGATGCGCCGTCCGCTCGCAGAGATCCTGCGCCCGACCTATTTCGACGGCCTGTCGCTGGTGCCCGGCAATCTGGAACTCCAGGAATTCGAGCACACGACGCCGCGCCAGCTCGCCGAGCGGGGGACGGCCGAAGATCTGCCCTTCTTTGCGCGGATCGGCGCGGTGATCGCGGAAGTCGAGGCCGATTTCGACGTCGTCGTGATCGACTGCCCGCCACAGCTTGGCTTTCTCACCCTCGGCGCGCTCTGCGCGGCGACCTCGGTCGTCGTCACGGTCCATCCGCAGATGCTCGACGTCGCCTCGATGAGCCAGTTCCTGTTCATGACCGCCGATCTTCTGGCGGTGGTGCGCGAATCGGGGGCCGAACTCGGCTTCGACTTCCTGCGCTATCTCGTCACCCGCTACGAGCCCCATGACGGGCCACAGGCCCAGATCGCCGGCTTTCTGCGCGCCCAGTTCGGCGACCGGGTGCTGACCAACGCGATGCTGAAATCGACGGCGATCTCCGATGCCGGCCTCACCAAGCAGACGCTCTACGAGGTCGGCCGCGAGAACTTCACCCGCGGAACCTACGACCGCGCGATGGAGTCGCTCCAGGCGGTCAATGGCGAAGTCGAGGAACTGATTCGCGCGGCCTGGGGGCGGCAGAAATGATGATAAGTTTTTCTTCGGCAGGCCTCGCCTCCCTCGCCTCCGGCGCTTGTAAAACGCCAGCCGCCGCAATCGCTTGCGGCGGTTTTTCGGTGCCGGAAACGGCCGGTCGAAAGGCGCGATCGGCAAAAACTTATCCCCACCCCCTTCGCCCGGGGCCATCATGCCGGGCGCGCCGCGGCATGGGGCCGTCGGCGCAGCGGACGGGCAAGGCCAAGGAGGGCTCGCAATGGTGAAACGCAAGGATGCGCTGCGCGCGCTTCTGTCGGGGGACGCCAAGGCCGGCGATCACACGGCGAAGGACGGCGATATCCCGGCTCTGCCCGGCACCGAAGCGGACGGGGCGTCCGGAGCAGGGCCCGCCATGCCGGGTGCTGCGCAAAACCCCTCGCCTGCACCCTCTCCTGCCCCGGCGCGCGACCACGCCCGCTCCGGCGCGATCAACGCCATGCGGGCGTCCTGGGGCGAGCTGCAGAAACAGGCGGATGCGGCAAGGCAACTGCGTGAGGAGGCGATGAGCGGCGGCCATGTGATCCTCGTCGATCCGCAGATGATCCTGCCCTCGCCGGTGGTCGACCGGCTGTCGCGGGCCGGCGAGCTCGATCCCGGCTTTGCCGGGCTGAAAGCCTCGATCGCGGCCGACGGCCAGAGCGTGCCGGTGCTGCTTCGCCCCCATTGCGACCCGGCCAAGGCGGAAGAGGGTCTGTTCGAGACCGCCTATGGCCATCGCCGGGTTCGGGCGGCGCGCGATCTCGGGCTGAAGGTCCGGGCGATCATCCGCCCTTTGTCCGACGACGAACTGGTGCTGGCGCAAGGGCGGGAGAACGCCGAGCGGCGCGATCTCAGCTTCATCGAGCGGGCGTTCTTCGCCAAGGGGCTGGAAGCGCGCGGCTTCTCCCGCGAGACGATGCAGTCGGCGCTCGGGATCGACAAGTCCGAGCTGACGAGGCTCCTGCAGGTGGCCGAGCGCATCCCCCACGCGATTGCCCGGGCGGTCGGCCCGGCGCCCAAGGCCGGGCGCCCCCGTTGGGGCGAGATCGGCGAGACGCTGGCAGACATGCCGGGCAAGGAGCACGCGCTGGAGTTCGTCCATAGCGGCGAATTCCAGTCGCTGGCAGATTCCGACGAACGGTTTGCCGCGCTCTACAAGCACATGCAGCGCGGCGCCAAGGGGCGGAAGCCCGCCGGCGAAAAGACCGTGAAGAGCGAAGACGGGGCAGTGCTGGCGCTGGTCAAGACCGGCCCGCGCGCGCGCCCATCGCTCGCCTTTCAGACCGGCGACGGCGCCGCCTTTTCGGATTTCGTCGCAGCAAGGCTGCCCGACCTCTACCGCGCCTTCAAGGCGCAGGAGGCCGAAGCCGAAAGCGACCCACCGGCCTGAACCGGCCGAACGAGTTTCACCGCCCCGGCGGCCTCAGGGTCGCGCGGGGCACGATGCGGCAGCAAACGGAGACGCGAAACCGGCAAAAGAAAAGGCCCCGAAGCGGGAGCCGCAACAGGACCTGATCTCAAAGACTAGACACCTTTCGATCTAGGCCCTTCCGACTCACTCGTCAAGCATCACTGCGGTTTCCCGCCACGGGTCCGGTTTGCCTCGCGCAAGGAAGCGACACGTGACGGAACAAGGATGGCGTGCGCCCGGCGCACGCAGGGGGCTCGACCGCGAAGCGGCGTTCGGGCCAGCGATCACTCATGCCCAGATGACGGCGTCGGCCGAAACCGGCAACGGCGGGTCCGGCTATGATGGGCCGACGCATCCGGCGGACGACTGCGCTGCTGATGAAGAGTCGGCGTGCCAGGCACCCTCACCGATCTTCACCGCCAGAGCGGCGATCTGGCGGGAATTTCATGCCGGAGCGATCTCGCTGAGCGAAGCCGAACGGCGCTCGCGCGAGATCGGTGCCGGTCTCGATACGGTCGCAGCTGCATTGTCGCCGGTTGCAGGCAAGGCGAAAGGCCTGGCTCATCCGCCAGCCGCGCGGCCGAGAGCCCTCCGTCCGGCGCCGCGGGCCTCGCGGCAATATGCCAATGCGATCGCCACGACCGCGATGCGCGACGACCGGCTGACGCCTGGCGCCAAGGCGCTGCTCGTGGTCCTGCGCGCGCGCTGCGGCAAGGGCCGGGTGACGGCTGCCGCCAAGGCGACGCTGGCGGCGACCATGCATCGCTCCTCACGCACCATCCGCCGTTATCTGATCGACCTCGAACGCTTCGGCTACATCGCCTCGCGCATCCGCAAGACGGCGAGGGGATTTCACACCGGTCTCGTCATCACGCTGACCGACAAGGTGCTTCCCTTCTTCGCCGATCATTCCGGCCTCGCCGCCTGGCTCTCCGAGGCGCCGGAGCGCCAGACCATCCCGTTCGAGCCCTTCGCCGCGACGAGCCGGGCCGGGCGCTCCGCCGCCCTCGCACCATCGCACGCAGCGCTGCCCGGCATGACCCGAGCAACGCCGCCGGACCGGCGTTTGCAGGGTATGACACCTCTGTCATCCAACAACCAATTCCATCAAGATTCTCTCTTGCAGGATAGATTTGGCCGGGAGAGACCGGGCGGCATTTGGGGCAAAAGAAGCGGATAAGGCTTCTCAGGAACTGCGACCCACAGCACTGATGCAAAAACCGACGGTCATGGACCAACCGAGTGAGGGCGCTTGTCCGAAAGGCGCGTGTCCCTGTCGGCCGTTGACAGCTGCCAACGCCAACAGCATCGCGTCTGATGCAACGCAACCGCGCCCGCCGCGACGAAGAGAGGCTCGCGGCACATCGTCCCGATCCGCGCGCAGGCCCGAGTTACCCAAGAGCGCGCAGGATGGGCGCTCGCCCATGGGCTCGTTGGCAGCTGTCAACGAGGTCCAGATGCGCCCGTGAATGATCGATGCAATCCACGGGCAGGGATCGTCTGCTCATCCAGACCGGGCCCTGACAGCTCGCGCATCAAAGCTTTTCAGCCGCGGGAACGCCTGCGGACGGGAAGCGCAGATCAGACCGGTCGCTACATTTCACCTCGGTGAGGCATTGCTCATCGAAAGACAGCGCGCGCGAAGCCAGTTCGCAGCGATCGTCCTTGCGATCTTGCGCCATAAGCACGGCCCCTCGCAATCAGACCCGACCGGACGCCATTCAGTGCGACCTCCGCGATGGTCGCGAAACTGAAATTTCTCTTGGCATGACGACGCGCGCTCTCCATTGCGGCCGATCGGCTCGGCCAATGAACCGCACCGACCAGCAGAACAGCAAGAGATCAGAATGGGCGCTAATTGCGAGCAAAGCATTCGCCCCCGAACCACCGAGGGAACAGCAATTTCCCAATAGTTCCCGCCGCTTCGCGATTTCATGGCCAAGTGACGCAACTGCCGTTTTGAATGAATTCGGAAATTGTGGCGGAATTGGCACTTTACTTCTCGGATTGACCATTCGTAATTTTCCCCCATTGCAACAACAAGCAAGTGACTCGCAGTGATCGAGGTTTCACTGCGTCCCTGCAGGACGATTGACCGGGAAGATCCAAAACCGCGGATGGATGATCCGCGCGGATCGTCCATGCCCTTTGGGCCGGTTCGAGAGACGGAGCGCGGGAGCCGAAGGGCATCTGCTCCATGACAAGGCAACGGCGCCTGTTTGCGGCGGCGTTTGGGATTTCAGCTTGGCGGTGTCGCCGCGTCAGCTGCGATGCGCCTGCACTGTTTTTTCGTGCGTCAATGTCGAGGGGGAGCGCATCATGCGCAAATGCAAGCGAGGGATCCGGCCCGGTCCGGCCTCATCAGGCGGAGGCGGTCGGACCGTTGCGGCGGCCGGAGAAGCGACCGCGCAAATGACGGGCCTTCGGCGGTGGTCGCGGGCGCTGAAACGGCTGTCCGCCGGATCGCTTCTCGCCGCGAGCCTTGCAGTGGCGCCTGGTCCGGATGCCTTTGCGCAATCGGCCGCGACCACCTCGGCCGAACCCAATGTCGCGCCCCGCGCCGATCCGGCGACGCTCGCACAAATTCAGGCACGGCGCGACGTCCTGTTTGCCAGGATGCTCGCCAATCCCGGCGATCTCGACACGGCCTTCGAATATGCCGCCCTGTCCTCCCAGGCGGGTGATCTGGAAGGCGCGATCGCGACACTGGAACGCATGCTGATCTTCGCGCCGGGCCTGCCGCGGCTGCAGCTCGAGCTTGGCGTCCTCTACTACCGGCTCGGCGCTTACGAGACCGCAAAGACCTATTTCGACGGAGCCATCTCCGGACCGAACGTCCCCGAACCCGTCCGGGCCAAGGTCGAGACCTATCTGGCGGCGATCGACGACAATCAGGCGATCGACACGTTTTCGGGCGTGATCGTCTCCGGCCTGCGCTGGCAGTCGAACGCCAATGCCGCGCCGGGCGATTCCCGCATCCGGCTGAACGGCGTCGACTTCCTCCTGGATGGCTCGGCGCTCGGCAAGTCTGACACGAACGGCTTCGTCGCGGGCAGTTTCCGCTATTTTCGCGATCTCGAGAACCAGGGCGACCGGCTGGAAGCGACGCTGAAGACCTATGGCGCCCTATACGCCGATCAGGACGATCTCAACACCGGTCTCGCCGAGCTGACGCTCGGTCCCGTCTTCGATCTTCAAAGGTTCAGGATCGACGGGGCCTCGCTCGGGCTTTACGGCATTCTCGGCGGGGTGGTGCTCGGCGGCGATCCCTATCTCGCCACCGCCGGCGTCGGGTCCAATTTCGTCAAGCTGCTCGACCGGCGGACGCGGCTCGTCGTCAATGGCGAATACCGCCACGAGAATTTCAAGGACTCCGACCTTCGGCCGACGGTCTCGGACCGCACCGGCGACCGCTTCATCGGCTCGGTCGCGATCCAGCATCAGTTCTCGCCGGCCTTCATCGGCTTTGCCTCGCTCGGCGGTGACCGGCGCGACGCCGATGTCGGCTATGACAGCGTGACCGAGGTCAACCTCTCGGTCGGCGGCAGGCTGAACTTCGCGGCCCCGATCGCAATGCCGACGAACGATCCGTGGACGGCTGGGATCACCCTTGGCTACGTCCATCGCGACTATGACGATCCCGACCCCGTCTTCTCAACGAGCGCCGCGCAGGAGACCGAGGAGGGCTTCGTCGAGGGCACGCTGGAAGTGCCGATCCGCGACAACTGGTCGGTCCAGGCGGCGGCGAGCTATCGCGACGTGCGTTCGAACTACGACCTCTATTCCTACGACAATGTCAGCACCTCGCTCGGCATCGCCAAGCGCTTTTGAGGGAGTTCGCCATGCGTCTGTTTTCCACGCTTTTGACGACCGTCCCGCTCGCGGCCTTCGTCGCGGCGCCGGCCCTGGCGCAGTCCGTCGGCGTGACGTCGGCGGTCAACCAGTCGGCGACGGGGACGCTGCCGGTGCGCACGATCAGCCTCGGCGACAACGTCATCTATAACGAGCAGATCACCACCGACACGATCGGCCTCGTCCAGATCCTCCTGAAGGACGGCACCGCCTTCACCATCGGCCCGCGCTCGCAGATCACCATCGACCGGTTCGTCTACGATCCGGGGGCTGGAACGGCTGAGATCGCCGCGACCATGACCCGCGGCGTCTTCCGCTTCATCGGCGGCAAGACGTCGAAGACCGCGAATGGCGTGACCCTGAACACGCCGGTCGGGACGGTCGGCGTGCGCGGCGCGGTCGTCGATCTCGATCTCGGCGGGGGAGGGGCGCTGACGACCCGCGGCGCCACCTGCCCCTATCCGCAACATATCGACCTGATCTTCGGCAACGAACTGACGGTCTCGGGCGGCGGCGGAGCGCCGCAGCGGGTCTACAAGCCCGGCTATTCGGTCGTGACAGGCGGCGGATCGCGGGGCGTGGTCAGGACACCGCCCGAATGCACCTCCTCCATCCAGCTGGCCCTGTCCGGGCGCCCCGGCGCCAATGGCGGCTCCTCCCGCCAGCCGACGGACGCGATCGTCGTCGCGAGCAATGTCGCCGAGACCAATTCCGCCGTCGCGCCGGCCTTCAACAACCCGCCGACGCCGACCCCGCGCCCCGAACCGCCGACCGAGGCCGCAAACGAGATCGTCGCCGACGCTTCCAAGGACGAGCTGCGCGAGGACGTGGTGGAGGGAACCGGTGGCGGTGAGCTTCGTACCATCCCCGTCCGGGTGCTGACGCCGAATACGAGTTTTTTCAATACGAGCGATCCCGGCAGCGCGGGCATCCTCGGCGGATCACCGCAATTTGACGAAGTCGCTGCGCTGGAGGGACGCCCGGATGCTTCCACGGCGACGGGCGAGGTGCAGCAGGGCACATTGACGCTTCCCATCTATGACGACGCCGGCTTCACCACCCGCCAGATCACGGCGTCCAGCGGAGCGAGCCTTGCCGGCCAGTCGCTGACCGGCGTCGCCTATTCCGGCATCGGTGGCTTTACGACCTATCTCCTGTCGATCGCGGGTGATCTCGGCCAGCCCGTCTATGCCATTCGCGGCACGCCGATGGCCGACACCAGCCTGTTTCGAAACGGTGACATCCGGACCTATTCCTTCACGGTCGATCCGCGCGAAGCCATTCCGGTACCTTTCATGGACGATGTCGGACTGGACTATTCCAACGCCGCCATCACGGATGTGGCCGTCGTCGAGGGATCGGGCGGCGATTCCAATCCACGGCTTTTGCAAAGCTGGCTGGTGATCGACGGGGAGGGGGCCAGTCAGACGAGCGGCGTCGGCGTCAATATCGGGTCGTTCTTCGAAGGGGGCGACGGCGCTTTGCAGTTCAACTCCGGCTCCGGCAGTGGCCGGCGCGGCAGCTATCGCACGGCGAGCGCCGCACCCTCGTCGT
>NZ_JAGJCF010000018.1 GCF_017815135.1 Jiella mangrovi | reverse complement strand
CAGCCTCATGCAACTGTTCAGGTTTCGAAGACGGCGCGGGAAGGGGCCATGCCAGGCACCGGTCTGCCTTGCGGACGACCAGGATTCTCTCGGCCTCCTTCCCGCCTCCCACCATACACCAATTCGAACACACAGGATTCTCGGGACGGGGCCCGAGAATGACGACGCTGATATGATCGGCGGCCGAGATTGACGCGAGTATGTTCGGTACCCGGAACTGCCTCGGCCGGGCGGGATGCGCCGCTCCGTCCAGGAAGCCGAAACAGTCGCCGCTTTTGATGAGGGCGCGGGGGCGCTTGCCTCTCGTCGCCATCTGCGCTCCTCTGGCGGTAAAACCTGAGCGCGAGGAAGGCAGATTCGCCCGCGCGCTCCGGGCGGCGGGAGACGAGACGGCAGGGCATGGCGGATATCGAGGCATTCATCGAGCGCTGGACGGCCCGCGAGGGCGGGGCCGAGCGCGCCAATTACCAGATGTTCCTCACCGAGCTCTGCGACGTTCTGGAGGTTCCCCGTCCTGAGCCGGCGGGCGCCGAGCGGGGCTTCAACGACTATGTCTTCGAGCGCGCGGTGCGGCCGCGCGAGAGCGAGGAGACGGCGGCGCCCAAGCGCATCGACCTCTACAAGAAGGGCTGCTTCATCCTCGAGGCCAAGCAGTCGCGCCTGCCCGGCCAGAAGAACGCCATTCCGGGCCAGTTGTCGATGCTGGGCGAAGAGCCGGACCAGCTCGGCCGGCGGACGGCGGCCAAGGGCTGGGACGTGATGATGCAGAACGCCCGGCGGCAGGCGGAGAGCTACGTCTTCCTGCTCGACGCCTCCCACCCCGCGCCGCCCTTTCTCATCACCTGCGACGTCGGCAATGCGCTGGAGATCTTCGCCGATTTTACCGGCACCGGCCGCGCCTACGGCCAGTTCCCTGACCGCAAGGGCTTCCGCATCTATCTGGAAGAGCTGCGCAAGCCGGAGATCCGGCAGCGCCTCGCCACCATCTGGACGGACCCGAAAAGCCTCGATCCGGCGCGCGAATCCGCCCGCGTCACCCGCGAGATCGCCAGGCGTCTGGCGGAGGTCTCCAAAGCCCTGGAGGCCGGCCATCCGGCCGAGGACGTGGCGCATTTCCTCATGCGCTGCATTTTCACGATGTTCGCCGAGGACGTCGACCTCATTCCAAAGGGCAAGTTCACCGAGCTTCTTGCCGATTGCGTCGAAAGCCCCGGATCCTTCGTGCCGCTTCTGGAAGAGCTGTGGGCGAAGATGGACGAGCCCGTCCGCGACAGGCGCTTCTACTCGGCCTTCCGCACCCATCTTCGCCATTTCAACGGCAATCTCTTCAAGGATGCCCGCGCCTTTCCGCTCGGGCGCGAGGAGATCGGCGAGTTGCTTGCGGCGGCGAAGGCGAAATGGACCGAGGTCGACCCGGCGATCTTCGGCACGCTCCTAGAACAGGCGCTGGAGAAGACCGAGAGGAAGCGTCTCGGCGCCCATTATACGCCCCGGGCCTATGTGCAGCGCCTCGTCGAGGTGACGGTGATGGAGCCGCTGCGCGAGGACTGGCGCCGCGCGCTGACGCGGGCGCAGGCCGCCAAGGAGGAGGGCGAGGAGAAGAAGGCGGCCGAGATCGTCCGCGGCTTCCTGCATCAGCTTTGCGAAACCCGCGTGCTCGATCCCGCCTGCGGCACCGGCAATTTCCTCTATGTCAGCCTCGAACTGATGAAGCGGCTGGAGGGGGAGGTGCTGGAGACGCTGGCCCGGCTCGGCGCGATGGAAAGCCTCGGCCTCGAACGCGAGACCGTCGATCCGCACCAGTTTCTCGGGCTGGAACTCAACCCGCGCGCCGCCGCCATCGCCGAGCTGGTGGTCTGGATCGGCTATCTCCAGCAGCATTACCGCACGCGCGACGGCCACCCGGCCGAGCCGATCCTGAAGGCGTTCAGGAACATCAATTTCGGCCGCCACGAGGGCTATGACGCCGTGCTGACATGGGACGGCTATCCGCTGCCGACCATCGAGGAGCGGGACGGCAAGCGGGTGGAGACTTATCCGAACCCGCGCCGGCCGGACTGGCCGGAGGCGGAGTTCATCGTGGGGAACCCGCCCTTCATCGGCGGCAAGGACCTGCGCTCCCGGCTCGGCTCGCTCTATGCCGAGGCTCTTTGGGCGGCGCACAAGCCGGTGAAGATGAACGAGAGCGCTGATTTCGTCATGTACTGGTGGGACCGGGCGGCGGACATGCTGACCCGCAAGAAGACCAGGCTGAAGCGCTTCGGCTTCGTCACCACCAATTCGATCACCCAGGTCTTCCAGCGCCGGGTGATGGAAAAGCACCTCAACGCCAAGGCGCCGGCGAGCCTCGTCTACGCCATTCCCGACCATCCCTGGACCAAGGCGACGAAGGACAGCGCCGCGGTGCGGATCGCCATGACGGTGGCTGAGGCCGGCAAGCGGGACGGGGTGCTGCTGGAGACGCTGTCGGAGAAGGGCCTCGATACGGACGAGCCGGAGATCGTGTTCGCGCGGCGGGAGGGGAGCGTCAATTCGGATTTGAGCGTCGGCGTTGATCTATCTTCCCTCACAAAACTCGATGCAAACAAGGGGCTCTCTTCGCGTGGCGTTGTTCTGCATGGCAAGGGATTCATAGTAACTGCCACTCAAGCCAATTTGCTTGGGAAGGAAGATACGCCCGATATCAACCGGGTAGTTCGACCTTATCGCAACGGACGGGACTTGACCGGTCGCTCACGTGGCGTCTTTGCCATCGATCTATTCGAACTAACTGATCAAGAAGTCCGAACGCGATACCCAGCCGTGTATCAACATGTGGTCGAGCACGTTAAGCCGGAGCGAGATCTAAACCCTCGCGAATACAGGCGAAAGAATTGGTGGTTGTTCGGTGAGAATGTCCCCGATGCGCGCGACGCGTGGGCAGGTCTGCAACGTTTTATCGCTACGGTCGAGACGGCTAAGCATCGCGTCTTCCAATTTCTGGAAGGCTCGGTTCTTCCGGACAATAAGTTACTTATAATTGCCTCTTCTGAAGCAAGCCAACTAGCAATGTTATCTTCCCGGGTTCATGCTCATTGGGCGCTAACGGCAGGCGGTTGGATTGGCTACGGCAATGACCCTGTCTACGTCAAATCCCGCTGCTTCGACCCCTTTCCCTTCCCCGATCCATCCGAAGCCCTGCGCGAAAAACTCCGCGCCGCCGGCGAGGAGCTCGACGCGACGCGCAAGCGCGTGCTGGCCGAGCATGACGACCTGACCCTGACCGGGCTCTACAACGTTCTGGAAAAGCTGAAATCCGGCGAGGCGCTGAGCGACAAGGACGAGGACGTCAAGCGGCGCGGGCTGGTGCTGATCCTGAAGGAGCTTCACGAGACCATCGATGCCCTGACCGCCGAGGCCTATGGCTGGCCGGCGGATCTTTCCGACGAGGACATCCTCGAACGGTTGGTCGCGCTGAACGCCGAGCGGGCGAAGGAGGAGGCGGCGGGCCATGTGCGCTGGCTGCGGCCGGACTATCAGATTCCGCGCTTTGCCAAGGGCAAGGCCGCGAAGAGCGGCGAACTGGCGCTGGAAGATCAGGTGGTGGCGATCGACGCCGGCAAGCCGGCCTTCCCGAGCGAGCGCACCGAACAGCCACTCGCCGTCGACGCGGTGCTCATCGCCAGCGGCCGGCCGATGGGGCCGGAGGAGATCGCCCGGGCCTTCAAGCGCGGCGGCAAGCGCATCGAGCCCCGCGTCGCCCAGGCACTGAGCGTCCTCGCCCGCTACGGCCACGTGACGGCGCTGCCGGACGGTCGCTTCGCGGCCCGGCGGGCGGCCTGAGCGGCGAAAGGGCAGGCGAGGGGAACCGCCGCGCGGCCCGAAGCCCCTCGCCCTTCGAGGCTCGCCTCGCTTCGCTCGGGTTGCACCTCAGGATGAGGGACTTCGGGGGACACGCCGCGCCTTCGTCCATGCGCCTCGACATCGTGGCGGCGGCAGGACATCGTGGCGGCGGCGGGACGGCGCCCCGGCCTCTCAGTCGCCCCTCATCCTGAGGTGCGAGCGCAAGCGAGCCTCGAAGGGCGAGGGGCGCCCTGCCCGGCCGTCGCTCGCACTACCGGCCTTCGCATGATGCGCCGCGCCTCGGTGCCTGCGGCCAGCCTGATGCACTTGGGGCAGAATGGAAAGAAAGGCGCTCGGAAGCGGAATGTAGACCCGGCCTCTCAGTCGCCCCTCATCCTGAGGTGCGAGCGCAAGCGAGCCTCGAAGGGCGAGGGGCGCCGCGCCGACCTTTCGGCGCGATGCGATGTGCTCATCCCTTACCCCAGCAGCCCCAGTCGCTCCCGCCTGACATAGCGCCAGTTCATCAGCGCCGCCGCCGCCGCCAGACCCGAGGCGAGGCCCCACCAGATGCCGGGGCCGCCGAGGCCGAGCGGGAAGGCGAGGACATAGGCGACGGGCATGCCCACCGCCCAGTAGCTGACCAGCGCGATGACCATCGGCACGCGGGTGTCCTTCATGCCTCTGAGGACACCGGCGCCGACCGCCTGCAGCGAGTCGGCGAGCTGGAAGACGGCCGCGACGAGAAGAAGCGGCACGGCGGTGGCAAGGACGTCGGCGGAGTTCGGGTTGTCGGCATCGAGGTATAGACTGATCAGCCGGTCCGGCATCAGCCAGAAGAGGATGGCGGCCGAAAGCGCGATCGCCCCGCCGATCCCGATGGCGACGTTGCCGGCCCGCCCCAGCGCGATCCGGTCCTTTTGCCCGAAGGCGAGGCCGACGCGCACGGTGGCGGCGCTGGCAAGGCCGAGGGGGATCATGAAGGAGACCGAGGCGATCTGCAGCGCGATGCCGTGGGCGGCGAGCGGGATGGTGCCGAGCCAGCCCATCATGATCGAGGAGGTGGCAAAGAGGCTGACCTCGGCGATGATCGTCGCCGAGATTGGCAGGCCGAGGCGTAAGACCTCGAAGAAGGCAGGCCAGTCCGGCCGCCAGGCGCGTTGATAGAGCTCGTAGCGCGTCAGCGCGGGGGCAAGAACGGTGTAGCCGACGAGGAGCGCCGCCATCAGGAGATTGGACAGAAGTGTCGCCATCGCCGCCCCGACGATGCCGAGAGCCGGCGCGCCGAGATGGCCGAAGATGAAGACCCAGTTGAAGCCGGCATTGGCCAGCGCCCCGGCGACGATCACCGTCAGCATCAGATAGGCCCGGTTGACGACGGTCAGATAGGCCCGAAGGCTGAGGATCAGCAATGCGGGGAACATCGACCACTGGCCGAGCGCCATGTATGCGCCGGCGAGCCGCGCCGTCTCCGGTTTCTGGTCGAGGGCGAGCAGGATCGGCTCAAGGAAGGTGAGGGGGATCAAGGTCAGCGCGCCGTAGATGGCAAGGACCCAGACGCTCATGCGGATCGAGCGGCGCACGCCGCGAATGTCGCCGCGCCCCTGTGCCCCGGCTGCGAGCGGCACAGCGGCATGGGCAAAGCCCGAGCCGAAGATGAAGAACAGAAAGAAGGCCTGGGTGGCGAGCACCGTCGCGGCAAGCTCGGCGGCGCCGAGCCAGCCGACCATCACCGTGTCGGTGACGTTCATCGTCACCTGGGCGAGCTGGACGCCGATCAGCGGCAGCGCGAGATTGACGGTCGCGCCGGCATGAGCGAGCCAGCTCCCGGTGGCGGGTGCCGGCACGCCCGACGCCTCCGATTCGTTTCGCGCGTCCTGCCACATCGTCCGGTCCTTTCGGCCGCGCTCTACCGCCTGGCGCCTGCAAAATCCAATGCGAATCGACGATGACGGGGATCGGCTGCTCGAATGAGCCTCGCGGGACGGGATGGGAGGAGAAGGGAAAGGAAGGGAAGGCGACGGCGATCGGCGGTTCTCGCCCATTGTCGCGCCCCGTCCGGGCGCGCTATGCCGCAAGGGGGTGGCTCACCCGCGTCTGCAACCCGAACAGGAAGGGAAACTCATCCCATGTCCCGCCCGAACTTTCTCATCATCATGGTCGATCAGGCGAACGGCACGCTGTTTCCGGACGGGCCGGCGGATTTCCTCCACATGCCGCATCTGAAAGCGCTGGCGAAGCGCTCGACCCGGTTCCAGAACAGCTATACGGCGAGCCCCCTCTGCGCCCCGGCGCGGGCCTCCTTCATGTCGGGCCAGCTGCCGTCGCGCACGCGGGTCTATGACAATGCGGCGGAGTTCCAGTCGGCGATCCCGACTTATGCCCATCACCTGAGGCGCGCCGGCTATCACACCTGCCTGTCCGGCAAGATGCACTTCGTCGGTCCGGACCAGCTGCACGGCTTCGAGGAACGGCTGACGACGGACGTCTATCCCGCCGATTTCGGCTGGACGCCGGACTATCGCAAGCCCGGCGAGCGGATCGACTGGTGGTATCACAATCTCGGCTCGGTGACCGGCGCGGGCGTCGCCGAGATCACCAACCAGATGGAATATGACGACGAGGTCGCCTTCCATGGCGAGCAGAAGCTCTACGATCTGTCGCGGGGCCATGATCCGAGACCCTGGGCGCTGACGGTCTCCTTCACCCACCCGCACGATCCCTATGTGGCGCGGAAAAAGTTCTGGGATCTCTACGAGGACTGCGCGCATCTGGAGCCCGAGGTCGCGCCGATCCCGTTCGAGGAGCAGGACGCCCATTCGCAGCGGCTCTATGCGGCGAACGATGCCTCGAAATCCGAGATCACCGCTGAAGACGTCAGGCGCGCGCGGCGCGGCTACTTCGCCAATCTCTCCTATATCGACGAGAAGATCGGCTCGCTCCTCGACGTCCTGAAGCGCACCCGGATGGACGAGAATACCATCGTCGTCTTCGTCTCCGACCATGGCGACATGCTGGGCGAGCGGGGCATGTGGTTCAAGATGAGCTTTTACGAGGGCTCGGCCCGGGTGCCGCTGATGATCGCCGCGCCCGGCCTCGAGCCGCGGCTCCTCGAGGAGCCGGTCTCGACCATCGACCTGACGCCCACCCTTTGCGACCTCGCCGGCATCGACATGAGCGAGATTATGCCCTGGACCGACGGCCACTCATTGGTGCCGACGGTCAGCGGGGCAAAGCGTCCCGAGCCGGTGTTCATGGAATATGCGGCCGAAGGCTCCTATGCGCCGCTGGTGTCGATCCGCGAGGGCAGATGGAAGTTCAATCACTGCGAAATCGACGCGCCGCAGCTCTTCGATCTCGAGGCCGACCCGGCCGAGCTGACCAATCTCGCCGGCGATCCCGCCCACGCGGCAACGCTGATGGGCTTTCAGGAAAAGATGCGGGCACAGTGGGACATGGCGCGCTACGACGCCGAGGTGCGCGAGAGCCAGGCAAGGCGCTGGGTGGTCTACGAGGCGCTGCGCAACGGCGCCTACTATCCATGGGACCACCAGCCCCTGAAGGTCGCCTCGGAGCGCTACATGCGCAACCACATGGACCTCAACGTCGTCGAGGAGAATGCGCGGTTTCCGAGGGGGGAGTGAGGGGGCGGTTCAGTCAACCGAGCTTTCTTGGCAGAGTTCGGCGCCGTTGCCCCCCTCTGTCCTGCCGGACATCTCCCCCACAAGGGGGGAGATCGGCGGCTGTTGCGTCAGACCCTACTCACGAACGCTGGCGTAATCTCCCGCGCTCAAAAAGACGTGCCGGCGGCGACGCGATATCGATCTCCCCCCTTGTGGGGGAGATGCCGGCAGGCAGAGGGGGGTAGCAAGGCGCAGCATCCGAGACTGGCTGCCTCGACAACCATTAGCGGCAGAAGTTGCGGCAGCGCAGCGGTCGTCACGTGACGTTCAAAACTCCTCCCAGCCGTCGACTTCCTGCGTCGCCCGCTGCTGGACGGCGGTGGCGCCGCCGCCGCCCGATCGCGGTGCACTCCGGCGCGGTGGCGCGCCCCAAAGGCTGATGCCGTCCTCCTCATCCTCGCCGAATGCCGGCTCGGCGGATCGTGCGGGCTGGGGCGTGGGGCGCGACGTCCTGCCGGGGTTACCTGCCTTCGCCCCGACGAAGCTGCGGATGAGCACCGCCAGCGTCTCGTTCTCGGCCTTCAGCTGTTGTGCGGCGGCGGTGGTCTCCTCGACCATGGCGGCGTTCTGCTGGGTCGTCTTGTCCATCTGTTCGGCGGCGCTGGAGACTTCCTTGAGGTTCGCCGCCTGATCCTGCGCACGCTTGGCGATCTCCTCGACGAGCTGGCTGACCTCCGCGACCCTTTCGACGATGCCGCCCAAGGATTCGCCCGACGCGGTGACAAGCGAGACGCCCTCCTTCACCTGACCATTGGAGGCGTTGATCAGCTGCTTGATTTCTTTTGCCGCGTCGGCCGAACGCTGGGCGAGGCCGCGCACTTCCTGGGCAACGACGGCAAACCCCCGGCCGGCCTCTCCGGCCCGCGCCGCCTCGACGCCGGCGTTCAGCGCGAGAAGATTGGTCTGGAAGGCGATCTCGTCGATCACGCCGATGATCTTGACGATCTTCTGGGAGGACTGCTCGATCGCCGACATCGCGCCGATCGCCTTGCCGACGATTTCGCCGCCCTGGCCGGCGGTCTCTCTGGCCGTGTTCGCGGCCTGCTCGGCCTTGCGCGCGCCATCGGCCGTCTCGGCGACGGCGTGGGAGACGTCGCCGATCGCCGCGACCGTCTGTTCGAGATTGGCGGCCTGCTGCTCGGTGCGCCTGGCAAGATCGTCGGTCGCCTCGAAGATCTCCGACAGGCCGGTCGCAAGCGAGGCGTTTGCGATGTGAAGCGAGGAAAACGTCTGCTCCAAATTGACGGCCAGCCGGTCGAAGCGCTGGCCGACATGCGGCACGCACTGCAGGTCGGCGGCGAGCCGCGTCGTCAGTTCGCCATCCGCAAGGCGATCGAGACCCTGGGATATGAGATCGAGGTCGGCGTCGATCTTCTTGCGCTCGGCGGCTTTTTCCGCCGCCTCGCGCTCGATCTTCTCGCGCTCCTCGGCTTCACGCATGTGTTGGGAGGCCGCGGCGGCGGCGTCGTCGCTGCGCTCACGTTTTTCGATCTGCAGCAAGGCTCTGGCGATGTCGCCGATCTCGTCCTTGCGATCGGCCTCGTCCTTCAGGTCGCTCGCTTCGCCTTCGCCGCGCATGGCAAGCGTCTGCGAGAAGCGGGCAAGGGGGCGTGCGGTCCTGATGGCGGCGAGAAGACCGCTGAAGAGCGCGCACAGCGAGACCAAAACGGCGCCGATCAGCACCATGCGCCCGTTCGAGACAGGCAGCGGGCTCTTCGCCGGGTCGGCGGCGGCCACCGTCCCGCCTTCGTCGGCGACCTCCGCGGTCTCCGGCGGGGTTTCGGTGCCTGTCCTGGAGACGGCGTAGCTTGCCGGCGACGGTGCCGGTTGCGCCGAGCCTGCCTCGCGCTGCTGGCCGAGCGCGGCGACGCTGCGCGCGACGGTGCGGGGAGCGCTGAGAAGCAGACCGGCGCGCAGACCCTGCATCTTCGCTGCAAAATCCTTGGTCGCGGCGAGCTTGTCGCCGAAGTCCTTCATTCGCGACAGAGCCTCGCGGGCGCGTTCGAGCTGGGCGGGATCGCTCATCAGCTTGGTCATGGCCGCATGTCGGCCCATTGCCTCGTTCAGCTTCGACTGGGCGACGTCGAAAGCCGCGCGCTCGTCGGTTCGCAGGAAGCGCTCGGCCGAAACGAGGCTGGCATTCAGCGATTCGAAGGTCGCCGTCGCGTGATAGAGCGCCTCGATGTCGAAGGCGCGCCAGGCGACCTTGATGACATCCGACATGGCGGAGACGGCGAGCGGTCCCGCTTCGGCGACGGCCTCGGTCGCCTTTGCCTCGCCGGATTTTAACCCGGCCAGCGTGTCGATCGCCGAGCGCCAGGATGCCAGACCGGTCTCGATCCCCTTGAAGGCTGCGGCAAGGTCGGGATTTTCGTCGATGACGGCCCGGTCCCTGGCTGACAGATCGTTCAGCTCCTCGGCGGCCTCCTGGAAGCGGTCGTAGCTGTCGCGCGTGCCGTCCTCGACATAATCGACGGCAGCAAAGCGGATGCGCTCGAGTGTGTCGGCGGCGCGTTCCATGAAGACCGGGGTAGGATCGGCGCGGGCGGGATCCTGAACGTCTCGCGCCGCCTCGTCCTCGGGCGCCTCGGACGGCTCTGGCGGGGGCACGGCGCGGCGTTCGAGATTTGGCTGCACCAGTGGCGCATGGCTCATCGTGAACTCGGCGGCAAGGCCAAGCGCGAGCGCCAGGATGGCGACCGGTAAAAACGCGACGAAGATCCTGCCCCTGATTCCCACGTGCCTCACGATCTCTGCTCATTCCCGAAAGACAGGCTTTGCGGGGGATACGGTTGTGCGAACTGCATTTTTGGCCAAGCGGCGGCGGCGACTGTCACATGCAATCCTGAGGAAGCTTTATCCTTGGGAGTTGGACTGACGCTTGCGATACGTGCGGCTGCCGGCTCGGCAGGGCAGGGGCGAGAGTGGCGTTCTGCGCATACTGCATGGCAGCCATGCGACAATTTGAAGGGCCTTCGTCATTGTCGGGTAAGGTGGGCAGCGCTAGTGTTGGCGCATCGACGGACACGGGAGAGATCGGCCTTAAAGCCGGCGCCGAAGGAGCAACCGCCCCGGAAACTCTCAGGCAAAAGGACCGTTTCGTCATAAGAATCCGAAGAGTGGTGACCTTGTTTCGAGGTCGCCCGCCGAAGGAGAAAGCCGGGCCGGAAATCCTTCCGCCACGGTGAAACTCTCAGGCTCATGACGGGAGGGGCAAGCACGGATCTCCGCGAGAAACGCGGAAGAAAGGGCTCGTCATGACCTCAATCGCCGTCATCGGCGCCGGCATCACCGGCATCACCACCGCCTACAAGCTCATCAGCCGCGGCTTCGACGTCACCGTCTTCGACCGGCAGCCCTATGCCGCGATGGAGACGTCCTTCGCCAATGGCGGGCAGCTTTCGGCCTCCAATGCCGAAGTCTGGAATCAGCCGTCGACGTTTCTCAAGGGCATCAAATGGATGCTCACCAAGGACGCGCCGCTGCTCGTCAGCCCGAAGCCGTCCTGGCACAAGCTGTCCTGGATGGCCGAATTCGTGCTCGCTGCCCGCAACTACGAGCAGAACACCATCGCGACGACGAAGCTCGCCATCGCGGCGCGCGAACATCTCCTCGACATGGCCGATCGCGAGGGCTTCTCCTTCGACGCCGAAAAGCGCGGCATTCTTCATGTCTATGAGGAAAAAAGCGAATTTGCCCATGCGGCGAAGGTCAACGGGCTGCTCGAACAGGGCGGGCTGAAGCGCGTTGCCGTCACGCCGGAGGAGATCGCCGCCATCGAGCCGACGATCCGCGGCAATTTCGTCGGCGGCTTCTTCACCGAATCCGACTTCACCGGCGACATCCACAAATACACCCGCAAGCTCGCCGAGGCCTGCCGCCGGCACGGGGCGACCCTAAAGTTTTCCGCCGACGTCACGAAGCTTCAGTCGAGGGGCGAAGAGGGCGTGATCGTCCATTCGCGCCCGGCCGGCTCGAACGCGGCCTCGGGGTCGGAGCATTTCGACGCGATCGTCGTCTGCGCCGGCGTCGCCAGCCGCAAGTTCGCGGCGCAGCTGGGTGACCGGGTCAATGTCTATCCGGTGAAGGGCTATTCGATCACCGTCAATCTCAACGACGAGGACAGCCGGGCCGGCGCGCCGATGGTGAGCCTGCTCGACGACCACGCCAAGATTGTCACCTCGCGGCTGGGGGCGGACCGCCTTCGCATCGCCGGTACGGCCGAGTTTTCCGGCGAAAACCGCGACATCAAGGACCGGCGCATCCGCCCGTTGGTGGACTGGTGCCGGACGCGCTTTCCGGAAGTCTCGACTTCGTCCATCGTGCCCTGGGCAGGCCTTCGCCCGATGATGCCGAACATGATGCCGAAGGTCGGCCAGGGCCGCCGCGCGAACGTCTTCTACAACACCGGCCATGGCCATCTCGGCTGGACGCTCTCGGCCATCACCGCCGAGATGATCGCCGGCGAAGTCGCCGCAAAGGCCCGCCAGCCCCGGAGGGTCAAGACGGAGACGCACGGCGAACTGGCGACGCAGGGGGCGTGAGGGAAAGGGCGACCGGTATCGCCCGGTCGGGCCAGCGGGTTTTCTGGTGAGGGGTGGCGTAAGCGTTACCCCCCTCTGCCTGCCGGCATCTCCCCCACAAGGGGGGGAGATCATTCGCTGCATTGTCGCGCTATTCTCTTCAACCCACGTGCCGAAAACTCGACTTCAAGGTAGGGCGTGGCCGAAGAGCGAGATCGGTCTCCCCCCTTGTGGGGGAGATGGCTGGCAAGCCAGAGGGGGGTCTGCCGCCGACAAGCTCGCCGACTGAACGCCCGCCAACCCTACCACCGTCCTATGACGAACCATATCGCCGGATGCCGTTCGCCTCCAGATAATCGAGAATCAGCCGTGCCGCCTCATCGGGCTCCGGCCCCACATGGAGGTTCGGCCCGCCGCTGGCCGTGCCGCTCTGGCGCATCAGTTTCGGCCGGGCGCGATGGGGGCGCTCTTCGGCACTTGCATCCGACCGAGCCGCGGTGTCCGGTAAACCGAGCCGTTCCAGAGGTTCGTGATGCCGGATCTCCCCCCGGCGCATCCTGCCGAAGGCGAAAGGCATCGGCGGCGGGGCCAGAGAATGCACCGTAACGATCGCCGGGAGCTTGATCGTCACGCGGCGCCGGGCGCCCTTCGCCATCGCCTGATCGACCACGAGCGTGCCTGCGATCTCGCCCGCCCGGATGGCGACGGCATCGGCGAGGATCGGCAGGCCGAGCGTCTCGGCCAGGCGATAGGGCACGAGGCCGGTTTCCTCGCCGCCTTCGCCGCGCCGTCCGCACAAGATCAGCTCGGGCGCGCCGGCGCCCCCCATGGCCTTTGCGATGAACCCGGCGAGCGCCGGCAGCGGGTCGTCCGTCGCCGGCAGATCGATGATGTCGAGGCCCGCAAGCCCATGGCCGAGACCGGCCGAAACGCCGTCCTCGCCCGATCCGGCATGCAGCCCGCGGGGCTTTTCGCAAAGGCCAGCCGCAAGGCCGATCGCCTGGGCTTCGAGCCGGGACAGCTGTTGCCGGCCCGATACCGGGTTCCTGGCGTCGGAGAGAAGCACGATCGTCTTCATGCCTGACGCTCCGCGAGAAGTTTCACAAGCGCCGGCATGACCAGCTGGGCGTCCTGGACGATGGCAAGGCCCGCCCGCTCGATCATCGCGGCGTGCAGATCGGTGTTGACGGCGATGACGTGTTCGCAGCCGGCAATGCCCTGCAGATGCTGGGGCGCCCCGGATATGCCGAGTGCCAGATAGCAGTCGGCGGCAAGCACCGTGCCGGATGCGCCCACTTGCGCGGCGCGCGGCATCAGCCCGGCATCGCAGACGACGCGGCTCGCGCCGGGGGTGGCTTTCAGGACGGCCGCGAGATCGCCAAACGCGGCGAAGTCGCTGACGCCGTTGCCGGCCGAGACGACGAAGTCGGTTTCCGACAAGGCGAGGCTGGCTGGATCGCCGGGAATGATCTCGACCGAGAGGATCGCTGGGTCTCCGCCGAAGGGCCCGACCTCGATGTCGAGCGGCCTAGCCTCGCAGGGACCAGACTCATAGGGCTTCATGCGATCCTCGCCGAGAGTCATCAGAAGCGGCGGGGCGAGGGCGACTTCCCTGGTCCCGTTGCGCAGCGCCCGCACGGCCGAGCGCGGCGTCAGATGCTCGACGCCGGCAAACAGCGGCTCGTTCAAGGAAACCGCGAGGCGCCTTGCAAGATCGGCGCTGTCGCCGTCCTCGGCGAAGAGCATGTGGCGGGGGGCGAACGCCTCGACGTGATGGCGCAGCGCGGCGGCGGTGCCGCTCGGGTGGATGTCGCCGGGAACGCTCAGCACCCGGTCGGCGCCCGCTTCACCGAGGCTCCTTGCGAGGTCCTTTGCGGTGACCGGGTCGAAGGCGGCCGTGATGGCCACGGCTGCGCCACCTCCGTCTCCGGCATCGGCGAGCAGCCGGGCGGCGCCGAGGAGCTGCCGATCGAGGCGCGACAGACGCCCGCCTGCCGCCGTGATCACCGCAAAGACCAGAAAGGCCGGCTCATCGATCACCCGCACGGCCGGCTGGCCGGGGCTGATCTCCGTCGCCTCGACGCCGTCCCGGGCACGAGCCCTCGTGAGGCGCGCCGAATTCCCATGCTCCATCTGCCGCTGCGAGCGATCATAGCGCTTGCGCCGGCTTTCGCCGACGAGGCTCGCCGACCATTCCCGCCACGGGTCGCGGCGCAGACGTCCGGATGCGGCTTTGGCCTCTCGGTGACCGACGTCGATCCGAGGCCGCCTGCCTGCCGCTGCGACCTGTCTTTCCTGGCGCTCGGCGCGCGGATCCTTGCGCAAGCGGCTCATGCGGGTTCGAGCTCCCGCACAGCCGGCCCGTTCGTCCGCTCGCCCGCCTGCAGCGCTTCCCACAGGAGTTCGGCAACGTCCTTCACCTCGGGGCGCTCGCCGGTGACGCCTTCGAGCATCGCCGTGCATTGGGGGCAGGCGACGGCGACCGTGCGCGCCCCTGTATCCATCGCCTGGCCCATGCGAATGTCGGGAATGCGGGTGTCGCCGGGAATATCGGTCGCCGGCGCGCCGCCGCCGCCGCCGCAGCACATCGAGCGCTTGCCCGAACGCGCCATTTCCCGGCGTTCGAGGCCGAGGGCGTCGAGGAGGTCGCGGGGCGCTTCCACCTCGCCCTGGTAGCGGCCGAGATAGCAGGGGTCGTGATAGGTGACGGCGCGGCCGGTGAGCGGTGCCGGCGCCAGCCGTTTTGCCGCGACGAGTTCGGCGAGGAAGGCGGTGTGGTGGATGACTTCGTAATGCCCGCCAAAGGCCGGATATTCGTTGCGGATCACATGCAGAGCGTGGGGGTCGGCGGTGAGGATGCGCTTGAAGCCGTAGCGTGACAGCGCCGCGATGTTTGCCCTCGCCAGTCGCTGGAACGTCGCCTCGTCCCCCAAGCGCCGGGCGAGATCGCCGCAGTCGCGCTCCTCGTCTCCGAGCACGGCGAAATCGACGCCGGCGCTCTTCAGCGTCTGGATCAGCGCCTTCAGCGTGCGCTGGCCGCGCAGGTCGTAGGCCGCCTGTCCGAGCCAGAGGAGGACGTCGGCCTCGCCCTTGTCGGCAATGCGCGGCAGGGCGAGGCCGGCGGCGAAGTCGGTGCGCTCCTTGAGCGCCCGGCCGTTCGGCTCGTCGCAGCCGCGAAAATTGGCGAGCGGCTCCTCGGCTTTCAGCGGCACGGCGCCGAGCTCCAGCGTCTGGAACCGCCTCAGATCGACGATCGCATCCACATGCTCGATCATCATCGGGCATTCCTCGACGCAGGCCCGGCAGGTCGTGCAGGACCATAGCGTATCGGGATGGACCATGCCGTCGGGCGCAATGATCGGCGCGTGGAGCCCCGCCGCGCCGATGGTCTCGCGCGCGTTCGGATAGGGCTGGCCGGCATAGGGCCGGACATGGCCGCCGGCGGTCGCCGCCGCAAGATCGGCAATGAGATGTTTGGGGGAGAGCGGCTGTCCCGCCGCAAAGGCCGGGCAGGCCGCCTCGCAGCGCCCGCACTGGACGCAGGCGTCGAAGGCGAGAAGCCGGGTCCAGGCGAAGTCGGAAGGGGTTTCAACGCCGAGCTTTTGGGGGCCTTCTTCCTCGAAGGGCTCTTCGCGCCGTTTTTCCGACCAGGGCGTTTCGACGGAAAGGTCGAGGGGTCTCAGCCCGGTCGAGCGGCCGCCGCCGAAACGGTCCGGGCGGGGATGGGCGACGAGATGTGCCGCGCCCGCCAGCGCATGGCGCATCGGGCCGGTCGCGGCGGTGGATGCCAGCGCGAGACCACCGGTGGCGGTGGCGATGAGGGTGAGGAAGGAAAGCGCCGGCAGGGGATTGCCGAGCGCGGCGAGAAGGCTGGTGAGGAGCCCGCCACCCGCGAAGAGGCCGAGAAGGACCGGGAACCGCTGCCATTGGCCGAGCGAAAGCCGGGGCAGGGCGCGGGGATAGCGGCGGCGTGCTTCGAGGCCGACACCGGCGGACATGACGAGGAAGGCCAGCGCGACGAGCGCCCAATAGGCTCTCGAGCCGGCGATTGCCGGGACGAGGCCGAGGACGAGAAGGCTTGATGCCAGCACCAGCCCGCCGGCCGTCGGCACATGCATCTTCGACGCGGACCTGTCGCGATCGACGACGTGATGGACATCGACGAGATAGCGGGATGGCAAAGCTTTGAGGCCAGCGAGCCAGTCGACCGTCGCGGGCTTGCCGCGGCGCCAGAGGAAGAGGCGGCGCGCGATCTGGACGACGGCGACGGCGATCATTGCGACGACGAGCCAGGGGAGGAAGGCAGCGGCGGTCATGGGAGACGCTCTTCCCGGTGGCGGCTGGAGAGGGGGTGATCGACCGCCACGGACGTGTCACTGGATCCTCGGGACGGGGCCCGAGGATGACGCCGCGTGTGAGTTGCGGGACGTGCGAAATCTCCTGCCGCCGCGGTGCGATGGCGCCGGCCGGACGTTCCAGACCATGCCCGGTCCGCGGCAAGCGGCAGCCTTTCCGGTTCGTCATCCTCGGGCCCCGTCCCGAGGATCCCGTGCGGCCTGTCCGCGGGGCGGCTGGCCAAGCCATGGGGCGCGGCGGCATACCCCCCTCTGCCTGCCGGCATCTCCCCCACAAGGGGGGAGATCGGAGTTGTCGCCGTCTCGGCGGACGGCCGAGCGTTTCCGCAAATCCCCGGCGTTGACGAAAGCGCACGGGCCTTAATGCCCGGCTGATCTCTCCCCTTGTGGGGGAGATGCCTGGCAGGGCAGAGGGGGGTATCGCCGCCGTGCCGTCGTCCGGAAGAGACGCAAAATGTCCGGGCGAGCGACCTATCGCTGACCCAGAAAGCGTCCGCCTTGCGCAGGGACGCGTCTCTAACCGGTCGGCTCGACCCCGCCCTGCCCATCCTCAAAGATCCTTGCACAGCCGCAGCGCATCGTAGATGGCGGCGTGGATGTTGCGGCCGGCGACGGCGTCGCCGATGCGGTAGAGGGTGTAGCCGCCCTCAGCCACCGCGCCGTTCATTTCCGCCGGTTGCGGGCGGCCGTCGATCATCGCCTGGAGATCCGTCAGCCCCTTGTTGCGTGCCTTGTCCTTCAGGGCGAAATGCAACCCGTCCACCGGCAGCGTTCCGTAATCGACCACCACCGCGTCCACCACGCGTTCTTCCTCGGCATCGGTCATTGTATTGCGCAGGGCGGCGATCAGCCGGTTGCCTTCCGGATAGATCTCGATCAGCTCCGAATTGGGCGTCATCAGGACGCCGAGCTTGTAGAGTTCGCGCAGATGGACCGGCTGGTTGGTCGGGCCGATCTCCTCGCCGATCATCCGGTCATGGGTGGCCATCTCGACGAGGCAGCCCCTCCTGGCCAGCACCTCGGCGGTGGAGGCGGCATTGTGTCCGCCGATCTCGTCATAAAGGAGCACCGTGCCCGAGGGCTCCGAACGGCCCTCCAGAACGTCCCATGTGGTGACGGCGTGCTCGAAACCCTTGGCCTCGCCCTTCTGCGGCAGGCCGCCGGTGGCGACGACGACGATATCGGGGGAAAGAGCCGCGATTTCGGCTTCGCCGGCCTCGGTGCCGAGGCGGATATCGACGCCGAGCTTCTGGACCTGGGCGACCAGCCAGCGCGGGATGCCCGACAGCGCCTCGCGCCATGTGGCCTTCGACGCGACGTTGATCTGCCCGCCAAGGCGGTCCGACTTCTCGAACAGCGTCACCTGGTGGCCGCGCTCGGCCAGCACCCGCGCGGCCTCCAGCCCGCCGACGCCGCCGCCGACGACCACCGCCTTCTTTGCCGCAGGAGCCTTGTCGATGACATGCGGCATCGTCGCCTCGCGCCCCGTCGCGGCGTTCTGGATGCAGAGCGCGTCGCCGCCGACATAGATCCGGTCGATGCAGTAGCCGGCGCCGACACACTGGCGAATGTCGTCGGCCCGGCCCTCGGAGAGCTTCTTCACGAGATGCGGGTCGGCGATGTGCGCCCGCGTCATCGCGATCATGTCGACATGGCCTTCGGCGACGGCCCGCGCGCCGGTGGCGAGATCGGTGACCCGCTGGGCGTGGAAGATCGGCACGTCCACCTCACGCTTGATCGCCGAGGGGAGGGGCAGGAAGGGCGCCACAGGAAAGGACATGTTGGGCAGCGACACTGCATGGGCGATGTGATCGCGCGCCTGGCCGCCGATGATGTTGAGGAAGTCGACGAGGCCGCGCGAGGCGTATTCCGAGGCTATCGTCACGCAGTCTTCATGGGAGAGCCCGCCCTTCAGCATCTCGTCGCCGGACATGCGCATGCCGATGACATAGTCGTCGCCCACCGCCTCGCGCATCGCCGACAGGACCTCGATGCCGAAGCGCATGCGGTTTTCCAGCGATCCGCCGTATTTGTCGCTGCGATGGTTGGAGTGCGGCGACCAGAACTGATCGACGAGATGGCCATGGGCGGCGGAAATCTCGCAGCCGTCGAGCCCGCCCTCCTTGCAGCGCCGCGCCGCCGCGGCGAAATCGGCGACGATGCGGTCGATCTCCTCCTGTTCGAGGGCTTTCGCGATCGCCCGCGATGCCGGCTCGCGGGTGGCCGACGCCGACTTCACCGGGATCCAGTGCTCGGTGTCCCATTTGGTGCGCCGGCCCATATGGGTCAGCTGGATCATCAGCTTGGCGCCATGACGGTGGATGCGGTCCGAAAACTCCCGGAAGAACGGCACGACGCCGTCGTCGGCGACGGAGATCTGGTTCCACGGCGCCGCCGGGCTGTCCACCGAGACGGAGGACGACCCGCCGAACATCGTCAGCCCGATGCCGCCCTTGGCCTTCTCCTCATGATAGAGCTGATACCGCTCCTGCGGCTTGCCGTCCTTGCCGTAGGACGGCGCATGGCTCGTCGACATCACCCGGTTGCGGATGGTGAGCCCCTTGATGGTCAGGGGCTTCAGGAGAGCTTCGGCATTGGCGATCATGGGGAGGGGCTCTCATGGGTGATTGTGGGGACAGTTGGCTCGCTTCGGTAGGCGCAGCTTACGGTGGACAGAGCTGACGCCCGGGCGCCATCGCCGATGCAGTCACACGATGGCCGGCAATGCCCGTCCGCCCCTGGATTCTCGGGACGGGGCCCGAGAATGACGAAGTGGTGATGATTTCGCCCGTCCTGAAACGTTCTCGGCAGTCTGGACGTTGCAGAAATAGGCGCCCGTCCTCCCATCCCGGTTGTCATTCTCGGGCCCCGTCCCGAGAATCCAGGGGAGCGTCGGGCGCGAAGGGTGGACTTCGGAACCGGTGACGCCAGAATGCGGTCAAATGGGGTGTCTCGGCGACGGGATTCGTGTCCGATGTGGCATGGCCGGCGTCCTTCCGCCCCTGGATTCTCGGGACGGGGCCCGAGAATGACGAAGCGTGGGTGGTGGTGCCTGTCCTGAGACGTCTGCGGCAGTCTCGGCGCTGCAGGAAAAGGCGCCGCTGTTCCCATCCCGTCCGTCATTCTCGGGCCCCGTCCCGAGAATCCAGGGGAGCGTCGGGCTCCGACGGTAGCGCCTCGCAAGACCGCACGAAGGACGGCCGGAACGGATTGTCCTCGTCCGAAAACCGTTCGAAGAGATCCGACCACTGCGGGTTCAGCTCCTCGATCAGCCGCAGTTTCCACGCCCGTTGATAGCGCTTGATCGAGGTCTCCCGCTGGATCGCACTTTCGATGTCGTGGTGGCGCTCGTGCCAGACGAGGGTCTTGCAGCCGTAGCGGGCGGTGAAGCCTTTCAGGTCACCCTCGCGATGTTCGAGAACGCGGCGGTTAAGGTCCGAGGTCACGCCGACATAGAGCGTTCCGTTGCGCCGCGATGCCATGATGTAGACCCAGCCGCCCATGGTGTCTTACGCCTTCGGCCGACGCGGCTTGACCGATCGCGCACGGCCGCCCCTGGATTCTCGGGACGGGGCCCGAGAATGACGAAGCGTTGGTGGCGGTGCATGTTCTGGAACGTTTGCGGCAATATCGGCGACACCGGAAAAGGCGCCCATCCTACCCTCCCGGTCGTCATTCTCGGGCCCCGTCCCGAGAATCCAGGGGAGCGTAGAGCGACGACGCCCGCCTCCTGCGCCAGCCAAGCCGGGCATGTGCGCCCCCCACCTCATCGCTCGATCACCAGATCGCTCTTTGGCCGCGAGCAGCACAAGAGCGCCATGCCGGCGTCGATCTCCCTCTGCCTTATGCCGCCGCCGTGCTTCATCTCCACCGAGCCCGAGGTGAGCTTCGATTTACACGTGCCGCAGAGGCCCTTGGAGCAGGAGGAGGGGACGCGGATGCCGGCTCTGCGGGCGGCTTCGAGGACGGTGAGGCCTTCGGGGCATTCGACGGTGCGGCCGGTCTTGGTGAATTCGAGCTGGAAGACCTTCACGTCGGTGGTGATCGCCTCGGTCGCCTCGGCGATCTGCTCCTGGGCTTCCTCGGTGAAGGATTCGAAGTTGAAGCTTTCCTGATGATAGCGGCTCATGTCGAAGCCGGCCTCGACGAAGAGCTCGCGGACCGCCTTCATGAAGGGCGCGGGGCCGCAGACGAAGACGACGCGCTCCTTGAAGTCGGGGCAGATCACCTGGAGCTTGGCATGGTCGAAGCGGCCGCGAATGCCGGACCAGCGCTCGAAGGGAGAGTCTTTTTCGCAGATGAAGGTCGGCTTGATCCAGTGGTTGCGCCGGCCCATGAAGCTCAGCTCGTCGCGAAAGATGATGTCGTCTGGCGAGCGGGCCGCATGGACGAATTCGATGTCGGAGATCAGCGCGAGGTCGTAGGCGGCGCGGGTCATCGCCATCATCGGCGTGATGCCCGATCCGCCCGACAGGAACAGATATTTCGTGTCCTGCATGCCCGACCAGGTGAACTCGCCCATCGGCACGGTCGCCTTGAGCATCATGCCCGGCTGGAACTCGTCGTGCAGCCAGTTCGACACCGGCCCGCCGGGGACGCGCTTGACGGTGATCGTGACGGTATCGCGCCGGGTCGGCGGCGAGGAGATCGTGTAGCATCGCTGGATCGTCTCGCCGTTGATCTCGAATTCGAAGGTCATGAACTGGCCCGAGACGAACTCGAACTGGCGATCCTGGCGCGGCGCGAGGACGAAGGTCTTGACGTCGTGGGTCTCGTTGCGCACCGCACGGCAGATCAGGACGTCGTCTTCCTCCGGCTCCCAGCGGAAGTAGCCGGTTGGCACGGGGCCGGCGGTGGCGGGCTTGGGAGCCGAGGCATCCATATCAGGCAGACCCTTCAGGCGACGGCGCGGGTTTCAGCCAGATGCGACAGCATCCGCCCGACATACCAGTTGACGAATTTTTCGACGAGCATCTCGGTGTGCGGCGAATAGGGGCCCTGCTGGTAGCCCGCCATCCGGGCGCCGTCCTGGCAGTAGCCGACGAGATCGGAATCCTGCTGGTTGGTCGCCATCCACACGCCGATGAGATTGTCGAGGTCGTAGTCGACGCCCTCGACCGCGTCCTTGTGGACCAGCCATTTGGTCCGAAGCAGCGAGTGCTCGGCGTCGATCGGCAGCACCGAGAAGACCACCGCGTGATCGCCCATGAAATGGTGCCAGGAGTTCGGCTGCGTCCAGAAATGCAGGCCGCCGGCCTTGGCGTTGGAGAGGTTGCCCATCAGCTTGTTGCAGGCGCGCTTGGTGTCCATCGTGTGGCTCTCGCCGGCGCCCGAAAGCGGCAGGCGCTCGGTTCGGAAGCCGGTGGCCATGTCGTCCAGCCGATCGACCTCGCGGGAGGGAAGGCCCGCGGCCTCCCAGTCGCGATGGTTGTCCTGCAGCATCGTCGCATATTGCGCGGCATGCTCTCGCTCGTCCTCGTCGAGCTCTTCCGGCGCAAAGCCGAAGCCGTAGGCGAAGAGCGGCACGGTCAGCTCGGGATGGTTCGCCCCGCAGTGATAGCATTCGCGGTTGTTCTCCATCGTCAGCTTCCAGTTGCCCGGCTCGATCAGGTCGTGGCTGTAGGCGATCTTGGTCTCGCGCAGGTTATGCGGCGCGAGATAGGGCGCCATGACGCGCTCCAGCTCGTCGAAATCCTGCGGCGGATTGTCGGCAAGGCAGATGAAGAGGAGACCCTCCAGCGAGCGGATGTGGACCGGCTTCAGCCCGTGGCAGGAGCGGTCGAAATCCTCGCCCATATGCTCGGCATGGATGAGATTGCCGGTCGTGTCGTAGACCCAGGAATGGTAGCGGCAGACGAGATTGCCGACGGTGGTCTTTGCCTCGTGCACGAGCCGGGCGCCGCGATGGCGGCAGACATTGTGGAAGGCGCGGACTTCGCCGTCGTCGTCGCGCAGGACGGCGATGGAGTTCTTGCCGATGTCGACGACCATGACGTCGCCGGGCTCCGGCACGTCGGGCTCGACGCCGACGAACAGCCAGTGCCGACCGAAGATCACCTCCATGTCGACGTCGTAGATATCCGGGTCCGTGTAGAAGGGCGCCTCGAGCGTGTAGCCCTTCTTGCGGTGCGTCAGGCGGGCGACGAGGTCGTTCATCATCATGGCTGCACCCTATCGGGGCCGGTTACCGGGCGCCGGCCGCGCCCCTGTTGTTCGGTTCTGCGTCTTTCCTCGGCCCCAGTCGGTGCCGGTCTCATGGTCGTGTCAGACGCCGTCCTTCGCGGCCTCGACGAGGAAGCCCTGAACGTAAGGGGCGAAGGACCGCCAGGTGGTGACGGTGAAGCGGTCGGCGGCAAGCCGCGCGAGCACGATCTCGGCCTTGCCGAGGAGCGTGCGCGTCGCAGAGCCGACGGGAAAGGTCTTCAACGAAAGATCGATCGGGCAGCCGGCATTGATCATCGCATCGGCGCCCGGGCCCTCGACAGAAAAACTCACGTCGCGATACGAAACGTCGACGAGCGAGAAGGCCGCGCCGGAGAGGGCGGCGGAAACCGCCTCGCAGCGCTCTTCCACCTCGTCGGCGGGAACGATGAGCATCCACTCGTCCGGGCCGAGATGCAGCGCATCGCGGGACGCTTCTCCGTCGCCACCTTCGCGGCGCGAATTGATCGGGCCGGACAGGTCGAAGCCGCCCAGATCGTTGCGGCCGGCGAGCGCCGCCGGTCTGATGCGCAGGGCAAGCCGGCCCTGCGGCCCGAGCGGCGTGATCTTCACGCCGGCATCCGAGGCGATCGGGGCGACGGTCGGCGCGCGCCTTGCCAGATTGAACTCAAGCATCGGCCGTCTCCCCCTTCACCTCGTAGAACGCGGCCTTGGAAATCACCGCCTCGGTGAAGCCCCCAGGCGTCGTCACATGGACCGTCTCGCCGATCCGCCCCCGGCCGCCCTCGATCAGCGCCATGGCAATCGAACGGCCGCAGTTCGACGAGGCGTAGCTGGAGGTGACGTGGCCGATCATCCTCATCGGGATCGGTCGATGCGGATCGTCCACTACCTGCGCGCCCTCGTCTATGACCTCGTCCGGATTCTTGGTCAGGAGCCCGACGAGCTGGCGGCGGCCTTCCGCCACCATGTCCGGCCGGGCGAGCGAGCGCTTGCCGACGAAGTCGGCCTTGACCTTCGAGACGAGACCGGAAAGGCCGAGATCGTCCGGCGTTACCGTGCCGTCGGTCTCCTGGCCGACGACGACATAGCCGACCTCGGCTCTGAGGACGTGCATCGCTTCGGTGCCGTAGGCCGTGATCCCGTGCTTGCCGCCTTCCTCGTAGAGCGCTTTCCAGACCGCCTCGCCGTAATCGGCGGGCACATTCACCTCGAAGCCCAGCTCGCCGGTGAAGGAGACGCGGAACAGCCGGCAGGGGACGCCGCAAACGAAGCCGCTCTGCACCGTCATGTGCGGGAAAGCCTCTTCCGAGAGGTCTATCCCCGAGACGAACGGCTCCAGCACCTTGCGCGCCTTTGGCCCCTGCAGGGCGATGACCGCCCACTGTTCGGTGATCGAGGTGAGGAAGACGTCGAGATCCGGCCATTCGGTCTGGAGATAATCCTCCATGTGGCGCAGGACGCGCGGCGCGCCGCCGGTGGTGGTGGTGACGTGGAAGCGGTCCTCGGCGAGGCGGGCGACGACGCCGTCGTCATAGACGAAGCCGTCCTCGCGCAGCATCAGCCCGTAGCGGCAGCCGCCAACCTTCAGCTTCAGCCAGGCATTGGTATAGATGCGGTTCATGAACTCGGCCGCATCCGGGCCGACCACCTCGATCTTGCCGAGCGTCGAGGCGTCGAAGATGCCGACGGCGTTGCGCACCGCCTTCGTCTCGCGGGCGACGGCGCCATGCATATCCTCGCCGGCCTGCGGGAAGTACTTCGCCCGGCGCCACAAGGCGACCGGCTCGAACACCGCGCCGTTCTTTTCCGCCCAGCCATCGATCGGCGTCTTGCGGACGGGATCGAAGAGCTCGTCCCGCGCCGGGCCGATCAGCGCGCCGAACGAGACGGGCGTATAGGGCGGCCGGAAGGTCGTGGTGCCGACGGCGGGCAGCGGCCGGTCGAGAATGCCGGCGACGAGGCCGAGGGCATTCATGTTCGATGTCTTGCCCTGGTCGGTCGCCATGCCGGTGGTGGTGTAGCGCTTGACGTGCTCGATCGATTCGAAGCCCTCGCGTACCGCCAGCCTGATGTCCTTGGCGGTGACGTCGTTCTGGAAGTCGACGAAGGCCTTGACCTTGGAGGCATCGGCGTCGGTCGGCAAAACGCGCACGGGCTGGAAGCCGGTGAAGGAAGCGGTCGCCTGCGGCGTCGAACCGGCAGCCGTATCGGTTGCGCCGGTCGCCGATCGCCCGGCGGCGAGGCCGTCGGCGATGACCGCCGCAAGATCGTAGATGCCGCGGCAGGCGCCGGCCGAGCGCTCGGCCTGGGCGGAGGTTCCCGGCACGAAGGCGTCGAGCTCGACGTCGAAGCGCAGCTTGCCGCGCGATTGCGAGAAGAGGTGAACCGAAGGCGTCCAGCCACCGGACATCGCGACGCAGTCGCAGGCAAGCGTCTGCTTCTCACCGATGGCGCCGTCAGGGTCGATGGGTGCCACGACGAGCCCGGAGACGCGCTTCTTGCCGAGGGCGCGGATCACCGTGTGGCCGCTGCGAACCGTGATGCCGGCATCTTTCGCCGTCTGGAGCTCCGGCCCGCAATCGGCTTCGAGGCGGATGTCGACGATCGAAACCCTTGCACCGGCGTTTTTGGCGTCGAGGGCGGTCTGGTAGGCCGAAGCCGACGAGGTGGCGACGACGATCTCGTTACCCGGCAGAACGGCCCAGCGATTGACGAAGGCGCGGACGCTCTCGGCCAGCATGATGCCCGGCCGGTCGTTGTTCTCGAACACCAGCGGCCGCTCATGGCTGCCGGTGGCGAGTACGACCTCGCCGGCCCGCACCTGCCACAGCCGCTCGCGGGCGAGGCCCTCGGGGGCGTCGGCGCGGTGGTCGGAGACCTTTTCCACCATGCAGACATGGTTGTGATTGTAGTACCCGAACGCCGTCGTGCGCGGCAGGATGACGACGTTTTCGCGGGCGTCGAGCGTCGAGACGCTTTCCGCCACCCAATCCATCGCCGGCTTGCCGTCGATCTTCGACGTCACATCGTTGAGCAGCGCTCCGCCGGGCTCTAAGCCTTCGTCGGCAAGGATGACGCGCTTTTCGCCATCGGCCGAGGCCGCGAGCGCTGCGGCGAGACCGGCCGGCCCGGCGCCGACGACGAGAACGTCACAGTGGGCGTGGCGGTTGGAATAGCGGTCGGCGTCCTTCACCTCCGGCGCCTCGCCGAGGCCGGCGGCGCGGCGGATCACCGGCTCGTAGACCTTGTCCCAGAAGGTCCGGGGCCACATGAAGGTCTTGTAGTAGAAGCCGGCGACGAAGACCGGGGAGAGGAGATCGTTCACCGCGCCGATGTCGGTTTCCAGCGACGGCCAGTGGTTCTGGGTCTTCACCACCAGACTGTCGCGCGCCTCGACGACGGAGGCGCGGTTGTTCGGGTCGCGGTAGCCGGGGCCACGATCGGCGCGCCAGTCGACCGAGAGAAGCGCGCTCGGCTCGTCGGAGCCGTGCGAGAGGATGCCGCGCGGCCGGTGATATTTGAACGAGCGGCCGGCGAGATGCTGGCCAGACGCCAGCAGCATCGAGGCGACGGTGTCGCCGGCAAAGCCTTCGAGGCGCTTGCCGTTGAAGGAGACGGAGAGTGGCCGCTTGCGGTCGATCCGGCCGCCGGAGGGAAGGCGAAAGGGCTGGCTCATGGTCGGCGCGCCTCAGGCTTTGGCGTTTTCGGGCGCGACGTCGGGACGGGGCGCGCCCATCTCGTAGGTCGCGACGAAGGCGTCGCTGACGGTGTCGCGCAGCGCGTTGAACCAGCGCCCGCAGCCATGGCCATGCAGCCAGCGCTCGGCGTGAACGCCCTTGGGATTGGTGCGGTAATAGAGGAACGAGCCCCAGTCGGCGTCGGCGATCTCGGCCGGCGTTTCCGGCCGGGCGATATGCGCCTCGCCGCCGCAGTGGAACTCCACCTCGGGCCGCTTGCCGCAATAGGGACAGTCGATCAGCAGCATGACGGTGCCCTCGCGATGGGGAGTGCGGTCGGGTGGAGGTGGTTCGGGTTGGATCGGACAGGGTTGCGTCGAGGCACCCCCCTCTGCCTGCCGGCATCTCCCCCACAAGGGGGGAGATCGGAGGTTTTGGGAGACGTCGCTTCACCCTCGATGTCTGCGCCAGGCTCGCCGGTGAAAAGCGTTCGCGGCGGCCATGCGAGATCGATCTCCCCCCTTGTGGGGGAGATGTCCGGCAGGACAGAGGGGGGTACGGCGCCGGAGCGCGGCGTTGCAAGCCCGGCAGGGCAGAGGGGGGTAACCGCACGCGCAGCCATCACACACTCCCCTCAATGCGCGACGGCGGCGGCCGCTGCCTCGTCGATCAGCCGTCCCGTCCGGAAGCGGTCGAGGCTGAAGGGCGCGTTGATCTTGTGGGGCTCGCCGGTCGCCAGCGTGTGGGCGAAGACATGGCCGGAGCCGGGGGTCGCCTTGAAGCCGCCGGTGCCCCAGCCGCAATTGACGAAGAGGCCCTCGATCGGCGTCTTGCCGAGGATCGGCGAGCGATCGGGCGTGACATCGACGATGCCGCCCCAGGAGCGCAGCATGCGCATGCGGCCGAACTGCGGGAAGAGCTCGCAGATTGCATCCAGCGTGTGGTTGATGATCTGGATGCCGCCCTGCTGCGAGTAGGAGACATACTGGTCGGTACCCGCGCCGATCACCAGCTCGCCCTTGTCGGACTGGGAGATGTAGGCGTGGACGGCGTTCGACATGACGACGCAGGGGAAGACCGGCTTCACCGGCTCCGACACCAGCGCCTGCAGCGGCACGCTCTCGACCGGCATCCTGAGGCCGAAGCGGCCCATGACGACGCCGGTATGCCCCGCCGCGACGACGCCGACGCGCTTGGCGCCGATCGTGCCCCTCGACGTCTCGACGCCGGCGACCGAGCCGTCGGGATGGCGCTTCAGGCCGAGGACCTCGCAGTTCTGGATGATGTCGACCCCGCGCGCGTCCGCGCCGCGGGCATAGCCCCAGGCGACGGCGTCGTGCCGCGCCGTGCCGCCGCGCCGCTGCAGCGCACCGCCGAGGACGGGATAGCGAAGCTCCGGCGAGATCGACAGCGGCGGGCAGTATGCCTTGCATTCTTCGGGCGACAGCCACTCATTGTCGATGCCGTTCAGCCGGTTGGCGTAGACGTGGCGCTTGAAGGAGATGACGTCGTGATGATTGTGCGCGAGCATCAGGACGCCGCGCTGGGAGAACATGACGTTGTAGTTCAGCTCCTGGGACAGGCCCTCCCAGAGCTTCATCGCGTGCTCGTAGAGCCCGGCCGATTCGTCGAAGAGGTAGTTCGATCGCACGATCGTGGTGTTGCGCCCGGTATTGCCGCCGCCGATCCAGCCCTTTTCGAGGACGGCGACGTTGGTCACGCCGTGAACGGTCGCGAGATAGTAAGCCGTCGCCAGACCATGGCCGCCGCCGCCGACGACGATCACGTCGTACTCCTTCTTCGGCTCCGGCGCCCGCCATTGCCGCTCCCAGCCCTGATGGCCGGAGGACGCTTCCTGAAGAAGGCTTTTCAGAGAAAAACGGCGCATGTTCGAACCCCGCTGACTGAGGCGGAGAATGCGCAGAATGACAGTTTCTTGACTAACTCAAATGCGAAGTAGAACGTTTTAAAAGCGACATCGATGACGTTTTTTTTGTCCTGCGCTCTATTGAGGCAGTCGGGCGGAATAAGACTTTAGTTTGAATGGCTTGGCGGTGAACGGCTTTGGTCTGTCGCTGTAGGGCGGTGGGAAGGGCCAGACCTGCACCGGCCTGTTCGAGCCGCTGCATGGCGTGGTTTCCGGCACCGACTTTGCTCTGGAAATTGTCCCCCGGACGCGATCGACGGGCGTTGCGCCATTCCATCAGCCAGCGAAACGTTTTACCTGCCGTATCAGAAAGCCGGCGATCAAAGTCTGCTCCCGCCGGGACAAGAGACCATGCGACCCACGACCCTTGCGCTGAACGGCTTCGGCCGCATCGGCCGCACCATCCTTCGAATCCTTGCGGCCGGCGGCAATGACGACCTCGAAATCGTCCTGATCAACGACATCGAGCCGCTCGAATCCTGCGCCTATCTGTTCGAATATGACAGCGTGTTCGGACCGTTTCGCGGAACGGTCGAGACCCGTCCGGGCACGCTTGTCGTCGACGGGCGCGATATCCCGTTTCATTCCGTTCGCGACATCCGAGAGCTCGACCTTTCCAACATCGACGTCGTCCTCGAATGCACCGGCCACAACGACGATCGTGAAACCGTCATACGCGGGCTTGCCGCCGGGGCGCGGTCGGTTCTGATCTCCGGCCCCTCGAAGGTCGCCGACGCGACGCTGGTGATCGGCGCCAACGAGGAGCGGCTCGGCGACGAACAGGTGATCTCCAACGCCTCCTGCACGACGAATGCGCTGGCGCCGCTTCTCAGTGTGCTCGACGAGGCTTTCGGTGTCGCGTCCGGCCAGATGACCACCGTTCATTGCTATACCGGCAGCCAGCCGACGGTCGACAAGCCGCGCGGCGATGCGGCCCGCAGCCGGGCGGCGGCGCTGTCGATGGTGCCGACGACGACCAGTGCCGGCCGGCTGATCGGCGATGTGTTGCCTCAGCTCGCCGGGCTGATCGAGGCCCGCGCCATCCGCGTTCCGACCGCCAGCGTTTCGGCCATCGACCTCACGGTCTCGACCCGGCGGCCGGCAAGCGTTGCCGCCGTCAACGCGCTCTTGCGCGAAAAGGCCGCGACGTCGCCGGTCTTCGGATGGACGGAACGCCCGCTCGTTTCCTCGGATTTGCGGGGGAGGTCGGAGTCGATCATCGTCGCCGGTCGTGAAACCTCGCTTGCAGGCGGGCTTCTGAGAGTGTTCGGTTGGTATGACAACGAATGGGGGTTTTCGTGCCGCATGCTGGAAATGGCACGGATGATCGCCCGACAAGAAAATCAGGGAAGAAAGACGCCCCATGTCCACGGATGACGCAAAGCCGCTGTCGAAACGCCAGGAAGCGCTCGACTATCACGAGTTCCCCAAGCCGGGGAAACTGGAGATCCGCGCCACCAAGCCGATGACGACCGGGCGCGATCTGTCCAACGCCTATTCGCCGGGCGTTGCCGAGGCGTGCCTGGAGATCGAGAAGAATGCCGCCGATGCCGCGCGCTACACGGCCAAGGGCAATCTCGTCGCCGTCATCTCCAACGGCACGGCCGTGCTCGGCCTCGGCAATATCGGCGCCCAGGCCTCCAAGCCGGTGATGGAGGGCAAGGCCGTCCTGTTCAAGAAGTTCGCCGGTGTCGACTGCTTCGATATCGAGGTGGACGAGACCGATCCCGAAAAGCTCGCCGAGATCGTCGCCAGCCTCGAGCCGACCTTCGGTGCGATCAATCTGGAAGACATCAAGGCGCCCGACTGCTTTCTGGTCGAGCGGCTGTGCCGGGAGAAGATGAAGATCCCGGTCTTCCACGACGACCAGCACGGCACGGCGATCGTCGCCTCGGCGGCGGCGGTGAACGCGCTGCGGGTCGCGAAGAAGGACATCGCCGACATCAAGATCGTCGCGCTCGGCGCGGGCGCGGCCGGCATTGCCTGCCTGAAGATGTTCCTGGTGATGGGGGCGACGAAAGACAATATCACCATGCTCGACTCCAAGGGCGTCGTGCACAAGCGGCGCAACGATCTTTCGCCTGAAAAGGCCGAGTTCGCCCGCGACACCGAAATGCGCACCACCCTTGAGGCGATGGAGGGGGCCGATCTCTTCCTCGGCGTTTCCGGCCCGGGGCTTCTGACCAAGGAGATGGTGGGCAGGATGGCGGACAATCCGATCATCTTCGCGCTGGCCAATCCGACCCCCGAGATCATGCCGGAGGAGGCAAGAGAAGCTTCGCCCGGCGCGCTGATCGCCACCGGCCGGTCGGACTATCCGAACCAGGTCAACAACGTCCTCTGCTTTCCCTTCATCTTCCGCGGCGCGCTCGACGTCGGCGCGACGACGATCAACGACGAGATGAAGCTGGCCTGCGTCGAGGCGATCGCCGGGCTCGCCCGCGAGACGGCTTCGGCCGAGGTCGGCCATGCCTATCGCGGCGAGCGGCTGTCCTTCGGGCCGGACTATCTGATCCCCAAGCCCTTCGATCCGCGGCTTCTGCCGACCATCGCCCATGCCGTGGCGAAGGCGGCGATGGAATCGGGCGTCGCGACGCGGCCGATCGATCTCGAAGCCTACAGCGTCAGCCTGAATGCGCAGGTCTATCGCTCCTATTCGGTGATGCGGCGGGTGTTCGACGCCGCCAAGGCCTCCAGCCGGAGGATCGTCTTTGCCGAGGGCGAGGACGACCGGGTGCTGCGCACGGCCCAGGCGATGGTCGAGGAGACGGCGGACCGGCCGATCCTGATCGGCCGGCCGGACGTCGTGAACGCGCGGCTCGAACGCGAAGGCCTGAAGATCCGCGCCGGCGTCGATTTCGAGATCGTCAATCCGGAGGACGATCCGCGCTACCGCGATTACTGGGGCACCTATTACGAGCAGATGCACCGTCGCGGTGTCTCGCCCGATCTCGCCCGCGCGGTGATGCGCACCAATACGACGGCGATCGCCGCCGTCATGGTCCATCGCGGCGAGGCAGACAGCATGATCTGCGGCACCTTCGGCGAATATCGCTGGCACCTCAACCATCTGACCCAGATCCTGGCCAACGGGCATCTGCACCCGGTCGCGGCGCTCTCCTTGATCATTCTCGACAAGGGGCCGCTCTACATCGCCGACACCCACGTCCACATGACCCCGGATGCGGGGCAGGTGGCCGAGACGGTGATCGCGGCGGCGCGCCATGTGCGCCGTTTCGGCATCGAGCCGAAGATCGCCCTGTGTTCGAGCTCGCAGTTCGGAAATCTCGACAATGAATCGGGCCGGGTGATGCGCGGCGCGCTGAAGATCCTCGACGAAAAGCCGCTCGACTTTGCCTATGAGGGCGAGATGACCACCGACACCGCGCTCGACGCGGAGTTGCGCGACCGGCTGTTTCCGGGAGGGCGGCTCGAGGGGCGGGCGAACGTTCTCGTCTATGCCAATTCGGACGCTGCCGGCGCCGTGCGCAACGTCCTGAAGTCGGTGGCGGGCGGCCTCGAGGTCGGGCCGATCCTGATGGGGATGGGCAACCGGGCGCATATCGTGACCCCGGGCGTCACCGTGCGCGGCCTCCTGAACACCGCAGCGCTCGCGGGGTCGGCGGTCTCGAGCTACGGCTGACTGACATAGGAAAGCGGCAGCGACCGGGGGAAATCGCTGCCGCGGGCCGAAGAGACTGGTGGGGCGGAAAGCCTCTTCGACCGAACTTGAACCTCTTGCGCGTGGTCGCTTCGTTCACGCGGGAGCCCTGTTTGATCGCGCCGCTCGCCTGTCGGGGCTATCGCCGGGTGTGGCGAGCGGCAGGGCGCGATCAGGCGCCGGCGTAGTTGCCGAGCATCTTTTCCGTGCGCATCTCGTCCTGGCGGGCCGCCTCCTTGCTGGCCTCCTCGGCATCGCGCAGCGTCTTGGTGACGGTGACCGTCGTGTGGACCAGCATGATCGCGGCCATGGCGTAGAAACCCTTGGCGGCAAAGCTCGCTTCGAGGAAGTAGATGCCGCCCGCCATCATGCAGGCCGCGACGATGAAGGCCGCGACGGTGAAGAGGGAGAAGGCGTTGCTCGGGATGGTCTTGATGTCGTTCATGGGTCTGTCCTGTCTGGTGGGTTCATGAAGTCCGGGAACGTGTTGCGGCTGCCGGGTCGATGTCTCGCCGGCCTGTCGGCTCACTGTGCCTCGATCCGCTGGCGCAGCCGCTCGATGACGGCGACGGCCGAGTTCGGGCGGGCCGGGCCGCAGCCGGCTTCGGCCAGTCTGTCGACGATCGGGCGCCCGGCGCCGCTCTCGTGATCTGCAAAGGCCGCGTCTTCGGCTGACTGCGCGGTTTCAATCCGCGCCAGCGTCTGTTCGGCCTCGCCGAGGCGCGAAAGCCGGGCCGTCCCGGACGGGCCGCCGAGCCTTCTTGCCTGTGCGCGGGCCGAGACGAGATCGCGGCCGAGACAAAGGCGGCGAAGGCGCGCTTCGCAATCACGCAGCTGCGGCCGGCGCCGGGCGATCTCGTTGCGAAGAAGCTCGACACCCTTGCGGGCGAGGTCCCGTTCCGCTTCCAGCTGGGCGATCTCTTCGGCGCCTTCCCTGGCGAGGTCGTCTCGCCCCTTCTCGATGGCCGCAACGACGCGGCCTTCGAGATCCTCTATGGTCTGCGTCAGACGATGCAGCCTTGCTTCGTCCCGGCCGAAACTTGCTTCGGTGATCGCCAGAGCTCGCCTGGCATTGTCGAGAGCGCTCGCGGCATCGCGGATCTGCTGGCTGAGGATCGTCGTCGCGTTGCGCGCGGCGATCATTTCGGCGCTTTCGTGGGCGCGTCCCCGGGCAATGGTGGTCATCAGTTTGAACATGATGGCGGTTTCCGTTTTCTCGATAAGAGCATTGCTCCTAAACGAAACATACTATGGATTTCGACCCGGTCAAGTCGTAAAAGAGCGTTGCTCTTAAAATTTTTCAGAGGAAATACCGATGCCGCGTGGGCCCGTTCGAGACATTGACGAAGTGCGCGGAGACGTCATCGCCGCGGCCGAAAGGCTGATCGTCGAGCGCGGGGTGAGGGCGCTGCGACTGCGCGATGTCCTTGCCCTTTCCGGTGTCTCGAACGGCCAGCTCTATGGCGCCTTCGCCTCTCTCGACGAGGCCATCCTGTCGGTGAACGCGAAGACGCTGGGGCGGCTGGAGGAGAGGCTGCAGCGTGGAGCCGTCGAGGACGATCCCGCCGATCGCCTTGTCGCATTCGCCCGGCTTTATCTTCGCTTCGCGCTCGAGGAGACGCCGCTGTGGCGAGCGCTGTTCGAATTCGAATCACAGGAAGAGAGCGCGCTCGATGCGCAGTTGCGCGGTGATCAGGCCCGGCTCTTCGAATATCCGGGGGCCTCGCTTGCCGCGCTTTATCCCGATCTGGGCGAGACGGAAGTCCTGCTGCGCGCCCGCACGCTGTTCTCGGCCGTCCACGGCATCGTCTCGATCTCGCTCGAAAGCCGCTATTCGGGCGTCAATGCTGAGCGGTTGGAGGAGGAGCTGACCGGGCTCGTCGCGGCCGCGATCCGGGGCTATGGCGCGTAAGCCCATGAGAGCGCCGGGCGTCCAAATGGACGCGAAAAGGACGCTCTGACGTACTGAATCGACGCATCGTGCTTTTCGAAAATCGATTCCGGTTTGTCGGGCCGATGCTGTAGCGCGTCGGGTGTCGCTTGCCTGGCCGCCCGACACTGGTTGATGCTTTCGGGCAAGAGAAAGGGCGGCCCCTATGATCGAGGCCGCCCTTCGCGCTTGTGGATGATCGAGGTCGCGGGACCTCAGGCGGATGCCCTCGGCCCGCAAGCGCCTACTGGAACAGCGCCAGCGCGTTGATCAGCGTCGTGATGATCCCCCAGGCGAGGGGAATGCCGACGAAAGCCCAGGCGAGGGCCAGCTTGACGTTCATCGAATTCGATGCACCGTTTGCCATGTCTTGTCTCCCCTCAGGCTCGGCTCGGAGCCGGCTCGGCTTCCATGTGGTGGCGCTCGTCCACCGGCTTCATCATGAAGTTCAGGACGAAGCCGACGGCGAGCAGACCCGCCATGATGTACATTGTCACCGTATAGGCATCGGCCTTCGCCACACCGGAATCGATCTGATACTGGCGAATGTAGTTGACCAGCGAGGGGCCGACGATGCCGGCGGCCGACCATGCCGTCAGAAGCCGGCCATGGATCGCGCCGACATACTGATTGCCGAAGACGTCCTTCAGATAGGCCGGGATGGTGGCGAAACCGCCGCCATACATCGACAGGATGATCCCGTAGAACACCACGAACAGCACGATAGAGCCCATCTGGCCGGTGGTCGGCACGAGGGCGTAGAGGACGATGCCGAGGGCGAAGAAGATCATGTAGGTGTTGCGGCGGCCGATATAGTCCGACGTCGAGGCCCAGAAGAACCGCCCGCCCATGTTGAACAGCGAGAGCAGGCCGACGAAGCCGGCCGCGGCCGCGGCCGTGACGCCAGCCGTCACCACGCCGTCTGCGCCTGTCACCGCCGGGAACATTTCCTGGATCATCAGCGATGCCTGGCCGAGAACGCCGATGCCGGCGGTCACGTTCAGGAAGAGAACGCCCCAGAGCAGCCAGAACTGCCGCGTCTTCAGCGCTTCGTCGACATGGACGTTTGCGGTGGTGATCAGGCCCTTGGACTGCTTCGGTGCGACATAGCCTTCCGGCAGCCAGCCCTTCGGCGGGACGCGGACGATCGTCGCGCCGACCATCATGTAGATGAAATAGACGATGCCGAGCACCACGAAGGCGAAGGCGACGCCGCCCATGCCCATGAGCCAGACCGACAGTGGCGAGGCGATGAAGGCGCCGCCGCCAAAGCCCATGATGGCCATGCCCGTCGCCATGCCGGGGCGATCGGGGAACCAGCTCATCAGCGTCTTGACCGGCGAGATGTAGCCGAGGCCGAGCCCGCAGCCGCCCAGAACGCCGTAGCCGAGATAGACCAGCCACAGCTGATGCCAGGCGACGCCCAGCGAGGCGACGATGAAGCCGCCGCCGAACAGTGCCGCAGCCGCGGCCATGGTCTTGCGCGGGCCGACCTTTTCCACCCACGTGCCGCCGAAGGCGGCCGCAAGGCCGAGAAACAGGATCGCGATCGAGAAGATCCAGCCGAGCGAAGCGATCGACCAGTCATCGGCGCCGGGCACCTTGACCCCGTCCGCGCCCGTCGTCGCGTGCAACAGGCTGAGCGGCTTGTTGAATACCGAAAAGGCGTAGACCTCGCCGATACACAGATGCACGCACAGCGCCGCGGGCGGAACCATCCATCGATTGAAGCCGGGTCCGGCCACGGTTCGCTCTCTGGCGAACCATCCCCCTCCCGTCGTTGTTGCAGCGCCAGCTACCATGGCATTTCACTCCCCAAATGGCCTTTTGCCAGCGGGGACTTTAGCGAGAAATATTCATATAACAATATGACTTATTGCTGCCTGCCATCCTGAGCAGGGGACAACTCTCAATCCGGGCCGGCGGCGGTCGCAAAGCGCTGCCTCGGCGATGCCGGTCAGGCGTGAGCACCGCCTCGTGCCGGAACGATCAGCGAGTCGTTTCGATGCCCGAGGCAATCATTCGGCGGGCGTGACACTGCCTTGGCCGAGCTTGGATCCCGCTGCTCGACGCGGATCCTGACCGGCTTTCGCGCCTGCGGAAAGTTCGGCGCGCGTCGGGTCGATGGCGCGACCTGCCGTCGGCCCCAGGGCGACCTTCTGGGCGACGGCCCACCAGTCGAGAAAGCGTGCCAGCGCAAACAGGATTGCGATGCCCGCGCCGATCATGAGCGTATCGGCGAGGAAATGCGGTGTCCGGTCGTTCTTGATCACCTGCCCCATCAGCGACATCACGGTGCCCGCGGCAAAAACCGGCAGCGAGTGCCGGCCCAGCATGGCCAGCGGATTGTCGCGCTTCACCGTGGAGAAGGGCGACGTCGCCGAAGCGTTCGCGAAGAGGTAGACGATGGCGATGATGTGCAGAAGCCTCGGCAGGCTCACATAGGTCTTGTCGAAACCGGTCAGGAGAACCGGAAAAGGCAGCGCCGCCCACCAGGACCACAGATTGAAACGGATGGTGAGGAAGGCGATCATGCAATAGGCGCCCGCCGCCGCGATCAGCCAGGGGTGGAACGGCACGGCATAGCCGCGCTCGATTCGCTGGAAGCCGCAGTAAAGGCCGAGCGCGAAGATCAGCTGCCAGGCGACCGGGTTGAAGAACCAGCCGCCAGGGAGCGGATAGTTCGGCAGGTCGATGGCGAAGACATAGGCGAGGAGCCAGACCACCGCCGAAACCCCGAGCATCAGGTTGAGGCTGATGCGCGCAATGAACAGCAGCGCCGGGAGCATCAGCAGCAGGACGGCGTACATCGGCAGGATGTTCACATAGCCGAGCTGGTGGGTCATCGTGGCAAAGCCGATCATCGTCTCGACCGGCGAAGCGATGAACTGCGAAAGGCCGATGCGCGACAGGAGCTCGCCATGGCCAAGGGCGAGGGCGCCCCAGGAATAGATGCCGAGCGCCAGCGTCGACAGCATCAGCTGGACCATGACGAGGACGCCGGAGCGCCGAAACGCCTTGAGGGTCGAAACCAGTTCGTGCCCTGCGAAGAACAGCCGGCCATAGGCAAAGGCCGACGCAAAGCCCGCCAGAAAGACGAACAGCTCGGCGGCGTCGGAAAATCCGAAGTTCCGCGAGGTGAAGTTCTCGTAGAGATTGCCCGGGATGTGATTGATGAAGATCATCACCAGGGCAACGCCCCGCCAAAAATCGACACGATGGTCACGGCCCGAAGGGGCGCGGAGCGAGGCAGCACTGGTCATCTGGTTTTTCGTCGGGGCTCACGCAGGGTCGGGCAACGCCTCAGAGCGCTCCATCGTGGTTTTCTGAGGGCGGGCCGTCCGCTCCAGCGCCGCCACGCGCGAACGCCATTCGGCGCTCGCCCGGATCACCGGTTCGGGATGCGCCTCGAAGGGCGTGGTGAAGAGGCCGAGACGCCTGAGAACGTCGCCCAGCGCCGGATTGCCCGTCAGGCTGATGATGAAGGGCGCTCCGACGAGCGGCAGCGCGATCGGCAGCGTCCAGAGCATCAGGTCGGGCGCATAGGCATAGGTCGCGTAAAGGACGATCGCGCCGGCAAGGACCATCCACCAGGAGGCCCGGAAGGCCACGGATACCGGCATGTAGTCGTCGTCGCGGTCGGTCGACGGCCAGCCCGCATCCGCGCCGATGAGGATCTCGTAGACCGCCTTGGACTGGAACATCATCATGATCGGGGCGAGAATGCTGGTCACGATCAACTCGACGAAGGCGCTGGCCAGAACGATCGCGGATCCGCCGAAACCCTTGCGACGGCTGGTGAAGGCCGAGCCGAAGGCGATCAGCGTCTTCGGCAGGAGAAGCAGGACGAAGATGCCGAAGAGCAAAAGCAGCGCCTTGTTGGTCTCGGGCTGCGGAAAGACCGGAAACAACGAGTTCGCAGGGAAATAATTGGGCTCGGGCGCGAGAACAGGGTCGAGCAGGCTGACGATCAAAAACATCAGCCAGATCGGGGACGCGAGATAGGCCATGATGCCCGCGATCAGAGACATCCGGCTCCAGCTCTTCAGTCCGGGTGCGGGCAGCAGCCTTGCGTGCTGAAGGTTGCCCTGACACCAGCGCCGGTCGCGCTTGGCATATTCGATGATGTTGGAGGGCGCTTCCTCGAACGATCCTTCCAGATCGGGATGGACGCGGACCTTGTATCCGGCGCGTGCCAGAAGGGCGGCCTCGACGAAATCGTGGCTGAGGATATGGCCGCCGAAAGGCGGCTTGCCCGACAAAGTGGGCAGACCGCAGCTGGCCGCAAAGGCGCGCACCCGGATGATGGCATTATGCCCCCAGAACGGACCCTCGCGCCCTTGCAGGGCGGCGATCCCGCGCGAGAAGATCGGCGAGAACAGCGCCGCCGAAAACTGCAGCGCGCGCCCGAAAGGCGTGCGGCGGCCAATGATCAGGGGCTGGCTCTGCAGAAGCGCGAGCTCGGGATCGGTATCCATGCGGCGGACCATCTCGACGATCGTCTCCGCCCGCATCAGACTGTCCGCGTCGAGGATCAGCATGTAGTCGTAGGCGCCGCCATTGTTGGTGACGAAATCGCCGATGTTCCCGGCTTTGCGCCCGACATTCTGGTCGCGGTGCCGATAATAGAGCCGACCGCCGGCGCTCAGTTCCCGCACCAGAAGGTCGTGCAGCTCGCGTTCATGGGCGACGTTTTCGGGCTTCGTCGAATCCGACAGGATGTAGAAGTCGAACCGGCCGTGCTCGGGCGTCTTCTGGATTTCCTCGTACATCGCGGCGACGCGCGCGAAGACGGCTCCGACATCTTCGTTATAGACCGGCATCAGGATCGCGGAGCGGCTCTGCGCATCGCCCTGAGGTTCGATGACGTCCGGCGTATCCTGGCTGAATATGCCGACAAGGGCCGTATTGAAGCCCCAGGAGAGCCACAGGCAACAAATCAGCAAGAGGCCGATCTGGACGAAATGCAGGTTGGTGATGCCGTTGGCGGTGACGACGACGAAGAAAAGCCAGGCGGCGAGAAAGGCAAGCGCCACGGCGGCAAACACGAATACCAGTCGGCGTAGGGCCATCGAAACGTCCATCAGTCCTGCAAGCCAGCAAACGACGACACCGGCGCGAGCGCCGGTGTCGTCAGACAAGCCTTACCGCCCGTCTCCAGATACGAAGGGCTGCGGTAAGTACAATGCGCCCCGCAACCTGTCCTGCGGGTTAACCACGGGTCCAGGAGAACCGGAACTGCGAGAGAGAAAGCCCGCGGCGCTGTTCGCCCCGCGTCAGAGCCTGGGGCGGCATAGACAGCCGAACCGTCGGTGCCGGAACCTGAATGGTACGCAAGAACGAGACGGCCTCGGCATCGCCGGAAAGCGCCGCGCTCACGATGCTGTCGGCCTGCTCGACCGAGCGGTTGCACGACGCAAGCCGATCCTTGATGGCGTCGACCACGACGTCGTCGGAAAGGTCGGCGCGGCCGATGATGGCACCGCAGTTCATGTCATCGCGTACGGAATGATCGTTTGGGAGGATCGTCATGTCGTACTCGTCCATTGATATAGCCACGTTTCGCTTACAATGCGTTGCAGCATGGAAAGTTTCACGCGAAGTTCCACAGGTTGCGAATCTTCTCGTTCAATTTCGAGCGCGATGCGCCATCCGCCGTCGGGCAGGCGCGACACGCTGCTGTCGAGAAGGCGCGCATTGGACGGAACGTCGATCTGCGGCTCGAGGGACGCGTCGTCCGGCAGATTGTGGATCGAACCGCCGGTAAAATTGATCGCAAAGCGGCGGCTCGTCGGGTTGTCCTTGGCTTCGGCCGCATTGCCGCCGATGCCGACATAGGTGCCCGAGACACGGGCCATCAGGGTCTCGTCCTCGGTCGAAAGTCCCCATTTCATCCGGTAGCGGAATTCCATGGACTTGCCGGCCGAAGCCTTCTCCTCCGGCACCCAGAAGGCGACGATGTTGTCGTTCGCTTCCGAATCGGTCGGGATCTCGACGAGTTCGATGGTGCCGTTGCCCCAGTCGCCGAGCGTTTCGATCATCAAGGACGGGCGCAGGTCATATCGCGCCTCGGTATCCTGATAATGGCTGAAGTCGCGATCGCGCTGAAGCAGACCGAAGCCGAGCGGACTGCTTTCCTGGAAATAGGAAAGGGCTAGCGTCTGGGGGTTCTTCAGCGGCCGCCAGAGTTCCTCTCCGCTCGCGCGCCTCACGAAGAGGCCGTCACTGTCGTGAACTTCGGGCCGGAAGTCCTCATGGTCGCTGTGGTCGTTCTCGCCGAAGGTGTACATGGAGGTCAGCGGCGCGATGCCGAGCCGCGTGATGTCGGTCCTCGGGTACAGTCTGCAGGTCGTTTCGATCGTCGTCGTATGGCCGGGCGTGATGACGAAGAGATAGGCGCCGGTCAGGCTCTCGCTGTCGAGCTCCGCCATGATGCGGATCGAGCTGTCCGAAGGCTGCGGCTGGTCGATGTAGAAGGCGGTAAAACGCGGAAACTCTTCGGTCTCCGAGGTTGCCGTATTGATCGCAAGACCACGCGCCGACAGCCCGTACCGGGTGCCGCTGCCGAGCGCGCGAAAATAGCTCGCGCCGAGAAACGTCACCAGTTCGTCGAAATAATCCGGCCGCTGCAAGGGCGCGTGGATTCGAAATCCCGCAATGCCCGCGAGCTTGAGCGACTGGAACTTGGACGGATCGAGGGGCGGGCGATATTCGAAGTCCGACGCGTCGAAGACATGCGGCTCATACACGCCGCCAGTGCCGATGAAGATCTTCGTCGTGTCCTTGAACACCCAGCCCGGATAAAAGGCCTGAAGATGGAATTCACCGGGTTCCGTGCGCCACAGCGCATGATCCGGACGGAAGCGGATCGCACGGTGCTGGTCGTAGCTGAGATTTGCGATGATGTCCGGCAGGGAGGAATCGGGCGCCTTGTAGTCCTCCTTCGCCTGCTGCTGCATCCGGGCGGAGAGCGCGTCGAAGGTGAAAGGCTGCGCCTGCGAGCCGACGGCCGTGTTTTCCTCTGCCGGCTGCTTGGGAGACTGCTCCTGGGCGAATGCATTGCTCGCCAGGGAAAGGGAAGCTGGAATCAGCGAGCTGCAGCTTGCGGCCAGACCCAGCTTGAGGGCCGATCGGCGCGAGACGTTACGCGGTCTATTCGAAACAAACATCTGATTTTACGGTCAATTTGCAGTAGAGGGCTGCATCGAAGTTACCCACAAACGATATCGTTGAACAGCGATATCGCAGCGCAGCAGAGAATTAATTCGCACTTGCGTTAACCGTCAGCCCGAAACCGGCGCGATATTGCCTTGGCGATCATGAACCCTGGATGAACCGATACCGCGAGACGGAGCGGTAGGTCTCGCCGGGAAGCAGCAGGGCGGTGGGGAAGCTCGGGCGATTTGGCGCGTCCGGCCAGATCTGCGGCTCGAGCGCGAGCCCTGCGAAGGCCTCGATCGGCCGTCCGTCCGCGTGGCTCTGGCTGCCGTCGAATTTCGCTCCGTCATAGACCTGCAAGCCGGGTTCGGTGGTCGTCATTTCGAGCGTCCAGCCGCTGCGCTCCGACCGAAGCGTGGCCGCCGGGCGCGGGTTCATGCTGCGATGCGAATAAAGACAGAAATTGTGGTCGAGCCCTTCGGGCCGATCCGCAAGGCGACGGCCTTCGCAGAAATCGAAGCGCGTACCGGCGACGGAGGCGATTTCCCCGGTCGGCATCGTCGTCTCGTCGACCGGCAGATAGTGCCCCGCCGGGACCGTCAGATCGTGGCCGAGAACGTCGCCCGTGCCATCGAGGTTGAAGTAGAGATGCGAGGTGAGATTGGCGATGGTCGGTCGATCGGTGACGGCCTCATAGGCGATTTCGAGCGCGTCGCCGGCAAGTACGGTGAAAATGGCCCTTGCATAAAGGTTCCCCGGATAGCCGTCGTCGCCGTCCTTGGCGGTCGTCGTCAGAACTGCGCGGGAGGGCGAGCGCTCCAGGATCGACCATTCCTGGGTCGAGAAGCCACCGGTTCCGCCATGCAGATGATTGACGCCGTCATTGATCGACAGCTGGTAGGATCGTCCGGCAAGGTCGAAGCGGCCGCGGGCGATGCGATTGGCGAAGCGCCCGACGCTGGCGCCGGCATAGGATTGGTTCGCCGCCCCGTATTGGTCGAGCGGCATGCTCAGAACCATCGAATGGGGGGCACCACGAGGCCTGATGCTGACGACCGAGGCGCCAAGGGCGAGAATTTCGACGGCCATGCCGTCTTTTTCGATGATGATGGTTGGAGAGTCGCTCAAAATGCCTGTCCGTCCGTTCGTTTCCAGCACGCTGCCAGATAGCACCGAATGCGCCGGGACGAAGACGTCGCATCAGATCCAAACGAAGTATTTTGGCTTGGGAGCCCCGGCTCAGCGCAGGCGGCGCAGCTTCTGGCTCAAAATATCTCCAGCCCGATAGAGGGAATCGTCCAGCATGGAGATTTCTTCCGCGCTAAGCGCCGAAGTCAGGTCCGCCTCGAGCTTCGACCAGATCTCGCGGACGTTGCGCTGCGCCTCGAGCCCAGCGGGTGTGAGATGCACCATGGTGCGGCGGGCGTCGCGAGCGTTGGCCGAGCGGGAAACCAGTCCCCGTTCGATCAGCCGATCCAGCATCTTGGAAACCGTCGAGGGCCGAACGGCCAACAGCTCCGCGAGGGTGGAAACATTCACGGGATTTTCGACCTCGAGCCGGTCCAGCAACTGGTCCTGGCCGGGATGAAGATCGATTCGGGCCAGCAGGATCGTCAGAAACGCGCGTGTCGACTTGGCGATCGACAGGAGCGAGGGAACAATGACGGGGGGCGCTGGGGAGAGCATGCTGCGATGTTTCACTTCCATCTGGATGGGAATCTCTTCCCCGCATATTCGGCCAATAGGCGGGCGCGATCATTTAAATGCTTTACTTATCGCCAATGAGTTGGCGCCAATCGCCCCTATGGAGCCTGAATTCTTCGACGGCCAAGTCTATTGATGCGATGGGCATGCGCCGCGAACAGCAACCGGACCGATTGCGGCGAATCAGCCGTCTCGGCCTCCATGCCGTCCGATTCTCATCCTCGACTCTTGGCAAACGCTCAAAATGGCGTTTGGGTCCGCATAGGCTGAAATGACGTTGAAAGGGCGAGGCTTGGCGGATGTGAGGGTGATCTGCGCGATCGGCAGAAGCGGTCAATTGGGCCTGAATGGCGAAATGCCGTGGGAAGGGCGAACCGAGCGGGCTTTCATCGAGGATGTGGAGCGTTTCTTCGAGATCACCCGGGGCCACGTTCTGATCGCCGGGCCGAAGACGGTCGCGTCGTTTCCCGATTTTGCCCGCAAGGAGCGCGAGATCGTGACGATCCGCTCGCATGAGGCGCCGGACGAAGTGCTGTCGCGATTTGAAGGCCGCGTCGTTTATGTCGGGGGCGGCCCATCGGTCTGGTCGGCCTATGCGCCCCATGTCCGGCATTGGGACATCAACACGCTGCCCTTCGACGGCGAGGCCGACACCTGGTTCGACCCCATGTGGCTGCTGGCCGGCGGCACGGTGCGCCGGAGCTGATCAGTCCGCGGGCGCGAGGGCCGCGAGCGAGGCGCCGTATTCGCGCGGGTCGCGGCCACACTCTGCCTGGATCGCTTCGCATAACCGCGTCGCCAATGCGAGGATGGCAGGGTGCTTCGGCAGCGTCTTGCCGTCGAGGCTGGCGACGGGGGCGATCAGGCGCAGGCTGTTGGTCGCAAAAACCGCTGCGCCTGCGGGAATGTCCGGCGAAATCTCGCGCTCTTCCACCCTAAGCCCGGCGGCATCGGCATCGGCGATGATCCAGCTGCGTGTGATGCCGGGCAGCACGCCTTCCGACAGAGCGGGCGTCGACAGGCGGTCCGACTGCAAGAGGAAGAGGTTGGCGAGGTTCGTCGAGGCGATCCGTCCGGCGCCGTTCAAAAACAGCGCGTCGTCGGCGCCGGCGGCTTTCGCGGCCTCGGCGGCAAGGACGGCGTCGAGATAGGAGAGCGTCTTCACCCGCGAGGTCGGCGAGGTCTCGTTGCGCCGGATCGCGGCGGTCGCAAGGGCGACCGGCCGGAACATCAGCGCGGGGGCGAGCGGCGCATAGCTTCCGAGAATCGTCGGTTTTGGCGCTGCCGGAAAGGCGAGGCCGCGCGGGGCGGGGCCGCGCGTCACCGTCAGCCGGATCGAGCCGTCGCCGCATCGGCCGGCGAGCGCGGCCATGGCCGATCGCAGCAAGGCGGTCTCGGCGGGGATCTGCAGGGTCGAACAGGCCGCCGCGAGCCTTGCAAGATGATCCTGGCGGCGGAACACCCGGCCGTTCAGAACGAGAGCCGTGTCGAAGACGCCGTCGGCGAGGAGCAGGCCACGGTCGTTCGCATCGATCGCGCCTTCGCTCGGGCGGAACGTTCCATCCCGCCAGATCACCTCAGCGCTCTGGGGCATGGAACCGCCGCGCCAGATCGAGGAAGTTCGCGACCATCCGGTCGCCGTCCTCGGTGAGAATGGATTCCGGATGGAACTGGACGCCGAAGGTCGGATGCTTGCGATGGGAAAGGGCCATGATCTCTCCCTCCGATGACCTGGCGTCGATGGACAGACGCGCGAGCATGTCCTCGGTGTCTTCGACGATGAGCGAATGGTATCGCCCGACATCGGCCGTGTCGGCAAGTCCGGCAAAGAGCCCGGTGCCGGCGTGGCGGATGGTGGATGCGCGGCCGTGCATGGGGCGGATGGCGCGGGTGACGTTGCCGCCGAAGACTGCTCCGATGACCTGATGGCCGAGGCATATTCCAAGGATCGGGAGGGTGCCGGAAAGTCTCGCCACGAGGTCTATCGAGATGCCCGCGTCCTTCGGCGCACAAGGGCCCGGCGACACGACGATGGCATCCGGCGGGTCCGCCGCGATCGCTTCGACGGCGACGGCGTCGTTGCGGACGACCGTCGTCTCGGCGCCGAGGCGGATGAAGTAGCGGGCGACGTTGAAGACGAAGCTGTCATAGTTGTCGATGACGAGAACCCTCACTGCAGGCCCTCGCCGCCGCCGTCGCCGTCGTCGTCGCTGCCGAACGCCGCGAAGACGCGCGTCGCCTTGGTAAAGGTCTCCTCGTATTCGGCGGCGGGATCGGAGAGCACCGTGATGCCGCCGCCGGCCGAGAGCTTCGCCTCGCCCTTTTCGAAGCTGACGGTGCGGATCGCGATGTTGAGATCCATCGTCCCGTCGAAGCCGATATAGCCGAGCGAACCGCAATAGGGGCCGCGCGCCGTGTTCTCGATTTCCGTGATGATGTCCATGGCCCGAATTTTCGGCGCACCGGTGATCGAGCCGCCGGGAAAGGCCGCGGCGATCAGATCCGTCGCGTCGCGTCCCTCGGCGAGCCTGCCGGTGACGACCGAGACGAGATGATGGACCGCCGCATAGCTCTCGAGCCCGCAAAGGACCGGCACCTCGACCGAATCCGCCTCGCAGACCCGCGCGATGTCGTTGCGCAGAAGATCGACGATCATCACGTTTTCCGCCCGGTCCTTTTCCGAAGCGAGGAGCTCTGCGGCAAGGCGCTCGTCCTCGGTCCGGTCGGCGGAGCGTTTGGCCGTTCCCTTGATCGGCCGGGCTTCCACGACCCCTTTTGAAACGCTCACGAAGCGCTCGGGCGAAGACGAGGCGACCTGAAGATCGCCGAAATCGAAAAAGCCGCCGAAGGGGGCGGCATTGGTCCGGCGGAGTTTGAGATAAAGCCGGAACGGGTCGAACCCCGCGGGCGTCGCGGCGGTAAAGGTCTGGGCGATGTTGGCCTGGAAGATGTCGCCGTCGAGAATGTATTCCCGAACTCGCTCGATACCTTGCCTGTAGCGAGGCGCGAAGAAGTTCGAACGCCAGCGAAACGAGCCGGGCGACGCCGCCGCTGCTGCGCCGGGCTCTGGCAACGGCGCCGCGAGCTTGTCTGAAAACGCCGCCAGCCTTGCCTCGGCGCGATCGGCCCTCGCGCGTTCGCCGGGTTCCGGGTGCCCGGTCGAGACGAGGAATGCGCGGCGCTCCGACAGGTCGAAGGCGAGAACCGTATCGTAAAGGCCGAGGCGGATCGTCGGCTTTTCCGGGTCGAGATCGGCCGGTTTGGCGAGCGTTTCGAGATGGTGGCCGAAATCGTAGGCGATCATTCCCATCGCACCGCCCTGAAACGGCGGAAGACCCGGCATCACCTGCGCGGCGAAGCGGCCGAGCAGGGACTTCAGCGCCGCGAGCGGGGTGGCCTTCAAAGGCTCGCCATCGAGCCTTGGCCCAGCCGCGTCGACGGTGAAGACCGCGAAAGGATCGGCCGCGACATAGGAATATCGACCGAGCGCCGGGTGAACCATGGCGCTGTCGAGGAATGCGAGCCTGCCGAGATCGCGCAATTTTTCTGCGGCGATCTCGGGTGGCTGAAAGGGAATCTCGCGGGTCCGCATGGCCTGGAGTTGGACAGGATTTCAGGCGCCCGTCAAACCGTTCGATCGAACCGCAGGCTCTGGCGGGGATGGAGAACGGCGCCGCGGCTCTTGCCGATCGGTCAGACACATCTGATTGATCACATTTGGCTTATCGCGGCCGGACTGCAGATTGGGTGGTTGAAGTGGACAGGTCCAACACCCGGAGTTTCCTGATGCGTCCCATCGCCTTTGCCCCCGCGCTCCTTGCCCTGTCGGCTCTCGCCGCATGCACGGCTTCCACGCCTTATCCCAACAACACGCCGATTGTCGGCGCCCGCGTCTCAGCCAATCCCTATCGGCCGGGCACTCCGGAATTTTGCCGGCAATATGCCCGCCAGACCGCCGCAAACGCCTATGAAAACCGCGTCGATCGCGGCGAGGACGGTTTCGGGGTCCGAGCCCTGACGCGCCAGAGCGCCGAGCGAAGCGGCGACCGCGCCTATCGCCGCTGCCTGACGGGCCGTCGGTAACGAGCGGGAGAGGGCGAAAGCCGTCGTGACGCTCGACGGGTGTACCGTCCCGATCTCCGCTGCTACAGCATCGGCCCGAAAATCGGAATCGATTTTCGGAAAGCACGATGCGTCGATCGGGACGCTTGGAGCGTCCATTCTGCGTCCTGTCGGACGCATGGCGCTCCAGGCATCTGATCCGGAACCGTCGGATTCGAGCCTGTTGGAGCAGCTGTCTTGAGTGGATCGCAGCCGTCACGCTTCGTGGCGATCGGGGAATGCATGGTGGAATTGTCCGTCGCCGGCGACGGGCTCTATCGCAGGGGATTTGCCGGCGACACCTTCAACACGCTCTGGCATTTCGCGCGCAACGCCCCGGCGGGCTGGCGGGCCGCCTATCTGACGGCGCTCGGCACCGACACGATGTCGGACGAAATGCTCGGCTTCTTCGACGCGGCGGGGATCGAGACGGATGCCGTGCGGCGGATCGAAGGCGCGTCGCCGGGCCTCTACATGATCCATCTGAGAGACGGCGAACGGTCCTTCTCCTATTGGCGCGACATGGCGGCCGCGAAACGGCTGGCCGACGACGAGGCGCATCTCGACCGGATCTTCTCGTCCGGTGACGCCTTCTACTTTTCCGGCATAACCCTTGCGATTCTGCCGAAGGCCGGCCGCAAGAGGCTTCTGGAGCGCGTCGAGCGTGCGCGCGCGTCCGGCAAGCTGGTGGCCTTCGATCCCAACATCCGGCCCCGCCTCTGGCCGGACACCGCGACCGCGAAAGCCGCGATCGAGGCGGCGGCCAAAGTATCGACCCTGTGCCTGCCGAGCTTCGACGACGAGCGCGCCGCCTTCGGCGACGAAACGCCCGAGGCGACCGCCGCGCGCTATCACGGCCTCGGTGTCGGCGAGGTCGTCGTCAAGGATGGCGGCGGCGCGGCCTTGGTGTCGTGGGGCGACGGTCGGCAGAGCGAAACGGTAGCCTGCGTTCCGCCGAAACAACTCGTCGACACGACCGGCGCCGGCGACAGCTTCAACGCCGCCTATCTCGCAGCAAGGCTCGGCGGCATCGGGCCGATGGAGGCAACGCTCGCCGGCCATCGGCTGGCCTCGCATGTCGTCGGGGGGCACGGGGCGCTGGTCGGGTAGGGAGCCAGAAGGCCCGCAGGCCTTGGGTAGGGTTCCGATCGTTCGGACCTGCGCGAACGAGGCGAGCCCCGAGATGTCACCTTGTCGGGCTCGCCGGCCGGTCAGTCCCCCTCATCCTGAGGTGCCGCCGAAGGCGACCTCGAAGGGCGAGGGGGTGGCGCCGCGCCCCTCGCCCCGGCCCGAACTTCCTCCGGAACAGGGTAAAACGAGCGACGCCCTCGGCCTCGGCCAGCCTACTCCGCCGGCTCCAGCGCCGCGTCCGCCTTGCCGAACTCCCGCACATCGACGAAGCGTCCGGCGATCGCCGCGGCGGCCGCCATGGCAGGGGAGACGAGGTGGGTGCGGCCCTTGGAGCCCTGGCGGCCCTCGAAATTGCGGTTCGAGGTGGAGGCGCAGCGCTCATAGGGGGCGAGGCGGTCTTCGTTCATGCCGAGGCACATGGAGCAGCCGGCCTCGCGCCATTCAAAGCCGGCATCCTTGAACACCCGGTCGAGGCCTTCGGCTTCGGCCTGCAATTTGACGAGGCCGGAGCCCGGCACGACCATCGCGGAAACCGTATCGGCCACTTTGCGGCCCTCGACGATCTTGGCGGCGGCGCGCAGATCCTCGATGCGGGCGTTGGTGCAGGAGCCGAGGAACACCCGGTCGATGGTGATGTCGGTCATCTTGGTGCCCGGCGTCAGGCCCATATAGTCGAGCGCCCGCTGTTTCGACTTGCGCTTGTTCTCGTCGGGAATCTCGGCCGGATCGGGCACGACGCCGTCGATCGCAACGACGTCCTCCGGCGAGGAGCCCCAGGTGAGGATCGGCGGCAGGTTGCGGGCGTCGAGCTTGATGACCTTGTCGTAATGGGCACCTTCGTCGGAGACGAGCGTCTTCCAATAGGCGACGGCCTTTTCGAACTCCTCGCCCTTGGGGGCGCGCGGCTTGTCCTTGATATAGGCGAAGGTGGTCTCGTCGGGGGCGATCAGCCCGGCCCGGGCACCGCCTTCGATCGACATGTTGCAGATCGTCATCCGGCCTTCCATCGACAATTGCTGGATTGCCTCGCCGGCATATTCGATGACGTAGCCGGTGCCGCCCGCCGTGCCGATCTGGCCGATGATGGCGAGGATGATGTCCTTGGCGGTGACGCCCTCGGGGATCGGCCCGTCGACCTCGACCAGCATGTTCTTGGCCTTGGCCTGGATCAGCGTCTGGGTGGCCAGCACATGCTCGACCTCGGAGGTGCCGATGCCGTGGGCGAGCGCCCCGAAGGCGCCATGGGTGGAGGTGTGGCTGTCGCCGCAGACGATGGTCATGCCCGGCAGGGTGAAGCCCTGCTCGGGGCCGATGATGTGGACGATGCCCTGGCGATTGTCGGCGGCGTCGAAATATTCGATGCCGAAATCGGCGGCGTTCTTCGCCAGCGCCTCGACCTGGATCCGGCTTTCCTCGTTCTTGATGCCGTTCACGCGGTCGGCGGTCGTCGGCACGTTGTGATCGACGACGGCCAGGGTGCGCCCCGGCTGATGCACCTTGCGGCCGGCCATGCGCAGGCCCTCGAAGGCCTGGGGGCTGGTCACCTCGTGGACGAGGTGGCGGTCGATATAGATCAGCGTCGACTCGTCGTCCGGGCTGCCGATCAGATGGGCGTCCCAGATCTTGTCGTAGATCGTGCGGGGTTTTTCGCTGGCTTGGCTCATGGGGTTTTCTCCCGGCGCATCGTCCCGGCAATGCGGGCGGCGCCTTTCATGCGTAAAATCGAATGGCGGATCGGGCCTGCGGCCCTGGCAGCTCCGGCGGCGTTCCGCCGGGGCGGGCGGCTAGCTGCCTCCGGCCTCGGCCAGGCGATAGAAGAACCGGCCGGGCAGGCGTGCGCGATCGGAGAGCTTGGCAAAGCCCTCGCTCGTCGGCAGCCGGGCGCTGCCCCGCGCGCGCCATCTCGATGGTTTGAACCCGTTCATTGCCGGTCAAAATAACAACTCGTCCCCGCCCTGACAATCGAAGCGTTCCAGACAGGGTGTCACTCGACGGCGCAGGGCGCTGGCTATCAGGCGCAGCGAGCGCGCCGAACGCGCGTCCGTGTCGTCGTCATCGCGTGCGCCAAACCCGGTTGAACAACCGGAAATTTATCGGTATCCATAATTTCTACCATTAGGTGCATTCTGGGGGCGGCGCACGCACGATGTCCTGGTATAGCAAGGTCGCCTGGACGGAAGGGCTTTTCCTGCGGCAGCATCACCTGCAGCAGCACGACCGCTATCTGGAAAAGCTGATCGAATGCCGGGTGCGCCATCTTTCGCCCTATCCCTGGGGCTTTGCCGAGATCGAGATCGACACCGATCTCGCCCAGCAGTCGAAATTCGCCCTGCGCCGGGCAAGCGGGATCATACCGGACGGCACGCCCTTCGACATGCCGGCGGTCAGCCCGCTGCCCGAGCCGGTCGAGGTGAAGGAGGATGCCGGCAATCTCTTCGCCTGGCTGAGCCTACCCGCTGCGCTCGTCAACGGCCGCGAACTCGACATGGCCGAGGCGGGAAGCGCCAGCCGCTATACGCGCGAGATCGAGACGATCGTCGATTCGGCGGCGGCGATGCAGCAGGAAGAAGAGATCGAGGTCGCCCATCCGCGCCTCACCTTCGACATTCGCGAGACGCAGAAGCCCGGCTTTCATGCCCTCAAGATCGCCCGGATCGTCGAGGTCCGCGATCGCACCATCGTCTTCGACCAGGGCTTTGCGCCTCCCGTGCTCTCGCTGAGCGCCAGCCGCGTCGTCGCCGGCTATGGCGAGCGGGTGATCGGCTGGATCGACAATCACCTGTCGACGCTGGCGCGCTTTGCCGCCGATCCTTCGGCCAGCGGCGGCCTGCAGAATATCGACTACTACCGTTTGCAGATGCTCAACCGGGTGGTCGGCGGGCTGAAGCATCTTGCCGCCTCGCGCTACACCCATCCGGTCGAGCTTTACCGCGAACTCCTGGCGATCGCCGGCGAACTGTCGACCTATTCGCCCGAGCGCATGGCGAAAAGCTATCGGCCCTATGATCAGGACGATCTGAAGGCGACGTTCGAGCCGGTGCTCGACGACATCCAGCGGCTCTTGAACATCGATATCGGCCGCCCGGTGCGGCTCGACCTCGTCGAGCGCGACCGCAACCAGTTCGTCGCCCCGATCAAGAACCGCAATTTGTTCCGCGACGCCGCCTTCGTTCTCGAAGTCGCGGCGGCGCGGCCGCCCGTCACCATCCGCGACAAGTTTCCCGACCTTTGCAAGATCGGGCCCACCACCCGAATGGAGGAGATCGTCCAGATGCATCTTCCGGGGATTCAGCTGGTGCACACGCCGACCCCGCCGCGGCAGATCCGCAGCTATTCGGACCGGGTCTATTTCTACCTCGACAAGAAATCCCGGCTCTGGCCGGAATTCTCCGTCGCGCCGGGTATCGGCATCCAGATCTCGGCCGACTGGCCGGAGCTGCGCATCGAGCTCTGGGCGATCCAGGAGGGCTACCGATGAGCGGCCGGGACGACGAATGGGGTGGCCGGACGGTCATCCGGCCCAATCCCGGCGGTGCGCGCCAAGGCGGGCCGTCGCGGCCGCCCGGCGCCTCGCCGCTGCGGGACGACTGGGCACGGCCGGTGGACCGGGGCGATGGCGCAGGCTGGTCGGCCCCCGAGGAGGGGCGCCAGCCGGCCTGGGCGCGAACGGGCGAAGCGCCGAACGGCTGGAAGGCGCCGCGGACCGGCCAGGAGCCCGGCAATCTATTCCCCGAGGGACCGGCGAAGGAAAAGCCGCAGGCGCCGGCGCAGAAGATCCCGCTCGCCGCCGTCATCGGGGCGCGCGAGGGCGAGCGGATGGCGAGCGCCAACCCGCTGCTCGATGCCGCAGCGCCCCTCCTGATCCTGATCGGGCGCCTCAGGCTCGGTGTCGTCGAGATGGAGGCGACGCCTTTGATGAACCACGTGATCTCGCAGATCGACGGCTTTGCCAGGAAGGCCATCGAGGCCGGCTATTCCAACGACGACGCGCGGCGCGGCCAATATGCGCTCTGCGCCACCGCCGACGACATCGTCCAGAACCTGCCGAGCCGGGAGCGGGCCGAGTGGCTGCGCTATCCGATGCTCGCCCGCTTCTTCGAGGTGCGCGATTCCGGTGTCGAATTCTTCGAGGTTCTGCGCGACATTCTCGCCAATCCGGCCGCCGAATACGACCTTCTCGAACTCTATCACGCCTGCCTGTCCCTCGGTTTCGAGGGCAAGTATCGCACCGGGCATGGCGGCGATGCCGGGCTCTCCCATGAACGGCGCCGGGTCTATGAGGCTCTGCGGCGGGTCAAGGCCCGGCCCGACGACGACATCGCGCCGCGCTGGCAGGGCCAGGCGATCGCGGCGAGGGCGCTGCGCGCCGCCGTGCCGCTCTGGGTCGTCGCCAGCCTTGCGGCGGTCTTCCTCGTCGGGCTGTTCTTTGCCCTGCGCATCCTTTTAGCCGGCGAGGCCGAGGCCGTCGCCGACGAGCTGACGGCACTGAACACCGCGCCGCAGGTGGCGCTGGTGCGCCCGCCGAGCGCCGAGATCGTCACGCCGCGGCCGCCCGAGACGTCCCAGCTCGAACGGATCCGGCAAGCGCTGGCAGGCGAGATCGGAAAGGGTGGCCTTGCCGTCGAGCCGGTCGGCGAGAGCATCACCATCCGGGTCGACAACTCGCTGCTCTTCGACAGCGGCAGCGCCGACGTGACGCCGGCCTTCCGCAAGCTCGCCGACGACATCGCGCGCGCCCTCGACGACGAGCAAGGCCAGATCTTCGTCACCGGCCACACCGACAATGTGAGGCTGAGCGGCCTTGGCCGCTTCAAGTCCAATCAGGACCTTTCGCTTGCCCGGGCGCAATCCGTCGAGGCGGTCCTTGCCGAAAACCTCGGCAATCCGGCCCGGATCGTCGTCGAGGGGCGAGGGGCCGACCAGCCGATCGCCGGCAACAAGACCAGCGAGGGCCGCTCGCGCAACCGGCGGGTGGAGATCGCCATCCCGCGGGAGGAAACCCTTCCACTGCCAACGCTAGAGCCCGATCGCCAGCCATGACGCGTGTTTTCCGTCCCATTCTCGTTCTCGTCGGCCTTCTGGCCTTTGCGGTCGTCGTCTGGCTGGCGGGGCCGTTCATCGCCATCGCCGAGGTCCGGCCGCTGGCCCCGGCATGGGCACGCCTGGCGATCATCGCCGTCGTCGCCCTCGGCGTCGGCAGCTGGTACGCGATCCGTTATTTCAGACGGCGCAAGGCGCAAAAAGCGCTGGAAGAGGCGCTGATCGCCGAGGGCGGCGAGGCGGCGGTCATCGGCGACGGAGCCGTCCTGTCCGACCGCATGGCGGACGCCCTTGCCGTCCTGAAGAAGTCGAGCGGCAAGAGCACCTATCTCTACGAGCTGCCCTGGTACGTCATCATCGGCCCGCCCGGCTCGGGCAAGACCACGGCGCTCGTCAATTCGGGCCTGGAATTTCCGCTGGCCGGGCCCGGAGGCCCTGCAGCCATCGCCGGGGCGGGCGGCACGCGCTACTGCGATTTCTGGTTCACCGAAGATGCCGTCCTCATCGATACGGCCGGCCGCTACACCACCCAGGACTCCGACGAAAAGGCCGATGCCCGAAGCTGGCTCGATTTCCTCGGGCTGTTGAAGGCGCATCGCTCGCGCCAACCGATCAACGGCGTCATCGTGGCGATCAGCCTCGAGGATCTGATGACCCTGCCGGCCCATCGCACGGAGGAATTCGCCACCCGGATCCGCGAGCGGCTGACCGAGCTGCACAAGGAGCTGAAGATCGACTTTCCGGTCTATGTGCTCTTCACCAAGGCCGATCTCGTCGCCGGCTTTTCCGACTATTTCGGCAGCTTCACCAAGGCGAGGCGCCAGAAGGTTTGGGGCGCGACGGTGCAGAGCGGCCGCCGCGACGCCTCGCTGCTCGACAAGGTGCCGGAAGAGTTCGATGCGCTGGTGCGGCGCCTGACGGAGGAACTGACCGACCGCCTGCACGAGGAGCCTGACGGCGTGTCGCGCATCGCCGTCTACGGGTTCCCGGCCCAGTTCGCGCTGTTGCGCGATGCCGTCACCGGCATGCTCGGGCGCATCTTCGAGCCGACGCGATATCGGGCGAAGGCCGCGCTCAGGGGATTCTACTTCACCTCCGGCACCCAGGAAGGCACGCCGATCGACCAGCTTCTCGGCGCCATGGCCGATGGCGGCGCGGTGGACGGCCGGCGGGCCGGCGGCCTGATGTCCGGCATGGGCAAGAGCTTTTTCCTGCACGACTTGTTGAAGAAGGTGATCTTCGCCGAGGCCGGCCTCGTTTCCCATGATCGCCGGGCGGTGCTGCGCGGCCTTGCCCTGCGCTACGGGGCCTTCGCGGCGATCGGCGTCGTCACATTGGCGCTGGCGAGCCTTTGGGCGCTGAGCTACTTCAACAACCAGTCGCTGATCGCCGCGACGCGCGCCGACATGGAACGTTTCAACGCGGCGGCGGCTGCCGATCTGGCGGCGAGCGAGATTGCCGACACCGATGTGGTGAGGCCATCCGGTGCGCTCGACATCCTGCGCGCGATGGAGGTCGGTTACGACAACCGCAATCAGCCGACGCCGCTTTCGGAGGGCTTCGGTCTCGCGGTCAGGCCGCAGCTCGCCTCGGCCGCCGAGGTCGGCTATCAGGCCGGGCTCGACCGGATGCTGCGATCGCGCATCATGATCGATGTCGAGCAGCACCTGGCGGCGCTCGTCTCGGCCAACGACCCGATGCCGATCTTCGACGCGCTCAAGGTCTATCTGATGCTCGGCGGCGAGGCCGCGAAGGTGGACGAGGTGCTGGTGCGCGACTGGCTCGTCCGCAATCTCTGGCAGGGCGCCCTCGCCCTGCCGGACGGAGAGGGCCTCCTGGCGGCTCTCGACCGCCATGTCGACGCGATGCTGGAGCTCTCGGCCCGGCGGGCGCCGAGCTTCGGGGTCAACGCCAATCTCATCGAGGACGCCCGCAAGACGCTCGCCCGCATGACCATCGCCGATCAGGTCTATGCGGCCGTGCAGTCGGGAGAGGCCGGCAAGACGGCGGTCTATCCCGATTTCGTTCTCGTCCAGCGCATCCCCCAGGATGCCGACGTTGTGTTTCGCACCCGCGACGGCACGCCATTGGAAACCGTGCGCATCCCGATGCTCTACACATCCTCGGGCTTTCACGAGGTGTTCCTGGAGAGGCTGTCGCAGGCCTCCGCGCGGTTTGAGGAAAACCGCTGGGTTCTGGGCCAATATGGCGAGCAGGCGGCAATCGAGGATCAGCTCGCCAATCTCGGGCCGCAGCTCCTGGAGCAATATGGTCGCGATTTCATCGCGGCCTGGGAAGGCATGCTCGGCAATCTCGCACTCGAGCCGATGGCAGCCGACGAACCCTATTTTCATGCCCTCGGCGCTCTCGGTGCGCCGACCTCGCCACTCGTCGTCCTGGTCGAAGAGGTGGCGCGCGAGACCGAGCTGGCGAGAAGCGAGGCCGAGGGCCAGCCGGTGTCCTCGGCGGCAAGCGACGACGGATCGGCCGCGCGGGAGGTCGCCAGCGCCGTCAGGACGAGGGTCAGCGACCGGCTCGGCGGGCTCTCGCGCATCGGCCTCGACATCGCGATACGCAAATCCCAAAGCCGCCTCGGCGCCATGGTCGGCGGCGGTCGCAATTCGACCACCGACGATCTCGTGTCCGGCCGCAACATCGAGGCGCGCTTTCAGACCTATCACCGTCTGATCGACGGCGACCGCCCCAATCGGCCGATCGACGCGCTGCGGCTGAATTTCGGCGAGGTGCACAGGACCCTCGTCACCATGGAGCAAGACCCGGCCTCGATCGGCAAGGGCGAATCCGATCTGCAGACATATGTCGGCACGTTGCGCTCCACCATCTCCCGCCTGCCGGAGCCCATCGCCCGGATGGTTCAGGCAGCCGTCAACGACATCGAGGGCGGCGCGGTCGATGCGTCCAAGTCCGAACTGGAACGGGACCTGCAAGGCCGGGTCACGCAGGCCTGCAGGCGGATTGCCTCCGGGCGCTACCCGTTCGATCCCGGCAGCAGCAGCGACGTTTCGATCGACGAATTCGCCGGCCTCTTCGCCCCCGACGGCATCATCGACCGGTTTTTTCAGCAAGAGCTCGCGCCCTATGCCGACCTCAGCGGCAAGACTTGGCGCTGGCGCGTCGACACACCGCTCGGGCGGTCTCTCTCCAGGGCGACCCTGGCGGATTTCCAGCGGGCGGCAGCGATCCGCGATGCGTTCTTCCCGCAGGGCGGTTCGCAGCCGAGGGTGACGCTGCGCGTCGAGCAGACCGCCCTCGACGGCGATGCCCAATACGCCATGCTGACGATCAACGATCAGGTCCTGCAGGCCTCTCCGCAGGGCTCGTCCACCGCGCAGACGCGCAGCTTCGACTGGCCGGCGGACAGTAGCGGCAATGCCGCCGTCCACCTCATGCCGCCGGCCCCCGGCCGCGACCACAAGCTCGAACGCGACGGGCCCTGGGCGCTGATGCGGATGATCGCCGCCGGCTCGCCGCAACCACGCGGCGACGCCATCCAGCTGCGCTATCCGATCGGCGGTCGGTCGGTGAGCTATCAGGTGAAGATCGACACCGCGCTCAATCCGTTCATTCTGCCGGCGCTGCGGGAGTTCCAATGTCCAGCCGAGCTTTGAGCGCCGACGTCGCGGGCGACGTGACAGAGCCTCCGCAGGCCGCTTCGCCAGCCGTCACCTTCGCCGTTTTCGGCAAGCTGCCGCAGCGGCGGGATTTCGTGTCGAGCGGCTTGCCCCCGGCGCTTCTGGCTCCTCTGGAGCGCTATCTGGAAGACGGCATGGCGGCAGCGCGCAGCGACCTCGGGCCGGACTTCGAGGCCGACTATCTCGTCATGCCGCTCTGGCGTTTCTGGCTCGGCGCCTCCTGCTTCGGCGTCGCCGCGCTCGGCGCCCTCATCCCCTCGGTCGATGGCGTGGGGCGGAACTTTCCGCTGGCGATCCTTGCGATCGCGGCGGAGGGAGGCGCCTTCGAACTGCCGCTGATCGATCCGATGGAAGCGGTCTTTGCCGGTATCGAGATGCGGCTGATGGCGATCATTGCCGCCGAGACCGACGCCCCCTTCGATCTCGCGGCGCTGACCGCCGGCCTGAGGCCGCCGCATCTTGTGGGAGAGGAGGCGCAGGCCGATCGCGACGACGGTCTGCCGGCCGGTCTCGGCGGTGTTCTCATGGAGGCCCGTGCGGATGACCACCGCCGACTTGCGGCGGGCCAGGGCTATTTCTGGACGGCCGGCCATGGCGGCGAGCGGCCGGTTCTTTTTTCCCGCGCCGGTCTGCCGTCGGCGGCCGATTTTGCTGCCATGGTTTGCGGCGTCGCGCCGCCGGACGGCCCGGCCGCGACGGTGGAGGCTCAGCCTTGACGGAGCGCGCCCTCAGCCTCGACGTCTTCGGCGCCACCCATGTCGGCAAGGTGCGCGAATTGAACGAGGATCGGTTCTTTGCCGATCCGCAGACCGGCGTCTTCGCCGTCGCCGACGGCATGGGCGGCCATGAGGGCGGCGAACTGGCGAGCGGGGCGATCGTCGACAGCCTTGCAACCATCGGCATCGCAACCACCGCGCCGGATCTCAGGGCCCGGGTCGAGGCCCGGCTGATCGCCGCCAATGCCGACATTTCGGCGATGGGCGAGGCGGCCGGCGGCACGATCGGCTCGACGGTCGTCGTCCTTCTTCTCTTCGGCGATCGCTTCGCGTGCCTGTGGGCCGGCGACAGCCGGCTCTATCGGTTGTCGGGCGACGGCCTCGCCCGCATCAGCCGGGATCATTCCAGGGTGCAGGAGCTGCTCGACGGCGGACTGATCACGCTGGAGGAAGCCTCGACCTGGCCGGAGCGCAACGTCATCACACGGGCGGTCGGTGTCTCGCCAAGCCTCGATCTCTCTCGCGTTTCCGACACGGCACAGGCGGGCGACGTCTTCCTCCTGTGCAGCGACGGGCTCACCGGCCATCTCGCCGACGACGAGATCGCGGCCTTCCTCGCGCGATCCGGCGCCGATGCGCGGAGCATCGCCGAAGGGCTGATCGGCGCGGCTCTGGAGCGCGGCGGTTCGGACAACGTCACGGTGCTCGTCCTGCGCTGCCTCGGCGCGGCGGGCGCTGCGGGAGGCTTCCATGGCTGACGGACCCTCGCATGCGTCCGGCCGCCTCGAGGCGGGCACCGAGCTCAACGACACCTATGCGATCGAGGCGCTACTGGCGGCGGGCGGCATGGGCGAGGTTTATCGCGGCCGCAATCTCGCGACCGACGAGACGGTGGCGATCAAGGTCATCCTGCCGGAATTTGCCGGCGACCCGACCTTCATGCGGCTGTTTCTGCGCGAGGCCGAAACCCTGTCGCGGCTGACCCACGACGCGATCGTGCGCTCCCATGTCATGTCGATCGACCGGCGGCTCAACCGCGCCTATTTCGCCATGGAATATGTGACCGGCCGGTCGCTGAAGGAGATCGCCGTCGAAAGGCCGCTGTCGCCCGGCGCCGTCCGCCGGCTGCTGTTGCGCCTTGCCGGCGGTCTCGACGTCGCCCACCGTGCCGGCATCGTTCACCGCGACATCGCGCCCGACAACGTCATCCTGCCCGAGGACGACGTCGACAGGGCCAAGCTGATCGATTTCGGCATCGCCAAATCCGCAAGGCCCGGCGACAAGACGATCCTCGGCGGCAGCTTCGCCGGCAAGTACAACTTCGTCTCGCCCGAACAGCTCGGCCGTTTCGGCGGCGATGTCACGGCCAAGTCGGATATCTACAGCCTCGCCCTCGTCGCCGTCGCGGCGCTCAGGGGGCGGCCGATCCCGATGGACGGCAGCGACTACGAGCGGCTGGAAAAGCGCAGCGCCGTGCCCGACCTTGCCGACGTGCCGCAGCCGCTGCGGGCTCTCCTCGCTGCGATGCTGCAGCCCGACCCGGCCGATCGCCCCGCCGACATGGCGACGATCTGCGGGGCGTTGATCGACATGCCGGGCGACGGGGCGGGGCAAGCGCCCGCCGATCGGGGCTGGCACCCGAGAAAGGCGAAGGGCGGCGCGGCGGAGCCCGATCCCCGGCGGTCCGAAACCGACGACCGGCCTCTCGACCGCGATCCGTCGCCGCGCTCCGTTCCGGCCGGCAAGCCGAGACCGGCGGCAGCGCAAGGCCGGCGCTGGGCGGTGCCTGTGCTGGCATCGCTCGCGGTCCTCTGCCTCGGAGCGCTCCTCGCTTTGCGGCCGGGCTGGTTCGGCCCGGTCGGTGCGGCCGTCGAGACGCTCTTCGCCTCGCCCGATCCGGCCGCGCCGGAAGCCGGCCAAGCGGGACAGACGCCGTTCGGTCTTGCGGGCACGGGCGATGCGGGCACTGATCCTGCGGGGGCCGGTGACGCGACGTCGGTGATCGGGCCGGACCAGCGCAATCGCGACTGGCCGGGCCGCGGCGAAGACCAGGCCATGCTCGGCCCGTCGCCGGGCATGCGGCAGGACGATGCCCGGCCTGCCCCGCAGCTGCCCGACAGGATCGAAACGCCACCCGATCCGACCGAAGCGGTCGACGACACCGCCCGCTTCGTCGATTACATCCAGGGTTTCGACGGCGGGCGCTGCTTTTACGCCGTGCCGGCCGCCGTGTCCGACAGTTCGGTGCGGATCGACGCCTATGCCAACGGCACGGCCGCGACCGAATGGCTGCTGAGGCAGTTCCAGTCCCGCTTCGGCATCGAGCCGGACATCGGCCTGCGCCCGGTCGTCGATCGTCAGTGCGCGGCCGTCGAATTTGCCGCCGATCGCCGCAAGGCTGCCATCGCCCATGCAGGCATTGCGCTCGCCACCGATGTCGTCAGGAGCGGCGCGACGCTGGATGCGACGGTCGACAATCTCGGGGAAACGAATCTCGCCATCCTGATCGTCGATGGTCGCGGCATCGTCCAGGACGTCAGCGGCCTTGCCCGACGGCGTGGCGACGAGGCGCGACTTCGCCTGGTGTTCGACCTCAAGGAGAACGCCAGCGACCGGCAGTTGATGATGGTCATGACCTCGAAGACGCCGATCGAGACGGTTCTGCCGGATCTGCCGGCAGCCGCAGCCTCGGTTTTTGCCCGGCTCGATGAAAGGTTGAGCCAGAAGGAAATACCCGTATCGGTCAGCCTCAGGGCCTTCCGCGTCGACCGGTGAAGTCCTATTTTCCAGGCGTTTGAACGCTTCGGATCATCTGCCTTCAGAGCCTTTGCCCGATGGTCCCCGCGCCACCTTCGGCGACAGAAGGCGGCGCTCTCACTGTTCTTTTTCGATACAAAATCCAGGCGCCCGCCCTATCTGCCGCGGTGACGAAATCGAACCCTTCGGACCGAAATCGAGCCACCCGACCGATGAAGCGCCCTCCTGCGATTGACCCTCAGACCCATGCGCTGTTCCTGGATTTCGACGGCACGCTCGTCGAGCTGGTCGACGATCCGGACAGTGTCGCGCTCGCACGGGACCGCGTCGAGCGGCTGCAGGAAATGACGGATCGCCTTTCCGGCGCGCTCGCCATCGTCTCCGGCCGGCGGATCTCCGACCTCGACCGTTTCCTTTCGCCGCTGTCCTTTGCCGCGGCGGGCGTGCACGGGCTGGAGCGCCGCGTGCGACCGGACGGCGAGACCGAATTCCTGATGGCGCCGGACGCTCTCGATCCCGTCCGCAACGCGCTTGCGCCGACGCTCGAAGAGAACCAGCGGCTGTCGCTGGAAGACAAGGGCACGGCGCTCGTCCTTCATTTTCGCACGGCGCCGGACCTTGCGGACGTCGCGCGAGGCGTGATGGAACGTGCGACGAGGGACCGCGACGATCTCGTCGTGATGGAGGGCGACAACATTGTCGAGGTTCATCCCGCCGGGATGGACAAGGGCAGGGCGCTGGCGGACTTCATGACGTCGGCCCCCTTCGAGGGACGGATCCCGGTCTATCTCGGCGACGACACGACGGACGAGTTCGCCTTGCAGACGGTGATGGATATGGGCGGTGTCGCGGTGAAGGTCGGGACCAAGGACAGCGTTGCCGGGTACCGGCTTGCGAACGTCGCCGATGTCCATCATTGGCTGGATGTTTGCGGAATCTGATCAACGAACGGCCGGGTTGCCTTGGCCGGAGAAAAGAGAAGGAAGGGAGACGATGGCTGAGGGGCAGCGCAGGCTGGTCGCGGTGTCGAACCGTGTCGGGCCGCTGAACGACGAGGGCAAGGCGGGCGGGCTCGCCGTGGGACTGTCAGATGCGTTGAAGCGGCGCGGCGGCCTGTGGTTCGGCTGGAGCGGCAACACCTCCGACAAGGGAACGTTCAGCGAGGCGGTCACCGAGATCGAGGGCGACGTCGCCCTCAAGACGATCGACATGAGCGAAGAGGAGCTGGATGGATTCTATTACGGCTACGCCAATCGCTCGCTCTGGCCCCTGCTGCACTATCGTCTCGACCTCGCCCAGTTCGATCGCCAATCGGATCGCGTCTACCGCTCGGTCAACCAGCGTTTTGCCGCCCGTCTCGCCTCCCAGATCGAGGATGACGATCTCGTCTGGATCCACGACTATCATTATTTCTACATGGGCTCGGAGCTGCGCCAGTGCGGCTTCAAGGGCAAGATCGGCTTTTTCCTCCACATCCCGTTCTGCGCGCCGGAAATCTTCACGGCCCTGCCGGCGAGCCACGACATCGTGCGCGCCATGCTCGCCTATGACGTGATCGGCTTCCAGACCGACACCGACCGGCGCAACTTCACCAATTTCTGCGTGCGCGAGCTTGGCGGCGAGAAGCTGCCGGGCCACCGGATCAAGGTGGGGGACCGGATCGTCGTCGCCGACACCTTCCCGATCGGCATCGATGCGCCGGGATACGCCCGGTTTGCCGTCTCGCCGGAAGCCGGCGAACACGAGGAGATGGTGCGCGGCATGGTCGGCGATCGCCTGCAGATCATCGGCGTCGATCGCATGGACTATTCCAAGGGTCTCGTGGAGCGGTTCAAGGGTTTCGAGCGGCTGCTCGAGGAATATCCGGAAAACCGGGGCAACGTGCAGTTCCTGCAGGTGGCGCCGCTGTCGCGCTCCGAACTCGACGCCTATGTCGAGCTGCGGCGTGAGCTGGAGGAACTCGCCGGCCACATCAACGGCCGGTTCGCGACGCTCGAATGGACGCCGCTTCAGATCATGACCCGTGGCTTCACCCGGCGGGCTTTGGCCGGTATCTATCGCGCCGCCCGGGTCTGCCTCGTGACGCCGCTGCGCGACGGCATGAACCTCGTCGCCAAGGAATATGTCGCGGCCCAGGACCCGGAAGATCCGGGCGTGCTGATCCTGTCCCGTTTTGCCGGAGCTCGCGCGGAATTGCGGGAGGCGCTGGTCGTCAATCCCTATTCGACCGACGATGTCGCAAGAGCCTTGCAGCGGGCGCTGACGATGCCGCTCGAGGAGCGCAAGCGGCGGTGGGAACAGATGCGTGAAGCCGTGTTCCACGGCACGTCGGCCCACTGGTGCGACAGCTTCCTTCAGCGGCTCGAACAGGCGGGCAACGACGAGGATGGTCCGGAAGCCGAGGCCGCTGCCGAGGCGCATCCGTCCTGATCGCTGCGGGGCTTGTGCTTTAAGCGCGCGAGCCGCGCCCCCTCAGTCCGGCATACGCGGCTTCGGGGCATCGCTTCGGCCGCGGATCGCAAGGACGACGGCGATCAGGCCGAGCGTGAGAACGCCGGCCGAGGCCGCTAGCGGCAGGGTGTAGTCCGCTTCCCCGGCGACGAGGAGGCCCGCGACATAGGGGCCGATCATCTGGCCAAGGCCAAAACCGGCCGTCAGCACCGCAAAGCCCCGGCCTCCCAGCCCGTGCCGGCCGAGCGGCATGGTCAATAGCGTGATGGCGATGAAGGTGCCGCCGAAGAGCACGGCGCCGAGGATCGCCGCGACCGGCGCGCCGCTCGCCACCGGCAGAGCCACGCCGACGATCTGCGCCACATAGGCGATGACCAGCGCCATCGAAAATCCGATCCGCTCGGCGATCCTCGACCAGAACAGGCAGCTCGGCAGAATGGAAAGGCCGGTGATGATCCACACCCAGTCGCCGAGCGCCTCGATGCCGGGACGGGACTTGATCAGGGCTACGATGAAAGTCGCGAAGACCGAATAGCCGAGACCCTGGAGCGTATAGCCCGCCAAAAGCGGCCAGAAGGGCAAAGCGCGCGCCACCCGCCGGCGGGAATCGGCCGGGCGCCGCGATGGCGGCAACGGCCTTTCGCGCAACAGAACGAGCACGAACGGAACCAGCGCCGCCGTCAGCCCACCGATCAGCACCCACAGCGTCGAGGACGCCAACGTCTCGACGAGCAGGTGGACGACCAGGCCTGAGGCCGCAATTCCCGCGCCGACGCCGCCGAACACCCAGGCAAGGCGTCCTTCCTCGCCGACCTTGGCGAGCTGGTCGGCGACGATGCCGGCCGCCGAGATCATCGCGAAGGCGCTGGCGATGCCGGAGATCGTGCGAAGGACGAGCCACACCGTCAGATCCGAGGTGAAGCCCATCAGGATGGTGGTGGCGACGCTCGCCACCAGGCCGGCCTGAAAGGCGATCCGGCGGGCGAGCCCGCGCGAGGCGAGGGCAGCCAGCATCGAGCCGGCGAAATAGCCGGCGAAGTTGGCGCTGGCGATCAAGCCGGCGACGTCGGGTCCAAAGCCGTATTGTCGCTGCATCAGCGGCAGGAGCGGGGTGTAGAGAAAGCGCCCGACGCCCATCACGATGGCAAGGGTGAGGCTTCCTCCGAGGAGAAGCTTGACGGTCGAATTCATGGAACGGGCAAGTCCTCGTGCCGGAGGTGGGCCATGCGAGGTGAGGGAGGATCTGGCCTCTTTTGCACATGGCGATGCGCGGCGCCAAGACCATATGCCCGAAGCAGCGGTGAACAGATATGTGCCATAGGCGGAACGCAGTGCCGCCGTCGCGCTGGAATGAAGGAGAAGAGACCGGCATGAAACTCGAGCAACTGGACATGTCGGCGCGGATCGACGGCGACGCCTATGACGAGCGCATGGCCGAGCTGACGACGCGCTTCCTGGCGATCCATCAGGCCTACCTCTTTCATCACAGGAAGGCCGTCATCGTCTTCGAAGGGTGGGACGCGGCCGGCAAGGGCGGCACGATCCGCCGCATGTCCTCCGTCATCGACCCGCGCGGGCTGAAGGTCTGGCCGATCGGCGCGCCGGGCGAGGAGGATCGCACCCGGCATTATCTCGCGCGGTTCTTCGAGCGCCTGCCGCAGGCGAGCGAGATCGCCGTCTTCGACCGCTCCTGGTATGGCCGCGTGCTCGTCGAGCGGGTGGAGGAATTTACCGACGAAAAGGCCTGGCGCCGCGCCTATGGCGAGATCAACGCCTTCGAGGCGATGCTCACCGACGCAGGCACGAAGGTCATCAAGACCTTCCTCTACATCGATCCCGACGAACAGCTGAAGCGCTTCGAAAAGCGGCTGGAGGACCCGCTGAAACGCTGGAAGCTGACCTATGAGGATTTCCGCAACCGGGAAAAGTGGGACGAATATCTCGCCGCCGCAAACGACATGCTGGCGCGAACCGATACGGCCAACGCGCCCTGGCACGTCGTGCCGGCCAACCAGAAGAAATACGCCCGCGTCAGCGCGCTCACCCATATCGCGGACAAGCTGTCGGAGGGCGTCGATCTGACCCCGCCGCCGCCGGACCCGGCGATCGAGGAACGCTTCCGCAAGGAGTCCGCCGGGCGCTGAGGGGTCAGGCCGTCACTGCCAGCGGCAGGCGGACTCGCTGCCTCAGCCCGCCTTCGGGGCGGTTGGCGATGGCGATGGTGCCGCCGGCCTGATCGACGATCTCCTTTGCGATCGCCATGCCGAGCCCGGCGCCGGGCTTCAGTTTGCGGCGGCCGGGATCGACGCGGAAGAACGGCTCGAAGGCGCGCTCCAGCATGTCCTCGGGGATGCCCGGTCCGTCGTCCTCGATCACAATTTCGGCAAAGCCGCCCTCGCGGCCAAGCGCGAGCCGCGCATTGCCACCATGCACGGCGGCGTTTTCCATGAGATTGCGCAGGGCGCGTTTCAAAGCCAGCGGACGGCCGAGAACGGCGAGATCGGGCACCGCCTGCGCGGGCGGCGCCACGCAGCGGCCGATCTCGCCGAGTTCGCCGACGATCTCGGCAAGCAGCGGCTTCAGCCGCACCGGCTCGGCCGCCTGCGGTTCGACCTCCTCGCGCACCAGGCGAATGGCGCTGTCGGCGATGCGGTCGAGCTCCTCGAGGTCCTTCAGCCAGGTCTCGCGTTCCTCGTCGGGCAGAAATTCGGCCCGTAGCCGCATGCGGGTCATCGGCGTTCTGAGATCATGGCCGGCGGCGGCGACGAGGCGCATGCGGCTTTCGACGGCGGTGCGCACCCGCGCCGTCAGCCGATTGAGCGCCGATGCCGTCGCGCGCACCTCGGCCGGGCCGTCCTCGGGCACATGGGCCGGCAGGCCGTCGGGCCCGACGGTCAGGACCGCTTCGTCGAGGATGACGAGCGGCCGGGTCATCTTGGTCGCCGCGAAGATCGAGACCGCCGCGACACCGGCCGCAAGAACGGCGAGGTAGGTGATGAAGCCGTAGAGATTGCGAGGCGGAAAGCCCGGATAGGGCAGATAGGCCCAGCGGCCCGGCGTGATCTCGAAGGCGATCTGGCGGGTGCGCGAAGCAGGATCGCCGATGATCCGCACATCTGTCTGCAGGCCCTGTGCCGAAAGGCCCTCGACAATACCCCTGCGGTCGCGGACGAAGTCGTCGGGTTCCCGCGTCGGCTCGGGGCCGATCGTGATCCCCAGCCGATCCGCCGCCGTCGGATCTTCCCGCAGGACGGTGGTGACGATGCGCACCTCTTCGGCGAAGGTACTGCGAAAGCTGTCGCGATCGGGCCGGTCGAGCATCGTCAGCGACACCAGAGCTGCCAGGGCGACGACACCGAGGACCGAGACGAGAAGCAGAAGCGCGAGGCGAAACCGTAGGGACTTCAAGGCTGAGTCTCGTCTTCCTCGCGTTCGACGCGCGCGGCAAACTGATAGCCGCCATTGCGAACGGTCTTGAAGAGACGGAAGACGCCGTTGTCGTTGAGTTTGCGGCGCAGACGGCTCATCGTCACGTCGATCGAGCGGTCGAACGGATCGACGGACCGACCATGGAGGAGATCCATCAGGATTTCGCGCGAGAGGACCCGGCCCGGCCGATCGAGGAAGATCATCAGAAGATCGAACTCCGCGCCGGTCAGCGGCACGTCCGTGCCGTCGGGGTCGCTGAGGCTGCGCCGTTCGGGAATCGCGGTGAAACCCTCGAACCGGTAGGCGGGCGCCGTGCGCTCTTCCTTCGGCGCCGCCGAACTGCCACGACGCAGGACGGCGCGGATCCGGGCCGCGAGTTCGCGCGGGTTGAAGGGCTTGCCGAGATAGTCGTCGGCGCCGAGTTCGAGCCCGATGATCCGGTCGACGTCTTCCTTGAGGGCGGTGAGCAGGATCACCGCGAGGTCCGGCCGCTCGTCCTTGATCTCGCGGCAGATGTCGAGGCCGGACCCGTCCGGCAGCATGACGTCGAGAACCACGAGATCGACGCGGGAATCCGCGAGGCGCTGCTGACACTGCCGCTTGTTGGCCGCCAGCTGGCACCGGAAGCCCTGTCCGTCGAGATACTTGCCGAGGAGGCGGCAGATCTCGGGGTCGTCGTCGACGACGAGGATGTTCGGTTGGGTCATTGTCTCTCGTCCCGGAAATGTCGGCGGCCATTCGGCCTCGCTCTCACCGTCTAGCCCAGTGCGGAGGCCTCTGACACGCTCGGCCGGGATCCGCTTTGTAACTCCGTATTGCTGCAGCGGTCTTCGATACACAGCGTAACAAATCAATCCCTTCCGGGCGATATTCGGCAATCTTTCGCCGCACCCTCGCAACAAGTGCTGCCTATGTCTCTTTCATCACTCGAATTAGAGGAGATCAGTGATGAGATCATTTCGAGACCATGTGAACGCATCCGGCGGGAACGGCATGTTTGGCCGCCGCGCCAAGATGGCCACGGGCGCGATCCTGGCGGCGGCGCTTGCCGGAACCAGCGCCTTCGCGCAGGCCGCCCCGCAGTCGAACCCTCAGAAGGCGCAGGAGATGCGCCAGAACGATGGACAGAACGCTCCGATGCGGCTCGCCCAGAATTTCGATGGCGGTCGCAAGGACTGGCGTCATGGCGGCCGTCATGGCGGCCCGGGCCATCGCGGACATGGCCGCCGCGGGCCGCATGGCGACATGATGATGTCGCCGGCCAAGCTGGCCGGAGCGCTCGCCGCGCTCGAGACCGGCATCGGCATCCAGCCGGAGCAGATGGCGACTTGGCGCAAGTTCACCGCCTCGCTCATCAACTTCGCCGAGGCGATGCAGCCTCCGCGGCCTCCCATGGGACCGCGCGGGATGGGGCCTGGCGGCCCTGGCATGGGGCCGGAACAAGCTGGCCCGGGGGCTCCTCAGGGGCCCGACGCCGATGCTCCTGAGGGCGACGACACCGCTCAGGCGCCGGACAACGCTCAGGCGCCTGACACCGCCGACGCCCCCGGCCAGTCCGGAAGCCGCGAGCTGTTTGCCTTCCGCATGCTCGATCGCTTCGCGGACCGGGCCATCGACGCCGGCGACAAGGCGCAGCAGATGAAATCCGCGCTCGCCGATCTGGAATCCACCCTGACGCCGGAACAGATCGACACGGCCCGCGGCCTCATCCGCTCGATGATGCGCGACATGCGCCGTGAAGCCCACATGGGCGATCATGGCCGCAAGGGCCCCGGCGGCAAGGGGCGCGGCGACCACCGGCCAGGGCCGCGCGGCCCCATGTCGCCGGGTGGCGACATGGGTGCGGGTCCGCGAGGCCCCGGCGGCCCGGGTGGCCCGGGTGGCCCTGGCGGCGATGGCCCCAGGGGCCCGCGTCCGCCGATGCCGCCGACGGATATGCCCGACCGCGGCTGACGCTCGGCACAAGAACTGCGGCGGGGGATTATCCCCCCAATCTCCCCCGCAGACTGCGTGCCGGTTGCCGCCACTCCGGCACGCGAGAAAGCCGCCGAGGTCCGAAAGGACCTTGGCGGTTTTCACTTTGGGCCCGTCGCCCGTTTCGAAGCGAGGCTGACGCGTTCAGCGCTTTTCGAATCGATGGACCGAATGGACCCGGAACGGAGCACCGGGCTCCGGCTCGAGGAAGACCGCGAGCTGATCGATGGCCAGCGCCTCGCCGTCGAAGGACGAGAACGTGGCCTCGAGTTCCGGATTGAGCCTTGCGGCCTCGTCATCGCAAAGCGCGCCCGACAACGTCATGTGGAAGCGAAAATCCTCGAAGACGTAAGGATAGCCCCACTCTTCGAGATAGGCGCGCTGGCGCTCGCTCAGACGTTCCGGCCGCCGTCTGGCGATCTCGGCTTCGTTCGGCCGTGCCCGAAAGGGCGCAAAGGCCCTGACAGCCGCGGCTTCCAGCATATCGAGAGCCGGCGACGGCTCGGCCGGCACGAGGGCGAAGAACGCGCCGAGCCTTTGCGGGACGGCGGCGGTGATTTCGAACGCGGCCTGTGCGGCACAAAACTCGGCGAGCCGCGCGTCGATGTCTTCCAACTGGGCGTTTTCGGCGAAGCGAAACGGCGCGACGATGGTCGCGTGGAAGCCGTAGCGGGCAGGGGAGGCGACCAGCGGGTCGCGGATGTCGTCGGCCGGGCGGGTGGCTTCGCCGTCATAGGGGTTGCGGCCGAGCCATTCATTGGCCGTCTTGGCGAGGGAAGACCCCGCCGGCGGGGTGTAATAGATCGCCGCGCGCATGCCGGTCGTCCTCTGGTGTCCTGCACGGTTCTCGTCGGCCGTGCTCCGAATAGTCGCTGCGGGCCGCGCCCTTTGCCTTCGCGGCAAAATGCCTCCCGCATGATGACGGTGTGATGTCAGGCCAAAATCGCTCCGTAAAGCCCGTTTCGCCGTTCCCAAGCCAGGCAGCGCACACTTGCGCGTCACATCCCGTGTGGCATGCCCGGCACAGGCAAAGCTCGAAGTCTTTCAACGCTCTCTTCCGGGTTTGACAGGATTCGCGCCGGTTGCGCATAGCTCGTTGAATGCAATCCTCCAGACGCGGCGGCTGACCCATGCGACTTTGGTTCCAGGCACTTTTCTCTGCCCGGCCGTTCCGCCTTCTGGCCTGTCTTGCCTTCGCGGCAACGCTCGCCGGCTGTCAGACCGCCGAACTGTCTCCCGCCGGACTCGGCATCGCCACTTTGAGCGATGCGAGCTCTGCCGAGGTGCGCGGCCATTCCGTCCTCGTCATGGATTATCAGAGCGGCCGGATCCTCGAGGCGGAGAATGCCGACGCGCTGCGCTATCCCGCGTCACTGACGAAGATGATGACGCTCTATCTGCTCTTCGAAGCGGTGGAGGCCGGCAAGATCTCGCTCGACACGCCGCTGACCGTGAGCGCGACGGCGGCGGCCGAGCCGCCCTCGAAGCTCGGCTTCAAGCCGGGCGAAACCATCACGGTCAGAGACGCGGCGCAGGCGCTGGCAACGAAATCGGCCAATGACGTCGCCGTGGTCATCGCGGAAAATCTCGCCGGCACCGAGGAGAGATTTGCCGCCGTGATGACCGCAAGGGCGCGTCAGCTCGGCATGCGCAACACCCGTTTCGTCAACGCCTCCGGCCTGCCCGACCCGCGCCAGATCTCGACCGCGCGGGACATGGCGATCCTCGCCAGGGCGCTGATCTCGCGCAATCAGCGCTACATGCCGATGTTCCGCGTGACGCAGTTCGTCTTCAAGGGCCGGACCTACCGGGCCACCAACAAGCTGCTCGGCAAGGTCGAGGGGGTCGACGGGCTGAAGACCGGCTATATCCGCGATTCCGGCTTCCATCTCGTCGCCACCGCCATGCGCAACGGTCGCCGCATCATCGTCGTCGTCATGGGCGGCCGCACGGGCAGCGAGCGCAATGCCGAGGTCACGGCGCTCATCGACAAGTATCTTTGAAGGCGGGCGTGAAGGCTGGAGCAGAAGCCCTTCATCCTGAGGCGCGACGCCGAGCGCAGCGAGAAGGAGCCTCGAAGGGCGAGGGGCTTCTGCCGGCAGTAAGCCAGAGCTTCATTTTGACTGTTCATTCACCTCGATCAGCGTCTGCGGCGCGCCCTCGTCCTTCGAGGCTCGCTTCGCTCGCACCTCAGGATGCGGTCGACTGATACGCTGTCCGATCGATCAGATCAGGCCGCGTATCAAGCCCGCACGGCAATTGAGCGGACTACGTCTGAGAGGCTGGGCGCTTCCCGGTCCCCTCAGAACTCGCCCTCGTAGAACACGCCGACCTCGCCGCCGCCCTGTGAGGTGACGGCGCCCTTGGCTTTCAGCCCGCCGCCGAGCTTGAGCTCCAGAGATACGCGGCCGGTGGAATCGACGCCGAGATAGGTGTTGTCGTTGAGATATTTGCCGACGCCCACGGCGGTCTGTCCGTCGGAGGTGGTGGAAATGTCCAGGCTGTCGACGCCGAGCTGGGAGCGCAGATTGTCGAGAAGGCCGGTGGAGCCGCCGACGCCGGCGAGGGTCGCGGCCGCTTCGGCGAGCTGAGCGATCTGCAGCGGGGAGAGGTCCGAGGTTCCCTGGCCGAAGATCAGCCGCGCCAGAACCTCGTCCTGCGGAAGCGCCGGATTGGACGAAAAGCTGACCGATGGGTCGTCCGCCGGTCCCGTCACGGTGACGTAGACGGTGACATCGTCGACGGTCGAAGTCGCCTCGAGATCGAGGGTCGGGATCAGATTCCCGGTGAAGCTAAGCGTGCCGCGCTGGAAGGTCAGCTGTTTTGCGAGGATCTGGAAGCGTCCGCGCACCAGCTCGAAGCCGCCGACGATGGACAGGTTGGAGGCCGGGCCGCTGATGCTCAGCGAGCCGCCCAGTTCCAGATCAAGGCCGCGTCCGCGCACGAAGACGCGGCCCGGCGCGTTGAAGGTGATGTCGAGATTGATGCCGCCACCGCTGGTTCCTGCGGCCTTCTTCGGGAAGAGTTCGCGCTGCTGCTCGATGACGGCGGGTTTGGCGTTGCGGTGGGTGACGTCGATCCGGGCGAGCGAGCTCGGCAGCTTGTCCGGCACGATGATGTCGATCTTCTCGGCGTTGATCGTGCCGGCAAGGGTCGGTGTCGCGGTCAACGGGCCGGTCAATGTCAGATCGGCCGACAGCCGTGCGGCGATCAGCTCGCCATCATTGTAGCGGGCCCTGTCGGCGCGGATCGTCAGGTCGGCCGGGAACTGGCCGGTCAGGCCGATCGTGCCGCCAATCGTCACGGTCCCGCCCGACGAGATCTGGGCGGTGAAGCTCTGGATCGTCGCGCTGGTTCCGTTCAGGGCGATCGTCGTCGTGATGTCGTTGAGGGCGACGTTGAAGCCGGTATCGACGAGCCGCGCGCCCGCGACGCGGACCGTGCCGTTGACGTTCGGCTGCGTCGCCGGGCCGGTGATCCGCGCGTTGACCTGGGCCGTGCCCTGGACCGAACGGCCGCCGTCGGCGAGGATCGGATTGGCGAGCGACAGGGGCGCGGTGCCGTTCGCCGAAAGATCGAGGCTCGGCGTTCCCGCAAGGCCGACGGAGCCGTTCACCGCAAGGGCGATCCCGCTGCCCGAAAGCCGGGTGTCGGTGGTGACGCGGTTGCCGGCATACTGGCCGCTGGTCGTGATCTGAAGGCCGCCGACGCCGGCGCCGCGGGTCTGCTGGATCGACACGCCCGAGGCGGTGATGTCGTATGTCACCTGCGGATTGCTCGGCGCGCCGGTCGCCTTCACGGTTCCGTTGATCGTGCCCTGCGGGGCGAGGCCGCCGGCCGCAGCGCTCGCGATCGAGGCGGGAAGGCCGCGGATTTCAGCCGTGAGATCGAGGTTGCTCTGGCTGGCGCCGCCGGTGACGCGAATGGTGCCGCCGCCGATCCGGACGAGCGCCTGGTCGAGGGAGAGGTTGCCGCCCTGATATTGGCCGGCAAGGTCGGCGCTGAGGGCAGGAGCGCCAGCCGCCCGGCTCTGCGCGACCGAGACATTGGCCGCCTTCAGGTCGAAGCGCGCGTTCGGATTGGAAAGCGAGCCCTGCGCCCTGGCCGTGCCGGAAATCGTGCCCTGCGCGCCGAGGTCGCTGACGAAGCCGTTGGCAAGGCCCACCGGCAACTGGTCGATGGTGACGTCGATGTTCAGCTCCTGGCCGACCGTGCCCTTGGCCGTCAGGCTGCCCCTGCCGACGACGACCTCGGCATTGGCAAGGTTCAAGCTGCCGTTCTGGTAGCTGCCCGCGATGTCGGCGGTGAGCGGCGGCGTGCCCGATTTCGCGATCTCGGCCGTGGTGATGCCTGTGCCGGAGATCGAGAATTCGGCCGAAGGGTCGGAGAGCGAGCCACGGGCCGTGGCGTTGCCGGACAAGCTGCCCCGGGCCCCGAGGCCGTCGACGAAACCGTTGGCGAGGCCCGCAGGTATCTCGTTTGCGGTGACGTCGAGGTTCAGCTCCTCGCCGACGGTGCCCTTGGCCGACAGGCTGCCGGAGCCGACGGTGACGTTCGCCCGGTCGATCGTCGCGGTTCCTCCTGCATAGGAGCCGGCGGCATCGAGGCTGAGCGGCGCGACGCCGGATTTTGCGATCTGATCGGTGGTGATGCCTGATCCCGAGAGCTGGAAGGTCGCGTTCGGGTCCGACAGCGAGCCGGTCGCCCGGCCGGTGCCCGAGACGGTGCCCTTGGCATTCAGCCCGTCGACGAAGCCGTTGGCGAGGCCGACGGGGAGGGCGTCGAGGGCGAGATCGACGTTCAGCGCCTCGCCGATCGTGCCGCTTGCGCGCAGCGATCCCTCGCCGACGTCGAGCTTGGCGGTGTCGAGGCTGAGCGTGCCGTCGCGATAAGTGCCGGCGGCGTCGAGCGACAGCGTCGGCACGCCGCCCTTGGCGATCTGATCGGTGGTGATGCCGCTGCCGGTGACGTCGAAGCTTGCCACGGGGTTTTCGAGCGTGCCCGTCGCCTTGGCGGTGCCGGAGACCGTTCCGGTGGCGCCCAGCCCGTCGACGAAGCCGTTGGCGAGGCCGACCGGCAGGCGGCTCATTTCGGCGGAGACGTCGAGGGTCTCGCCGATCCGGCCGGCAACGTTGAGCGAGCCGTCGCCGACATTGACGACGCCGGTCTCGATATTGGCGGTGCCGTCGGCATAGCGGCCGGCGAGACGCAGATCGAGCGGTTTGACGCCGGACCTGGCGATTTCGTCGGTGGTGATCCCGCTTCCCATGATGTCGAAAGTGGCGTTGGGATCGTCGAGCGTGCCGGTCGCGCTGGCCGAGCCGGAGACGATGCCCCTGGCCGAAAGGTCGGGAACGAAGCCGTTGACGAGGCCGACGGGAAGGTTCTCCGCACGCGCCCGGACGTTCAGCTGCTGACCGATGGTGCCGGAGGCCGTGAGCGAGGCCGTGCCCACCTCGACGATGGCGTTGGAGAGCGTCAGCGTCTCGTTCTCGTAGGAGCCGGATGCGTCGAGCGACAGGGGCTCGATGCCGGCGTCCTTCACCGCCGTCGCGGTGATGTCGCGGCCGGTGAGCGAGAAAGTCGCGGCAGGCGCGCTGGTCGTGCCCGAGACCTTCGCCTCGCCCGACAAGGTGCCCGAGGCGTCCAGTCCTTCGATGAAGGCGTTGGCGATCGCGACGGGGGCCTGTATCAGATCGACGGAAAGGTCGATCGCATCGCCGACCGATCCGGTCGCCGAAAGCGAGCCGTCGCCGAGGTCGAGCCGGGCGGTCTGCAGTTGCAGCGTTCCGCCGCCATAGCTGCCGGCGATCGTTCCGTCGACCGGTGGCGTCGCCTTGCCGCCGGCGCGGGTGGCGACGATTTCGCCGAGCCGCAGGTCGAAGCGCGCGTCCGGATCGCTCGCCTGCCCGCTGACGGTCGCCGTGCCGTCAAGCGTGCCGGCAAGGGCGAGGTTCGGCACGAAGGGATTGGCGACGGCGGCCGGAACGTTTTCCAGCCGCGCCGACAGATCGATCGTCTCGCCGGCCGAGCCCGTGGCGGTCAGCCGCCCGTTGCCGATGTCGAGCGCCATGTTCGAGAGGGAGGTGGTGCCGGAGGCGATCCTGACACGTGCCTCCTCCTGAAGGGAGACCGCAGCATCGGGGATCGCCGCGGTCAGCTTCTGAAGGGCGACGAGTATTTCGTTCGGCCGGAAGGTGGCGTTGCCGGCCAGAGCGACGGGTATGCCGTTCATTCGGGCGGTCGCCTCGACGCCGGCCGTCTCAGGGCCTTGACGGGACAGGTCGATGGCAAGCTGCGAGACGTCGATGCCGCTGGCGCTGATCGCGCTGGCGGTGACGGTGCCTTCGGGGATCGGAATGCCGAGATAGTCGTAGACCGAAAGATCGATCTTCGCGCCGGAGAGCGTGTTGCCGGAAACCGATACGCTCGTTCCGGTCAGGTTCGGCTTGGCGACCGGGGTTCCGTCGGTGAGAACGTCGAAGCCGAGCGTTCCGGTCACGTCGCCGCTGGCGGTGAGACCGCCGAGGGCGGCGAGCGCCGCGAGATCGTCGAGCTTCACGTCGAGCGTGCCGATCGGCAGGACGTTCTGGGTGAGCTTCAGATCGCCGGTGATGCTGTTGGTGCCCTGGCGGATGACGATCCCGGAGACCTCGGCCTCGCCATTCGTCTGGCCGGCGATTTCCGCTTTGCCTTCCAGAGGCTTGCCGTCGATGACGCCGGAAATGTCGATGCTGCCCTTCGGAGTTCCCGATTGCAGCGTGCCCGCGATCTTGACGCTGAGATTGGCGAGTTCGCGGCCGTTGATCGACAGGCCGTTGCCGTCGACGGTCATATCGACGTCGGGCGCGGCAGACGGCCCGCTGGCGGTCAGCTGGAACGTCGCCGCGCCGGAGAGCTGCTGGCTGACACTCCCGGCATTGGCGAGCCGGCCGGAAATGTCGGCCGAGACCGTGTCGCCCGCGAGCGAGGCCTGGCCTTCGATCGAGAGGTTGTCACCATCGACCTTCAGGCTCCGCGCGGCAAGGGCGCCATCTGCGCTGCGGGTGAAATTGCCGGAAACGCTGGTTCTCTCGCCGGCGATCGGGACGAGGCCGGCCGAAAGCGCCACCGTCCGGAAATTGGAATCGAGTGTCAGGTCGAAGGTCGAGAAGTTGAGGGCGGCGGAGCCGGTGACGTTGAGATTCGCGGTGTCGGTCGCAAGCGTCGCTGGATCGAATTTGAGGCCGTTCGCATTGAGGGCGCCGCTGCCCGAAAGCTTGATCGGCCCATCGAGAAACCGCTGCTGGACACCTTCCGGGGCTTTCGCCGAGGCGGCGCTCGCCGAAAGCTGGAACGGGCCGGTGAGGCCCGTGATGTCGAACGACTGGCTGGTCACCTCGGCGCCGACATTGTTGGCGGCGTAATCGGAATAGACCGCCTGTGGAAGGCTCGCCTTGATGGTGATGGCTGCGCTCGACAGGGCGCCTTGCAGCGCCGCGTCGAGGTTGGAGATTGCAATGTCGATCGGCGTCTCGTCGGTCCCGAAGGAGAGGGCGATCGGCCCGCCATCGGGCGCGCTGAGGCTCAGCGAGAGGTCGTTGCCCGAGCCGGACGGATCGACGGCACCGGTTGCCGAGAGCTGCAGCGCCCTCGACGCGAGCGTGCCCTGCTCGATGCGATAGGTGCCGTCGTCGTTTATCTCGACCGTCGCGTCGAGATTGGCGCCGCCCTCGACATAGCGCTGGTAGGCTTCCGGCACGAAACGCTCGGCCGCGACGTTGAGCGACAGGGCGGTCCGGTAGGCGGCGTCGAGGCGATCGACGCGGGCGGTCAGCGTGGCAGCCTGCTGGTTGTCGACGGAGAGCGCCCCGTTCGCCATGAAGCCGGACAGAGGGCCCGAGCCGTTGACAGTGAGCTGGACGGGCGGGGCGCCCGGAATACCGAGAAGCGACGCGACGAGGCCGCCCTGGGGCTCGCTCGCATCGACATTGACGACCAGCTTGTTGTCGTCCGGCGCGAAATCGACGTCGAAGGCGATGCGGCCCGGCGCGTCGAGCCGCTCCACCGTCGCCTGGGCGGCGATCTGCGTCGGATCGGAATTCAAGGTCAGGCTGGCATTCGCCTTCAGCCGTGCCTCGGTTCCGGCGACCGCCGCGCCGAGGACGAATTCGTCGATGGCGATCTCCTGGATCTTGGCGGTGATGGAGGGCAGCGAGAAGCCGCCGCCGCTGTCCTGGCTTGCCGGCTGGCCCGTCGGCAGGCGCTGCAGGACGATCTGGCCGGCGGTGAGCCTTTCGATCGAGACGTTGGAGCGCACCAGCGCCAGCGGCGACCAGTCCATGGCGAGATTGCTCGCCGTCAGGAACACGCCCTCGGGGTCGGAGACCGTGACCTTCTCGATACGGATCGCGCCGGTGAGGGCGCCGGAGAGCCCGTCGATCTTCACCTTCATCGTGTCGGAGGAGATCAGGTTCTCGATCTGGGTAGCGATGAACTGCTGCGCGCTCGCCGGCCGGCTCGCCGGCAGAAGCGCGGCGACAGCGAGGAAGAGCGTCAGAGCGAGAGCGGCGAGGCGTTCGGTTCTCATCAGAAGGCCTGTCCGATACCGGCGTAGATCTGGTAGCTCGCGTCCTTCGGCCCCGGATCGAGCGGGATGCCGACGTCGATCCGGATCGGGCCGAAGCTGGTGAGATAGCGGGCGCCGACGCCGGCACCGAGCTTGAAGTTCGAAAAATCGGGGACGAGCTTGTTGGAGACCGTGCCGAAATCGAGGAAGGGCACGATCTGGATGTTCTCGGTGATGCCGATGCGGGCCTCGACCGAGCCGTCGAACAGGGAAAGGCCGCCGGTGGGCGTGTCGGTGAAGTCGGAATTGTAGCCCGAGCCGGCCGGCACGGTGTCGGGGAAATAGGGCCCGATCGACTGAAATTCGTAGCCGCGCACGGAGCCGCCGCCGCCGGCGTAAAAGCGCCGGTCGTTGGGAATGTCGAGAAGATCGGCGCCGAAGACCGTGCCGTAGCCGAGCCGGCTGGCAAGAACCAGCCGGTCGCTTTCGGTCAGCGACAGATAGGCCCTGCCGTCGAGCCGCGTCTTGACGAAGGGCGTCGATGTGTTGAAGCCGTAGGACGGCTCGGCGAGGGCCTGCAGATAGAAGCCTTCGGTCGGGTTCAGTTCGTTGTTCCGCCCGTCATAGGTGTAGGTGATCGGCACCGATCCGATGAGATAGTCGCGGGTCCCGAGATAGTCGGTGATTTCCTCATATTCGGCTCTGAGGCTGACATTCAGCTTCTGCTGCTTGTCGATGTCGTATTCGACGCCGCTCGTCGCCGCATAGCTGGTGCGGTCGTAGGCGAGCGGCTGCTCCCGCTTGATCTCGAGCGAGCCGATATAGACGGAATCGGGACCGAGGACGCCGGGCTTCTTGAAGACCAGCGAGCTCGAATAGTCGATGCCGTCGATCGGCCGCGGCTCGTCGGAGATCGTCGAGGCGCCGATGCGTGAGACCGAGGCGTCGAAGCGAAGCGATTCGGCCCGGCCGAAGAGATTGCGGTAGCCGACATAGCCGTTGGCACCGGCGCCCTCGGTGTTGGAATAGGTGGCGCCGACGCCGTAATAGCCGAACTTGCGCTCGCCGACCTCGATCTGCACGGGCAGGCTGCCGTCCGGCGCCTGGCCCTTGGCTTCCTTCACCGTGACCGAGGAGAAGACGCCGAGCTTCAGAAGACGGTCGCGCGCATCGGCCAGCTCCTGCGGCGAGAAGACTTTGCCGGCCTCGATGCCGGTCATGTAGGCGATGAAGCCGGGATCGACATCCTTCTCGCCGTCGATCCAGATATCGCCGAACGGGACGCGGGGGCCGGGCTCGAGGGTCGCTTCATAGTCCAGCCGGTCGGTCGCCGCGTCCGCGATGATCTCGCGACGGGTCACGGCGACGAAGGGCCGGCCGTCCTGACGCAGCTTGTCGAACATCTTCGCCTCGGCCTCGAGGACCTTGGCCGAGCCGGCCTCGCCGCCCGGTTCGAGGCCGTATTCGGCGGGATCGACCGGTATGGCGGGCGAACTGACGGCGATGCGGCCGAGGGTATATTTCGGCCCGGGCCGGACGCGGATCGTCACCGGCACAGGTCTTGCGGAAAAGGTTGCGTCCGGCTGCAACGTCGTGATGTCGCGGCCTTCGATGAAGATGTCGACGAGGCCGTCGTAGCGCGCCTGCTCGAACAGGGCGGCGACGAGCCGCTTGCGGTCGGTCTTCGCCTTGGAAAGCAGGCCGAGAGAGCCCGAAACCGGCTTTTCCTGATCGCTGACGAGGCTGGAGGCGGTATTGAGCGCCTCCTCGAGCGAGCCGTCATCGTCCGGCGCCGGTGCCAGAGTGAGCGTGACCGTGTAGTTCAGGGGATCGATGACATCGACGGTGGAATCGGCGCTTTCGAAGAACTTCATGCCGAAGATCTCGAACGCACCGGCCGAGGGCGTCACCGAGATCGCCACGGCAATCGACAGACAGATTGCGGTCAGACGACGAAATCCGGGCAAACGCTTACATCTCCTGGCCAGCGGTCATGCGGAGGGTGAAGCGCCGGCCGTCATGGCTCGGCAGGGCCCTGCGGCCCCTCCCGAAAAGTTTCGCTCCCCCCTTCAGGTGGCGCTAAGGATGCCGGGAAATGATAAAATAACAACTACGGCCCGCTGACAAACCGGCATTTCGGCAGCGCCCAAGCGTCGATTGAGCGCTTGCTGTGCCGATGCGACAACAAACCCCGACCGAAGTCGGACTTACTGTCGCAGCTGTGGCTGCAGCCGGTCAATTCGCTTGCCCGTTGCCGTCGGGTGACAGGGGGGGCTCGGCGACCCGTAATATCTGCCGATCCTGGGGCACAGTGGCTGGATTGCCGGCGCTCGTGACCAGCCGATCTTGCGCAAGAGCGGTGCTGCCCTGGTTTCGGCGGGGAGGCGACGTGCGGCCGGCAGGGCTTCCCGAACCCGGCCGCGTCGCGATGCCGGCGTGATGTAGAATGAATCTTAAAAGCGCTTGAAGCCTCGATCACAAAGGGGCACTCTCCCGCCGGGCCGCCCTCTCGGCCGCGCCGATTTGGAGGTCGGCGCAGAGCGGCAAAAGCCGTGCGAGGGATCGAGGCCGGTTCGTCCGGTCGCAGAGTTTTAGGAGGAGCGTATGACGGACGTAACCATCACCGTGAACGGGCGTGAGATGAAGGGCTCGGTCGAGAACCGGACGCTCCTCGTCCAGTTCCTTCGCGAGCATCTCGGCCTGACCGGCACCCATGTCGGCTGCGATACGTCGCAATGCGGCGCCTGCGTCGTGCATCTCGACGGCAAGGCCGTCAAATCCTGCACGATGCTGGCTGTCCAGGCGTCCGGATCGAGCGTCACGACGATCGAGGGCATCGCCGAGGGACAGGAGCTGCATCCGGTTCAGGCGGCGTTCCGCGAGCATCATGGGCTTCAGTGCGGCTATTGCACGCCCGGAATGATCATGACGGCCGTCGACATGATCAACCGGCACGGTTCGTCCCTCGACGAGGAGACGGTGCGTGAGGAGCTCGACGGCAACATCTGCCGCTGCACCGGCTATCACAACATCGTCAAGGCGATCCTTTCGGCCGCCGGCGCTGCGCAGCCGCAGGCCGTGGCGGCCGAATAAGCCGGAGCTGCGCCGGGTCCACACCGGTTCGCGGGGCATGAGAGATTTCGACTGCAATCGTGGTCTGCGCCGTCCGGCAGCAGACCCGAGCGAGTTTTCAGGGAGGAATGATAATGGGCGTTGAAGGTATCGGCGCGAAGGTTCTTCGGAAGGAGGACCGGCGCTTCATCACCGGCCGCGGTCGCTATGTCGACGACATGAGCGTTCCGGGCATGAAATATGCCGCATTCGTGCGCTCGCCCTATGCGCATGCGAAGATCAACGGTCTCGACACCAGCGCGGCCGAGGGAATGCCGGGCGTGATCGGCATCCTCAACGGTCAGCAGCTGCAGGGCGACGGCATCGGAAACCTGATCTGCGGCTGGGCGGTTTCGTCGAAAGACGGCACGCCAATGAAGATGGGCGCCTGGCCGGCGCTCGCTTCGCAGACCGTGCGCCATGTCGGGCAGGCGGTGGCGATCGTCGTCGCCGAGACGCAGGCTCAGGCCCGCGACGCCGCCGAGGCGGTGATGGTCGACTACGAGGAATTGCCGGTCGTCACCAAGGCCGTCGAGGCTCTGAAGGATGGCGCGCCGCAGCTTCATCCCGAAGCGCCGGGCAATCTGATCTTCGACTGGGAGCTCGGCGACAGGGCGGCGACGGACGAGGCCTTTTCCAAGGCCGCCCACGTCACCCGGCTGCACATCCACAACAACCGGCTGGTACCCAATCCGATGGAGCCGCGCGCCGCGCTCGGCCATTACGATCCGGCCGAAGATCACTATACCTGCTGGACGACCTCGCAGAACCCGCATGTCGCGCGGCTCGTCATGAGCGCCTTTTACAACGTCGCGCCCGAACACAAGCTGCGGATCATCGCACCCGATGTCGGCGGCGGCTTCGGCTCGAAGATCTACATCTATCCCGAAGAGATCGTCTGCCTCTGGGCCTCCAAGCGCACGGGCGTGCCGGTGAAGTGGACGTCGGACCGGTCGGAGGCGTTCCTGACCGACGCCCATGGCCGCGATCACGAGACCGATGTCGAGATGGCGCTCGACGCCGACAACAAGATCCTCGCCCTCAGGGTCGAGACGGTCGCCAATCTCGGCGCCTACATGTCGCTGTTCTCGTCGGCGACCCCGACCTATCTTTATGCGACGCTTCTGTCGGGCCAGTACGACATCCCGGCGATCCACGCCAACGTCAAGGCGGTCTATACCAACACCGTACCGGTGGACGCCTATCGCGGCGCCGGACGGCCGGAAGCGACCTATGTCGTCGAGCGGACGATGGAGACGGCGGCGCGCGAACTCGGCATCTCGCCGGCGGAGTTTCGTCGCAAGAACTTCATCCGCTCCTTCCCGCACCAGACGCCGGTGATCATGGCCTATGACGCCGGCGATTTCGACGCGACCCTGAATGCCGGCATGGAGGCGGCCGACGTTGCCGGCTTCGACGCCCGCCGCGAGGAGGCAAGGTCGCGCGGCAAGCTGCGCGGGCTCGGCATGAGCTGCTACATCGAGGCCTGCGGCATCGCGCCGTCGAAGGCGGTGGGGTCGCTCGGCGCCGGTGTCGGCCTGTGGGAGTCGGCGGAAGTCCGGGTCAATCCGGTCGGCACGATCGAGATCCTCACGGGCTCGCACAGCCACGGTCAGGGCCACGAGACGACCTTTTCCCAGCTCGTCGCCGAACGCTTCGGCCTGCCGGTGGACAACGTCCAGGTCATCCATGGCGATACCGACAAGGTGCAGTTCGGCATGGGGACCTACGGATCGCGCTCCGGCGCGGTCGGCATGTCGGCGATCCACAAGGCTCTGGACAAGGTCGAAGCCAAGGCCAAGAAGATCGCCGCCCATCTGCTCGAGGCCGACGAGGGCGACATCGTCATCGAGAATGGCGAAGTGAAGGTGGCCGGCACCGACAAGAAGCTCGGCTGGCACGAGGTCTGTCTCGGCGCCTATACCGGCCACAACCTGCCGGACGGCATGGAGCCGGGGCTGAAGGAGGGGGCGTTCTACGATCCCACCAACTTCACCTTCCCGGCCGGCTGCTACATCTGCGAGGTTGAGGTCGATCCCGAAACGGGAACGACGCAGATCATCCAGTTCGTCGCGGCCGACGACTTCGGCCGGGTGATCAATCCGATGATCGTCGACGGCCAGGTGCATGGCGGGCTCGCCCAGGGCATCGGCCAGGCCTTGCTCGAAGGCACCCATTACGACGACGCCGGCCAGCTTCTGACCGCGTCCTACATGGACTACGCCATGCCGCGCGCCTGGGACCTGCCGATGTTCAAGGTCTCGACGCACGAGACGCTCTGTCCGGGCAATCCGCTCGGCATGAAGGGCTGCGGCGAGGCCGGGGCGATCGGCTCGCCGCCGGCCGTGATCAACGCCATCACCGACGCGATCGGCAATAACGAGCTGACCATGCCGGCTACGCCGGAGAAGGTCTGGAAGGCGCTCAGCGCCGTCGAATAGCCGCGGGTTCTTCCGCCGTCCGGCCGCCGCATCGATGCGTGGCCGGACGTGCCGGCCATAGGTCGGGGACGCCGCCCCGCCTTGTCGTTCAGTCAGCGCATGATCATCTCGCAAAGCCGCTATCGAAGCGATCGGGATCATGCTCCAGGAGGCATTAAGATGTACGAGACCAAATATCACCGCCCCGTTTCGCTGCCTCAGGCGGCGAAGTTCGCGGCCGACCATGGCGACGAGGGCAAATATCTGGCGGGCGGCATGACGCTGATCCCGACCATGAAGCAGCGGCTTGCCGCGCCCGAGGCTCTGATCGACCTTCGCCACGTGCCGGGCCTCAAGGGCATCAAGGTCGAGGGCAAGTCGATCGTCATCGGCGGCGGCATGACCCATTCCGACGTCGCCATGAGCGACGAGATCAAATCCGTCTGCCCGGGTTTTGCCGATCTCGCCGGTCTGATCGGCGATCCGGCGGTCCGCCACATGGGAACGGTCGGCGGCTCGGTCGCAAATTTCGATCCGGCGGCGGATTATCCCGCGGCGCTTCTGGCGCTCGGCGCAACAATCCGCACCAACCAGCGCGAGATCGCGGCCGACGACTTCTTCGTGGGTCTCTTCGAGACCGCTCTGGAGGACGGCGAGATCGTCACCAAGATCGCCTTCGAGGCGCCGGATGCCTGTGCATACGAGAAGTTCCGCAACCCGGCCTCGCGCTATGCCATGTGCGGCGTGTTCGTCGCCAGGCGCGGCGGCGACGTCAAGGTCGGCGTGACCGGCGCTGGCTCGGAAGGCGCCTTCCACTGGAGCGAAGCGGAACAGGCGCTGTCGTCGAATTTCGCCCCAGAGGCCGTCGACGGTCTGACGATGCCCCAGGACAACATGATGTCCGACATTCACGGCTCGTCGGCCTATCGCGCCAATCTCGTCAAGGTCGTCACCAAGCGCGCCGTGAAAAAAGCCCTCGGCCACTGACACGGCTCGAAGCGACTTTGCCGCCATTGGTGGATGGCGGCGAGCAGAAGATCAAAAGACAACGCCGGCAGATCACTCTGCCGGCGTTTTCGTTGGAACCCATCCCTGACAGGGCAGATGGTTCCTACAGGTTGCAGCGATGGCGGTAGCCGTCATAGCCGAGGAACGTGTCGGTGCCGGGATCATACGAACGGTAGCGTTCCGCGCAGACCGTGGCATGGTCGCCGTAATAGACGGGGCGGGGCGCGACCCTGTAGTAACGGCGAACCGGATAGACGCGCTCGACCGGAACCGGGCGGTAATAATAGGCCGGCGGGCCGTCGTAATAGTCCGGCGAGGCGAGGGCGCCACCGACGATGGCGCCGAGCGCGAAGCCGCCGATGCCGGCCGCGACCGATGCGCCGCTGTCGTGGTAGCGCCAGCCGCCGCGATGATAGTCGTGATGATACCCGCCGCCATGACGCCATCCGTGGCGCCACTGATCGGCACTAGCGGTGAGTGTGCTGGCACCGATCGCGCCGACGGCGATCACCGATGCAAGGGTTGCGGACACAAGTTTCTTCATGGCTGTCTTCCGATCACTCCTGGTCGCTCGGCCGCCCTGGACTGGCAGGATGTGGTCAGCGGAACCGGTCTTGTCCCTTCACCAAGGATAGCCTGAGCGGTCAGGCATTCGTTTGGCTGGCGGCGAAACTCCCGCTCGCCGATCTGGTTGCACGGGTGCGCGATGACATTTTGGTGCGTGACGACGTCTCCCGATCCTTTGAGGGCGCCGCAAGCGTGGTGTCTTCCAAGCGGCATGAAGGCCGCCCCCCTTGGCGAATGCCTTTGCTAGGCGGGCAATGCCGCATTCGAGCGAGCGGGCCCTAGAGAGTCCCCCACGAAAAGGCCCGGCGAGAGTTTCACCGGGCCTTCGGGACCGTCATCTATTATGCTTCAATCTCGTGCTCCGCGCCGTCAGACGCGCAACTCAGTACCTGCAGCGGTGACGGTAGCCGTCATAGCCGAGAAAGGTGTCCGTCCGCGCATCATAGGAGCGATAACGGGCCCTGCAGCGCGCGACATGGCTTCCGCCGCGGCTGGGATAGACGCGGTGCAGCGGGACCGGGCGATCGCGCTCGGCCAGGGCGCCTCCGACGATCGCCCCGATCGCGAGACCCGCGATGCCGGCGCCGATCGCAGCGCCGTTGTTGTGATGCCGGCGCCCGTAATAGCGGTCGCGGCGGTGATGTCGGCCATGGCGATAATGGCGCGGCGCATGACCCCGCCTCCAGTGATGGCCATCGTGATGCTGGACGCGCCAGTACGGCTCGGCCTGGGCGCTCACCGTGCTGGTGCCGACCGAGCCGAGGGCCAGCATGGCCGCAAATGCCACGGATAAATACTTTCGCATGCCAAAACTCCGATCATTGAAAAGCGGTCTCAGGCCGGCCTCTTCGAGCAGCGATTCCTCCGCTTGCCGGATGCCGTCTTCGCTCTGTCCCTCGACAGTCAAACGAATGGTCGCTGCAATGGTTCATTTTGCGAATGAACGCAGGCATTGAAACAAGGATCCGCCGCTTCGTACCATTGGATGTTCAGGCACTCTGTCAAACACGCGGGACGCTGGAGCCCTGCCGAGCGGCGGAAGCTTGGGGAGTGGCAAAATGCTGCAGGCGCCGGTAACACAAATCACTGGCCGGAACATTTCATGAACGCTATATGGGATGCATGCCCGTACTAGATTTTCGCCAGAAACTCGCAATCCTCTCCGACGCCGCGAAATACGACGCTTCCTGCGCGTCGAGTGGGGCGGCCGGCCGCAATTCGGCGAAATCCAAGGGCATCGGCTCGACCGAGGGCTCGGGCATCTGCCATGCCTATGCGCCGGACGGCAGATGCATCTCGCTTCTGAAAATTCTCCTGACCAATTTCTGCGTCTATGATTGCGTCTACTGCATCAATCGATCCTCCTCCAATGTGAGCCGCGCGCGCTTTTCGGTCGAGGAAGTCGTGGCGCTGACCATGAACTTTTATCGGCGCAACTACATCGAAGGGCTGTTTCTTTCGTCCGGCATCATCAAGAGCTCCGACTACACGATGGAGGAGATGGTCCGCGTCGCCAGGAAGCTTCGGCTCGAGGAGAATTTCTCCGGCTATATTCATCTCAAGACGATCCCCGACGCATCGCCCGCGCTTCTGGAGGAGGCGGGCCTCTTCGCCGATCGCCTGTCGGTCAACATCGAGATGCCGACCGACGTCACCCTTTCGGCCCTGGCGCCGGAGAAGGACGCGCGCGACATCCGGCGTTCGATGGGTCATCTGCGCGCGAAGATCGAGGAGCATAGGGGCGAGAAGCGCGACCGCACCAAGCCCAGGCGCTTTTCGGCGGGCGGCCAGTCGACCCAGATGATCGTCGGGGCCGACCAGTCCTCCGACGACGACGTTCTGACCCGCTCGGAAAACCTTTACGGCAACTACCGGCTCAGCCGCGTCTATTATTCGGCCTTTTCGCCGATCCCCGATTCCTCGAGCCGCCTGCCGCTCGCCAAGCCGCCGCTGATGCGCGAGCATCGGCTGTATCAGGCCGATTGGCTCATGCGCTTCTACGGCTTTCAGCGCGCGGAGATCGTTTCCGGCGGCGAGGGCGGCATGCTCGACCTTGCGGTCGATCCCAAGCTTGCCTGGGCGCTGCGAAATCGCGCCAGCTTTCCCGTCGACGTCAACCGCGCCGACCGGGAGATGCTCCTGCGTGTGCCGGGGCTCGGCACGCGGGCCGTGAAGCGCATCCTGTCCACCCGAAGGCATCGAACGCTGCGGCTCGACGACGTCGCCCGGCTCTGCCAGTCGATCGCCAAGGTGCGCCCGTTCATCACTGCACTGGACTGGTCGCCTGGCGGGCTGACCGACTGCGCGGGGCTGCGCGAGAGCTTCGTTCCCAAGGCGAAGCGACCGGCGTCGCAGCTGGAGCTGTTTTGAGTTTTGCAGCCACCCTCGGCGTGGTTTGATGAGCGGCAACGCCAGTTTGACGGAACACGAAAATGCCTGTCTCCGCCCCTTCTGACCAGGACCTGATCCACCTTCGCCGCTGCGTCGAGCTTGCCCGCGAGGCCGTCGAGACCGGCAACCGGCCCTTCGGCTCGGTGCTCGTCTCCGCCGACGGCGTGGTGCTGAAGGAAGACCACAACCGCACGGGCTCGGGCGATCCGACGGCGCATCCCGAATTCGCGCTCGCCCGCTGGGCGGCGATGAACCTGTCGCCGCAGGAACGGGCTGGCGCGACGATCTACACCTCCGGCGAGCACTGCCCGATGTGCGCCGCCGCGCAGGGCTGGTGCGGCGTCGGCCGGGCGGTTTTCGCCACCTCGACCCCGCAGCTCATCGAATGGCTGGCGGCGTTCGGCGCGCCGAACCTGCCTTACAAGCCGGTCACCCTGCGCGAGCTTCTGCCCCATGTCGACGTGGTCGGGCCGGTGGACGAATTTTCCGCCGAGATCCGGGCACTGCATCAGCGGGTCCACGAACGATCGGGCGGTTGACCATGTTCAACGCCCGCCTCGCCTTTCCGGCAGATTTCGACGGCTGGCGGGAGGCCGCGCGGCGCGCGCTCAAGGGGCAGATACCGCCCGAGGCGTTGAGCTTTTCCGTCGGCGAGGAGGCGCCGGGCCTCTTTGCCGAAGAGCTCCTGCCGCCCGATCCCGGCGCGGCGCAGCCCACCGTGCCGAAAGCATTTCCGGAGCTGGCGCGCAAGCTGATCTGCCATGCCGATCCGGACCGCTTCGACTTCGCCTACCGCCTGCTCTGGCGGCTTCAGCGCGAGAAAGGGCTGCTCGAGATCGCGTCCGACCAGGACATCCTGCGCGCGGCCGAGATGGAGAAGGCGGTTCGCCGCGACAGCCACAAGATGAAGGCCTTCGTGCGCTTCAGGGAGATCGAGGACGCCGAGATCGGCCGTCATTCCGTCGCCTGGTTCGAGCCCTTCCACCACACGGTGGAATACACCGCGCCGTTTTTCGCCAGGCGCTTCGCCGGCATGGTCTGGACGATCCTGACGCCGGAGCGAACCGCGCATTGGAACGGCGAGGAATTGACCTTCCTGCCGGGCGCCACACGCGACATGGCGCCGGCGGATGACGACATGGAGGCGCTGTGGCTGACCTATTACGCCTCGATCTTCAATCCGGCGCGGCTGAAGGTGAAGGCGATGACCGCCGAGATGCCGAAGAAATACTGGGCGAACATGCCCGAGACGGCGCTGATCAAGCCGCTGATCGCCGGCGCCGAGGCGGCGACCCGCCGCATGCTGGAAACCGCACCGACCCTGCCGACGTTGCGGGACGAGAGGCTGAAGGAGCGGCGCGCAATGAAAGCGACATCCATGCCGGCTGCACCGGGTTTTGCCGAGGACGCCGCGCCTCAATCCGTCGCGGAAGCTCGCGAAAGGGCGGCTGATTGTCGGGCCTGCCCGCTCTGGGAGCCGGCGACCCAGACCGTCTTCGGCAAGGGGCCTGACGATGCGCCGGTGATCTTTGTCGGCGAGCAGCCGGGCGATCAGGAGGACATCGCCGGCGAGCCCTTCGTCGGGCCGGCCGGCAAGGTGTTCGATCAGGCGCTGGCGGCGGCGGGGATCGACCGCTCGCAGGCCTATGTCACCAATGCGGTCAAGCACTTCAAGTTCGAACCACGCGGCAAGCGGCGTATCCATGCCAAGCCGAACACCGGCGAGATCCGGATCTGCCGCTGGTGGCTCGATCAGGAACGGGCGCTGATCGCCCCGAAGCTGATCGTCGCGCTGGGCGCGACAGCGGCGCAGGCCGTGCTCGGTAAAAGCGTGACCATCAAGGCGACGCGCTCGAAGCTGATCGACCTCGACGACAGGACACAGCTCCTTGTCACCGTCCACCCGTCCTACATCCTGCGCCTGCCCGATCAGGCGGCGAAGGACAGGGAAACGCAGGCGTTTCAGGCAGACATGGCGCTGGTTCTGGAAACCGTGCCGGAGCTTGCGGTGGGATGAGGCTCTTTGAGGCGGCGACTGCCAGTCGCCGAGAGAGCCACGGCTTCACGACGATCGAGCGGCAACCAGCATCGTTCTCGAACGAGCCGACACCGAGAACGACGAATATCGCATCGCTCATGGCGGTTTTGCGCGTCAGGCCGTTGGCGATTGCGAGTAGTCTGCCGCTCGTCCGGTACCGGGCAGAAAAATATCTCCGAATAGATCAAGAGTTTTTGACTCGATGAAGTTCTTGGGACGTCTCGCCGCCGAGGCTTTTCGGCCTATCCTCATCGACGTGAATTGATCACTACTCGGATCGGAGAGACTGTATGCGTACACTAATCGCTTGCCTTGGCCTTTTTACACTCGCCTCACTCGCCGCCTGTCAGGGCAACAATGCTTCGCCAAGCATGTCGTCCGAGACGGGTCAGACGCCGTCCGACGGCATCGTCGCCGGTCAGCTCCCGGAGTAGATCCGGCAGTCTCTTCGATGAGGACCAGCTAAGGGCGCCCAAGTGGCGCCCTTTTTTGCGTTTGGCGGCAGTCTTGTGCGGGAGGGGCTGCGCGGATCGCGATTGGAGGACGGTCCGCCCTTGCCGATTACGCAAGATGAGGTGGTCCGGAGAGCTTGCGGAAACGGTTGCGACCCGGCTCGGCCCGGGGATCACCGGAATGTTCGCCACGGCGCTCAGGCCGTCGATGCCAGATGTCGGCACCGGACGGCCCGCCGATCCACCTGCTGCCCGATGCGCTTGAGCCCGTCCGGCCGATGGGCTAAGCCCCAGCCAGAGTTTTGAACAGGCAGGCGCCGGCGCGGTTTTGCGCGGATCGGCGGCCGGCCTCGACGCATTGGTGAAATCACATGGCCGGGAAAAAGCCGAAACGGGTGACGGCGCGGGTGCCGCGCGGCTTTATCGATCGCGACGCCTCCGATCTGAGGGCCCAGGACGCGATGCTGGCGAAGATCCGCCGGGTGTACGAGACCTACGGCTTCGAGCCGGTGGAGACGCCGGTGTTCGAATATACCGACGCGCTGGGCAAGTTCCTGCCCGATGCCGACCGGCCGAACGAGGGCGTCTTCTCGATCGAGGACGACGACGAGCAGTGGATGAGCCTGCGCTACGATCTCACCGCGCCGCTCGCCCGCTATGTGGCCGAGAACTACGAGACCCTGCCCAAGCCCTATCGCAGCTACCGGGCCGGCTATGTCTTCCGCAACGAGAAGCCGGGGCCGGGCCGGTTTCGGCAGTTCATGCAGTTCGACGCCGACATCGTTGGCGCGCCGAACGTCTCGGCCGATGCCGAAATGGCGATGATGATGGCCGACACGATGGAAGCGCTGGGCATTCCGCGCGGGCAATATGTGATCCGGGTGAACAACCGGAAGGTTCTCGACGGGGTCCTGGAGGCAATCGGCCTCGGCGGCGACGAGAATGCCGGGCGCCGGCTGACGGTGCTGCGGGCGATCGACAAGCTGGACAAGTTCGGCGTCGAGGGTGTGCGGCTTCTGCTTGGTGAGGGTAGATGGGACGGGGGAAAAGAAGGCGAGGGCGATTTTACGCGAGGGGCGGGGCTGGATCGCAGGCAACGCAACTGGCTAATTGAAATGATCTCGAATTTCCAATTTGATGCCAAAAAATTTAGAGTAGTAGAAAAAGACGATATCCCAGTTATTGGAAAGGGCGGCATCGTATACGAATACGATACTGTTGTGGAGGACGGGTTCGACGATCCCAATTCAGTTTCGCGACGAATTGGAGATAGACTCGCGTTTAGCAGCACAGGTATGGATGGTGTCAGAGAGCTGCAATCGATCTCTGAATATGTGACGCTGGCGGGTTACGGATCCGACCGCATCCGCATCGACCCCTCCGTCGTCCGAGGCCTCGAATACTACACCGGCCCTGTCTTCGAGGCCGAACTCCTCTTCGACGTTACCAACGAAAAAGGCCAGAAGGTCCAGTTCGGCTCCGTCGGCGGTGGCGGGCGTTACGACGGCCTCGTCTCGCGCTTCATGAGCCAGCCGGTGCCGGCGACGGGCTTTTCCATCGGCGTCTCGCGGCTGATGACGGCGCTGAAGAATCTCGGCCGGCTCGAGACCTCAGAGCGTACCGGACCGGTGGTCGTCACGGTCATGGACCGCGACCGCATGGCCGACTATCAGGCCATGGCAACGACGCTGCGCAAGGCGCTGAATACCGACGAGAATGGCAATCCGGTCGCCGTGCCGGTGCCCGTCGAGGTGTTCCAGGGCAATCCAAAGCAGTTCGGCAAGCAGCTGCAATATGCCGATCGGCGCAATGCCCCTTGTGTCGTCATTCAGGGCGGCGACGAGAAGGCGGCCGGCAAGGTGCAGGTGAAGGATCTGGCACTCGGCAAGGAACTCTCGGCGCAGATCACCGACAATGCCGAATGGCGCGAGGCGCGGGCGGGGCAGGAGATGGTCGACGAGGCGGACATGGTCGCCGCCGTGCGCGCCATCCTCGCGCGCCAGTCCGGCGAGAGGGGCTGAGGTCGATGCCGGGCGACGATCAGGCGATGGGACAAGCCCTCGACCAGCTGTTCGCATTGCGCGGCGCCCTGCCTGCCGAGACCGCGATCATCCTGCCGGCCGAGCCCTATCTCGACACGGCGGGCGAGGCCTTGCGCCGGCGCATCTTCCTGACGCGGGGCGAGGGCGGCGAGAATCTCTGCCTGCGACCGGACTTCACCATACCCGTGTGTATGCGCCACATCGCCGAGGGCGCGGACCTTCCCAAACGCTATTCCTATCGCGGTCTGGTGTTTCGTCAGCGGGCGGACGGGCCGGCCGAATTCGTCCAGGCCGGCATCGAGGATCTCGGCGAGGACAACCGCGCCACCGCCGATGCCCGCGCCGTCGCCGATGCGCTGGCCGGGCTCGAAGCCTGCGGCCTTTCGCTGGATGGCCTCGACGTCATTTTCGGCGATCAGGGCCTGTTCGAGGCGGTGCTGCGCGCGCTCGGCCTGCCGGAAGGCTGGCAGCGCCGGCTGATCCGCACCTTCGGCGACGAGCGCCAGCTGCGTGCCGTGCTGCAAGGGCTCTCGCGCGGGCCGGAAGACACGCTGAAGGGCATCGATGCCAAACTCCTCGATCTCGCCCGCGACCGCGAGGAGGGCGCGCTCACCCGGCTCATCCGCAGCCATATGGAAGAGGCGGGCCTGCCGCCCCATTCCGGGCGCTCGCCCGGCGAGATCGCCGCCCGGCTGATCGAGAAGGTGACCGTCGCCGAAGCGCGGCTCGGCGATTCCGCGCTGGCGCTGTTGGAAGCTTTCCTCGCCGTCGACTGTCCGCTCGGCGAGGCTGGCGACCGGCTCGCCGATGTGGTGGGAACGGCCGGGCTCGATCTAGGCCGCGCCATGACGGTGTTCCAGACGCGCAATCTGGCTCTGGAAGCCGCCAATGTCGATCTCTCGCTCCTCACCTACCGCGCCGCCTTCGGCCGGCCGATCGACTATTATACCGGCCTCGTCTTCGAGGTGCGGGAGCCGGGCGCCGTCGACCCGCTCGCCGGTGGCGGCCGCTACGACCGGATGATGACCATCCTCGGCGCCGACACGCCGATCCCGGCAGTGGGCTTTTCGCTGTGGCTCGACCGGATCGCGGCGGTGGCGCGATGATGGCGTGCGGCGAGATGATGTGGGCGGCGGCGTCGAACCCCCCTCTGTTTTGCCGGACATCTCCCCCACAAGGGGGGAGATCGACCTTGCTCGAGGTTCGCTGCGAGGAGTTCAATGCCACGACCCGAAGGAGCGCGTCAGTCGACAGCATCGCGGTTGAAGCCGGAAGGCTTCACGCCTCCCCGGCCTCTGCCGTTTCGCCGCTGACAAGAACGCTGCCAATCTCCCCCCTGGTGGGGGAGATGCCCGGTAGGGCAGAGGGGGGCAAGCCGCCGCAGCGCCAGACCAAAGCAAGCGTTTGTCAGAACATTCGTCCGCAATACGACTGGCAATGCCCGCGCCCGGCAGGAGTCCTGCCCCGATGACCATCACTCTCGCCATTCCCTCCAAGGGCCGGCTGATGGAAAAGTCGCTGGCGGCCCTGAAACAGGCCGGCATCGCGGTGACCGCCGGCGAAAGCCGGTCCTATCGCACCCAGGTCGAAGGCATTGAAGGGCTGGAAGTCCTCTTGCTGTCGGCCTCGGAAATCGCCCGGGAGCTGCGCGACGGGGCGATCGACTTCGGCGTAACCGGCGAGGATCTGATCCGAGAGACCGTGCCGGAACCCGACAAGGCGATCGGCTTCGTTTCCCGCCTCGGCTTCGGCCATGCCGATGTCGTGGTCGCGGTGCCGCAGGCCTGGGTCGACGTTCAGACGATGGACGATCTTGGCGATGTCGCTGGCGCCTTTCGTGCCCGTCACGGCCGGCGGCTGAGAATCGCGACGAAATACTGGCGGCTGACGCAGGGCTTCTTCAGCCGCACCCACGGCATCCAGAGCTACCGCATCGTCGAGAGCCTCGGCGCCACCGAGGGCGCGCCGGCGGCAGGCTCGGCCGACATCATCGTCGATATCACCTCGACCGGCTCGACGCTTGTGGCGAACCAGCTGAAGATCCTCGCCGACGGGGTGATCCTGAAGTCGCAGGCGTGTCTCGTCTGCTCGAAAGTCGCTCGCCGCGAGGCCGGCGACGTGGCGCTGGCCGAGGATCTGGCGCGGCGTTTCAGCCGCTGACGATTATTTTCTCTGCTCGGCAAAGAAACATCATGTTCCGTTACATTTTGAAATGCGGACCGAAAGGTTTCGTTGATGCCTATCGGGCTAGCTGATGGTCTCCAATCGGCTGGAACGACGCAAACCACGAGGCCACCATGTCACTGACCATCGGATCGAGCACTTCCACGACGAGCCTGGTTTCGAGCGACAGCTCGAGCTCGGCAAAGGACGACGTCGCTTCGATCAAGGCGAAGCTCGCATCCGCTGAAAAGGCGTTGTCCGAGGCAGAGGAAACGGGCGATACCGAAGAGGCCGAGACCCAGCAGGCCCTCGTCACGAAATACACCGCCGAACTCGCCAAAGCGCAGAAGGCCAGCGAAAGCGCGGGAACGTCCGCCGTCGCGGCGTCCGGCGCGGACAAGACCGAAAATGAAGAGAGCGCTGCCACCAACCCCTACAAGCCGGTGGCCGGCCTCGACGTCACGACGCTGAAGCAGGCCGCAGAGACGGACGATGCGCAAGCCGAGGCGACCGGCGAAGCCGGTGCGCCGACGGAAAGCGAGGCCGAACGCGCCGAGAAGGAATACCAGGCCAACATGCCGGCCGCGTACGAAGACGCTTGATCGACGGCTGCATGATGTAATGCAGCCCCGATCGCCGCGGTTGCTCAGGCGTAGCGGCGCTCGCGGGCGGTCTTGTCGACTGCGATCGCGCCGGCGCCGGAACCGGCGAGGACGAGAAAACCGCCGGCCATGGCGATGTTCTTCAACAGCACCGTCTGGTCGCCGGCATGGACGAGGAAGCCGGTCGCGACACAAAACAGCGCGAGCGCTATGCCGACGATCCGGGCCTGAAAGCCGACGATGACGGCGACGCCGGCCAGAAGCTCGAAGGCACCGACGAGATAGGCCATGGCGAGCGGGGCGGGGAAGCCGAGGCTCGCGAGAAAGCCAGAAAAGCCCTCGGCGCCGGTCAGCTTGCCGAAGCCGGAAACGACGAAGATGGCCGCAAGCAGGACGCGGCCGGCAAGGATCAGGAACTGGTTCATGTCTGTCTTGCTCCAATGATCGCCCGGCCGGTCTGGGCCGTCGGGTCGGTTGCGATGGACGCAAGATAGTTCAAGGCAATCGTCAACGCATCCGGGCGCTTCTCCAACGAATTGTCAACGAATAGCGATACAATGGGGCATGCGCCGGTTGTGGATGCCACGGGCAGAACGCCTGCGGCTTGCGTCCACTGATGGGACCGGTTGAGCAGCTCGGCCGGCAGCTCAACACCGGTTGAACTGGCGGGCAGAAGCCCCTCGTTCGGGGCGATTGTCTGAGAAGGCTTCCGACTGTCTCCAACGGCCTTCCGGACCGCTGGGGCGCGGAAACCGAAGTCGCCGCCCCAAACGCTTCGTCATTCTCGGGCCCCGTCCAGAGAATCCAGCCTCACGTTCGAGGTCGTAATTTTACGTCACTTCGATCAGGCGCTTACGGCGGCTCCCCTGGATTCTCGGGACGGGGCCCGAGAATGACGAAGCGGCGGGGCCTGCGGCCTCGTTGAGCGCCTTGTGCCTCGCGCCTCGCGGTATTCTCAAAGTTCCGTCAGAACATGCTGTCTCGGTTGCGTATGTCGGGATGGTTGAATCTCGTCGGCCAAGCCCGAGGATCGTTCGCCCCCCGGGCATGGCCGCGCAAACCCTCAGGCGGGCGCGATCATCGTCTTGGGATCGACGATGCGGTCGTAGTCCTCGCCCGAGACGAGGCCGGAAGCGATGGCTTCCTCGCGAAGCGTCGTGCCGTTCTTGTGTGCGGTCTTGGCGATGTTCGCGGCATTGTCGTAGCCGATCGTCGGCGCCAGTGCCGTCACCAGCATCAGCGACTGCTCCATCAGGCTCTTGATCCGCTCTTCATTCGCCTCGATGCCGTCGACACAGTGCTCGGCGAAGCTCTCCATGCCGTCGGCCAGAAGCCGGATCGAGGAGAGGACGGCATTGGCGATCACCGGCTTGAAGACGTTGAGCTCGAAATGTCCCTGGGACGCGGCGACGGTGACCGTCGTCTCGTGGCCCATCACCTCGGTCGCCACCATGGTCAGCGCCTCGCACTGGGTCGGATTGACCTTGCCTGGCATGATCGAGGAGCCCGGCTCGTTGGCCGGAAGGTTGAGTTCGCCGAGGCCCGAGCGCGGGCCCGAGCCGAGAAAGCGGATGTCGTTGGCGATCTTCATCAGATCGGCGGCCAGCGTGTTGAGCGAGCCGTGGAAGAAGGTGAGCGCGCCGTGGGAGGCGAGCGCCTCGAACTTGTTCTCGGCGGTACGGAAGTCGTGGCCGGTCAGTTCGGCGATTTCGGCGGCGATGTCGGTGTCGAAACCGACGGGCGCGTTCAGCCCGGTGCCGACGGCCGTGCCGCCCTGGGCGAGCGCGAGGACGCCGTCGAGGCTGTCGGCGATGCGCTTCTTGGCGAGCTGAAGCGCCATGGCATAGCCGGAGAATTCCTGGCCGAGCGTGACGGGCGTCGCGTCCTGGGTATGGGTGCGGCCGATCTTGATGATGCCCGCAAACTCCTCCGCCTTCCTGTCGAGGGACGCGCGCAGGGTCTCGAGCGCCGGTTCGAGCCGGGCCTTCGCCTCGACGACCGTCGCCACATGCATCGCGGTCGGGAAGACGTCGTTGGACGACTGGCTCATATTGACGTGGTCGTTCGGATGAACGGGCTTCTTCGAGCCCATCTTGCCGCCCATCATCTCGATCGCCCGGTTCGAGATCACCTCGTTGACGTTCATGTTGGTCTGGGTGCCCGAGCCGGTCTGATAGACGACCAGCGGGAAGTGCTCGTCGAGCTTGCCGGCGATGATCTCGTCGGCGGCCTTCTCGATGGCATCGCGCAGCTCGGCCGGCAGTTTGCCCTTGGCGGCATTGACGCGCGCCGCCGCTTTCTTGACGGTCGCCAGGGCGACGATCAGCGGCATCGGCTGACGGTCGGTGCCGATCTTGAAATTGTTGCGTGAGCGCTCGGTCTGGGCGCCCCAGTAGCGGTCGTCCGCCACCTCGATGGCGCCGATGGAATCGGTTTCGGTGCGTGTCGTCACGTGACTGCTTTCCTTCCAGACGTTCTTTCAGCATTGCCAATAGCCGTGGCGGCCGGTGATCGGAAGAGCGCACCGCAGGTAAAATCGGTTGAAGACGGTGAGGCGGCTCGGACACAGGCGATGTCTTTGACGACAATACGCCGCGTTTCGCCATCTTGCCGTCCCGCCGACGGGAACAATGTGCGCCGGGACGATCGAATCGAAAAAGGAAATGCCGAATGAAGACAGTGGTGAAAAGCAGCTTCGTGCTTGCGATGGTCGCAGGTCTCGCGATCTCGACCGGCTGCAGCCGGACGCAGAAGACGCTCGGCGGCGCGGCCATCGGCGGTGCTGGCGGAGCGGTGGTCGGCAATGCCGTCGGCGGATCCACCGGCGCGGTCGTCGGCGGTGTCAGCGGCGCAGTCGTCGGTGGTGTCGTCGGCCGAAACTACTGATGCGATCTGCTCCCGTGCCGGTGGCGCGGGAGCAAGATCAAATGCCCGGCCGGGCGGTCTGAAAAATCACCGGCCGGCGAACTTGCCGACGATCTCGCTGAGGCTGGTCGACACGGCGACGGAGGCGACCACGGTCGATCCACACTGCGAGGCGCCGACGCAGAACAGATCCTCGTTGATATCGGTGTCGTGATAACGAACGTCGAAGGAGATGTTGTCGTTGAACTCGTAGGTCATCCCCGCGTCCCAGACGAAGTGCTCGCGGAAGAGGTCGTTCTTGAAGTCCTGATAGCCGAGCGAGCCGGAAAAGCTCAGATCGTGCGGTAGCGGCACCTCGATCGCGCCCTTGTAGAAATAGCCGGTGTCGTCCTGGCCGAAATAATTCGGCGCAAAGGCGAAGGTGCCGGTGAGGGTGGCGATGTCCTCGAAGGTGTAGGACAGCGAGTGGAAGAACTCCGGATAATCCTGACCGTCGACGTCGTGATAGGTGTAGTAGTAATAGGTCAGATCGACCGACCAGTTGCCGAAGCTTGGACGCCAGGCGACGAAGGGATCGAATTCGAGGCGCGGCTCCGGCGTGCCGAAATCGACGTTCGAGGCGAAGAAGCCGACATGGAAATCATACAGTTTCATATCGACCGTGCCCTGCACGGCCGGATCGCGATCCGTCTGGGAGTAGCCCCGCAGCGAGACGTAATCGGTCAGGCCCTCGACCGTGAAGGTCACGTCGAAGACGTCCGGATCAAGCCAGGAGACGGGGCGCTCGCCCTGTGACGAGGGGCCGGCCTCCTGCGCCGCCGTCGATGATACACCGCTGAACGACAGTCCGGCGGCGAGAGCCGCGATGACTGCTTTCGATTGCCCGGATTTGCGATCCCAGACTGTCTTCGAGATGCTCACGCCACGCCCTTTCATGCTCGAACATGCGACCCAGCGTAGCGATCGTGACGGTGACTTAAACCTTGAAAATGCATGCTGAATCAGGACGGCAACAGATGTTACGTGAATGTAACAGTCGTGGTCGCCGCTAACGATCGCGAGACGTCTGCGTTTCCAGACGCAGAAAAGCCGGGCATGCCCGGCTTTCCGTCCATTCGTTCCTGCAGCGCGAGGTTGGAGCGTCCGTTGTTCGTCCATTCGAACGCACGGCGCTCCAACGCGCGAGAGGCGCTTTCAGCCCTCAGCCGGAGGTCAGCGGGGAAATCGAGATCTCGACGCGGCGGTTCTGGGCACGGCCGGCTTCCGTCGCGTTGGAGGCGATCGGCTGGCTCTCGCCGAAGCCTTGCGTGTTGAGCCGGCGCGGATCGACGCCCTGGCTGGCCAGATACTGGCTGACGGAGGAGGCGCGCTGCTGCGAGAGCTGCAGGTTGTAGGCGTCTGAGCCGGTGTTGTCGGTGTGGCCGTAGACGTCGACGATCGACTTGTTGAACTCCTTGAGCACCAGGGCGACGGAATTCAGGGTGGAATAGAAGCCCGGCAGGATCGAGGCCTGATCGGTGGGGAAGGTGATGTTGGACGGCATGTTGAGGATGATCCGATCGCCGACGCGGGTCACGGAGACGCCGGTGCCCCGCAGCTGGGCGCGCAGCTTGGCTTCCTGATTGTCCATGTAGAGCCCGATGCCGCCACCGGTGAGCGTGCCGATGCCGGCACCGATGAGTGCCGCGCGGCCGGCGTCGGTGCCCGTCGCCCGACCGACGACATAGCCGCCGAGTGCGCCGACGCCAGCGCCGATGCCTGCCCCGCCAAGGGTGTTGGAGATCTTCTGTTCGCCCGTATAGGGGTCCGTCGTGCAGCCGGCGAAGGCTACGGTGAGGGCGAGTGCGAGTGCAAGTTTCTTCATGGGTCGTCTTCCAGCCTGGAACGGGGCAATCGCCGCCACCGCCTTCAAAACTCGTTGGGTCCGCCGATAGACATCACAGACGGCTGGATTAGGGCTTGTCCGGCGCGCAAGGAATTTGTCGGCCGATGTTGCCCGGGAGCCACGGCTGTGGATGGTGTCCCTGTGCCCGTCACCAGGCGCTGCCGGATCCTGACGGGGAGCGGGGAGCCGTGGCCCTGCCTGCGCCAGGCCGCTCGGAAAGCGCTGTCGATGAATTGCCGAGCCTTGCCCGTCTCATCGGTCAGACGCCGATGCCAAAGGCGCGGAAAACGAAGGCCGCGACGCTGGCGAGGGCAAGCGGCAGGGCGCAGAAGATGACGAAGCGGTTGGCCCAGCCGGTTCTGTCGAGGGCTTCGAGCAGCGCCGCGACGGCAGCCGGCAGGGTGATCAGGACGGGGTGCAGCCAATAGCCCTTCACCGCAGTCGCGCCGCTTGCCAGAACCAGGACGAGCGCCAGGGCGAAGGCGGAGGCGATGGCGGCGAGGAGATAGCGGGTCTCGCTCCGCAGTTCCCGCGATGCCACGCGCCTTGCCCGGCCGTCCGCCTGCGCCACGATCCAGACCCCCAGCGCGACGACAAGAAGCGGCCCGGCATAGGCGAGGCAGCTGCCGGCAAAGGCGATGATCCCGTCGAGCCGGTCGGCCAGCAGCGATTCGGCCGCGCCGATGCGGAATTTTCCGACGCTGTCGTCCAGCGTGCCGAGACGGCTCGCCAGCCAGACCATCGGCGCTGCCAGGACGGCGAGGAAGACGGCGGTCGCAAGGCCGAGCCCGCGCAGCCGAAACCGTCCGCGCAGATCGGGGAGGGCCGTCGCGGCCATGGCGGCGCCGAAAAGCGCGATCAGGCCGTTATACTTGCCGAGCACGGCGAGAGCCGCGCTCGCACCGGCAAGGGCGTATGACCCGCGCGTCTGGTGGCGGAGAAGCATCAGCATCGCCAGCTGGAAGAGGGCGGTGAACAGCATGCCGCTGAGGGAATGGCTGTAGGCGCGCTGCGCCTCCCAGCCGACCGGGGGCATCAGGAACAGGCCGAAGGCCGCAGCCGCTGCCCCTTCGCGCGACAGCCGCAGAGCCCGGCCGATGCCATAGAGCGTGCTGGCGAGAAGGCAGAGCACGATGGCGCGGGCACTGTAGACCGCCGCGAGATCGTTCTGGACGACGAGATCGACGAGCTTGATCAGCCAGGTGTGCAGGGGCGGCTGCACGCCCCTGTAGCCGAGCGCCCAGTCGGCCATGTCGGTGAGCTGCTCGCGATCGTCGAAGCCCGGCGGTGCCTTGGCGAGGATGTTGCAAAGGCCGTTGACGAGGAAGACGGCGATGATGACGGCGAGCGGCAAAGGGACCGGGCCGATCCCCCCGGCGGCAAAGCGCGCCACCGCCCGGTCGATGAGGGCCGTCCGCGCAAAGAGCGAGCGAAGACGCGTCTGCCCGCCATCGGCGCTGCGATCGTTCGAGACCGTCAATGCCGTCTCCGAGAAATACCAAACCAAGCCCGAATGCGCCATGTCACGACGCCGGGGCCACGGCCCCGCAGCCTTCTAGATCGCACTTTGCAAAAGGTCCAACGCTGGAAGATTGCCGGGAACAGGGCTTGCCCCCAGGCTGGTCAGTGTTTGAAGCAGTTAGAGCGATGCCATTCCAGGAACTGGGGTAGCGGTCTCTGCAGGTGACTGAGCGGTGATAGCGCTCGATGATCGCGATTGAGTATTGCCTCAACAGCGCTCAAGTCATTGAGCTGACGCGATATCAGGATATCGAACTCGTCTGACAGGCTCAGAAGACCTCTGTCAAACATCCAGTGAATCGTTCCTGAAAGCGCGATCCCATTTCCGACGACATCTGGTCCACCCTGTTCGACCGGACGGATATGAGCGGCTTCCACTTCGGCCCGACCACCGCCATTAAGAAGGCGGAGACCCGTGAAGGCACAACGCGAATCGTAGGCCTTCAAGATCGATCGCCGGAACATGCGATCGCGGTAGGATCTGGAGGTCAGTAGTCGCTCACGTTCGTGGTTCAGGTCGGCAACGTAAATCGACTGTTCTTCCGAAAAGCCGTCTTCTGCCGAATGAGAGCCAAGCCTTGGGAGATCATCCATATCATCGGGCAGGCCGAGTGAAATGATCCGGGCAAAATCGACTTGCGAAAGCGTGCGAACAGCAGCCTGTCTTCGCCCAGAAAGACTTCCCTGGTCGTTGAGCAGGCCCCGTTCGACCACCTGGCCGTCAGGGGTGATGAACGGCACGGCCTCAACGAAATCCAGATATGTGCCCGGCTCAATCGTGGCAAAGAACATGCCCGACCGATGCTTATCAGGAAGGACTTGCGCTACACGCGCGACGGCAAAGTATCCGCGTGTGTTTCGAACTTTCGTCGGCTCGTAATAGACGATCCACTTGCCGATACAGGCCTCGACGCGGGATAGGTACTGTTGTGGAAAGTGATATCGTTCCGCCGGTGTGTCGTCGTAAATCGAATCGAACCGATGGATAAAAACGCCGAACGCCATCTATCCTGGATAGCTTATAGCGCTGCTGGCCGGAAGGGATGTTTTCTCGTGCTGAAGGATAGGCCGACCGCCGCCAGTCGCTAGCGGCGATCGCCCCGCCTTTCCCGAGAGGTGCCGTCAGGCCGCCTGGCGCTGCTTCAGGAGGCCGCGATTGACGAGCAGCTCGGCGATCTGAACGGTGTTGAGCGCCGCACCCTTGCGCAGATTGTCCGAGACGACCCAGATGTTGAGGCCGTTTTCCAGCGTCTGGTCCTCGCGGATGCGCGAGATGTAGGTCGCGTCCTCGCCGGCGCTCTCATAGGGCGTGACGTAGCCGCCGTCCTCGCGCTTGTCGATGACGAGGCAGCCCGGCGCCTCGCGCAGGATGTCGCGCGCCTCGTCTGCTGTGATCTCGTTCTCGAACTCGATGTTGACGGCCTCCGAATGGCCGATGAAGACCGGCACGCGCACCGCCGTGCAGGTGACCTTGATCTTCGGGTCGAGCATCTTCTTGGTCTCGGCCATGACCTTCCACTCTTCCTTGGTCGAGCCGTCCTCCATGAAGACGTCGATATGCGGGATGACGTTGAAGGCGATGCGCTTGGTGAATTTCTTGGCCTCGACCGGATCGGCGACGAAGACCGCGCGGGACTGCTGGAAAAGCTCGTCCATGCCGTCCTTGCCGGCGCCGGAGACCGACTGGTAGGTCGAAACGACGATGCGCTTGATCTTCGCGTGGTCGTGCAGCGGCTTCAGCGCGACGACGAGCTGGGCCGTGGAGCAGTTCGGATTGGCGATGATGTTCTTCTTGGCAAAGCCCGTCACGGCGTCGGCATTCACCTCGGGCACGATCAGCGGCACGTCCTGGTCGTAGCGAAAGGCCGAGGAATTATCGATGACGACGCAGCCCTGCGCACCGATCTTCGGCGAATATTGCTTGGAGATCTCGCCGCCGGCGGACATCAGGCAGATGTCGACGTCGGAAAAGTCGAAGCCCTCCAGCGCCTTCACCTTCAGCGTCTCGTCGCCGAAGGAGACTTCCGTTCCCTGGCTGCGGCGGGAGGCGAGCGCCACCACCTCGTCGGCCGGAAAGCCGCGTTCGGAAAGGATCGACAGCATCTCGCGCCCGACATTGCCGGTGGCGCCGACGACGGCAACCTTGTAACCCATGGGAATTCGACCTTCTCTCGCTCTCCCCTTGCCAAACGATCGAGCACGCTCGTCCTCCGCCCCGGGGGAGACAAGCGGGGCGAGGCGTCAGCTAATCGACGTTTTTTTGGTCAGGGAGCGCACGGTCATGGCCAGCGATATGCGCGGGAACGGAGCGCTTGTCAATCGTAAGAATTCAGGCATTCAGCCAGGCGTCGCATCGCGCTCGCCGATTCGCCCGGTCATCGGAGCGCGCCGCAGAAAGGGTCTTCGTCGATGTCGCATTTCGTCGTCCTTCTCGCCGGCCGCATGGTGCCGACGCCGGCCCTGCGCGCGGCGATCGCGGGCGCAAGGGTGATCGCTGCGGATGACGGCATCCGTCATGCGCGCCCGCTCGAACTCTCGCCGGAGCTTTGGGTGGGGGACTTCGATTCGGCGCCCGGCGAGCCGCCGGTCGCTCTCGCCGGCGTCAGGCGCGAGACCTTTCCGCGCGACAAGGACAAGACCGACGGCGAGCTGGCGATAGAGACGGCCCTGTCGCTCGGTGCGACCAGGCTGACCCTCGTCGGCGCGCTGGGCGGCCCGCGCAGCGACCATGCCTTCGCCCATCTCATCCTGGCGCTTCGATATTTTCATCAGGGCGTCGACATCGACCTGCGCGACGGCGCCGAAACGGCCTTTGCGCTGTCGGCCGCGCCGCGACGCTTCGATCTGAAGGCCGGAACACAGTTCTCCATCCTGAAGTTTTCCGCCGTGAAGGGCCTGACCATAAAAGGCGCCAAATGGCCGCTCGAGGCCGTCGATCTGCCATTCACCTCCATCCTCACCCAATCGAACGAGGCGGCAGGGGCCATCACCGTCAGCGTCAGGGAAGGCGAGGCCATCCTGCTCGCTCAGGACGACCCCGCCGTGCGCTGAAGCTTTTTGAGTGAGAGCCGCTTCGGCTCTCACATGCTGACCATACGGCTCGACAAGGCAATGAGGGTTGCCGTGGACCCGTTTTCGCCGAAAACCCTCCAGGCTTTCCCTGCGGGGCAGGGCGGCGAAGCCGTGCCGACGCCTCGGCTGTCCTGCCAGACCTTTGCGAACATCGGGCGCTCCTGTCCGGGAAAATCTTGCTGTCGCCGCCATCGACGCTTGGCCTCGCCGCCCGACTTCACTATGGTGCGCGCCAAGTGGTCCCGTAGCTCAGCAGGATAGAGCATCAGATTCCTAATCTGAGGGTCACAGGTTCGAATCCTGTCGGGATCACCAATCAAATCAGTATCTTATGCCTGCTTTCGTCCTGTTGCGTGTCGCGTTCGTGCTGCAGAGAGTTTCCTTGATTTCCAGGGGTTTTCTGCAACACTCGGCAGCTCCACGCGAGGTGGACTACGACAAGCACCGGGATCGGATAGCATTCCTCAACATCTGCCCTTATAAGTCGCGCGCATTCGACGACTGGCATATGTTAGCTACATTGCCGTCATGCAGAGCTTCTATCGCCTGGGCTCAGAAACGGCTCTTCCCTACTGCGGCAGCTGGAGAACGGACTGCCATATGCTTGCGATCTGCAAAGTCGTGGGGCTGAGACCCGGCGCTGTACCCGGTGGCAATCTCTCTACACCATTGGATCATCGCGAAGGCGGCCAGTGACATTGTCCTGGCGAGGGCTGCGATCTGACGTATCGCAGCGGCGGCGAACCGATCCCTATCCCTTACCGAGATGACGGCGCGCCGCGTAAAGCGCGATGGCGGCGGCGTTGGAGACGTTGAGCGAGTGGATCGCGCCGGGCATTTCGAGCCGTGCGAGCGTCGTGACGGTTGCGCGGGTCTTTAAGCGCAGGCCCTTGCCCTCGGCGCCGAGGACGATGGCGAGCTTTTCCCCGGCAAGGCTTGCCTCGAAACTTTCCGGCCCCTCCGAATCGAGCCCGACGGTCAGGAAGCCCTGGCCGGAAAGTTCGGTCAGCGCCTCGGCGAGATTCCTCACCTCGATCTGGGTGACGTGTTCGAGGGCGCCCGAGGCCGCCTTGGCCAGAACGCCGCTTTCCTGCGGTGAATGGCGCGAGGTCGTGACCACCGCGTCGGCGGCGAAAGCCGTCGCCGAGCGCAGGATCGCCCCGACATTATGGGGATCGGTCACCTGGTCGAGAACGAGGACGAGGCTTGCGCCGGAAAGATCGCCGAGTTTCTTCGCCGCCAGCGGCTCGGTTTCGAGGGCGAGCCCCTGATGGACGGCCTCGGAGCCGAGTTCGGCGTCGATCGCCCGCGGCTCGACGATCTCGAACGGGCAGGGAAGGGCGGCTTCGTCGATGCCGATGCGGGCGAGCGCATTGCGGGTGGCCAGAAGCCTGTGCAGGCGGCGGCGCGGATTGTTCAGCGCTTCCGATACGCTGTGGAGGCCATAGAGCCAGATCCGCCCGGGCGGCGGGGCTTTGCCCGGTATTGCTTCATTGCGAGGCCGGCGCTGCGGCTCGCCTGAGGCCTCACGCTTGGCGTCGCGATGCGTGCGCCTGAGGCGCGCATAGTGGGAGTCCTTTGGGGACTTGGTCGTCTTCGGCGTGCCGGAGGTTTCATCGCTCATGGCGCCGGCTTAGCGGAGCGGGCCTCCAAGGGAAAGAGAGCGGCGGCGATGAATTTTCGCTTTGCCAAGGCCGCAGGTGGCGTTGACAGACGCACGCACTTTTTTCATAAGGCCGCACGGACATGCCGGACGGGGCTTTCGCGCCAGCCGGCAATCGCGTGATCGACGATGGACAAGAGCGCCATGGTTGGGTCTGGAGGGGTGTCCGAGTGGTTAAAGGAGACGGACTGTAAATCCGTTCGCTTAGCGTACGCTGGTTCGAATCCAGCCCCCTCCACCATCGCTTTTGATTTCGATATCGCGTAAAGTCCTGACTGACGCGGGTATAGCTCAATGGTAGAGCAGCAGCCTTCCAAGCTGAATACGCGGGTTCGATTCCCGCTACCCGCTCCAGCCCGCTGCTGCTTTTCCACCATCTCCCCGCGATCTTCTGCCGTTGCGCTCGCGATCTCGATCCGTAGCGCCGGCGATTTGGCTAGCCTTCGTCGCACAATGGCCGCCCGCCCTTGCGCCTGATCGCGCAAGCCTCTATGTCGCGCGCACCCGAACATATCTTCCGGCAATGGGAGCAGGCGATGGCCAAGAGCAAATTCGAGCGGAACAAGCCGCATGTGAACATCGGCACGATCGGACACGTCGATCACGGCAAGACGTCTTTGACGGCCGCGATCACGAAGTTCTTCGGCGAGTTCCGGGCCTATGACCAGATCGACGCGGCGCCCGAGGAGAAGGCGCGCGGCATCACGATCTCGACGGCGCATGTCGAATACGAGACGGAAGCCCGTCACTACGCCCATGTCGACTGCCCGGGCCATGCCGACTACGTGAAGAACATGATCACCGGCGCGGCCCAGATGGACGGCGCGATCCTCGTCTGCTCGGCCGCCGACGGCCCGATGCCGCAGACCCGCGAGCACATCCTGCTCGCCCGTCAGGTCGGCGTTCCGGCGATCGTGGTCTTCCTCAACAAGGTCGATCAGGTCGACGACGAGGAGCTTCTCGAGCTGGTCGAGCTCGAGGTTCGCGAGCTTCTGTCGTCCTACGAGTTCCCGGGCGACGACATTCCGATCATCAAGGGCTCGGCTCTGGCGGCCCTCGAAGACAGCAACAAGACCATCGGCGAGGACGCCGTCCGCGCGCTGATGAAGGAAGTCGACGCCTATATCCCGACGCCCGAGCGTCCGGTCGACCAGCCCTTCCTGATGCCGATCGAGGACGTGTTCTCGATCTCGGGCCGCGGCACGGTCGTCACCGGCCGCGTCGAGCGCGGCATCGTCAAGGTCGGCGAGGAAGTTGAGATCGTCGGCATCCGCGACACCCGCAAGACCACGGTCACGGGCGTCGAGATGTTCCGCAAGCTGCTCGACCAGGGCCAGGCCGGCGACAATATCGGCGCGCTGATCCGCGGCGTCGACCGCGAGGGCGTGGAGCGTGGCCAGGTGCTGTGCAAGCCGGGTTCGGTGAAGCCGCACACCAAGTTCAAGGCCGAGGCCTACATC
>NZ_JAGJCF010000017.1 GCF_017815135.1 Jiella mangrovi | reverse complement strand
TCGTTCTCAAGCTAAATGTGTCCGCTTCTCAAGTCAAACCCGACTTTTGAAGTCAGTGAGCGAAAGGCAACTTTGTCCGCATAGCTGCCATTTGTCGGCGGACTCGCGAATGGCTGCTTTCCACCCAGGCCCGCGATCGAAACGGCCGCTCCGATTTCTTGGAAGCGGCCGTTCCGTGCCTGCGATGATCGATACTACACCTCGGTCGCTTCAGTGAGAGTCAACGCGTCTTCGACATCGACGCCGAGATAGCGAACGGTACTCTCGATCTTGGTATGACCGAGGAGGATCTGAACGGCCCGCAGATTGCCCGTCGCCTTGTAGATGATCGACGCCTTTGTCCTGCGAAGCGAATGCGTTCCGTAGTCCTCTTGCCAAAGGCCGATCGCGGTCACCCACTCGTTGACCAGCCGAGCGTACTGCCGAGTGCTGAGATGATTTGTCCGATCGATCCGGCTCGGGAAGGCGTAATCGTCGATCGTTCCGCCTCGCAGCTCGAGCCAAGCCAAAAGGCTCGACCGGGCTGGCTCCAGCAGTTCGAACTGGACCGGCCGTTTCGTTTTCTGTTGCACGACGATCGCTCGCCTTCGGATTCGGCCGCCGGACGTCAGATCGCCGATCTTGACCTGCACGACGTCGCAGCCGCGCAACTTGCTGTCGATCGCGAGATCGAACAGCGCACGGTCGCGGATGCGTTCTTCGCGATCCAGCCAGAAGCGGATCGCCCAGACCTGTTGTGGCTTCAGGGCTCGCTTCGCGCCGACCGTTCGCCCTGCGTTCCATGCTCGGCGGGCCTTGCTCGCCGGATCATACTCTGAATGTCCCATTGTCCTTCTCCATCGGCCGGAACGGCCGAAAGAAAAGGATCGACGGTCTTGCGCGAGGATCGAACGGGCCGAAAGGAGACGGTCAGCTTTCGAGAAATCGGCGCACAAAGCTGCCAGTGATTTAAAAACCCGCTCCAAGCGTCACTCGATTGGCGCTATAAGCCCGGAAGACTGACGCCGCTCGCTTCTCCGCAGGCTGCGATCAGCGCGTCCTGATAAGCCGTGTCCCGTGCCGCCGCGTGCGTCCTCTCCGGCTCCTTGTGATAGAGATATCGACCGCTTTCAGTCGCCGCGGTCTCGTCGGAGGCCCCGAGCCAGACCTGCGTCAGGTGAGCCCGTTCGAGATCGTCCGGCGCGCCGGCCTCGCCCATGCGGGTCGGCACCCAGCCGGGCGAGACCGCGTTCACGGCGACCTCCGGCCAACGGCGCGCGAGAGCGAAGGCGAGCGCGATATCTTGAAGCTTCGTCTCCGCATAGGCCGACGCGCCACTCCACGATCGATTGCGCGATTGCAGATCGTCGAGACGGGAGGATGCGCTCGGATGCATGCCGGAACCGGTGAAGATCAGCCGCTTCGGGATCTCGATCAGACAGGTGAGGACGTACGGCGCCAGAACGTTCACCGCCCATAGCTGGGACAGACCGTCCTCGGTCTCGACCCGCCGCGGCTCGCGGTAGCCGAGACCGGCATTGTGAACGACCGCATCGAACGGCTCGAATCCGTTCGCCTGATCGGCGACCGCGCGCATTCCGGCGAGCGTCGAGATGTCGCCGACAACGAAGCCGGCCATGCCTGAGAAATTCGTTTCTTCGGCGCGCTCGCTACTGCGGGCATGGACGATGACCGAATGGCCCTCATCCGCCAAGTCGCGTGCTATATTGAAGCCGATGCCCTGGGTCGAGCCAGTGACGAAGATCGTCTTGTGCGCTATGGTCTGTCGCTTTCTTTTATGGACGCGGTTGATCGCGAGGTCATTGAGATAGGGTCCGGTTCATGACGTCTGCGAACGTCTCGAGTTGGCCAAGCGGCAGACGAGATGACGGACCGGCGAGACCGAAGCCGGCACGCACCTCGCCGACTTCGGCATAGGGAACCGCAACGCAGTTGAGGCCGGGCAGCCAATTCTCCTGGTCGAGCGCATAGCCGCGCTTGGCGATCGCCTCGATCTCCGCTTCCAGCTTGGGCCCGATGCGATCCGAATGGGTTTGCAGCATCCGGTTCCTGATCTGCGGGATCAGTGCGAGGAAAAGAAGCCCGATTGCAGAGCCTGCCATGGGAAGGCGTTCGCCGGCCTGGCTTCCCGCCTTCAGGGTCTGACGGCTTTCGATGGCGTCGAGGAAATAGACTTCGTCGCCCGACGGCACCGCCAAGAAGACCGTCTCGCCAGTTTCTTCCGTCATCGCCTCGAGCGCCGGGCGCAGATCGCGCCGAAGGCGGTCGTCGTCGCCGGCAACGCGTGCAAGGTTCTGGATCCTGTCGCCGAGATGATAGCGCGTATCGCCGGCGCGTCGCCGCACGTAGCCAAGCGACTGCAGCGTCTTCAGAATGTTGTGGGCGGTTGTCGATCGCAGATTCGTAGCAGCCGCGATCGCGTTCAGATGCGCTGCCCCGCCAGCATGGGCGATCGCTTCAAGGATGTGGGCAGCGCGCTCGACGGACTGGATCATATGAGCCCTTTTTCCATCATTGTTGGATATTCGATCCCATTTTAGAAACTAGTTGATTTGATGCTGAAAATATCGGAACAAAGCAAGGGTTGCCGCCATTTTCTTCTCGACTGCCGCAGCGCAGCATAACTGACGGAAGGAGGCCATCGTGACCTTTCAATCGACACCCGCCGCGACCGTCCCGGACACGACACGATGCGTCATCGCACGAGCGACCCCTCGCACCGGCGAGAATAGCCATCTTAAGACCCTTGTCGAAGAACTTGCCCGAAATGTTCGCGCCGAGCCTGGCAATATCAGCTTCGAGGTGTACGCCGAAGAAAGCGGCGCCCTTGTCATGATCGAGCGATATCGCGACGACGCGGCGTTTCAGATGCATCTCGACCAGCCCCACACGAAGCAGTTCAACGCCGCGCTCGAAGAGATCGCGACCGGCGGCGGGTCATCGGTAAGCGAGGTGACCCTGCTCGAAGGACCGCGCACGTCGAAGTCTGGCATTCGCGGCATCGACCATATCGGACTCACCGTGCCCGACATCGAGGAAGCGAGCCGTTTCTTCGCGGACGCCTTCGGCGCGGTGACGCTCTACGACGTTCTGCCGAAGGATGCGGACCCGATGGCGGGCGAAGGGCCGGAAGCCGAACTCGGTCTCTCCAAGGGCGCGAAGATCGTCCATATGCGGCTGATGCGGCTCGGAAAGGGTCCGTGTCTCGAACTCTTCCAGATGGAGAACGCCGATCAGGCCGACCCGGCCCGGCTTCAGGATCGCGGCCTGACCCATTTCGGCGTCTATGTGGACGACATCGACGCAGCCCTCGACGCCTTCACCAAGGCCGGCGGCGAACCGCTCAAGGGTCCCCATCCGCTCGCCAACAACGAGGACGCCGAAGGCAATGCCGGCATCTACGGCCGCACCCCGTGGGGCATGCTGATCGAGCTTCTGACCTATCCCGGCGGTATCTCCTATCCAGCGGAAGCAGCGGCGGCTCGCTGGACGCCGCGCCGGTAACCCACACTCAACCCGAATTCGAAGGAGACAGGCATGATCAAGATGACCATGTTCCTGAAGCGGCATCCCGATATCAGCCGCGAGGAATTCGTTCGCCATCACATCGAGGATCACGGACCGCTGTTCCGCTCGATCCCCGAGGCGGAAACCCACGTGAAGCGCTACATCCAGACCCATCCGGTGGACCCGCCCGAGGGGACCGTTCCCCAGGCCGACTATGACGGCACCGCCGAAATCTGGTTCGATGGGCCGGATGGCATGAAGGCAGTGCTGACCTCCGAAACCTACAAGTCGAAGGTCTTTCCCGACGAAAAGACCTTCCTCGATCACGGCAACACGCTGATCCTCGTCGGCGAACAGACCGACATCATCGGCTGACGTACCGCGCCGGGACCACCACCAACCGACACCGGACCGCCCATTATTCGCCGCGCTCAGACGCCGCGACGCGGACCATCACGTCTGAAATCAAAGGACCACACACCATGAATTTCCCATTCGCCAAGGACATTCCCGAGCAGAGCCAGGACAGGGTTCCAGGCATCGAAAGCAAGCTCACGCCGTCCGCGACCCATATTCGCGAGACCTACAAGGGCTCGGAAAAGCTGAAGGGCAAACGCACCTTGATCACCGGCGGCGACAGCGGGATCGGGCGCGCCGTCGCGCTGCATTTCGCCCGCGAGGGCGCGGACGTCGCGATCCTTTACCTTCCCGAAGAGCAGACCGATGCGGACGAGACGATCCAGCTGCTGAAGAAAGAGGGCGCGAAGACGCTCGCTATTCCCGCGGACGTCTCCGACCGCAAAGCCTGTGATGAGGCCATAGGGACGGTGGTCGAGACGTTCGGCGGCATCGACGTCCTCGTCAACAATGCCGGCCATATGCAGGGCGAGCGCGAGTTCACCGACACGAGCGACGAGTCCTGGGAGCGGCACTTCGCCGTCAACGTCCACGGGCCCTTCTACCTCACCCGCGCGGCCTTGAAGCACATGACGAAGGGCGCCTCGATCATCAACACGACCTCGGTCAACGCGTTTGCCGGTGCGCCGGTGGTGACGGCCTATACCGCGACCAAGGGCGCGATCGCGAGCTTCACCCGCGGCCTTGCACTCCAGATCGCGGACAAGGGCATTCGTGTCAACGAGGTGGCCCCCGGCCCGGTCTGGACGCCGATCCAGCCCCAGGGTTGGTCTGCCGAAGAGGTGCCGCATCTTGGCGACTCGACCGCGATGGGCCGCATGGGTCAGCCCTGCGAGCTCGCGCCGGCCTTCGTCTATCTCGCCTGCGAAGACGGCTCCTACGTCACCGGCCAGACGATCCACGTGAACGGCGGCATGATCGTCAATGGCTGAGGGGGCGGATGTCATCGCGCCGATCGCACCGAAAGGCGGGAGCTGGATAACCAGCGCTCGCCACCGGCGCTGGCTGAGCGAACAGGGTCAACGGCTTCTCGACTTTTCCAAGGAGAGCAGACTTCCGGTCGGCTTCGGTTCACTCGATACGGCCGGGCAGATGCCGGACGATGCTACGCCCGATCTCGTCGTGACCGCCCGAATGACGCACTCCTACGCGCTCGGCGCGCTCCAGGGCTTGCCGGGTTCAGCGCCTTTGGTCGATCACGGCCTCACGGCACTGACTGGCTCGCTGAAGGACCATGAAAACGGCGGCTGGGACGATGGATCGGGGCGCAAGCAGGCCTATGCCCATGCCTTCGTCGCGCTCGCGGCCGCATCGGCCCATGTCGCCGGACGGCCGGGCGCGAAAGCGCTGCTGGAGGAGATCGTCACCATCCTCGAGACCCGGTTCTGGTCCGAGGAAGAGGGCGTCATGCGTGAAAGCTTCGCGCCCGACTGGTCGGACGAAGAGGACTATCGCGGGGCAAACGCAAACATGCACTCGGTCGAAGTTTCGATGGCGCTGGCCGACGTTCTCGACGCGCCGGTCTGGCGTGAGCGGGCGCTTCGCATCGTCACGCGCTTCGTCCACGAGATCGCCGCGGAACAGAATTTCCGCATCGTCGAGCATTTCGATCGCAACTGGACGATCCTGAAGGACTATAACAAGGATACGCGCGACGACGATCTGAGACCCTACGGGATGACGCCCGGCCATTTCGTCGAATGGTCGCATCTGTTACTCAAGCTGGAAGCCGCCCTTCTGGCACAGGGCGAAGGCGCCCCGGACTGGATGCTGGGCCACGCCGAGAGCCTGTTTGCAGCCGGTATGCGCGACGGCTGGAAGGCGGACGGCAATCCCGGCCTCGTCTATACGATCGGCTGGGACGGCAGGCCGAGCGTCCGAAACCGCGCGCACTGGGCTCAGGCCGAGGCCATCACAGCGGCAGCCGGTCTTCTGAAGCGCACCGGCCGCACCGAATACGAACGCTGGTACCGTACGCTCTGGGACTATCTCGATCTTCACGTGATCGACCGGCGTTGTGGGTCCTGGCACAACGAGGTCGATGGCGAGAACGCACCGTCCGAGCAAATCTATAGGGGCAAGCCCGATCTCTATCACGCCTATCAGTCGACCCTGACACCCGTTCTCCCGCTGGCACCGTTCCTCGCCGTCATGCTGGAGCGCACGGAGGCGATCGGTCCTGTTCGAGGAGATCTTTGAGATGGCCGAGAATTTCCTTCTGCCGCTGACGGGCTCGTTCGCCCAACCTGCAGTCGGGAACCCCACGGTGGCGATGATCGAGGCGGCCTTCCGCCATCACGATCTCGACTGGCGCTACATCAACTGCGAGGTGGCGCCCGAAGGGCTCGGCGATGCGGTGAAGGGTGCGCGGGCCATGAGGTGGCGCGGCTTCAACTGCTCGATCCCGCACAAGGTCGCCGTCATCGACCATCTCGACGGCCTCGGCGAAAGCGCGGAGATCATCGGCGCGGTCAACACGATCGTCGCGCGCGACGGCAAGCTGATCGGCGAGAACACCGACGGCAAGGGCTTCGTGAAGGCGTTGTCCGACGTCACCGATCCAGAGGGCAAGACCGTCATGCTGTTCGGTGCTGGCGGGGCCGGTCGTGCCGTCGGCGTCGAACTGGCGCTTGCGGGAGCCGCGAAAATCCTCGTCGTCAACCGCAGCCGGGATCGCGGCGAAGCCGTTGCAAGCCTCATCGCGGGCAGGACGCCGGCAAAGGCCGAATACCATCCGTGGGACCAGACGGTCTCCGTGCCGAGCGATGTCGAGATCGTCGTTCATGCCACATCGCAGGGGCTTTATCCGAACGTCGATCAGATGCCCGACATCGATCCGGACAGTCTGACGCCGGACAAAGTGGTCGCCGACGGCATTCACAATCCACCGAAGACTCGGTTTCTCAAGGCGGCGGAAGCCAACGGCTGCACCATTGTGGACGGCCTCTCCATGCTGGTCGGCCAGGGAGTGATCGGGTTCAAATACTGGACCGGCATCGAGGCCAACCCTGAGGTGATGCGCCGGGCTCTGGCCGATCTCGATCTCTGACCAGCCGCTGACCTCGACCGGTTGCGCCCTGCAATCCGGAACGACTGGGCTCCTATGAAATCTCGCCGCACCAGCAATGCGCTGCGCGGGACGCCGAAAGCGGAACGATCGCGCCCCGACCTAATTAATCAATTTAGTTGAATAATTGGAGGCACCATGAGCAATACGACATCCGCCCCCCCGTCTCGATGGCAAGATCGCCATGATCACCGGTGCCGCGAAGGGCATCGGCTTCGCCACCGCACAGAAGTTCGCGCGCGAGGGTGCCAAGCTCTCGATCTGCGACTATGACGAGACTGCGCTGAAGGAAGCGTCGGAGATGTTGAAGACCTCCGGCGCAACGGTCGAAAGCTTCGTCTGCGACGTGCGCGAGGAGGCCGAGGTGAAGACGTTTTTCGACGAGACGATGAAGGCGTACGATCGAATCGACATCCTCGTCGCCAATGCAGGCGTCATCCCCGAGGCAACGATCGAACAGGCCTCCGCCGACCTGCGGGACGATACCTTTGCCGTCGACGGAAAGGGCATGTTCCTTTGCGGCAAGTTCGCTGCCGAGATCATGACGAAGCAGGGTTCGGGCTCGATCGTCTTCCTGTCCTCGATCTCGGCCTATGGCGGACAGGTCGGACAGGCGGTCTACGGACCCGCGAAATACGTCGCAGCGGGTCTGACCAAGCACTTCGCAATAGACCTCGCGCCGAAGGGCGTGCGGGTCAATGCAGTCTCGCCGGGCACGATCGATACGCCTGCGGTCGACAAGCTGTCGGATGACGGCATCAAGAAAGTCGTCGGCATGCATCCGATGGGCCGCATGGGCAGGCCGGAGGAGATCGCGAACGGGATCGCGTTCCTCGCCTCGGACGAAGCCTCGTTCATCACCGGAGCAGACCTGCCGATCGATGGCGGTTATCTCGCCCAGTGATTAACGCTGACTGACCAGGATCGGCCGGTCGAGTATTCGGCGGCCCCGGCGTCTGCTGATCTCGGTCGGCCACGCAGTCGGACAGCCGATCCAGCCACGACGGCTGCCCCGAACGCCTTCGCCCTCGGACGATGCTTTCGAGAATATGGCCGCCCTGTCGGACAGCGTCCCGAGACGATGTCCAACAGGTTTGGCGAGGCGATCCGACTTCGAACTTTCGATCTTCGCAAGGAATCTTCGCAAGGACAGGACAACTCATGATCCATGCCACCGCAACCTCGGATAGCCGCAGCGAGGCGAGTCTTGCGCTCGTCACCATCTGCCTCGCGTGCGGTGGCTTCACCCTCGGCGCCGGCGAGTTTTCGGCGATGAGCCTTCTTCCGTATTACGCCGACGGCCTCGGTGTCAGCGAGAGCGTCGCCGGTTATGCGGTCAGCGCCTATGCCGTCGGTGTGATGATCGGCGCACCGCTGATTGCGGTCCTCGCGGCCCGTTGGCCGCGTAAATATACGCTGATCGGCCTCATGTTGGTGGTCGCGGCGGGCTACGCCCTGTCGGCATTCGCGCCCTCCATCCTCACTCTGGACGCTGCGCGTTTCCTCGCCGGATTGCCGCACGGTGCCTATTTCGGGATCGCGATCCTCTTTGCCGCCGACATTGCCGGCAAGGGCAAGCGCGCACAGGCGACGAGCCACATCATGCTGGGCCTCGCAGTCGCGACCGTCGTCGGCGTCCCTGCGGTCAATGCCTTCGGACAGTCGCTCGGTTGGCGGCTTGGTTTTGCGATCGTCGCAGGTCTGGCGGCGCTCACCGCGCTCGGCATCTGGCTGACGGCGCCCTATGAGGGCCCGGACCCGAGCGTCCGGCCTTTGAAGCAGTTCCGCGCCCTCGCCAATCGTCAGGTGCTGCTCGTGCTGGCCATGGGCGCCGTCGGGTATGGCGGCACCTTCGCGATCTACTCCTACTTTTCCGCAGCGTTCCTCCAGACCGTCGACGAACCGCAATACTGGATCTCGATCGGCCTGGTGATCTACGGCCTCGGTGTGGTCTTCGGAAACTGGGTCGCGGGCAAGCTCACGGGCGGACGCGTGCTTCAGTCCGCGGCGGCATTCCAGGCCGTTCTTGCGATCTCCGGACTGATCTACGCGGCCTCGATCGGCTCGATGCCCTTCATGTTCGCCGCGCTGTTCCTGATCGGCGTCGGCGGCGGTCTCGTCGTGCCGCTCCAGACCCGCCTCATGGATGTGGCCGGCGAGGCGCAGACCATGGCGGCGGCCATGAACCACGCCGCCTTCAACGCCGCAAACGCGCTCGGGCCACTTCTCGCCGGCTTCACGCTTTCCGCCGGCCTCGGCTGGGCCTCGACCGGCTATGTCGGCGTTGCGCTTTCGCTTGGCGGCCTCGCGATCTGGCTCGTCATTTTGGCGACATCGAAGCGATCCGCTCAATGAGCGGTCTTATCCATACGGCAAGGCATCGAATGACAAATAGAGACCGACTTTTCGGCATCGCGGTTCTCGTCGCGGCCTTCGGCTTCATCTGGTCGATCTACACGTTCTTCGCGCCTTCGACCGGCGTGAACGGCACGGCCGGTCCGTTGCTCGCGGCGTTCGGGCATGTCGCGATCGCTCTCGGCACACTCGCCGTTGCAGCAACGATCGGCTGGTTCGGGTGGATCATCCTCGCATTGTTCGTCCTCGCCGCGCTGCTGACCGCACTGGCAGGCGTTCTGCTGTTGCAACCCGCGATCTGGCTCGCCGCGCTCATCGCCGGCATCCTGGTCGTCGTCGGCCAATCGATGGGAACCCGTTCATGATGCGCACGCTCGCCTTCACCACCTGTGTCGCCGGACTCGTCGCAACGCCGCTTGCAGCCCAGGACAGATGGGACAGTTTCCACGGGCAGCTCTCGGCGCAGAAATACGCACCCGCCGAAGCAATCACGACGGAGAACGTCGGCGATCTCGAACGCCAGTGGGAGGTGCATACCGGCGATCTCTCGGACGGCTCGGGCGACCTGCCGCCGACCGTCTGGTCCGCGACGCCGATCTACGCCAACGAGACGCTTTATTTCGGGACGCCCTTCTACCGCATCCTCGCGCTCGATCCAGAGACCGGCGCGGAGAAGTGGAGCTACGATTCGAAGTCCCGTCTCGAAGCGCTGACCCAGCCAGCCCTCAAGAATCGCGGTGTCGCCTATTGGGAGGCGTCCGACCCACAAGACGGCAAGGCCTGTCAGAAGCGGGTCTATCTCGGCACTATGACGGCGACGCTGCACGCCGTCGATGCCGATACTGGCAAACCATGCGCGGACTTCGGCCAAGGCGGCATCCTCGACGTCAACCAGTGGAACACGACCAACGACCGCTGGCCGCTCTCGCTGCTGCAGCCGCCGACGGTGGTGGGCGATACGCTGGTCCTCGGTTGGGCCGGCAAGGACTGGGCCTTCGCCGAAGCGCCTCCGGGGACCCTCTTTGGCATAGACGCGCGGACGGGCGAGCGGGAATGGACGGTCGAGTTCATTCCTGAAGACGTCCATCAGCGCACCGGCACGGCCAATGTTTGGACCGCGATGAGCGCCGATCCGGACCTCGGCCTCGTCTACGTGCCGGTCTCCTCGCCGAGCCCGAATTACTGGGGCGGAAATCGGACCGAGCCGATCCCCATGGCAACGTCCGTCACGGCGGTCGACGTCGAGACCGGCGACATCGCCTGGTCGCGCCAGCTCGTCCGTCATGACATCTGGGACTACGACACCAACGCCGCGCCGACGCTGATCGACATCGAGCGGAACGGCCAGACGGTCCCGGCGCTGGTCCAGACGACGAAGCAGGGCTTCCTCTACGTGCTCGACCGCCGCTCGGGCGAGCCGATCTTCGACTGGTCGGAAAAGAACGTCCCCACCTCCGATGCGGACGGCGAAGTCGCATCGTCCACTCAGCCGTTTCCAGTCGCCCCACCGCCGACGAACGACCATGAGAACTGGCCGGGCGTCTGGTGGCTGGCCGACCTCGTCTCGTTCGGCGGCTGCTCGCGCCGGGCCGAAGAGCTGCGCTACGAAGGCCTGTTCACACCGCCTTCGACCGAGGGCACCCTTGCCTACCCGGGAACGTCTGGCGGCATGCAGTGGGGCGGCGGCAGCTACGACCCGAAGACCGGTCTTTTCTACGTCAATGCCAGCCGCGTCGCGCAGATCTTCCGTCTTGTCCCGCGCGCAGAGTACGAGAACATCGCGGGTGGCTCGGGCAACGAGGCCGGCTACTATCCGCAGGAAGGCGCGCCGTACGGTGTCTATCTCACGGCGTTCGAGAACTGGGCCGGCATGCCGTGCTGGAAGCCGCCGTTCGGCACGATGAGCGCCTACGACATCGGCAAGGGCGAGAAGGTCTGGGAAGTGCCGTTCGGCCGCGTCCAACGCTACGGCTTCTATATGCCGTCGAGCTGGGGGACGCCGACGATCGGCGGCCCGGTCTCGACCGGCGGCGGCCTTATCTTCATCGGCGGCTCGATCGATGCCCGCGTCAGAGCGCTCGATGCGGCGAACGGCGAGGAACTCTGGAACGACCCGGTGATGGCGCCCTCGGTCTCGAACCCGGCCGTGTTCGAACACAAGGGTCGCGAGTGGGTCGTCTTCGTTGCGGGTGGCAACTCGATCCTGAAGCCGCAGGTCGGCGACCAGATCGTGGCTTACGCGTTGCCTGAGGAATGACTTGGTTCCCAAACGCCTCAGGCGAGCGTTTCCTTCGCAGATGCCACCTGATAACGAATAACGATTTATCCAATGCGTTCGGAATGTCCGCGATGGGCACGACGCACGAACTGTGCAGAGAGACGGTCGCGTCTCCTTGCCCGCGAACAATACCCAGAATACTATCCGATCACACGATCGGAACGGCCGCTGCGATACATCCGCAACAGCCGTCCTACCCTTATGACGATCGGTCTTACACCTCAGTCCCTTCAGCGAGCGTCAACGCGTCTTCGACTTCGACGCCGAGATATCGAACGGTGCTCTCGATCTTCGTATGACCGAGAAGGATCTGAACCGCTCGCAGATTACCGGTCGCTTTGTAGATGATCGACGCTTTCGTCCGACGAAGCGAATGCGTACCATAGTCCTCCTGCCGAAGGCCGATCGCGGTTACCCACTCGTCGACCAAACGGGCGTACTGCCGGGTGCTGAGATGGTCCATTCTGTCGATCCGGCTCGGAAAGGCGTAATCGTCGATCGTCCCGCCTCGAAGTTCCAGCCAAATCAGAAGACTCGACCGGGCAGGTTCGAGCAGTTCGAACTGGACCGGCCGTTTTGTCTTCTGCTGCACGACGATCGCTCGCGTTCGGATCCGTCCACCCGACGTCAGATCGCCGATCTTTATCTTCACGACATCGCAGCCTCGAAGTTTGCTGTCGATCGCGAGATCGAACAGCGCTCGGTCTCGAATCCGTCCTTCGCGATCGAGCCAAAAGCGGATCCCCCACACCTGCTGCGGCTTCAGGGGTCGTTTCGCGCCAACTGTTCGGCCTGCCTTCCATGCTCGACGAGCTTTACCCGCCGGATCATACTCCGAATATCCCATCGTCCTTCTCCATCGGCCGGAATGGCCGAAAGAAAAGATCGAGAGTTTTGCCCAACGATCGAAGGGCCGAAAGCTGACCGTCGGCTTCCGGAAGAGATTCGCGGAGAGCTGCCATTCGGAAACCGCGCCGGTGCGGTCGTTCGAGATTACCAGCGATCTTCCGAAAGCTGCCGTTGCTGCTTGAGGGCGCAACCAGACGGCGTCATGGCCGCTACCGAATTACGGAGATTGCATCGGCTTATGCAGGCTTGCTTGCGAGAGCCGGTACGAACGCGGGTGTAGAACAAAAATAGAACAAAGGAATAGAGTATTTGGAGTGCTCCTCACTGGCACGATGGCCGAGATTGCGTGTAAATTAGGGGGGAAAGGGTACCGGGGTTTGAAACAGCAAGCAGCGCAGCAGTATCCGACCGTGGCAGTCAAGCAGGTTAGAAATGCATTGGCTGGTGCGATATCCGATTTCAGCGCCAACGAGGTGCCGTCCCTCTGCAGACGTCTTCAACTGCGAGACGGGGATCGCGATGAATCATTCAAGAGCAAATTCAAGTATGCAGAGCGGCGACTGATCGAGAAATCGGCAGCGGAGCTAATCCCCATCGCTCAACGCCTTCTTGAAGAGGTCGACTCCTTCGAGGTGGCCGAGGCCTTAGCCAAGCTGCAAGAAGCGGGGAAGGCCGCAGTCTCCGAGCTCACTCGTCGCCGCATCATGGCGCTTTTCGATAAGCGGCCGTACAGCACCGAGTTCGAAGATATTGACTTCATCCGCCGCGTTTGGCCGACAACCAATATGCCATCGGTCGTCTCTTCATTCTCCAACAACCGTTCTGAAGCGACGTTGGATGACGATCTCCTCAACGCCATCGTCCGGAACAACGACTGGAATAACCGGGAGACGTTGGAAGCCGTGGGCTATCTGACGAGCTCGCAAAAGCAATTCTTCCGCTTTCTGGAGGAAGTAACCAGCCCTCTCACGCAATCACGTGAGGTTCAAACCGATCTCGCGGCGGCTATCAATGAGCACCTGCGCCATGACGGCTATCGGCTGATCATTGTCCGGCGACTTTCAGGCAGTCCCGTTTACGAGGTGCAGCCAGCAGCCATCGGCAGTCCCTCGGATGACGCGATCTCGCAGGCGCTCGCCGACTTCGACCCGGACACGGTGCACGCCAGATGGACTCAGGCGCTAGACCGTCGGGATACCGATCCCGCAGGGGCGATCACACTGGCCAGGACGCTGCTTGAGGATGTGTGCAAGTGGATCATCATCGAAGCCGGCGAGACGTATGAGGAGAAGGATGACCTGCCAGTCCTCTATCGGAAATTAGCGAAAATTCTGAATCTGGCTCCGGACGGCCACACGGAACCTGTTTTCAAGCAGATTCTAGGAAGCTGCCAGTCGGTCGTCGAGTCGTTGGGATCGCTGCGCAACAAGATCAGTGACGCTCACAGCCCGGGGCCAAAAAAGGTAAAGCCTGCGGCCCGACATGCTCAGCTCGCCGTCAATCTGTCCGGCACGATGGCAACATTTCTGGTTTCGACATGGGCTGCAAGAAAGGGCGCCCTCTAGCTTGCCGCCCACTTCTTCAACTCGTGGATCGCGGTTGCGATCTGGCGCCCCTCGTTCGGCCCACCCTTGTGAATGACGCCGACAACCTTGCCCCGGGCATCCAGTACGGGACCTCCAGACATGCCTTGACTGAGTTCTTGCAACACCTCTACTCGATCGATCGATCGATCGATCGCGTGCTTGCGAGGGAGGGACGTAACCTTTCCTTCTCGAATGTTCAGACGATCACCAGGCCCATATCCCGGATAACCGTAGGCGATGACGTCATCACCAACCGCTACCGCTGCCGTCGCCGCTTCAAGTTCGAAGAACTCATTCGAACTAATCGCGTGATCGAGAATTGCCAAATCGTGATGCTCGCATCGCTTGCGAACCGAAACCTTGGCTTGGTTCGAGGGGGTGCTTTGATGATAGACGAGCAGATCCTCCGGATCCTCCACGCAATGAGCAGCCGTAACGAGGCCAACACCACTCAGGAAAAAGGCGGTACCCTGCTCACCTCCATTCCCGGAATGCTCGACGATCCAAACCGACCTATCCCGCTGCTCACTGGCAGTCGGTGTGATCTTCACGGGATGAATCTGCGAAGCTCCGATTGTATCGCAAAGCCAAGGACCTAGCGAATGGGTCCGCCAACCCCTTCAAATGGCCGACGTATGCAGTCTTTCCGCGAATGTGAGAGCCGATATCACCTTTGCCACCTTTTGAAGCATATGTTACTTGCGAGGCTTCGAGCCCATGTCGCTCTATCGAGCTGAGCTTCGCGCGGATGTCGCGGACGTAACGGCGGTCAACGTTCAGCCCTGAATTGATTTTCACGCCAGTGACGATGCGCCCGTCCCCCTTCTGCGGCACTGTCTCAATAGCTCAGACACCATGCCTCGGGAGAACTGCTACAGCGTAAGACGTTTATTCGTTCGGGCGTTCGAGCATTTGTTGGACCGCAGCCGCGTGGGAAAGCCCAACCCGTATGCTGTGTTCGCGTTTGCGGGTTACCGCCGAAACAGGCAGGTCCTTTGCCCCTCTATCTCACGCACCATTACGGGCAGCCCGAACACGGCCTCGACAGTCTCTTCCGTCACCACAGCGGCCGCGGGTCCGTCGACAACGATGCGGCCTTCTTGCATGGCGATGATGCGGTCGGCGTAACAGCTGGCGAAATTGATGTCGTGCAGGACGACGACGATGATCTTGCCCAGATCGTCGGCCGCCTTTCGCACGAGACGCATCATCGCCACAGCGTGGCGGATGTCGAGATTGTTCAAGGGTTCGTCGAGCAGGATCGCCGGGGTGTCCTGCGCAAGCACCATGGCGACGAAGGCGCGCTGCCTTTGTCCGCCCGAGAGTTCGTCGAGAAAGCGGTCGGACAGCGGCGTAAGGTCGAGGAAGGAAATGGCCTCGTCGACCTTTGCGCGGTCGGCTGCGGTCAGGCGGCCGCGCGAATGGGGGAAACGTCCGAACCCGATCAGGTCGCGCACCGTCAACCGCGCGAGCAAGCCGTTCTCCTGCTTTAAAACGGCGATGCGTCGCGCCAGCTCGGACCCTTTCGTCCGCGTGACGTCCAGCCCGTCGATGAATGCCCTTCCCTTGTCGATCGGCAACAACCTCGCGATCATCGAGAGCAGCGTCGATTTACCGGCCCCGTTTGGCCCGATAATCGCGGTCACGCCCGGCTGGTCGAGCGTCAGCGAGACCCGGTCGACGACCCGGCTGTCGCCATAGAGCTTGGTCAGAGCCGAAGCTTCGATCACCGGATTCCCCTTTTCAGAACAATGGCAAGGAAGACGAGCCCTCCGACAAACTCGATGACGATGCCGAGCGCCGTATCGAAGTGAAGCAGGCGTTCGAGAAGCGTCTGCCCCCCGACGAGACAGATCACCGCGATCAGCGAAGCGGCGAGAAGAGTTTCCGCGTGCCGTCTCGATCCGACGAGAGAGACCGCGAGGCTCGCCACGAGCAGGCCGAAGAACGTGACCGGACCGACGAGCGCGGTCGAGACCGAAACGAGGACGGCGATCAGGCCGAGGCTGAGCCGCATTAGAGCCACCGGATCGACCCCGAGCGATGTTGCGGTATCGCGGCCGAGAGCGAGCACGTCGAGTTGCGGCAACAGGCGCCAAAAGGCCAGCGTGACGAGGCCGATTAAGATTGCAGCCACGGTCAAAAGCTCGGTCTCGACCGTGTTGAAGCTCGCATAGAGCCTGTCCTGTAGGACGACGAAAGCGTTCGGATCGATTAGTCTCTGCAGGAAACCAGAAAGCGAGCGGAAAAGCACTCCTACGATGACGCCGATCAACAGCAGCTTGTAGAGATCTCGCGCACCGCGGCCGAGCAGCGTACCATAAAGCGCGAGAGCAAAGCCGATCATCGCCATCGTCTGGACAAGGAACAGCGTCATCGAATTGCTGTTGGCCGCAAAGAGCATTCCGGCGAAGAATACGGTGAGGGTCTGGATTAGGCCGTACAGCGCGTCGACGCCCATGATCGAGGGGGTGAGGATCCGGTTGCCCGACAGCGTCTGAAAGACGACCGTCGAGAAGGCAATGGCATGGCCGACGAGGATCATCGCCACGAGCTTCGGAGCGCGGATGGGCAGCACGAAGGACCAGTTGCCCTGCGCGCCGATTGTCAAGAATATCGCGCAGCACGAAAGCGCGAGGAGCGCGAGGAGAATAAGCGGTCGCGCCGTTCCTAATTCGCCGCGCCGCTGCGATGCGGCGACGTCAGCCATGGGCCGTTCTCCGCCTTGCCAAGAGCATCAGGAACAGCGCCGAACCTGCGACGCCCATGATGACGCTCACCGGTATCTCGTAAGGGTAGCGCAGGAGACGGCCGAGGACGTCGCAACCGAGGACGAGGATAGCGCCCCACAGGGCGACGAACGGGACGATACGGCGACCGTTGTCGCCCATTGTCATGGTGACGAGATTGGGTACTACGAGGCCGACGAAGGGGATCGATCCGATGGTCGCGACGGTCACTGCGGCAATTGCCGAGACAATGACGAGACCGAGGGCGACCACGCGCTCATAGGCGAGGCCGAGATTGACGCTGACGTCTCGCCCGAGACCGGCGAGGGTAAAGCGATCGGCGGCGATCAGCGCGACCGAACCGAGCATGGCGCCGATCCACAGAAGCTCGTAACGGCCCTGCAGAACCATCGAGAAGTCGCCGCTGCTCCAGGCACCGAGCGATTGCAGGAGATCGGCCCGATAGGCGACGAAATGGGCGGCCGCCTGAATGATGCCGGCGAGAACCAGTCCGACCAGCGGGACGAGCAGGCCGCTCTTCAGCCGCAGCCGGCGAATGAGGATAAGAAAGACCGCCGTGCCGGCAATTGCGAAACCGGCTGCAACTAGCGCCTTGACGAAGATGAGTGCCCCCGGCGCGAGCAGCGTGACCACCACCATGCCAAGCCCGGCGGCCTCGGTCGTGCCGATCGTCGAGGGTTCGACGAAACGGTTCGACGACAGCATCTGCATCAGAAGCCCTGCAACGGCGAGGCTGGCACCGGCAAGCATCGCCGCGACGGTTCGGGGCAGGCGACTGACGAGAAGAAGACGCAATGCTTCGCCGTCCATTTCCCCGTTCGCGATCGTCCGGAAGGAGAGATCGCCGGCGCCGATGAAGAGACTCGCGACGAAGAGCAGGACGAGGCCCAGGCAGCCAAGGCTCAGAATGTGGCGATCTGACATGGTCGGCTCGGTCTGCGAAGCGTTTGCCGCAGGCGCCGGGCAGCAGTTGCCAGCCCCGGCGGCGGGTTCATTCGGCGTGGCTTATGCCATGCTCACTCGGCCTTTGCGAAAAGCGTGGACAGCTGGTCGACATTGCGCTGCAGGGCTGTAAGGCCGGCGCTGGAAAGATACCAGGTGGCGGGGTCGAGATAGACAACGTGACCACTCTTCCAGGCAGTGGTGTTCTCGACGAGTTCGTTTTCGAGCATAGTGGCGGCAGCACCCCGGCCGATCGCCGCGTCGCGATCGATGACGAAAAGCCAGTCGGGGTTGTTCTTGGCGATATATTCGAAGGAGATCGCCTCGCCATGGTTGGAGACGTCCAGATTGTTGTCAGCCGGCTCAACCCCGAACGCGCCGTGGAGGAGGCCGAATCGCGAACCCGGCCCGAAGGCGCTCATCCGGTTGCCGGTGGTGAGCACGATCAGGCCCTTGCCTTGGTTCTTCGCCCTGTCCTTCAAGGTCGCGATCGAGCTCTCGAGCTTCGCGATTCGCAATTCGACTTCCGACGTTTCGTCGAAGATCACGCCGAGCGCGCGGGCCCGCGCCAGAGCGGAGTTCAGGAAGTCGGTCTGGTCGACCGACATGTCGATGGTCGGCGCGATCTGAGAAAGCGCCTCGGTCTGGCTGCTCGAACGCCCGCCGGTGATGACAAGGTCCGGCTGCAACGCTGCAACGATTTCGAGATCCGCCTCGAACAGCGATCCGACCTTGTCGACGTCGTCGCCGGAATATTTCGACAGGTACTCCGGATAAGGAGCCGTCGGTGCGCCCGCGACGTCGATGCCGAGCGCATCGAGCGTATCAAGCGTGGCCAGATCGTAGGCGACGACCGTCTTCGGCGCGTGGGGAACGCTTTGTTCGCCGGTCGCGGTCTCGACTTTGACCGTTCCACTAGCATTGTCCTGCGCATAGGCCGGTGGGCTAGCGAGAAGCCCGACCAAGCTCGCAGCAGCGAGCCAGCGAGACGCTTTGCGCATCAACGCCGAGGCCTTTCTTACATCAGTGCGAAGAATGGTCGGAAGCATGGTCAGTCCTATTCGCGGAAAACAGTTCTCGTGGGGGCGGTCATCGCAATACTTGATAAAAAGTGTCAATATTTTGGCTACGCATCTCAAGCCGACCCACCGTTTAGACCGGGTCGGCTCGGCAACAAACCATTCGCCGTTCGTTGGATGCGCAAGGGATCGTGTTTCACGCGATACACAACGCTGGGCAGGCAGGCCGATCTGCCAAACCGACCGGTAGCAAGACCAGGAAGCGTAGAGCGGTGCCTGCAACTCTTACTAGGGTCTATCGTTCTCGTCGTGCCTGGCCGGCCTTGCGAAGAACCGGCGGAGCGCGGGCCTTACCATTGAGCCATGTGTTTCCTCGGGGAGAAGGAACGTGGCGACATAGCGATGGCCCGCATCGGCAAGCCGTGTTCCGAAGTCGATCCCGTTCGGCCCTGCGCGGACCGCTTCAAGTTTGTTCCGCTCTGTCGTAGGAAGTTCGGCGCGCGGGTGCCTGCGACCGGCCGCGAGTATCGTCAGGCGCCGCGTATCGATGGCAGGACTGTCGGGGAATTGCGCCAGGGTCTCGTTGAGTTCCTGCATCAACCGGTGGCGGTTCCACCAGACGGCGGGATCAGCGGCGAAGTATTTGGCAATGGGCAGGTCTCGACGTAGAAAGGCCCGCAGCACGAAGAGGCCAGCCAGAGAGTGGCCGAATATTGCACTTGATTCCGCTGCTACCGGAGCCTGATCGGCAAGAAACGGCATCAGCCGATTCTGCAGAAAGCCTGCGAACAGGCGTTCGCCTCCTGTCTGCGGAACAGGGAGACCTTGCCGAAGTGAAAACGTCTCGGTCCCGGCCGTATCGGTGAGTTCGAAATATCGACGCAGGATACGGGCCTGCCGTTCGAACTCCGGCAGACCAATGCCGACCAGAAGCCTGGGGGAGCCCTCTGTCAATGCGATCTCTTCCGCCGTGTCGAAGAACTGATCGGCATCGAGGATGAAGCTGGCCGGTCCGAGAGGCCGCCATGTCCCGATCCGGCGAAGCATGACGCGATAGGAGCGCCCGGTAAAGCTCAGTTCGGTTTCCTGGCGCATCCCAAGCCTCGGCCATCGGGCCCGATATATGTTGATCCTTGCGCTCAGCATATGTCGGGAGGTATCGCAATTGCGAAACTGAGGCCGATCGGAAAGTATCCAAAAAGGACATTAGGACATGAATCTGCACGAGTCAGCAGCGGTTTCTCCGACCCGGCGTCTGCGCCACGAGTTGCACCGCCGCCGGCTGTCGGTCGTTTCCTCCGAGCGGCTGAGCCCAGCGATGCTGAGGATCGTCCTTAACGGCGACGAGCTTCGCGGCTTCACAAGCGCTGGGGCAGACGATCATGTAAAGCTTTTCGTTGCGGACAAAGACGGAGCGGAAGGGGAGCGACGGGACTACACTCCGCGACGCTACGACCACGCGCGCAACGAGCTAACCCTTGATTTCGCCGTTCACGAGGCCGGCCCGGCTACTGCCTGGGCGTTGTCGGCGAAGGTTGGCGACGAGCTGATGATCGCCGGTCCCCGGAGCTCGCTTGTGGTCGAAGAGAGCGTCAGGCGCTTCCTGCTGATTGGAGACGAGACTGCACTGCCGGCGATCGGCCGGCGTATTGAAGAGGCCGGACCGGACGTTTCGATCGTCAGCCTCGTCACGGTGCCGGAACGTGCCGACGAGCAGAGCTTCGAGACGTCTGCCGATCTTGATGCGCACTGGATCCACCGTCCGCTCGAGCGCGCCGACAATCCCGAATTGCTGCTTGACGCGCTACGCGACATCGAGATCGAACCGGATTGCTTCGTCTGGATCGCTGCCGAGGCGTCCGTTGTGCGTGCGCTCCGCCAGGTCATTCTCCAAGAGCGAGGTCACCCGAAAGGCTGGTTCAAAGCGTCTGGCTACTGGGTCCGCGGCAAGGCAAATACGACGGAGAAGTTCGAGGACTGATTCTCGATGGTTTGGGCTTTGATAACGCAGTGGATAGGGCCGTCGCCGCGCTGTCACGGCTGCGACAGCCTGCTCGCCTATCGCACGCTCTTCGGGGACATGCCGAAATGTCGCTTGAACGCCGTCGAAAAATTGGCGGCGCTCCGGTAGCCTGCGACATGCGCGGCTTCCGCGACGCTCAGCCCCTCGTGCTCGATGGCGCGGCGAGCGCGGTTCAGATTGCGTCGCCGGATATAGTCGAAGGCGCTCATGCCATGAACGGACTGGAACAGCCTCTGCAGCGTGCTGACGCTGGTTCCGGTGGCGGCGGCGATTTCGTCGAGGGTCGGATTGGAGAGTTCGCGCAAATACTCCTCGATCCGTCGCATCCGGTGCAGGTCACGGGAGCCGACGTGGCCGGTCGCCCAGCAGGCACGCCTGGCGTCGAGCTGGCCGAAACCCTCTGAGATGAGTTCCAACGCACGGCTCTCCAGATACAGCCGTTGCAATGCGGGTTCGTATGATGGAGGCCGCAAAATCTGTTCGCCGATCGCGATCATGCTGTTGCTTGGACGCCAGCCGTGTCGTGCGAGATGGGTCTTGCAGAATCCGGCGATGCGCGGCGCGTGCGAGGAGTCCGCAAGGCCGCAATCGGCCAGCCATTCATGGGATATCGTCACGTTGACCTTACGCAGATGCTCGCCTCGGCGCGAATGCCGTCTGAACCGCGTCGGTCCGGTGCGCGCCATCACGGCGGCCCGCATGCATCCGCCATCACCTTCGCTGGCCGGCATGATCGGACAGTCGTCGATCGCCGCGTCGACCGCCCCTTGCAGAAAAAGATAGAAGGTAACGCCGGGCCGTTGCTCGATGCACGTCTCAAGATCGACGAGTTCGGTCGTATCGGAGGCATGCAGCACGAGACCTGGCCGCAGTTCGGTCAACTGGTAGTGCCCCTTCAGAGCGGCTCCGTCGCCTGCTTCGCCGCTACGCCGCCAGGCAAACCCATTCCCGACGAGGGTGGACGCATCGGCGAGGCGACTGGCCGCAATGGTTTCATCGTCGAGATCGAAGGCCATACCCATCATCGTCCTAGACACTGTCTCATGGTGAATCCGAACTGCAATCGACGGGCTGGTTTATTCATGGAGCTTGGCCGTGTCATCAAAGCAACACAATCACGCCATGTTCGCCGCAGCGATGCCGTTGCACCAACTTCAAAACTCTTTGACACGTCCGCAAACGACCCACGCTCGTCCCGCCATCGGCTTTCTCGTAAAACATGACTTCAAATGACAGGTTTTAGTGAGACGGTGCAAGGCCCCCATCCGGTCCGAACCGTCTTAGAGTGCGAGGGGATATAAAATGACCGACTTCAAACAGCGGCCTGACCGCCAGAGAATTTTGGGATTGCTCGTCACAACGAGCATCGCGAGTGGGAGCTGGATCGGCGCAAGCGCCGCGCAGGAAGCTGATCCGACGATTGAGCTCGACACCGTCACGGTCCAAGGCTCAAGCTACACAACTGAGGGAACCGAAAGCTACACGACAGACCTTATCAGTGTCGGCGAGAAGGAAGCCCGCTCACCGCGAGAGATCCCACAGACGACAACGGTCCTTACCCGGGCGCGGATCGAGGACAGCGGCTACACCTCGCTTGACACTGCGATGCGCGAGACACCGGGCATTGTCGTCCTCAATAACGACAATGGACGCTCCAGCATCTTCTCCAGAGGCTACGAGTTCGATTCCTTATACTTCGACGGACTGCCCGCTCCGCTTTCGAGTGTCTACGGCACTCAGCCCGACCTTGCCATTGTCGACCACATCGAGATCCTGAGGGGGCCTTCCGGCCTGTTCGGAGGATCCGGCGAGCCCGCTGGAGCGATCAACATGGCGCTGAAGAAGGCGCCCGACGTCTGGCGGGGCTATGTCGAGACACAGTACGGCTCCTGGGACACCAAGCGGGCCGAACTCGACGCTGGCGGTCCGCTCAACGAGGCGGGAACGATCCGCGGGCGTATTGTCGGTGCCTATCAGACCGGCAACAATATGGTCGACGTCGTCGACAACGAGAACGGTGTCGCATACGGGACGGTCTCGATCGACGTAACGGAACAGACCACCGCGACCTTCTCCGTCAGCCACCTGGAGCGGGACATCACGCCATATAACGGTCTGCCGACCTATTCCGACGGCACGCTGATTGATCTCGACCGCTCGACCTACACAGGTGCGGATTGGAACCGCTTCGACAACTCCGTTGACGACTACATCGCCGAGGTGGAGCACAAGTTCGACGACGGCGGTCATGCCCGGGTTGCGCTACGCTATTCGGATCGCGATGCCGATTTCCTCTATGGTTGGGCAGGAAGCTCAGCCGACCAGAACGGCAATGTCAACGGCATCCGCTATATCGCCAGAGACTTCGACGAAACGTCGCTCGCGCTCGACGCCTTCGTCTCCAAGCCGTTCATGCTGTTCGGCCAGGAGCACAATGTCCTCATCGGCGCCGACTACCGCAAGATCGACACGACGCTTCTTGCCGCTTCGGGAGTAAGCTCTGGCACCTACAATCTCTACGACTGGAACGCTTCGGCGATCGCCGAGCCGACGGTTGATTACACTAGTCAGACCGATAGCGACCAAGAGCAGACGGGCATCTACGGTCAGTTGCGCATCAAGCCGATCGAGCGCCTCACGCTGATCGGTGGCGGCCGCGTGAGCTGGTACGATTCGTCGACAGAGAATCTCCTAAGCGGCGGAACTGACGACGAGATCAAGATCGACAACCATTTCACGCCTTACCTCGGCGCCGTGGTCGATCTTACTGATCAGATCTCCACCTATGCAAGCTATACGGAGATCTTCCAACCCCAGACCTATTTCGACGCCAACGGCGATCTGCTCGACCCGCGTCAAGGTGATCAATACGAACTTGGCTTCAAAGGCGAGTTCTTTGACGGAGCGCTCAACGGGACGCTCGCCTACTTCAATTTTCGCGAAGAGAACCGGGCCCTGCAGAACACCGCAGGCATCTACGAGGCGCTCGGGGAGGTCGAGTCCAAGGGAGTCGAATTCGAAGTTTCGGGCGAACTCCTGCCGGACTGGCAGGTTCAGGCCGGCTACACCTACACCGAGACCAAATATCTCAACGGCAGCAGCGCCGGCTCGGTATTCAGTCCCTACACTCCCGAACATCAGGTGCAAATCTGGACCGACTACACGTTCCGCGATGCCGACGCTTGGTGGGATGGGCTGTCGATCGGTGGCGGCGTCAAGATCTATAGCGACTTCTCAGCCGTCAGCGGCTTGACCACCATCGAGGCGCCTGGCTACGAAGTGGTCGATCTGAAACTCGGCTACGAATTCAACGAGAATCTCTCTGCAAAATTGCAGATCAATAACCTGTTCGACGAGAAATACTACGCCCGCGTCGGGAGTACGTCGGTCTTCAATTTCTACGGCGAAGAACGCAACGCCATGCTGTCGGTCAAGGCGCAGTTCTAAGGATTGATCTGTTGGCTAGGCAGCCAAGATGCTGCACAGCCTATCCGACTGATTACCTCAGAACCAAATATGGTTTTACTTGCGACGGCCGAAACGTCGCGGGTTCCACAGACGAGTAGAGGTAGAGCACCCTTCCACTACGAGAGTGGGCTCAAACGGAAGTCAGGACGAACAACAACGGCAACGCCCTGCCTTCGGCATAATGCTACGCTCGCTACGGCTCAGTTGGTGTGCGACTTCGTGACACGGGGTACAGCTAACAATCTGGGGTCGCGGGAAGTTCTATCCGTTACACAACGTTAAGGCCACCATGCGAGTATTCCGATAACTGACATTGTATTTCGGAAACGTCCATGTCACCCGTCCTATGGTCTCAACATGTACGAAAAGCAGCCTACGGTGCTTGCGCATTCTCGCTGCTGGTGTTCGGACTTACAGTAAGTTCGCCGCGCAGCGCTTTGGCGGGGTCCGTGTCCAGTCCGACTGTCGTTGCAAAGGCGATTGTCGACGCGTTCGATAGGCTCTTCGGCGGCCCCCACCCAAGCTTTCGATCGGTGCATGCCAAAGGCATCCTTCTCGAAGGCCGGTTCGTGCCTGACCCCCATGCTGCCCAGTTAAGCCGCGCTATTCACCTTCAAGGCGCGTCCGTGCCGATCGTGGTGCGTTTCTCCGATTTTGCAGGGGTTCCCACAATCGCAGACAACGCACCCGAAGCCAATCCCAAGGGAATGGCTGTGAAGTTCATGCTGTCTGACGGGGGGTCGACTGACATTGTTGCCCATTCGTACAACGGCTTTCCTGCCGCAACACCCGAAGAGTTTCTGGCGTTTCTCACTGCTCTTGGCAGTGGTCCGGAACAATTTGCGACGCATGTCGCAAGTCATCCTGCAGCCAGGCTGTTCGTCGATGCGCCGAAGCCGGCACCTTTGAGCTTTGCGTCGGAAAGTTATTTCGGAGTCAATGCTTTCAACTTCAAGAATGCCGAGGGAGTCTCGCATTTCGGGAAATATTACTTCGCACCTCTTGCGGGAGAAGCGCATTTGACGGATGCACAAGCCGCGGCCGAGAAGCCTGATTATCTGTTTTCGGAGGTGCAGGCACGCTTGCGGAACGGTCCCATCCGCTTCGCGCTGAGGGTGCAATTGGCTGAGGCCGGAGACTCTTTAACGGATGGCTCCTTTCCCTGGCCCAGGAGCCGTAGATTTGTTCAATTAGGTATTCTGGAGCTGACGGCTGTCGGGGCCAATCAGAAGCAGCGCCAGCGTGACATCCTTTTTACGCCGCTCAGTTTAGTCGGCGGTATCGCTCCGTCAGATGACCCCATGCTGATCTCCCGTACCCGCGCCTACCGGGTGTCTCATCGCCGGCGAAGCGGCGATCAGGCGGCGCACCTCGCCTCCCAGTAGGTGTATAGTGGCTCCTTTCCATATCGTGATCGCCGCCTTCTGTTGTGGATTTGGCGTCCAGCTGGCCCTCGCTGCTCACGGAACGTCACATGTTGTCGTTCGTCAGATCAAGCGAAACTTTGATCGCTCGGAAGTCTCTTTAAACGTAGGTGAGATAATCCGCTTTACCAACGAGGATGAATTTCTGCACCAGATCTATGTCGAGTCCAAAGACTTTAGTTTTGACTCAGACGAGAAAGGCCCCGGTGAGGAGCTTGATGTAGAATTCCCGGTTCCCGGACACTTCACCGTAAGGTGCGGAATTCATCCCCGCATGGGTCTCGACGTAAGTGTTGAAAAATAGAATTCGCCCGGTGTTCAGTTGCGTAAAGGCAACCATCTTGTCGCTTAGGTTTAAGCTATTTGCCGGCTGTCTCGGATTAACACTCGTAACAATCGCGCTTGGCACTTTTTCTCAATATTCTCAACGCCAGGTCGGAACCTTGGCAGCGCTAATCTACGATGAAGCGCTTCTATCGATGAGCTATCTACGTTCGGCGCAGAACTCGCTCGTGACTTTGGAAAAGGATGTCGCTCTCGCTTCCGCCACTCAGTCGAATGCGCCAGAAGGTCTGTCACAGAGCGCGACGAATGCGCTATCCGATATTCTTGCAGACGTCGATGTAGCCTGGGCACGTGCTCTCTCCGAGTCCGGAAAGCGGAAGACGGCCGAGATACGTTTCAAACTTGAGAATCTTGAGAAGCGCGTCGATGCATTGCCGCGGCTGACGTTTCTTCGCGAATTGAGTGAACTCGATGCGTCGTTCGATGTCGCCGTCGAGATATTTGCCGGTGACGGGTTTCGCTTCCGTAAAGACATTGGCAACCTGATCGACAGTTCCGTCCTTCGTGTCCGGGTGATGCTGGTTTTCGCGGTTGCCACTGCCATCCTTATCTCGCTCTCCCTTGCGCATGCGATCGTGCCGCCGCTGAACAGGGCTGTGGGAGTTGCCCGCTCAATCGCAGGAGGGAAGCTTGATAATTTGATAGTGCCTCACGGCAAGGACGAAACCGCAATCCTTTTGTCTGCCCTTGCTACCATGCAGGAAAGTATCGCGGAGAAGATTGCGCATATCGGGGATCTGATGAAATCGCAGGCAAACCGGTACGATGGGAAAATTGCACTGCAGGGCGCCAGATTCGAAGCCGCCCTGAACAACATGTCTCAGGGGCTTTGCATGTTCGATGAGAACGAAAGGCTTGTCGTCTATAACAAGCAACTTGTCGACATGTTTGGGAACTTGGAGATTGGACGATCAGCAGGAGAGGCCTTTGACGATCCCGACATTCAGCACCTGCTTTCTCGGAGCGTGGATACGGCGCTCATGCATGAATTATCCGACGGCCGGATAATCTGTCTGACCCGTCAACCTGTCCTAGGAGGTGGTTGGGTCGATACATTCGAAGATGTGACAGAGCGTCATCGCGCCGAGCAAAAGCTCACTCATATGGCGTTGCACGATACGCTCACGGATCTTCCCAATCGTGTACAACTCCGGGAGATGCTCGAGGCTACTCTTCAGAAGTGTCCTCTTGTCGCTCAGACTGCAATTCTCTGCCTCGATCTGGATGGCTTCAAATCGGTGAATGACACGCTGGGGCATCCTGTCGGGGACGCCCTTCTGCGAGCAACGGCAGAGAGGCTTGTGGCCTCAGTTGATCACGGTGACCTCGTGGCACGCGTCGGGGGTGATGAGTTCTCTATCGTTCTCCGAGCTGCTAATCCCGCAGAGGCGGCCGAACGCACGGCTCGACGAATTATAAACGCGCTGAACGAGCCCTTCGCCATTGGACCCCATCAGGTTTCTGTCGGCGTCAGTATCGGCATCATGTTGCCTGGCCGGCTGGAAAAAGGGGCTGCGCAAAGCAATGTCGACGGTCTGATCAAGAACGCTGATCTTGCCCTCTACCGTGCCAAAGTTGAGGGGCGCGGCACCTATCGATTCTTTGAAGCGGAAATGGATGCAAGGCTGCAGGCTCGGCGCGCACTGGAACTCGATCTCCGCGCGGCAATTGAAAACGATGAACTCGAGCTGTTTTATCAGCCCTTTGTCGATACAGTTCGACGTGTCGTTTCCGGCTTTGAGGCCCTGCTGCGATGGCGTCACCCGGAAAGAGGTCTTGTCTCGCCCGGCGAATTCATTCCTGTTGCCGAGGAAAGTGGTCTGATGGCCAGGATGGGGCTCTGGGTGTTGGAAACCGCGTGCCGGCAGGCGGTGAATTGGCCGGCTGACCTCAAGATCTCCGTCAATCTGTCCCCAGTACAGTTTCGCAGCCGGACCTTAGCTGCCGACGTCCGCGACGTTCTGAATAAGACCGGACTTGATCCGCGCCGTCTCCAGCTTGAGGTGACAGAATCCTTACTGCTTCAGGAAACTGAAATTGTTCTGCGAACGCTCAAAGCTTTGCGCGATCTGGGCATCGCAATTTCGATGGATGATTTTGGGACGGGCTATTCGTCACTCGGCTATCTCAGCCGGTTTCCCTTCGATAAGATCAAAATTGATCAGTCGTTCGTCCGGAGCATCGAGGCGCGAGAAAATCTGGCTATCATCCGTGCCGTCATCGGGCTGAGCCGTGCGATGGATATCGCGGTCATAGCAGAAGGAGTAGAAACGCTAGAACAGTGCCATCGCCTCCAGGACGAGGGCTGCTCTGAAATGCAGGGATATTACTTTAGCCGGCCGGAACCGGAAGAGGAGTTGGCAAGATTGATTATCGATGTTGGCCTTCGCTTGTCTGCGGAGCGATCAATCCTTCCGATATCGGCAGAGGATGCCGCGGACAAGAACAGGTCGGTTCGGACGGCTTCGCCGTCGTAGTTTTGACAGCCAGCATTAGCAGCTGTTTGCCGACCAGTGTGGACAGGAGATCGGTAGCGATTTTGTAGTCTGAGGCCTCGCCGCCGGTCACGATGAAGCCAAGAGGACGTCGTCCCAAAGGCCGGCCATATGAGGTGTCAGAACCGGACGATTTTGACACGGCTCGCGAACACACGGTTCTCCGGAACTTCAAAGGTGTCAGAAGTCAGGATCAGAATGTCCGCTATTGGCATTGAAAGTCGAGTGCTCGGATGACCGGCATGGGCGCGTAGCTGCCGATCCGATTTCCCGAATGGGCTCCCCATCGAAATAGGTCCGACCCGGCTCGTAGCGGAACCGATGGCTTTGATCCGCAGAAAACTGCGTCCAAAAACCCAGATAGAGCTCTAACGGAATTTTGCGGCTCGGAATCATCGATAGGAACTCCGAAACGCTTTTGACTTTCAAGGAATCGGTTTTTCCTCGTCGTGTAACGAGGAGTTCGCCGATGATCAGAGAGAACATTCCACCGCCGACCCGAACGGCAAAGACGGAGACAGCGTATTTGAAGCGGGCGGAACAACTCCGTCTGCAAGCGTTCAAGGAGACATGGCAGGCTAGAAGGGACGTGGCGCCTGACCTCTCCGAGTTTCGACTTGGCGACGCCATTTCGTGGTTTTGCGGCCAGGATGACCGCTGGTCGAAGAGTACGATACGACAGTATCAAGCAGCGCTCCGGGTCGCCGTCGAGCGTGCCGTCGACACTTATTGTCTTTCGATTTCGGGAATGGCGGCGGCGTTTGAGAAACTCGATGCTCCGCCTAAAGCCATAAAAGCGAGGCGTGCATGGGCGAAGCCCCGGACATCAGCGCGAAAGCGACAGAGCGTCCTCCTCACAGAACTGGAGGCAGTCATCGACTTCTTGGAAAGTGGCACGGTTCTGGACCGCATCGCGGGACTCTATCTTAAATGCAATGTCCGGATCGCACTGCGTCCCGTCGAATGGGAAACCGCAACTCGATATGGCAGCTCACTCTCAGTTGAATGTGCCAAATTTACAAACGGGCGCGGCATTGACTCGACACGAGACGTCGATCTAGGGCCGATCCTCAATCAGTGCCCCTACTTTCTAGACAGCGTCGACCGGCTAATTGTCGGTCTGCATGACGCACTGGGGCATGCCGGGAGTTGGTCCAGGCTCTGGTCAAGGCTGGCTTCGCGTATCGCCCGCGCGTGCAGACTGCTCGGAATTCCCCGGATAGCACTTTACACTGCAAGGCACGTTGGACTAGCGACCGCGAAGCAGACCATGTCGTCGGTAGAGGTAGCGGCACTCGCCGGTCATGCGTCAGATCGGACGGCGCAGTGGCATTATGCGCATAGCCGAACGGGATTGAGTTCGAGCATGGCGGTCGCGGTTCCCCATGCTGCTCTGCTCGACTTGGTTCGGCAACCCTTGCGGACGGCGAGATTGTCAGACGGTCGTCTGGTTCGGGAGACGCGATCTCTGCGTTGCGAGGGAGAGTTGGTTCACTTTCGGCCTCGGCATCGGAATGACGCATCGGGACTCGAAGAGGCCGATCAAAACATACGAGATTGGAGCCCATTCTCTCCCTAAAAACGAGGACTCACTGTTCCAAATCGCGCGACTTCGAGGGTTGCACCTTCGCGAGAAGGTCTTCAATCGCCGCACGCGAAAGCACCCGTTTTGCGATAAGTCGATCTGCGAGCGCCTCGATCACTCGCCTATGTCTGGTCACAAGGAGCGTGGCCTCTGCTTCGAGTCGCCGCAGACGCCTTTCGATGACGTGACGGTCGACGTCGCCAGACGAAAGCCACGAACCCAATCCCCCGCTTTCCCCGGACGCGATGACTCGGGAAGCGCTGGCAAGATCGGATGCGGCGCCCGTGCTGCTATCGCCAAGGATAACGAGTTCCGCAGCGCGACCGCCGAGAAGAGGAATGACGAGCTTGTCCAGACCAGCGGCAGTCTGGTCGAACTCTGCGGCCTCGCGGCGGACGTAACCTCCGACGCCGGATTGCGAAACGATCGATGCGGCATGAACCGTATCTCCGGCGAGCCACCCGAGCACTGCGTGACCCGCCTCATGAATGGCAATACGTCGAACTATTCCAGGTGATCGTGTCTCGGCCGGGAGTGCCTGCGAAATAACAAGCGCGGCATCAACCGGCCGAGCGTTTTTGCGAGCAATCCTGCGACATTCTCGGGCCAGTCGAGCTACGTCGGCGCCACTGACAGTTCCGGCAAGAGCCGTGGCGACGAGTTGAATTTCGTCGGCAGCGATGGCCTCTTCCGCAAAATGCATTTGCAGGATGCCGAGAAGGGCCATCTCATCTGGCAGGCCAATCTGAAAAGACCGGTCGAGGCGCCCTGACCGCAGCATTGCGGTATCGACCGAGTCAATATGATTTGTCGCTCCCACGACGACGACTCCTTCCGTACGTAGCGCGCCGTCCGTCTGTTCGAGCAGCGTCGTGGTAATGGTCGTCCACCAGTCATCACGTTGGCTGTGCCCCTTTCCGCGGCCAACGATCGTATCCAACTCGTCGATGAAGATGATGCAGGGCGCATTCTCGGCGGCAACAGTAAAAGTGGCGCGGATCGCTTTCGTAACGTAGCTCAGGTGACCTTCGCCGACAGATGACCACGCGGCATACGAGGTGTAGATCACCGGAACAGCGCACTCCGCCGCCAGCGCCGTGGCAAATTGCGATTTGCCAGTGCCGGGAGGGCCATAAAGAACGCAACCGCGATCCACCTCCGACCACTGGATTTTCCCGGTCCTGTAAGCCTCGATGTCAGCCGAAAGATCGAGTGCCCAGCAGGCGGCTTCGCCATATCCATGGAGCTGTGAGACAAGTGGCCCTGTGGGCCGATGGAGTTCGACATGCTGGCCAGAAAAGGCCGCACGATCCGCGGTTGTTGTACCGCGCCTCGATAACTTCTGCTGGTCTTCCTCTCCGTTGTTGTCGGCATTATCCCAGAATCGTACATATTGAGACGCGAGATCATTAAACTGTTCGATGGACCTTGCGGTTCTGAGGATGAGGTCCGCCGAGCCTGCATAGATTTCGCGGGCCATGGGCTTTGGCGCTTGGCCAAAACGGCGGCCTGCGATCCTGATGAGGTCATCGTTGCTCCAGCCGATCTCGATCGTCGCCTCGAGGACCGGTGGGAATTCCTCCGGACTGCAAAGGACAAATGCGCGACCAATTGCAGACGATCCCAAGATATCTTCTGGACGGGCTATAGCGCCGAAGTCCTGCAAGCGGCCCTCCGTGCGGGAGATCGCTTCAGGAAACACCGATCGGACGAAATCGATAACATTCGTCCCGGCGACCAGACGAACAATTCTGGTCTTGGCATCGAGGTCAGCTACGTAAGAGCGGATCTGCGTGCCGATGAAGCCAAAAGCGCTGTTCTCATCGAATGTTTTGTCGTCCGGATCTTGCACATCGAAATCACCGACAAGCAAGACATTGGGGGAGGGGACGGGGCTAACCTTGCCCAGCTTACTCAGCTTCTTCATTGCAGCTCTCCCGGGTCTCGACCAATGCGCCAGAGCCGCGAATAGCTCCGCGCCCATCCGCCTGCGCGATCGAGGGCGTAGATGCGGGACGTCATCGAGAGTCCGGGACCGACGAGCGGATGACCGACGACTTGTCCGGCAAGCCGAAAAGCCGAGAGATCGGGAATGATGCGTGGTGTGCAAATAACCGGGGCGGCCGCCAGTTCGGCTTCGGTCGGTGCGCCTGCGGCTCCATAACGACGCAGGTCGGCGGCGAGGCGCTCGAGCGCCTCGATGTCCATCCATTCACTGCCGATCGGAATCCCGGGAGCGCTGTAAGGAAAGTTGGGCATCTCAGTTGCTCCTATGCTTGTCAGGCTGTTGGCGGACGAGCCACTCACGAACCAGCGGGGCAGTTGCATCGCCGCAGGCCGTGAGCCGATCGAGGCTGACGATCAATAGGTTGCGTTCCCATCGCGGGATCGAGCGACGTCCGAGGCGTAGCGCGGCCGCGACGTAAAAGGCGGAGTCGAGGTGGAGGAGGCGCGGCGTCGCAGCCTCATCAAGCGACTGCTCAACGATGGCTGTCGATCTGGTCGTTGCGGGCGGCATTGGTGTGAGACCTTCGGGCATGCGGCCGAATGTACCCGATCAGTAGCGCGAATCTGGATGCCTAGCTGATGCGGGAACAGACTGTAGGCCTAGTTGAGACAAATCAGACGGGTCAGGCGGTCAGTGAGACGGCTCGGGATGACGATCGGCCTGTTCGATACCGCTCATCATTCGCCGCAATTCGGCAGGGCCGATCGAGCGGCTCAGGTCGATCACGCGAGGGGGCGGCGTGGCCCGGTCCTTGGACGGCTTGACCTCATCATCCGACAAATGAGCAACATTATCGCCATGATCGATCAAGCGGCTTTCTCGCGTGGCATCCTCGCTAGAAGTGCCAGACGCGTCGGGCTCCGGCTCGATAATCGTGGCCAGCCTGTCCCGAATCCTTTGGTCGAGACGATCGAGAAGGCGTATGATCGGAGCATCAAGAAACCTGTCGATCTCACCGGCGCGAATTGTCATCGCTTCGTCGTGCCCTGCTCGGCCATAGCGATCGAAAACCGCGCAACCGACGCCGTTGACGCGATGGCCCTCGGCTTCGAGAGCGCTACGTGCGCTCATAGCTGCCGTCCGAACGGTTCGGACAAGGGACTTTGTTCGAGGACCGGAAAGCGGAACGCTGCCGCGGATGCATTCGATCAGAGTCGCGTGCCGCGTCGTTAGATCGATAACGACCAGATCCGTTGCGAAGAAGCCGAGAACCTGCGTATCCGCTCGCACTTCAACGTCGAGCGTGCGCTGATTATTGTTTCGAACGATCTCGTCGGCCGTCCGTGTCAGGGGCAACGGATGTTCCCTGAGAACGAGGTAGTGCGGATTCTCGCGAAGGGCGACAGCAATCACGTCGGGGATCGCCTGCCCGGATCGCGTCACGATCGACCGAAATAGACTGGCGATGGTAGAATATTCGCCAAGCATCGGATCGGCTTCCAGCGCCTCCGCGCTGACGAGAGCATCGTCAACAATCGAACGGGCAATGGCATCGATGGTACCACAGACGGGATCTTCCGCCTTCGATGCCGCCGATTCCGCTCCGGGATTGCGCGGTGGACGTCCGGAAAGGACCCGGCGGGACAGCCGGGGGATGGCGTGGCCAAAAGGTTTACGATCACGATTGGACATAGGATTCCTCCTGCCTGACGAGGTCGTCAGGTCATGATGAGCGGAAGGGAAGGGGACCGCCGCCGGCCACGAATGGCAAGCGGACCGAAAAGCAGGGGGCGTCAGACTACCGCGACGAGTTGGCCGCTTCTGAAGCCACGCGGTGTCGCGAATGACGTCAGCCGACTTGCGGATTGTCCGTCGGAGAGCGAAGAACGAAACCGTTTGCGGTGCGCGTCGCCGTGACGAGGTCGAGGCCGACGAGCTTCAAGCAAAGGTCTTCGGTAACGACGTGCGTGTGCAACAGAGCGTTGGCGCATGCCGCGTGGCCCTGGTCGAGATCGGCAACATATTCGCCGACCTGTGCGATCGCCGCGAGGATTCGGCGAGCGGTCGCCACCTCCCGTCCAGAAAAGACGGGACCCGTCCTGTTCGGTGCCGGCGTGTCAGACTTCATGCTGTCGTGGTCGCAGATCAGAGTGGGATCGGAAGCTTCGACAGAAGCGCGCTCGCCCACACTGAGGCGGCCGACGTCGTCGACTTCGCCGTACTCCCTGTTCAGGTAGGACTGGCGCCTTGCGGACTGTGCCGCCTCAATCATCTGCGTCTTGAACTCGTCCGGCAGATCGGGGATCTCGGTGATCCGCATGATCGGCCCCAAGCCGGTGATGTATGGGATACCACAGATCTCCCGCGAGCCGATCGGGCGCGAGATGAAGTGTGCGAGGCAGGTCCCGTCCTCGTCCGACATGGCCCAGCCCTGAAGGCCAGCGACATCGGGATGACTATCTTCGTCAGAAAAATCGGGAGTGGTCTTGCACGTCGTCGCTGTGCGCGCAATGAAAGCGTCAGCCATCTGTTCTCTCCTATCGAGACAGTTGGTCAGGTCGCTGGGCGGAGTTGGCGCTCCCCCGGCGGCCGCCCCATGCGGTCGCCTGCTTCCTGATCTATGGTCGGCAGTCGAAATGATGCCGATGCGGGGAAGATAAGACCAAATTCCACAATGTAAATAGTGACATTCGCCCCAATTCGTTCGGGGTTAATATATCGAAATTACATAAAGTTTTATCCTTTCAAACATTACGCGTTGGGCGAGATTTGTTCCGCTGCGCGACCGCTGCATTTAGGCCTGAGTTGGCATCAATGCGCTGTTGCGAGATTGCAACTCATAACCCTCACGCAGTCGCTTGGGGGGCTATTCAACAAGTTAGCATGCCGATTTCGGTCGTGAGAGCGAGATCATCGGATCGATGCTGATTCGATGAGGCAAGTCATGCCAGTCAGAGATGTACAGGTTGATGGTCACGGTAAACGCAAACAAGCGCGGATCACCATTGCGAGCGGGAAGGGTGGCGTCGGGAAGTCCGGTCTCGTCATCAATTTAGCGGCCGCTGCCGCCGCAGCGGGATACACGGTCGCGATTCTCGACACGGATACCGATCAACATTCCTGTGTCGAATGGCGACAGGCAGGCGGGAGGATCGACGTAATCAAAGTCGACCCGGCTGATGTTTTAGGGGCTTTGCAGCGCCTCACGACCGTCGATGTTGTCGTTATCGACACGTGCGGCGCGGTTCTCGCAGCGCACATTGCCGCTATCGATTGTGCGGATCTCGTGCTGATTCCGCTTTCTACATCCGCGCGAGACCGTGGGCCGGCGTTGAGGACATTTAAGAAAGCGACTGCGCGCGGACGCCCCCTCCGTTTTGTCCTTTCGCTGGTCGATCCGTCTGCCACGGAGGATCGGCTTGACGGTAGTCAAGCAGAGGTATCCAGCGCCATCCGGGGCTATCTCGACAATGCCGTTCTGAGCCGATTTTTCATGAAAACCGTGATCACGCGGCGTGTACCGCTACGCGACGCCATGGACGTCGGAGGCACTGCATTCACGCAGCGGTTTACGCTTCGCTCTAGGAACGAGTTTGAATCTCTCTTTGAAGAGATCGCGACGATTATTCGAATTACGGAAACAATATGAAAAAACTGCGTATGGAACTGCTGGGAAACCACAAGACAGAGACCGCGTCTGGCGAGGATGCGTCGACTGGCAAATCCCCCGGGGCAACGACGATCAGGGTCTCACAGAAGGTCCTCGACAGAGTTGACGCGGAGGCTAGAGCTGAAGGACTGAGCCGTAACGAATTGATTGTCCTCCTTCTCGACGAATGCCTGCGCTCGCGTACAGGGGAGGGCATCGTTGAAATCGACTCGGACTTCGCGACGTTTTTGAAAGCCAAGCGGCGACGCCGCTAAATGGTCCAAATCCGCCTGAATCGGCGGATGCTGATGCCGCGCTGCCGGCGTGGGACCCGTTGATCTCGCGCGTTCTACGGTGCGTTCGAAATATGACTCCTGATTATATGACCGGCAGCTAGACCAAGCGCCATTTGACAAGGACGGGCGTCCAAGACATCCATTCGATGCCGCGATGCCGCGATGCCGCGATGCCGCGATGCCGCGATGCCGCGATGCCGCGATGCCGCGATGCCGCGATGCCGCGATGCCGCGATGCCGCGATGCCGCGATGCCGCGATGCCGCGATGCCGCGATGCCGCCGCTGACCTCGCGTTGACAGAGTTCTGTTACGTCGCGGCCATTCAAGCGACAGTCTCAACGCTGCCGATCGGTCGAGGCGATCTAGAAACGCCACTGGGTCGAGAGCGCGAAATAATCGCCCGACGATGCATCGATTTCTTTCAAACGAGCGCCGGGCTCAAAACGCACATAAGTGCCGGAGACCGACAGCCGCTCGGTGACAGACCAGTCGCCGGATGCGATGAATTGCTGGCCGATGAAGCGGCTGTTGCCGCCGGCTGTGCCTTTGACTGCCGTGAGTGGCGGGCCGTAGAACGCATCTTCCTTCGACTGCTTCCACAACGGATTCCAGCTGAACTCCATTTTCAGATCGTCGCGTGGTGAAATCGAAATTCCGGGCTGGATATCGAGAAGATTGGCCGGGGCGGCGAGATTGGCTTCCGAGAAATAGGGGAGCTTGGGAAACAGCGGGTTGAATGTCCCGAGGCGGTTATCGTTGAGATCGCCGCCGCCCGAAATTGCGTCGGCTTTCAGCCCGAGACGGGGCGAGAAGGGCAGCGCGTCGAGGGTGTAGCCGATGTCGGCGGATGTCGTCCAGGCACCGATGTCGGAAGATCCGAAGGAGCCGAACTGATAGGCGGCTTCAAGGTTGTAGTAGCGGGCGCTGATGGGTTCGGCCCTCGGCGTCGGCGTGTCCGGATCGAGAAGAGCCGCTTCGGCAACAAGAAGATCGCGCAGGCTCTCGGCGAAGAGGCGGAGCCGGTAGAGCGCCGCGACACGGCGAGGCAGGGACTCGTCGATCAGGCCCGGCGTACGGGTCAGATGGTGAACCAGCGTATAGGGATCGAGGGAGGCAATGAATCGCTCAATCGCCCCGACATCGGCTCGTGTCTCTTCGACGCTCGTCCGCTGTGGCGGATAGTCGGCAAGCATCCGGCAAAGGGTCGCCCGCTCCTCTTCGACACGGCCCTGGCGCTCGGCCGGAGAAAATTTGCCGAGCGCGAAGGCCGCGGCATCCGCCGCGACGAGGGTGCGGTTGAGAAGCACCGCGACCTCTGTCATCCGCGGCAGCCGCCAGTTCCGTCGCGAGCGCTCGAAGGCCTGGGCCCTTAACGTGGTATGGATTGCGAGAAGCTCAGAGAAGACGGCCTTCCGCTCACCAATCGCGACGGTGGCTTCATCGGAAAGATCGGCCCTGGCAAGATTGAGCATCCGGCTTCTGGCGCTGGCGATCTGGCCCTTCACCTGGTTCTCGACGGAAACCGGGAAAACGACAAGGAGGACAACGAAGCTCGCGACGATGGCGACTGCGGTCTCGGTCGTCCGGGCGAGGGCATAGCCGTAGGCCGCGGGAGCGTTCGAGCCGGTGTCGAGCACGATGACGAGTGCGGTGAGGCCGGCGACGCTGTAGGCATAGGCATCCGTGCCGCTCATCAGCCGGGCGAGATAGCTCGTGGCGAAGATCCACGGTGCCAGCGCTGCAATCATTTGCCCCGCCGTCTGGGCGAAGTTGGCGATCAGCATTAACCCGACGAGCGCGCCCATCAGTGTCCCGGCGAGCCGCGCCGCACTGCGCCAGACCATGGAGCCGGCATCGGGCCGGGCGACGAGCGGGATGGTCATCAGCGCCCAGTAGGTGTTCGGCAGGTCGAGCATGAAGGAAAAGGCGAGGGCGAGCACCGTCGCCAGCGCCACCTTGAAGGCGTAGATCGCCTGCGGCCCGTTCATGGCCTCGCGGTGTCCATCAGCATCTCAGTCTCTGCTTGGCCTCTCGCCAGCCCCTCTCTCGCGCCATCGTGCCATAGTCGACGCTTGCGAAAATTCATCCTTAGGTTTGCTTGAGGTGTTCTGGCGCCACGCAGACGCATCCTTCGCCAGCAGCTCACTGCCGGGACTATCGGGCCTCGGTTCGCCCATGACGCAGCGATCCTCTTTCGACCTTGCGATGATTTAGGTGGCGACCAGTCAGACTATGAAAGGTCGCAGCCGCCGGATAAGGAATGAGAGTATGATCGGCACAGACGACGTCCCCGTACCAGCGCGGCGTTCCTACACGTCTTCCGTCTGAAACCGGTCCGGTATCATGGGTACTGCGGTGCGGCAGTGCGCTTGCCGAAGCTGAGTTCGCGGCCGAAACTTCGTGCCGCGTTCACACCTGAAAGCGACCAGTTCCTTTGCCGGACTATCGGCCACCGGGGCCATAGTTGGGTGCTGCAATCGGTTTGATGGAAAGGCCTCGCCGGCCATGCCGACCAAGTCACCAAGGGCTGCTCTCCCAACAAGGTCCTCACAATCGGGTAGGCCAGTCTTGACGGGTCCACCGTGCTGGTCCACATGTGACAAAATTGTCTGAAGAAGCGCAAAGGATTCAGGCGGTTGTAAAGTGGGCTGGGAATCCAGGTTTCCCGACTGACACGATTTTGTCGATTGAACTCAACACTCGTTCCGGTCAGCTGAATTTTGGTCGCTCGCAATGCCCGGTTGCTGCAGAAAACGTAGGCATCGGACTGAGACACAGCCGACGGACTTCAGCGCGATCCGAACCTGTTAGCCGCACCCCGTCTGCCTTTCCGCGAGCGCGTCAAGATCTTCGAAAGACCCTCCGTCATTTGAAAGCCAAAAAGCTCACCGACGGGTTCCGGAAAGATGCGTGGTTAAAGTTTGCGACAAGCTTCCCCAAATTGCCTGTGATCCGTCGTGCAAACATGCCGAGCCGAATGACAAATGCCTTCTATCGCGGCTTCATCAGCTTTGCCATAAACTCCCATTCCAATGTGTCGATTGCAGCTTTCAGGCGTCCGATGTCGACCGGACGGGGAGACTTCTTCGTACCATATCGCCCGGTTGTTCCTCCGTCAGCATGCCCAAGAAGCGCTCGTTTCACCTCTAGAGGTACTTCCCTGCGATCCATCTCGTCCTTAAAGGCATGACGAAAAGAGTAAAGAGACGTCCTTTCAGAAGGTTCTTTCAACTGCTTGCGAGCGAAGGATGTCCAGTGCGCGGAGAAATAGTTCGATACCATCGATACATTGTCCCTGGAGGGACCGATCGAAGCCCAGAGGGTACTCAGGGAGCTGGATCGTGCGAAGGTCACTAGATCAAGAAGGCCAAGATCTAGCAGCTCATTTCTGATTGGCACAAATCGTTCGCGGGAGTAGGCTTTAATGCTGCGGCTGCCCGCCGTTGTCACGCGAAAACACCAGACTTCGGTGCCTGGGTGTTGGACGATCGTGTCGGGACCAAGTTGCAAAATTTCCGATGAGATGAGCCCATGGCAGCATGAGATGAGCGGCAGCCAAAACTGCAATTCACCTCCTGCCTTCACTGCCTTTGAGCGAGCGCCAGCTGTGAAGACCGGATGCGCGAAGAGGGTATTGATCTCCTCAGTCGTGTAGGATTCGCGCTTGTCCTCGTCTTCAGGGACCTCGATGTAGATACCGCCGTCGATGTCCTTCTCGATCCAACCCTTGGTGGCCGCCAACGAAATTAGCGTTGTGACGAAGCCCACTTTTTTGTTGATGGTCGCAACCTTATAGCGCCCTTCGTCGAAGAGACTGTCGCGAAAGCGGACAATGTGGTGGCGCTCAATCTGACGGATTTGAGCGACGCCAGAGTGGCTTGCAAACCGCGCAACCGTTTTCTGCATATCATTGACGAGATGGGGATCAATCTTCTTCCTAAGCCGTACCCGCTCCCTTTTCCACTCCGCGATGCAGTCAGATAGCGTTCTCGGTGGATTGGACAGGGAAAGCGCTTTGCCCGATGCTGGCATTTTTTCAGTCGGCATCTCCCACGACGCTGCGGATGCTCCGGGCAGAACTCGATTGCATTTCCACGGACCCTCAATCATGTCGGGGTGCGGATATTCAATGGTTTCGCCCGACTCCCTTTTGAAGATTAATTCCAATGCTTCGACCTCCACTCGCAGAGCTGCGGCCATAAACTCTTCGCGATAGGGGTTTGCTATTGGGAGGGGTACTCTGATCACGGAGAGCGTACGTCGCAGTGAAGGCGCTCCTTCGGCATCATATTGCGTAACGGTCATCCCCTTAAGCTTCCGGTGACGATCAATCGCGCTGCGAAGCCTCCTGTCATCAAGCCAAAGCGGCCGTCCTCGTGCCTCCTGCGAGAAATGCTCACCCGTCGCATTGCCGAGACGCTCTTTCAGGTCATCGCGAAGCCACCGCGCCTTCAGATAGTCGATCACCTTCTGCCACTCGGACCAGGTCCAATCTACGGTCGGCAGAAGTGCTGCCTCCAGGCCGGCCCGCCGACGTGCCGCATCGAACTCCTGTTCAATTTGTAGATCGACGGCAGCGGCCCGATGCCGGGCCTCGCCGGGAAGGCGGGTCCGTAGTGATCGCTGTATCCGTGTTCCGGCAAACAGACCGACAAGGTCCTCGGGGACCCGTCGGACATACTGATAGACCCCGTTTCGCTGGGTTACATAGGCAGGCAGAGACACCAATTCGTCGTCCATGTTATGCACAATGTTATGCAGTTCGGCCTGTGTCCAGTCCGAAAAGGCGACAACGTTTAGCGTTTTCAGTGCTTTGCACGAAAAGTGGTAGGCCCGGAGGGACTCGAACCCCCAACCAAGCGGTTATGAGCCGCCGGCTCTAACCATTGAGCTACAGGCCCGTCACAGGTTCAGCCAGGGGCCACGGTGTTGCCGCAAGGGCGGGAAAAGGGCCGTGACCTTGAACTGTGGACCGGGAACCGATAGCCGTTCCTGAGCGAAAATTCCAGAGTAAAGCTGGCGCTGCGCTGGCGGCGAAGGAACCGCGGGCAGCGCGATTGTCGGCGGGGCCTTTTTCGAAGGCTTGGTGGCTCCACTGCCCGCGCGTGCGCTAGAACGGGACGCTTCGGAGCCGCTTTTGAGTGGGTCACCCGACTGGCCAGCTTTCAGCTGCGTCCTCTCAATAGACGATCACGAACATCTCGACTGGCAAGAGTTTGGCGCATGACCCTTGAGAACAAGCACATCGAGACGCGTATGGTGCCGCCCGCCGATGGTCGGGCGATTGGTTCGGGGCAGGCGGCTTCGGTCTCGCCGAACGAGGCTGTCGACGGGCCGGCGCGGCAGTCCTTCGCCCTGTCCTCGCGTTTCGCCGTCGCGCCGATGATCGACTGGACCGATCGTCACTGCCGCTATTTCCACCGCCAGCTCACGTCGCGCGCGAAGCTCTTCACCGAGATGATCGTCGATGAGGCTGTCCTCCACGGCGACCTCGAGCGCCTGCTCGGCTTCGATGACGCCGAGCATCCTGTCGCGCTGCAGCTCGGAGGATCGGACCCGGAAAAGCTTCACCGCGCGACGACGATCGCGCTGGACTTCGGCTATGACGAGATCAACCTCAATGTCGGCTGTCCGTCGGATCGGGTGCAGTCCGGGACCTTCGGCGCCTGCCTGATGCGCGATCCGGCGCTGGTCGGCGCTTGCCTGTCGGCCATGGTCGATGCCGCCAACGGCGTGCCGGTGACGGTGAAGTGTCGGCTTGGCGTCGACGAGCAGGACCCCGGGCCGGCGCTCGACGCATTGGCCGACGAAGCGATCGCCGCCGGCGTCTCGGGGATCTGGGTCCACGCCCGCAAAGCCTGGCTTCAGGGCCTCAGCCCGCGCGAAAACCGCGAGATTCCGCCGCTCGACCATGAGCGCGTGCGCCGGCTGAAGGCGCGGCTCGGCGCGCCGTTCGTCGGTGTGAACGGCGGGTTGAAGACACTCGATCACGCAAGCGCCGTCATGGCTAACGGCGCCGAGGGAGCGCTCGACGGCGTGATGCTCGGCCGGGCCGCCTATCAGACGCCGGATCTCCTGACCGGCGTCGACGCGGCCTTTTATGGCGAGCCGCATTCCTCGTTCGACTATGACCGCCTGATCGAGACGATGGTGGAGTATGCGGCGGGGCATGTCGCCGCCGGCGGCAAGCTCAATCACGTGACGCGCCACATGACCGGTCTGTTCTCCGGCCGTCCGGGCGCGCGGCGCTGGCGCCAGCTTCTTTCGGAGGGAACGACGCGGCCGGGCGCGTCTCCCGATCTCATCCGCGAGGCATTTCGCTTGGTGCGCCTCGAGCCTGCCAGCGCGGCCGCCTGAGACGGGCGGCGCATGATGGGCCGCCGTCAGTAGGCGGATTTCGACCGGAACAGGCTGATCGGCGTCATGGCGAGGATGTACATGTCGAGAAGCAGCGACCAGTTCTCGATGTAGAACAGATCGAATTCGAAGCGCCTGACGAGTTTTTCCGGATCGTCGATCTCGCCGCGCCAGCCATGGATCTGCGCCCAGCCGGTGATGCCGGGCTTGACCTTGTGGCGGCCGAAATAGCCATCGACGATCTCGGTGAAGGTCTCGTCGCGGCTGGATTTTGCATGGATCGCGTGGGGGCGCGGACCGACCAGCGAAAGATCGCCGCGCAGGACGTTGAAGAGCTGCGGCAGCTCGTCGATCGACGTCCGGCGGATGAACGCGCCGACGCGGGTGACGCGCGCGTCCCCCTTCGTTACGATCTGCTTGGCCTCGGGGTCGCTCATGGCGTGATGGAGCGAGCGGAACTTGAAGATCTCGACGGGCTGGTTGTTGAAGCCGTGGCGCTTCTGCCGGAAGATGACGGGGCCGGGGGAATCGAGCTTCACGGCGAGGGCCGCTAGAGCCATCACCGGTGAAAGCACCAGGATCGCCAGCGAGGCAGCGGTGATGTCGAGCGCGCGCTTGGCGATGGCGTCCCAATCGGCGAGTGGCCGGTCGACGACGTCGATCATCGGCACACTGCCGATATAGGAATAGGTGCGCGGTCTGAACTTCATCTCGCCGGCATGGGCCGCGAGGCGAATGTCCAGTGGAAGCACCCAGAGCTGCTTCATCAGAACGAGCAGCCGCTCCTCGGCCGAAAGCGGCAGGGTGACGATGAGCATGTCGATCCGGGTCCGGCGGGCAAACTCCACCAGTTCGGCAATCGTGCCGAGCTTGGGGTAGCCGGCGACGAGAGGCGGCGAGCGGCGATCGTCCCGGTCGTCGAAGATGCCGCAGATGCGGATATCGTTGCCCGGCTGCATTTCGAGCCTGCGGATCAGCGTCTCGGCGTTCTTGCCGCCGCCGACGATCAGTGCCCGTCGCTCCATCCGGCCATTGCGCGCCCAGCGGCGAAGGTTGAGGCCGAGGATCAACCGGGCCGGCACGATGACCGCCAGACTTAAGAAAAACCAGGTGGCGAAGGGAAAGACCGCCAGCGTTCCCGGCGCCAGAAACCCGAGCGCGGCCGCAACGAAACCGATGGCGAGGCCGAGCCCGGCGACGACACGCCAGATCCGGCGGTGCGCCGCGCGCAGGAAGGCCAGTTCGTAGGCATGGGCGGAAGTGATGATCGCCGCTGCGATCAGCGAGCCCGCCAGAGCTGACGAAAGCGGCAGCCATGGGCCGGTTTCGCTCAGTCCCTGCCGCCATTCCCAGGAGAAGGCTCCGGCAGCGAAGACCATGGCCGTCTCGCCGATCCGCCACAGGCTGCAGAGCATTCGCGGGCTGATGAAATCATTGTCGAGATGGGCGAGCGCCTGCTCCGCCTGCTCGTTGAGCTTGACCGGATCGCGAGAGGGTGCCTGCGAGGCTTCCGGCTTGACCATGGGTTCCTGCACGATGGGCCGTGGCGAGTTTTGCTCATTCATCTGCCGCGCGCCGAATCTGATGTCGTTGTGGCTGGATCTTCGGGGCCATGGTCACGGACCTCTTCGACCAAGGCTAAAAGGACGAGACCAGCCCGGCCACATTATCGTGGCAAGCCGCTAAGAAAGCGTTGCGTCGGGTGCCATATGATTTCACTTGCCCGTAGTCGGGTCACAGACGAAGTTCCTCATGGGATCGCGCCGGGTGTGTCGGCTGTCACAGGGTGGCGTTCGAAAAAGATGCGATCGAGCCTCGACCGTATCGAGGCGGCCAAGCCTTCGAACCAGAGTGACTTGCGATGTTTGACAGGATTATCATGACCCGGCTTTGCACCACAGAAAAACGTCGTGGGCACCCTGGAAAGGGCAGCTCGACGCGGCAGGGACGGACCGCGGCCTTGCTCGCCGCCGGCTTTGTGTTCATGGCGCTCGCCTTCCAGCCCGCCGAGGGGTGGGCGCAAACGCTGCCCGGCTGCAAGGCCACCACCCTTCAGGATCCCGTCCGGGAGGTCCTTGATTGCGGCAACGGGCTGATCATCGACAAGGAGGCAGCAGCTGCGCTCGCCAGCCAGGCGCCCCAGCGGTCGCTCGATCTCGATGACCGCGCCATTCTCATCGAGGTCTCGCCGCGCGATTCATTCCAGGTCCTGACACCCCATGCCATCGCGACGGTGCGCGGAACGGTCTTTGCCGTCGATGTCGAGAGCGGAACAAGCTCGGTCTTCGTCGTCGACGGCAAGGTCGAGGTTTCCAGACGCGACGGCTCGAGCGCCGTGCTGCTCGGGCCCGGAGAAGGGGTCGATGTGCGGCCGGGCGAGCCGCTCACCGTGCGCAATTGGCCGCAGCCCAGGGTCGATGCCCTGTTGGCGCGCTTCGGGCGGTAGCGCGGACATGGCAGACGATCCGCCTTCAAGCGCTCTGGGACCTTCAGAAAAATGGCGTTAGCATCGGGCGTTTCCCGTTCGAGCCGGCACCTTGCGCCGGAAAGTCGGCGGTGGTCTGCCAGGCTGCCTTGGCTGCTGACGGTTGCACTCCTCGTCGCAGCGCTCCTGTGGGCCGGCTGGCTTGCAAGGAAGCAGATCGCTGGAGAAGGAAGCCTGCTCGATCGGCTCGAAGTCGCAACGCTCGATTGGCGGCTCCTTGCGGTAGGGCCTTTGTCCGCCCCGAAAACGGTTGCCGTCGTCGCCATCGACGACGCGGCCGTAACGGACGCAGGCGGCTATCCGCTGCCCCGCGAAAGGGTGGCACAACTGGTCGATACGATCGGCCGGAGCGGCGCGAAGGCGATCGCGATCGACATCCTCTTTGCCGGGGGAAGCGAAAAGGATGCCGGCAACGCGGCGCTGTCGAGGGCGCTCGCAACGCTGCCTTCGGTGATCGCGGCGGCCGCGACCTTCGACAAGACCATCTCCAGCGCCGTTCCGATTGCCGAAAGTGTTCTGTCTCCCGCCGAGGTCTTCAAAAAATCCGCCAAGGTCGGGCTCGTCAACGTCTCGGCGGATGCAGGCGGAACGCCGCGGCTGATGCCGATGCTCGTCGTCACCCCTGAGGGGCCGATGCCGTCCATCCTGCTTTCGGCGGCGGGCCTCGGGACGGGGCGCAAGGCAGCCCTCTCGGGAGATGCCGTGCGGCTTGGCGAAACGCGGCGCCCGCTCGACATCGGCTGGTATCTGCCGTTACGCTTCTACGGCCCGTCGACGACGATCGAAACGATCAGCGTGGCGCGGCTTCTGAAAGGCGAAACCGACGCGCGACTGAAAGGCCGGCTGGTTTTTCTCGGCGTGACGGCAACGGCGATCGGCGACAATTTCAATACGCCCTTCGATCCGCAGATGCCGGGCGTCGAGGTGCTGGCGACGGGCGCAGCCAACCTGATCGAGGGAACGGCATTGATCCGCGATGGCGCGGTGCGCCGGATCGACGCGGCGGCCGCGGTCGTCCTCGCTGGCGTGGCAGTCGCGCTGATCGCTTTCGTGCCGCTGCCGGTCGCGCTGTCGCTGGTGGGCGTGGGGCTGCTGGCCTGGCTGGGTGTGACGGTTTTCGCCGTATCGCAAGGCTTCTGGCTCGCCTCGGTCCTGCCGCTCGCCGCTGTTCTGCCGCCAGCGGGGCTCGCGGCGTCCGTGCGGCTCTACCGCGATCGCCGGCTCGCCCGCATGGTGGTGGTGGCCGAGGCGGCGCTTCGCCGCTTCCAGCCGCGGGCGCTCGCCGTCCACATCGCCGAAAATCCGGACTATCTGATGGTGCCGGAAAAGCGGGATCTGCCCGTCCTTTTCGTCGATCTCGCCGGTTTCACCGGCATGAGCGAGCGGCTCGGCGCCGCGCGCACCCGCGACGTCTTGAAAGAATTCCACACTCTCGTCGTCGAGGAGCTGGTGCCGCGCGGCGGCGTGGTGCTGAACTTCATGGGGGACGGGGCGATGGTGGTGTTCGGCCTGCCCGAAGGCGGCAGCGACGATGCCACGAACGCCGTCGTTGCGAGCCTTGCGGTGATCGGCACGGTGCGCCGCTGGATCGCCGAGAAGGGGGCTGAGACGAAGCTCGGCGGCGTGCGGCTCGGCGCCCATTACGGCCCGGTGATCATGTCGCGCCTCGGCCATGACGAGGAACAGCACATCACCGCGACCGGCGACAGCGTCAATGTCGCGAGCCGGCTGATGGAGGTCGCCAAATCCTTCGATGCCAGCATCGCGATCTCCAAGGCGCTTTGGGATGCGGCGGACGTCGCCGGCCTTCAGGAGCCGGACGTCTGGGAGGTCGTGGCGATCCGCGGCCGCGAAGAGGAGATGACGGTCGGTCTCTGGCGCTGAGGAAGGCCTGAGACGAGGCCACAAGGCGGGCGTGACACGTTCGCGGCGACGAAGAAGAAGCGACCGCTCCGTCATCGAAAATTCCTCGCCTTGACCTTGATCGTGTCGAGATGGAGGTCCGGAATGTAGATGTCGCGCGTGCGCATCGCCCGCGGCGGAGCGTCGCGCGGATCGGGCGAGGGCGGGCCGTGATGGAATTCGTCGCCGCGCCCGTGCGGAAGCGGGAAGGCCGCTTCGCGCTCGCCGATCCCGGCAAGGGCCCCGGACAGATCGGTGAGCCTGTGGACGACGAGATGCACGACCTCGCCCTCGCGTTGGATGCGGCCATGGGCCGAGATCATCGACGCCGTCAGGACGATGCGGCGGAATTTTTCGAACATCTTCGGCCAGACGACGAGATTGGCGATGCCGCTCTCGTCCTCCATGGTGATGAACATGACGCCCTTGGCGCTGCCCGGCCGCTGGCGCACCAGGACGAGCCCGGCCGCCTCCAGCCAGCGCCCGTCGCGGCTTTCCATTGCATGGCGGCAAGAAACGATGCGGCGCTTTGCCAAATCCGGCCTGAGGAAGGAGACCGGATGGGCGCGCAGCGACAGGCCGACATGACGATAGTCGCCGACTACCTCGCCACCCGCCGCCAGCTTGCGCAGCTCCACCTTCGGCTCGATCAGTTCGGGCGTCGCCGAGCGAGGCCGCGCCGTTCCGGATGAGTCGGCAGCTTCGGTGTCCGCCGCTTGTTTCGCGGCCGCTTCGCTGGCCGCGGCAAACAGCGGCAGCGGCTCGTCGCGCAGCGCCCTGATCGCCCACAGCGCCTCGCGCCGGGACAGCCCGAGATCGTCCTTGAAGGCGTCCGCCTCGGCGAGCCGGGTGAGGGCGGCGACCGGCACGCCGGCCCGGCGCCAGAGGTCTTCCACCGAGGCGAACGGATCCGCCGCCCGGGCGGCGACGATCGCGGCCGCGTCCCTGTTGGCCAGCCCCTTGACCATGCGAAGGCCGAGCCGGACCGCGAGATGGCCGCTCGCCGCCTTTTGGGCGTCGATCGGTTCTAGGGTGCAGTCCCAGCGCGAATGGGCGACCGAGACGGGGCGGATTTCGACGCCGTGCTCGCGGGCGTCGCGGACGATCTGGGCGGGCGCGTAAAAGCCCATCGGCTGGGCGTTCAGAAGCGCCGCGCAGAAGACGTCCGGGTGCCAGCATTTCAGCCAGGACGAGGCATAGGCGACGAGGGCGAAGGAGGCGGCGTGGCTTTCGGGAAAGCCATAGGAACCGAAACCCTCGAGTTGGCGGAAGGTGCGCTCGGCGAAGTCCTTCTCGTAGCCGTTGGCGACCATGCCGGCGATGAGCTTGTCGCGGAAGGCCGAGACACCGCCGGTGAACTTGAAGGTCGCCATCGACTTGCGCAGCTGGTCCGCCTCGCCCGGCGTGAAGCCGGCGCATTCGATGGCGACGCGCATCGCCTGCTCCTGGAACAGTGGCACGCCGAGGGTCTTGCCGAGCACTTTCTCCAGTTCGGGCTTGGGATAGTCGACCTGCTCCTTGCCCTCGCGGCGGCGGAGATACGGATGCACCATGTCGCCCTGGATCGGCCCCGGCCGTACGATCGCCACCTGCACGACGAGATCGTAATAGGTGGCCGGCTTGAGGCGCGGCAGCATCGACATCTGGGCCCGCGACTCGATCTGGAAGGTGCCGAGCGTGTCCGCCTTGCGGATCATCGCATAGGTCTTCGGATCCTCGGCCGGGATCGTCGCAAGATCGAGGTCGAGGCCCTTGTGTTCCTTCAGGAAATCGAGCCCGCGCTTCATGCAGGAGAGCATGCCCAGCGCCAGCACGTCGACCTTCATGAACTTCAAAGAGTCAATGTCGTCCTTGTCCCATTCGATCACCTGCCGGTCGTCCATCGCCGCCGGCTCGATCGGCACGAGATCGTCGAGCCGGTCCCGGGTCAGGACGAAGCCGCCCGGATGCTGGGAAAGATGGCGCGGAAATCCCCGCAATTGCCCGGCAAGCTCCAGCGTCATCCGCAGCCGCCGGTCGGCGAGGTTAAGGTTCAGCTCCTTCAGATGGTTCTCGTCGACCGGACCTTCGGACCAGCCCCAGACCTGGCGGGAGATCAAGGAAATCAGATCCTCCGGCAGGCCGAGCGCCTTGCCGACGTCGCGCAGCGCGCCCTTGGTTCGGTAGCGGATGACGGTCGAGCAGAGCGCAGCCCGCTCGCGGCCATAGGTCTCGTAGATCCACTGGATGACGATCTCGCGCCGCTCGTGCTCGAAGTCGACGTCGATGTCCGGCGGCTCTCGGCGCTCCTCCGAGACGAAGCGCTCGAACAGGAGGTCGCATCGGGCCGGGTCGATGGCGGTGATGCCGAGGACGTAGCAGACGGCGGAATTGGCCGCCGAGCCACGGCCCTGGCAGAGGATATCCTTCGAGCGGGCGAAGCGGACGATGGAGTTCACCGTCAGGAAATAGGGGGCGTAGTCGAGCCGTTTGATCAGCGACAGCTCGTGGTCGAGGTTCTTCCTGACCGTCTCCGGCACACCGTCAGGGTAGCGGCTTTCCGCGCCTTCCCATGTCAGCTTTTCCAGCGTCTCTTGGGCGGTGAGGGCCGGATCGTCGCGCTCTTCCGGGTATTGATAGGCGATCTCGTCCATTGAGAAGCGGCAGCGCTCAACGATGTCGATGGTCCGGGCCAGCGCGTCCGGGTGGCGGGAGAACAGCCGGTGCATCTCGTCGGGCAGCTTCAGATGCCGGTCGGCATGGCGCTCCCGGCGAAAGCCCAGCTCGTCGATCGTGACGTTGTGGCGGATCGCGGTGACGACGTCCTGGAGGATGCGTCGATCCGGTTCGTGAAAGAGCACGTCGTTGGTGACGACCGGGGCGAGGCCCGCCTCAGCCGCCAGATCGCAAAGCGCGTTGAGCCGAAGCCGGTCGCCGGGACGGCGCAAGAGGGTGAGGGCGAGATAGGCCCGGTCGCCGAAGGTTTCCGCGAGCCGTTCGGCCTGACGCCGGCAATCCTCGTCGGCAGATTGGGCCAGGAGAATGGCGATCAGCCCGGCCTGATGCTCGGCGAGATCGGCCCATTCGAGATGGCAGCCGCCCTTGCCGGCGCGTTTCTTGCCGAGCGAGAGCAGGCGGCAGAGGCGGGAATAGGCGGAAAGCGTCGTCGGATAAACGAGCACGGGCAGGTGGTGGGCAAGGTCGAGCCGGCAACCGACGACGAGCCTGACGCCGGTCGCCTTCGCCGCCTCATGGGCGCGGACCATGCCGGCGAGGGAATTGCGATCGGTGACGGCGAGCGCCTCGATCCCCATCACGGCGGCGGTCGCGAAGAGTTCCTCCGGCGAGGAGGCCCCGCGCAGGAAGCTGAAATGGGTGGTGACCTGCAGCTCGGCATAGGCCGGGCCGGGTCTTTCCTGGCGGCGCATGCGGGCCGCGCCGCTCATCCGAACAGCCCGTGCAGGAACCAGCGCTGGGAGCCCGTCGCCTGATCCTCGCCATTGCCGGCGCGAAAGATCCAGAAGCGCTCGCCATCCTCCGCCTCGATCTTGAAATAGTCGCGCACGGCGGCAAGCTCGGCGTCGCGCTTCCACCATTCGCCGAAGATCCGCTCCGGCCCGTCGGCGGCGCGCACCCGGCGCCGGACGCCGCGCCAGGTGAAGGAGGCGGGCGGATGATCGGGCAGAAGGGCGAGCGTTTCGATGGGTTCGGGTCGCTTCAGCAGGCGGGATGGGCGCGGCCAGTCGAGCCGCCAGCTCTGGCCGGTCTCCGGTGCGAGCGGCGCGATGCGCCTCACCGAGCGTTCCGGGACGTCGCTTTCGACGGGGGCAAGGCGATAGAGCCGGTCCTCGCCGACGCGGTTGGCGATGACGTCGATCAGGCTGGAGACGTCGGGCAGGATCTCCTCGGTGAGGGCGGCGAGCTTTTGATGGGGGGCAAGCGGCTCGGCCGAAGTTGCGACGAGGGTCATCGCCTCGATGCCGTAGCCCGGCGCGATCGTTTCGATCTTGTCGCAGAGAAGACGCGTGAGCCGGCTAACCTCGCGCACCGGCCGCGCGGTCGAAACGCGTACGGCCTCGATCCTGTCGTCCACCCGGCGGCAGAGGAGATCGAGCCGGCGAACGCCGAGACCCTTTTCCTCCAACTCGTCGCAAAGCGTCACCACCAGCTTGCCGACATAGCGGGCGATGGTTTCGGCGGCGCCGATCGGCTCGGCGAAATTGCGTTGCGCCACAACGGTTTCGGGTGCGCGCAACGGCTCGATCGGCTCGCAGCGCCGCCCGGCCGCTTGATCGAGCCGGCGGGTGAGGTCTTCGCCGAAGCGCAGGGCCAGCGGCGCGCGGGGCGTGGCGAAAAGATCGCCGATGGTCGAAAAGCCGAGATCGCGCAGGGCTTCGGCCGTGCTGGAAGAAAGACGCAGGGCCTCGACCGGCAAGGGCTCGAGGATCGCCGTCCCGTGCTTTCGCGGCGCGACGAGGACGGGCTCGGCGCCATGGCGGGCCAAAGCATGGGCGGCGCCCCAACTGTCGGCGACGGCGGCGTGGGCGGTGATTCCGGCGCTCGCAAGGCGACCGACGAGCGTCTTCAGCATCGCCGCTTCGCCGCCATGAAGGTGATCGGCGCCGGTGGAATCGATGACGATGCCGTCCGTCCCGTCGACGGCGACGATCGGCGAAAACCGTTCGAGCGCCCAAAGCGCCAGGCGCTCCAGTGCCTTGGCATCGGCGGCCGGATCGTGCTCCTCGGTCTCGATATCGGCGACCATCGCCGTTGCCGTCGCTGCCGCCGTGCCGACGCGAAGGCCGCCGGCCCGGGCGGCGGCGTCGGCCGCCATCACCACGCGGCGGTTCTTCTCGCGGCCGATCAGCACCAGCGGCAGGTCGACGGGACCCTGGCTGTGCGCCCCGTCATGCACTGGCCCGGCGTTTTTGCCGTTCCACAGGCGGCGCAGCCGATCGGTCGGAAAGGTCGGCAAGAAAAGCGAGACGACCCGTTTCATCGCAGGCCTCCAGTTCGAGATCGACGGTTTGCCCGCCACGAGAGCGGATGAGTTCGACCCGCCAGCGCGACCGCCCGACACCTTGAACCGGCAAGGGCGCGGCGGGCAGAGCGGAGATGCGCCAACGGGTGGCGGCGGCGGTCGGTCGGCCGAAATCCTCGGCCTCTTGCGGCCGCGACCAGCGGCGGACGAGGATGGCGAGCGAGCCGGTCTTCTCGGCTGCAAGGTTCAGCCGCCGCGAGGCGGTCATCGACAGCCGCGCCGTCTCGCCGACGACCACCGCCGGCCCGCCATGGGCAAGCCCTTCCTCCATGCAGGCAAGGACGGTCTTGTCGTCGCGGCCCTCGACATAGATCACCCGGTCCGGCGCAAGGCCGACCTGGGCAAGGGCGGGGGCGAAGAGGTCCGGCCGCGACAGGCACCACAGCACCTTGCCCTTGGTGCGCGCGGCGATGCCCGCGGCAAAGAGCGAGGCGGCCGGGCCGTCGCCGCCATTGCGCCCGCCGCCGGCGATCTCATGCAGGACGCCGCGAGCAAGGCCGCCCTCCGGCAGCCGCTCGTCCAGCGCTTCGACGCCGAAGGCGAGCGCCGATTTCGCGCGTTTCCTGCCGCTCCCGATCGTGTCGATCCGGGCGCGCAGGGACGCGATGTCAGCGATGGGGGCGGATAGGGACGACACGCTCTGGCAGGCCTTGAGAGAAACAATTGTTCCTATTTTGTTCTATAATTTCCGCCCCTGAGTCAAGCGGTCGCATGGCGCGGACCTTGCGCCGGAATGCCACTTTGCACGGTGCCCGGATGGCAAGCCCGTGAGTCTCAAGGCTTCTCGGCGATGGTGGCCCGGCAACACGAAATTGTGTCGAGGCGACATAAGGATGGCCAATCGTGCAAAGGCAAGCTGCCGCCATGTCGATGGAGGAGCTGCGCCGTCGCCAAGGCACGCGAAAGTCGGCCGTCCTATGGGATGGTATCAGCCCCTGTGATAACTATTATCGATCGTGGAAGCGAAAGAGGGTGCGATGGCGAGCAGCGCCAATCTCGGTCAGTCCTTGGAAGACTACGTCACCAGCCTCGTCAAAAGCGGACGCTACAATTCCCGCAGCGAGGTCCTGCGCGAAGGCGTTCGCCTCGTCGAGGAGCGCGAAAAACGTCTCGCTGCGCTCGACGCGGCGCTTGCCAGGGGTATTGCGGATGCCGATGCGGGTCGGGTCAAGCCGATCGAAGAGGTCACTGAACGACTTGCGGCAAAATACCGTGCCATGGCCGACAATGGCAAAAGATGAGGGTCGTCTACACGGCCGAAGCGGAGACCGACCTGGAGGCAATCGCAGACTACATTGCGTCTGATAATCCCAAGCGAGCTTTGAGCTTCGTCTCAGATCTCAGAAAGATCTGCATCGATCTGGCTGCTACGCCTCAGGCATATCCTCGGCTCTTGCGGTATCGAGATTTTGAGGTGAGACGGCGATCTCACGGAAACTATTTGATTTTCTACCGGATCAACGGCGAGCGGATCGAGATCCTTCACATCATCCACGCTGCCCGGGACTATGAAGCCATTCTTTTCCCTGACGATTGAAAATTTCCAGGCAATCAGATCATCCCTCATTCCGGGTTTCTTCCCGGTAGACCCGTCATGCTAAAGCTCGTCCCATGAACAAGCCGCTTCCCATCGCCATTGGCCACAGCGCCTGTCCCCATGACTGCCCGTCGACCTGCGCGCTCGACGTGGAAATTCTGGAGAACGGCCAGATCGGGCGGCTGCGCGGGGCGGCGCAGAACGACTACACGGCGGGGGTGATCTGCGCCAAGGTGGCGCGCTATGCCGAGCGCATCCATCACGCGAAGAGATTGCTGAAACCGCTTCAACGCGTTGGCGAAAAGGGCGGTAGCGAGTGGCGCGAGATCAGCTGGGACGACGCGCTCGACCTGATCGCCGAGCGCTTCGTCGCGGCCGAGCAGAAAGACGGCTCCGAGGCCGTCTGGCCCTATCAATATGCCGGGACCATGGGCCTCGTGCAGCGCGACGGCATCCACCGGCTGCGCCATGCCAAGCGCTATTCGGGCCAGTTCGATTCCATCTGCACCAACATGGCCTGGTCCGGCTGGTTCGCCGGCGCCGGGGCCATGCGCGGATCGGACCCGCGCGAGATCGCAAAATCCGACTGCGTGGTGATCTGGGGCACCAATGCGGTGGCGACGCAGGTCAACGTCATGACCCATGCGGCCAAGGCGAGGAAGGACCGCGGGGCGAAGATCGTCGTCATCGACATCTACGACAATGCGACGATGAAGCAGGCCGATCTCAAGCTGAAGCTTCGGCCCGGCACCGATGCCGCGCTCGCCTGCGCGCTGATGCATGTCGGCTTTCGCGACGGCACGGCGGACCGAGACTATCTTTCCCGCTATACCGACGATCCCCAAGGGCTCGAGGCGCATCTTCAGACGCGCACGCCGGAATGGGCAGCGGCGATCACCGGCCTTTCGGTGGAAGAGATCGAGGCCTTCGCCGCGCTGATCGGCAAGACGCCGCGCACGTTCTTCCGTCTCGGCTACGGCTTCACCCGGCAGAGGAACGGCGTCGTCGCCATGCATGCCGCGATGAGCGTGCCGGCGGTCTACGGCCACTGGCGGCACGAGGGCGGCGGGGCGTTTCATTCCAATTCCGACATCTTCGGCCTCGACAAGTCGGAAATCATGGGCGCTGCCTATCGCGATCCGTCGATCCGCCATCTCGACCAGTCGCGCATCGGCGCGGTCCTGACGGGTGACCGCGAGGCCCTGTCCGGCGGACCGCCGGTGACGGCGATGCTGATCCAGAACACCAATCCGGCCAATGTCTGCCCGGAGCAGCGGCTGGTGCGCCGGGGCCTTGCACGCGACGACCTCTTCGTCGCCGTGCACGAACAGTTCATGACCGACACGGCCAAGCTCGCCGATCTGGTCATCCCCGCGACGATGTTCCTCGAACATGACGACATCTATCGCGGCGGCGGCCAGAACCACATCGTCCTCGGCCCCAAACTCGTTGAGCCGCCGCAGACAGTGCGCACGAACCATTTCGTCGTCGAGGAACTCGCCAAGCGTCTTGGGGTCGCCGACCGGCCGGGCTTCGGCAAGAGCGAGCGCGAGCTGATCGACGGCCTGCTCGAACTGAGCGGCGAGCCGGGCGGATACGAGGCGCTCAAAGCCGGCCGCTGGATCGACAAGCAGCCGGATTTCGCGACGGCGCATTTCCTCAAAGGTTTCGACTGGCCAGACGGCAAGTTCCGGTTCAAGCCGAACTGGCAGGGCTCGATGGCACCGAACCGGCCGCCCGAAAGCCTCGGGCTGCAGGGACCGCACGGCGCATTGCCGGAATTTCCCGACCATGTGGAATTGATCGAGACGACGGACGAGCTGCATCCCTACCGGTTGGCGACTTCGCCCGCGCGGCAATTCCTGAACTCGACCTTCGCTGAAACCGGCGGTTCAAGGCAGAGAGAGGGCGAGCCGGCGCTGATGATCCATCCAGACGATGCGGCGCGCGAGGGCTTTCGGGACGGGGCTGTCGTGACCATCGGCAATGAACGCGGCGAGGTTCGGGTGAAGCTCCAAGTCAGCTATACGGTCAAACCCGGCGTCGTCATTCATGAAGGGCTATGGGCCAACGACGATTTCCTCGACAGCGAGGGGATCAACACCCTCACCGGCGCCGACCCGGTCGCGCCTTTCGGTGGGGCGGCGTTTCATGACAATCGGGTCTGGCTGCGGGGCTAGGGCAGGAGCGCCGGCCGGGAGCGGAGGTCTCGTCTCAGGCTGCAAGCACCATCACGCCCGACCCGAGCGCCATCACCGCCGCACCGCCCATCGCCAGAAAGGACAGCCCCGTGCCGGCCATGCGCTGCCACATGGGCGCGTCGGCTGCGGTGAAGTGCAAGGCGTGGATGAAGCGGCCGACAGTCAGCATGATGCCGAGGGCATGGAGGATCACCGCCGAGGTGCCGAGAAGCGCCGCAAGGGTCATGCAGATCAGCGTGATCGGGATGAACTCGATCGCGTTGGCATGGCCGCGCATCACCCGGATCATCCGCGCATTGCCGCCGTCGCCCATGAACACCTTTTCCTGATTGCGGATCAGACCGGTCTGCACTGCCAACCAGATCAGGATCGCGCCATTCAGGCCCGCATAGATGGCAACGGCGGCGATTCCCAAAGTATTCATTCAAATTCATCCTTCTTTGCGTCGGGACGCATCGCTCCGCGCGCCGCCAACGTAGTATCAGATGAAGAGGGCATGACGAAGCAAGTCCGGGTGGAACGGACCGAGCGTATCGTCATCGCCACCGACGGGGCGGCGATCTTGCCGTTCAGCGTTGTCGAAGGGGCGTGCAGATGATCACTCTCATTATCGGGCTTTGCATTTTTCTTGGCATTCACTCGTTCCGCATCGTCTCCGAAACGGGGCGAGCGAACACGCAGAGGCGGCTCGGAGAGGCGCGGTTCAAGGGCGCCTATTCGCTGCTTTCGATCATCGGTCTCGTCCTTGTCGTCTACGGCTATGGCTGGGGGCGGGAGGGACAGGCCGCCCTCTACGAACCCGTGCCGGGGCTCCGCCATCTGGCACTCATCCTGGTGCCCGCCGCCTTCGTCCTCGTCGCCGCCGCCTATGCGCCGGCGGGCCATATCAAGAAGGCGGTCCGCCACCCCATGGTGCTCGGCACCGCGCTCTGGGCGCTCGGCCATCTCCTTTCCAATGGTGGCATGGCGGACGTGATCCTGTTCGCCGCCTTCTTCGTCTGGGCGGTGCTCGACTATCTCAATTCGCTCGGACGAAACGCGCCCGTTCTCAGCGAGCCGCCGCGCGTCGTCGGCGATGTGGCGGCGATCGCCATCGGGCTCGTTCTCAGCGCCATCTTTGTCGGCGGGCTGCATCTCTGGCTCTTCGGCGTATCGCCGCTCGCCTGATCGCAACGCCAGCCCGCTCTTTCGTCGCCGCAAAAAATCGTTAGAAGACGCTTTGATTTCCATCGCTCCGGCCGTTTTTCGGTCGCCGCGGTGGAAAAGGAGGAAAGCGAGCGTATGAGCGACGACAGTTTTTTCAGGGAAGTCGACGAGGAGATCCGCCACGACAAGGTCAAGGCGGTCTGGACACGATTCGGCGCCTGGCTTCTGGGCGGAGCGATCGCCGTAGTTGCCGTGACGGCGGGCTTCGTCGCCTATGAGCATTACCAGACGAACCAGGCGAACGCCGCCGGAGATCAGTTTGCCGCGGCCATCAAGCTGGCGGCCGACGGCGAAACGGACGCGGCCATCAAGGCGCTGAACGGCATCGTTCAGGAAGGCGTCGGTTCCTATCCGGCGCTGGCACGGCTTTCCATCGCCGGCATCGAAGCGAAGGCGGGCAAGCCGAAAGAGGCGGTCGCGGCCTATGATTCCGTCGCAAACGACTCCGGCGCGCCGACGGGGCTGCGCGACATGGCGGCGATCCGCGCCGCTTATGTCCTGGTCGATTCGGGAACTCTCGACGAGGTGCGCGAGCGGGTCGAGCGGCTGTCCGGCGACAGTGAGCCCTTGCGCTTTCCCGCAAGAGAGGCGATCGCGCTCGCGGCCTGGAAGGCCGGCGATGCCGACACCGCCAAGCCGCTTCTCGAACAGCTGGTGACCGATTCCGGGACACCGCGCGACATCTCCGGCCGTGCGCGCATCCTGCTCGACCTGATCAATTCCGGCGCCACCGGCCCCGATGCCCTGCCGCCTGCCAAGGCTGGCGAAAACGCCGCTTCGGCGCCCGCCGCCAGCGCCGACGATGGGCTTGGTTCCGTCAACCTGCCCGGCCTGCTCGACGGGACGGGCGACGCCAGCACCGAAGGATCGGCAGGCGGAGCGGCCATGCCGACCACGGATCTCGGCGCTTCGTCGGGTTCGGACGCCTCGGGTGCGGGCGCGCCTGACAATTCGGCGACCGGCGATGCTGCGGCCGAGAGCGCCGGCGGAGCGGCCTCACCGGCCGCCTCGGGCGCCAACGACACTGCGCCTTCCGCGGCAGATGCTCCGGCCGGCGCTGCTCCTTCGGGCGCGGCCGACGCACCGCAGACGCAAAATGACGCCGGCTCTGCTATGCCTTCGGATCAAACGCCTGCGACCTCCGGCGGTGACGATGCCGAAACGCGGCAGCCGGCGGCGGATGGCGCAGCGTCCGATGCCGCTTCCCAAACGTCGACAGCGGCGCCGGCAGCGGCGGAGAGCTCCACGACGACGCCGTCTGCCAACGCAGACGCTCCGGCGACCGCGATCGTGCCGGCTTCCCCCTCCGGGGACAGCGAGAGCGGCAACGCCACCACGACCGGCAACTGAGCCGGAGAGCTCGCCACAACGGAAAGGATCACTCCCGACATGGTCACCATCGCCATCATCGGTCGACCGAATGTCGGAAAGTCGACCCTGTTCAACCGCCTCGTCGGCCGTCGGCTGGCGCTCGTCGACGATCGGCCGGGCGTCACGCGCGACCGGCGTGTGGGCGAGGCCCGATTGATGGATCTCACCTTCGATGTCGTCGATACGGCGGGTCTCGAGGTCGCTGCCGCCGAAACGCTCGAAGGTCGCATGCGGGCCCAGACCGAGGCCGCGATAGCCGCCGCCGATGTCTGCCTGTTCATGATCGACGTGAAAGCCGGCCTGACGCCCCAGGACCTCGACTTCGCCGAGCTCCTACGGCGGTCGGCCCGCAAGGTGATCCTAATCGCCAACAAGGCCGAGGCGCGGGGCTCCGACGCGGGGTTCCTCGATGCCTATTCGGTCGGCCTCGGCGAGCCGGTCGCGATCTCCGCCGAGCATGGCGAGGGGATGGGCGACCTGCGTGACGCGATGGTCGGGGCGCTTGGAAGAGGTGCGTTCCGTCCCGAAAAAACATCAAGCCGCCGGCCTCGGGAGGACGACGACGAGCCGGCGCAGGTGGCGACCATCGACGTGCCCGGCGATCTTGCGGGCGACGACGAGGAAATCGAGGCATATGACGCGACCAAGCCGCTTCGGCTGGCGATCGTCGGCCGTCCCAATGCTGGCAAGTCCACCCTGATCAATCGCTTTCTCGGCGAGGACCGTCTCTTGACGGGGCCGGAGGCCGGCATCACGCGGGACTCGATCTCGGTCGAATGGGAGTGGCGCGGCCGAAAGATCAAGGTCTTCGACACCGCCGGCATGCGCCGCAAGGCGCGCGTTCAGGAAAAGCTCGAAAAGCTTTCGGTCGCCGATGGGTTGCGCGCCATCCGTTTCGCCGAGGTCGTGATCATCGTCTTCGACGCGACCATCCCCTTCGAGCGGCAGGATCTGTCGATCGTCGACCTCATCGAGCGCGAGGGTCGGGCGCCGGTGATCGCGTTCAACAAATGGGATCTCATCGAGGACCGGCAGGAACTTCTCGCCGACCTGCGCGAGAAGACCGGTCGGCTTCTGCCGCAGCTGCGCGGTGTCAAGGCGGTCACGGTTTCCGGCGAGACGGGCGAGGGGATCGACCGGCTGATGAAAGCCGTCACGGAGACGCACGAGGTCTGGAACCGGCGAATCAGCACGGCCAAGCTCAATCAATGGCTTGAGCGCGCCGTCGCAAAGCATCCGCCGCCGGCCGTGGCCGGAAGACGGATTAACATCAAGTATATGACGCAGATCAAATCGCGGCCGCCGACCTTCGTTCTGTCGACCGCCCGTCCGGAGGCGCTGAACGCCTCCTATACCCGCTATCTCGTCAACGGAATCCGCGAGCAGTTCGGGTTTTTCGGGGTTCCCATAAGGCTTGCCATGCGCAAGGCACAGAACCCTTACGCTGGGAAAAAGAAACGCTCGTCTTGAAATGACCAAATTTCGTTAACCATTAGACAAGGTTAATGGGGGATGTATCGAGTGCATCTGTAGGAAATTTTTAACACGCAAGCGGGGGCTTGATGGGGGCTGAGGGGCGAGCGGCGCATGGCCGCAAGCAACGTCGCGGCTATCAAACGGCACGGCGAGCGGCGTACATCGTCGTGACAGGGGTGTTGCTCGTGGGGATGGGCGCCACCAAAATCGATCATCAGGACATGACGCGGCTGGTCGCCGGCGCGGATGTCGCCAAGCGGACGCACGCCTTTCTGGTGCCGAACGCATTCGGGCAGATGTCGGCGGTCGACCTTGCCTACTCGCCCGAAGAGGGCGCCCGGATGACGGCGGCGCGTGAGGCCGCGGCAAAGATGGCGCGGCGCATGGCGCTGGTGGCCGAAGGTGACGAGCCGCGCATCCGGCGGGCCGGCAAGACCGGCCGCGTCGCCGGTGCCGTCGGTGACCGTTCGCGCTTTGGCCTTGCGGCAGGTTCGGTCTTCGAGGGCAAGGCGTTTCTGGCGTCTGCCGGCGCCTCCGATAAAGCCGGGATCCGGACCGCTTTTGCGAAACTGAATCCGACGACCCGTGACGCCGTGGCGCTCGCCACCCGCTTCCAGCTCATGGGGCCGCCGAAATTTGAAAAGTCGAAGGACGGCGCGAAGGGCGGCGACAGCAAGGTGCTCCTCGCGTCCTTGCGGCCATCCGAGGACACGGGTGCTCTTGGCTATGCTCCGGCGGACGGCGGCGCCAGCAGCCGGGCCTCCTCCCTGTTCGAGCGGGTCCTGAAGGACCAGCCGGAGGCCTTCATTCCGCCGATCGACGACAAGGATCACGCCTGGGCCGCAACGCCGCTACCGAAGGCTGCCTACAGCAAATCCGAACAGACCTGTCTTGCCAACGGCATCTATTTCGAGGCTCGCGGCGAGTCCTCTCAGGGTCAGGCAGCAGTCGCCCAGGTCATTCTCAACCGGGTGCGTAACCCGGCCTACCCGAATACCATCTGCGGCGTCGTCTACCAGAACAAGAACTGGCGCAACCGCTGCCAGTTTTCCTTCGCCTGCGACGGGCACAAGGATCGTATCCGTGACGGCAGCTCCTACGCCGAGGCCGAGGACATCGCCGAAAAGGTCACCACCGGCAAGATCTGGATCGCCGACGTTGGCTCGGCGACGCATTACCACGCCACCTATGTGAAGCCTCGCTGGGCGCGCGCAATGCAGCGCGTCGACAAGATCGGCCGCCACATCTTCTACCGGACCTATAACGGCGGCTGGTGAGGCGATCCTCACCGTCGATCCGCATGGCCATTGGGGCCGGTCGTCGCTCTGGCTGACGGCCGGCCCTTGGTTTTTTCCGCCGGGCCGCTTCCCACCATGACATGCGATGGTCTAAGCCTGCGCGCGATTGATGTATTTGGAGCGCGTCGTCGTCATGAGCCAGGATTCCAAACGCCTTCTCGAAATTCTCACCGCCCAGCCGGTCGTTCCGGTGGTCGCGGTGGACGATGCCAAGGTCGGCGTCGAGCTTGCCCGCGCGCTCGCCGCCGGCGGGATTCGATCCATCGAAGTCACGTTGCGCACGCCCGCAGCGATCGAGGCCATTCGCGCAATCGTCGCGGAAGTGCCCGATATGGTTTGCGGCGCCGGCACGATCCTGACGCCGAAGCAGTTCGAGGCGGCGGAGAAGGCCGGGGCGCAGTTCATCGTCTCTCCCGGGGCGACGGTGGAGGTCCTCGACGCCGCCCGCGGCAGCGATGTGCCATTGCTGCCGGGATCGGCGACGCCGAGCGAGATGATGGCGATGCTGCAGGAGGGCTACGAGGTCCTCAAGTTCTTTCCGGCCGAGCAGATCGGCGGTGCCGCTTTCTTGAAGTCCATCGCTCCCGTCATCCCGCAATTGAAGTTCTGTCCGACCGGCGGTGTTTCGATGAAGAATGTCAGCGACTATCTCGGGCTTCCCAACGTTCTTTGTGTCGGCGGTTCCTGGCTCGCGCCGAAGGACAAGGTCGCGTCCGGTGACTGGGCCGCCATCACCGCTCTCGCGCAAGAGGCGGCAGGGTTGCAGCAACAGCCGTGATCGCCCGAGAGGCGTGGTGCGTGGAGCGTGCCATGCCGCCGGCTTCCCCGGCTCAGTCAGGCGATTGCCCCGGTCGGGCGGCGTAATCCCAGGGAAGGCTGGCAACGTTTTCCAGGGTCCGATGCGCCGCACCAAATTCGCCGAAGATCGGATGAGGGTCGACGCATGAGTGCGGTGGGCCGCAATCAAGACTGTTGAGTTGGGAAACAAGAGCCGTCACTCGGCCTGATCGATCCTAAATATTTCCTGGCAAACTATCTCTGCCGTTTCGCCTGAAATCTTTCGGAAACGAGGTGATGCTGATCAGTTCGCGCATCGGTCAATCACCGTAAGAATCGCGATTATCCGTTGAACGGACCTATTCGGCCGACACATTTTTCGCTGATATATCCTGCCATGCTCACTTGTATGAGCGCTCTGCATTTTACACCGCATCTCGATCACTGCAAGTTGAACCCTTCGAAGCCGCGTCGGGTGTTGGCCGCTGATATTTCGTGATTCTCGCCATGGTTCGGGAGTAATATTATATCAGGAGTTGTAATATCCGCGGCAGGTTGAGTACAGACCGATAATAAGTCTATGAATTACTCGTGATGGCGCGACTTTGCAATTTACCTGGAAAAGTATATCCTTCTTATTATCAAGCGTTTAACGAAGAGACGCTAGATATGGCTGTCTCGCTGACCATGGTGTGTCTCAGATCTTGAAACCCGTTGCCCCATCCTTTACGGCAGGCACCCGACCAGGGCAGAGCGGTAAGGACGACGAGAGGGTCTGGCTCGATCAGCTGGATCTCGTCCTCAGTCTGGCGCCGTTCACGATTCTGACGGGCTCATCCGTCGCCCTCATCGTCTCCATCTTCTTCTGGGACTGGGCGAATGTGGTTTACCTGGCCGGTTTGCAGGCGATCGATATCGGCCTCCTGCTGCTCACCTCGTCGGGTTGGCTCGTGTGGAGGCGCGCGCGAAAACAGTCGCGCCCGATCCCGGTTCGAGCCGTCCGCGCGCGCTTGATCTGCCTTGCCGCGATGGCTGGCGTCATCCTGGCTTCGATTCCGGTCGCGCTTTTCGCCGGCGCCGATGCCGATGGCCGCCTGCTGATCGCCTGCACCTGTGCGGGGCTGATCGCGATCGGCATATCGATCGGCTTCGTGCCGGCGGCAGGTCTTGCCTATTCGGTTCCGATCATGATCGGTTCGTTCATCGCGCTCGCGATGACCGGGGAGAGTTTCTACATATTCGTCGCGCTGCTTCTCGCGATCTATTCGGCCTTCATCATTGCGACGATCGTCAAGGTAGGTCGGCTGGTCGGGCTGCGGACGCGGGTGCAGATCGATCTCGACCGCCAGCGCGAAGTGAGCGACCTTCTCCTCAACGATTTCGAGAAAAACGCGAGTGACTGGCTTTGGGAGACCGATGCGGCTGGCAGGATCCAACATCCCTCGAACCGGTTCGTCGACGTCGCCCAGAAATCACGATGCTACCTCGACAAGCTGCCGCTAACCGTGCTGCTCGCCCGGACCGACGAGGAATCCTCGCCGCAGATGGATCGGCTGTTCGCCGCCCTGGCCGCTCGCCGCCCGTTTCACCGGCTGCGTGTCCCGGTTCGAATTGCCGCCGAAAAACGATGGTGGTGCCTGACCGGCAAGCCGATCTACAACGATGACGGCGTCTTCGCCGGCTTTCGCGGGGTCGGTTCCGACGTCACCCTCGAACATGAATACATCGCTCGCCTCGACTACCTTGCCAACCACGACGTCCTGACGAACCTCCTGAACCGTCGAGGATTCGAGACGACGATCCTGTCTGACGCAACGGTGAACGGCGAAACGAAGCCGGGCGCGGACTATGCGGTCATGTGCCTGGATCTCGATCGCTTCAAGCAGGTCAACGACACCTTCGGCCATGGCGTCGGTGACGAATTGCTGCAGGAGATCGGAACGCGTCTCCTTGCCCTGTCCGGCCCGGACGTCGTCGTTTCGCGTTTTTCGGGTGACGAATTCGCCATTTTCCATCGCGCGGCCGATCTTCAGAAACATATTGATCTCGCAAAACGCGTGGTGGCAATCCTGGAAGAGCCGTTTCACCTCGACTGTCTGGACATTGAGGTCGGCACGAGCATCGGCATTGCTCTTTCCAGTGATGGCGGAACCTTCGGCGAGGTTTTGCGCAAGGCCGATGCGGCGCTTTACCGGATGAAGGAAACCGGCGGCGCGGGTTATATTCTGTACGACCCGTCGATGGATGAGCGGAAGGCCGAGCGGGCGGCCCTGATGGGAGACCTGCGCGGGGGCCTTGAGCGCGAGGAATTCCGGCTGGACTACCAGCCGTTTGTCTCCGCGGCATCCGGCGCGATCGTCGGCTTCGAGGCGTTGATGCGCTGGACGCATCCGGTTCATGGCAATGTTCCGCCATCCGAATTCATTGCTCTTGCCGAAGAGACGGGGACGATCGTCGCGCTGGGTGAATGGGGCTTGAGAACCGCCTGCCGTTTCGCTGCGACATGGCCGGACCGATCCCTGTCGATCGCGGTCAATGTTTCCACGGTCCAGATCAGGCACTCGAACCTCGTCGAAGTGGTCAAGCAGGCCCTTGCCGAATCCGGCCTCGAAGTCTCCAGGCTGGAACTTGAAATCACCGAGACGGCATTCCTCGCCGCCACCTGCGAAAGCCGGGAGGTTCTCGACAAGCTGGTGGAACTGGGCGTCCGTCTTGTGCTCGATGACTTTGGAACCGGTTATTCGAGCCTCAGCTATCTGCGCCAGTTTCCGCTAGACAAACTCAAGATCGATCGAAGTTTCACCGCCGATCTTCCTGGCAGCCAGACGGATGTCAGCATTGTCAGGACGATCGTCGAACTCGGCCGGCACCTCGGCATGACGACGATCGCCGAAGGCGTGGAAAGCCCCGCCCAGGGCGATTGCCTACGCCGGATCGGCTGCGAGGAATTCCAGGGTTATCTGTTCGGGCGACCGGCCAGCGCGGCGCAAACGCTGGACCTGCTGGAAAAGGCTTCCAGGCAGGGTTCGTCTGCCATCGTCTGAGTGAGGCACGATCGAGCAGCTCCAATGGAATCGGGGTTTGCGCAAACCGCTTGCTGCAAGGGCAGGCCCCGCAGCATCGGCCCGACAAGCGCAGTCGGTCCTCGCAAAGTGAGTCTTGAAGATCCCGAGGCGAAGCCGGCACTGTCTGCACCCGACAGGGCGCAGGTTGCTCTACCCCCGCTGCCGCGCCGTCTCGAGGCCAGCATCGGGCCGGTTGGAAGGCCAGTAAGGCAGGAAGCCTCGGACGATGTCGACGGGGATGTCCAGCGGCTTGAAGCTTTCGCGATCGACGAACATTAGCGACTGCTCGCCGCGCCCCAGCAGGCCATGACGATCACTGATGATCTCGTGGCCGAGGGTGACGAATTTCCGGTTGTGACTGACGATGCGAATTCGCGTCGTCACCGGTTCGAACTCGGCGATCTCACGACGGAAGTCGTGCTGAAAGGAGCGCGTCAGGACATAGTAGCGTGTGGTTTCGAGATCGAAATTGGGCATGCAGGCGTTGAAGAACAGCTCGCGCGCCTTGCCGACCCACCGCACATAATTGGCGAAGTAGACGTTGCCGACCGAATTGGTGTCGTCATAGGTCGGGGTGACCCTCATGACGAACCATTGCCCGTCGAAGCCATGGGCAGATGACAGATTGGTGTTTTCGGCCTGCAGCGGCGCCATCGGCTCTGCGGCAGGTTCGGACGAAGGCACCGGTTCGATTTCGTCTGCCTGCGTCCGAGCATCGACCGCCGGCTTGGCGAGCGGCGACGCGGGACGATCGTCCACCCGTCCACCGCCCTCGAAGAAGATGGCGCGAATGGAGCCGGCAGCCCCGATGAGAGCGATCACCGTGGAGACCGGGATGAGGATGGCGATGTCTTCGCGATAGCCGATGAAGAACACCAGCGCCGCCGCGATGCCGGACAGATAGCTCTGCGCCGGATCGAAGTCGGTAAATTTGTTGAGATAGGTGGCGATCAGGGCAATCGTCGCACCGACGAGGAGGGTCGCATAGGGCATCATGTAGGCGCTCTGGGACAGGCCGAGAGCATTCATCGAGATGGCGACGATGACGGCGGCCCCGAGGATCCACAGCGGCGACGCCAGGGCCGCTGGGGACACGAAGGCGAGCGCCGGATGAAGGCTGTTCGACAGAAGCCGCGGCACGTACCAGCGCGCCGCGCAATAGAAGCTGTCGATCGTGGACAGAGCGGCGACGAAGGCCCAGAGCGCGAAGGCCGCCGCCGCAAGGCTATAACCATGCGAGCCGAGATGAGCCGCAACCGAACTCTGGGCGCCGATCGCGTTATCGGCAGCAACGAGGAGGTTCGGGCCGGCAAGGCGCGACAGAGAGGCGTTGGCGCACAAGAGAGCCAGGAAAACCAGGCTCCCGCCGATATAGGCGACGGCGGGGGACAGACCAGCCTTCCTGATCGCGATGACACGCTGCCATTGCTGGATGTCGCTCCACGGGCCAAGGGCGAAGCCGACGAGCGTTGGAAGAAGGAAGGCGGCGATGGACTGCGTGTCGGGCGTTGCAATCTCGGCAGGCGAACCGTCACTTCGAACGAGCGAGGCGGCGACGACGGCGATCGCGACGAAGGCGAGGCCGAGATAGCCGGTATGAAGCAGACGCAGCCGCTCGAGCGAAAGCCGGCGTCCGGCGATGCACGCCACCACGACGACCAGAGCGGTGAGACAAAGCCCCACTCCGGCCCCGGCTTGAGGCAGGAGCTGCGGCCAGAGATAGGCGTTCAGCGCAAACAGCGTTATCGCCACGGCTCCGATCTGACATAGGAAGAACAGCGACGCGAAGCGCGATCCGAGGCCATGAAAGATCGCCTCGCAATTCCTCTGCCGCGAGCCGAGAACACAGCCGAAGGTCGCAAGGCCGCAGCAATTGGCGAGCGCAAAGACGACAAATCCAGCCCATCCCTCGATCCACACGACGTGCATGGAATAGAAGAAACCAAGCCCCCACATCCAAGACAGCGAAACGGTGGGCGCCCAGCTCAGGGAGCGGGCGAATATAGATCGAGTCATTCGGACTGCCTTGATACCGTATTCATAAGCCTGCCAGTATTCGCCAGAAGTTTGAGCTCTGCGAAGAATGCAATTGCTGCGGCGCGATGGTTCCGGCAGTTTCGCGGACGCTGCCGCACAACGCGTCACCGGGCGGGCCGGACGCCCCGGTTCTCCACGCAAGCTCCTTCTGCGACTGAAAATCGTGCCGCTTTTGCGGCGGCGCCGATTCTCGATCGGTGGCCGTGTCTTCTCAATCGAGCGGCTGCGTGCCGTCTCGAAAAGGAAAATTTGCGGCCGATTGTCGCAAGGATATTATGCGGCGAGTCTGTTGCGGACCTGTCCGATTGGGCATGATCGACAACCGGGCCGATGGATCGGGACGGCATCGCCGCTTCCTGGTCGGTCGAGGCCTCGGAGCGGGACGAATTTGCTTGACGCTCTGGCGCTGTGGCGGCAATGTCCGCGCCGACGCGGGTGTAGTTCAGTGGTAGAACGCAAGCTTCCCAAGCTTGATGTCGTGGGTTCGATCCCCATCGCCCGCTCCAACACACCGCTGCGCTTCGTCCAGGCTCACTTCACCGCAAGCCACCGTGTCGGAAGACGCCCTCGTGTCAGCCGGCGATCGCCTCGTCCGCACGCACGTCACCCGTGAACAGACACGCTGCGCGATGTCCGCGCCCCACATCGACCAGCGGCGGGAGCTTTTCTGCGCAGACGTCGCGAGCGATCGGGCAGCGTGTCCGGAATGCACAGCCGGAAGGCGGGTTGATCGGCGAGGGGGGATCGCCCTTGAGGGGCGTCTTCTCACGGGATCTTGCAATTGCCGGATCGGGAATCGGCGCGGCGGCTAGAAGCGCCTTCGAATAGGGGTGGCCGGGATTGGCGAACACCTCCCGTCGCGGGCCGATCTCAACGACGCGGCCGAGATAAAGAACCAGAATCCGGTCGGAGACGAGACGAACGACCGAAAGGTCGTGGCTGATGAAGATCAGCGTCAGCCCCATCCGCTCCTTCAGGGCTTTGAGCAGATTGACGATCTGCGCCTGGATCGAGACGTCGAGGGCGGAAACCGGCTCGTCGCAGACGATCAGCTTGGGCTCCGTGACGATGGCCCGGGCGATGCCGATGCGCTGGGCCTGACCGCCGGAGAATTCGTGCGGATAGCGGTTGATCATCTCCGGCGCGAGGCCGACTTCCTCCATCACCTTTTCGATCCGCTCGCGCCGCGCCTTGCGGCCGAGCGAGGGCTCCGCGACCTTCAGCGGCTCCTCGATGATCTTGCCGACATTCATGCGCGGATCGAGGGATGCGACCGGATCCTGGAAGATGATCGAGAGATCGCGACGGGCCTTGCGCATCTCGCCGACGGAAAGGTCCGTCAGGCTCTTGCCCTGCCAGACCACGCGGCCATGGGTCGGTTCGATGAGCCTGAGGATCGAGCGGCCGAGCGTGGACTTGCCGCACCCCGATTCACCGACGATGCCGAGCGTTTCGCCGGCTTCGAGCGTGAAGGAGACGTCGCTGACGGCCTTGAGTTCAAGCGCTTTGGCAAACGGGTTACCTCCACCGATGTCGAAGACGGTGGAGAGGTTTTCGACGGAAAGCAGCGTTTCAGGCACCGGCGATCTCCGCGTTCATAGGTTCTCTGCCGCTTGTCTCGTCGACGAAGGGGAACCAGCAGGCGGCGCGGCGTCCGGTCTCGATGGTCTCCAGCGGCGGGCGCTCGCGGCGGCACTTGTCCTGCGCAAAGCGGCAGCGCGGATGAAACGCGCAGCCTGCCGGCGGATGGAGCAGATTCGGCGGCCTGCCGCCGATCGGCTCGACGGCTTCGACGTCCCGGTCAACCCGCGGGATCGAGCGGATCAGCGCCGCCGTGTAGGGCATGGCCGGGCGGGCGAAGAGAGCGTCGACGGGCGCCTCCTCGACGATGCGTCCCGCATACATGACGACGACCTTGTCGGCGATGCCAGCGACGACGCCGAGATCGTGGGTGATGAGGACGAGGGCGGTGCCGGCCTCGCCGGTGAGATCGCGGAAGAGATCGAGGATCTGGGCCTGGATGGTGACGTCGAGGGCGGTGGTCGGCTCGTCGGCGACGATCAGCTTGGGGCGGCAGAGCAGCGCCATGGCGATGACGATGCGCTGACGCATGCCGCCGGAGAGCTGATGCGGATATTGCTCGATCCGCCGCTCGGCTTCAGGGATGCCGACCTTTTTCAGCATCGCCAGCGCTTGTGCCTCGGCGTCCCGCCGGTTCATGCCCTTGTGGATCCTGAGTGTCTCGGCGAGCTGATGCTTGATCTTCATCGCCGGATTGAGCGCGGTCATCGGGTCCTGAAAAACCATCGCCATGTCCGCCCCGCGTATCTCGTCGAGCTGGCGCGGTGTGAGCTCGAGGAGATTGCGCCCTTCGAACCGCGCTGCGCCGGACGTCGTGGCATTGCCGGAGAGAAGCCCGAAGACGCCGTTGAAGGTCTGGCTCTTGCCGGAACCGGATTCCCCGACGACGGCCACGGTCTCCCCGCGCGCCACGGCGAGGTCGAGGCCGTTCACGGCCTTCACCGCGCCGTCGGGGGTCGAAAAGCGGATGGCATAGTCGGTGAGGGCGAGGAGGGGGGGCATGTCCGTGGGTGGCTTGCTGGTCATCATCGGTCCTTCGGGTCGAAGGCGTCGCGCAGGCCGTCGCCGATGAAGGCGAGGGCGAGCAGCATGGTCACGAGAACGCCGCCTGGAAACAGGAGCAGCCAGTCGGCCGAGCCGATGGCGCCGGTGCCCTCGGAAATCAGCGTCCCGAGGGAGGTGAGCGGTTCCTGCACGCCGAAGCCGAGATAGGACAGGAAGCTCTCGGTGATGACGATTTCGGGGATGGTCAGCGAGGCGTAGATCACCACCGGGCCGACGAGATTCGGCACGATGTGGCGAAGGATGATCGCAAAGCTCGAAACGCCCGCCGCGCGGGCCGCCTCCACGAACTCCTTCTCTTTCAGCGACAGGGTCTGGCCGCGCACGATGCGCGCCATGGTCAGCCATTCGAGAAGGCCGATGGCGGCAAACAGCAGGAAAACATTGCGGCCGAACATCACCATCAGGAGGATGACGAAGAGGATGTAGGGAAGCGCGTACATCACGTCGACGAAGCGCATCATGGCGGAATCGATCCGCCCGCCGGCAAAGCCCGAGACCGCGCCGTAAAGAACGCCGACGATCACCGACACCGTGGTTGCGATCAGCGCGACGAGGAGCGAGACGCGGGTGCCGTAGAGCGTGCGGGCGAGAAGGTCCCGGCCGTTCTGGTCGGTGCCGAAATAGTGGCCGCTTTCGATCGAGGGCGGCGCGGTGAAGGCCTCCCAGTCGGGCGTCTCGTAATCGTAGGGCACGAGATACGGGCCGACGATCGCGGCGAGGACGATGAGGACGAAGACGACGAGGGCGGTCATCGCCGCCTTGTTGGCACGAAACCGCCTGAGGGCGTCGCGGGTGACCGAGCGCGGCTTGCCGCGCGGCATCTCGTCGTCACGCCCGATGAAGGCGTCTTCCAGCGCTTCGCGCTTGCCGGCGTAAAGGGTCATCGCTGGCGCACCTTCGGATCGAGCCAGGCATAGGCGAGATCGACGAGAAGGTTGAGGAGAACGATGAGCGCCATGTAGAAGATCACGGTTCCAAGCACCATGCCGTAATCGCGGTTGAGGGCCGCGTTGATGAAGTACCGCCCGATGCCGGGCAGGCCGAAGATCTGCTCGACCACGATGGAGCCGGTGAGGAGATAGCCGGCGGCCGGGCCGAGATAGGAGACGACGGGGGTGAGGGCCGGGCGCAGCGCATGTTTCAGCACCACCCGGCGCCGGCCGATGCCTTTCGCGGTGGCGGTCTTGATGAAGTTGGCGTTCATCGTCTCGATCAGCGAACCGCGCATCAGCCGCGAGATCCTCGCGATATGCGGCAGGGCCAGCACGAGAACCGGCAGGAAGAGGAAACGCGGCGAGCCGTCGCCCCATCCGCCGACCGGCAGCCAGGAAAGCTTCACGCCGAAGACCAGCTGGAGGATCGGCGCGACGAGGAAGTTCGGCACGACGAGGCCGGTCATGGCGATGGCGGCGATCGCGTAGTCGGCCGAGCGGTTCTGGTAGAGCGCGCCATAGATGCCGGCCGCGATGCCGCCGACGATGGCGAGCAGAAAGGCCGAGCCGCCGAGGATCAGCGTATAGGGCAGGCCGATACCGATCTGCCGCGCGACGGTGAAGTCCTTGGTGACGAAGGACGGGCCGAGATCGAGCTGGGCGAGGCGGCCGAGATAGCGGAAATACTGGACGATCAGGGAATCGTCGAGATGGTAGTAGGCGCGCAAGTTCGCCAGGACTTCCGGGGGAAGCGCCCGCTCCTGATCGAACGGCCCGCCCGGCGCGAGGCGCAGGATGAAGAAGCAGGCGGTGATCGCGATCAGAATGACCGGGATCGTCGAGGCCAGCCGCTTCAAAACGAAGGTCAGCATGTCAGGATCGTTTCTCGGGAAGGCCCGGGGCTCTTCGGCGGCCCCGGTGCTATGCAAACGACGTCTTCAGGCGAAAGCGCGGGGGTGCCGCGCTTTCGGCACCTATTCCGACAGCGACATGTAGCGCGTGCGGTGCTTGTCGAAGACGTTGTCCTTGAAGCCCTTGAGCTTCGGCGAGACGATGTTTTCCGACAGGTAGAAATAGATCGGCATCGCGGCGTCGTCGTCGAGCGCGATCTTTTCGGCCTTTTCCAGCATTTCGGCGCGCTTCTTCAGGTCGCTCTCCTTGGCGGCCTGGTCGAGCAGCGAATTATACTCCTCATTGGACCACTGGCCGTAATTCATCTCGATGCCGGATTTCAGGAGATCGAGGAAGTTGACCGGATCGTTGAAGTCGGCGAGCCAGCCGGCCCGCGCCACCTCGAAGGCACCCTCGCGCAGATTGGCGTAGTGCACCTTTACCTCGGCGTTGACGAGGCTGACATTGACGCCGAGCGGCTTCCACATGGCGGCGATCGCGACTGCGACGCGCTTGTGGTTGTCGTTGGTGTTGTAGCTGAGCGTGATGTTCAGCGGCTTGTCGGGGCCGTAGCCGGCGTCCTTCAGAAGCGCCTTGGCTTTCTCGACGCGCTCCTTGTAGGGCTCCTTTTCCCAGTCGAAGCGGGCGCCTTCTTCCGGGTAGTTCGCCATGCCGGGGGGGACCCAGCCATAGGCGGCCGGTTCGCCTGAGCCCAACACCTTGGGGCCGATCACCTCACGATTGACCGCCATGGAGAGCGCCTCGCGCACCTTGGCGTCGTCGAAGGGCGGCTTCTTGGAATTGAAGACGTAGTAGTACAGCCCGGCGAAGGGGGCGAAGTGGCCCTGGCCGGGAAGGTTCGCCTGGATGAACTTGAACTGATCCTTCGGATAGTCCGTCATGAAGTCGATCTCGCCGGCCTGATAGCGGCGGAAACCGGCCGAGACGTCCTCCATCGACAAAAAGCGCACGCCGTCGATGTCGAGGCTCTTGGTGTCGTACCACTGGTCGTTCTTGGCGGTCAGCACGTGGCTGCCGGGTACCCATTCGACCGGCTTGTAGGGACCGTCGGTGACGATGTTGGAGATCTGCACCCACTGATCGCCGACCTTGTCGATCAGATGCTTGGGCAGCGGATAGGCGGTGTAGTGGGTCAGAAGGCTCGGATAGTAGGGGACCGGGTGTTCGAGGGTGATCTCCAGCGTCTTGTCGTCGATCGCCGTGACGCCGAGCTGGTCGAGATCCTCGATCTCGCCCTTGTTGATCTTCTCGGCGTTCTTGATCGGATATTGCAGATAGGCGTATTGCGCCGCCGTCTTAGGGTCCATCAGCCGCTTGAAGGAGTAGACGAAGTCCTCCGCCGTCACCGGCTCGCCATCCGACCACTTGGCGTCGTCGCGCAGCTTGAAGGTCCAGGTCAGGCCGTCGTCCGAGGTCTCGTAGCTCGCCGCGACGCCGAGCACCGGCTTGGCGTCGATGTCCTCGGTGAAGAGGCCCTCATAGATGTCGCCGGCGACGCGGTCTTCCCAGTCGCCCGACATCTTCTGCGGGTCGAGCGAGGTGACGTCGCCGCCGTTGTACATGACCATCTCCTTCGCCTCGGCCACGCCGAGCGAAAGGACGGTCGATAGCGCCAGCGCGCCGGTGAAGGTCTTGAAGGAAAAGCCCATATTCTGCCCCCGGGTTCGGTGTCGTCGCACCCGCACGTGCGACCTCGAGTTCAGATTGTTCCCGCAACGGGCGTTCTGTCCAGAGGGTATTGCTCAACGATCCGACGTGCCCATAAGGCAGGCAGAGCGACCCTTGCGTGTGAATATCCCGGCAGCGCCGGGCTTTTCGTCCTGCGAACGGTCACGGCGACGATCATTCTGTCTTGTGGACAATTCATCAACTGGTGGGCAATTGCCCGCCAAGAGGCCGGCAGTGCCGCGAACGGAACCGGTTCTTGTCCCCTGCAATGGTGCTGACACCCAACGGCGGCGGCACGTCGCCCCTGATTTTGGCAGACCGAGCGCTTATATCAGCGACCATCACGATGATCGGAGCCCGCCTTCGATCTCTCACCCCGAGAGCTATATGGCCGCCTGAGGCCGGAACTCCGGCGTCAAATCGGCAATGTCAGGAATGTGAATGTTCTCGAAATTCGAGAAGCTGGTCGAACCGTTTCCCGATGAGGAGCCGGTTGCGCCCCCCAGGACGCTGTTCGGCTTCATCTGGTACTTCGCCCGGCCGGTCTGGCCGCTGCTCGTCGCGATGGCTGCGCTGACGGCGCTGATCTCGGTGATCGAGGTGTCACTCTTCGGCTTTCTGGGCAACGTCGTCGACTGGTTCGGCGACACGCCGAAGGAAACGTTCCTGTCCGAGCGCGGCTGGCAGCTCGCGATCATGGGCTTCATCATCCTCATCGCCCTCCCGGGCATCCAGCTGATCGACGGGCTCGTCAATTTTCAGGCGATCTTCGGGAATTTCCCGATGCGCTTTCGTTACACGATGCATCGCTGGCTGCTGGGCCATTCGCTGTCCTTCTTCCAGGACGAGTTCGCCGGACGGGTGTCGCAGAAGCTGATGCAGACGGCGCTCGCCGTGCGCGAGACGGTGATCAAGGCGATCGACGTGTTTCTGTACGTCGCCGTCTATTTCACCGGCGTTCTGGTCCTCGCCGCTTCGTCGGACTGGAAACTGGCGCTGCCCTTCCTCGGCTGGCTGATCCTCTATGCGGCGATGCTGCGCTGGTTCATTCCTCGGCTCGACCGGGTCGCCGAGCGTCAGGCCGATGCGCGAGCCGAGATGACCGGCCGCATCGTCGACGCCTATTCGAACGTCCAGACCGTCAAGCTCTTCGCCCATACGCGGCGCGAGGGCGATTACGCCCGCTCTTCGATGAGCGGCTTCCTCCACACGGTCTACGGCCAGGCCCGGCTGATCACGCTCTTCGTCGTCTGCCTGCAGACGCTGAATTCGCTTCTCCTCTTTGCCGTGGCGGCGGCCGGAATCGGCCTTTGGGTGAACGACCTCGTGACGATCGGGGCCATCGCCGCCTCGGTCGGTCTCGTCCTGCGCATCCATGGCATGTCGCAATGGATCATGTGGGAGATCTCCGCACTGTTCGAGAACATCGGCACCATCCGTGATGGCATGGCGACGCTTCAGCTTCCCCATGCCATCACCGACAAGCCGGAGGCGAAGCCGCTTCTCGTGCCCCGGGGCGAGATCCGCTTCGAGAAAGTTTCGTTCCACTACGGCAAGGGCGACGGCGTTCTGCGCGATTTCGACCTGACGATCCGGCAGGGCGAAAAGGTCGGGCTCGTCGGCCGATCGGGCGCTGGCAAGTCGACCATCCTCAATCTCCTGATGCGCTTCCATGACGTCGAGGCCGGCCGCATTCTGATCGACGGCACCGACATCCGCGACGTGCCGCAGGAATCCCTGCGCGAAAAGATCGGCATGGTGACCCAGGACACCTCGCTGCTGCACCGCTCGATCCGCGAGAACGTACTCTACGGCAGGCCCGACGCCGGCGAGGCCGCGCTCGAGCGGGCAATCGCCCGCGCCGAGGCGTCCGACTTCATCGAGGATCTGCGCGACCGGGACGGACGGACCGGCCTCGACGCGGAGGTCGGCGAGCGCGGGGTCAAACTCTCGGGCGGCCAGCGCCAGCGCATCGCCATCGCCCGAGTCATGCTGAAGGATGCGCCGCTGCTGCTTCTCGACGAGGCGACCTCGGCGCTGGATTCGGAGGTCGAAGCGGCGATCGCGGAAAATCTCTACCGGCTGATGGAGGGCAAGACCGTCATCGCCGTCGCCCATCGTCTTTCGACGATCGCCGCTCTCGACCGCCTCGTCGTGCTCGACAAGGGCGCGATCGTCGAGGAGGGCACCCATGCGGACCTCGTCGCACGCGGCGGCCTCTATGCCTCGCTCTGGGCGCGGCAGGTCGGCGGCTTCCTGCCGGCCGGGGCGAATGACGACGACGATGGGGCCTCAGCAATCCGAGCCGCCGAATGATGGATCGTCTGCTCCAGCGCTTCGAGACAGTCCTCGACCCGTTCGAGGACGATCCCGGCCGAGAGGAGGACGGCGTCTATCGCACCGGCCATCTGAGGCCGCTGCCAGCCGAGACCAATGCGTTCATCTGGCATTTCGCCAAACAGGCGAAGTGGCCGCTGATCGGCCTTCTGATCGCCGGCGGCCTGACTGGCGGCATCGAGGCGGTGCTCTTCACCGGCGTCGGCTGGCTTGTCGACGCCCTCGGCACGTCGACGCCGGAAACCCTGCTCGACGACCATTTCTGGCTGATCGCGGGCCTTCTCTTCGTCACGCTGATCGGCCGTGCGGCGCTGCTCTTTGCTTCGTCCGTACTCGAAGAACAGGTGATAAGTCCAAGCTTCTACAATCGAATTCGCTGGCAGAGCTATCGCCGGCTGATGGAGCAGGCCTACACCTTCTTCCAGAACGATTTCGGCGGGCGCCTCGCCCAAAAGGTCCAGCAGGTGGGCGCCGCCACCGGTGACTTCATCACCACCATCCTCCAGACCTTCTGGTCCTTCGTCACCTTCATCTTCCTGACCGCGACCATTCTCGGTGCCATCGACTGGCGCATGGCGATCGTTCTCGCCGTCTGGGTCGCCGGCTATGTCTGGATCGTCCGCAACCTTCTGCCGAAGATCCGCGAGTTCGGCCGCGCCTCGGCCGATGCCCGCTCGATCGTGTCGGGCCGGGTGGTCGACAGCTTCACCAACATTCTTTCGGTCAAGCTGTTCGATTCGTCGCGCAAGGAAGACGAGTTCGTCAAGAACGGCTTCGTCTATCTCGTCGACATGACCCGGCGCTCGACGCGGGCGATCACCGAGGTCCGCACCGTCGTCGCCATCCTCAACGGCTTCATGATGACCGGCGTCGGCATCATCGCCGTCCTCGGCTGGCAGGCCGGGTCGGTGACGGCGGGCGGTGTCGCGACGGCCCTCGGCCTCGTCCTGAGGCTGAACCAGATGTCCGGCTGGATGATGTTCAACATCAACGGGCTGGTGCGCAACTACGGCACCATCCAGGACGCGGTGGCGACGATCACCCGACTGCCGACGCTTGTCGACGCGCCGGATGCGCGGCCGCTTTCGGCGACCAAGGGTGCGATCCGGTACGAGAACGTCACCTTCCATTATGGCAAGGGCGGCGGTGTCGTCTCGAACCTCTCGCTTTCGATCAAGCCCGGCGAGAAGATCGGCCTCGTCGGCCGCTCGGGTGCCGGCAAGACGACGCTCGTCAATCTGCTCCTGCGTCTCTACGACCTCGAGGGCGGGAAAATCCTGATCGACGGGCAGGACATCTCCACGGTCACCCAGCAGTCGCTTCGCGCGGCGATCGGCGTCGTCACGCAGGATACCTCGCTCCTGCATCGCTCGATCCGCGACAATATCGCCTTCGGCAAGCCAGACGCCGAGGACGACGAGGTGCTGCTCGCGGCCGAACGGGCCAATGCCGAGGACTTCATTCCGGGCCTGCGCGATCCCAAGGGCCGCACCGGCTATGACGCTCATGTCGGCGAGCGCGGCATCAAACTGTCCGGCGGCCAGCGCCAGCGCATCGCGATTGCCCGGGTTCTCCTGAAGGACGCGCCGATCCTGGTTCTCGACGAAGCGACCTCGGCGCTCGATTCGGAGGTCGAGGCGGCCATCCAGGAGAATCTGATCCGCATGATGGCGGGCAAGACCGTCATCGCCATCGCGCATCGCCTGTCGACAATCGCCGCGATGGACCGGCTGATCGTGCTCGACAAGGGCGCCATCGTCGAGGAGGGCAGCCACGACGAGCTTCTGGCGAGGAACGGCCTTTATGCCAGCCTCTGGCGCCGCCAGTCCGGCGGGTTCCTGTTCAGCGGGGATGCCGCTGCTGCCGACAGTGCTGCCGCTGAATAGGTTCGTGAAGCCGCAGCGTCAGACCGGTGTTGATCATCCGATCGGCAAGTCTGTGGAAAGATGTCGAAAACTCGTCGCTTGCCACAGCGTCTCCTAGACATCCCCCATCTTGCGTGGCTTCGAACCTCCATTGATAACGTTACGGCAGGGGGAACATCAATGAAGCGGATGGTAGCAATGGGGGTCGTCCTGGTCGCGCTTGCCGGCTGCACGACGACGGAAGAGGCCAATCAGGCGATGCAGGGGCGCTGGGTCGGTCAGTCGAGCGATGCCTTCTTCTCGCAATACGGCCCGCCAGTGAGCGAATTTCCGCTGAACAATGGCGGGACCGTCTACACATGGCGCGGCGGCGAAACCGTGCGCAACGTTCCCGCCCAATACCGGTCGATGACGAAGCAGGAAAAAGAGCTCGCCGAGAAGCGGCGCTCGCCGAGCACGATCATCAATATCGGCGGCGGCAACATGTCGATGGATTCGGCGCCTCCCGGCCAAGTGATGATGACCCCGGCGCGTTCGGAGCAACTGGGCTGCGAGGCGCAGATCACCGCCAACTCCAACGGCATCATCACGAATATCAGAACCAGCCGCGACACCGATGGCGAAGGCTTCAGCCTTTCGCGTTGCGCGGAGGTCTTCGGTGTGACGAGCTGATCGCCGGCTTCGGTTGATCGGGGCCGCCGGCGTCGGGGCATGGAGAGCGGTTGACGGCGGCTCAGGCGAAGTCAGATTAGGTCCAGCCATTCAAGGGACCTGACATGACACGCACCGAAGCCGAAGCCCTGATCAGCCGCTACCTCGAAGCCTTCAACGCCGGCGACGTCGACTCCATGCTCGATCTACTCGACGAGGATGTCGCCCACGACATCAATGAAGGTGGGCGGGAGATCGGTCGATCGAGCTTTCGCAACTTCATGGCGACGATGCATCGGCACTACGACGAGACGCTGGCCGACATCGTCGTTTTCGCCTCCGAGGACGGAACGAGGGTAGGGGCCGAGTTCACCGTGCGTGGACGCTATCGCGAGACGGCAGAAGGACTGCCCCCCGCGAGCAACCAGGCCTATTCGATCCCGGCCGGACAGTTCTTCTCGCTGGAGGATGGCAGGATCACCCGCGTCACCACCTATTACAATCTCAACGCCTGGATCGCGGCGGTTTCGAAGGCGTGATGACGGGGTCGAGATGACGGCGAAGACCGAAGAGCTATCCTTCAAGGTTCTGTCTGCGCGGGAAATAGCCGATGTTCTCGACGATCTGGCTCGGCTGCGCATCACCGTCTTTCGGGCTTTCCCCTATCTCTACGAAGGGGATGAGGCCTACGAGAGGCGCTATCTCGAAACCTATGCCAAGTCGCCGGGTGCGATGGTCGTCGTCGCGGCGAACATGCGAGGTGAAATCGTCGGCGCGGCGACGGCCGCGCCCCTCGGCGACCACCAGCCGCAGCTTGCGGAAGATTTCCGCAAGGCTGGTATCCCTCCGGACGCGGTGTTCTACCTCGGCGAGTCGGTCCTTCTGCCAGAGTATCGCGGCCGCGGCGCCGGCCACCGCTTCTTCGATGCGAGGGAGGCGGCTGGACGGGCTCAGGGCTATGAGATCGCCGCGTTCTGCGGCGTCGTGCGGCCGACGGACCAACCCCAGCGTCCAGGCGACTACGTGCCGCTCGACGGGTTCTGGACGAAGCGAGGCTATGAAAAGGTCGATGGTCTCGTCTCGACCATGGCGTGGCGCGACATTGGCGACATGGAGGAGAGCGAAAAGCCGATGCAGTTCTGGATGCGACGGCTGACATGAGGTGAGCGAGACAGCCTTCCGTTCGGGCAGTGTCTGAATGCGATATGAATGCGGGCTTCCGAAAGGGTTCAGCGGCGCTTTGGCATCGTCCCTGTCATCGGCAAACGACAACCGCCGAGACAGCGAAGCCCAAGGAGAAGCCCCCCATGTTCCAGAAACTTGCCAAGACCCTCTGCGTCGTTGCCGCCCTCGGTGCAGCCGGTGCCGCCGCTCCCACCAGCGCCTCGGCGCGCGATTTCGGAGCCACCATTTCGATCGGCAACGGCGGTATCGAACTCGTTCGGCACCGCGGCCATTACCGGCCGAACTATGGCTGCTCGCCGCGCCGCGCGCTGAACAAGGCCCGCCATTTCGGCATCCGCCACGCCCGCATTCGCGGTGTCAGCCGCCGCGCCATCGTCGTCGCCGGCCGCAAGCGTCATCATCGCGCTGTCGTCCGCTTTGCCCGCGTTCCCGGCTGCCCGGTGATCGCGTATCGCTGAGGCGGACCCGGCCAAACGCCACGATAGGCATGGACAGAACTCCGGGTTACTCTGGACGTGAGCCGCCGCCCCATTCACCCAGCCGGGGCGGCGGGCCGGATTACCGGGTTGCGAGAAACGCCTCGACGAAGGCCGGCGCCGTCTGCGAGACGGCCTCGAGCGAATAACCGCCTTCCTGGACGATGACCGTCGGCCGCCGCAGCTTGCCGAGGATCTCGCCGATGCGCGGATAGGTCTCGCCGCTCACGGCGAGCTTCGACAGGGGGTCGTCGCGATGGGCGTCCCAGCCGGCGGAAACGACGAATGCGTCTGCACCAAAACGCATGGCGCGATAAACCAAGGTCTCGACCGCCTCCAGAAATGCGGCGTCGCCGGAGCCGAAGGCAAGCGGCAGATTGAGGTTGCAGCCTTCGCCCGGCCCGGTGCCGCATTCGTCGGCATAGCCGAGAAAATGCGGATAATAGGCCGACGGGTCGGTGTGGACGGAGCCGAAGAAGACGTCGTCGCGCGCGTAGAAGATCGTCTGGGTTCCGTCGCCGTGATGGGTGTCGAAGTCGAGAATGGCGACCTTGTCGTGGCTTTCGCGAAGAAATTCGGCCGCGATGGCGGCATTGTTGAGGAAGCAGAACCCCGAGGCTCTGTCGGCATAGGCGTGGTGACCGGGCGGGCGGCAGAGCGCGAAAGCCTGATCGTCGCCGCCGAGCACCGCGCGAGCCGCGCCGATGGCGCTCGCTGCGGAGGCAAAGGCGGCATTTGCCGTGCCCTCCGTCATCGCGCAGGAGAGGTCTCCGATATACCAGCCTGCCTGACCGAGGATGCCCGTCGTCCTAGGTCCCGGCCGCGCACCGTTCGCGAGCGGCGAGGGGCCGTACGGCCGGGCGGCTGCAAAATAGGGATGGACGTTGGGCAGGACCTCCGGCCCGGCATTCGGCAGCGCCTGAAACCGCGCATAGCCGGTCTGGAGAAAATCGAGATAGGGGCCGGTATGGACCCGTTCAATCGCCGCCCTGTCCGCCGCCGGCGGATCTTCGGCCGTCAATCCGAGCTTGCCCAGGCTGTCGACGAGCGTTTGCGCGCGACCGGGATTTTCCAGCGGCGCGACGAGCTTGCCATGGACGCCGTACTGCGTCGGCCGATGGTCCATCTGCGTCTTCGAGAAAAACACACGCATCGGCCCGCCTTCTGCCCTGTCACATCGCGTCCGGGGAAACACGGCCCGAAACGCTCATCGGGCGCAACGATAGCGCCTGCGACAGCGGCGCTGCAACGGCGCCTCCTGTCGCCGCAGCAGGAAAGCGCTCGCGCGCGGAAACTTCTGCCGGAGCATCGGAATGTCCCGGTTGCAACCGGCCGTCTGCGCGGATGAAGGCTCGCTTATCGTCGCATTGCCGCCGAGCCGCACCCATGGCAGGACATGGCCTGAAAGGCCTGAAAGGCCTGAAAGCCAGAAGCAGAAAGCCCGGTCGCGGGGAGACGATGGTTTCCCGCCGGTGGTGCCGGAGCGGTCGGTGTTCGAAAGACGAGGAGATGGAATGTCGTTTTTGAAAAAACTTTTCGGCGGATCGCGCGAGGCTGCCGAAATCCCAGCGCCGAAGGTGACGGAAACCCTCGACCACGCCGGCTTCACGATCAAGGCGACGCCGATGCAGGAGGGTGGGCAGTTTCGCCTCGCAGCCCTGATCGAGAAGGAGGTCGGAGGCACCATGAAATCCCATCAGATGATTCGCGCCGACATGTTCTCCTCGAAGGAGGATGCGACCCAGTTCGCGCTGAAGAAGGCCCAGCAGGTCATCGACGAACAGGGCGAGGCGATCTTTCGGGATTGAGCGGGGCTTCGGGCTATCTGCGGAATGCAGCCGGCTCTTCCGATCGGTGCGGCGCGAGCGAGGTTTTCCCCTCCGCACGGTGGCGTCCGCGCGGATGCCTGATTCGATGCCGAAACGATTCCCGCGGACATGCTGGGTGCTGACAGCCGCCACGACCCCGATCGACCGCTTTTAATCCTGAAAACCCTGGAATGTGCCCGGCGGAGAGGATGGATTTGCGTTCCACCTTTTAATTGCTCTAAAAAGCCTTAATTGAGAAGGCATGAGAATGAGCGGCGTTGCCGCTTCATGACGAGGGCAATTTCCATATGCGTCTAACGCGTCAGACCAACTACGCTATCCGCATTCTCATGTATCTCGCGACCAATCCAGGCCGCCTGAGCAAGCTCGGCGACGTCGCGAAGTCCTACGCCGCGCCAGAGCCCTTCATGTTCAAGATTCTCCAACCGCTCGTCGGCTGCGGGCTCGTCGAGACCGTACGCGGGCGCAATGGCGGCATCCGGCTCGGCCGCCCGGCGGCGACGATCACGCTGCGCGAGGTCGTGGTGCTGATGGAGGAGAGCTTCGCCATGGCGGAATGCTTCGACAATGGCGCCACCGATTGCCCGCTGGTCTTTCACTGCGAGCTCAACGTCGCCCTGCGTCAGGCGCTGGAAGCGTTTCTGTCGACGCTCGATCAGTTCTCGATCGCCGATCTCGTCGAAAACCGGCCGTTCATGTCCGAGACGCTCGGCATTCCTCTTCATGCCGAGCAGTCCGCGCTTTCATGACCTCGGCCACACATTCGCAAGAAGCCCGGGCCGTCGATGACGCCGTCTGGGAAAGCGCTCCTTCGCCCTGCATCGACGTTTGCAAATACAAGCGCAAGGGGCGCTGCATCGGCTGTTCGATGACGAAGGCCGAGAAGGACAGCTTCCCCCATCACGGCGGCGCCGAGGCCAAGCGCGAGTTCATCGAGGGGCTGATCGCGCGGATCGAGGAAAGCGGACGAAACCCGGCTTTCTGGGCCTATACCTACCAGCACAAATGCCGCCGCGAGGGCGTGCCATGCCCCGTCGAGGTGGCCGAGGAATAGCGCCAAACGCGCGTCTTCCAGAGGGAGGCTGCTATGCCCGCGTCTGCGCCGGCCGGGCCTGCGGAGCGGCTCAGTCCCGCGCCAGGCGCTGCACCTTGCGCAGCTCCGGGAACATCCAGGCCCATATGGCCGCGACGCCGACCGTCGCGCTGCCGCCGACGACGACCGCCGGCACGGCGCCGATCAGGGCCGCCATGCCGCCAGCCCGGAACTCGCCGAGTTCGTTGGATGCTCCGATGAAGACCATGTTCACGGCATTGACCCGGCCGCGCACGTCGTCCGGTGTCCACAGCTGCATCAGTGTTTCGCGGACATAGACGCTGATCATGTCGGACGCACCCATGAGGATCAGCGCCGGCACCGACACCCAGATCGTCGTCGATATGCCGAAGACCATCGTGAAGGCCCCGAACAGGCCGACGAAGGTGAACATGATCGCACCGGCGTGATTCTTGATCGGGTGGGCCGCGAGATAGATCGCCATCGGGATCGCGCCCATGCCCGGCGCGGCGCGCAGCAGCCCGAGCGCCAGCGGGCCGGCGTCGAGGACGTCGCGGGCATAGACCGGCATCAAGGCGACGGCGCCGCCGAGAAGCACGGCGAAGAGATCGAGCGAGATCGCCCCGAGAACGACCTTTTCGCTCCAGATGAACCGAAAGCCGGCCACGATCGTCTCGAGGCTCGCCGGCTCGTTCGAATGCCGGCGCGCCGGGGCCTTGATCGCGATCACCAGTGCGGCCCCGGCAAAGAACAGGGCGGCACCGAGGCCGTAAGCGGCCATCGACGAGACGCCGTAGATGAGACCGCCCGCGACCGGGCCGACGATCGCCGCGATCTGCCAGGACGACGAGTTCCACGCAATGGCGTTGGCGAGTTCCTGGCGGGAGACGAGATTGACGACGAGAGACTGCGATGCCGGCCCGAAGAACGCGCGTGCGATGCCGAAGACGATCAGGATCGCGAAGATCGGGGCAGGCGAGGTGATGCCGTGATAGGTCAGAACGAGGAGCGTGACAGCGCCGAGGCCTTCGGCGGCAACGGCCGCTGCCATGATCAGCCGGCGTGAATAGCGATCCGCCGCCGAGCCGGTGACGAGCACCAGAAAGAATGCCGGCGCGAACTGGCAAAGGCCGACAAGGCCGAGGTCCCAGGGGTCTCGGGTGAGATCGTAGATCTGCCAGCCGACCGAGACGATGACGATCTGCGTCGCAAAGGTCGAGGCGAAGCGCGCCAGCCAGTAGAGCAGGAAGCGCCGGTTGCGGAAGGCCGCGAAGCGATCCTCGCCATGGGGCGCCTTCGGCACCTCCGGCGCGGGGGTGGTCGCAGATGGCAGGGAAGTCGGCTCGTCGGTCACGAAGGGAACCTGGGCTCGGCGGGAAAGCGGCCACGCTCCGCCGAAAGCGAGCGCGCGCGCGTCAGTGGGGAGGGCCGGCTTCGCCTCTCTCATGAGTCGAAACGGGGCGGCGGGGCTCGAAACCCCGCCCGTCACCGCGCTTTACAGGCACAGGGCTCAAAGGGGAAGCGGATGGCGCCGATAGACGGCGGCAATGTCGGCCATCACTTCGTCTGACAGGTTGAGATCGGCTGCCGCGACATCGGTCTTGATATGTTCGAGGCTCGTTCCGCCGATGATGACGGAGATCATGAACGGCCGCGTCAGGCAGAAGGCAATGGCCATCTGGGCCGGATCGAGACCATGGCGCCGGGCGACCTCGCAATATTCGTCGGCCACGCGCGTCGCGTAGTCCGTATGCCGGCCACCGAGGCCCTTGTTGATCGCGCCGCGCGTGCCCGGCGGGATGGCGCCGGCGGTGTATTTGCCGGTCAGGAGACCGGCGGCAAGCGGCGAGTAGGCCAGCAGGCCGACCTGTTCATTGACGGAAGTTTCAGCGAGATCGAGGTCGAAGATGCGGTGCATCAGCGAATATTCGTTCTGGATCGAGGCGATGCGCGGCGAGCCGTCGCGCTCGGCAATGCCGGCATACTGCATGACGCCCCAGGCGGTCTCGTTGGATAGGCCGACATGGCGGATCTTGCCCGCCTTCACCTGCTCGCCGAGTTCGTCGAGCACCTCCTCGATGTTTGCCTTCACGGCATCGGGCTGCTGACCGCTCGGATCGTAGCTCCAGCTCTGGCGGAAATGATAGGAACCGCGGTTCGGCCAGTGCAGCTGGTAAAGGTCGACATAGTCGGTCTGAAGCCGCTTCAGACTTTCGTCGAGAGCCCGGCGGATGGAGGAGGCGGTGATAGGCTCGCCGCCGCGGACCTTTTCGTTGCCTGCGCCGGTGATCTTGGTGGCGAGAACCACGTCGTCGCGCCGTCCGTTGGCGGCGAACCACGTGCCGATGATCTCCTCGGTACGGCCGACCGTCTCTGCCAGCATCGGCGTCGTCGGATACATCTCGGCGGCGTCGAAGAAATTCACCCCCATCTCGGTGGCGAGGTCCATCTGGGCGTGGCCTTCGGCTTCCGTGTTCTGCGAGCCCCAGGTCATGGTGCCGAGGCAGATTTCGCTGACGGAAAGGCCGGTGCGGCCGAGCGGACGATATTTCATGGCGGGATCCTGCAAGAAAAGCTGAGGCGGGACGTCTGCCGCAGTGCGGCATGACATTTCCCGCGAACATAGATGGATCGGCGCCGGGCGCAACGGCGCAGCGCGGATGAAGATGCGATCGCGCGTCTTGCCCAACCACCAGCCGAGCCGTTACCACCGCTGTCAAAGTGCCAACTCCCAGCGAAGGAATTTCGTCATGGCCAATCTCGACAGCGTGCTAGGATGCCTCGACCTCAATCTCGACCGGTCGGTCGAACGATTGTCGGCTCTGCTGCGCATTCCCTCGATCTCCACCGACCCGGACTACCGGGAGCAATGCCGGCTGGCGGCGGAGTTTCTGGTCGGGGACCTGTCGGCCATCGGGTTTACGGCGAGCGTGCGCGAGACCCCCGGCCATCCCATGGTGGTCGCCCATCACGAGGGCCCCGAAAACGCTCCGCACGTCCTCTTTTACGGCCATTACGACGTCCAGCCGGTCGATCCGGTCTCGGAATGGAAGACCGGCCCGTTCGAACCCGTCGTCGAGAGCCGACTCGACGGCACCAGGAAAATCGTCGCGAGAGGCTCGGCCGACGACAAGGGCCAGCTGATGACCTTCATCGAAGCCTGCCGCGCCTTCAAGGCCGAGACGGGCGGTCTGCCCTGCCGCGTCACGATCTTCCTCGAGGGCGAGGAAGAATCAGGCTCGCCCTCGCTCAACCCGTTTCTCGACGCCAATCGCGAGGAGCTCTCTGCCGACGTCGCTCTGGTCTGCGACACGAACATGTGGGACCGCGAGACCCCGGCGATTTCCACCGGCCTGCGCGGTCTCGTCGGCGAGGAGGTGATCCTGCGGGCGGCCAGTCGCGATCTTCATTCGGGCTATTACGGCGGCGCGGCGCAAAACCCTATCCACGTTTTGTCGAAGATTCTCGCCGAGATGCGCGACGAGACCGGCCGGATCACCATCCCTGGCTTCTACGACGACGTGTCGGAGGTGCCAGACGATGTGAAGAAAAGCTGGCAGGGCCTCGATTTTTCAGCAGAATCCTTCCTTGGCGATGTCGGCCTCAGCATTCCGGCAGGCGAGAAGGGCCGTTCGGTTCTGGAACAGACCTGGTCACGCCCGACGGCGGAAGTGAACGGCATTTCCGGCGGCTATACCGGCAAGGGCTTCAAGACCGTGATCGCCGCCGAGGCGATGGCGAAGGTGTCGTTCCGGCTGGTCTTCGACCAGGATCCCGACAAGATCCGCGCCGCCTTCCGCAAATTCGTGGAAGATCGCTTGCCGGAAGACTGCGAGGTAGAGTTCCATCCCCATGGCGGCTCGGGCGCTATCCAGCTGCCCTTCGACTCGCCCCTTCTTCAGAAGGCGCGGCAGGCACTTTCGGACGAATGGCCGAAGCCGGCGGTGATGATCGGCATGGGCGGGTCGATTCCCGTCGTCGGCGAGTTCAAGTCCCGCCTCGGGATGGAATCACTCCTCATCGGCTTCGGCCTGGGCGACGACGCGATCCATTCCCCCAACGAAAAATACGAGATGACCTCGTTCCATAAGGGCCAGCGTTCCTGGGCGCGGGTTATGGCGGCCATCGGCGAGGGGTGATCTGGCGGGCGAGTAAAAGCCTGCTCCGGGCGGTGTTGCGGCACCGGCAGTGGGTGGCTCCGCCCAGCCTCAGGCAAGCTCATTGGCCTATTAACATCTTCTTAAGAGATCGCTGCCAATTTGAATGGCATAGGGGACACCGAAAAAGCCACGCAGACGCGATCAATGATCGATTTTTGGTCACGATCATGCGATAGGCCGATTTGCGGTGTGGGGATGACCGTACCTCGAAAGAGGAGTGCGGGGGACAGCTGGAAGGGTGCGGCAATCGGGGGATCGCCGCGCCCTTCTTGCGTTTGGCCTTCTGTCTGCACCGTAACGGCGAAATCCAAGGCACCGGCCCCCGCCTGTCACCCTCCTGCAACGCCTGGATTCGAATGATCCGGCCGGTGTCGGTTTTGGCCGGTGTGTGAATTGCGCTCAGGCGATACACGCGGCATGTGTGGTGGCACAGCATGCCCGGCGGGCGCGTCGTTCGACGCCGCCTCGAAGCAACCAAAACGAGGCATGCGAGAAGGCTGGAGTATCAGTTCATGGCATTGCGTTTGGTCTCGGCGGTCGTCGCCACGCTGCTCGCTTCGACGGCTTTGGCAAACGCGGCCGACGTGGTGGGTCCCTATGATCCCGCACCGGCGCCTGTGCAGCCGGCGGCAATCGACTATGGCGGCGACGACTTCGTCTTCGAGCTCGGCATCGAGGGTGTCGTGGAGCCGGAGTTTCTCGGCTCCGACGATTATCGTGTCCTGCCGAGCGCGATCTTTTCGGTCGAATATCTGAACCTTCCGGGCATCGGCTCCTTCGGCGGGCCGGACGGCCGCGGCTTTTCGATCGGCCCGTCCTTCAACGTCGTCGGCGAGCGCAAGGCGGACGATCACCCGGAGCTTTCCGGGCTCAACGACGTCGATACCACCTATGAGGTCGGCCTCAAGGCGTCCTACGAGTGGGAATATGCCGAGGTCTACGGGGCGGCGCGCTACGCATTCGGCGGCGCGGACGGTTTCGTCGGCGATGCCGGCGCCAATCTGATCGCCCGGCCGACCGAGACGATCACCCTCAAGCTCGGCCCGACGGTCAGCTTCGCCTCGTCGGACTACATGGAGAGCTACTTCTCCGTCAGCCCGGGCGAGTCGCTGGCAAGCGGCGGCAAGTTCGCGGCCTATGATGCGGGCGGCGGCTTCAAGAGCGTCGGCGTCGCGGCTTCGGCCCGCTACGAATTCACGCCCGACTGGTTCCTCAACGCCGACGCGTCATGGGACAGGCTGGTCGGCGACGCGGCCGACTCGCCGATCGTCAAGGCCGGCAGCAAGGACCAGTATTCCTTCACCCTCGGCATTTCCAAGCGTTTCTCGCTCGATCTCTGGTAAGCGCGGGCGGGCTTCGCAGCTTTCAGGCGACAGCAAAGACATGATCGACCGTCAGGCGGCCTGAAAACGGGCTGGCTGGCGGTCTTTTCGTTCGCCTGGTCCGCCCGCCGCCCGCCGTCGCTTCAAGGGTCGATCATGGCCGTCGCGATAGGCGCAAGGAAGCCGGCTCTGCCTTACGGGACGATCGAATCGACCACGCCGCCATCGACGCGCAGCGCGCCTCCGCTGGTCGCCGAAGCTTCCTTGGAGCAGGCATAGACGATCATGTTGGCGACCTCCTCGACCGTCGCCGGCCGCCCCAGGATCGAACTCGGCCGCTCGGATTTGACGAACATCTCGCCGGCTTTTTCGATCGAGACGCCTTCCTTTTCGGCCATCTCCTTGAGCATGTCCTGAACGCCCTCCGACATGGTCGGGCCCGGCAGGACCGCGTTGACGGTCACGCCCGTGCCGGAGGCGAGCTTTGCAAGGCCGCGTGAGATCGACAGGAGCGCGGTCTTCGTGAAGCCGTAGTGGATCATGTCCGCGGGGATGTTCAGCGCCGATTCCGACGAGAGGAATACGATCCGGCCCCAACCGCGCTCCATCATCCGGGGCAGATAGGCGCGAGACAGGCGGACGCCGGACATGACGTTCAGCTGAAAGAATTTCTCCCAGGTGGCGTCGTCGATGTCGAAGAACGGTTTTGGTCCGAAGATGCCGACATTGTTGACCAGAATGTCGGCTTCCGGCACCGCCTCGATCAGCCTGCCGCAACCTTCGCCCGAGTAAAGATCTGCCGAGACGCCCGATACATCCGAACGGGGCACCGAATCGAGGACGGCGCGGATGGCGGTCTCCACCCGGTCGGCGTCGCGGCCGTTGACGACGACGCGCGCGCCGGCATCGGCAAGGCCCTTGGCTGCGGCAAGCCCGATGCCGCCGGTCGAGCCGGTGACGATGGCGGTCTTGCCGGATAGATCGATATGCATGGCGCAGTTCCCCTGTTCGTTCGCTGGTGTCGCTTGCTCTTGGAAAAGAAGTAGGGGCATTGCCGCGAGAGGAAGGGTGGCCGGCGCAACGGAGCGTTCGCCAAGCTTGAGCGCGCCGGGCTGAATGGTTCATGGCCCGTTAAATCGCCGCATTTACGGTGGAACTACAAATCTGCCGATCCGGCGGGCGCACCCCTTGGTGCATGCCAGCGACCTGTGGGGACAGGTTTCTTCCGACAAAGGTCGACCGGAGCTTTGCCGGACCTTCAGGGCCGGATACGGAACGGCACATGGGGAATCGAGGGGGACTGCAGGCAGGCCGGACGGGCTGCCAGGCGTCGTCCCACATGAGGATTGAGAGGCTGCGCATGGCGGCACGGCGCGAGCGGATCGAACCCAGTTTCGATCGAAGTGAGAGCAAGAGCGAGGAAGGGCTGTCGATCAGCGCGGACGATCGCGCCGTTCCGATGGCGGCGAACGACAAGAAGCGCAAACCGGCTGCAAAGCCCGCCGCGAAGTCCTCAAAATCCGCCAATGCAAAGAGCAATCAGGCCCGGGCCGCAGGTGGTGGGCGTGGCGGAGGGCGTCGCGGCGGATCCGGTGATGGTGGCGGCGGCGGTCGCCGGCGGCGGCGCAGTCTGATCGGCCATCTCTTTCGGCTCTGTCTCGCCTGCATTCTCTGGGGCTCGCTCGCGGTTGCCGCGACGGTCGGCTATTTCGCCGTCAAGCTGCCGCAGGAAGCATGGGAAATCCCGGCGCGCCCGCCCAACGTCAAGATCGTTTCGGTGGGCGGCGAGTTGCTGGCCAATCGCGGTCTCACGGGAGGCAAGGCGGTCTCGCTCGACGAGATGAGCCCCTATATTCCCGAAGCCGTGGTCTCGATCGAGGACCGGCGGTTCTACGACCACTGGGGCGTCGATCCGATCGGCATCGTGCGCGCCTTCATCACCAACTGGCGCGCCGGCGGCACCGTCCAGGGCGGCTCGACCCTGACCCAGCAGCTCGCCAAGAACATTTTCCTCAATCCCGAACAGACCATCCAGCGCAAGATCCAGGAGGCGATCCTCGCGGTCTGGCTGGAGCACAAATTCACCAAGGACCAGATTCTCGACATGTATCTGAACCGGGTCTATTTCGGTTCGGGCGCGACGGGTGTCGAGGCGGCTGCACGTCGGTATTTCAACAAGCCGGCGAGCGAGGTTTCACTGTCCCAGGCAGCGCTCCTCGCAGGCCTCCTCAAGGCGCCGTCGCGGCTTTCGCCGGCGCGCGATCCGAAGGCGGCCAAGGAGCGGGCCGAGGTGGTTCTCGCGGCGATGCGCGACGAGGGCAAGATCAACGCCGAGGAATATGCCGACGCCGTCGCGGAGAAGCCGACCAAGGCCAAGAGCTACTGGGACGGCGCCCAGCACTACGCCGCCGATCTCGTCATGCGTGACATCAAGAAGCTGATCGGCGAAGTCCACCAGGACGTGGTGGTCGAGACGACGATCGAGATGCCGCTCGAGAAGGAAGCCGAAAAGGCGATCCGCCAGACCATCGACAATTCCAAGCAGAACGTCACCCAGGGCGCGCTCGTCGCCGTCGACGGCACAGGCGCGATCCGCGCGCTCGTCGGCGGCCGCGACTATGCCGAGAGCCAGTTCAACCGCGCCGTCGATGCCAAGCGCCAGCCGGGCTCGACCTTCAAGCCCTTCGTCTACGAGACCGCCCTCGAACATGGGTGGCGGCCTGAAAGCATCATCGTCGACGGCCCGGTCCAGATCGGCAAATGGAAGCCGTCGAACTACGAAAACACCTATCGCGGACCGGTGATGGTCGCCGATGCCTTACGCTTCTCGCTCAACACCGTCGCGGCCAAGCTGATCGACAATGTCGGCACGCAGGCCGTCATCGACACCGCCCATCGGCTCGGCATCACCTCCGACATCGTCGACAATCCCTCGATTGCGCTCGGGACGTCCGAAGTCTCGCTCCTGGAGCTGACCAGCGCCTTCGCGCCCTTTGCCAATGGCGGCTACAAGGCGGCTCCGCATCTCGTCAACCGGATCACCACCGAGGACGGCAAGGTCCTGTGGGAGCGCGGCGCCGAGGTGCCGCCGAAGGTCTTGTCCGAAGACATGATGGGCATGATGAACGCGATGCTGAAACGCGTCGTCTCCTCGGGAACGGGGCGCAAGGCGGCGCTCGACGGTTTCGAAGCGGCGGGCAAGACCGGCACCACCCAGGACTTCAAGGACGCCTGGTTCGTCGGCTACACCGCCGAGCTCGTCACGGGCGTGTGGTTCGGCAACGACAACGGCGCGAAGATGAAGCGCGTCACCGGCGGTTCCCTGCCAGCAGAGGCCTGGCATGAGTTCATGCAGGCGGCGCTCAAGGGGACTCCCAACGTGCCGCTGCCCGGCCACTACACCATCGGCGAGCCGCAGGCGCCGCTGGTCGCCGACGGCAATGGCGACGGCTCCTACGATCCGTCGATGACGGATGAGAACGGGGTTCCCTACGATCGCTCGGGCGATGGACAGGGCGGCAGGGTCTACGATCGCGCGCCGCCGCCCGGCGTCGTCGTGGAAGAACGTGTGACGCCGCGTCGTCGCGAGGATGATCGCAGCCTCTTCCGCCGGATTTTCGGCGGTTAGATCCGCCACCTGCATCTCGCGGTGAGGCGACACAAAAAAAGGCGCGTCCCGAAAAGGGCGCGCCTTTGCCGCTTGAGCGGCCTGTCAGGGCTCGGCCGGATATCCCGCCAAGGAACCCTGGCTGCGAGGCTGGGCGTAAGGATCAGTCAGGTCGGTATTGCAGTCGTGGTCTGACCCGACGGTTCTCGCGACGATCGGCTCACACGAGGCCGAGCAGCGAGAGGATGACGATGACCACGACGACGAGGCCGACGAGATAGATGATGTTGTTCATTTTTTCGCTCCGAAGGATTTGCGATCGGGGTGAGACGCGACCGATCGTTCCGGTTTTGTCGAACAGGTAGCGCTTTGGGGGAAAGATCGTTCCCTCAATCGTTGCGTTTTTGGAAAATTCGACGCCCCGACGTTTTCCTCTGGTCGGGGAAAATCTGCTCACGAAAGCGTCAGAACCCGCCTTGCGTCGGTTTGGAGCCGTTCATATATAGCCGCCATCACAGTTCGGCCGGTTGGTCTTTCTCGGACCTAACCCGGTCTCATGAGTTTCGAAGACGCCAAGTGGGGGTCGCCCAATGGGAACGCCTCGACGAGGGTCCCGGGCGGCTCGCTGTAACAAGGAGACTATGAATATGGCGAAGGTTATCGGCATCGATCTCGGTACGACGAATTCCTGCGTCGCCGTCATGGACGGCAAGAATTCCAAGGTCATCGAGAATTCCGAAGGCGCGCGCACGACGCCGTCGATGGTTGCCTTCAGCGACGATGGCGAGCGTCTCGTCGGTCAGCCGGCCAAGCGCCAGGCGGTGACAAATCCCGAGAACACGCTGTTCGCCGTCAAGCGCCTGATAGGGCGCCGCTACGAGGATCCGACGGTTGCCAAGGACAAGGGCCTCGTGCCCTACAAGATCGTCAAGGCCGACAATGGCGACGCGTGGGTCGAGTCCTCTGGTGAGAAATATTCGCCCTCGCAGATCTCGGCGATGATCCTTCAGAAGATGAAGGAGACCGCTGAGTCCTATCTCGGCGAGAAGGTCGAGAAGGCCGTCATCACCGTTCCGGCCTACTTCAACGACGCCCAGCGCCAGGCCACCAAGGATGCCGGCAAGATCGCCGGTCTCGACGTCCTGCGCATCATCAACGAGCCGACGGCTGCCGCGCTCGCCTACGGCCTCGACAAGAACGACGGCAAGACGATCGCAGTCTACGACCTTGGCGGCGGCACCTTCGACGTGTCGGTGTTGGAGATCGGTGACGGCGTGTTCGAGGTGAAGTCGACCAATGGCGACACCTTCCTCGGCGGCGAAGACTTCGACATGCGCCTCGTCGACTACCTCGCCACCGAGTTCAAGAAGGACCAGGGCATCGACCTGAAGAGCGACAAGCTCGCGCTTCAGCGCCTCAAGGAGGCGGCCGAAAAGGCCAAGATCGAGCTTTCCTCCGCCTCGCAGACCGAGATCAACCTGCCCTTCATCACCGCCGATCAGACCGGCCCAAAGCATCTCAACATCAAGCTGACCCGCTCGAAGTTCGAGGCGCTGGTCGATGATCTGGTGCAGCGCACCGTCGGCCCGATGCAGTCGGCTCTGAAGGATGCCGGCCTGTCGCAGTCGGACATCGACGAGGTCGTTCTCGTCGGCGGCATGACGCGCATGCCGAAGGTCCAGGAGACGGTGAAGAACTTCTTCGGCAAGGAGCCCCACAAGGGCGTCAACCCGGACGAGGTCGTCGCCATGGGCGCGGCGATCCAGGCCGGCGTCCTGCAGGGCGACGTCAAGGACGTTCTCCTTCTCGACGTCACGCCGCTGTCGCTCGGCATCGAGACGCTGGGCGGTGTCTTCACCCGGCTGATCGATCGCAACACGACGATCCCGACCAAGAAGTCGCAGACCTTCTCGACGGCCGAGGACAACCAGAACGCCGTGACCATCCAGGTCTTCCAGGGTGAGCGCGAGATGGCCCAGGACAACAAGCTGCTCGGCCGGTTCAACCTCGAGGGCCTGCCGCCGGCACCGCGCGGCGTGCCGCAGATCGAGGTGACCTTCGACATCGACGCCAACGGCATCGTCAACGTCTCGGCCAAGGACAAGGGCACCAACAAGGAGCAGCGGATCACCATCCAGGCCTCCGGTGGTCTGTCCGACGCCGACATCGAGCAGATGGTCAAAGACGCCGAGGCCAATGCCGACGCCGACAAGAAGCGCCGTGCGGGCGTCGAGGCGAAGAACCAGGCGGAGAGCCTCGTCCACTCGGCCGAGAAGTCGCTCGCCGACTATGGTGACAAGGTCTCCGAGGACGACCGCGGCGCGATCCGCGCGGCGATCGACGACCTTAAGGCCGAGCTCGAAAAGGACGAGGCCGATGCCGAGGCCATCAAGGCGAAGAGCGACACGCTCGCCCAGGCTTCCATGAAGCTCGGCCAGGCGATGTACGAGGCCGCCCAGGCCAGCGAAGGCGAAGCCGGGGAGGGCGCCTCTGCCGAGGCTTCGAGCGCAGAGAAGGACGACGTCGTCGACGCCGACTACGAGGAGGTCGACGACGATCAGCAGAAGAAGTCGGCCTGATCAGGCCTCACTCTGCTACGGATGAAGGAAGCCCCGGCGCGATGCGCCGGGGCTTTTTTGCGTTTCTGCGCGGGAAAGGGGAATACGGACGCGGGGGGCTCGCCGAAAGTACCGTCGTCGCGACGCGGCAAGCAAAGGCGGGGTCCCCACCGCTCCGTCATGCTCGGGCGCCGTCCCGAGCATCCACAGCGACGACTGAAACGATGGCTCGGGTGCCGGAATTCGCATCGCCGGGTGCTTTTTTGCTGACGCCCTGGATCCTCGGGACGGGGCCCGAGGATGACGGCGCTTCGGGGGGCAGAGCCGCTCGCCGGACTGGGCCGTCGCGCCTCGTCCCAAAAATGATTACATGTCGGAGGCTGGCCGGGTCAGTTCGCTCTACGAGGCTGTGCCCCAGCGCCGCGACCCTCGCATCTGGTGAAACGTTCCACCTTGTTGCTTGGGCAGCTGCCAATGGCGCCGGCACTCTCGCAAGCCTCGACGCCTCGTCATTCTCGGGCCCCGTCCCGAGAATCCAGTCCAACGTCGGATGTCGGGCGTTTTCTTCAACGCGATCAGTCGCTTGAAGCGCTGCCCTGGATCCTCGGGATGGGGCCCGAGGATGACGACACTTCGAGCGCGGCGCCCTCTCGAGCGTCCGAGGCAACGGCTCACGGGATGGAATCGCGGTGGGAGTCCGCGTCACCGGAACTCGGCTCACCCCTCCCGGCCAAAGACCCGTTTGAAGATCGTGCCGACTTGCTTGGTGTGATAGCCGAGATCGAAGCGCTTGCGGATCTCGTCTTCACTCAGCGCCTTGCGCACTTCGCCGTCCTTCAGGAGCTCTTCGAGGAAATCGACCGTCGCAGATCCCGCGACGTGATAGCTCTCCCAGACCTTCATCGCGTTGCGCTGGACGAGGCGATAGGCGTCCTCGCGGGAGACGCCGGCCTGGGTGAGGGCGAGGAGGATGCGCTGGGAGTGAACGAGGCCGCCGAGGCGGTTCATGTTGTTTTCCATCCGCTCGGGATACACGAGCAGCTTATCGACGACACCGGTGAGGCGGGCGAGCGCGAAGTCCAGCGTGATCGTCGCGTCCGGTCCGATGTAGCGCTCGACCGAGGAGTGCGAGATGTCGCGCTCGTGCCAGAGCGCGACGTTCTCCATCGCGGGCAGGGCGTAGGAGCGCACCATGCGGGCAAGGCCGGTGAGGTTTTCGGTGAGCACGGGATTGCGCTTGTGGGGCATCGCCGACGAGCCCTTCTGGCCCGGCGAGAAATACTCTTCCGCTTCCAGCACCTCGGTGCGCTGGAGATGGCGGATTTCCGTCGCCAGGCGCTCCACCGACGAGGCGACGACGCCGAGGACGGCGAAGAACATCGCGTGGCGATCGCGCGGGATGATCTGGGTGGAGACCGGTTCCGGCTTCAGGCCCATGGCACTGGCGACATGTTCTTCGACGAACGGATCGATATTGGCGAAAGTGCCGACGGCACCGGAAATCGCACAGGTCGCGATCTCCGCCCTGGCCGCCACCAGCCGCTCGCGGCAACGCTGGAACTCGGCATGGGCGAGGGCCAGCTTGACGCCGAAAGTCGTCGGCTCGGCGTGGATGCCGTGGGAGCGGCCGATGGTGATCGTGTCGCGATGCTCGAAGGCCCGGCGCTCCAGCGCGGTCAGCAGCGCGTCGAGATCGGCGATGAGAAGATCGGCCGCCCGCGTCATCTGAACGCTGAGGCAGGTGTCGAGGACATCGGAGGACGTCATGCCCTGATGGACGAAGCGGGCGTCCGGCCCGACGATCTCCGACAGATGCGTGAGGAAGGCGATGACGTCGTGCTTGGTCTCGCGTTCGATCTCGTCGATACGCTCGACATCGAACGTCGCCGCGCCGCCTTTCGCCCAGATCGTCTTCGCCGCATCCGTCGGGATGACGCCGAGCTCGGCCAAAGCGTCGCAGGCATGCGCCTCGATCTCGAACCAGATGCGGAATTTCGTCTCCGGCGACCAGATGGCGACCATGTCGGGGCGGGCGTAACGAGGGATCATCGGGCGTTTTCCGGATCGAGTTGTCGGGGATGCCCGCCGTCTAGCAGAGTGGCGCGCGCGCCTCAATCGCGCTGGCTCCGCATCCTCGCCGACCAGTTCTGCCGCGATTGTCCCCAATGGCGATGCCGCCGGTCAATGGATCACGCGCCGCAGCGCTTCCTGGACCCGCAAGAGCGCCGGCAGATAGTCGCGGGCAAGACCGTCCGGCTCGGCCTGAACGGCGGCAACACCGGTATTGAGCGCCGCCACGACCCGCCCGCGCCCGTCATAGACCGGCACGGCGATCGACCTGAGGCCGATCTCCACCTCCTGATCGATGATGGCGTGTCCCGCGGCGCGGACCCGGGCGAGCTCGGCCATGATCTCCTCCGGTGCAGTGAGCGACCGGGCGGTGCGCGGCGTCAGGTCCGCTCGCTCGATCAGGGCGCGCGCTTCGGGCTCGGGCAGGGCGGCGAGAAGCACCCGGCCGAGCGACGTCGAATGGGCGGGCAGCCGCGAGCCCGGCATCAGCCCGACGGTCATCACCCGCTTCTGGGCGGCGCGGGCGATGTAGACGACCTCGGTCTCGTCGAGGATCGCCACCGACGTCGACTGGCCGATCTGCTCCGACAGCTGGTCGAGCCAGGGCTGGACGATCTGCGGCAGGGGCAGGGTGGCCAGCGCCCCCATGCCGAGCCTCAGGACGCGCGGCGTCAGGGAAAAGAACTTGCCGTCGTAATCGGCGTAGCCCAGAGCGTGGAGCGTCAGCAGGCAGCGCCTCGCCGTGGCGCGATCGAGCCCGGTCGTCTTCGCGACGTCGGTCACGGCAAGACGCGGGCGCTCGGCGCGGAACGCCTCGATGACCTTCAGGCCCTTTGCGAGGGAGGCGACGAAATCCGTCGGCTTGTTCAACATGCGCACGAGATAATCCGCAATGTGAACAAGAATCAACATGCGCCCGCCATGGCATGGCGCGCCGCCTTCCGCGGGGATATTTCCAAGCCTGCAACCGAGGAGCCTTCCCGAGCCAAGCGGCATGTGGCCGGCGGATCGGAGAGGCCCATGGGAAGGAGGACCCCAGCGTGAACAAACGTCATGCGACGACGGCCGAGGCCGTTGCCGGCATTTCAGATGGCGCGACCGTGATGATCGGCGGTTTCGGCGGCTCCGGCGCGCCGATCGAGCTGATCCATGCGCTGATCGATGCCGGGCCGAAGAACCTGACGGTCGTCAACAACAATGCCGGCAACGGTCATGTCGGGCTCGCCGCGATGATCGAGCACGGCATGGTCGCCAAGCTGATCTGCTCGTTCCCCAAGAGCAAGGATCCGAAAGCCTTCACCGAGCGCTATCTGGACGGCCGCATCGAGCTGGAGCTGGTTCCTCAGGGAACGCTTGCCGAGCGCATTCGCGCCGGCGGCGCCGGCATCCCGGCCTTCTACACGCCGACCGCCTATGGCACCGAACTCGGCGAAAAGAAGCCGACCGCGGAGTTCGACGGCAAGCCCTACGTCCAGGAGCGCTGGCTGAAGGCCGATTTCGCCTTGATCAAGGCCGAGCTCGGCGACCCCTATGGCAACCTGACCTACCGGCTGGCGGCCCGCAACTTCAACCCTTTGATGGCGACGGCCGCCGCCGTGACCATCGCCCAGGTCAGCCACCTCGTCGAAGCCGGCGGCATCGATCCGGAAGCCGTCGTCACGCCGGGCATCTTCGTCAACCGGCTGGTCGAGGTGTCCGATCCCCAGCAGGAAGAAATCCTGAACCAGGCGGAGGCTCGCTACCCATGAGCATTCAGGGACAATTGAACCAGGAGCAGATCGCCTGGCGCGCCGCCCAGGACATCGAGGACGGCGCCTATGTCAATCTCGGCATCGGCTTTCCCGAAAAGGTCGCGGCCTACACCATCGAGGGCCGCGAGCCGATCTTCCACACCGAAAACGGCGTCCTCGGCTTCGGCCGCGCGCCTGAAAAGGGCAAGGAAGACTGGGATCTCATCAATGCCGGCAAGAAGGCGATCACGCTCAAACCCGGCGCGGCCTTCTTCGACCACGCGACGAGCTTCGCGATGATCCGTGGCGGCCATCTCGACGTCGCGATCCTCGGCGCGCTGCAGGTGGCCTCGAACGGCGATCTCGCCAATTGGCGGGTCGGAGATAAGGGCGTTCCGGCCGTCGGCGGCGCGATGGACCTCGTCAACGGCGCCAAGCGCGTCGCGGTCCTCACCGATCACGTCACCAAGGACGGCAAGCCGAAGCTCGTCGAGGCCTGCACGTTTCCTCTCACCGGCGTCGGCTGCGTCACGCGGGTCTATACGTCGCTGGCGGTGATCGACGTCGATGTCGCAGGCGCCCGCTTCGTCCTTCTGGAAAAGGTCCCGGACATTTCGATGGACGATCTCCAATCCCTCACCGGCGCCAAGCTCCATGTCGAGGGCAGCGTCGCCGATCTCACCGTTCCGGAGCTTTGATCATGGCCGACGCCTATATTTGCGACTATGTCCGCACCCCCATCGGCCGCTTCGGCGGCGCTCTGGCAAGCGTTCGGGCCGACGATCTCGGCGCCGTCCCGATCAAGGCGCTGATGAAGCGCCACGACATCGACTGGGCCGCCGTCGAGGAGGTCTATTACGGCTGCGCGAACCAAGCCGGCGAGGACAACCGCAACGTCGCCCGCATGTCGGCGCTCCTGGCGGGCCTTCCTGAGAGCGTGCCCGGCACCACGATCAACCGCCTCTGCGGCTCGGGCATGGATGCCATCATCCAGGCTGCCCGCGCGATCAAGGCCGGCGAGATCGAGCTGGCGATCGCCGGCGGCGTCGAATCGATGTCCCGAGCGCCCTTCGTCATGCCGAAGGCCGAGAGCGCCTACAGCCGCTCGGCCGCAATCTACGACACGACGATCGGCTGGCGCTTCGTCAACCCGCTGATGAAGAAGCAGTATGGCGTCGATTCCATGCCGGAGACCGGCGAGAACGTCGCCGAGGATTTTTCCGTCAGCCGCGAGGATCAGGACGCCTTTGCCCTGAGGTCGCAGCAGAAGGCGGCCGCCGCGATGCAGTCCGGCCGTCTGGCGAAGGAGATCGTTCCGGTCGAGATCTCCCAGCGCAAGGGCGATCCGAAGGTCGTCGACACCGACGAGCATCCGCGCGCCGACACGACGATGGAAGCGCTCGCCAAACTTCGCGCGCCCTTCCGGGAGGGCGGCTCGGTGACCGCCGGCAACGCCAGCGGCGTCAATGACGGAGCAGCCGCGCTGATCGTCGCTTCGGAGGCTGCGGTCAAGGCCCATGGCCTGACGCCGATCGCCCGCATTCTCGGCGGTGCCACCGCCGGCGTCGCCCCGCGCATCATGGGCTTCGGCCCGGCGCCGGCGTCGAAGAAGCTGATGCAGCGGCTGGGGCTGAAGGCGAACGACTTCGACGTCATCGAGCTGAACGAAGCCTTCGCGTCCCAGGGCCTCGCGACCCTGCGCGATCTCGGCATCGCCGACGACGACGCACGCGTGAACATCAATGGCGGTGCCATCGCCCTCGGCCATCCCCTCGGCATGTCCGGCGCCCGCATCGCCGGCACGGCGGCACTGGAGCTGTCCCTGAGCGGCAAGGCGAGGGCGCTCGCCACCATGTGCATCGGCGTCGGCCAGGGCATCGCCATCGCGCTCGAACGGGGGTGATGGCTGACTGAACGGGCGAGGGCGGGCGACATGTTCGCTACCATCCCCGCTTCGTCATCCCGGGCTCGACCCGGGATCCATTCCAAATCGACGAAACTGCCTCGGACGGGGACAGACAAACGATTATTTTTTTAAGACGTATCGGCTGCGATGATGCGGAGGAATGGATCCCGGCTCGGGGCCGGGATGACGAAGCGGGGATGTGCCCGCCCTGGCTGTTTGCGACGCCGCTTGGGCACGACCCGGGGGGCGGAGGGCCGGCCGGTCGTGCCGCACGGAATCCGGCCGTAGCATATTGACGCCAGAATCCCACTTCCCGGTTTGAGGGTGCAATCGCCCTTCTCGCCTGCCATTGGTCGTCGGTTTGCCCGGGTCTGTGATCCCCGGCACTTGCGGGTGAGGCGACAATCGCGCCACAGAGGCGGCGACGATCGAACACGCTCCCGCGAGGCCGGCCCCATGACCACCGAAAATCCCTCTACATTCGAAGCCATGGCAGCCGCCTTCATCGGCCGCGTCGAAAGCCGCGAGGCCGTGGTCGGGATTATCGGCCTCGGCTATGTCGGCCTGCCGCTGTTGCTCGCCTTTCACGCCAGCGGCTTTCGGACCATCGGCTTCGACGTCGATCCGGTGAAGATCGACAAGCTCGAAGCCGGCGAGACCTACATCCACCATATCATCCCGGAGCGGATTGCCGCACTGGTCGGTTCGGGCCGCACCCGGCTGACGACGGATTATTCCAAGCTGTCCGAAGTCGATGCCATCGTCATCTGCGTGCCGACGCCGCTGACGACCTATCGCGATCCGGACATGAGCTTTGTCATCGCAACGGCCGAGGCGATCGCCCCGCATCTGAAGCCAGGCCATCTCGTGACGCTCGAATCAACCACCTATCCGATGACCTCGGAGGATCTTCTCGCTGTCATCCTGGAGCGCGGCTCGGGCCTTCAAGAGGGGCGTGATTTCGCCATCGCCTATTCGCCCGAACGCGAGGACCCGGGGAATCCCGACTTCGACGCCACCTCGATCCCCAAAGTCGTCGGAGCCGATTCTGCGCCCGCAGGCGACATGGCCGAAGCGCTCTACGCCACCGTCACATCCAAGGTCGTGCGGGTTCCCTCGATGCGGACCGCCGAAGCGGTGAAGCTGACCGAAAACGTCTTTCGCGCCGTCAACATCGCGCTCGTCAACGAGCTGAAGGTGATCTTCGACAGGATGGGCATCGACGTCTTCGAGGTGATCGATGCGGCCAAGACCAAGCCGTTCGGCTTCATGCCGTTCTATCCCGGGCCCGGCATCGGCGGCCACTGCATCCCGGTCGACCCGTTTTATCTCACCTGGAAGGCCCGCGAATTCGGCATCCACACCCGCTTCATCGAGCTTGCCGGCGAGATCAATTCCGCGATGCCGGAATTCGTCGTAGCGCGTCTCGTCGAAGCTCTGTCGGACAGGCTTTCCAAGCCGATCCGCGGCGCGAAGATCCTCGTCGTCGGCCTCGCCTACAAGAAGAATGTCGACGACGTGCGGGAGAGCCCGTCGCTCGTCCTCATGGAAATGCTGGAGGAGCGTGGTGCGATCGTCGATTACCACGACCCTTATGTTCCGGTGATGCGCCGGACCCGCAAGCATGGCGAGTTCGAGGGGCGGTGTTCGATCGAATGGAGCCTGGACGCCTTGGCGCAATACGACGCTGCGCTCATCGCCACCGATCACGACGGTATTGATATCGAGACAATGGTCGAGACCGTGCCCCTCGTCGTCGACAGCCGCGGCGCGACGCGCAAGCTTTCGCCGGAGCTTCAGGCGCGGGTCGTCCGGGCGTGAGCCGTCTCGCCGAATGCCGGTGCCGCTGAACCGTCAAAACCAGCGTTCGCGCACATAGACCGTATCGCCCGGCATCAGCGGATCGGTGGGGACCGCCCGGCCGGTGATGATCTCGCCGCCATTGCGGCGCGTCACGTCGGCCGTCGTCTGCTCGGCCCGCGGCGTGTAGCCGCCGGCGATCGCCACGGCGTTCTGGACGGTCATGCCGGGGACGTAATTGTACTGGCCGCCATTGGCGACTTCGCCCATGATGAAGAAGGGACGATACTGGTCGACCTCGACGGTGACGTCCGGCTTGTTGAGATAGCCGTCGGCGAGCCGCTCGGTGAGCTCCTGGCGGATCTGTTCGGGAGAGCGGCCGCGGGCGGGCACTTCGCCCACCAGCGGGAAGGCTATGAAGCCGGCCTTGTCCACCGTGAAAGTGCCCGTCAGGCCTTCCTCGCCGAAAACGATGACCTTCAGCCTGTCGCCGCTGTCGAGGCGGTAGGGCTGGGCAAGACTCTGGTGAATCGCGTCGGGCGCCGGCTGATAGGACGCGCAGGCCGGTAGCAGTGTCAGGGCCGAGACGGCGAGTATTGCCAGCCGCAGGTGTTTCATGAAGCTCTTGCCCGATAAGATGTCGCAGGAATACGACCGCTTGGGTGTCTTATAAATTCGTTAGGGTTAAGCGCAGGTAAACCATGGCCCGGGAGCGTTCGAAAATCGGCGACTTAACGGGACGGTTACGTCTCGGGTGCAGTCTGTGAGCCAACCTGAAGCGCCTGTTTGGAGTACGCGCTCGCGGGTCGTCGGCAAGGCTGTGCCGGGGCGTTCGTCCCTCGCGGCCAATTTGGCCGTTCGTCCGTTTGTCGACGTCTCCGCAAGGCTTCGCCGGAGAGAACCACATGACGACCGACCAGTCCCTGGACAACAGGCTCGCCTGGGGCGGCGAGAAGGCGACGAGAGAGCCGGCGGAGCGGCCTGACAAGAGCGGCCGCGCGAAGCTGGGTGAGGGCTCGGGCGCATTGGGCGGCGAGGGCGCCGCCGAGCAGATCGCGACGGTGAACGAACTGGCGGCCGCCGTCGAGGCCACCAGCATCTTTCGCCTCGTCGTCCTGTCGACCCACCGTGAACTCCAGAGCTTCGGCGGCCTGCAGATCGCCCGGCGGCTTTCGGGCTCGGGCCGCGCCACCGTCCTGATCGACCTGACGCCGGATGGTTCGGTCGGATCGCAGATGGGCCTGCCGCGGGACTGCGCGGGCTATGGAGATCTTCTGTCGGGCGGTGCGGGTCTTGCCGAGGTTATCTACCGCGACCATTACACCAGCACGCACTTCGTTCCCTGCGGCGGGTTCGAGCTGGAGCAGGCCGACGAAGCCGCCTTCGCGCATCTGAGCTACGTTCTCGACGCCTTCGCCGAGGCTTATGACTGCACCGTCATCGAGGCGGATGCCTTCGACATTCCCGAGCTTCCGGCGCTCTTGAATGAAAATACCGCGGTGGTGATCGCCGGCCTGCCGCATGTCGACGACCGGATGATCGACGTGGCGGACGATCTGAGGCAGATCGGCATCGACGACATCGTCTTCATGCCGATGGTCCGCCGCGACGTCCGCGGCTGAGGCGCGGCCGCGAAAGGCTCAGCCCTTTTTCGGCTTCGCCTCCATCCAGCGGATCAGGAGCATGGCGGGAACCACCCACAGAAAGCCGGTGACGAGGAAATAGACGAGGTGGACCCAGCCGCTCGCATCGGCGAGATGCAAGGTGGCATAGGCCGTGGCGAGCGACGCGTAGACCACCACGAGAATGATCAGGAGGATCGCTCCGATGAACTTCTTGAGCCTGACCGGCATCGTCGCTCCCTGCCGTTGATCTTGCCGCGCATCGGCGCGCCAAGCGCTGCTTCACGCAATTGCGAGCCACCTGCGACTCCTGCCGCGCTTGATCGCGGCGCGCTTTGGGTGCAAAGCCCATCCCATGAGCACCCTTGCCTATAACGCAGAAACGACACCCGCAACCAGTGTCGAGCGCGACAGAACAGCCGTTCGTGTGTGGCTCTATGCGGTGGCGACCGTCCTGTTCGCCCTCGTTCTCGTCGGCGGCGCGACGCGGCTGACCGAATCTGGCCTTTCCATCACGCAATGGAAGCCCATCCACGGCGTGATCCCGCCGCTGTCGGCGGCGGAATGGCAGGAAGAGTTCGATCTCTACAAGCAGATCCCGCAATACGAACAGATGAACCGGGGCATGAGCCTCGACGGCTTCAAGACCATCTACTGGTGGGAGTGGAGCCATCGCCTGCTGGCGCGCGGCGTCGGTTTCGTCTTCGCCCTGCCGCTCGCCTTCTTCTGGCTCAGCGGGCGCTTGGAGCCTTTCCTCAAGCCCCGGCTTCTCGGTCTCCTATGCCTCGGTGGCCTGCAGGGCGCCATCGGCTGGTGGATGGTCGCTTCAGGCCTGTCCGAGCGCACCGAGGTCAGCCAGTACCGTCTGGCGACCCATCTGACCATCGCCTGTATCATCTACGCATCGACGCTGTGGGTGGCACGGGGCCTCGTGCCGCGTCCGCAGCCATCAGCCGTGCCCGCCGCCGCGCGGCGACTGGCGATCGCCCTGGTTTTCCTGGCGCTTTTGCAGATCTATCTCGGCGGTCTCGTCGCCGGCCTGCGCGCGGGCCTCATCTACAACACCTGGCCGCTGATGGACGGCGCCCTCGTGCCGGACGGGCTGATGTCGATGGAGCCCGTGTGGCGGAACTTCTTCGAGAATGTCCTGACCGTGCAATTCGTCCATCGCTGCGGGGCATACCTGCTTTTCACCGTGTCTCTCGTCCATCTGATCACGCTCTGGCGCGCAGCGCCCGGAACCCGACATGCCAAAGGCGCGGCGGTTCTGTTCGTGGTCGTTCTCGCCCAGGCCGCGATCGGCATCACCACGCTGTTGTGGGTCGTGCCGCTCGATCTGGCATTGATGCACCAGGCGGGCGGCCTGATCGTGCTGGCGACCGCCGTTTTTCACGCACGCGGTCTCCTCGGCAGCTATCCCGTCCGCTCCGTCGATGCCCGCGTGTGAAGACCTCACCCGACGTCCGATCACGCGCCGGTGACGAAGCTTTGAACGCGGTTTCGGCGCGTTTTCTCCGTGCGTCCCTGTCCTGTCGCCGCTTCTCCCTTAGCCTTCGTGTCAGACATTTTCATCGAGGAGGGACGACCTTGAGAGCCATCACCAGACTGTCCATCGCCGCGAGCCTTTCAACTCTGTTCGTCGCGCCGGCGCTGGCAGGGGAAAACGTGACCTACCAGGCGGCGGGCGCCGACTATGAGGGCTACTACGCCCCGGCAAGCGGCGATGCGAAGGGCCTCGTCGTCGTCATTCACGACTGGGACGGGCTGACGGATTACGAAAAGAAGCGGGCCGACATGCTGGCCGAGCTCGGCTACAACGCTTTCGCGCTGGATCTGTTCGGCAAGGGCAATCGCCCGGAGACGATCGAGGGGCGAAGGGCCGAAACCGGCAAGCTCTATGAGGACCGCGCAGCTATGCTCACCCGCGTCACCGCCGGTCTCGACAAGGCGCGCGAACAATCGGGCGCAAGCCAGGCGGTGGTCATGGGCTACTGCTTCGGCGGCGCCGGGGTGCTCGAACTTGCCCGCTCCGGTAAGGCGAACGACATCGCCGGCTACGCGACCTTCCACGGCACGCTCGCCACGCCTGAGGGCCAGAGCTATCCGGACGGCACGGCGCCCTTTCTGATCGCGCAAGGCGGCGGCGACACCTCGGTCACGCCCAGCGAAGCCTTCGAGCTGTCGAAGACCCTGGAAGACAAGGGCATCACCTACGAGCTAGAAGTCTACTCCGGCGCGCCGCACGCCTTTACGGTGTTCGGCTCGGATCGCTACCGGGAGGTGGCGGACGAAGAGTCTTGGGAGGCGTTCCAGAGTTTTCTCACGCGGTATCTCGGCAAGCAGAGTTGAGGATAGACTCAATTCGCGAGGATGATCGGGCTGACCTGCGGGAGGTCTTTCGCATTGAGCGATAGACCAAAGAGGAGTTGGACGAGGCCGAGTACGCTGTAAGACCGGCCCGCGGCCGGTCCTGAGGGAACGCTGTAGGTTTGACCGCGATACTCCACCGAGACGAGCCCGCTCCCTCCCGGCTGCACTCGAAAGATCGGAACCAAATCCCCATTCTCGCTGTCCATTATCGTCGGCAGGTAGTGACTGCCTTCCGTGTCTGGGAGCTGAACGCGCACGATTTCCCCGAGGAAGTACAAGATCTGGTTCATCGAGCGGAGCGTGATCTTGGCCTTCGAGAGGCTCAGCGCTTCCGGCCGCTGGTGACAGAACTTTATCTGGCCTCGCGGGTCCTTGTTGGCTTCACCTCCGAGACTCAGCTCCATCGGTTTACCCGTCGCAGTCCGACCAACGATGGAATAGGAAAACCTCTGTTTTTCTAACTGGATCGACGGCTGATCTGATGGCACCGAAAAACCAGCTCTCGAGGCTTCGACCAGACCTTGCAGAATGCCATCACCAGTCACAGGTAAACGTGGACCAAACTTCGACGACTTCGTGGATACGACTTCCAGACTGGGCTTGTTGGCAAGAAATGCCCGAACTGCTGCGACGAAGTAGGCGTGCTTGTCCTTGTTTGGGACGTAGTTCTCGATGATGCAACGATGCTTTGCGGCGTCCTCGACCTCGACCTTTGCGACGAGGAGGTGAATCAACAATGGTTTGGGCCACCCGCTCTCCCAGAAATACTGAAATGTCGCGGGGCTGATCGGCCGCAGCATTCCCTGATAGAATTCCATCGTATCGAGAGGCTCCACCGTAAAGTCCGGCGAGCTCCCAAGTGCCGACGAGAGCGATGGGTTGATGACATAATTTCCAAGCCCGGCCGCCTGGGAAAAACTCAGATTGCCCGTCGCGCCCGAATTCACAGTCGAACTTAGACGGCCGTTGATCTGGCGAAAGCGGCTGAAATACATCGGCATCTGGTAGGCCGAGCGGACGATGTTGAGCAGTGTCAGCGAGTTAGCCGACGTTTCCAGGGCCTTGTTGTATGCAATCGATCCTTGGGAGATCTGCGGTCCGAACGTGCACCCGCTCGTCATCAGCGCCGCTAAGGTGAAGGTGATCGCGGAAAGCATCATACGCCACCGGGTCGCGCCGAATTGATGAGCATGGCACAACAGTGCGGCATCACGCATGACAGCCTCCTGACGTAAAGGAAGCCGTAACAGATGGCGGAAAAGCTTCTCGCACAAGTGGTGGCGACGATTTCGACGAAATTTACACGTCGCTGATGCAGCGTTGCATCAGAGACCTATCTGTGGCTGCACCTAGATCGTGGCTAATAAGCCGCCCCCGTGTACGGCGGTCCAGTTCCAAATACCGCCGAACGCTCAAGGAAACAGCGGCAGCTGCTCGATGCCCGTCGTTTCCTCGATGCCGAAGGCGAGGTTGAAGTTCTGCACCGCCTGGCCGGCCGAGCCCTTCACGAGGTTGTCCAGCGTCGAGATGACGATGGCCCGGCCGGGAATGCGGTCGGGCACGACGTTGACGACGACATAGTTCGAGCCGCGCACCATCTGGGTCTGGGGCAGGACGCCCTTGTCGGCGACGGTGACGAAGGGCTCGCTGGCATATGTCTCGACGAGCTGATCGCGCAGGTCCTCGGCGGTCGTCCCGGCGGCGAGCTTGACGTAGCTGGTGCACAGTTCGCCGCGGCTCATCGGGATGAGATGCGGGGTGAAGTTGACCTTGAGATCGGCGATGCCGGCGGCGAGGCCGACCTCCTGCTCGATCTCCGCCATGTGCCGGTGCTGGCCGACGGCGTAGGGCGAAAGGCCTTCGCCGGCCTCGCAGAAGAGCGTGTTCTCCTTCAGCCCGCGCCCGGCGCCGGAAACGCCCGATTTCGCGTCGATGACGATGTCGGTGGCGTCGATCATCCGGGCCCTGGCGAGCGGGATCAGCGACAGGAGGACGGCCGTCGGATAGCAGCCGGGGCAGGCGATGAGACGGGCCTTGCGGATCTCCTCGCGATAGATCTCGCTGAGGCCGTAGACGGCCTCAGGCTGAATGTCCGTCGCCGTGTGCTCGACATTGTACCAGTCCTGATAGGTCGCCGGATCGCGCAGCCGGAAATCGGCCGACATGTCGATGATCTTGACATGCGGATGGCTGGAAAAGATCTCGCGGGTGATCGTGTGGGTGGTGCCGTGCGGCAGGCCGCAGAACACCGCGTCCACCGAGCCCCAGTCGGCCTCTTCGACGGTGACGAGGTCCGGCAGGTCGAGATGGGCGAAATGCTTGAAGACCGAACGCATCGGCTTGCCGGCATGGCTGTTGGCGGTGAGCGCCACGATTTCCATGTTCGGGTGGCGCGCGGCGAGGCGCACGAGATCGGCGCCGGTATAGCCGCTGGCGCCGAGAACGCCGATCCTGATCTTGTCGGTCATGATCATCTCCATCTTTTGCCGGGCGAAAAGAACGACCCGGCGGCCCTTCGGCGCCATTGCAGCCAAGGGCGATCGTCGCGGCGGGGTTTAAAGCAATTGCGCCGCGCGTAAAGTGGGGATGTCAGGAAAAGCGGGCCGGCACGCGGTCGCCATCGGCAAACAGCATCAGCCGCTCACGGGGCACCGACAGATGGACGGTTTCGCCGAGCTTCGCCGGCGGGCGGCCCTTGGTGTTAACCTTGACGACGGTGTCGCCAATGGCCGCCTTGGTCAGATAACGCCCGGCAATGCCGATCGCCTGGTCGACGAGCTTTGCCGGGACGCTGTCGGGCCCGGCGATGCCCGCCATCCGCACCAGCTCCGGCCGGATGCCGACGGCGATCCTGTCGCCACGAAGATCCCCCGGCGCCGGAAGCGGCCGGGCGAGGATCGGCGCCGAAATCGTCCCGCCCGAGACGGTGGCGGGCACGAAATTCATGCCGGGATTGCCGAGGAACCAGCCGCCGAACTCGGTCGTCGGCTCGCCGTAGAGCACCTGAGGCCGGTCGTACTGGACGATCCGCCCGGAGCGCATCAGCGCGATCCGGTCGGCGAGCGTCATGGCCTCGGTCTGGTCGTGGGTGACGTAGACGATCGTCTGCTTCAGCCGGCTGGTGACGGTCTTGAAGGCGCGGATCAGCTGGAGCTTGGCGTTGACCTCGACATTGGTGGTGGGCTCGTCGAAGAGGACGATCTCCGACTGGCGCACCACCGCGCGGCCGACAGCCACCTTCTGGCGCGTGCCGGCATCCAGCTCCTCGATGAAGGCCTTCGACAGATGGCGGATGTCGAGGACATCGAGGATCTCGTCCACGCGGCGCCTGCGTTCGTCCCGGGCGACCGAGCGGTCATAGCGCATCGGCAGTTCGAGGTTCTCGAACACCGAGAGCGTCGGGTACATCACCGGATACTGGAACACCATCCCGACATTGCGCTTCCTTGGCGGCAGGCGGGTCACGTCCCTGCCGCCGAAGATGACACGGCCCTTCGTCGGCGTTTCGAGGCCGGAGAGCATGCGCATCAGCGTGGTCTTGCCGCAGCCCGACGGCCCGAGCAGGCAGGCGACCTCGCCATCCTCGAAGGTCATGTCGATGTCGTCGACGGCGGTGAAGGCGCCGAACGTCTTGGTGACATGCTCGATGATGATCTCAGCCATGGGTGCCGAAACTCCGCTGCAGGGCTTCCTGGGCGGCGGCAAGCGGCATCGGCTCGCCCGACCGCACCCTCGCGCCCGTCCCGGCATCGAAGAGAAGGATGGTCGCCGGATCGACGGTGAGGGTCACGGCACTGTGCATCTTCGGTGGCGGCGCGTCGTAAAGCGGCATTGCGGCCGTCACCGAATGCCCCGCGCAGTCGAGATAGACCACGGCCTCGCCGCCGAGATTTTCCACCAGCGTCACGGTCGCCGGAAGTGCGAGGGCGCCGGACGTCGTCGGCGCTCCGGCATCGATCAGGACATGCTCCGGGCGAAGCCCGACCCTGATCCGGCCGGGCCTTGCTCCAGCGGGCGCGGAAAAGGTGAGCGGACCCGCGACGACACGGCCGCCCTCGATCATGCCATCGTAGAGATTGGCGTTGGGAAAGCCGATGAGATCGAGGGCGCGGTCGTGGCTCGGCTGATGGTAGACGATGTCGGCCTCGCCATGCTGGACGATGCGGCCCCGGTCGATGACGGCGAGGTGTTGCGCCATGGTCAGCGCTTCGAGGCTGTCGGAGGTGGCGTAGACGAAGGTCGCGTCGAGCTCGTCGCGCAGGCCCTTGAGCTCGTCCATCAACCGTTCACGCAGCTTGTAGTCGAGGCCAACGAGGGGATCGTCGAGGACGAAGATCGACGCGTCCTTGAGCAGCCCTCGCGCGACCGCGACGCGCTGCTTTTCGCCGCCGGACAGCTGATCGGGCGTCTTCTTCAACAGATGGGTGATTGAGAGAATGCCGGCGGTGCGATCGACGCGCCTGGCGATCTCGGCCCTGTCGAACCGCGCCAGCGTCAGCGGATAGGCCATGTTCTGTGCGACCGTCTGGTGAGGATAGAGCGCGAAGTTCTGCGGGACGAAGCCGACCGGGCGATCGGCCGGAGCGTCGCTCGAAATGTCTCGGCCGTCGAGCATGATCTGGCCGGAATCGGGGTTTTCGAGGCCGACGAGCAGCCGGAACAGCACCGATTTGCCCGATTTCGGCGGACCGGAAATGACGGTGAAGCTCTTCGGCGCGACATCGAGGGACAGGCCATCGAGGGCGAGCGTGTCGCCATATCGTCTGGTGACGTCCTTGAAGACGAGGGACATGTCTCAGCGCCCCAGTTGCGCGAATGTGGGGACGAGCAGGATGCCGGCCGAGAACACGATGACGATGACGAGCAGGACCTTGGCGATGAAGATCAGCCCCTTGATCGGAGTGGCATCCTTCGACAGGTTGCCGACGGCGATCTGCAGCAGCGTCGAGACCACGAGGACCGACAGTCCGACCTTGTAGAGCATCAGGTTGTAGCGCTGGGTGATCAGCGCGATGCCGATGAGAAGCCCGATGATCAGCGTGGTTTCGAGGCGTTCGGCGAAGGCGTGTTTCTCGGCCATGGGCTCAGACCTCCCCGCGCACGGTTCCGAAGGTCATGCCGACGAGCAGATACTTCTGGAAGAGATAGATGAAGACTACCGGCACGACGAGATAGAGCGAGGTCATGGTCGCGATGAAGGTCCAGGCGACGCCGCCGTCGGCATAGGTGCCGACCATCAGGGCGTAGGGGATGTTCTGGGTGTTCACCCCGCCGATGATGAAGTTGAAGAGATACTCGTTCCACACGAAGATCAGGTTGAAGATGAAGGCGGCGATCAGCCCGGGCCGCACCTGCGGCATCACCACCTTGAAGATGATGTGCGCCCAGGAGCCGCCATTGACACGGCCGGTCTCGTCGAAGCGGGTGGAGACGCCGTCGAGGAAGCCCTTCAGGATCCAGACCGAGAAGGGGATCGAGAACATCGCGTAGAACAGCATCAGCCAGAGATGCGAATCCTTCCAGCCGAAGCCGACATACATCAGGAACACCGGCAAAATGACCGCAGGTCCCGGCAGCATGCGGATCGACAGGAGCAGGAACATCAGAAAGTCGGTGCCCTTCGGCCGGAAGCGCGAGAAGCAGAAGGCGGCGAGGAACGAGACGACCACGGCGATGATCACCGCGCCCAGCGACAGGAGGATCGAATTGCCGATCTGGACGAAGATCTCGCTGCGCGAGAACAGCGCCTCGTAATTCTCCAGCGTCGGCGAGAAGAGGAATTTCGGCGGCACCGCCAGAATGTCCGTCCGCGTCTTGAAGGACGACATGACGATCCAGGCGATCGGCGCGAAGAAGATCAGCGCGATCAGCCAGAGCCCGGCGTAATAGGCGACTTCCCTGATGCGGCTCATGATCCGCTCTCCCTTCGCCGGCGAAGGTTGAGGACGAAGATGAAGACGCTGGTCATGGCAATCGAGATGAGGAGGAGAAGAACGGCATAGGCCGACGACCAGCCCATGTTGAAGCTCTCGAAGGCCTGCTTGTTCAATTCCAGCGCGACGAGGCGGGTGTTCTGGCCGGGCCCGCCCTTGGTCATCGGGATGATCAAATCCAGCGTCTTGAAGCTGTCGATGGTGCGCAAGAGGATGCCGAGCATCAGGATGAACTTGCCGTGGTGCCAGATCACCAGCGGCAGCCGCCGCCACATCGGCACCCGGTCGATCTCGGCCGCTTCCAGCTCCGCCGTCGGCACGGAGCCGAGGGCCGCCAGCGTCATCAGCGTCATGAACGGCGTCCACATCCAGCAGTCGACGGCGAGCACCGACCAGAAGGCCAGATCCGGATCGCCGAGAAAGTCGATCGGACCGGCGCCGAAGCCGGCGCGGGCGATGTAGTTGAGGACGCCGAAGGTCGGGTCGTAGATGAAGCGGAAGAAGGTGCCGGTGGCGACCGGCGTTAGCACCATCGGCGCGAACAGCATGGTCAGCGCGATGCGCCGGCCCGGCATTTTCTTCGACCCCCAGAACAGGAAGCCGAGCATTCCGCCGAGGAGCGTCTGGATCGTCACCCCGCACAGAACGAAGGTGAAGGTGCGCGACAGGTCGAACCAGATGGCGTTCTTCGACGCCAGAATGGCGAAGAAGTTGCGGAAACCGACGAAGTCCGGCGGCATGCCGGAGGTGAGAGAGTAGTTGTAGAAGGACAGGCCGAGCAGCCAGAGCGTCGGGATGGTGTTGAAGACGATGAAGAAGGTCAGCACCGGCGCGAGCAGTGCCAGCACGAGGACGGTGCGGTTTTCGAACAGTCGCGGCCGCGACCGGCGCCGTTTGGCCGGGCGGCTCTCGTCAACGCTCGTGACTGATATGTCGGTCGTCATGCGTTGTCCCGTTTCGCGCTCGTTGAGCGCCGGTTTCGCGTTGCCGCGAGATCTTCAGGATGTCGGCTGATCGCTCTGTGTTTGGACGCCGAACCGCGCTTCATAGAACCGGCCCCGACGCGTCTGTCGCATCGGGGCGGCATCACAGCACATCAGAGCGAGGTCATCGCGCACATGTCCGGTGGGGCTTCCTTGGCGGTGCCGGAATCATAGAGGATCTGCTGCTGGGCGCAGGCGATGTAGTCCATCACCGCCTGGGCGTCGGTCGCCTGGCCGGTGACGAAGGCCGAATAGCCCTCCTGCTGGACCGACAGCATCTCCGAATATTTCGGATCGTGCCAGAAGTCCTGCGAGCGGCCGTCCTCCAGCATGAACTTGAAGGTCCGGTTCCACGGATTGATGTCGTTGAAATCGTCCCGTGAGAGCGTGGCCTTGTCGCAGGGGTTGCCGCCGCGCTTGGCGAATTCGAGCGCCGTGTCGGGCTGGTACCACCAGTTCATGAAGTCGATGGCGACGCGCATCTTCTCTTCGTCGTTGAACTTGTTGATCACCCAGGGCTGGCCGCCCATGGAATAGATGCGCTTGGCCTCGCCGGAGGGGCCGGTATGCTTGGGCGGCGGCACGACGAGCACCTTGCCTTTCAGCTCTTCGGTGATCATCGCCGGGCCGACGGCCGCCCACTGGATGGTGGCGAAGACCTTGCCCTGCGTGAACACGTCGATGCCCTCGGCGATGCCGATATTGGTCGAGCCGGGAGGTCCGTATTTCAGCCAGCGCTTGTATTCTTCCAGCGACTTGGCGTTTTCGGGCGTGTTGAGGACGCCCGCGACCTGGCCATTCTCCGGGTTCCACAGCTGGCCGCCGCGGCTCCACAGGAAGTTGTTGAAGGCGCAGGTGGCGAAATCGTAGACGCGGCTGTACTGCTGGGCAAAGCCCCAGCGCTGCTCGTCCGGCCGGGTGAAGAACTCGGCGATCTTTTCGAACTCGTCCATGGTGAGGGCTTCGAAGTCCTCGAAGCTGCGGGGCATTTCGGCGTTGTACTTCGCCTTGAAGGCCTCGCGCTCCTTCTCGTCCTCCAGCCAGTCCTTGCGCACGAAAAGCGCCTCGACGTCACCCTCCTGGGGCAGACCCCAGATGTCGCCGCTGCCGTCGGGATAGATCATGTAGGTGTCGACGACGGTCTTCGAATACCAGTCGATATTGAGCGCCGGGTTCTTGTCGATGACGTCGTTGAGCTGCAGGATCCAGCCGGGCTGGGCGAGGGCGCCGAGCCACTGACTGTCCGAGATGATGATGTTGAATTCCTGGCTGCGGGTGACGAGCGAGGTCGCGGCCTTCTGGAAGAGATCGGCGAACGGCGCTTCCTGAAACTGGAAGGAGACGTCGTAGCCGTATTTGTCCTTCACGAAGTCCGCAAAGAGCGGCGACATCTTCACGCCGAGCGAGGACGGCAGCCAGCCGGCGATGCCGAGAATGCTCATCTCGATCGACTTGCCGGCCAGCGGGTGGCTCTCCTGGGCCTTCAAACGGTTGATGAACGGCATGCCGAGAGCGCTGCCGAGGCCGAGCGCGGCGCCGCCCTTCAAAAGCGTGCGGCGTGGAACGAGGATCGACGATCCCGTCTGTGGTGATTTCGTCATGTGGCGAGTTCCTCCCAAGGACAACTTTATGACGGCATCAGGCCTCCGCGCGGTGCCCGCGCGCGGTGCCTCATCGCCCTTGCTTTCGGTGTGCAGCGCAACCTCCCAGATGCGATGCAGCAAGGGTTACAGGCCTATTGGCGACAATAGTCAAATCAGTTAATACAATTGTCAAGATGGTCTCCGTTAACACTGCCGCGACCCGCAAGACGAAGCCTGTTGCGCGTCCTCAGCCGAGCCTGACGCAGGTTCCGCTGCGCTTTCGCGACGACCCGCTGCTGTGGGCGGGATGGCTCTACGCTCACGACGGAATGACGCAGAACCAGATCGCCAAGGCGATGGGCGTCTCTCGAGCGACGGTGAACAACTACATCGCCGAGGCGCGCGGACGCGGCATCGTCAATCTGACGATGGAGACCTCGCGGCTTTCGGAATTCATGATCGCCCAGGCGCTGATCGAGCGCTTCGACCTATCGGACTGCATCGTCCTGCCAAGTGTCTCGGAGGGCCGCTCCTTGACCGAGCGACTCGGCGAAACGGGAGCGCGTGTGCTGGAGCGGCTGATCCGTCCCGGTGACGCTGTTGGCGTTTCATGGGGCCGAACGCTGCTGGAGATCGCACGCCATGTGGCGCCGACGCGGCTGCCCGACCTCTCCGTTGTCCAGGTCACCGGCGGCAGCAGCCTGAAGTCGGAATTCTCACCGGAGATCTGCGTTTCGCGGCTGGCCTCGGCGCTGACAGCCCGGCAGGTCGGCATCAGTGCGCCGGCCGTCGTCTCGAGCGCGGCCGTGCGCCGCGTTCTGATGGACGAACCGCTCCTGCGCGCCCAGTTCGACAGTGCCCGGGCGGTCGATAAGATCGTGTTCGGCATTTCCTCCTCGCGCCGGGACGCGACCATCCACCGCAGCGGCCCTTTTGCCCGGGAGGACCTCGCCCACGCGTCGTTGCAGCGAGCCGCGGCCGTGATCGCCGGTCGCTTCATCGACGATCGCGGCAGGGCCGTGCAGGGTCCGCTCGACGAGCGCACGATCGGCCTGACGCTGAAAGAAATCGGGCGGATCAAGTTTCGCATCGCCGTGGCGGGAGGGCCGGAAAAGACCACGGCCATTCTGGCGGCGCTTCGTGGCCGGCATGCGAATGTCCTGATCACCGACGCCGATACCGGCCACGCCGTGCTTCAGGCCGAGGGCATGCCGCAGGAACTGGGCGCGCTTAACGGAACCAGACGAACACAGGTACAGGGAGGAAATCGCATGAAGACCAAGAAGCTCATCAACGACCCCGCCAACATCATCGAGGAGATGCTGGAGGGGATGATGAAGGCGCATCCCAAGCATCTGCGCCAGCTGGAGCATTCGCCGCGCTCGGTGATCTCCGTCGAAGGCCCGCGCGAGGGCAAGGTCGGCATCGTCGTCGGCGGCGGCTCCGGCCACGAGCCGACCTTCGTCGGCTATGTCGGCAAGGGCCTCGCCGACGCCTGCGCCATCGGCAACGTCTTCGCCTCTCCGCCGCCGGACCCGATCCTCGAATGCACCAAGGCCGTCAGCAAGGGCGCTGGTGTCCTCTATCTTTACGGCAACTACGCCGGCGACGTGATGAATTTCGACATGGCGGCCGAGATGGCGGCGATGGAGGACATTGAGGTCAGGACGGTGCTCACGACCGACGACGTCGCATCCGCGCCGATCGACCAGAAGGAAAAGCGCCGTGGCGTCGCCGGCAATTTCTTCGTGTTCAAGGTGACGGGAGCCGCTGCCGACAAGATGATGTCGATCGACGAATGCGAGCGGATCGCCAGAAAGGCCAATGAGCGCACCTTCACGGTCGGCGTCGCGCTTGCGCCTTGCTCGCTGCCGCAGACGCTGCGGCACAATTTCGAGATCGGCCCCGGTGAGATGGAGATCGGCATGGGCATCCATGGCGAGCCCGGCGTGACGCGCGAGCCGCTGGGCACAGCCGACGATGTCGCCGACGACATACTGGAGCGTATCTTCGCGGAGCTCGACGCGCCCGAGGGCTCCACGGTCGCCGTCCTCGTCAATTCGCTCGGCTCGACGCCGCTGATGGAACTCTACGTGATCAATCGCCGGGTCGCCGAACGGCTGGAACGCAAGGGCATCTCTGTCCATGCCACCTGGGTCGGACTCTACTGTTCCTCCCTCGAAATGGCCGGCATGTCGATCACCCTGATCCATCTCGACGACGAGCTGACGGAGCTTCTCGATCACCCTTGCGACTGCGCGATGTTTCGCGCGGGCTGAGGCTTTCGTCGTCGTCTTCTCGCCATTTCAATTCGGATCGAACCATGATCACCAGCCAGAACCTCGTCGCCGTGTTTCTCGCCATCGCCGTGGCCATAGAAAAGGACAAGGATCGACTGTCCGAGCTCGATGGCGTCATCGGAGATGCCGACCACGGCGTCACCATGAGCATCGGGTTCACCGCCGTGAAGAACGCGCTGGCAGGCCTCGACCTCGCCGAGGCCGAACCGGCGACCGTCTTCAACACGGCGGCGAAATCCTTCCTCAAAGCCGTCGGCGCCTCTTCGGGGCCGCTCTACGCCACCGCCTTCATGCGGGCGGGGGCGGCGGTCAAGGGCAGGAGCGAACTCGACCGCGACGCGATGGTCGAGGCGTTCCAGGCGATGGCCAGGGGCATTCAGGATCGCGGCAAGGCCGAACGCGGCGACAAGACGATGGTCGATGCCTGGCTGCCCGCATCGGAGGCGCTCGGCGAGGCGGCCGGCAAGGACGCGACGCTTACCGAGTGTTTCGAGGCCGCCGCAAAAGCCGCCGCCGAGGGCGCGGAAGCGACCAAGGCGATGGTGGCGTCGAAGGGCAGGGCGTCCCGGCTCGGCGAACGCTCGCTCGGCCACATGGACCCGGGCGCCGCCTCGACGGCGTTGATCGTTCAGACGATGGCCGAAGAAGTCGCAAAGCTTTGATGGTGAAGACAGATTGCGCCATGGGGCCTCACCTCTCATCGCTCAGCGCGGCGACGACCGTCTCGACGATACCGAGATAGTTGCTTGCTTCCCACGCCGAGCGGCCGATGAAGAGACCGTCGATGTGCGGCCTTCTGGCGAGCGCGACGCAGTTGTCGGGATTGACGCTGCCGCCGTAAAGAACGGGTAGCGACCTTCCGATCGTCCGTTCGACGATTTCCTTGACGGCGGCGTGCTGATCGTCGGCGAAGCCGGGGTCTGCCGGAGTGCCACCTTCGCCGATTGACCACACGGGCTCGTAGGCGAAGATGACGTCGGCCCCGTCCCGCCATTCGACCTTCGAGAGCGCCGCCTCGGTCTGGCGTCTGAGGGCATTTCGCGTTTCACCCGCATCGAACTGCGCGCGCGTGTCGCCGATACAGACGAGCGCCGTGAGACCATGGCGGACGGCCGCGGCGGTCTTCAGGGCGACCGTCTCGTTGCTCTCACTGAAGTGGGTTCGGCGCTCGCTATGGCCGATCTCGACCAGCACCGCGCCGGCGTCCTTGACCTGGACGGGCGATATTTCCCCGGTCCAGGCGCCCATGTCTTCCCAGTGGACGTTCTGGGCACCCACGATGACATTCGTGCAAGACAAGGCGTCGGCGACCGGCGCAATCGCGGTGAAGGGCGGGATGACGAAGAGTTGCGCGTCACGGCATCGGGCCATCGGCGATGCCAGAAGAACATCACAGAAGGCGGCCGCTTCGCCTCTCGTCTTGTTCATTTTCCAGCTCGTTCCGATGAAAGGTCGCCTGCCGATCAAACTTTTATGTCTCCGGTTCGTTCGTGTTGCTGGGAGAAAGTCTCCTACCATATGAGCGTTCGTCAGCGAGCGTTTGCAGTCGAATGGCCGAAGGGTCTAAGAGGTTCAGATGGATCGTTCTTCATCAACTTCGCAACGTCGTCATGATGGGCAAAGCCATCTCCGTTCGACGGACCGGCTGCGAAGCCGTGGAAGTCCGCGCGGACGCTCCCGCCCGTTCATCAAGCCTGTCAGATAGCGGTCCGATGGTCGAGAAACGGAGCACGGAACGACGGCCATGCCGATCGCTGCGATCGGTCTGCGCCCTAGACTGTATCCGATCCATTTGCCTCGAGCATCCCGAATGAGAGAAGCAGGGAAGACAAGCGAAAGACCCATGGATCAACAAGCGGCCGCTGACGATCTGGAAGCTGATCTGGCGCTCGATTTTTTCGATGTTTTTGATCTCGTCCCGACGCCTCTCATGGTGCTCGATCGAAGCCTGCGCTACGTCGCGGTCAATGGCGCCTACGAAAAGGCGACCGGTCGCCAGCGCGAGGAGCTGCTCGGCAACGGGGTCTTCGAAATGTTTCCCGGGTCGGGGGAATCCGAAAGGCAAATGCGAAGGGCCTTTGCGGACGTCCTGGAAACAGGTGTGGAGAACTACATCGCGCTGATCCCCTACGAGATCCAGCGGTCGGACGCCGATGGCGGCGAAATCGAGATGCGCTACTGGAGCGCCAACCATTCGCCGATTCTGGATGGGAACGGTAACGTTCGGTACATTCTCCAGCACACCAGCGACGTCACCGACATTGTCAGGATGGATTCTAAGCGGAGCGATACGCCCGCGACACCAGCATTGATGCTCTGGCAAAATGCCGAGAACGTCCAGGCTGCCTACCGGCAGACGCTGGCCGAAAACGACGAGTTTCGCCGGCTTTTCAGCCAGGCACCCGGGATGATCGTGGTCTTTGAAGGCGAAGACCTCACCGCGACCTTCGTCAGCGAGAGCTTTTCCCGCTTCATCGGCCAGCGCCCCATCATCGCAGCCTCGCTTGTCGATGCCCTGCCGGAGCTTGAAAACCAGGAGTTCGCAGCTCTCTTGAGGGAGGCGCTTTCCACCGGGAAGAGTGTCGTCCGCGAAGGCATGAAGATCGTGCTTCGTCATCCGCCCGGTGACATCGACGCCGTGTCTTTCGTCGATATCTTCTGCAACCCGGTGCGTGACGGCGACGGGGCGGTCTACGGGGTGTTCGTCCAGGGCGTCGATCGCACCGAAGCCTTCCGGGCCGCCCATCACCAGCGGATGCTGATGGACGAACTGAACCACAGGGTGAAGAACACGCTTGCGACCATCCAGTCGATGGCCCGCCAGACATTTCGCGATCCCGTCGATCTCGACGCGGCAAGTTATGCCTTCGAGGCGCGGATCATGGCGCTCAGCCGGGTTCACAACATCCTGGCCGAGCGGCGGTGGGAAGGCGTTCCTCTGACGGCGCTGTTATGCGGCAAGCCGCAGAACGTCGATCCCGGGAGGGTGACATATCAAGGCGCGGACGCAATGCTCTCCCCAAGGACCGGCGTCGCGCTCGCCATCGTCATCCACGAGCTGTTTGCCAATGCCCGCTCGCATGGAGCGCTGAGGGCACCCGACGGGCGCATCGATGTCGCGTGGGCCGTTGTCGGAGGCAAGTCGGCGCCGCGGCTCACGCTGACCTGGCGTGAATATCATCAGACCCACGATTGCGAAAAATTGCGGCCCGGATTCGGGCTGCGCATTATCCGCAGCATCATCGAAGGCGATCTCGACGGGAGCATCTCACTTGACCTCGCCGAGAACGGGCTCATTTGCGCCTTCGAGGTGGGACTATTCGAGGTGGCGACCATTGAACTTTGATGCCGTGAGGACCGACGGTCGAACGTCGGGCATGCGCGTTCTCGTGGTCGAGGACGAGAGCCTGGTTGCACTGCAACTCGAGGATATGTTGCTCGATCTGGGCTGTATCGTCGTCGGGCCTGCCATGCGGCTGCGCGCCGCGAGCGAAATTCTCGACTCCGGCATAGCGATCGACTGTGCCGTTCTCGACGTCAATGTGAGCGGCGAAATGGTCTATCCGATCGCCGAGCGCCTCGCTGCCATGGGCATCCCGTTCATATTCGCGACCGGCTACGGACGCGACGGTGTCGAAGAGCGGTGGACCGAGGTCCCGATCTTGCAGAAGCCTTATACCGGCGAGGAGATTGGCCATTCCCTGTCGCTGTGTCTTCCGTGAATCGACAAGGCTACGGTTCTGCCTAGCAGCCTACTTTTGAGCGTCACAGAAGACAGACCACGAGATCGCGCTCTTTTGGCGAGCGTTCGCACGGTTCGGCTCCCGACAAGCTCGTGGCGGATTTTCGCCGTCGCAGTGAAGGACCGGAAAAGCCCAGGCGGCAAGATGTCGATGCTAGTTTCCGGCAATGGTTCGCAAGAGAGGCGGCTGCGTCTGTCAAAGCGACGATGAAGTTCGCAGATTGCGGCGTTCGGTGTCATCGAAGGCAGCGACGCGCTCTCCCTTGGCGCTCCCCCTTGCACCGATCGATACCAAACCTCGGCAATCACCAGATCCGCCTCATCCCGCTTGCCCGTACGAAGGATCTCCTAGCTCGCAAGAAGGTTGGGCCAGGCGACAGCGCTAAAACCGTCGAGGCTTCGACCATGGGGCCTCCGTGCGAGCGTCTGCTGCCCGGCATGGCATCATACCGTGGTGGGCGCGTTGTCGCAGGGTCCTGACTACCGGCAATTCTTCAGACGATAACGATCGCTATCACGGCGCGCGCACACTCCCGCAAGCTGAGGCGTGGGCCGGAAAAACGCCGGAAATGCTGATGCGGCGGTGTCTCGGCGGCGACGCGCTCACGTCAACTGGGATCAAGTTGCATTGATCCAGATATGATACCGTGCCGAGGATGGAGAATTTGAATCCCTTAAAAATATGATATATGCATACAAGCGACGGATGCAGCTGAGGACTTGATGGATCGTGATGCTGCATGACCGTCGAGCCGCGCTGCGAATTCGTGAATCCGTGGTAAAATCAACGTGTTGCCGAGTATTTTTTGCTCCGGCGGTCGAGATTTGGGATACGACTTCACGTCGAGTGGAGGGTGCGATCAACCGTCTGAGATGCATGACACAATCCGTCAATGAACTCTGGAATAGTATCTGACACGAACGAAGTGGCGGCTGCGCGGGTCGAACGAAGCGAGCTGTCATTTCGCGACCGGGTTCAGGCGCAAACACGCCGTTGGCGCATCGGCGCAGCAGCGGATCGATACCCCAACGCAGACGCGTTTCCGCGGATCGGGATCGCTGACCGCCAAGAGGATGAACCGTATGCCGGCCTTCACCGGAAACAAAGTCGACGTCGCGGTCGGAAATCGGGTTCGAGAGCTGCGGATTTCCGCCGGCCTGACCCAGGCGGACATCGCTCTGTATCTTTCTTCCACCGTCAGTGAGATTGATCGCTTCGAACGGGGCATGACACGGATCGGAATAGGCCGCCTCGGCGACCTCGCCATACGCTTTGGGGTCTCCGTCATGACGTTCTTCGAACTCGTCGGCTATCCCGCGGAGGATGGGGTGAACAATTCCGGCACTCCCGGCCAGGCGGAGCGCGTGAGAATACTGGTTCGCAGCATTCTCATGAGGGCCGCCCAACGCGTTCACGATTGAGGAGCTGATAGGGCGCGGCCCGAAAGGCCCCGAGCCATGCCGCTCCGACCGAAATGGGCGTCAGATCTGCCCGATGCATCGCAGAGATGCGATGCGCTTGTCGGCCGCGCCGCTCCTCACTCGCTGCGCAACGTGCCGAGATAGGCGATGATCTCGGCCTCAGAAACCACGTCGGCATATTTGGCGTTCATGTCGAAAAGGTTCGCCTCGTGCGGCGCCGGGTGGCGGTCGCCGCAGGCGTCGGCGACGACCGTCGTGATGAAGCCGTGAGACATGGCATCGACACAGGTCGCCCTCACGCAGCCGGACGTGGTCAGTCCGGTCAGAATGACGCTGTCATGGCCTCCGGCCGTCAATGTGGAGGCAAGCGAGGTCCCGAAGAAGGCCGAGGGATATTGCTTCGAAACGACGATCTCGTCGTCCTTCGGCACGAGGCCGTCGGCGAACTCGGCCATCTCCTCGCCCTTGACGAAGTTCCTCAGCGGCAGCGCCTTTTCGAAGAAGCGGCCGCCGTCTCGCCCGCCCTTGTGATAGGTCACTTCCGTCAGAACGATGGAAACGCCGGCAGCGCGCGCCGCCTCGCGGACGCGCAGGGCCGAGGCGAGCGCGTCGTCGACGCCCGCAAAAAGGTCGCAGGCCGGATCGAAATAGGCCTTTGCGAAGTCGATCAGGACGAGAGCCGGGCGTTTTCCAAAGCCGGCCTTGTTGCCATAGGCCTTGGCATAGTTCGCTGAAAGATCGTCGGTCATTGCGTGTTTCCTTCGTTCAGACGTCGCGATGCCTACTCGCCGGCGGAAGCAGCTTCGGGCCGAGCGTAGCGCTTTTCGAATTCCCAGATGTCGGAAAATCCCAGAAGTTCGTTGAAGCGGGAAAAGTCGTAAAGGTCGATCGCTTCGGTGGTTTCGCCGTTTTCACGAAGATCGGCATAGGCCTTCTTCAAGGCCGCGCCCATCGCAAGGAAGCCGACCGCGGGGTGAATGGCGATGGCATAGCCGAGCGACTTCAGCCGTTCGGCCGGGAGCAGGGGCGTACGGCCACCATTGACCATATTGGCAAGCAGCGGCGCGTCGATGGCATCGCAGATCCGCTTCATCTCGTCCTCGCTCTCGGGCGACTCGACGAACACGATGTCCGCGCCCGCCTTGGCAAATGCCTTGCCGCGCCGGATCGCCTCGTCGATGCCGTGAGCGGTGCGGGCATCGGTGCGGGCGACGATCAGGAAGTCGTCGCTCTTGCGGCTGTCGACGGCGACCTCGATCTTCTGGACCATATCGGCAAGCGGAACGACACGACGGTTCGGCGTGTGGCCGCATTTCTTCGGAAACTCCTGATCCTCGAGCTGGATCGCCGAAACGCCGGCCTGCTCGTATCCGCGCACCGTGTGGCGAACATTGAGGAGGCCTCCGTAGCCGGTATCGGCATCGGCGATGACCGGGGTCTTGGTGCGCTCGACGATCGTCGCGATCCGTCCGAGCATGTCGGAATAGGTCGCAAGGCCGGCGTCGGGCAGGCCGAGAGCCGACGCGACAGTGCCGTAGCCGGTCACGTAGAGAGCCTGGAAACCGGCGGTGTCGGCAATCATCGCGGAGATCAGCTCGAAGACGCCGGGGGCTGTGACGAATTCGCCGGAGGTGATGGCTTGCTTCAGGGACTTGTCGGCCATTTCAGTCTTCTTCTTCTCGGGCTTGGTTTCACGGTGCCATGCGTCCGGCACCCGGCCGGGAACGATGGGCCGCTGGTAGCGATGCGGAACGCTGATCTTCGCCGACAGGGAGCGCGACGTTCGAGCCTTCTGCCTGAAAGCGGTCAAACGAATAGGGCAGGCGACCGATCCAAGCGGAAAAATCGGGTTCGGCGCGTGGCGGCGTTTGACGTCGGGGCATTGGCTTGAGCACGGTCAGTCGGTAGAGAACACTTGCCACGCCCATTCATTATTTGTCCAGATAAATAATGACGATCGGGACGGGCGATGGACGCGAGGTCGAGGCGGAGCGCGAGACGATGAACCGAATGTCGAAATCGCGGGAGCGGGCTGCCTTTAGCGCCATGCCGGACCTTGCCGGCGACGATGCCGCCCCGCGCTATCAGCGCATCCACCGCACGCTCGCCGACCGCATCGAGGCGGGCGTCTATCCGATCGGCTCGCTGATGCCGACCGAGACCGAGCTGGGGCAGGAGTTCTCGACCAGCCGCTTCACCGTGCGCGAGGCGCTCAGATGCCTGACTGAAAACGGCTATGTGGAACGCCGTCAGGGCATGGGCACGCGGGTCGTCTCGGCGCAGCCGCAGGTGCGCTACTACCAGTCCTTCGAGTCGCTTCGCGAGCTCTTCCAGGGCGCCATCGACACTTACATGGTGGTGCTCGGCCACCAGCCCCTGGTGATCGACGAGCCGCTGGCGCAACGGATCGGCGGAAAGGCGGGGGAGCGCTGGATCCGGGTCGATGGCGTCCGCTGGACCGAGCCCGGCGGCCGTCCGATCAGCTATATCGAGAGCTTCGTCCCGGAGCGCTTCGAGGCTCTGGTCCCGAGCTTTTCCAGCCATTCCGGGCCGTTCTTCGATCTTCTCGAGCGCCATTCCGGCCTGACGATCGAAGAGGTTCAGCAGGAAATCCGGGCAACGCTCATGCCGGCGGAGATCTCGCATCCGCTCGGTCTACCCGCCGGGGCGCCGTCGCTTCAGCTTCTGCGGCGGTACGTGACCGATTCAGGCGTGCTGATCGCCTCGTTCAACTGGCATTCCGCCAGTCAGATGACCTACAAGATGCGCATCAGGAGGGGGCGCCAGTCACCGGAATGACGCGGCTCTGGCCCCGTCATTGCGTCCTCCTCCTGCACGGCGATATCCGTGACCCGGAGGCTTAGTACCGGGACAGCAGCGAGCCGAAGCCCTGAACCTTGTCCTCGATACCGTTCATCCGCAGGGCATGCCAATAGGTGGCCGTGTTGATGGCGATCACCGGCTTGTCGAGCCAGAATTCGGCCATGGCGCCGACCCTCGCCATGGCGAGGTTGGTTCCGGCCTGGATGATCGCCTCGACGGAAGGATCGTTCACGGCGATGATCGCGTCGCGCAGGGTCTTTTCGCTCACATGGGCAATCAGCGTCGGGCTTGCGCATTTCAGCCCTTTCACGGTCACGACCTCGTAGCCGCAGTCGGTGAAGAACTTGCGGACCTGCTCGTCGCCGATCGGCATATAGGGCGTGACGACGGCGATGCGCTTGATGTCGCCGAACTTCGACAACGCCGCCTGGCAGGCATCCGAGCCCATCGCGACATTCATGCCGGCTCTCGCCTCGATCTCGGCTTTGAGACCATCGGCGCGATCCTTTCCGTCCCAGAACGTCTCGGCCGACATTCCCATGATCATCGCGCCGGGTGCACAGGATTTCACCGCGTCGATCGCGTCCATCGTCGCTGCGCGGATACGCATGACGAGATCGTTGAAATCCTCGTCGGAATGGACGGGCCTGTCGTCGATGACGATGCGCGAAAAGTGGTTGGTGACGCCGACCGGGCGCATGTCGTCGAATTCGGGCTGCACGGAGGTGTTGGTCGAGGGCGCGATGACCCCGAATTTCATGCGATGGCCGAGGCTGTCCGGCATTTTTGGGCGATCCTGCGCTGGGGCGGTGGAATAATCGTTTGGCTGGACAATTCAACAGTATGAAACCGATTTTATCCAGTCATAAAACCGCGGGCGCATCGAACCATCCCAAGGCGGTGCGGACCCGCGTGTCAAAATTTCTGAAGGTTTCGCAGGAAAGGGACAGGGCGTGCGGGTCCACCAGAGCTCCAGCGCGCTCGCGCCCGACATGTCCGGGCGCCCTTCGCTAGCCTCGGTCCGCTTCAAGTTGGCCGCTGGGACACGGCCGCCATCGCACGCGTCACGCGTTGACGGCACCGGCATCGTCACGCCACCGTAAATCCGTGGGCGAAGGGATCGCGATCGTCGATGAAGATGGTGTTGAACCTCGTCTTCCGCGCCCAACCGCCGATCGAGGGAACGATGGCATCGAGCGATACAACCCTGACGGCGTCCTCGACCCGGCCTGAGAAGAGCGAGCCGATGATGCTTTCGTGGACGAAGCTGTCACCGACGGCGAGCCGGCCTTGCGCGGCCCATTGTGCCATGCGGGCCGAAGTGCCGGTGCCGCATGGCGAGCGGTCGATGGCTTTTTCGCCATAGACCACCGCATTGCGCGCAGTCGCACCCGCAACCGTCGGCTTGCCGGTCCAAAGCACATGGGTCAGCCGATTCGCGCCAGAACCGTGTCGGCGATCGCTCTGGCAAAGAGCTGCGGGTCGGCGACGGTTTCCCAGCCGGGAACGAAGGTGCCAGCGACGAAACGTGGCGAAAGACCCGGCTGAAGGTCCGACAGGCAGGTGCCGCTGACATGCTCGAAATCGATGCCTTCCGACTGACGCAGCTGCCACCCCGTCAGAGAGCCGCGAAATTCGCGCTCGCTTTCGTAAAGTTCCACAGATCCGTCGCGAAAGATCATCGGCCCGAGGCGGCAAGCGGTGACGAGCGCAGTCATTTCCGGCCTGGCAAGGCGCACCATCGCCGCTTGCGCCGCGGTGCCGCGCCGTGCGGTCTTCGCACTTCCTGCCCGCCAGAACCGCCAGAGCCACGGCATGATGCGCGCCGCGTAGGCGGGGGGTATCGCCAGCGGTCCGAGCGGATCGGCGAGCCATGCCGGAGCCTTCCAGAACAGCCCGCGGGCCGACAGCGGCAGGATGTCGGAATAGGCGAGGGCGCCGGCATTGCCGGCGCTGGCGCGGTTGGCGATGCCGCGCTCGTCGACCAGCGTGACCGCCCGCCCGGCTTCCTGAAGCTTATGAGCCGAGGCCAGCCCGACGATCCCGGCCCCGACAAGGACGACATCATGACGGGAACCGTCCGCTCCGGCGTCTTGCGAGCCCATCGCCCTCGAAGCGCTCAGGCAGCCGTTGCGAGACGTGGCCGCGTGTCGATGGCCCGCTGGATGATGGCGGCGATCCGATCGCGCTCGGCGCCGGACAGCACCAGACGCGGGGCACGCACGTTCTGCGACCCGTAGCCCGTCATCTGATTGGCGAGCTTGATGTACTGGACGAGCTTGATCTCGGTGTCGAGATGCAGAAGTGGCATGAACCAGCGATAGAGTTCGACGGCTTCGTCGACCTTGCGGGCTGCCGCAAGACGATAGAGCGCGACCGCTTCGTGCGGAAAACAGTTGGCCATTCCCGAAACCCAGCCGACAGCGCCGAAGAGAAGGTTTTCCAGCGCCAGGTCATCGACGCCGCAGAGGATCTCGTAGCGCTCGTCGAGGCGATTGAACATGTCGGTGATGCGCCGGCTGTCATGGCTCGATTCCTTGACCGCGACGATGTTCGGCTCGCTGGCGAGTTCGGCGAAATCCTCCGGGCTGAGGTCGACCTTGTAGGCGACGCGGTTGTTGTAGATCATGATCGGCAGATCGACGGCGCGGGCGACGGTTCGAAAATGCCCGATCGCCTCACGCGATTCCTGCTGGTAGACCATCGCCGGAAGCACCATCAGCCCGGCGGCGCCCGCATCCTTCATCCGCTGCGGACTGTCGGCGGCGGCAAGCCCGGTATTTTCGGCGATCCCCGCGATCCCCGCGATCACCTGCACCCGGCCGCCCGCCGCCTCGACCGCGGCGGCAACGACCGCCACCTTTTCATCCGCCGTGAGCGAACTGTTCTCCCCCAGCGTGCCCAGCATGACAAAGCCCTCGCAGCCCGCCTCGATGCAGCGTTCGAGATGCCGGCCAGTGGCCGCGAGATCGAGGGGCCATCCTCGCCCATCTCGGTCATCAGTGCGGGGATCGCGCCATGCCACATCCTAGCCATCACGATCGTCCTTCATCTCATCTCAAGGCGTCCATGACGCCGCAAGGCGTCGAGATGCGCCGGTATCCCCGATGAACGACACCGTGGCCGAACCACCGCATACGAAGACCAGGCCGGCGGCAACTCACCCGAAATCCCGTCGATGTGAATGGCGCGCCTATAGCATGCGAGGATGCGTTACCCCGCAATGGATGACACGCTTTGCGCCCCGTGGCAAAGCGCCCGGCCTCGATCCGCATCGTAACGCCCGAAACAAACACTGCTCCTTCCGCGAACGCCGCGTCGGCAAGGGACGGCAACGCTACAGCATCGGCCGATCACTCCGCATCGCCCGATGCTGTCGATTTTATCTGGCGCGCCGGCTTTTCGAAAAACCGGATTCCACTTTTTCGCCCGGCGCTCTAACATCGCGGCACCATTTTGCCCCGCGACCAGACCTTCCGTCTGCGACAAAGGTGTTTTTTCCCGTTCGAAGCGCCACGGATGGGGTTGCACAAAACCCCTTGCCGCGCCTATGACAACGCCAACGGAGAGGTGGCCGAGTGGTCGAAGGCGCTCCCCTGCTAAGGGAGTATACCGGAGACGGTATCGAGGGTTCGAATCCCTTCCTCTCCGCCATTTGACCCGCTGTCCGGCCCGGAGACATGGGTGACAGAACGTTCCTAAGACATGGGTGACAATCTCGTGCCGAACGGATTGTCGATTGTTTGCAAGGTTCTCTGTTCCAGGTCGATATATCCCAGATCGTACCTCAT
>NZ_JAGJCF010000016.1 GCF_017815135.1 Jiella mangrovi | reverse complement strand
ATGAGGTACGATCTGGGATATATCGACCTGGAACAGAGAACCTTGCAAACAATCGACAATCCGTTCGGCACGAGATTGTCACCCATGTCTTAGGAACGTTCTGTCACCCATGTCTCCGGGCCGGACAAAAGGAAATCTGGTAGCGGAGGAGGGACTTGAACCCCCGACACGCGGATTATGATTCCGCTGCTCTAACCAACTGAGCTACTCCGCCGCCGGTCCGCTTGGAATGCGGCGACGCGGCGATATACGAAGCCGATGCTTGGCCTGTCAATGGGCTTGGGGCAGGCAATTGCTGCAGGGGGTGATCGTATGCCTCGTTGCGCGGTCTGTCGGATGATCGTTGCCGCCCGAATGACGAGCGCTCGCAAGCCTGGATCGGGTGGTGTACGCCGTCTTCGATGAAAGGATCCCTGACACGCATTCCAAGAGGCTGGGCTCGGTCCACCTTGCCCCGACAGGGATCGTCCTGTTCTTCTTCTGCGTCGTATGGGGGCGCTCACCCTGTTCCGGCTTCACCTCGTCGAGTCGGCCGGGCTGTCGCCCGACGTCGCCGATGCCGTTGCGATTGCGATCGCAGTCTTTATCGTTTGAAAGGGCTGAGCCATGAAATCCCTGGTTCTTGAACGCAAGGGCGAACTCTCGCTCCGCGACTTCGCCATCGAGCCCGCCGAAGCGAGCCTCGGCGCTCGTGACGTGCGCATCAAGTTGCACACGGTCGGCATCTGTGGCTCCGACGTCCATTATTATACCCATGGGCGGATCGGCCCCTTCGTCGTCGAAGAGCCCATGATCCTCGGCCACGAGGCTTCCGGCTTGGTGATCGAAATCGGTGCGGATGTGACGAGCCTCGCGGTAGGCGACCGGGTCTGCATGGAGCCCGGCATTCCCGATCCGAACTCCAAGGCGACGCGGCTCGGCATGTACAATGTGGATCCGGCCGTGCGCTTCTGGGCGACGCCGCCGGTCCACGGCATTCTGAGGCCGAGCTGCGTCCATCCCGAGGCCTTTACCTACAAACTGCCCGACAACGTCTCTTTTGCGGAAGCCGCGATGGTCGAGCCGCTGGCCGTCGGCGTTCATGCCGCAACCAAGGCACGGATCAGGCCGGGCGACGTCGCCGTCGTCATGGGGGCCGGGCCGATCGGCCTCGTCACCGCGCTCTCGGCGATCGCCGGCGGCTGCGCGCGCGTCTATGTGAGCGATCTGGCCGAGAAGAAGCTTCAGATCGCCGAAAGCCTCTCCAGCGCGATCACCGGCGTCGATGCCTCGAAGGAAAGCATCGCCGACCGGGTGAAGGCGGAGACGGACGGCTGGGGCTGCGACATCGTCTTTGAGGCGACGGGATCGCCGAAGGCTGCGGCCCGTATCTTTGAGCCGCTGGCCCCCGGCGGCTGCGTCGTCATGATCGGCGGTCAGCCCGACCCGATCTCCTACGACGCCGGCGCCGCGATGATCCGCGAAGCGCGGGTCGAGAACATCTTTCGCTATGCCCATGTCTTTCCGCGCTGCGTGAAGATGCTTTCCTCCGGCACGATCGACGTGAAGCCGCTGATCACCCGGACCTTCGGCTTCGAAGACAGCGTAAAGGCGTTCGAGATCGCCGCCTCGGCGCCGCCGAGCGACGTCAAGATGCAGATCGAACTGCCGTGAGCTGCACCAGCGCCTCGAGACGACTACGTCACCGCCATTATCCGCAACCAGATCGAGGCGGCGACCATGGCCGACGAGATCATCGTCATGCCCGAGGTGCGGCACCGATCACGTCGACGCCGCCCTCAGGGCGCCGTTCATGGCGAAACCGGGCGATGAGATCAGGTTTCAGGCCGACCCTGCAAATGTCCATCTCCTCGATGCGAAAACGCAGCGTCGCCGGTAATTCGGCTCGGTCGGTCTTGTACGCTGCGGTCGGATGAGCACATCCGGGTGCAAGCCATGCGGGCCGTCGCCACCGAAAGGACTCTTTCTCAGGGCTGACCCCGGTATTAATTTGGTGATCCGCGATATCGGCGGCGATGGAAGGAAGACGATCATGGAGCTCATCCGTGCGGCGGATCGCGCTGTCTCCGAAACAAAAGGGCAGTGGCCGCGCTGGCGCAGTGGCATCCTCGACTGGCTGATCGGGGAAACGCCCAGCGAACGTTTTGCTGACGTGATCTTTCAGGAATTGTGCGACCGGCTGGTCGCCGAGGGTCTGCCGGTGGCGCGTGCGACCGTGCATTTCCGCATCGAACATCCGCTGTGGCTAGGAGCGCGCTTCGTCTGGCGCAAGGGCGTCAGCGAGCTTCAGATCGACACGTTCGATCACGGGACACTGGAAACGCTTGGCTATCGCAGCAGTCCTGTCGCGCTCGTGCATGCCGGCAGGACGGAGGTCCGCTGGGACCTGACGCAAACGGCTTCGGACCCCGGCTTTCCGCTGTTCGAAGAGCTGCGCGGCGAGGGGATGACCGACTACGTGGCCTGGCCAATCCAGCACACCCTCGGCCGCCGGCATGTCATCACCTTTGCCAGCGACGCACCGCAGGGTTTCACCGACGGGCAACTCGCCTTCCTGCACGACCTCGTGCCGGCCTTCGCGCTGGTCAGCGAGATCCGTCTGAAGAACCGTCTGGCGCGCACGTTGCTCGAGACCTATGTCGGCCCCCATGCCAGCGAGGAGATCCTGGCCGGCGCGATCACCCGCGGCAGCGGCACCACGGTCGCCGCCGCCATCATGGTCTGCGACCTGCGCAATTTCACCCATATCTCCGATCTGTGGCCGCGCGACGACGTCATCGAGCTGCTGAACGGCTATTTCGACGCGATCTGCGAGCCGATCGAGCGCAATGGCGGCGAAATCCTGAAATTCATCGGCGACGGGCTTCTGGCGATTTTCCCGCTGGAACGCCCGACGGCCTGCGACGATCTGTTGTCGGCGGTGGTCGAGGCGGAGGATACGATGGACAGCCTCAACGCCGAGCGGGCAGGGCAGGGGCGCGATAAGCTGCGATACGGCGTCGGCATCCATCTCGGCGACGTCATGTACGGCAATATCGGGTCGCGCCGGCGGCTCGACTTCACGGTCATCGGCCCCTCGGTCAACGCCGCCTCGCGGCTTGAGAACCTCACCAAGGCTGTCCAGCGGCCGGTGCTGGTATCTAAGGCCTTTGCCGAAAAGGCGGGATGCCAGAGGGCCCTCGAAAGCCTCGGACCCTTCCCGCTGCGCGGCTTCGGCGAAGAGATGGAGGTATACGCCTTCGATTCCGACCGTTGGCGCAACGGCGGTCCGAGCAAGGCAGTACCGGCCGCATGACGGGGCGTGCCTGCGGGCACGCAGGACGCGGCCGCAGGGGAACGCTTGCCGGTCCACTCTCCCGACGACAAGCGGCCGGAACTCTCAAGCAGTCTTCGGTCGTCCGTTCAAACGCCGCCTGACTTGAAGCTTCGTTCGAGGACGCTCAGCCAGTTCTCGTAAGCGATCTTGTCGATCAGCGCCTTGCCATAGCCATGACGCTCCATCGCGGTGAACAGCTTCGGCAGGCCGCTGGCGTCGCCGATCGGCTCCGGGATCACCGCACCGTCGAAATCGGAGCCGAGCGCGACGCCGTCCTCGCCGAGCCTTTCGACGAGCGCGTCGAGATGGCGGATCATCGTATCGAGATCGGTGTCGGCATTCATCGCCCCGTCTTCGCGCAGGAAGGCCGTGGCGAAGTTCAGCCCGACGACGCCCTTCGTCTCCGCGATGGCGGCAAGTTGCCTGTCCGTCAGATTGCGGCTGACCGGGCAAAGGGCATGGACGTTGGAATGGGTCGCGACGAGGGGGGCGTCGGAGAGGCGCGCGACGTCGAAAAAGCCCTTTTCGTTGAGATGCGACAGATCGAGGAGGATGCCGAGTTCGTTGCAGCGCTTCACCAGGCGTTCGCCGGCCGCGGTCAAGCCTTCGCCGATGTCGGGCGAAGAGGGAAAGCGCATCGGCACGCCGTGGGCGAAATGGTTGTTGCGGCTCCAGACCATGCCGATCGACCGCAGCCCGGCGGCATGAAGCACGTCGAGCATCCTGAGACCGGGATCGATCGCCTCGGCGCCCTCGATATGCATCACCGCCGCCAGCGCCCCGTCGCTCCAAGCGCTGCGAATCTCGGCGACGGAGCGGCAGACGCGAAAGCGGCCCTTGGACTGCCGCTCGAGCCGCAGCAGGATCGACGCCATGGCGATGGTGGCCGCCTCGGCAACGGGGCCCTCGAGTGGCGCGGGGAGGGGGTAGTCGTAGCCGCCCGCCGGCATGCGGGAGAGATCGAGGCCACCGCGCGGCGACGGCGGGAAGATCGCGAAAAGCCCGCCCCTCAGCTTGCCGGCCTCGGCCTTTTGCAGATCGATATGGCCCGGTCCGCCGTTACCCAGAAAGGCCTCGATCGCCGCTTCGCCGCCATCAAGATAAAGGCGCAGCAGGCAGTCGTTGTGGCCGTCGAAGACGATGGGACTTTTCATGATGGAATCTCTCTGCACACAGGCAATCAGTCGAGCTTAGAATGAGCGGGCCCTCGGCGAAACCACAAAGCCGCGGGCAGGGCGCCAGAGCGCAAAACGGCTCCCGTCAGGCCCTTCGGCGGCGGTCGTTTCGAACGACGATCACCGCCGCGACCACGACGAGGCCCGCAAGCGCGAACCAGGTGAGGGCGTATTGGAGATGCTGGTTGCGGAAGGTGGTTCGCGTCAGCCCCTCGACCGGATAGGAGACCGTGCCCGGCGGCGGCGCGCCCATCTCGGCATTCGGCAGGGGCGGGCGTTCGAGCGGCGAGCCGGCATCGACGAAATAGGGCGCGACCGGGCCGGCGACGTCCTTCGCCGCCGCGATGGCTTCGACGTCGCGCGAATACCAGCGCCCGGCCGCCGGGTCGTTGGAGCGCAGGAATGCCCCACCCGGCTGGCTCATCCGCAACAGGCCGGTGACTTCGGTGCTTGCGCCGGAAAGCCCGCGATCTGCGGGGAAATCCCTGGACGGCACAAAGCCGCGATTGATCAGGACGGTGAAGCCGCGCTGGTCGCGCAGCGGCGTGACCAGCCAGAAGCCGCCGCCATAGTCCGTCGTCGCCTGGACGAAGACCGACTTGCCTTTTTCAAAGCTGCCCGAGACCGAAACATGCCGGTATTCGTCGCCGTCGAAGCTGAGGCTGGGCCAGGCATCGGGGCCCGGCGCTGCAATCGGCGCGGCCGCGACGCGCTCGTTGACGGCCGCGATCAGGTTGAGTTTCCAGACCCGGCGTTCCAGCTGCCAGACGCCGAGAGCGAGGAAGACCGCGAAGAGGACAAGCCCGACGAGGGCAAGAAGAACCTTCCCGAGCCTGCCGCGTGGCCGCCCGCTCTTGGCTGCGTCCCCGGTCTTTGCTGCGTGACGGTCCTGCGGGTCGTTAGACAAAGGGATCTGCCTTGCGGGCTCGAGGCCGGGCGAAGCTCACGCCCGCAAACCCGTCTGCGAGCGACGCGGCTTACGGCTCCCGCCCGGCGGTCTTTCAGTGGTCGCCGTGGCTCGCAGGCGCCGTGGACGAGCCCATGTCCACGCCCTGCATCGTGCCGCCACCGCCGTTTGATTGAGCGCCAGACGCGCCGTCGGCGGGCGCCGATGCCGGTTCGTTCCGAGGGATCATGTGGCCCGCGCCACCGGCGTTCATCTCCATTTCACCGTCTTCCATATGCATGCCACCCATCGGCATCATGTTCTGGTTCAGGTGATACATCACCCACAGCGAGCCGGAGATGGTGATGACAAGGAGGACAACGGTGAAGATCAGCGCCATCACCGTCCATCCGCCTTCGGACTTGGCGTCCATGTGAAGGAAGTAGACCATGTGGACGAAGATCTGGGCAACGGCCAGGAAGATGACGAGGATCGACGTCAGGACGCCGTCCTCGATCGGGCGCGCCATAACCAGCCAGAAGGGGATCACCGTCAGGACCACCGACAGGACGAAGCCGGTCAGGTAGCCGCTGATCGTCGAGTGGGACTCGCCGCCCTCGTGGTGGCCGTGGGCCTCGTCGTGGGAATTCGTGGCGTGGGAGGCGCTGCTCATCAAATCACCCGGATGAGATAGACGAAGGTGAAGACGCCGATCCAGATGACGTCGAGGAAGTGCCAGAACATCGACAGGCACATCAGGCGGCGACGATTGTCCGCGATCAGTCCGAACTTGCCGACCTGGACCATGAGGATAACCATCCACAGAATGCCGAAGGACACGTGCAGGCCGTGGGTGGCGACGAGCGTGAAGAACGCCGACAGGAAAGCGCTTCGCTCGGGCGTTGCGCCTTCATGGATGAGGGTGGCGAACTCGTAGAGCTCGATGCCGACGAAGCAGGCGCCGAAGAGGGCCGTCACGGCCAGCCAGATCAGCACCGCCTGCTTGTTGTGGTTCTGCATGGCGATCATCGAAAAGCCGTAGGTGATCGACGAGAACAGAAGCATCGCCGTGTTCACCGCCAGAAGCGGCAGTTCGAAGATCTCATCGGGGCGCGGCCCCGCCGCATAGGCACTGGCCAGAACGCCGTAGGTCGCAAACAGGATCGCAAAGATGAGACAATCGCTCATCAGATAGATCCAGAAGCCGAGCATGGTGCTTCCGCCAGGCTCGTGCTCGTGCTCGTGGAGGTCGAAGTAGACCGGTTTGTCGGTCCCCTCGTGGGCAATCGTCTCGGACATCAAATCAGCTCCGCGCCGCCAGTGTGTCGGCGAAGGCCCGCTCGGACGCTGCGACCTCGTCGGCCGGGATGTAGTAGTCCCGGTCATAGTTGAAGGTGTGCGCGATCACGGCAGCGAGCATCGCGACGAAGCTCAGGGCCGCAAGCCACCAGATGTACCAGATCAGGGCGAAACCGCAGATCGTCGCGAGGGCGGCGATGACGACGCCTGCACCGGTGTTTTTCGGCATGTGGATCGGCCTGAAACCTTCCATCGGCCGCTCGAAACCACGCTTCTTCATGTCGGCATAGGTGTCGAGACTGTGCACGACGGGGGTGAAGGCGAAGTTGTAGTGCGGCGGCGGAGAGGACGTCGCCCATTCAAGCGTACGGCCATCCCACGGATCGCCGGTCGTGTCGGCGAGCTTCTCGCGATTGCGGATCGAGACGAAGATCTGCATCAGGAAGGCCCCGATACCGACGGCGATCAGCGCTGCGCCGAAGGCGGCGATGATGAACCAGATGTGCAGCGAGGGATCGTGGAACACGCGCAGCCGGCGGGTGACGCCCATCAGGCCGAGGACGTAAAGCGGCATGAAGGCGAAGTAGAAACCGATCACCCAGAACCAGAAGCTCACCTTGCCCCAGAAGACGTCGAGCTTGAAGCCGAAGGCCTTCGGGAACCAGTAGTTGATCGCCGCGAACATGCCGAACAACACGCCGCCGATGATCACGTTGTGGAAGTGGGCGACGAGGAACAGCGAGTTGTGGACGACGAAATCGACGGGGGGAACCGCGAGGAGAACGCCCGTCATGCCGCCGAGGGTGAACGTCACCAGGAAGGCGATCGTCCACATCATCGGCAGCTCGAAGCGCACGCGGCCGTTATACATCGTAAACAGCCAGTTGAAGATCTTCGCTCCCGTCGGGATCGAGATGATCATCGTGGTGATGCCGAAGAACGAGTTCACGCTGGCGCCGTTGCCCATGGTGAAGAAGTGGTGGAGCCACACGAGATAGGCGAGGATGGTGATGACCACCGTCGCGTAGACCATCGAGGTGTAGCCGAACAGGCGCTTGCCCGAGAAGGTCGAGGTGACCTCGGAAAACACGCCGAAGGCAGGCAGGATGAGGATGTAGACCTCCGGATGGCCCCAGATCCAGATGAGGTTGAAATACATCATCGAGTTGCCGCCGAGGTCGTTCGTGAAGAAGTGCGTTCCCGCGTAACGATCGAGCGAAAGGAGGGCGAGGACGGCAGTCAGCACCGGGAAGGAGGCGACGATCAGGATGTTCGTGCAGAGCGACGTCCAGGTGAAGATCGGCATGCGCATCATGGTCATGCCGGTGGCGCGCATCTTGATGATGGTCACCAGGAAGTTGACGCCTGACAACAGCGTACCGACGCCTGCGATCTGAAGGCCCCAGATATAATAGTCGACGCCGACGCCGGGACTGTTCGCCGCGTCGGCGAGCGGCGGGAAGGCCAGCCAGCCGGTGCGGGCGAACTCGCCGATGAACAGCGAGGCCATGATCAGGATGACGCCGCCGGCGGTCATCCAGAAGGAGAAGTTGTTGAGGAAGGGGAAGGCGACGTCGCGCGCGCCGATCTGCAGCGGCACGACGATGTTCATGATCCCGACGATCAGCGGCATCGCCACGAAGAAGATCATGATCACGCCGTGTGCGGTGAAGACCTGGTCGTAGTGATGGGCCGGGAGGAACCCTTCCGAGCCGTTGAAGGCGAGGGCCTGCTGCGTCCGCATCATGATCGCATCGGCAAAGCCGCGCAGGAGCATGATGATCGCCAGCACGATGTACATGACACCGATGCGTTTGTGATCGACGCTGGTGAACCACTCTTTCCAGAGATAGCCCCACAGACGGAAATAGGTCAGTGCGCCGAGGACGGCGCCGCCGCCGATCGCCACGGCGATGAACGTCGCGACCAGGATCGGCTCGTGATACGGGATGGATTCTAGCGTGAGACGCCCGAATATCAGCCGTGTGAGATCCGTATTGCCCAGCATGGTTATGTCTCGGTCTGTTGCTTCGAACGCCCCGGCACCGGCCGGAGCCCTTGGTCAGTCGTTCAGTTGCGGCGGTGCGATGCTGTCTTCGCCAGCAGGCTCCCCGCCGCCATTCGTCTCGTCACTGTGCGGCTCGCGGTTCGTCGCCGGTGCCGTTGCGCCCTGAGCCTCGTCCTGTTCCTTGCCATGGCCGTATTTGTCCAGGTCGTAGGTCTGGTACTTGAGCTGGTCGATGGTCACCGTCTTGCCGGGCTCGGCCGCGCCGGCATCGATCTGCATGATCTGCTGCATGCAAAGCTTGCCGTCGTGCACGCACATGCCGAGGATCCGGCTGTAAAGATCCTTGTCCACCGAGGAGAAGTACTCGACGGGAACGGCCTCGCTGGGCTTTGCAAGCTCCAGATAGGTCTTCTTGTCGAGTGTCCGGTTGGAATCCTTGAGATTCTGGATCCAGGCGTCGAAGTCCTGCTCGTTTTGCGAGTAGAACTTGAAATTCATGTCGGAGAAGCCGGCGCCGTTGTAGTGCGAGGCGAAGCCGTCATAGGCGCCCGGCGTGTTCATCACGGCGTGAAGCTTCGTTTCCATGCCGGGCATCGAATAGATCATGCCGGCCATCGTCGGGATGTAGAAGGCATTCATCACCGATTCCGCGGTGAGGTCGAAGCGGATCGGCCGGTCGACCGGCGCTGCGAGCTCGTTGATCGAGGCGACGCCGTATTGCGGATAGATGAAGAGCCACTTCCAGTTCATCGCCACCACCTGAACCTCGAGCGGGTTCTCGTGCAGCGCGACCTTCTCGCTCGTGGTGATCTTGTCCAGTGGCCGGAAGGGATCGAGGAGATGGGTTCCGACCCAGGTTACGGCCCCCAGGACGATGATGATCAGGAGCGGCCCGGTCCAGATGACCAGTTCGAGCTTGGTCGAGTGATCCCACTCGGAATCGTAGGGCGTCGCCTTGTTGGACGCGCGGTAGCGCCACGGAAAATACAGCGACATGAAGATCACCGGGATGATGATGATCAACATCAATCCCGTGGCGATCAACAGCATGTCGCGTTGGCGCGCAGCAATGTCTCCGTCCGGAAACAGCAGCGGCGAATTACAGGCGCTGAGCACGAAGGGCAGCGACAGGAGGGCGAGAAGGCGAAACGGACGCAATGGAGCGGCCCCGTATTGTTCGGACATGAAATGGGCGTCAGCGGATCGAAACCACGTGTTGACTGCCGCACGGCGCCGGTATTCAACAAATCGGCCGGTGGCTCAACCCCCTTTTCCGTGAGGGGGTGATACCTTACAGACCGTTAATCTGCGGCCTGCTTGCCGCCCGACCCCTTTTCGTGCTTGGGAGCGCAGAATGAGCGATACTGTTGCCACCCCCCACTTCACCGGTTCCCAGGCTCCCAGCGACGCCGAGGGACACCCCCTCAATCCGAGCGATATCGCCATCGGAGTCGTGATCGGCCGGACGTCGGAGTTCTTTGACTTCTTCGTGTTCGCGATCGCCTCCGTGCTGGTGTTTCCACAGCGGGTTTTTCCGTTCGTCGATCCGTTGACGGGCGTCCTTTATTCCTTCGCGATCTTCTCTCTCGCCTTCATTGCGCGACCCTTTGGTACGTGGCTCTTCATGACCATCGACCGGGTGCACGGGAAGGCGACGAAGCTGACCATCGCTTTGTTTTTGCTGGGGACTTCGACGGTGGTCGTGGCGTTCCTGCCGGCCTATAACGACGTCGGCGCGGCGTCGATCTGGCTGCTGGCGCTGTTCCGGATCGGTCAGGGCCTGGCTCTCGGCGGAACCTGGGACGGCCTCGCCTCGCTGCTCGCGATGAATGCGCCGGAAAACAAGCGTGGCTGGTGGGCCATGGTGCCGCAGCTCGGGGCGCCGTTCGGACTGATCGTCGCATCCGGTCTTTTCGCCTTCTTCGTCGGTTTTCTGCCGACCGAGGAATTTCACGCCTGGGGCTGGCAGTTCCCGTTCTTCGTCGCCTTCGCGATCAACGTGGTGGCGCTCTTCGCCCGGCTTCGAATCGTCGCGACGCCCGAATACATCCATCAGTTCAAGCGCCGCGAACTGCAGGCTTCCCGCGTTCGCAAGACGCTGCGCCAGTATTCGCGCTTCATCATGGTCGGCGCGTTCGCGCCGCTGGCAAGCTTCGCCATGTTCCATATGGTGACCGTGTTCCCGCTCTCGTGGATCGATCTGTTCACCGACGAAGCCGTCACGCGCTTCCTGATCATCGAGGGCTTCGGCGCATTGATCGGGGCGATCGCGATCGTGGCGTCTGGCTATCTCGCCGACAAATACGGGCGCCGGAACCTCCTCGGTGTCTGCGCGCTTTTGATCGCTGTCTTCAGCGGTTTCGCGCCATCGCTTCTGTCGCAGGGCGTTGCCGGCGAAATCATCTACATGGTCTTCGGCTTCACGCTCCTCGGCGTCTCCTTCGGCCAGTGCTCGGGCGTCGTCGCGTCGAACTTCCCGCGCAGCTACCGCTATACCGGTTCGGCGATCGTGTCGGATCTCGCCTGGCTTGTGGGAGCGGGTTTCGCGCCCTTCATCGCGCTGTACCTGTCCTACCATCTGGGCCTGGTCGCGGCCGGCCTCTACCTGCTTTCGGGCGCCGTCTGCACCATGCTGGCGCTGCGCTACAACGATCTGCTCGAATATCAGGAATGAGCTGAGATGCGCCGAAGAGGCGCCTCAGCTTCGACTACACCAGAATGGCCGGCACACCCGTTGCCGGCCATTTTTGATTCGCGCTTCCGTGGATCGACGCCGCGATCGACCTCGCCCGAGCGGAGTGCGATGCAGCAAAAATGCACCTGCGATATGTTCTCAGTGCATGGCGCCGTGGTGAATTTCCGGCGATTTTGCCGTGGCTGCGGTGAAAAACCGAGCGAGCTCGACCTTTTCGGGGAGGCAGTCGGTCCTGATTCCCTGGGGCGCCTGCTCGTGAAAATGCAAACCTCGCAGGGCGCACTGCCCGGCAATCGCGGGTCGTCAAATCATCGACGCTGTCATTGGCGCGTGGCCGTCATGGGGCACCGGCTTTTGTCCCGGCCGAAGCGGACGGCCGCTTTCTTCTGCGCGGGTCAGTCGCCGCTCGGCCCGGCGAACAGCGGAACCTGCGGGGCGGTGTCCGTCGAGAACAGCCCGAGAAGCCGGGGATCGTCGGCAAGCTCCAGCATCTGCCGGACGGGCGTGAAGCCGGCGCGGCTGTAGAACGCCATCGCCCGATGGTGGTCGATGGTGTTGGTATGCAGCCAGAGCCGTTCGATCGGCCGCGAGAAGGCGAAGGCGATGAGGCGCTGCATCATGAAATGCGCGGCGCCCGAGCCGGCGAGGGCGGGCGTCACGCCGAAATAGACGAGTTCGGCCGCGCCCTCTTCGGAAAAATCGAGTTCGGCGATTCCCTCGGCGCGGCCGTCGACGAAGAGCGCGTGGATGATGGTCGCAAGGTCGGCGATCTTCGCGGCGATCGCATCCGGTCCCTGGATCAGCCGCTGATACCACAGATGCTGCGAGCCCACCCGGCGCAGGAGACTGGTGTACCAGTCGAGGTCTGGCGCGCCGACCTGCTCGAAGCGCCAGTTCGCGCTCCCGCCGCTGACGGTTTCGTCGCCGCGAGGGCGGTGGCGTCGTTCCATGATCGTGGCGATGGCGGCGATCTTGCCGGGAGGAATGTCGGTGAAGCCGTCCGGGAGGGCCATGGTTCGCCTTTGCTCAGCTTCTGACGAGAAATCTTTCTGCCATCCGATAGCTGCGGGCCCGCTCCGGTTCAATGAGGCGAGGCTCGCACGGGCGCGATCAAATCTTCGATCGGGGTTCAAGTGACGCCCTTCTTCGGCTAGAGACGCCGCTCGCCGGATCGTCCCTTTCCTGTTTCAGTGCCGCGACACGATCGTCCCGCATGGTTCGCGCGGCGGCCCTCGCAGCGCCAAGCCGAGCTTCTTTCATGTCCCAAATCTATGTCGGCCTCGATTTCGGCACCACGAATTCGACCGTCGGTCTCGCGCCGGCGATCGGCTCCAATGCCGGTCCTGAGCTCCTCGCCGTCGAGGGTGATGCCCCGACCTTGCCGTCCGCGCTGTTCTTCTCCTTCGAGGACGGCAAGACCTATTTCGGACGCGCGGCCGTCTTCGAATATGTCGACGGGGCCGAGGGTCGTTTCATGCGGGCGCTGAAATCCGTGCTCGGGACGTCCCTGATGGAGGAGACGACGCGTGTCGGCCGCGAAAGGCTGAGCTTCGTCGAGCTCATCGGCCGCTTCCTGGCTCATTTGCGCAGCAAGCTCGAACTGGAAGCGCGGCGCCGCGAGGCCGGCGGCGAGGGGCGCGTGCGTCTGGACCAGGTCGTTCTCGGCCGCCCCGTGCGCTTCGTCGACGAGGACGACGCCGCCGACCGGGCGGCGCAGGACCAGCTCGAGGCGGCCGCAAGGGGCGTCGGCTTTTCCGAAATCGCATTCCAGTTCGAGCCGGTGGCCGCGGCGCTCTACTATGAAAGCCAGATCGCCCGGGAGGAACTCGCCCTCGTCGTCGATATTGGCGGCGGCACGTCCGACTTTTCGGTCGTGCGTCTTTCACCGCAAAGAGCCAGGGCCAGGGATCGCCTCGCCGACATCTTGAGCTTCACTGGCGTTCACGTTGGCGGCACCGACTTCGACCGCCAGCTTTCGATCGCGGAAGTCATGCCGCATTTCGGCCTCGGCAGCTCCACGGCCGACGGCAAGCGGCGGCTGCCGGTCTGGTACTTCAACGATATGGCGACCTGGCATCGTATCAACACGCTTTATACGCCCGCCATCGCGCGTGACATCAAGGCGCTCGAGCGCGAGGCGGCGGAGCCGCAGAAACTCGCGCGCTTCGCCCATCTTCTCGAGCACCGTTCGGGCCACAGGCTGGCCGGCGCCGTCGAAACCGCAAAGATCGCGCTGAGTGAAAACGAGGAGGCTGTCGTCACATTGCGCGAACCCGGGATGGTTCTGGAAGCGAAGACGGCACGCGCGGCTTTCGAAGCGGCGACCAGCGATCTCGTCGCACGGATCGGCGGGGCGATCGACGAGGCGCTGGCGAAGGCCGGCGTGAGCGCCGACGCGGTCGAGACCGTCATCCTGACCGGCGGCGGTGCGCAGGTGCCTGCGGTGAGGTCCGTGGCGGTCTCAAGGTTTCCCGCGGCCAAGATCGCGCAATCGGACGCGTTCGGTTCGGTCGGTCTCGGTCTCGGCATCGACGCGGCGCGAAAGTTCGGCTGAGCCGCCGCATGTGGGCGGCGCCGTCATCTGGTGCCGGTCATTCAAGACCGCGGGCCAGGGCCTATCACATTTCGATGACGTGGCGCACGGTGCGGCCCTCGACGAGGGCATCGAGCGCCTCGTTGATGCCGTCGAGGCTTCCCCTGCTCGTCAAAAGCCTGTCGACCGGCAGGAGGCCGGCCTTGAACAGTGCCACGTAACGGGGAATGTCCCGGCTTGGGATGCAGCTGCCGATGTAGCTGCCCTTGAGGGTGCGCTCTTCGCCGACGAGGGTCACGGGGGCGAGGGCGAGGCGCTCCGTCGGCGCGGCGAGGCCGCCGGTGACGGTCAGACCGCCGCGTCTCGTGATGCGGTAGGCGAAGTCGAGGGCGGGAACCGAGCCGGCAAGCTCGATCGCCGCATCGACGCCGCCGCTCGTCATTGCCTTGATCTTGGCGTCGGCCCCGTCTTCGCGCGGATCGATCGCTTCGCTCGCGCCGAGTTCGAGCGCCAGCGCGCGTTTCTCTTCAATCGGATCGACGGCGATGATCTGGCCGGCGCCGCTCGCCCTTGCGCCGAGAAGCGCCGCCAGCCCGACGCCGCCGAGGCCGATGACGGCGACCCGCTGGCCGGCGCGCACGCCGGCGGTGTTCACCACAGCGCCGACACCGGTGAGGACCGCGCAGCCGAATAGTGCGGCATGCTCGAAGGGCAGATCCTTGTCGACCTTCACGACCGAGTTGCGCGAGACGACCGCGGCCTCGGCGAAGGCCGAGACGCCCAAGTGGTGATGCACGGGTTCGCCGCGATAGGTGAGGCGGATTGCGCCGCCGAGCAGCGTTCCCGCGCCGTTCGTCGCCGCGCCGGGTTCGCACAGGGCCGGGCGTCCCTCCGCGCAGGGCAGGCAATGGCCGCAGGAGGGAACGAAGACCATCACGACGTGATCGCCGACCTCGAGATCGTCGACACCCTCGCCGAGCGCCTCGACGACGCCGGACGCCTCGTGGCCAAGGGCCATCGGCACCGGCCGGGGTCTGGCGCCGTTGACGACGGACAGGTCGGAATGACAGAGGCCCGCGGCCTTCACGCGCACGAGGATCTCGCCGCGGCCGGGATCTTTCAGATCGAGTGTCTCGATCGAAAGCGGGCGCGTCTTTGCGTAAGGCGCATTCACAGGGGATTCATTGAGGACGGCGGCGCGTATGGTGGTCAAGATCGTTCTCCCACGTTCGGCCCCTGGTGCGCAGCCCCGTCAATCCATATCCGGAGTGGCCACCCGAGCGCCGCGGCAGGCTAGCCGAGACACGCGCGGACGCAAGGCAAATAATGGCCGGATCGCCGGCCTTTCGGGATGCGGGGCAATCTCTTCGGCCTCTCGATGCGGTCATGGAGGTGCCCATAATGGCCATCACCGCCTGACGCTGCGGCCCGTATCATAACCTCAGCCCGTGCGAGCCCTCAAACCGCCGTATTTGCGAAAGACGTCCGGGCTCGTTAAGGAACCGCCATTGATTTGGAATTAACGCGCCGAAAGGACATCAGGCCGTGCAGAACCGGATGAAGAACGCTTCGCTCTCCAAGCTTGCAGGCGTGCTCGTGGGTGCAGCCACGCTGCTCGCCGGTGCGCCCCTGGCAAACGCCCAGGATGCCAAGCAGAGCCCACAGGTGATGCCGACCGAGTGGTTCAAGGTCTGCTCGAAGCAGGGCGAGAACGACATCTGCAACACCCAGTACTCGCTGATTGCCGATACCCGCCAGCTGATCACCGCCGTCAATCTGATCAACGTCAAGGGCAAGGTGAACCAGAAGGTCATCCAGGCCGTCGTTCCCACCGGTCGCGTCATCCCGGCGGGTGTTCAGGTCAAGATCGACAACAATCAGCCGCAGACGCTGAACTATTCGGTCTGCTTTCCGAACCGCTGCATCGCCGAGGCGGAACTGACCGACGCCATGGTGAACAGCATGAAGAAGGGCAACCAGATGGTTGTCACCTCGATCAACTTCCAGCGTCAGGCAAATCCGATCCCGGTCACGCTGAAAGGCTTCACCGACGCCTATGACGGCCCGGCGAAGGATCAGTCGGCGCTTGCCGAGCGCCAGAAGGAACTGAACGACGCGCTGCAGAAGCAGGCCGAGGAGCGTCGCAAGAAGTTCGAGGACGCCCAGAACGCGGCAAAGAACGCGGGTGCCCCGGCTCAGTGACGTAATCGGGCTCGCATCGTCCTCGGGCGATGGCTGAGCCTGCGACGACAAGGTGCTGACGTTTCAGTCTAAAATCCGACCGGTGGTCCATGCGGCCGCCGGTTTTTTTCGTCTTGCCGCTGATACAACGCAGCGAGCGAGCGTCATCGCTTCGCCGTGAAAACGACGGCCGTCCGGTGGTGACCAGACCGGTTCGGGGCTTGATCGCTGGCGACGAAGCTCAGTTTCGGTTCTCGATCTTCAGCCGATAGGCGCCATCGATCGGTCCGACGAACATCTCGCCCACCTCGGGATGCCGCACCGGCGCCCCGGTTTCGTCGGGGACGAGGTTCTGCTCCGAAACATAGGCGATGTATTCGCTCTCGGCGTTTTCCGCGAACAGGTGGTAAAACGGCTGGTCCTTGCGCGGGCGCACGCCGGCCGGGATCGACTCGTACCATTCCTCGGTGTTGTCGAACTCCGGATCGACGTCGAAGATCACGCCGCGAAACGGAAACATGCGATGGCGGACGATCTGGCCAATATAAAAGCGGGCGGTTTGCATAGCCGTCATGTCTCCATTACCACGGGCGGGCCGCAGCCATCCTTCGAACGGGCATCTCAGGCCCCGTCACCATTTCGCGTTCTAGCATGACAGCGATTAAGATTGGATCGATCCGATGATCGAAATCATCGGGCTGATATCGCCGTTCTTCGGCCTGATTGCCCTTGGCTTCGCCGCCGGAAGGCTGGCGCCTCATCCGATCGGTGGGCTGGCCTGGCTCAACGTCTTCGTCATCTATATCGCGCTTCCGGCGCTGTTCTTCCAGCTTCTGTCGAAGACGCCAGTGGAGAAACTGGCGAGCGTCGGCTTCATCGCCTCGACGACGCTCGCCACCTTCGTCATTTTCGTGGTCGGTTTCGCCGTGGCGCTTCTTCGCAGTCGCGGCGACGTGCCGGCATCGACGATCCAGGGGCTGGCCGGCGCTTATGGAAATATCGGCTATATGGGCCCGGGCATCGCGCTCGTCGCGCTCGGGCCGCAGGCCGCCGTGCCGGTGGCGCTGATCTTCTGCTTCGACAGCGTCCTGCATTTCGTCATGGCGCCGCTTCTCATGGCACTGGGCGGTGGCGAAAAGCTGTCAGCGCCGGCGATGGTCCGGCAGGTCGCGATCAAGATCTTCACCCATCCCTTCATCATCGCGACGATCGTCGGTGTCCTGGGGGCGGTGCTCAAGCTTCAGCCGCCCGGTCCGATCGAACGCTCGCTGGAACTGCTGGCCGGGGCGGCGGCGCCCTGCGCCCTGTTCGCCATGGGTGTCACGCTGGCGCTGAGGCCGTTGAAGCGGGTTCCGCCCGAGCTCTTCACCATCGTTCCGATCAAGCTGATCCTGCATCCGATCGTCGTGTGGCTGGTTCTCGTGCTGGCGGGACCGTTCGATCCGGTCTGGGTCGGCTGCGCCATGCTCCTGGCAAGCCTTCCGACCGCGACCAACGTCTTCGTGATTGCTCAGCAATACGAAGTCTGGGTCGAGCGGGCTTCGGCTGTGGTGCTGGTCACCACCGTCATCTCAGTGACGACCGTAACCCTGCTCCTCTACGCCATCTCGACCGGCCTCGTGCCCACCCATCCATTTTCGAACTGAGTGTGGCAGGCCGGTGAGGCCTGCACCGGGCACCAGCCCCTCGCGCATCGCGAATTGCCGCAAGGGCGCGACCAGCCCCATCGCCGCCATCGTCCCGCTGCGGGCGATCTGGCCCGGCAGGAAATCCATGAGCAGCGAGCGATTGAGGACGTCGACCCCGGCCGTACGAGAGATCACGTCCCCGCGCCGAGCGGCCTCGTAGCGCGACAGCATCAGGCGCGAGCCGGGATCATCGAGCGACTGGGAGGCGAGATTGACCAAAGCCTCGGCATCGCGGAGGCCGAGATTGAGCCCCTGTGCGCCGATCGGCGGGAAGGCGTGGGCGGCTTCGCCGACGAGAGCCAGCCGTTTTGCGGTCAAGCGATCGACGCGGCTGCCGCCGAGCGGATAGCGGGCAATGGGCCCATCCGCCGAGACGTCTCCGAGGATCCAGTGCAGTTTTTCGGCAATGGTCGTCGAGAGCTTGTCCGGCTTCAGGTCGATGTAGAGCGCGGCGAGCTTCGGATCCTCGACCCAGACCAGCGAGGAATGGCGGCCGGGCAGCGGAACCTGGGTGAACGGCCCGGTTCGGGTGTGGAACTCGGTCGATACGGAACCGTGATCGCGCGAATGCTCGAAATTGAGAACGATGGCGGTCTGCGGATAGCTCCAGTTCTGGGCCGTGATCCCCGCTGCTTCGCGCATCGCCGAACGCCGGCCGTCGGCAGCGACGACGAGGTCGGCGGCGATCTCGGTTCCATCGGCGAGGGTGACGACGGCGCGATCGTCATCGAGCGTGAGCCCGGTGGCGGCAACGGGGCGGATCTCGAGATTGTCGGTCTTTTCCGCGACTGCTTTCAGCGCTGCACCAATGTCTGCGTTCAAGGCATTGATACCAAAGGCGGAAAGACCGGTCTCGCTGGCCTTGAACTCGACGGTCGGTGCCCGAAACAGGCGGCCGAGATCGTCGACGATCCGCATGACCGCAAGCGGTGCCTTGGCTTCGCCGAGCGCCTCGACGACTCCGAGATCGGCGATGAAGGCGAGCGACTTGCCGAGGATCGCCGAGCTGCGCTTGTCGGCCGGAGGCTCTGGCGCCGCGAGCAGCGTATCGAAACCCGCTCTGGCGAGGCCCAGTGCGGTCGCCGTCCCGGCAAGCCCGCCGCCGACGACGATGATCTGCCTGCGTTGCATGGCGCTGCTCCCTGCTCACCTGATTTTCTGCCGCTGCTTGCCGAATGCGTGCATGTACGACTTGGTTTTCGCAGATACGCCCGTTACAGCCAATGGCAATGGCCGGAACGAATGGTGGGGGACGATGTTCGCCAAGAAGACGAAGAAACGGTCGCTGGGAAAGACAGCCTGCCTATGTCCGATATGACTGAGGATTATGATCGCACCGACCGCTGGCGCGCATTCGCGATCCATCTTTTTACCGCGAGCGGCGCCTTCATGGCCTTCCTGTCGCTGATCGCGGCAGCCGAACAGCGCTGGGTGGCGATGTTCGCGTGGCTCGGTCTGGCGCTGTTCATCGACGGTATCGACGGGCCAATGGCGCGCAAGGTCAACGTGAAAGGGGTTCTGCCGAACTGGTCGGGTGATCTCCTTGATTCGATCATCGACTACGCGACCTATTCGCTCATTCCGGCCGTCGCGCTTTATCTTTCGGGCATGATCGGCCGTCCGTCGTCCTTCGTCGCGGCGGCTCTCATCGTGATCTCGAGCGCGATCTACTATGCCGACATGCGGATGAAGACGAAGGACAACTTCTTCCGCGGCTTTCCCGTCGCCTGGAACTTCGTCGTCTTCACGCTCTTCGCCGTCCGCCCGCCGGAATGGGCAGCGTTCACGCTCGTCGTCCTCTGCGCGGCCGCGACCTTCCTGCCGGTGAAGTTCGTCCATCCTGTTCGGGTTCGTGTCCTGAGGCCCCTCACGCTCGCCGTCGTCGCGGTCTGGTCGGTGTTCGGGATGATGGTTCTTCTGCAGAATTTCAATGCCTCGCCATGGGTTCGGTGGGGACTTGTGGCCTCGGGGCTCTATCTCCTTCTGATCGGCGGCGTCCTCCAGCTCAAGGATTGGCTGCGGGGAACGCGCGCGAATTGACGCGCCGGCAACGACCGGCCGGATCAGATCAGGGAGACACCGCCATGAGCAAGGCGATCATCGTCAAGGAGACCGGAGGACCGGAGGTTCTCTCCTTCGAAGACTACGATCCCGGCAAGCCTGGCAAGGGCGAGATCCTCGTCGAGCAGAAGGCGGCGGGCATCAATTTCATCGACGTCTATTTCCGCACCGGGCTCTACAAGTCGGAGAAGATGCCCTTCGTCCTCGGCAAGGAGGGCGCAGGCATCGTATCGGCGGTCGGCGAGGGCGTGACGCTTTTCAAGACCGGCGACAGGGTCGCCTATAACGGCGTCAACGGCGCCTATGCCGAGACGATCGTGCTGCCTGCCGAGAAGGCGGTGCTGGTGCCCGAGGCGATCGATCTGGAGACGGCGGCGGCCGTGATGCTGAAGGGCATGACCGCCGAATATCTCCTGCGTCGCACCTATCCGGTCGATTCCGACACGGTCCTGTTGTTCCACGCGGCTGCTGGTGGCGTTGGCCTGATCGCCGGCCAGTGGGCCAAGCATCTCGGCGCGACGGTCATCGGAACCGCCGGCTCGAAGGAAAAATGCGACCTCGCTCTGAAGAACGGCTACGATCACGTCATCAATTATCGTGAGGCCGACTTCGTGAAGGAGGTCGAGAAGATCACCGGCGGCCGCAAATGCGATGTGGTCTACGATTCCGTCGGCAAGGACACGTTTCCCGGCAGCTTGGACTGCCTGCGGATGCGCGGTCTGTGGGCGAGTTTCGGCCAGGCGTCCGGCAAGCTGGAGCCGGTCGATACGCAGATCCTGAGCCAGAAGGGCTCGCTCTACATGACGCGGCCGACGCTGTTCAGCTATGTCGCGACCCGCGAGGAGCTGGAGGCTTCGGCGAAGGCGCTTTTCGACGTGATCGCGTCGGGCGCGGTGAAGATCACCATCGGCCAGAAGTACAAGCTCGCCGATGCCGAAAAGGCCCATCGCGACCTCGAGGGTCGCAAGACGACCGGCGCCTCCATTCTGACGATCTGATCGCCTTTCGCTTCAGGTCGCCACCTGAGCGGCGGCGCCGTGACCGACCGCGTAAGACTTTGTTCTGAAATGCCTGTGACCGGGGAACCAAGTGGGTTCTCCCGGTCTTAAGGTGCGTCCCCCTTCCAGCTTCTGGAGAATCCTTCGTGACGATCCAAATCCGCCCGAACACGACCCAGACCTATCGCGGCCCGACCGCGGTACGTCCTCGCCGAATCCAGGAAGGGCGGCCGTTTCCTCTCGGCGCGACCTGGGACGGCATCGGTGTGAACTTCGCCATCTTCTCGGCCCATGCGACCAAGGTCGAGCTCTGTCTCTTCGACGCGGACGGCAAGAGCGAGATCGAGCGGATCGAACTGCCGGAATACACCAACGAGATTTTCCACGGCTATCTGCGGGATGTCAGGCCGGGGCAGATCTATGGCTACCGGGTCTATGGGCCTTACGAGCCGGATGCCGGCCACCGGTTCAACCCCAACAAGCTGCTCATCGATCCCTATGCCAAGCAGCTGATCGGCGAGGTGAAGTGGGACCACGCGCTGTTCGGCTACACGATCGGCCATGACGACGCGGACCTCAGCTTCGACGAGCGCGACAGTGCGCCCTTCGTGCCGAAATGCCGGGTGGTCGATCCGGCCTTCACCTGGGGCGACGAGCGCCGGCCCAACGTCTTCTGGGACCGGACGGTGTTCTACGAGGCCCATGTGAAGGGCTTCACCATGCGCCATCCGGCCGTGGCGGAGCGCGATCGCGGCAAGTTCGCGGGGCTGATGACCACCGAGGTGATCGACTATATTCGCAGCCTCGGCATCACTTCCGTCGAGCTGATGCCAATCCACGCCTTCGTCGACGACAGCTATCTCGTCGAAAAGGGCCTGCGCAATTACTGGGGCTACAACTCCCTCGGCTTCTTCGCGCCGGACCCGCGCTACCTGGCGTCGAACTCGATCGCCGAGTTCAAGGAGCTCGTCTCGGCCTTTCACCACGCCAAGCTCGAGGTCATTCTCGACGTCGTCTACAATCATACCGCCGAGGGCAACGAGCTTGGACCGACGCTCTCCTTCAAGGGCATCGACAACGCCACCTACTATCGTCTGATGCCGGACGACGCGCGTTACTACATCAACGACACCGGCACCGGAAACACCGTCAACACGTCGCATCCAAGGGTGATGCAGCTCGTGACGGACTCGTTGCGATACTGGGCCGGCGAAATGCGCGTCGACGGCTTCCGCTTCGATCTCGCCACGATTCTCGCACGCGAACCGACCGGCTTTTCGGAAGAATCGAGCTTTCTGCACGCCACCATGCAGGATCCGCTTCTCTCCGAGGTGAAGCTGATCGCCGAGCCCTGGGATTGCGGGCCGGGCGGCTATCAGGTCGGCCGCTTTCCGCCGGGCTGGGCGGAATGGAACGACGGTTATCGCGATACGATCCGCGCCTTCTGGCGCGGCGACGACGGGATGATCCCGAAGGTCGCGAACAAATTCTCCGCGTCAGCCGATCTGTTCGATCGCCGGGGCCGCAAACCCTGGGCTTCGGTCAACTTCATCACCGCCCATGACGGCTTCACCCTTCACGATCTTGTCAGCTACAACGACAAGCACAACGAGGCCAATGGCGAGGACAACCGCGACGGCCATTCGCACAACCTCTCCTACAATTACGGCGCAGAAGGCCTGACGGACGATCCGGAGATCGTCGAGATCCGTTTTCGGCAGCTTCGCAACTTCTTCGCGACGCTCCTGTTCTCGCGCGGTACGCCGATGATCCTGGCCGGAGACGAGTTCGCCCGCACCCAGGGCGGCAACAACAACGCCTATGCCCAGGACAACGAGATCGGCTGGGTCGACTGGAAGATCACGCCCGAAAGCCGCCAGCTGGCGGAATTCGTGCAGAAGCTGATCATCCTGCGGCAGTCGCTCGCCATGCTGCGCCGCGGCACGTTCCTGCACGGGACCTTCGACGAGGAACTCGGCGTCAAGGACGTGGCGTGGCTGAAGCCGGACGGGCAGGAGTTCGTCGATGGCGACTGGGCCGATGGCGAGGCGAAGTGCTTCGGCGTCCTCCTCGACGGCCGCGCCCAGGAAACCGGCATCAGGCGTCCCGGCACGGACGCGACCATGCTGATCGTGATGAATGCGCATTTCGACGTGGTGAACTTCGTTCTGCCGGAAGCACCCGGCGGCAAGCGCTGGCGCTGCGTGATCGACACCAATCTGCCCGTGCGCGAAGAGCTCGCGCCCTTCGAATTCGGGACCGATTACATGGTGACGGGGCGCTCGTTCCTCGTCTTCATCCTCGAGCCGGACGACACGGCCGATTCAGAGGATGCGCGGCGCTCCTACGCCCATGTCTCCGAGGCGTTCGCGCGCTCTGCGAGCGACCGGCTGCGTATCTAGGGCACCCTGCGTCCGCCACGACGCACCAACGCATCGAGTCTTCTCGTCGGCCCGGAGATCAAGCGATTTTCGGGCCGATGCTGTGATGACGGGCGCTCAGCGGTTCTCGCGCCACCAGATGTAGAGGCCGGAGGCGACGAGGATCACCGCGCCGATGGCGGTGGTCAGATGCAAGGGGTCGCCGAAGACGAGGACGGTCAGGACGCTCGCGGCGAGAACCTGAACATACAGGAACGGCGAGAGCAGCGAAGCCGGGGCGAAGGAAAAGCCGCGCACCAGAAAGAAGTGCGCGGCCGAGCCCGTGAGGCCGATCGCAGCCATGAAGGCGACGGCAGTCGGGCTTGGCGTCTGCCAGAGCGGAATGACCATAAAGGTGAGGATGACGGCGCCTGGCGCCGTGGTGTTGAACATCGTCGCGGCGCTGTCCTCGCGCCCGGAGAGCCGGCGGGTCAACAAAAGATAGCAGGCGTTGAACGCCGCCGCGCCGACGACGAGAAACAGATGCGGCTCGATGGTTGCAAGGCCCGGCCTCAGGATGACCAGCATGCCGACGAAGCCCGCGATGATGGCGCCGATCCGGTGGATGCCGATCGTCTCCTTGAGGACGACGACCGACAAGACGGTGACGAGGATCGGCGCGAAAAAGATCACGGCCGTGGCGTCTGCGAGCGGCACGTAAGTGAGCGCCCAGTACATCAGCGACGTCGCGGCGAGCAGGCACATGCCCCGAAGGAGCTGCAGGACCGGATGCCGGGTCTTGAGAAAGGACGGGCCGCGCGTTGCCGTCAGGGCGATGGCCATGATCAGGGTCTGGAAGATGTAGCGGCCCCAAAGAACCTGGATCAGCGGAACGAGAGTCGTCAGGTGCTTGCCGATCGAATCCTGGACCGCGAAGGCCGTACCGGCCGCGAGGGTGAAGAGGATGCCGGCGAGAAGCGTGGGGATTGGGGGCACGGAGCTGCAAACCGAAAAAACAATGCCCCGGCGCTGAGGCCGGGGCTGGGAATGGGCGTGGCCGCGCCGGAGGAGCGCGGCCGAATGTCAGGCAGGTGCGATCAGCTGTTTCTCGGCCGGTCGAGGGCAGGGTGATCCTTCGGCCCGGAAATCGACGGCGAGGACGGGGTGCCCATGATCTGGGCGAGCACGTCGTCGGCCGATTGCGATTGGCCGCCGATCCCGGCAGCTAGCAGCTGTCGGTCGAGATCCGAGCCCGATTCCAGCGCCGCGAGCTCTTCGCCGGCTTCGAGACGGCCCTGGGTCATCTCCTGCTTCTTGCGGATGCGCTCGAGCGAATCCATCGCATTGCCGAGCTTGGAGTTGACGCCGGACTGGGTGGTCGCGATCGCCGACTGCGCCTTGATCAGCGACTCGTTGGCCTTCACGTTCTCGACCTCGCGGCGCATCTGCTGAATGCGCTGCTCGGTGTCCTGCACCGCCTTGATCATCTGCTGCTGGCGCTGGTTGAGGCGTTCGAGCTCGGCTTCGTCGCGGCTCGCCTCGGTCCGCGTCTTGGAGATGCGCTCGGCAAGGCCCCGGGCGAGGTCCTCGCGGCCGGCCTGCAGCGCGGCGCGGGTGCTTTCGGTGTCCTTGCGCTCCTTGTCCCGCGCTTCGGCGACCCGGCGCTGCAGCGACTTGTTGGAGGCCATGATGCCGGCAAGATCCGAGCGGGCGCGGCGCAGCGCGTTTTCCGCGTCGCGGATTTCCTGGTCGAGAATGCGCAGCGCCTGCGTGTCGGCGACGCCTTCCGCAGCCTCGTTGACGCCGCCGCGAACGGCAGTGAACAGCTTGTTCCAGACGCTCATTGCCCGTTCTCCCGCTTCTTCCAGTCCTCGATCATGTTGGCCGCGTCGACTGCGTTGGTGGCGAGCACCGCGACTTCCTCGACCATCTCGGCTGCGCTCGACATGGCCGACAGCGAGCCGAACAGCTCATAATACTCGGTTTCGTCGATTGTGACGATGCCGAAGGTCGATAGCGGCACGAGCTTGTGCGTCGACAGGATCATCCGTTCGAACGCCTCGCGATGCGGGATGGTATCGGCCGGCGCCAGGATCACGCTGGCGAGCACCTGGTCGCCGCCGGCGGCGACGAGGACGTCCAGATCGCCTTTCTCCTTCAGTGTCACGCGGATCACGTCGCCCGTCTCGACGACGGTGACGTCGACATCGCCGAGCGCCTCCGGGTCTGACGCGAAAAGCTCCGTCAGGCTGGCTAGATTCCACTTTTGCACGGGGTATCCCTCGGTTGCCAAGGTTCGGGTTGGGGTTCTACATCACGACGAAAGGCCTGTCCAAACGGATTCGCACCGTTGGCGGCCAGGATCGACGCCAGGGAAATTCGGCCGCGTGAGGCCACAAATCGACTGAACCGGATCACTCGTGCCACTGTTCTCGTCCTATCTGCGTCGCTTCTACGTCGCCCTTGCCGAACTCACATGGGGAGCGATCGCCGGGCTCGCAATCGGCCATTTCCTGACAAGTTGGCTACTCCTGATGGTTGTCGGCGAGAGCGACTTCGTCGCAAGGCCGGTCGATTTCGTCTACTACTACGTCGTCACCGCGACGACGGTGGGTTACGGTGACCTGTCGCCTCAGACCGGGGCGGGGCGGCTGATTGCCGCCTTCTTCGTTCTGCCTGGCGCGATCGCGATTTTCACCGCCGTCCTGGGCAAGCTCCTGTCGGCGGTGAGCAACAGCTGGAGAGGCCGGATGAAGGGGCTGGGCAATTTTGGCGACCGGTCGGGGCACGACATCGTCATGGGCTGGCACGAGGCGGCGACGCAGCGGCTGCTCGGGCTGATCGTCGCCGAACGCGCTGCCGGCGAAGCGCTGACAGTGCTGATCTCCAAGGATCTCGAAGAAAATCCCATGCCCGACAAGATCGACTATGTCCGCGTCGAGCGGCTGGCCGATCCGGTCGGGCTGGAGCGGGCCGGCGGGGCGAATGCGCGCTCGATCATCGTGCGCGGCGAAACCGACGACGAGACTCTGGCGGCCGCTCTCGTCGCATCGGCGACCTGTGAAAAGGCTCATGTCGTCGCCTATTTCGACTTCGAATCGACGGCAACGATCCTGCATCGGCAGAATCCGCAGATCGAAGCGGTGACGTCGCTCTCGTCTGAGCTGATGGTCCGTGCGGCGAAAGACCCCGGATCCTCGGTCATCGCCAATCTGCTTCTGTCCGCCGGAACGCAGGACACCGCCTATTCGGTGACGGTTCCGGACGGCACGACGAGCTTCAACTACGAGACGGCGCTTCACGCCATGCGCCGACGCCACGCCGTGACCGTCGTCGGCATGGCCCGTCACGGAAATGTCGATCTCAACTGCAAGGACACGATGGAGATTCGTTCCGGCGACGTTCTCTACTACATCGCCGACCAGAGGCTGGATCCCGGCGCCATCGCCTGGGAAGCGTTCGCGAGGACAAGCGCATGATCTTCTCGCTGTTCGGTGGCAAGGACAAGTCGGCCGATCTTCCGGTGGAGCGCGGGCCGCTCGGCGTCGCGCTCGGCGGCGCGATCGAGATCGACACGCTGGCGTTGCAGGCCGACGCGGCCGGAACCTCACCCGGCATGGAGCTGCCCGAAGGCGGCAATTTCATCGTCGTCGCCTATGGCGAGGCGCGGCTCGACGGCGAGACGGTCCTGTCGCGCTATTACGACGAAGACGACCGTCTCCTGCAGACGCTCTCGGCCAGCGGCAAGCCGGGCGACGCCATAACCGACATCAGCCTTTATTCCGCCTGGGACAGCGTCGTGCCGGCCGATCGCGCCGAATGGGACCGCTGGGCGGGGCCCTCGGGCCTGATCGGCCAGCCGACCTACGATGCCGACGGCCTGATCTTCCAGCGCTACTGGGGCGAGGGCTCGGGACGCGCCCAACTCGTGGAATTCGTCGAGGACGTCGATGACGGGGAGCGGGTACGCCAGATCCATCAGACCTGCATGCTCTATGCGCGGCCGCTCGGCGCGACGCAGGAGATGCTGCTCCTCAATATCGAGCGCGATATCGCCGAACGGGCCAGCCGCGAGGGCGGCGCGGTGGCGTTCCTACTCGGCTATGGGCTATCGCCGGCCGATGTCAGGCGCGTGTGAGGACGACCGATCCGCTGCCGAGTTGCAAGTGGCGGAAAGCCTCGCGGAACGGGGGCGACGACACACCATGGGGCGAAAAGCTCCGCGCATCGAGAGGGACTTGAATGTTTGGATATGCCGCCGGCCTGCCGGCCTTTCTCGCCTATTTCATCCTTGGCCTGGTGCTCTACGCCCTGTTCGCATGGATCTACACGACGCTGACGCCGCAGAAGGAGATCACCCTGATCCGGGCCGGCAACACGGCAGCCGTCGTGGCGTTCCTCGGCGCGATCCTCGGCTTCTCACTGCCGCTGGCCTCTGCGGCGGCGAATTCGCTCAGCATCGTCGACTTCATCATCTGGGCGGTGATCGGTCTTCTGGCGCAGATTCTCGCCTTCTTCATCGCCTCGCGCACGATGACCGGGCTCCACCAGCGCATCACCGACGGTGAAATCGCCGCAGGTCTTTGGGGCGGCGGCATCGCGCTTGCCGTCGGCATTCTCAACGCCGCCTGCATGACCTACTGAGGGAGGTGAGGATGACAAGACGCTTCACCCGGCGCACACCGCCAATTCTCGCGCTCGGAACCATCGCCGCCACCGGCATGGTTCTGTCGGGTTGCGGCGACGATACGCCGAAGGAAATGGCGTTCTCGACGCCGCAGCAATGCGCCGACGCTGGCGTCGATGCGGAGATCTGCCAGGCGGAATACCAGCAGGCGCTGCAGAAACATCTGTCCGACGCGCCTCACTATGCCAACCTGCAGGAATGCGAAGCGGAGGTCGGTGCCGGCAGATGCTTTCGGGCCGGCGACGGCAGTGACCAGAACTCGGTCGGCCAGACCAGCGGCTCCGGCTCGGGCTTCTTCGTGCCGTTCATGACCGGCTATCTGATCTCCTCGGCCATCGCCAACCTGTCGAACTACGCCGCCTATCGCGACTATCGCTATTCGTCCGGCTATTCCTCGACGCCGATCTATCGCACCCGCAACGGCAACACGGTCACCTCGACGATCAGCAACGGCCAGCGCAGCAGCCGGCCCGTGAATGTCGGCACGACCACGGCCTCGCGCTATGGCTTCGGCGGACGTTCCTCTTCGCGCGGCGGCTTCTTCGGTGGGTGAGCGGTCTGCCGGACCGGCTGCGGCCGAGGGCGGCCTTGCGCCGGGCCGCAAGTTCGTCGCGGAGGGCGCGTTTCGATGAAACGGATCGCGATCCCCGAGCGGGAAAACTGGCGCGAGGCGGCGGAAGCGGTCGGCTTCGGCTTCCACGAAATGTATGGCGAGCCCTACTGGGTTGACGACGCGGCCTATGCCTTTTCGCTCGCCGAGGTGGAGGAGGCGATCGAGGCGCCGTCCCAGGAACTCCACGACATGTGCATGGATCTCGTGGCCGACGTGGTGCGCGACGAGGCGGCGATGGAGCGCCTCAAGGTGCCCCAGGAGATGCGCGACCTCGTCGCGGCATCCTGGCAGCGCGGCGACAGGCATCTCTACGGCCGTTTCGATCTCGCCTATGACGGCACCGGGCCGGCGAAGCTTCTGGAATACAACGCCGATACGCCGACCTCCATCTTCGAGGCGGCCTATTTCCAGTACAACTGGCTGACCGACAACGTCGCGCGCGGCGCGCTGCCGGAAGATGCCGATCAGTACAATTCGATCCAGGAAAGCCTCGTCGAAGCCTTCGGGGCTTTCTCGAGGGACCCGATCTTCCATTTCGCCGCCTGGACAGAGAGCGACGAGGACCGGGGCACGGCCGCCTATCTGATGGACTGCGCTGTCCAGGCCGGCCATCGGACCACACTTCTCGACATCCGCGACATCGGCGTCGACCATCAGGGCCGTTTCACCGACACCGACGACCGGGTGATCGACCTCCTGTTCAAGCTCTATCCATGGGAAGACATGCTGCGCGAGCCCTTCGCCAAGTATCTGTCGACGGCCGGCGCGACGATCGTCGAACCGCCCTGGAAGACGCTTTTGTCGAACAAGGGCATCCTGCCGATGCTTTGGGATCGCCATGCCGGCCACCCCAACCTCCTGCCGGCCTTCTTCGACGACGAGCCGCAGGCGAAATCACTGAGCGATGCCGTCCGCAAGCCGCTGTTTTCGCGCGAGGGTGAAAATGTCGAGGTCCTGAAGCAGGGCCAGAGCGTCGAGATCACCGAGGGATCCTACGGCGAGGAGGGCTATGTCGTGCAGGCCCTGACGAATCTTTTCGAGGCTGATGGGGCCTATGCCGTCCTCGGATCGTGGATCGTCGGGGACCGGGCCTGCGGTCTCGGAATGCGCGAGGATCGCTCGCCGATCACCCGCAACCTCTCGCGTTTCGTGCCGCACATCATCGCGGAGTGACGCGAGCATGCTCGCTTCGGTGTTCGCGGCGAGGCGGCGGTCTATCGCGTCACCTTCCAGACGGGCTTCGCCGGCACACCAGCCGGCCCCGGCGCGGCCCGCGCCTGCCCCTGCTTTTGCGCCACATGCACGGCGTTCGCCGAGACACCCTACCACGGCGCCGAAGGTCGCCTAGCTTTCACTCGTAACAGCAACTGACCGGCAGGATGATGAGCATGGCAAAGGCACGACTGGAGATCGACCCTGAAGCATTCGATCCCGATGCCACCGATCCTGAGCTCGTCAAGCTGACGGAGTGGCTTCGCAACGAGCAACGCCAGCGGCCCGACCCCTGGTCCCTGCCGCTCGACAAGGTTCGTCAGGCCCGCAAGGAAGGCAAGGGCATCTTTCCCTATGCGCGCCGGGACAAGGCGGCGGAATCGCATGTTCACATCGGGTCTGCGGGGCGGGAGATCCCGATCCGCATCATCCGTCCGACGGACGGGGCCACCCGCGGCACGTTTTTGCATTTTCACGGCGGGGGCTGGGTCTTCGGCAGCGCCGAGGAGTCCGATCCGCGGCTGCGCCGGCTCGCCGACGCGACCGGTCTGACGGTGGTTTCGGTGGACTATCGCCTTGCGCCCGAACATCCCTTCCCGGCGGGACGGGACGACTGCGTCGATGTCGCGATTGCACTGGCAAACGGCAATCTGCCGGCGCCGCGCGGCTTTCTGGCGATCGGAGGCGAATCCGCGGGAGCCCATCTGGCGGTTCTGACGCTCATTCGCCTGCGCGACGAATACAAGCTGCGTCCCTTCGGCGCGGCGCTGCTCGTGGCGGGCTGCTACGATCTGTCCCTGACGCCCAGCGTACGCGCGGCCGACGCGGAGCGCCTGATCCTCAATGCCGACGACGTGAAGGAATACGTTCTGCGTCTGGTGCCGGACGAATATTCCCTGAAGGATCCACAGGTCTCGCCGCTCTATGCCGAACTCGGCGGGCTACCTCCAGCCCGCTTCAGCTGCGGCACCAGGGATTTGCTCGTCGACGACACCGTCTTCATGGCGACCCGATGGATCGCCGCCGGCAATGCCGCTGAGTTGCACCTGACCAATGGGGGGGTCCACGTCTTCGAGGCATTTCCAAGCGAGGTCGGCAAGAAATCGCTCGACGGCATGGAAGCCTATCTGCGCGACCGGATCGATTTTCCGGCGTGAACCGATTCGCCGCGCGGGGACATTTCTCAGTCTGTTCCCGGGCTTGACGGGCGGCGTCACCCCCGTGCTTTGTCGGGACGCAGGCTCGCGGCGGACTGCAGGCGCGAATCACCGAACTGTATCAAGGATCTATCTTCGAGGATTGCCGTATCCTTAATGCCGCTTTAACCATTTTTCGGCAGGGTAAGACTGAAAAAGTTCCGCGCTGTCATTTTCATGCCGCAGTCTTGGGCAAGCTCACTCAGGAAATAAGAGCCGTTTTTCGGAACGGGCGCCGCCGGGGGACAGGGGGCGCGGGACATCATTCGAAGGGGGATGCCGCATGTTCGGACGAACTGACGGCGCAAGGCGTTTGGCCGTGCGTCTAGCCGCCATGGCCGTCGCAGCAGTGCTGTCTGGAGCCTTCGCAAGCGCCGCTTCGGCCGAGACGCGGACCCTCAAGTTCTACAATCTCCATACCAAGGAGAAGGGCGCCTTCGCCTACAAGGTGAACGGCCGCTACAACCAGTCTCAGCTGAAGAAGATCAACTGGTTCCTGCGCGACTGGCGCAAGGCCAAGGCCACGACGATGGATCCGCGGCTTCTCGATTTGATCTGGGAAGCCTACCGGCAGTCGGGCTCGAACGGCTACATCAACGTGATCTGCGGTTATCGCTCCCCGGCGACCAACGCGATGCTTCGCTCGCGCTCCTCCGGCGTTGCCAAGCAGAGCCAGCACACGCTCGGTCGTGCGCTCGACTTCTACATTCCCGATGTTCCCCTGAAGAAGATGCGCGAGATCGGCCTGAAGATGCAGGTTGGCGGCGTCGGCTATTATCCGCGTTCGGGATCGCCTTTCGTTCATTTCGACATCGGCAATGCCCGCCATTGGCCGCGCATGAACCGGCGCGAGCTGCTCGCCGTGTTCCCGAATGGCGGAACGGTCCATGTTCCATCGGACGGCAAGCCGCTGCCGGGCTACAACCAGGCGCTCGCCTCCTACAAGTCCCGCCGCAGCCAGTCTGAGATCCAGGTCGCCAATGCCAGCTCCTCGAGCTCTTCCGGCGGCGGCAAGTCGCTGATCGCCATGCTCTTCGGCAGCGGTGACACGTCCGACGAGAGCGAGGACGAGGCCGATGTCGCGACGCCGGCCGTGGCGCCCGCACGGGCCGCGCCGGCCCGCGATCCCGTCCAGGTGGCCGCTGTCATTCCCCAGCGCCGTCCGAGCCGGGATCTGCCGAGCGGCGTTTCCGTTCAGGTCGCCGACACGTTCGATACGGGTACTCCTTCTGCTTCTGCGGCGCCGGCAGCTCCCGCGGCGGCTGAGGTCGCTGCCCTCGATATGGCGCGTGTGCCGCTTCCCACTTTCGCAGCGCGCGTTGCGCCGACGCCGGCCGCCGAGCCGGCGACAAGCGAGGTCGGCGCCCTGGTGGCCGCACTCGAGACCGAAAAGCCGGAGGAGAGCCTCGCAAGCGGCCAGCTCGCTTACGCCGTTCCGACGCCGACGGATCGTCCCAATTTCGATGTCCTCCTGAACGGTGGCGTGAAGGTGGAAAAGCGCGACGAGGCAGCGGCCGCGATCAACGCGCTCGCCTCTCGCGACAAGAATGAGGTTGCGGCCGTCGTTCCGAAGAACCGTCCGGCCGCGCCAAGGGTGGCCGCTCGCGACGTGCCGAAGCCGGGCCTCGTCGCCGCATCCTATCGCGAGACGCCCGCACCGCGCCGGACCGCCGCCAAGCTGATCGAGGTCGAGCCTCGCAAAAGCACGATCGAGGCCGAGGTGATCGCGGGCAAGGGCGGGCGTGTGGTCGCCGTCTCCAGAAAGGCTGCGGCCGGGACGAAGGCTGCCGCAGGCGATCAGGAGACGATCACCTCGCGCATTGCTCTTGCCTCCGTCGTGTCGGCGCCCCGTCGTTCGGCGGACAAGGCCGGACAGCATCCGAGCGGTGATCTCGGCCGGGCCCTGCGTGCGAAAGGCTTCACCCTGACGGAGGTTCGCTTCGTCGATTGAGCGCTAAGCCGCTTCGTTGTCACGCAGGTCCGTGGGAACGGGCAAGGGGGACGTGCGATGCGCCAGGCGCCTGACGGTCGGACTTGCCCGGAGAGCCGACTTTCCGATTGTTGCTGAAAACGCCGATTGACGGGGTATTTCCTCGAGCCCGCATGAAAGCCATCCGACGACGGCACTCTGAATTCGTCTTATGCCCTCGATGACGCAGCACCTCACGGCACGAACCGCCAAGACACGACAAGACGGGGCAAGACGCGCGAGCCAGGGTGTCCGCTCTTGTCGAAGTCGTGACCGGCTGACCGCTGCGGGGTGGCCGGTCAGCTCATTTTTCCGTTTCCGCGTTGTGCGCTGTCCAGTCGTCAACGCAAAGCCCGTCCCAGCCCCTGCTATTTGGCGTCTGGATGCAATATCAGCAGACAGCCGCGCGGGTCTGTCAGCTTCTGCCTTCGCGGGAACCACAGTTATCGTGGTACGTCAGGGGCGCGACCTTGGCGGGGAGGAGGGCGAACCGACCTGCGTTCGTGCAGTTCTTCCTGCCGTTTCCATGGTGCCGGAGAAAAGCTTACGCTACGGATCCCTGGGATTTCAGGCCAGCCACGACAGCCTCGGTCGACACGGCCCCGGCCTGATCAGCAATCTCCCAGCGTCCCATTCGTAAAATCCAAGTGAATGGATGGCTGCTACTGACCTCAAACCACGAATTCTCCCGCCGGATTCAGGTAATATCAGCTTTTGGTTGTGTCAGCTCAGCGAACTTATGGATATGCAGAGCGCGATATCGGTCGTTTCGCGGCAAAGTCTCTATAAAATTTGCTTGGTCCTGCGCCGGTGAAACCGTCCTTGCTAGGGGACAATCATTAAAAAGCAGAAATACGCTATTGACAGCAAGTAAATCGGCATAAATACAGGTGGACATGGCGCAGCACTGATTTTGTGCTCCTGCGCGTTCACTGAAGGTCGGCAGTGCTTTCAGACTGACCGCGCAATTTTGTTTGTGGCACTGCCGTCATATCAACGATCGGGTGATAAATTGGATCAGATCGAGGCAATCGACAACAACGAGATGCTCATGGAGCTTACGGCTGAGGTCGTCGCCGCCTATGTGAGCAATAATTCTCTGCCCGTTTCGGAACTCCCCGGCTTGATTGCCGATGTTTATGGAGCACTCGGCCGCACGACGACCGTGCCTGCGGCTCCGCAGGCGGAAAAACCGAAACCAGCAGTCTCCGTTAAGAAGTCCGTGACAGACGATTATATCATCTGTCTGGAGGACGGAAAGAAATTCAAGTCGCTGAAGCGGCACCTGATGACGCATTACAATCTGACGCCGGAAGAATACCGCGAGAAGTGGGATCTGGCACCGGATTATCCGATGGTGGCGCCGAACTATGCGGCCGCGCGCTCGCGGCTCGCCAAGCAGATGGGCCTCGGCCACAAGCGCCGTCGCGGCCGCTGAGGCGCAATATCGCTCGCTCTGATCGCGCGAACCCGGTTTGCTTTCGGGCATCCCGGTTCCGTGGTCGAGCCGAACTGCTTTCCGCGTGTTTCCTCGATTGATTGATCAGTTGCAAGCCTTCGGGCAGGTCTCGTCCGCAACGCGCGGGGCTTGTGATCGCCGATCCTTGCCCCAAAAGCTGCGAGCCGGCGGCATCGCGATCCACCTCACATAAAACCTTGGCATCCGGTCGCCGTCCGCGGCAATGCAGCGCCGTGAATGCAACGTCATTCGCGCAATGATTGCAATTGCCGCCGGCAAGATGCTTTCTGGCGCAAGCTGTTCCCTGGTGACTGCGTGCAGCTCGCCGTCGCCTGTCTACAGCATCGGCCAGAAAATCGGAATTGATTTTCGGAAAGCACGATGCGGTGATTCAATAAGTTAGAGCGTCCTTTGTGCGTCCATTCGGACGCACGGCGCTCTAATGTCGCGGCAAAGGCATGCTTTGCTTCGTCGGCGACTTACCGCCGGCCGATGACGTAGTTCACGAGATGGCTGGCGTAATAGGCGTAACCTTCCACTGAGGCGTGGAAGCCGTCCCGTGAGAACCCGGCGGGCTCGACCCGTGGCAGCGTGGTTGCGACGATCGCCCCGCGCTCGGCGCAGAGCCTGGCGCCGATCTTCCTGACGATCCTCGCCCGCAGCTCCAGAACATGGGCAAGGCCCCGCGGCAGGGCCGGGACACGCTTGAGGTCCACCGGAGGAGACCAGACGATGCGCGCTTCGGGCCATTTGGACTTCAAGGCGTAGAGAAGGCTTCCGAAGCTCTTCTTGAAACGGCGGGCGCCATGAAAATTCTTGGCGTCGTTGGTGCCGATCATCAGGACGATGTGAGTGAAGGCCTCCCGCGCGAGATTGGGGACGACATGGTCCCGGATCTCGGCCGATACGGCCGAGTTGGCCCCGGCGGCGCGCCAGAACACCGAAAGACCGGTCAGCGCCACGATGCGTTCGGCAAGCTTGGGCCCCAGCGAGTCGTCGATCATGTCGACCCCGACGCCGGCAGCCGACGAATCGCCGATCACGAGGAGTTTCACGCCCGCTTCGCTGATGTCCTTCGCGCCGAAGAGGCCGCTCGTTGCGCCCGCAGGCGGAAACATCCGCAAAACCCTTCGCCGCGTCGCTATCCCCTGCCAGACATAGACCGGCAGAAGCAGCCACGAGACCAAGCCGGTCTTGAACGAGGCGGCGAGCCCGCCCGGATCGAAATCGCCGGTGAACTCGTCGAAGCTCCCCGAAGCGGGGCCGGAAACCTGACTTCGCGGTGTCGTCATGTCTTCAAAACCTCGACGCCGGGGAGGGCCTTTCCTTCCATCCATTCGAGGAAAGCGCCACCTGCCGTGGAAACATAGCTGAAGTCGGCGGCGGCGCCAGCCTGGTTCAGTGCCGCAACCGTGTCGCCACCGCCGGCGACGGAGACCAGCCTGCCGGCCTTGGTGAGCTCCGCGGCGTGCCGGGCGGCAGCCACCGTCGCCCTGTCGAAGGGTTCGATCTCGAAGGCGCCGAGCGGGCCGTTCCAGACAAGCGTCTTGGCCTTGTCGAGCCAGCCGTTGACGGCCTCGACGCTTCTCGGCCCGGCATCGAGGATCATCGCGTCTTCGGGCACATTGCCGATATCGACGGTCTTGCTGGCAGCGCCAGCCTTGAATTCGCGCGCGACGACCGCGTCGCCCGGCAGGACGATCGTGCAGCCGGCCGCCTCGGCGGCCCTGACGATCGACAACGCCGTGTCGGCGAGGTCGTGTTCGCAGAGGGACTTTCCGACCGAAACCCCTTGGGCTGCGAGAAAGGTGTTGGCCATGCCGCCGCCGATGACTAGGGCGTCGACACGGGCGACGAGGTTCTGCAGGAGGTCGATCTTGGACGAGACCTTGGCGCCCCCGACCACGGCAGCGACCGGGCGCTCGGGTTGTCCGAGCCCCTTTTCGAGGGCTTCGAGTTCGGCCTGCATCGTGCGTCCGGCAAAGGACGGCATGTGATGGGCGAGCCCCTCGGTCGAGGCATGGGCGCGGTGGGCGGCCGAAAAGGCGTCATTGACGTAGATGTCGCCGAGCGAGGCGAGGGCGTTGACGAATTCGTCGGCGTTCTTCTCCTCGCCCTCGTGGAAACGGGTGTTCTCCAGAAGCACGACATTGCCATCCTTCAGCCCCGAAACGACACCCTCGGCCACAGGTCCGACGCAGTCGTCGGCAAAGCCGACGGGCTGTTTGAGCATCTCGCTCAAGACAGGGGCGACGGGCGCCAGTGACATTTCGGGATTGGGTTTGCCCTTGGGCCGGCCGAAATGCGCCAGCAGGATGACGCGCCCGCCCTTCTCGGCGATCTCCCGAATCGTCGGCAGCACGCGTTCGATACGGGTCCGGTCCGTGACGACGCCATCCTTCATCGGAACGTTCAGATCGACGCGCAGAAGCACCCGCTTGCCAGCCGTGTCTGCGTCGTCGAGGGTCTTGAAGGTGGTCACGCAATATCTCCTTGGTCAGCGGCGGATAATTTTTTTGCCGGGCCGGCTTCGCCCGTCATCGGCTCGATCGAGCCCGCGCCTGTTCGTTGCCCGTGTCGTATCGCTCCGGCGTGGCAGCGTCCAGGTCAGCAAAGTTCGAGTGCGCCGTCAGGGTTGCCTGCCTGGTCGCGAGAACAGTCGCCGCACGCCCGCAACGAGATCCCGGCGGCTGAAGAACAGCGGAATGTGACTGCCGCGGCCGCGCTCGGGCTCGAGCGACAGCCCGGCGGCGACGACGGTTCCGTCGAGGCCGACCTGTCGGACGATCAATTCGACCGGCGCGGCCGAGACGCGGTCGCCATAGTCGGCCTCGCCGCCGAGCCGCGACATCATCAACTCGGAGACCGTCATTGCCGCTTCCTCCGGCTGGAGCGGGATCGCGTAGGCCTCGGCGAGCGCGCCGGCATTGGCCGCGGGATCGACCGTGAATTCCCCGAAAAACTCCGCATCGTCGGGGCTGAGATCGGCGGGGCGTGCGAAAAGCCGGTCGAGAAGGGGCGGATAGCGCGGCGAGATGAACAGGAAAACATAGTCGCCTGCCTGCAGCCTGCCGGCGTACTGGTAGCGCATGGAGCGTCCGTCGCGGATGACGAGAGATGGCCGGGCCCAGCGCGGGATGCGCTCGCCGCGTGCGACCGGGCTGCCGTCGACGACGCGGTAAGACAGGAGCTCATGGTCCGGCGAGCCGGGCAGTTCCAGCTCGTGCTTTTCGATCGCGCCGGTCTGCGGTGGCACCACGAGACCGAGACGCCGCGCGACGTTGGCGATGGTCCAGCCCTGAACGAGAAGCGAGACGAGGACGATGATGAAGGCGGCGTTGAAGAACAGGCGCGACTCGTCGAGCCCGCCGATCAGCGGCACGATGGCAAGCAGGATGGAGACGGCGCCACGAAGCCCGACCCATGAGACGAATGCCATCTCACGGCGCTGGAAGTCGAAGGGCAGGAGGCAGAGCCAGACGGCGATGGGGCGTGCGATGAAGATCAGGAACGCGGCAAGGACCAGGGATTGCCAGAGGATTTCGCCGAACTGCGAAGGCGTCGCGAGAAGTCCGAGGATCAGGAACATCACGATCTGGGCGAGCCAGGTCAGCCCGTCCTGAAAGCGCTTGATCGTCGGGCCGCCCGAAAGTTTGGCGTTGCCGGCGTAAAGCCCGGCGACATAGACCGCCAGAAAGCCCGATCCGCCGACGGCACCGACGGCGGCGAAGACCGACAGAGCGAGGGCGAGGGTGATGATCGGCAGAAGGCCCCGGTCGATGGCGAGCCGGCGGATCACCGAGACGATCATCATGCCGCCCATCAGGCCGCCGAACAGGCCGATCGTCATCTGGCCGACGAGGCCGAGAGCAACGTCGATGCCGACGGACTCCAGCCCCGAGCCCGCGCGGATCGTCTCGACGAGAGCGACGGTGAGAAAGATCGCCATCGGATCGTTGGTGCCGGATTCGATCTCCAGCAGCGAGCGCACCCTCTCGCGCACCGTGATTCCGCCGACCCGCAGGAGAAAGAAAACGGCGGCGGCGTCGGTCGAGCCGACGATTGCGCCGAGCAGCAAGCCTTCGACCAGCGAAAGCCCGAGAAGATAACTCGCCGCCAAGCCGAAGAGGATGGCCGTTGCGAGAACGCCGAAGGTCGCCAGCGTCAAGGCTGGCGCCGCCGCGAGGCGGAAGGTGGAAATGCGGGTTCCGAACCCGGAATCGAACAGGATGATCGCCAAGGCGATCGTCCCGACGAAATAGGCAAGGCCGGCATTGTCGAAATCGATGCCGATGCCGTCGACCCCCGCGAGAAGGCCGATCGACAGGAACAGGAGCAGCAGCGGGGCGCCGAAGCGGAAGGCGAGGAGACTGGAGAAGGCAGCGACGACGATGAGGATGGTCCCGACCAGGATCAGGACATAGAGGGACTCCAGCATATCTTGCGGCAATTCTCTCGGGCAGCTGACGATCGGAAGATGCTGCGACGCAGCGCAGCTCTCCACATAGGGGGAAATCGTCCGTTGGCCATTCGCGAGCAGGCAAAAGTTCGGCGCAGCTCAAGCTGCGCCCGGCCCTTGACCCGACCGCAGTCTCGCAAAGACGGATCAGTCGGGCCGGTATCCGACGCTGAGAACGGCGCCGCCGCCGGATATGCGGGACACGCAGGCGCAAAGCTGCGCATTCTCCTGCCGCTGCTGGTCGGAAAAGAAGACGTCGCGATGATCGACGACACCGTCGAGCGAGACGATGTCGAGCGCGCACAGCCCGCATTCGCCGCGCTGGCAGTCGGAGATCACGCCGACGCCGGCCTCTTCGAGGCTTTGCAGGAGGGTGCGATTTTCCGGCACGCACACTTCGACGCCAAGCTCGGGAATTTTCACCCAGAAGGCCTCGGCTGCATGGGAACCGCTGGAGCCGAAGGTCTCGTATCTCAGTCGATGGGGCTGGCGCCCCGCCGCGGCCCAGGCCTTGCGGGCGGCATCGAGAAGCCGCATCGGTCCGCAGATATAGAGCGCGGCATCGGGCCCGAGCCGTTCGATCTCGGCCGCGATATCGAGCCTCTGGCCCTCGCTGGAAACGGCGAGTTCAAGGTCACTCGAAAGCCGCTCGCTCAACAGATCGACGAAGGGCATCGCCGCCCGGCTGCGGCCGGTATAGACGAGGCGCATGGGCGCGCCGCGCTTCTTCAGCGTCAGCGCCATTCCGAGGATCGGGGTGATGCCGATACCGCCGGCGACCAGCAGATATTCCTCGCTGCTCTGATCGAGCTCGAAGAGGTTGTTGGCGTTGGTGATCCTGACACGGGCGCCGGGCTTCAGGCTCCACATATACGCCGAGCCGCCCCGGCTCTCGGCCTGGCGGCGCACGGCGATGCGATAGGCCGTACGGTCGGGCTCGCCGACCAGGGAGTAGCTGCGCGTATCGGTGCGCTCACCGATCATCACCTGAAGATTGATGTGGCTCCCCGGGCTCCAGGATGGTGCGGGTCCGGCATCGGGCACGATCTCGAAATGGCGGACGTCCTCGGCGACGTCGCTGGTAGCGATGACGCGGGCATCGACCCAGTCGCGGTCGTATTTCATGGCTTATCCTCCCTGGCAGCTCGGCTGCCGCTCATCCGGCATTGGTGTCGCCGCGCACGATCAGCGAAGCGCCGGGCAGATCTTCAAGCGCGCGGCTCGTTGCCGTCGCAAGGCGCAGATTGCGGATCGCCAGCCGCGCATGCTCGCGCGCCGCGCTTTCCGCCCGCTGACCGTCCCCCTCCGCGATGGCCTCGACGATCTGGCGGTGCTGGTCCTGGCCGATGGTCAGGATCGCGCGGGCCTCGCTGAGCGTGCCCTGCGCCTCGACGAAGCTGTTGTGCCCGGCAAAGGGCAGGGCATTCGCCCGCTCGATCTCGCGGGAAAGGACCGTGCTGCCGGCTAGCTCCCAAAGCCCGGTGTGAAAGGCCCCATTCGCTGTAATGTAGCGGTCGAGATCGAGGCTCGGCTCGGCGAGAACGTCTTCGATCCTGGCGAGCGCTGAACGCAAGGGGGCGATGTCCGCGCCCTTGGAGACGCGGCGCGCGGCCTTGGCTGCGGCGAGGCCCTCAAGCGTACCGCGCACCTCGATGGCGTCGAAGATGTCCTCCTCGGTGATCGGCTTGACCTGATAGCCGCCGCCTGCGAGACGCTCGAGAAAGCCTTCGCTCGCCAGCTGCGCCAGCGCCGCGCGCACCGGCGTCCGCGAGACCCCGAGCCGCTCGACCAGCGGCAGCTCAGAGAGCCGCTCGCCGGGCGCGATCTGTCCCGACAGGAGAAGATCGCGCAGCGCCAGCAGTGCCTTGGTGGTCTGGGACTGGGAGCGCTCGGCTAGGGTGATCGGCGAGACCATGAAGGGATTACTCCGCCGCCTCCCTGATATGCGTCTCGCCGCGCTCTTCGGCGACCATCCGGTCGATCAGACGCCGCGCCCACATCGAGCCGGAATCGATGTTGAGATTGTAGAAGACCTTGTCGGGATTGGCTTCCATCGCCTTCTGCTGGGCCTCGAAGATCACCTCGTCCTCGCCGAAGAGCCGCTTGACGCCCTCGCGGATCATCGTCGTCCAGCGCTGCTCGGTCAGGTGATGGTTGCGCACGAAGGACCAGAAGTAATGGCAGGTGCTGTCGGTCTCCGGCGTCATCGTGTTGAGCACGAAACCGTTGACGCCCTGGCTGCGGTCGCCTTCGGGGGCACCGGTGCCATGGGGCGCGACGCCGACATCGATGGCGATGGTCGCCGGTGCCTCGAAATTGATGATTTGCCAGCGATCGACATTGCCGGGCTTTTGCAGCTGCATCTCCCAGAAGGGCGGCGCCTCGACATCGATCATCCAGCGCGTCACCTGGGCCTTGCGGTCGCCATGGGTGGTCACGAAGGGCGCTTCGGCGACGGCGTCGTTGCCGATCGAGCCGGCATGGACGAAGGTCTCGTGGGTGAGATCCATCAGATTGTCGACGACGAGGCGGTATTCGCCCTTGGCGTGGATATAGGCGCCGTCGCCCGCCCAGTCGGGATCGTCGTTCCAGTGGAGGTCGGGGACGGTGGCCGGATCGGCGAGGGCCGGATCGCCCATCCAGATCCAGATGAAGCGGTGCTTCTCTACGACCGGATAGGTGCGCACGGCCGCCGACGGATTGATCGTCTCCTGGGAGGGCATGAAGACGCAGCGCCCGTCGGGGCCGAATTTCAGCCCGTGATAGGCGCAGGTTACCCGGTCGCCGTCGAGCTTGCCCATGGAGAGGGGAACCAGGCGATGCCAGCAGGCGTCGTCCATGGCGACGATGCTGTCGTCTGACTTGCGGTAGAAGACGATCTTCTTGTTGCAGATGGTGCGCGGAAACAGCGCGCGCTTGATGTCCGTGTCCCAGGCCGCAGCGTACCAGACATTCAGCGGATAACGGCTTTCCAGCATGATTTCCTCCCAAGCTGTATACAGCCAAGGTGGAACCACTCTCAAATCGTGTCAATCGGCCAAAATTATCACAGTGTTGCCGCCGCGACCGTTCCCGTCATGCCGGCGTCGGTGCATGTCTGTATACAGCCGGCGGCTTCGCAGCGATCAGAGCCGCCGGATTCCGGGCACCAGACGTCGGTGTGTCTCAGCCATAGACTACGTTCGGCAGCCAGGTGATGATCTCGGGAAAGACCATGCAGAGCACCAGCCCGATCACCTGGATTGTCAGGAAGGGGATTGCCGCCTTGAAGATCCGGGTCATCGGGATTTCCGGCGGTGCGACGCCTCTGAGATAGAACAGCGCGTAGCCGAAGGGCGGCGACAGGAAGCTCATCTGCATGTTGACGAGATAGAGAACGCCGAACCACAGGACGAGATCGTCGCCGCTTTCGAGACCGAAGGCGGCCGCGCCGAGGCCCTTTATGATCGGCACGAAGATCGGCACGCACAGAAGCAGGATGCCGACCCAGTCGAGGAACATGCCGAGGAACACCAGAATGATCTGCATGAAGATCAGGATGCCCCAGGGCCCGAGCCCCATGCCCTGCATGGCGCCGGCGACGAATTGCTGGCCGCCTTCGAGGACGTAGAGGCCGACGAAGATCGTCGCGCCGAACATGATCCAGATGACCATGGCGGTGGCTTTCAGCGTCGTCAGACACGCGCCCTGAACCGTCGGCCAGTCGAGCTTGCGGTGGATCGCCGCGACGATGAAGGCGCCGAAGGTGCCGATACCAGCGGCTTCGACAGGTGTCGCGACGCCAGAGAAGATGACGCCGAGGACGACGACGATGAGGGCGACGGGCGCTGACATCTTCGACATCACGTGGAGCTTCTCGCGAAACGAGATGCGCTCTTCCAATGGCGCCGGCGGGCCGAGCTCCGGATTGATGTAGGAGCGCGCGACGACGTAGAAGATGTAGAGGCCGGAGAGCAGCAGGCCGGGAAACACCGCGCCGATGAACAGCTCGCCCACCGACTGTTCGGCAACGACCGCGTAGATGATCGCAAGGATCGACGGCGGGATCAGGATGCCGAGCGTGCCGCCGGCCATGATCGAGCCCATGGCGATCTCGGGATTGTAGTGCCTTTTCAGCATGGCGGGCAGGGCGATGATGCCCATGGTGACGACCGCCGCGCCGATCACGCCGACCATCGCGGCAAGGATGGTCGAGGCGATGATCGTCGCCGCCGCGAGCCCGCCCTTCACGCCGCCGAGCACCTTGTAGATGACGTCGAACATGTCGTTGATGATGCCGGCCCGCTCCAGCATCGCCGCCATGAAGATGAAGAGCGGGATCGCCGAGAGCTGGTAGTTCGTCATCAAGGGGAAGATACGCGACGGCACGATGTTCAGCGTCTGCCAGTCGCCGAGGACGAAGAGGAAGACGCAGGCGAGACCGCCGGTGACGAAGGCGAGCGGCAGCCCGGCCATGAGCAGCAGGAGCAGGCTGCCGAACATGATCAGCGTCAGCCAGCCGATACCGATTTCGAGACCCATGGCTCAGGCCTCCCGCAAGGTGGGTTGCGGCGTGCCGGTCGCCAGCGTCCGGAAATCCTGGGCGAGCTTGGCGACGCCCTGCAGGATGAGCAGCGCGGCGCCGACGACGATCGCCCATTTGAACGGCCAGTAGGCGAGCTGCCATTCGGTGAAGGAGACCTCGTTCACCCGCGTCGCATCGGCGGCAAAGATCCAGCCGGTGACGAGAAGCGTGCCGGCGAAGATGAAGAAGAACACCGAGGTGAGAATGTCGGCCAGCGCCTTTCGGCGCGGCGACAGCGGCGCATAGAAGATGTCGACGCGCACATGGCTTTCCGACAGCATCGCATAGGCGCCCATGATCAGGTACTGCATCCCGAACATGAGATACATGCCTTCATGGGCCCAGTTGGTCGGCGAATTGAAGACGTATCTGGCGACGACTTCGTAGTAATAGACGAAGACGGCGATCACCGCCCAGTAGGAGACGAACTCGCCGGTATAGAAGGACAGGCGGTCGATCCAGCCGGTCGGGCCGGCGTGGATGGCGGCGCGATCCTTGACGAATTCGCCGGAGAGCTTTGGCAGGGGCTCCTCGTCGGCGGTCTCGTCCTCTGCGAGGCGCCGGTTGGCGCGGCGAACGAGGAAGGGCATCAGCAGGGCGTCGACGACGATCAGGACGGCGATCGCCACGAAGGCGAAGAAGGCGACGCTTTCCCAGAAGTCGCGGTTCGCGCCGGATGTGTCGGCGATCGCCTGCTGCTCCTGAAGATCGTTGCGGGCGGCTTCGAGCCGCGTGCGCGAGCTTTCGAGCCGCCGTTCCTCGCGCTGGAGCCTGCGTTCCGCCGCCCGCTTGGTGAAGGAGCCTTCCTCGGCCTCGGCGACCTGCGCTCGCAGGGCGGCGAGCGAGGCGTCGGCTGCGGCAAGGCGCGGCTCCTCGCGTTCGATCGTGCCCTTCGAGACCCGCACGATGTTGGCCGCATCCGAATAGGCCGCGCGGGCGTCGCGCTGATGGGCGTTGGCGTAGAGAATGGCCGCAAACAGCGGCAGGAAGATCAGCCCCCAGGCGATGCTCTTCAGATAGAACCGATGCAGGCCGAGCATGCCGCCGGTGATCAGGATGAAATAGGCCAGCGGCAGGGAATAAACGCGTGGGCCCTCGCGTCGACCGCGCCGCGCCAGCACCATGGCGACGACCGGGAAGACGAAGAGCAGCGCCCAGTACAGCCAGTGCGGCAGTACGAAGGTCAAACTCGGCATGGGGTTTCGTCCTGAATGACGGAGGAAGGTAAGGCGCGGCGCGCGCCAGCCCCGTTACCCGGCACGATCCGGCCGCACACGGGATTTCTCCCGTGGCGGATCATGCGGGCAGGCCGGCGCGCGGATCGGCGAAAGCGCGAAGCGGTCGCGCTCAAAGGTTGGTGAGTTCCAGCCCCTCGATGAGGCTCGGATCGACATAGCCGAGCGAGCCCGACTGCATGTAATCGAGCTGGATCTTGAACACCTTCGCAGCGTTCGCGTCCTTGTTCGCCCAGTTGAACCAGATCGGCACGGCGACTTCGGTCATCAGGGCGACGTCGTCCTGGGTGAGGCGGGTGACCTCGGTGCCGTCGGCCTCGAACTTCTTCCAGGCCTCCTGATTGGCCTTCTGGATCGCCGCATGGTGCATGTCGGAATAGGCATGCGTCTCCATCTCGACGAATTGCTGCATCTGCGGCGACAGCTTGTTCCAGGCGTCCATCCCGACGGTCAGATCCATCAGATCGACCGGCTGATAGAGCGACATGAAGCCCGGAGGGCCCATGGAGATGTATTTCGTCACCTGGCTGAAGCCGAGGGCGTAGTTGACGGCCGGGCCGGTAAAGTCGGCGACGTCGATGGTGCCTTTCTCCAGTGCCGGGAAGATCTCCGAACCCGGCAGCACCGTCGTCTTGGCGCCGAGCGCCTGGAACACCTCGGCGACCATGCCGCCCGGCAGGCGCATCTTGCGGTCCCGGAAATCGTCGATCGAGCGGATCGGCACCTTGGAGTGGATGATGTTGGCGTCGTGCTGGATCGGGCCGACGAAATACATGCCCTGCGCGGCATAGAGCTCGCGGGCGATTTCGAGGCCGCCGAGACCGTAATAGAAGGTGTCGAACTCGTGCGGGTTGCGCAGGCCGAGCGGATAGGATGTGAGGAACACCGCCGCCGGGATGATGCCCTGGGCGTAGATGGTGAACGGGTTCACCGCTTCGAGCACGCCGTTCTTCACCGCGTCGAAGAGCTGGAAGTCGCCGACGACGTCGTTGGCGCCGAAGGCGGTGAATTCGAGTTCGCCGCCGGACTTTTCCTTGATCGTGCTGCACCAGTCCTTGAAGGTGGTGAGCCCGATGCCGCCCGGCCAGGACGTCTGCACCCGCCATGTTGTCGTCTGGCCTTGCGCCCGCGCGACATGCGGCGCAGCCAGACCGGCCGCAGCGGTTCCGCCGATAAGCGCCGAGCGGCCGAGAAATGCTCTGCGATCAATGGGTTTGCTGGTCAATATTGCCTCCCGTTTTCGCGGGGTCGAAGCTGTCTCCTCCCGGCTTCGACGCCGATTTCAGCAGAGTAGGTGCAGAAGACCACAAGAGGCAACCGTGATTCGACTATCGTATCATGGGAAATTCTTCGGTAGATGCTCAGTCGGATTGATCATCATGAGAAAAATTAAAGAAAGCACGCCAGACAAAAGGATATCATTTGCAACCGTTTCTGCGACGCTTGGACCGCGTTGCAGGAGCTCATGAAAAAAGCGCCGCCGGCAAGCCGGCGACGCTCTGAATTGTAGTCCGGGTCTCCAGGCAAGGATGACTCGCCTGAAAGCTCCGTCAGTAGGGGCAGATCGAATCGGTCGTGTAGTCGTGGACCTTGATCTTGCCGGCGATGATGTCCTGCTTGGCCTTCTCGGCTGCTTCCTTCATCTCGGGCGTGATCAGATCCTTGTTGTATTCGTCCACCGAATAGCCGACGCCGTCCTCCTTGAGACCGAGCGTCTGGATGCCCGACGTCCATTTGCCGTCCTTGGCATCCATGAATGCCTGGTAGACGGCATTGTCGACGCGCTTGACCATCGAGGTCAGGACGTGGCCCGGAAACAGACCGTCCTGGTTGGAATCGACGCCGATGCCGAACTTGCCGGCATCCGCCGCCGCCTGGAGAACGCCGATACCGGTGCCGCCGGCAGCGTGGAAGATGACGTCGGCGCCCTTGTCGATCTGCGCCTTGGCGAGTTCGCCGCCGCGCACCGGATCATTCCAGGCAGCGCCCGTCGAGCCGGTCATGTTCTCGAAGACGACGTCGTCCTTGGAGACCGACTTCACGCCGCCCTTGTAGCCGCAGGAAAACTTCGAGATCAGCGGAATGTCCATGCCGCCCACGAAGCCGACCTTGCCATCCTCCGATTTCATCGCCGCCAGGATGCCGACGAGATACGAGCCTTCCTCTTCCTTGAACAGGATCGACCGCACATTTGGCAGGTCGACGACGGAATCGATAATGGCGAACTGGGTGTCCGGATATTCCTTCGCGACGGCCTCCAGCGCAGCGGCCTGCGAGAAGCCGACCGAGATGATCGGGCTCGCGCCATCGCGGGCGAAGCGGCGCAGGGCCTGTTCGCGCTGGGCGTCGTTGACGATCTCGAACTCGCGATATTCGGTACCGGTCTCCTTCTTGAACTTCTCGGCGCCGTTATAGGCCCCTTCGTTGAAGGATTTGTCGAACTTGCCGCCGAGATCGTAGAGGATCGCCGGCTTGAAGTCGGCGGCCGAGGCGGCTGTCGCGGTGAGGACGGTGGCGGCGAGAATTCCGGCCAGGAAGTGTTTCATCGATGTCAGGATCCCTGTTGGCGAATAGGCGGTTCGTCGTCGAGTATCGGCCGACGCCCGGACAGCGAAGGCCGGGCTGGAACGACGATACCCGAACCGATCGGCAGCTTTGCATGGGGCGCGGCCCAAATGAAGTAAAATCAGATGGATCCGGGCGATCGGGCTGTGAAAAGCATCGCTCGCCGGCCTTCCGCTCCGCGTCTGCCCAAAGCGGGCGCGCCGTGCTCACTCGGCGGGCACGCCCTGAATGCCGATGGGGCATGCCACGCCGGTGCCGCCGCCGCCGCCGCAGTAGCCGCGGGGATTCTTGGCGAGATACTGCTGGTGATAGTCCTCCGCGTAGTAGACTTCCGGATCGGACAGGATCTCGGCGGTGATCGCGCCCCTGTGGCCGGCCTTGCGCAACGCCTCCTGATGCCGCTCCTTCGAGGCGTTCGCGGCCTCGGCCTGATCGTCGGACGTCGTATGGATGCCGGAGCGATACTGGGCATCGCCGCGCGGGATCATCTGGCCAAGGCGTTAGTTCGGTCGGGCCGAAGGCGCCATCAAGGCATAAAGCCTGAGATGCCGATCACGGATTGCGGCGGATGGCCGGCTCCCGCCGCCGGCCGCGATGGCCGAGAAGCAGGAGGACAAACCCGATCCCGCCGCAGGTGATCGACATCGACCACGAGCCGATGACCGCGACCGTGCGACTGTCCGGCGCGGCGTTGGCGAGAATGAGCCCCATCGAGGCGAGCGCCTGATCGACGGAGATTAGCCGGGTGGTCTCGTCCGCAAGCGAGCGGGCAATGTCGCCGACGGCGAAGACGACTCCGACGGCAAGAACGAGTAGGCCGACGGCTCGAAACAGGAGATACATGAGCCAGCTATCCCATGACGATCCATCGCGGCACGGCGCACGCAGCATGGATCGGTTGAATGAGGGATAGAACTGCCCGATCATCGTCCATAAGCCAAGGCCCGGCTTTTCGGGATGCCCGGCGCGCCCGTTCTAAAAAGGTCCGAATGTCGGGTTCATCATCCCGATCGGACCGCCGGCCTTCGACAAAGGCTTTGGCGGGCTCGGTTTTCAACGCAAGGGAACTCCGGTCATGGTCGCCAAGTCATCGCCCACCACCTTCACAGAGCCCGACAAGTCTCCCGCAGTCGCCGGATCCGGTGGCACCAGCATTGCCGATATCGCGGTTTTCCTGTCGGGATTGCCCCGCGACGAATGCGCCATCGCCTATGGCGAAACGCTGGCGACCGCCTTCGGGGCTCACCTCGACTGCCACTTCCTCAACCCCATTCCGACACCGATCCTGGCCACCTCGCCGGGCGCCAAGGCGCTGGCGGCGGAATTTTGGCGGCAGGCCGAAACGGTTGGCAGCGAGGCCGAGACGGCGCTCCGGGTGAGACTTGAGCGGCTTGCGCCTTCCTGGGAGTTGCGCCGGTCGCAGGGTGCGCTCGGCGAGCTCTGCGCGGCCATCATTCGCCAGTGCGGGGTTGCCGATCTCGCGATCCAGGCGCGGTCGACGGTCGTCGAGGCGCATGACATGCAGCCCTTCGAGGCGATCCTGTTCGAGGCGCGATCGCCGATCATTCTCGTGCCGGACGATGCGACGCGGCTTGCTTCGCTGCCCTCGACCATCCTGATCGGCTTTCGGGAAACGCCCGAATGTGCCCGGGCGATCGCTGCCGCGTTGCCGTTCCTGGAGCGCTCCGCCTCGGTCATCCTGGCAAGCATCGCCGAGGACGGAGCCCGCGAAGAGCGCCGTGTCGAGCCTATAAACGACATGGCCCGGCATCTCGCGCGCCACGGTGTTGCTGTGGAGATCCGGGAATTGCCGGTATGGAAGGATCCCGCCGAGGGCCTGATCAAAGAGGCAAAGGCCGTCGGCGCCGAGCTGATCGTGGCCGGCGCCTACGGTCACTCCCGTCTGCGCGAATACCTCTTCGGCGGGGTGACACGCCAGCTCATCCGCGATTGTCCGCTACCGCTTCTCATGGCGCACTGAGCTTCGCGAGCGCCTCGCTGCCGCGGGCATCAGGGCAACGGATGGTCGAGCCGCGGCTGCGGGCGGCGAGAGACGCCGGTTCACCGCGACAGCCGAATCGGGACGCGACACGTCCAGGGCGCTTTCCTTCGCTCGATTCGATGTCCTATGGTGACAACGTCAACGGCGCGCTGACGCCTTTGGCCCCAATCGCCCGTCTGAATCCGAAAGAATCGGAGACCATGCCAGGGCCGGGCGACGGCAGCGTCTGACGTTTGCCGGAAGATCAAGCTGGAGAAACCGTTTGGACAGGACCGCCCACACCATTCTCTTGAAGCGATTGAAGCTGGTGGCTGATGTCGATGCGGACGACGAGGCCGCTCTCTTGAAGCTGCCGGTGACGGTCCGCGAAATCGACGCGGGGATCGATATCGTCTCCGAGGGCCAATACGTCACCAATTGCTGCGTCCTCATCGACGGCTTCACCTATCGCTACAGGCACACCCTCGACGGCAAGCGCCAGATCATCGCCTTCCACGTGTCCGGCGATATTCCCGACCTTCACAGCCTGCACATGAACTACATGGATCACAGCTTTGCGGCGACGACGCAGAGCCGGATCGGCTTCGTTCCGCACGAGGCGGTTTGGGAGCTGTGCAAGAGCCGGCCGCGGGTCGCTGCCGCGCTCTGGCGCGAAACGCTGATCGACGGGGCGATCTTCCGCGAATGGATCGTCGGGCTCGGGCGTCTCTCCGGCCACAGCCGGACGGCCCATCTTCTGTGCGAGCTCGCCATGCGCATGCGGGCGGTCGGTCTCGCCCCGGACTACGTCTACCGTCTTCCGCTGACCCAGCACGAGCTTGCCGACGCGCTCGGTCTGACCGTCGTTACCGTCAATCGCGTGTTGCGGGACATGCGGTTGAAGGGCCTCGTCGATCGGGAGCGTTCGCGGATGAAGATCCGGGACTGGAGCGGTCTCGCCAAGCTCGGGGAGTTCGATCCGCGTTATCTCCATCTGCGCTCGCCGATCGCCATGACTCAGGCGCCGGTGCACGAAAAAGCCTGAAGGTCTGCGTGGCGGCCTCGGGGCATGAGGCAGCGCGGCTTTCGCATCCCGCCTGGTTTTGTTGCGCGTCTTCCGTGCGGCGGCTTGGCAACGCAACGGTCAATTCTGTAAAGCTCGCCGGGCATGAGCTTTTCCATTTTCAGTCGCTGTAGGGTGACGGCTTGCCGATTGACGCGTTCGAAATTCACCCCGCGAACACTCATCAAGAGAGGCCGATGCGCCCGCTTTTCATCGTCGCCGACGATCACCCGCTGTTTCGCGGAGCACTGAAGGAGATCCTCCTGTCGCTTCCGCAGGGCGCTGAGATCGTCGAGGCGGCGGATTTCGGCGAGGCCGCGGCCGCGCTCGAGAAACACGGCGATGCCGACCTGCTTCTGCTCGATCTCGCCATGCCGGGCACCAGCGGCCTGTCCGGGCTGGTCCTGCTTCGCGCCGAACATCCCTCGGTGCCGATCGCCATCGTCTCGGCCAGCGAAGACAGCCAGATCATCGCGCGTGCGCTCGATCTCGGGGCCTCGGGATTCATTCCGAAATCGGCGGGCTTCGACGAGATCAGGGAGGCCGTCGAGACCCTGCTCTCCGGCGATGTCTGGCTGCCCAAGGATGTTTCTCTCGATACGCCTGGCGACCAGGAGGTCGCGGATCTGATCGCGCGGATGAAGACCCTGACCCCGCAGCAGACCAAGGTCCTTTCGATGCTCGGCCGCGGTCTCCTCAACAAGCAGATCGCCTACGAACTCAGGGTCTCCGAACCGACGATCAAGGCCCATGTCTCGGCCGTTCTGCTCAAACTGGGCGTCGACAGCCGGACCCAGGCGGTGATCCAGCTCGGAAAGCTCGGCATCGACCCCGAACGGGGCTTCGCCAGCTGAGCTTGGTGACGGCAGCCCCGGGTTCCCTCGGCTATTCCGCAGCTTCGAGGCGCTGAATGACGCTCGCCATGGCGGCGCGAAGCGAGGCTGGCTTCAACGGTTTCGTCAGCACCTGAACGCCGATTGCGAGCGCCTGTTCGCGGACGTTGACCGACCGGTCGGCGGTGATCAGGATGGCGACGAGACCCTGGTCGAGCCCGCGCCGCAGCTCGGCGATGGCCACGAGGCCATCCGTGCCACCGTCCAGATGATAGTCGACGAGGGCGATCTGCGGTGCGAAATCGGACGCTTTGAGAGCCAAGAGCGCATCCTGCGCCGAGGCGAAAGCCTCGACCCGGCAACCCCAGCCGGAGAGAAGCACCTTCATCCCGTCGCGAATGGCAGCGTCGTTGTCGATGCAAAGGACCCGCGTGCCGGTGACGGCAAGGCCGATCTGATTGCGCGGCGATGCCGATGCGGGCAGGGCGATCGCGCCCGGCGCGGCGCGCGGAAGGCCGATGCGGAACGACGTGCCCCGGCCATGGCGAGAGCGCGCGGACAAGGGGTGGTCGAGGACCCTGGCGATCCGGTCGACGATGGAGAGGCCAAGGCCGAGGCCGCTTGCCGCCCGTGTGCCCTCGTCGAGCCGGACGAATTCCTCGTAGATCGTCTGCAGCTTGTCGTCGGGAATGCCGATCCCGCTGTCGGCCACCTCGAGTTCGATCTGGCCGTCGCAGCGCCGTCTGACACCGACGACGATCTTGCCGCGCTTGGTGTATTTGACCGCATTGGAGACGAGGTTCTGAATCAGGCGGCGCAACAGGTTGCGATCGGACCGGACCGCGACGCTGGTGCCGACGAAGCGCAGCGACAGGCCTTTCTCCTCGGCGAGCGGCCTCAGATCCGTCTCGATCTGCCGGAGCAGCGGCTGCAGCTGGAACTCGGCGAGCTTGACCTGCATGCCCCCCGCATCGAGCCGCGATATGTCGAGGACGGCGCCGATGATCGCCTCCACCGCTTCCAGCGACGAGCCTATATTGCCGGCGAGATCGGCGCCCGGAGAGTGGGCATGGCGCTGCTCGAGCGCCGAGACGTAGAGCCTTGCGGCGTTGAGCGGCTGCAGGATGTCGTGGCCGGCGGCGGCGAGAAACCGGGTCTTGGAAAGATTCGCGGCCTCCGCCGCCTGCCGCGCCTCGGCGAGCTGCCGGTTGGCAGCTGTCAGCTCTGCCGTGCGTTGGCGCACGCGCTCTTCCAGCGTCTCGTTGATTTCCCTCAAGGCAGCGGCCCTGCGGACGCGCTCGGTCATGTCGGAGACGGTGGCGACGAGCCCGCCGTCCGGCATGGTGTTGACGCGCAGCTCGAAGGTGCGGCCGGAGCGCGAGAGCGCGATCTGCCGTTGCGCGGGCGGGCGGGTCAGCTGATCGAAGCTTCGCGCATATTCGTTCGCGTCGATCTCGCCGTCGCGCAGGAGCTGGTCGAAGACCGCGGTCAGCGGCGTGCCGACCTGCCCGAATTCGGCCGAAAGCCCGACGAGATCGCGGAACTGGCGGTTCCAGAAGGTCAGACAGAAATCGCCGTCGAAAATGGCAAGGCCCTGATCGACCTGATCGAGAGCGATGCGCAGAAGATCGCGATTGTATTGCAGCGCTTCGGAGGCATCGTCGAGAAGCTGCAGCGCGGTCTTGCTGGAATCGGTGTGGCGCTGGAACAGGAGCGACAGGACGAGGCGCGAAGAAGCCGAACCGATCGCCGAGGCGAGAAGCTGTTCGGAGAAGTTGATCGTCGCGCCATCGGCGGCCGCTTCGTTGTCGAGAACGTCCTCGTGGTCGCGCGCGAAGGCGGCAAAGGCGCGATCCGTCCGCTGGGCGCCGAGATAGCGGGCGATCGTGCTCTTGAGGTCCGCGACGCGCACATCCGTGCGCATGCGCCGGCCGGGCGCCGGCGCAAAGCCGTCACGCCCGGCAAAGACGGCGGCCTGAATGCGCTCGAGCGGCCGCGACTGGCGGCTGAGGGAGCCGGCGAAGAGACCGACGCAATTGACGGACAGGCTGAGAACCACACCGACGAGGAGCGGGTCGAGGGCCTGCTGCCGATCGGCGCCGAAGAAGGCTGCGGAAACGGGCAGCGTGAGGCCAAGGGCGGGAAACAGGAGCGTGAGAGCCCAGACCGTGATCCCGGACGAAAGGCCCGCAATCGCGCCTCTGGCGTTGGCGCGTTTCCAGTAAAGGCCGGCAAACAGCGCCGGCGCGAGCTGCGCGATTGCGGCGAAGGAGAGAAGGCCGATCGAGGCAAGGCCGGAGCCATCGCCGGCGAAGCGGTAATAGACGTAGCCGAAAAAGACGATGAGAAGGATCGCCGAGCGGCGGACCTTCAGGATCAGCCGGGTTTCGTCGCCGGGGCTTTCCGGCCTTCTTCCTCGCCGGTTCAAAAGGACCGGAAGGACGAGATCGTTGGAGATCATGATCGCCAGCGCGACTGTCGCGACGATGACCATTGCCGTCGCCGCCGAAAGTCCTCCGACGAAAGCCACGATCGCCAGAAGGTCGGCGCCGGCGGAAAGCGGCAGGGCGAGCACGTAGAGATCGGCGTCGAATTGCGGGCCGAGGCGAATGAGGCCTGCGGCGGCGATCGGCGCGACGAAGAGGTTGATGGCGACCAGGTAGATCGGGAACAGCCATCGTGCGCGGCGGATTTCGCCGCGTGTGCGGTTTTCCACGACGGTCATGTGGAACTGCCGCGGCAACAGCAGGATCACCAGCGCAGAGAGGCCGAGACTGGCGAAGAAGGAGCCGGCGAGCGGTGTCGTGAAGGCGCCTTTCACCGCTGTGCTGGCCATCGCAGCGTCCCACAGCTCCGATGGCTCGAACAGGAAGAAGGTGGTCCAGATGCCGACGGCGAGGAACGCGCCGAGCTTGATGAGCGATTCCATCGCCACGGCCAGGACGAGCCCGTCCTGATGCTCGGTGGCGTCGGCATGGCGGGTGCCGAACAGGATCGCGAACAGTCCCAGAACGGTGGTGATCAGCAAGGCGAGATCGCCGAACAGCGGCGGGACGGCGAGATTTGGCCGGTAGTGGAAGACCAGGGTCGCGACGCTGGTCGAGATCGCCTTCAGCTGGAGCGAGATGTAGGGGACCGTGCCGACGAGTGCGATGACGGTCGCCAGAGCCGCCACGGCCGGGCTCTTGCCGTAGCGCGAGCCGATGAAGTCGGCGACGGTGGTGATCTTCTCCGCCTTGGCGTGGCGCACGATCCGCTCGATGAAGCCGGGCGCGAAGAGAAAGACCAGGATCGGGCCGAGATAGATGGCGAGAAACGCAAAGCCCTGATGCGCCGCGACGCCGACCGAGCCGAGAAATGTCCAAGATGTGCAGTAGACCGCCAGCGACAGGGCGTAGACGGCCGGCCGGCTGGCATTTGCCGGACGCCGCGACGCGCGCCTGTCGCCCCACCAGGCAACGGCGAAGAGACAGAGGAGATAAGCGATCGCCACGAGGGCGATGAGACCGCTTTGCAAACGCGCGAACCCTTGGCCAGGCGCCACGCGAAAAAGCCCGTGGCATCAAATTCTTGCCACGTTCGCTCAGCTGGACCCGTGGTGCAAGGGCCGGCACGTCCTGTCGCGGAACCGCGCGATCCGGCCGAATGAAAGTGTGAAAAGTCCAGAAGACGCCGACGGATAGGGAAGGAGTTCGGCCAGAGTTTCGCGATCCATAAGCTCGCCCTCCGATTGACTTCGAGGCATCTGTGCCCGATTTCCCGCAAGGAACGCACCGTTGGAGGACAGGGATGCCCGAATTGATCGAGGTTCACGGCCTGAAGGTCGCAGACGAGCTGAAGCGCTTCATCGACGAGGAGGCGCTGCCCGGCACAGGCGTCGAGCCGGAGGCCTTCTGGTCGAGCTTTTCGGACATCATGAACTCGCTGGCGCCGCAGAATCGTTCGCTGCTTCAAGAGCGCGAGCGGATGCAGTCCGAGATCGACGCCTGGCATCGCGACCATCGCGGCAAGACGATCGACATGAAGGACTATCAGGCCTTTCTGCGTGAGATCGGCTATCTCGTGCCCGAAGGCCCCGACTTCCGGATCGAGACCGAGAATGTCGATCCCGAGATCGCGCTGGTGCCGGGCCCGCAGCTCGTCGTGCCGCTGATGAACGCCCGCTACACGCTGAACGCGGCCAATGCCCGCTGGGGCTCGCTTTACGACGCATTGTACGGCACCGACGCCATGGGCGACGCGCCGGAGGGCTCGGGCTACGACCGCGCCCGCGGCGCGCGCGTCGTCTCCTGGGCCAAGGGCTTCCTCGACGGCGTCGCGCCGCTGGACCGGATTTCCCATATCGATGTCGAAGCCTATTCGGTGGATGGCGAGACGCTGGTCGCGACTTATGGCGACGGCAAGAAGGCGCGGCTGAAGAACCCGCTGGCCTTTGCCGGCTATCGCGGCGAGGCGGCGGCGCCGACCGCCGTGCTCCTGAAGCACAATGGCCTTCACGTCGAGGTGACGATCGACGCGTCGCACCGGATCGGCAAGAACGACCGCTCCAAGGTGGCGGACGTTCTCATGGAATCGGCGGTCTCGACGATCTGCGACTGCGAAGACTCGATCGCCGCCGTCGATGCCGAGGACAAGACGGCCGTCTATCGCAACTGGCTCGGTTTGATGAAGGGCGATCTTTCGGAGAGTTTCACCAAGGGCGGCGAAACGGTCACAAGGCGGCTCAATCCTGACCGCGAATATCTCAGCCCCAACGGCACGAGTTTCACGGTCCCGGGCCGTTCGCTTCTGCTGATCCGCAATGTCGGCCACCTCATGACCAATCCGGCGATAAAGCTGTCCGACGGATCGGATGCCCCTGAAGGCATCATGGACGCGATGATCACGTCGATGATCGCCATGCACGACCTGAAGAAGACCGGCGGCATGCGCAATTCGCGCGCGCGCTCGGTCTACATCGTCAAGCCGAAGATGCATGGACCTGCCGAGGTGGCGTTTTCGAGCGAGATCTTCGCCCGCGTCGAGGATGCGCTCGGTCTCGATCGCTATACGCTGAAGATGGGGATCATGGACGAGGAGCGCCGCACCACGGTCAACCTCAAGGAGTGCATCCGTGCGGCGAAGAACCGGGTGTTCTTCATCAACACCGGCTTCCTCGACCGCACCGGCGACGAGATCCATACCTCCATGGAAGCCGGGCCCATGGTGCGCAAGACGGTGATGAAGGACCGCACCTGGATCAACGCCTACGAGAACTGGAACGTCGATGTCGGGCTCGCCTGCGGCTTCCGCGGCAAGGCGCAGATCGGCAAGGGCATGTGGGCGGCGCCCGCCAAGATGAACGACATGCTGTCCCAGAAGGTCGGACACCCGCAGGCCGGCGCCAACTGCGCATGGGTGCCGAGCCCGACGGCGGCAACGCTCCACGCGACCCACTATCACCGCGTCGATGTCCTGGCCTGGCAGGAGTCCATCGCGGCCAAGGGCGGCCGGGCCTTGCTCGCCGACATCCTGACGATCCCGCTCGCCAACCGTGCCAACTGGCCCGAGGAGCAGATCCAGGCCGAGATCCGCAACAATGCGCAGGGCATTCTCGGTTACGTCGTGCGGTGGATCGACCAGGGTATCGGCTGTTCCACGGTTCCCGACATCAACGATGTTGGGCTGATGGAAGACAGGGCGACCTGCCGAATCTCGTCCCAGCACATCGCCAACTGGCTGCATCACGGTGTCGTGTCCAACGACGAGGTGATGGAGGCCATGAAGGAGATGGCGGCCAAGGTCGATGCGCAGAATGCGGGTGATCCGAATTACGAGAAGATGGCCGGCCGCTTCGATGAATCGATCGCGTTCAAGGCCGCCTGCGATCTGGTGTTCGAGGGGCGGGAACAGCCATCGGGCTATACCGAACCCACGCTGCACCGCCGGCGGCTCGAGAAGAAGGCTTCCCAGTCGGCGTGATCCGGCAACGAGGAGCGGACGGGGGCTGCCTGGAATGATCATTCCAAGACAAGACGGATAGCCTCCGGCTCCATACGGCTTGAGAGCGTGTCGTTGTTTTCTGCTTCCGGGCAGCATTAAAAAACGAATCGACTGAAACAGTCGCTACCTGTAATTGGGGCGGCTGTTTTTTCTTTTAGGCGGCTGATTATTGATGCATCTACAACCGAATTCCAGCGTATGCTAAAATCTACTGTAAAGATCATCTTTGAATTGGCCGCAAAACCGTGTGTCATAACGACGCATTGAGGCGTTAATTGACTGTGAAAGTAATGCGTCAGGACTGCCGTAGGTGTATGACGGCCGTGGTACACGCTGTTCAAGAGTCAGTTGCGACACACTGGCTAAATCCGTCGATTGAAGGTCGATAAATGCAAAAATTAGCCTCGAGCAATTCCCTCGGTTTCCTGTTGGTCGACGTTGCCCGCCTGTTTCGACAGGAATTCGAAAGGGCCGTCGTCGAGGCGGGCCTCACGCTCACGCCAGGCGAAATCCGGGCGTTGATTTACGTCTGGCGTTTCGAGGGCTCGCGTCAGGCGGTTCTTGCCGAGCGCATGGGGGTCGAGCCGATGACGATGTCGGCTTATCTCGACCGGCTCGAGGGGCGCGGGCTTGTCCAGCGCGCCGTGGACAAGAACGACCGGCGCGCGAAAGTCGTCAGCACGACGGACGCAGCGACGTCCGTGTTCGAAGAGATCGAGCCGCTTGCCAATAGCATGTACGAGAAGCTGGTCGGCGGTTTCAGCGACGAGGAGCGTCAGGTCGTCAACAATCTCCTGATTCGGATCCGGCAGAATCTGACGGCCGACCTGCAGACCATCGGCGAGGGCAAGTTCTCCGTGCCGAGCGACGCTGCGCGATCCGAGACCGGAATGTATCGCAGCCTTTGAACGCATCCGCAGATCCTCGTGGCTCATCGCCGCGAGGGCTGCCGGCCGTAACGAAGAGGCCCGGGTGCCTGGCATGATGGCGGTCACGGGCGCTCAGCACGCGGCGTTGGTCTGATCTCGGAGCGGCGCGACCGATGGACCGGCTCCTTCGGACTTCATATCAAGTCCGAAGCATTCTCGATTACCGGCTGCCGAGCGCCGCGCGTGCCATCGAGCACCGGCCGGTCCGACAGGCGAAGTCAGCGCGCCCCGCTCGATCGCTGCGAGCCACTGTGCTTTCGCGTCGGATCAGAATCCCATAAGGAAGGGTGAATGTCGCCACCCGCCCCAGGGAACCCCCCGTGTCCGCGCCACCATCGACAGACCGCCGCATGTCCGAGAGGCGGACCAGCCTGATCGGCGGATGCCTCGTCGCCATCGGGCCGATTTCTCTGGCGCTCTATACGCCCGCGATGCCGACGCTGGTGCTCGAGTTCGGCACGACCGAAGCCTTGGTCAAGCTCTCGCTGGCGGTCTATTTCGCCGGTTTCGCCTTCACCCAGCTCATCTGCGGGCCGCTGTCCGACGCCTTCGGCAGGCGGATCACGACCATTGTCTTCATGGTGATCTATCTCGCGGGCTCGATGCTGGCTGTCTTCGCCCCCACCATCGACCTTCTCGTCGCGGCGCGTCTGTTGCAGGGCATCGGCGCATCGGTCGGCGTTGCGACGGCCCGGGCGATCGTTCGCGATCAGTTCGTCGGCGAGACCTCTTCGCGAATCATGAACACGATCGGCATCATTCTGGCCATCGGCCCGGCGGTGTCGCCGACGATCGGCGGGTTGATGCTTGAACTTTCGGGCTGGTACTCGCTGTTCCTGATGATGGCCGGATTCGGCCTGGCGGTGATCGCCGTGACAGTCGGCGCGATGCGCGAGACGATCATTCCGGACCCGTCGCGGATCCGGCCGAAGGCCATTCTGAAGGCCTATGGCGAGCTTTCCACGAACCGCCATTTTCTGGCGACGAGCCTGACCGTGGCCGGCTCGGTCGGCGCGCTCTATACGCTTGCGACGGTTCTGCCCTTCGTTCTGATCGACGTCGCCGGACTGACGCCGACGCAATACGGCATCGGCATGCTGGCCCAGTCGGGCAGCTACCTGTCCGGTTCCGTCGCGGCGCGGTTCCTGATGGCGCGTTTCGGCGCCTTTCGCCTAGTCCCGGTCGGTCTTGCCCTGATCGGCATCGGCGCGGCGGCAATGGCCGTCTCGATCCAGTTCCTGCCGATCACCTACCTGTCGATCATGGCGCCGGTTGCCTTCTATGCCTTCGGCATCGCGCTCGTCATGCCTGCCATGACCACCGCCGCTCTGGCGCCGTTCCCGCATATGGCGGGCGCAGCGTCCGCGATGATGGGCTTCATTCAGATGGGCTCCGGCCTCCTCGGCGGAGTGATCTGCGCCCTGATCGGAGAGCCGGTCCTGGCGACGCAGATCGTCATTCCGGGCCTCGGCCTCGTCGCCATCGGCTCCTATCTCGTCTATCGGAGCCATCCGCATCTGGCCGAGCCCGAGCCCCTGCCGGAGGTGCCCGCGCCGTCGCTGATCCGCGAGGGCCGGGGCAGGGGAACGGCCGAGGACCGCGCCGAAGAATTGTCCGGATGACGGGTTTCCTGGTCGCGTTTCGCCAAAGCCGCCGATAACCTCGGCCCGGCGCCACCGCGACGGCGCGCGCCGACGACAAGAGGAGAGCCGCCATGTCATCGACGCCAGACCGCCTGAGGATCGCCGTCCTGTTCGGTGGGCGCTCTCCCGAGCACGAGGTCTCGCTCCGCTCGGCTCAGAACGTCATGGAGGCACTCGATCCGGCGCAATACGACCCGGTTCCGGTCTTCGTGACGCGTGATGGGCGCTGGCTCATCTCGAGCTTCGAGGACGGCCGGCTCGCAACGCCCGCCCATGGCACCGAACTCTGCCTGATGCCGGGCGGGCGCGGGCGGGCAATCGGCATTGACGAGCATGGCTCGGCGCGGCCGCTGGCGAAGATCGACGTGGTCTTCCCGGTCCTGCACGGTCTGCCCGGCGAGGACGGGGCCGCGCAGGGGCTGTGCGAGGTGGCAATGGTGCCGCTTGCCGGCTGCGGTATCCTCGGCTCCGCGACGGCCCTCGACAAGGACATCGCCAAGCGGCTGCTTCGCGACGCCGGCATTCCGGTGGCGCGGTGGATGACGATCCGAGCCGACGCGCCGCCGAGCTTTGCCGCACTGGAAGCCGAGCTCGGCCTGCCGGTCTTCATCAAGCCGGCGCGACAGGGCTCCTCCGTCGGGGTCAGCAGGGTCTCCGCGTCGCAGGAGCTGGCCGGCGCCTGCGAAGAAGGTTTCCGGCACGATCGCAAACTCCTCGCCGAGGAGTTCGTCGCCGGGCGCGAGATCGAATTCGCCGTGCTCGAAAATCCCGACGGCAGCCTGTTCGTCTCGCGGCCGGGCGAGATCGTGCCGGCGGAGATGCACGGCTTCTACAGCTACGACGCCAAATACGTCGACGCCGCTGGCGCCGCTCTGATCGTGCCGGCCGAGCTTCCCGAGACGGTCGAGGCGACGCTGAAGGATTTCGCGGCGCGGGCCTTCCGGGCGCTCGGCTGCGATGGCATGGCCCGCGTCGACTTCTTCGTCACGCCAGACGGGCGGTTTCTGGTCAACGAGCTCAACACCATTCCCGGCTTCACCGACATCAGCATGTACGCCAAGGTCATGGCGGCGAGCGGCGTGCCCTATCCGCAGGTGATCGACCGGCTGGTGGCGCACGGCCTGAGGCGCGCCGGGGTGGACGGCGCGATTCACGCCGGGGCCTGATGGACAGGCGCGACCGCCGAGGTCGCGATCGCCGCCGGGAGAGGGAGATCAGCTCGCGTTGATGCGGCCAGCCCGAGCGTGCCGGGGGCGGTTCAGGCCGCTGGCATGATCGGCCCGGTCTTTTGCAGCGCCCGCTTGAGGGCGGGCGTCTCTCGCAGCCGGTGCCAGTAGTCCGTGACGACGGGCCAGTCGCCGACGACGCCGGAGAGTTCGGCCATCGCCAGGAGATAGGAAAGCTGGATGTCGGCGAGGGTGAGGGCTTGGCCCATCAGATACGGTCGGTCCTCGAGCGACCCGGTCAGATAATGGAAATGGGTGCCGAGCTCCTCGCCCATGCGCGGCTCGAGATCGGTGCCGTTGCGCTTCGCCCAGAAGGCCGCGGCGATCGGGCGGGCGAGGGTGCCCTCGGCATAGTCCAGCCACTCGTCATGCAGTGCTGCGTCATTGCTGCCGACAGGCGGCGAGAACCGGCCATCGCCATAGCGCCCGTCGATATAGCGCAGGATCGCCGCCGACTCGCCGAGAGTGAGATCGCCGTCGACGATCACCGGCGACTTGCCGAGCGGATGGATGGTTTTCAGCTGAGGCGGCGCGCGATAGGCCTCGGTGCGCTCATAGCGGACGACCTCATAGGGGTGGCCGATCTCCTCGAGCAGCCAGACGATGCGCATGGCGCGGGAATAAGCGAGGCTGTGGACGGTGAGCATGGGGCATGTTTCCCTCGGCTGAGATGTTTTCAGCGATGAAGGATAGGTGGTAGGCCGGCCGGGGCGAGGCCAAGACGCCGGCTTGCGAAAAACCGACGCGCGGCACCTCGTCGGGACGGCCGCAACGGCGCGTCATCGGGCGCTATTGGACGGCGTCGCGGAACGGGGGGAGGCGACTTGGCGGTGGAAATTTCTGCGTCGGAGGCAAGGCGGATCGCACTGACTGCGCAAGGGTTCAACGGCCTCGATCGCGACGGGACCGCGAGCCTCGCAAAGCTGCGCCAGACGATATTCCGCCTTGGCCTCCTCCAGATCGACAGCGTCAACGTTCTCGTGCGCGCCCATTATCTGCCGCTGTTCTCGCGCCTCGGCGGCTACGATCGCTCGTTGCTCGACAAAATCATGGTGGAGCGACCGCGCCGCTTCTTCGAATATTGGGGCCATGAAGCCTCGCTCCTGCCGGTCGACTGCCAGCCGCTGCTGCGCTGGCGCATGGAGCGGGCGCGGGCCGGCAAGGGCGTCTGGGGCCGGCTCGAGCCCTTCGCGACGACGCGGCGAAGCGAGGCCGACGCGCTGCTCGAACGCATCGCGAATGAGGGCGCTTTAGCATCTTCCGACATTGCGGGCGCCGCGACGGAAAAGGGCATGTGGGTCTGGAGCGAGGCCAAGCACGCGCTCGAATGGCTGTTCTGGGCGGGGCTCGTCGCCTCGACCCACCGGCGCGGCAGCTTCGAGCGCGTCTACGACCTGCCCGAACGTGTGTTGCCGCGAAAGGTGCTGGAGGTGCCCACACCAGCGCCCGTCGACGCCCAGCGGCAACTGCTCGCCCTCGCAGCCCGCGCGCTCGGCATCGCGACGGCGGCGGACCTGCGCGACTATTACCGCTTGCCCGCCACCGATTTGGCCGAGCCGCTTCGGCAGCTCGTCGAGGACGGCACGCTGACGCCGGTCAAGGTCCGTGGCTGGCCGCAACAGGCCTATCTCCATGCGAGCGCCAAAGCCGGCCGCAAGCTTGCCGGCGCGGCTCTCCTCTCGCCCTTCGATCCGCTGATCTGGCACCGGCCGCGCACCGAGCGGCTGTTCGATTTCCGCTACCGCCTGGAGATCTACACGCCGCAGCACAAGCGCGAGCACGGCTATTACGTCCTGCCCTTCCTCCTCGACGGCGCCCTCGTCGCGCGGGTCGATCTCAAGGCCGACCGGCATAAAGGAACGCTGGTCGTTCAGCAGGCGAGCCTCGAACCGGGCGCGCCGGCGCATGCGGTGGAGGCGTTGCTAACGGAGCTGCGGCGGATGGCGGCGTGGCTGGAGTTGCCGAATGTGGACGCGTCACTCGTCGAAGAGATGGGGCGTCAGGCGCCGATGAATGGGTGAGAGCCTGCGGATCGGTCGGCTTGGGCTTTCGGGGCTGATCAGTGGGGACTGCATCTGTAGGATTTCGGCTCGTCGAAGCTGACGTCGCGCCCTTCGCGCCCCCCTCTGTCCTGCCGGACATCTCCCCCACGAGGGGGGAGATCGATCTCGCGCGCCTGGATCTGACCATCTTGAGACGGTGAGTCGGGCGCGAAGGTTGGGAGGCAAGCCGAGGCCGTCGAAGCGGCTGATCTCCCCCCTTGTGGGGGAGATGTCCGGCAGGACAGAGGGGGGCCGACAGGCGCAGGGCAACAAAGTGCGCCGAGCCGACGGTCCGCCAGAGCGCGAGAGACAAAACCGGGATGAACGGATGGGCCTAGAAATTTGCGATAGAATGCAATGAAAGTGTTTTAGAAACGAGAGTTCAAACGACCGGGATGGATGGAGAGCGGCCATTCGCGGTACCCCTAACCAAAGGCAGCTATGCGTCACGGAGCGGGCATTCGCTCTGGGTGCCTCCACGACGGCCTGATTGTCTGGAAAGCCCACCGCTTATGCAGGCCCCTGAAAAACCGCTTCCACGTTGTTTCCAGCCGGGTCGATGACGAAGGCGGCATAATAGGCTTCGTGATATTTCGGGCGTATGCCCGGTGCGCCGTTGTCCGTGCCGCCAGCAGCCAAGGCGGCCGCGTAAAAGGCCGATACCTCTTCGCGATCATTAGCGCGAAAGGCGATGTGCGCCGGGGTGGGCTCCGTCCCCTGCACGGCACCGAGGAAGAACTCGACGCGATCGCGACCAAAACCGGCGACGCCACCGTCCGGGCGATCGACGAGGAATTTCCTGTCTATGCCCAAGGGTGCGAGCGCTGCTTCATAGAAGCGCTGCATCTCTTCAAGCCGGGTGGTTCTGAGACTAAGATGATCAAAGATGCTCATGCTGCCAGTCCTTTCGATTTCCGGCCGTCACACGCTCGTTTCAGGTCGTCGGCAGCATTCCCCCGTCCAGACGGATGTTCGAACCGGTGATGTAGGCGGCGCGCGGACTGGCCAGAAAGGCGACGGCATCGGCGATCTCGTCCAGCGTGCCCACCCGTCCGACTGGAACCTGCGCAAAGAGCGGAAGGATCGCGGCCTCGACCTCGCCCCAAGATGCGTCTTGCGCCAGGCCTTTGCTCTCAGCGACCTCGCGAAACTTGCCGTCCAGCTTTTCACTGTGGATCGTGCCGGGAGAGACCGTGTTCACGGTCACGCCCTCGGCCGCCACCGCTTTGGCCATGGACGTGGACATTGCCAGCATCGCCGCTTTGGCGGCGGAGTAGTCCGGGTTCCGCGCGGGTGGCATCAAACCGGCAAGGCTGGAGATGTTGATGATCCGTCCCCACCGCTTACGACGCATTGCCGGCAGCAGGGCTTTTGCCATGCGCACGGCTGCCAGCACATTCGCATCGTAGCTTGCCGCCCAGGCTTCGGGGGCGGTCGTGCTCCAGTCGGAGGCGCCACCCGAGCCGCCGGCATTGTTGACGAGGATCTCGACATCTCCGGCGACGTTCCGCACTTGCCTCAGCATCGCATCGACCTGTTCGTCGTCGATGAGGTCGCCGGTCACCACATGCGCCGTCCCGCCCTCGTCCGCGATCTGCTTCGCCACGACGCGTGCCTTGTCAAAATCGCGTCCATGCACGATGACAGTCGCACCTTCCCGGGCCAGACCGCGGGCAATGCCGGCGCCGATGCCCTTGCTGCTTCCGGTGACGAGGGCGATCTTTTTGCCGAGCCGTAGATCCATGATCGGGCATCTCCTGTTGTGAGCCCGCGATGTAGGAGAGCCGCGATGGACACTGCAAGAACGCACCAAAAGGTGCCTGTCGGCGACCAGGATCGCCGCGCCTGCCTTGGACCGTATGGCGCGGTCGCACACGTGACCCGCTGCCTCAAGATGATCAGCGGGAGATGGAAGCTGGCGATCCTGTTTCGCCTTTACTCGGACGAGATGCTGCGAAGCCGGCAGCTTTTACGTGACATCCCCGACGTGTCGCAGAAAATGCTGACCCAGCACCTGCGCGAACTCGAGGCCGATGGACTGATCCAGCGGACGGACTTCGGCGAAATGCCGCCCCGGGTCGAATACCGCCTGACGGATCGTGGCGAGGCGCTGATGCCGGTCCTGCTTGCCGCACGCCAGTTCGCGGAGGACCATGAGAAGGCTACCAAGTGATGCGGCTCGGACCGCCATCCGTCTCTCCGCGCGTGGTCGAAATTACCTATTGAGGGAGCGCTCGAAGCTGTCCCCTAAGCCTCCATACGGTCCCCGGCTGCGCACCCTTCGAACGTCTTGTTTGGGTCGAAACCTGCCGAACGCCTTCCGGCCAAATATGAACGAGAATTGACAAATCTGTCGCAGACGCCCCGAGGCTGGTCCTCGGTATCCCCAAGGCCAGCCGTCGCTCGCTCACGTCACGCCGCCAGCCCCACCGCCGCCGTCTCCTCCAGCGCAAACCGCCCGGTCGGCGCGATGACACCCTGCGCGCCGTCCAGCGCTCCCTCGACGAGCTCCAGCGCAACGAGCCGCCGCGGCTCGAACGGGCCCGGCATGGCGAGACCGGCGGTCTTTTCTGCCAAAAATCCGAAGCGGGCGTAATATTCCGGGTCGCCGACGAGGATGATCGCGCCGTGGCCGTGCGCGGCGGCTTCGGCGATGGCGTGGCGCATCAACAGGCTGCCGAGGCCGGTGCCCTGCGTGTCGGGGGCGACGGCGAGGGGGCCGAGGAGGAGGGCGGGGACGGTCGCGCCGTCTTTGGAGCCGGCGGTGATATTCCACAGGCGGACGGTGCCGACCAGCGAGCCGTCCGGGCGCATGGCCGAGAAGGCGAGGCCCTCGGCGGGCAGGCGGCCGGCGCGGATCGCTTCTGAAGACTTGCGGGTGCGGCCCGGCCCCATGGCGGCGTCGAGAAGGGCCTCGCGCGCCGGGACGTGGGCGGCCGTCTCCTCGACGATGGCGGCGAAGGGGACGGCGTCGGCAAAGGCGGTGGCGGAAGCGAATGCGGTCATGAAAACCTCCCGGAAACGGAAAAGAGGAGGTTGATGAGACGCGTGCCGTGAGGGTTCTGGCGCGCGGGCGGACTGGCCCGGCGCCTTTGCCCCTGATTGCCCCGATGGGCCGGGGCTTAGAGGGGCGTTCCGCGCCGGAGCTGGAAGGGCGTTCGTCGCCCGTCCCGTCGTCGGATGATGGTTGCGGCCGTCATCGCCATCCTCAGATCACGTAGGACCGGAGCGGCTCGAAGCCGTTGAAGGCGACCGAGGCGTAGGTGGTCGTGTAGGCACCGGTGCCCTCGATCAGAAGCTCGTCGCCGACGGTCAGCGAGACCGGCAGCGGGTAGGGCGTCTTTTCATACATCACGTCGGCCGAATCGCAGGTCGGGCCGGCCAGCACGCAGGGCTCCATCGCGTCGCCGTCGCGCGGCGTGACGATCGGATAGCGGATCGCCTCGTCCATCGTCTCGGCGAGACCGCCGAACTTGCCGATGTCGAGGAAGACCCAGCGGTTCTCGTCGGTTGCCGACTTCTTCGAGACGAGGACGACCTCGGTCTTGATGACGCCGGCGTCGCCCACCATGCCGCGACCGGGCTCGATGATCGTCTCGGGCAGCTGGTTGCCGAAATGCTTGGTCAGGCTCTGGAAGATCGCCTGGCCATAGGCGGACGAGGCCGGAACGTCCTTGAGGTAGCGGGTCGGGAAACCGCCGCCCATATTGACGAGGGTGAGGACAATGCCCTTCTCGGCCAAGGCGTCGAAGACGAACTTGGCATCGGCGATCGCCGCGTCCCAGGCATTGGTGTCGGTCTGCTGCGAGCCGACATGGAAGGAGACGCCGGTCGCCTTGAGGCCGAGCCGGTTCGCCGCGACGAGGACGTCGACCGCCATCGCCGGAACGCAGCCGAACTTGCGCGACAGCGGCCACTCGGCGCCCTCGCCATTGGTGAGGACGCGGCAGAAGACGCGGGCGCCTGGGGCCGAACGCGCGATCTTCTCGACCTCCTCGACGCAGTCGACGGCAAAGAGCGAGACGCCGAGCGCATGGGCTTTGGCGACGTCGCGCTCCTTCTTGATGGTGTTGCCGTAGGAGATGCGCTGCGGCGTCACGCCGGCGTCGAGCGCCATCTCGATCTCGGCGACCGAGGCGCAGTCGAAGTTCGAGCCGAGCGAGGCCAGAAGCTTGAGGATCTCCGGGGCCGGATTGGCCTTCACCGCGTAGAAGATCGCGGAGTCGGGAAGCGCGCGCCGGAAGGCGCGGAAGTTCTCCTCGACGACGTCGAGATCGACGACGAGGCAGGGGCCGTCGGGACGGCGGGTGGCGAGGAAGTCGCTGATGCGCTGGGTGACCATGGGTGCCTCCGCGGGACCAGAAAAGGGTCGACAGGGAGCGTGCGCGAACTCGCTCCCGAGCGGCTTGAGGCCTAACGGAAGACGCAGTTTCGCGACGCGACTTGGTCGGAAACCCGCGCGACAAAACGCGAGCATTCCGCTTTCGTCTGCCATGGCTTGGAGGGCTTGAACCCGCCGCACTTCAGGCAAGGATGGTGTGCCTCTGCAGTATTCCCGGCTTTGGAGACCAGGAGAGACCAGAAAGGCCCGGACCGTCGTTGCTTCAAGGCGTCCTCGACATCGCGCGGCTCGCGAAATCGACTGGGTGTGTTACGTCCAGGTACCGTACCGGCTACCCTCGCATCTGAGGACCGGTGGACGCCCACAGGCACGTGCGACATGGGGCAAGCGGCGATGTATGCCGAGTTTTCGTCATACACAAGACCCAAAGCCGCCCCTGGTTGATTTTTTGACGCTGGCGTTGAAGGAAGGGAGACGGCTGCGGCAACGCCGCCACATCGGGTCAGGTTGGAGCAAGCTTTACGCCATGGACACACTGACCAGAATGCGGGCCTTTCTCGCCGTCATCGAGAATGAGGGCTTTTCGGCCGCGGCCCGCAAGACCGGGCGCTCGAAGGCGCTCCTGTCGAAATATGTGCGCGAGCTCGAGGACGAGCTGGGCGTCCTCCTGATCAATCGCACGACTCGCCAGATCGCATTGACCGCCGCCGGCGAGGTCTATGTCAGGCGGGCGGGCGTGATTCTGTCCGATCTCGAAAGTTTGAACGAGGAGGCTCGCGAGGCGACCGGCGAGGCCAAGGGCCGCATCCGCGTTTCGGCAGCGCGCACCTTCGGCGATGCCGAACTCGGCCACAGCCTCGTCGATTTCGCCAAGGCCTTTCCCGAGATCGCGCTCGACATCCATCTCGACGACAATTTCGTCAATCTGGTCGAGGAAGGCTTCGACGTCGCCATCCGCATGACGCGGCTGAACGATTCGGCGATGATCGCCCGGCGCCTCGCCTCGCTCGATTTCGTCATCGTCGCCAGCCCCGATCTCGTCGAACGGCTCGGCCGCCCGACTCATCCCAGCGACATCGTCGACTATCCGGCGGTGATCGATTCCAATTCCCGCATGTTTTCCAACTGGATGTTCAGGGATCCCCAGAGCCTGGAGCAGATCGCCGTCGCCGTGTCCGGCCAGTTCACGGCCAATAGCCCGGTCACGGTGCGGGCCGCCGCGCTTGCCGGTCTCGGCTTTGCGCTCAGCCCGTCCTTCGTCGTGCGCGAGGATCTGGAGAACGGCCGGCTGGTGACGGTGCTCGACGAATACATGTCGAGCGAGGCGGGCATCTATGCGGTGTTCCCCCATCGCCGCCACCTGCCGGCGCGGGTGCGCGTCTTCGTCGATTTCCTCGCCGAGTGGTTCAAGAAGTGCAACCGGCGCCAGATGGGCGAGGCGCCACGGAAATCCGGCGAAACCGAGCCGGCGCAATCTGACCGCGTCGCCTGAACGCGGCCCCTAAAAAACACGCCGACCCTGTTTCAAAAAGCAGCCGAGATGCGAATCTGACCTTGGGGCAACAAGGTCAGGAGCAACATCGTGATGGTCTCGACATTTCGCCATCGTCTATCACGTACCGCCGCAGCGGGTGTCATAGCAACATTCATCGTCGGTTCCGGGGCAGGCGCAAGCTTTGCCGAGACGCTGAAGAGCGGGCGCTTTGCCGGTGCCAGCGGTCATGCGGTCTCGGGCAGCGTCATCATCGAGCGTGAGGGGAACCGGACAGTTCTGCGCTTCGGCCCGGATTTTTCCTTCGACGGTGCCCCGGACCCGAAGATCGCCCTCGGCAAGGCCGGCTACGACCCGGCGACGCTGATGGGCCCGCTCAAAGCCGACAATGGCGGGCAGTCCTACGACGTTCCCGCAAGGCTCGATGTCGCCGCCTATGACGAGGTCTGGATCTGGTGCGAGGAATTCGCCGTGCCGCTGGCCATGGCGAAGATCGAGTAGGCGCGGCCGTCACGCCATTAGGTGTGTGGGCAAGCCGATGCTGTTGCAGCGACGAGGCGATCGTGCACGAAGCCGGACCGCCGTCTCTTCCCGGCATCACGTGACGATCAAAAGCGGGGGAGGGATCCGGCGGCGATTGAAGGCATTGCGAAAACATGGCTGAATTCCGGCTGGGTGCCGTCGTTTAACGCGGCGTTCAGTTCGAGTGTGCCAGAGTTGTTTCATGCGTCAGTTTCTCGCCTCCGCCATCCTTGCCCTCGCCCTTTCGACGGCGGCCGCAGCACCGGTGCTCGCCAAAAGCGGGCCACGCGAAACCACCATCGACGCGGCGGGCGCCCCTGGCTCGATCGTCATCAAGACCTCGGAGCGAAAGCTCTATCTCCTGACCGGCAACGGTCGGGCGCTACAATATGACATCGCCGTCGGCAAGCCGAGCGAGCAGTGGTTCGGCACGAGCTGGATTTCGATGAAACGGCCGAAGCCGACCTGGATCCCGACGCCGGACATGCGGGCGAAGAATCCCAGCCTGCCGCAGTTCGTCGGCCCCGGCCCGAAGAATCCGCTCGGCCAGCGGGCGATCAATCTCGGCTGGTCGACCTATCGCATTCACGGGACGAACTCGCCCCGTTCGATCGGCCGCGCCGCCTCCTCGGGCTGCTTCCGCATGCGAAACGCCGACGTCAAGGATCTCTACGAGCGCGTTCATGTCGGCGCGCAGGTCTATGTCGAGCGCTAGATGGGCGTTCGTGCGAATGGACGCACAAAGGACGCTCTGACTTCTTGAATCACCGCGCCGTGCTTTCCGAAAATCGAATCCGATTTTCGGACCGATGCTCGAGAAGGCCCGTCGCAGGTCGATCTCTCGCCGTCAGCCGGTTTTTGCCCGGCGCAAGCTTTCCTCGATAACTCACCGCGAAGAGCGGCCGAATTCAAACTTCGGCCATTCTTCTCGGCTTTGGCATCTTCCGGGGATGCAGAGAGGGGAGTGCCGGTGGGAAATCGTCTTGGGGCATTTTTTGCGAGCCTCGGTGGTCTGATCGCCATGCCGGCGGTCGCCTTCGCCCATCCGCATGTCTTCGTCGAACCCCATGTCGAGATCGTCGGCAACGCGAAAGGCCAGTTCACCGCCATTCGTAACGTCTGGCGGATGGACGAGTTGTTCTCCTCCTCGGTCGTCGTGGATTTCGACGCTAACGCCAACGGTATTCTCGATCCGGACGAACTCGACGCCGTCGGCGAGACGGTGCGCCAGTCGATCGCCGAGTGGAATTTCTATACCTTCGCCGAGATCGGCAGCGAGGACGTCAAGCTCGTGGCGCCGACCAAACTCCACACGCTCTTCGAGAACGGCCAGCTGATCTTCTTCTTCGAGATGCCGGTGAAGGAGCCGATCGACCTGACGCAGCACAAGGTCAAGGTGTCGAATTTCGACGACAGTTTCTTCGTCGCCTTCGACTTCAAGAACGCCGATGATTTCCAGCTGATCGACCTGCCGGCCGGTTGCACCAAGAAGCTGAACGTCCCCGACGAGGATGATGCGGCCAAGCAGTGGATGAACACGATCGCCGGCCTCGGCACCGATGAAGAGGTGCCGCAGGACCAGGCGAACGCCTATGCCGACATTCTCGCAACGAGGCTGGAGGTCGCATGCCTGCGCCCGAGCTGACCTTCGATCAGGCGCCTAGCCCGGCGAGGTTCATGGCGGGCGGGCATGGCTCGTCGGCAGCAGGGGCTCCCGGCGCGAGTGGTGTCGCGCGGCTCGGAGCCGGCTGTTGTCTGGCGATGGTTCTCGTCTGGCTTTCGGCAGAGCCGGCATTGGCCAGATCATCGATCGGCATCGGGACCTCGGATGCGATCACGGCGCCTGGCAACGGCATGTTCTCGGCCTTGTTCATCGAGATCGCCGCCCGCCAGCGCGAGTTCTTTTCGGCGCTTCGCAAGGCCCTCGTCGGGCTGAAGGCCGATGAGGGCGCGTTGCTCTTCCTCGTCGGCATCTCGTTCGCCTACGGCGTCTTCCATGCGGCGGGCCCGGGTCACGGCAAGGCGGTGATATCGTCCTACATGCTGGCGAGCCGGGCGGAGCTGAGGCGCGGGATCATGCTGGCCTTCGCGTCCTCGGCCATGCAGGCGGGAACGGCGATCTTGGTCGTCGGCGCCGGCTGGTATCTCTTGCGCGGCACCGGGATCGCGATGAGCGATGCCACCGACTGGCTGGAAATCGCCTCCTACGCTCTCGTCACCCTGTTCGGTGTCGCTTTGCTTGCGCGTGCCGTCACCAAGATCTGGCGACGATGGCAACCCGGCCTTCGCCGCTGGGCGCTGTCGCCTGCGCCGCGCGTGCATAGCGGCGGCGTGGTTGGGGCGCTGGCTTTTTCCACGCCGTCCCAATCGGCTCGCGGGCCATTGATGCCGCGTGCCGAGGCGTTGCCGAAAGACGTCGTCTGCGAGGAAGCGTTGGACGACTGCGGATGCGGCCGCCAGCATATCGCCAGCCCCGAGACCCTGCGACGGCCGCTCACGATCCGCACGGCGCTCGCCCTCATCGCCTCGGTCGGCCTGCGGCCCTGCGCGGGTGCGATCGTCGTCCTGACATTTGCTCTTTTGAACGAGCTCTATCTCGGCGGCCTCGTCTCGGTCTTTGCCATGGCGGCCGGAACGGCAATCACGGTCTCGGCTCTGGCGACCCTTGCCGTGGTCGCCAGAGGCGCGGTCGAGCGGGCGGGGCGCCATGCCCGCCGCGCCGCTCTCGTCGGCGTCGGGCTCGAAATCTCGGGCGCCGCGCTGCTGACCTTCATCGGCGTCGGTCTTCTCGGCGGGGCACTGTCGACGCTCTGACGAGGTCCCCCGTATCTGCCGATCGCCGCCTTCAGCCCCGCTGCTCGCGATAGGCCCGACAGGCGGCGCCGAAGGCCTCGAAGATCGCCGCCGATGGCGCGTCGCTTTCCGCCCAGAATTCCGGATGCCACTGAAGCCCGAGGGCGAAGGCTTTCGCGCCCGCGACGGAGACGGCTTCGATCGTGCCGTCCGGGGCGCTGGCCTCCACGACCAGACCGTCGCCGAGCCGGTCGATGGCCTGGCGGTGCAGCGAGTTCACCCGGATCGGCCCCGGGCCGACGATCGATGCGAGCAGCCCTCCTTCGGTGACCGCGACGTCGTGGCGGGTGGCATAGCGCTCGCGCTGGTCCTCATGGGTGATCGCGCGGTGGTCCATGCGGCCGGGGATTTCCTGGATCTCTGTCGCCAGCGTGCCGTGATGGGCGACGTTGAGCTCCTGGTGGCCGCGGCAGATGGCGAGAAGCGGCAAGCCGCGCTCGATGCTTTCGCCGATCAGGCGCTCGGTCAGCCGGTCACGATCGCGATCATAGGGTTCGAAGGACGGGCTCGGCGAAACGCCGAAGCGCTCCGGGTGAACGTTCGAGGCGGCGCCCGTCGTCAGGACGCCGTCGACGCGTTCGAGGATCACGGAAAGATCCATCTCGTCCGTCAGCGCGGGCACGATGACGGGGGTCGCGCCGGCGACGCGGATCAAGGCCTTGAGATAGGTGTCGGGGCTGGCGTGCCAGCGATAGTTCGAATGGTCGTGGACATCGGCCGGCACGGCGACGAGGATGGGAGAGGACATGGCAACCTTCAAAAACCGCCGCCGCCCGCGGGCGACCGGGACGGTCCACCGATGACACAGTCGGACCGGCCGTTAAAGTGGCCGTCGTCCCGCTTGAGCGGTCGGCGCCGGGCGCAAACTCCAGGGGTCCCTTAGAGAGCATTTTTATCTGGAGTGGCCGCGGCTTTGGGCACGGGGGTGCCCACTCGTTTTCGATGCCACCGATGGTCGATCGCATTTGGCCGCGACGGAGAGGCGCGATGCAACCGGCGCTGTCATTCCAAATGCCAATTCCACTTTCCCTGCCGATGCTTTAAATAAAAAGGCGTTGCGGTCGGATCGGGAGGCAATCCGCTGCGGGCGGAAAGCCCGGCCCTGACACACAGGCAGAATCCATCTGGGAGGAGTATCATTTTGGATCGTCGTTCATTCATCACCAAGGCGGGCATCGGCGCCGGCGCTGCCGCCGCCTCGACACTTGCCGCTCCGGCCATCGCCCAGGAGAACCAGAAGATCTCCTGGCGCATGACCTCGTCGTTCCCGAAGTCGCTCGACACGATCTATGGCGGCGGCGAGACCATCGCGAAATATGTGCGCGAGGCGACCGACGGGAACTTCGACATTCAGGTTTTTGCCGCCGGCGAGATCGTTCCCGGTCTGCAGGCCGCCGACGCGGTGTCTTCGGGCACCGTCGAGATGTGCCACACGGTGCCCTATTACTACGTCGGCAAGGACGTCACCTACGCCATGGGCGCGGCCATTCCCTTCGGCCTCAACGCCCGCCAGACCAATGCCTGGCACTACTATGGCGGCGGCATCGACCTGATGAACAAGTTCTATGCCACGCAGGGCTTCGTCGGCTTTCCGGCGGGCAATACGGGCGTCCAGATGGGCGGCTGGTTCCGCAAGGAGATCAATACGCTTGACGATCTCAAGGGCCTGAAGTTCCGCATCGCAGGGCTCGCCGGCCAGATCCTGTCGAAGCTCGGCGTCGTGCCGCAGCAGATTGCCGGCGGCGACATCTACCCCTCGCTCGAAAAGGGCGTCATCGACGGCGCCGAGTGGGTCGGGCCCTATGACGACGAGAAGCTCGGCTTCGTAAAGGTCGCGCCCTACTACTACTATCCCGGCTGGTGGGAGGGCGGCCCGACGGTTGCTGCCTTCATCAACAAGGAGAAATTCGACGGTTTGCCGGGCCGGTATCAGTCTCTCCTGAGGACGGCATGCCAGGCGGCCAACGGCGATATGCTGGCCTCCTACGACTACAAGAACCCATCGGCGATCCGCCGCCTCGTCGATCAGGGCGCGCAGCTTCGGGCCTTCAGCCAGGAGATCATGCAGGCCTCCTACAATTCCGCCAAGGAGGTCTATGCCGATATCTCGTCGAAGAATGCGTCGTTCAAGGAGATCTACGACAACCAGCTCGCCTTCAAGAAGGACGCCTATCTCTGGGCCCAGCTGTCGGAATACACCTTCGACACCTTCATGATGATCCAGCAGCGCAACGGCACGCTCTGATCATCCAGGCGTCCTGGGCGGGCGGATTTGGCCCGTATGGACATTCAAGGGAAGACGACGACAGGCCGCCCGCGAGGGCGGCCTGTTTCGCGTTGTAGGGCAACGGCGCTTTCGGGGCTTCACCCAGTCTGCAGGACACGATCGTCGAGAGCCGGCCACGACTCGATCGAGAAGGCGCGCCATTCGACGCTTCGTCATTCTCGGACCCTGTCCCGCGAATCCAGAAATGTTCGACAAAGCAGAAGTTTACTCAGCGCACTGGATGCTCGGGACGGGGCCCGAGCATGACGGTTGCGATAAAAGCGGACGCCTGATCCCAAAGTGTCAGGCACTCGATATGCGCCGTTCGACGAGACTGTCGTGAAGACTGGCCGCACCCATGCCATTGCGGGCGAGGCCCCCGGAATTCAGCGCTGTCTCGGCTGTGTCTCGACACGTTTCTCATATACAGCTGCGCGAATCTGAAACACCGACTTGTCCGATGACATCGTCACCAGCATGAGCGGCAACATCTCAGCCTCGTCATCCCGGGCTTGACCCGGGACCCATTCCTCAGCCGTGGAAAACCTATCCCCTCGACCGGAAAAAAGCTTTCACCGTAGCTGAAACAAGGTGGTAGCGGTCAGCCGCTCTTACGGGATCGATGATTTGGAATGGATCCCGGCGCGGGGGCCGGGATGACGAAGTGGTGGTGTGGTCGCTCGTGCTGCAACGCTGCATCGGCCGATGCGGGGGCTCGCAAGCGGAGTCGAAACATGTCGGCCGCAGAGCGTTACGACAGGCCATCGGGCCTCAAGGCGGATCGCTTGCACCCTTTCCGAAAGTCCCTATCGACTTCCCCCGGCAGCTTCCGGCAGGGGTGCTCATGGCGGCCCGCCGTCCCTGTCAGAACTTGACGGCGAAGCGGCCGGTCACGCCGTTGCTGGTGGCGTCGCTGGCGAAGCTGCCGCGATAGGAGAGGCCGAGCGTGGCGTTCGGCGCGATCTCGACGTCCAGCCCCGCCTCGACGAGAGCCGCATTGCGGGCGATCGGCGAACCGGAGACGCTGAAGTCTGCGCCAGTATCGGCGAAGGAAAGCGTCACGTCCGGGTCGACATCGCCGAAGCCGTGACGCCAGCCGATCATCGCCCGCGGCTTCAACGTCATTTCGCCGGCCGAAAAGCTCGTGGCAAGGCGCAGCCCGAGCGTCGATGCCCCGACATTCTGGTCGTAGCCGTCGCTCTCCAGCGCGGCGGAGCCGCCGGTCTCGGTGAAATCGTCGAGGGAGAAATGCGTATAGGAGAGGCCGGCGAAGGGCTGGACCGCGATGCCGCCTAAAGCGAGGTCGTAGGAGACCTCGCCGAAGAGCCGCGCGCTGTCGCCATCGACACTGGCCGAGAGGTCGTTCGAAAAGCCCGGAAACACGACGCGGCGCGAAACGTCGATATCGTGGTAGGCATAGGAACCGCCGAAGGCGAGATTGACGGCGCCGAAGCTGCGGCCGCCATAGACGGCGATCTGGTAGCTGTCGGCATCGGCGCTGCTCGCCAGGCTGTCCGCGTCGATGTCCGTATGGGCGTAGCCACCGGCAAGCCCGACTGTCCAGTCGCCGATCGCACCGTCGACACCGACCAGGAAGCCGCCGGTCTTCGTGTCGAGATCGGCGACGTCGTCGCCGGAATAGTCCGTCCAGTCGCCATAGCCGGTGCCCCAGATCTCGACGCCGCCGAGGCTTGGCCGGGACGGGTAGCCGAAGCGCGAGAACCGGCGATCCACATCGGACGCCTCGTCATAGGCGAGCGGCGCCGCCGCCGGGCCGGATGCCTGGCCGGGCTTGATGGAGCGAAGATGCGAGAGGATCAGGTCGCCGCTCGCCTGGTCGGCGCCGATCAGCGCGCTGCCGATCCCCGCATAGACTTCGCCCGAGGCGAGCTGGAAAGCCTGTGAGGCACCGGCGGCCGTCGTCTGAGCCAGCAGCGCGTCGTAGAGATCGCCGGACGCGGCGGTGTCGAGCGCCGCGGCGACGCTGCGGCCGTTGTCGCTGACGGCAAGGTCGGCGAAGGCCACCGCGTTGCGGTCGAGGCCGAGGGATACTGAGGTCGCGGCATAGGTGAGGGCGGGATCGAGGAAGAGGAAGTCCTCGTCGGCTGTCACCGCGTCGAAGGTGCCAGTGACGCCTCCGTCTGCGGTCAGGATCACATAGGTCGCGTCTGGATTGGTCAAAGCGCCGGCGACGACCGTGCCGCCGGAAAGGGTTGCGATGCCTGAAACGGCGATGCTGTCGGCTGTCGTGCCGGAGATGTCGACGGCGTAGGTGGAGCCGGATTGGAAAGCGGCGTCGCCGGCGACGGTCAAACTGGCGACGTCGCCGTCAGTGTCGCCGGGCGTGACCGTGCCGGAGACATCGAGGCCGGAGACGGTGCCCGTGCCGCCGAGCGTGCCGCCGCTGTTCACCGTGACGACGCTGTCGAGGTTGGCATCGGCGTAAAGCGACGCCGCGTCGGCAATGGTCGTGCCGCTGGAAAAGCTCTGGTCGGTATCGACCGTCCAGCTGCCGCCATTGACGTTGAGAACCTCGAAATCGACCGTGTCGAACAGGGTGCCGGTGCCGGTTCCCTCGAGGTTGACGGTGTCTTCGCCGTCCTCGCCGTCGACCGTCCCGTCGATGCTCGAGCCGGTATAGGCGTTCAGCGTGTCGTCGCCGGCGCCGAGCCAGACGTCGCCGCTGATCGTGCCGCTGTTGGTCAATGTATCGGCATAGGGGCCGGTGATCTTGATCGCCCCGTCGGTCCCGCCGACGATCGAGCCGGCATTGGTGATCGTCGTTGCGCCCACCGCGTCGCCGAGATCGCTGTCATTGACGGTGATGGCGCGGCCGGTGCCGGTGATGACGCCGGTCTCGGTGTTGATGATGGTGCCGCCGCCGATCGCAAGGCCCTCGTTGATCTGGTCTTCCGAGGTGCCGACCGCCTGGATGGTGCCGGAGTTTTCGAGATAGAGCAGGCCGTCGACATCGATGCCGTCGCCGTCGCCACCATTGGCGGTGCCGGTGATGGTTCCCGAATTGTAGACGACCACCGTGCCGTTGGAGGCGATGACGGCCTCGTCATTGTCTGGATCGTAGATGCCGTTGTCGATGTTGATGCCCGAGCCGGCGAGGCCGGTGATCGTGCCGTCATTATAGACGGTCACCGCCTCGTCGCCGGTGATGCCGTGGCGGGTGCCGGTGATCGTGCCCGTCGAAGTGTTGGTGACGACGCCGCCGGTATCGTCCTGAAAGTCGATGCCGTCATTGCCTTCGTCGGAGGCCGTGCCGCCATAGATCGTGCCGGAGTTGTAAACGGTGCCGTTGGTGCCCGGGCGGATCGCATCGGCGTCGGCGGCGGTGATCACCCCCGTCTCGCGATTGATGATCGTCGCCCCGATCGACGGCGATTCGAGATTGTTCAGATCGATCGCCTGGCCGCTGTCGTCGCCCGTGCCGGTCGAGGCGATGGTGCCGGCATTGTCGATGACGAACGTTCCGGTGGCGGCATCGAGGTCGGCGTCGTCGTCGTCCTCGGTGACGCGGATCGCATCGCCGGTCGCCTTGATCGTGCCGCCTTCCTCGTTGGTGATGATCAGCGAGACGATCGAGGTGTAGTTCTCGACATTGATGCCGCGGTCGGTGCCGGCGGTCGCGTCGATCAGCCCGGCATTGTCGATCACGATCGTGCCGGAGCCGGGGCGGATCGCGTCGTTGTCGAGGGCTTCGATCACGCCGGTGGCGCCATTGTTGATGGTGACGGAGGCATCGGCCGATTCCAGCTTGCCGAAGTCGATCGCCTGGCCGGTGTCGGAGGTGATGGTGCCGTCATTGTTGATCACCACGGTGACGTCGGCGTCATCCTTGATGCGGAAGGCGTCGTCGTCGGCCGAAAGTGTCGCGCCCTCAAGATTGTCGAGGGTAAAGGAACCGCTGGCGTCGTCGGTGTCGATGCCGCGATCCTTCGTGGAGGAGATCGTTCCGGCATTGGTGATGACCACACCCTGGTCGTCGGAGACGCCCGTCCAGGTGATGGCGGGGTCCTTCTTGGTGGTGAGGGCTGCTCCGGCGGCGACGCTGCCGGTGTCGGTCCCCGTGACGGTCTGCGCCTCCGTCTCGGTGCCGCTGTCGATGCTGAAGCTGTCCGCCCTTGCAGAGCCCGCATTCGGCAGGCCGAGGCAAACGGCTATGGCAATGAGGCTGGCGCCTGCAACGAGTCTCGTCATGTGAATCTGTCCCCCTGTCACTGCGCGGCGACTAGGCGGGGCAGATGACACGGAGATGACATAATTGCCTCCAGATCGACGCGATCCGGTACCATCGTCAAACTGTTGCATTTTCGTCAGCCAGGCCTATGGTCCCGCCGCCAACCGGTCCGGCTTCGGACCGACGACGAGCTTCAGGGCGCTGCCTCGTGGGCGGCGCCGGTTTTGTAGGAAAGAGTTCCATGGACAGACGCAAATTCATCCGCGGTGTCGCCACCGGCGCCGCCGGCCTCGGTGCGGCTTCGAGCCTTGCAGCTCCAGCCATCGCCCAGGACAAGCCGAATCTTCAGTGGCGCTGCGTCTCGTCCTTCCCGCGCTCGCTGCCGGCGCTCTTCGGCGCAGCGGAATATATCTCGAACTACGTGAAGGAGATGACTGACGGCCAGTTCGAGATCCAGCCTTTTGCGGCCGGCGAGATCGTCCCCGGCGGTCAGGTGCTAGACGCTGTGCAGGGCGACACGGTCGAAATGGGTCATACCGCTTCGTATTACTACGTCGGCAAGGACCCGTCCTTCGCCTTCGGCACGACGGTGCCCTTCATGCTGAACGCCCGCCAGCAGAACGCCTGGTTCGACGTCGGCGGCGGCAACGAGCTGCTCGACAAATTCTTCGAAAAGCAGGGCATCTTCGCCCGGCCGGCCGGCAATACCGGGGCCCAGATGGGCGGCTGGTACCGCAAGGAAATCAACTCCCTCGACGACATGAAGGGGCTGAAGATGCGCATCGCGGGCCTCGCCGGCCAGGTGATGGCCAAGCTCGGCGTCGTGCCCCAGCAGATCCCCGCCGGCGACATCTACGCCGCGCTGGAAAAGGGCACCCTCGACGCGGTCGAGTTCGTCGGCCCCTATGACGACGAGAAGCTCGGCTTCGTGAAGGTCGCGCCCTACTACTATTATCCCGCCTGGTGGGAAGGCGGCGCCGCGACCCATGCGATGTTCAATCTCGACAAGTGGAACGGCTTGCCGAAGCCCTATCAGGCGATCCTCAAGGCCGCCTGCGCGGCGGCCAACGGCCACATGCTCGCCACCTATGACTGGGAGAACCCGAAGGCGATCAAGCGCCTCGTCGGCGAGGGGGCGCAGCTGCGCCCGTTCAGCCAGGAGATCATGCAGGCGAGCTTCAAGGCCTCCAAGGAGGTCTTGAACGACATCGCGGCGAAGAACGAAACCTTCAAGGCGCTCTATGACAGCCAGACCAAGTTTCGCGGCGAGAGCTATCTCTGGGAGCAGCTCGCCGAATACAACTTCGACACCTTCATGATGATCCAGCAGCGCAGCGGCGCTCTGTGATCGAACCGACCGGCTGGCTGCCGGCGTCGCCCGCACCTCTTACCAGGGGTGGGCGGGGCCGCCCACAGGTCTTCTTGCGTGAACGCCGACGTCAGGCGGTGCTCGCGTAAGCGACGGGCAATCCCGTTTCGGCCCTCGCCAGTTCAGTGGCCGGCTTGTCCGCCACGATCGTTCCGAACAGGATCGAGAAGGGCAGAGGCGGGGCACCGAGCAGCGCCAGATAGGTGTCCGGCAGGTGCTGGTGGAGGTTCTCCAGCATGTAGGCGATCAGCGTGCAGTCTGGCTGTTCGGGGCGAAGGGTGCCCTCGAGCGGAACAGGCGTCCCGACAGCGCCGTAGTCATAGCCGCCGGCATCGAGCCGGGCGGCAGTCGCCAGCAGGAAGGCATCGACGACCGCGCCGCCCTTCGGCGCGGGATCGTAGAACCCGCGCGTTTGTAGGACGGCGTCCCAGCCATAGGCGACCGTATCGAGTGTGTTGTACACCCGGCGGACCTTGCCATCGAGGCGCGATCCCGGCCCGAAGAGCGCCGCGAAGGCCGCGTTTCCGGGCGTCATGCCGGCATAGCTCGTCGCGGCGACGGGGCGATCCTGGAAGGTCTCTGCGAGTATGAGCGCCAGGACGGGCGCCAGGGTGCCACCGAGGCTGTGGCCTGTCACTACAAGGGTGGTCGAGGGCGGGAGCGATCCGACAAAGGATTGCAGCGCCGCGCCGCTGCCGTCCGTCAATTCGAGAAGCCCCTTGAGGCCGGCCGCCGTTCCACCGCCGATCTTGGCATCGCCCGAGCCGGGCCAGGGGCTCATCGGGCCGAAGGGGCTGTCCTGCGATGCGTCCGACCAGTAGGCGGGCGACAGGGGGTTGGGATAGGTGCCGCGAATGGCGACGACGGCGACGTCCGCTTCCATGTTGCGTGCCGCGAAAGCAAAGTTCACCGGCGGATCGGGCGGAACCGGAAGCCAGCCGAGCGACCATGCCCCATCGAGCACGGTGGCCTCGGCGAGATATCCGGCAATGCGCGCCGGATCGCCATAGGCGATGCCGGCAAGGGTCATCAGCTGCGCGTCGTCGACGGCTGCCGCCGCGCTCGTCATGGCAGATGCTCGTGGATCGTTCGCGTCCAGGTGCCGTCCGGCTTGCCCGTGACGCTCGTAATGTCCTCACTGAGGTCCCAGAGCGTCATGCCGAGCTTGCTGCCTTGCGAGGGTTCGAACGTACAGAGTTTCGCCGTATCGTCCACCGAGGTTCCCTGGCTGATCGGGCCGACCTCGGCGGATTTGACGCCGATGGAAATCTTCGCGTGATCGATGACGGTCGCATACTGCTCGACGAGCGACGTCATGTCGTCGTAGTCGAGGAAATATGCGATCGTATTGATGCTCGTGAGATAGGGCGCGAGCTCCTTGATGACCTCCTTGTCGCGATCGAACTTGTATGTGTCGAGCGTGATGATCGCCTGTGGCATCGCTTTGCGCATGCCGATCACCGCATCGACGAATTGCTGGCCCGGAAAGCTGTCGAGGTCTTCGTTGTCGACGTCGAATCCGTCGAGATTCCACGTGTCAATGATGTATCCGAGCCATCCGCCGAAGGCCTGTGGATCGGTGATGCCGGTATTCCAGCCGACCGGAGGCTGTGGCGTGCCCTGGATCGACAGGAGGATCTTCGTGTTCGGGTTCGACTGGCGGAGGGAAGCGATGCCGGCATGCAGTTCATCGGCCGTGTGCGACTTCTGCAGAAAACCTTCGCAGGTTGTATTGCCTGGGAAGATGTTGGAGAAGGCAAGGACGAGAACGTCGATGTAATCCGGCGTCGCCTGAAGGGGCGGCGCCTTGCCGGGGCCGGACGGCCGGTAACCCAGCCAGAAGGCGGTGAATTGTTCCTTCGCCATCAGATCTGCGTCGTGCCGCTAACAGTCGGAACCGGGTAGACCGTTGCATCGACGAAGTCCGAAAAGGTCGTGTCCTTCTGGCGGTAGTAGATGAGCCGCTGTGTCGGCGTCGCGATGAGCGAGCCTGGCTGCTGACCTTCGATGCGCACCGTCCCGCGCCATCCGGTACCGTTCTGAGGGATTGCGGCGAGTTCCTCGCCGCGCGAGAAAGGAAGCGCCTGGACGCCGAAGATCAGCGTCTGGTTCGCCACGATCGTCTGGCCGAGGAAGCCGCGTCCGGTCGAAGCGAAAAACGACGACTGTGGATAGACGTTGGCCTCGCCTTTGGCGTCGATGATCTGGGCGTTCAGAGCTTTCTTGCCAATGCCCTGATCGAAGTCGGTCGTCTCCTGAAAAATGAGATTGAAATTCGCCGATGAATAGCCCTGTGCAACGGAAATCTGCACCCAGTAGCCCTGGATGATGACCGGGTTGCTCGCGCCAGGCGGCAGGAGGCCATCGGGTACGAGAGTTTCGGCGAGAATCTCGAATGCTGACAGCACGGCCATGCGTAAACCTCCCGGTTCGATCGACTTCAGCCCCACGCGTCTGATAATTTAGGCAGGAAAGAATATCAAATCACAACTTTAAGAGGTGGTATTAGGTGTGATTGGCAAACGGAGACAACTCAGGCGCGACGTGGTGTCGGATGGCAACACGCAGCGAGGTGCTCCTTGCCGCGATCCTTCGCTTCCAGCCGTGGCATCGCCGCGCGGCAGTCCTCGTCCGCCCGCGGGCATCGCGGCGCGAAGGGGCAGCCGGGCGGCGGATCATAGGGGTCCGGCAGCTCGCCGCTGTCTCCGGCGCTTGCCGCCCGCTTGCGGTTCGGGACAGGGGCGGAGTCGATCAGGAGCTTGGTATAGGGGTGCAGCGGCGCCCGGAACATCTCGCGCGCCGGGGCGGTCTCGACGATCTCGCCGAAATACATCACCGCCACCCGCGTCGCGACGCTTTCGACGACGGCGAGGTCGTGGCTGATGAAGACATAGGTGAGGCCGCGCTCGCGTTTCAGCCGGTCGAGGAGGTTCAGAACCTGCGCCTGTACCGAGACGTCGAGGGCCGAGACCGGCTCGTCGAGGACGACGACGGCGGGCTCTGCGGCGAGCGCCCGGGCGATGCCGATGCGCTGGGCCTGACCGCCGGAGAACTCATGCGGATAGCGCTCGAGGAATTCCGGCCGAAGGTTCACGTCCTCGATCAGCCTTTCCAGCCGCTCCTTGCGCTCCCTGCTGCCGAGGCCGAGGAGATGGCGCATCGGCGCTTCGAGGATGTCGCGGATGGTCTGGCGCGGGTTGAGGGAGGAGACCGGATCCTGAAAGACGTATTGCACCCTGCGCGCCAGCGCCCTGGTGCCGCCGTCGGTGAGGTTTTCGCCGGACAGGCGGATGGTGCCGCGCGACGGGGTGTCGAGGCCGACCAGCATGCGGGCGAGGGTGGACTTGCCGCAGCCGGATTCGCCGACGACGCCCAGCGTCTCGCCCTTTTCAAGGTCCAGAGAGACCCCGCGCACCGCCGTCAGCTCCGGCTTCTTCGTGCCGAAGAGCGAGCGGCCGCCACCGAATGTTCGGGCAAGATTGCGGATTTCGATGAGGGACGGGTCGGGGGAGGTGTTCATGCCGATCTGCCGTGTCGAGGGGTGCCATCCGACGTCGTCGCGGCCGTTCGCACATCGCCGGAAAGGGCTTCGCCGGCCTCCAGCGGATGCAGGCAGCGCGCTTCAAGATTGCCGCGCTTTTCCTCCAGCGGGATTTCGCCCCTGCGGCAGTCGCTCTCGACACGCGGGCAGCGGTCGGCAAATGCGCAGCCGGCGGGCAGACGGTTCACCGCCGGTGGCCGGCCGGGCACGGCGTCGAGGCGGCGTCCGGGCTCCCCCATCACCGGCACGCAGTCGATCAGCATGCGCGTATAGGGATGGGCGGGTCGGGTGAGGATTTCCGCCGTCGGGCCGGTCTCGACGATGCGGCCAGCATACATCACCGCGACCCGGTCGGCGATTTCCGAGACGACGCCGAAATCATGGGTGATGAACAGGACGGCGGTGTTGCGGTCGCGCCGAAGACCGTCGAGGAGCCGCAGAACCTCTGCCTGCACGGTCACGTCGAGGGCCGTCGTCGGCTCGTCGGCGATGATCAGCTCCGGGTCGTTGGCGAGCGCCATGGCGATCGAGACCCGCTGCCTCAGGCCGCCGGACAGCTCGTGCGGCAGGGCCTTCATCCGCTGGGCGGCATTGGGCACGCGCACGAGATCGAGGAGGTCGCGGGCCTTCGCGTCGGCCTCGCGCGTCGATAGCGATTGATGAGCTCTGATCGCCTCGACGATCTGGTCGCCGACGGAAAACAGCGGGTGGAGAGTCGCCAGCGGGTCCTGGAACACATGGCTGACGGCGCCGCCGCGCAGCTGCCGGATGCGGGCGTTGCTGGCGTCAGTGAGGTCCTCGCCCTTGAAGCCGATACGCCCGCCGGCAATGACGCCCGGGGGCGAGGGGACGAGCCCCATGATGCTCATCGCCGTCACCGACTTGCCGGAGCCGGACTCGCCGACGAGGCCGAGGCATTCGCCGGGGCGGATGGTCAGGTCGACGCCATTTGAGGCGCGGTAGACCGATTGGCCAATGTGGAACTGGGTTTCGAGGCCGCGGACGGCGAGGGTGGGGTGGACAGATTGGTCGTCCTTGTCGCTTCGCGACGACCCCCCTCTGCCCTGCCGGGCATCTCCCCCACAAGGGGGGAGATCAGCTGCCGCCGACGTCTCCGTCCTATCGATCTCCCCCCTTGTGGGGGAGATGCCGGCAGGCAGAGGGGGGTGAACGCTGCCGCTAGCTTTGCCAGGCTGTCGCCCGGTATCCCCTGCCGGCGTCTCCCGCCCCTTCGCCACCCTCGTGCGAAACGACGGCCGCGCCGAAGCCCCCGACCGCAGCCGCGGATCGAGCGCATCCCGTATTCCGTCGCCGATCAGGTTGATGCTCATGACGATGAGAAAAATCATCAGGCCGGGCACCAGCGAGATGGTCGGGGCGGTGAACATCACCTTGCGGCCGTCGCCGAGCATCGAGCCGAGATCGGCCTGGGGCGGCTGGGCGCCGAGGCCGAGGAAGGAGAGCCCCGCCGTTTCGAGGATCATCCAGCCGACGGTGGTCGAGAGCGTGATGACGATGGTCGGGAGCACGTTGGGCAGGATGTCGGACCACAGGATCCGCAGCGGTCCCTTGCCGGAGAGGCGGGCGGCGTCGACGAATTCGCGGCGCGCGAGGCCGACGGTGATGCCGCGGATGTTGCGGGCGAAGAACGGCACGTTGACGATGGCGATCGCATAGAGCGCGTTGACCAGACCCGGCCCGAGGATCGCGACGATGGCGAGCGCCAGAAGAATGTAGGGGAAGGCCATCATCAGATCGATCAGCCGCATGAGGATCTGGTCGGTGCGCCCGCCCGCATAGCCGGCGGTAAGGCCGATGGCCGAGCCGAAGAGCGCGGCGATCAACGAGGCGGAAAAGCCGACGACGAGGGAGACCCGCGTTCCCCAGACGAGACGGGAGAGCATGTCGCGGCCGAGCGCGTCGGTGCCGAGAAGATGATTTTCGGAAAACAGCGGCGCGAGGCGGCTCGCCGGATCGGTCGCGTTCGGATCTGCGAGCGGCAGGATGGGGGCCGCCAAGGCTGTGACGACGATGAGGCCGAGAACGACGAGGCCCGCCGCCGCAAGCCGGTTGTTGAGGATCAGGGCGAAAGTCGAGGGGCGCTCGCGCCGCTCCCTGGCCGTGGTCTGGGCTTTCGTGTCGGAGGTCGTCGCCGCGCTGGTCATTTCAGCCTCGGATCGAGCAGGGTCTGGCAGACGTCGGCCAGAAGATTGAACAGGACGTAGGACGCCGCGACGACGAGGACGCCGCCCTGGACGAGCAGGATGTCGCGCTGTGAGATGGCGTTGACCAGCATCGCGCCGATGCCCGGCCACTGGAACACCGTCTCCACATAGACCGCACCGCCCAGCACGAAGCCGGCCTGAATGCCGATCACCGGGATCACCGAGACCAGCGCGGCCATGAAGGCATGGCGAAAGATCACCCGGCGCTCGGAAAGGCCCTTGGCCCGGGCGGTGCGGATATAGTCCTGACGCAGCACCTCCAGCATCGCCGTGCGGGTGAGCCGTGCGATGACGCCGGTGGCGACGAGGGCGAGCGTGATCGCCGGCAGGACGAGGTGATGCAGAATGTCGAGCGGCCCGCCGCCGCCATAGATCGCCACCATGCCGCTCGCCGGAAACAGCTTGATCCTCACCGCGAAGAAGAGAATCAGCAGCAGCCCCAGCCAGAAGGACGGCACCGAGATGCCGATCAGGACGGCGAGCGTGATCGCCTTGTCGGCAAAGCCGAACTGACGCACCGCCGAGACGATGCCGGCGAGGAGGCCGAAGACGGTGGCGAGCAGCAGCGAGGCGCCGGCAAGAAGCAGTGTCGCCGAGAAGCGCTCCATGACGATGTCGATGACTGGTCGGTTGAGAGCATAGGAGCGGCCGAAATCGCCGGTGAGGACGCCGGAGATCCAGGCGAGATATTGCTGCGGCAGGCTTTTATCGAGGCCGAGCGAGGCGTTCAGCCTGGCGACATTCTCGGGCGTTGCGTAGGAGCCGAGAATGGCGGTCGCGGGATCGCCGGGGATAAGGGCGATCATCAGAAAGACGATGACGGAGAGACCGAAGAGGACGGGGATGGCGGCGAGGAGGCGCCTGGCGATGGTGGCTGTCATGGGCGGAGCCGTTGCGCCGACCTGCGGCCGGTCGTGATCGCCACGGCCCCGCCGTCATCCTCGGGCTTGTCCCGAGGATCTACCGCCGGTGTCGCGAAAGAAGCGTCGGCGAATGGCAGCACGCCGGCGCCGCTTCTGTTACGGATGGGGCGGGAGATCCTCGGGACAAGGCCGAGGATGACGCCGTGTGGGGCAAACGCGCGGGCGCGTGGGGCAGACGCGTGGGCGCGTGCGGCAACTGCGTTGTCGAGTGGCGGCTGCACGCCCCCCTCTGTCCTGCCGGACATCTCCCCCACGAGGGGGGAGATCGCCCCTGTTTCGGCGCATCGGGTCATGATCAAACGACGGTCCGTACTCTCAACGCCTGAGAGCCGGGCAGGATGTCGAAGCGGCTGATCTCCCCCCTTTTGGGGGAGATGGGCGGCAGCCCAGAGGGGGGTACTGCGCAAACGCATCGGAGCCGAGCAGGCGGGCATGTCCCGGCTCACCCCTTTGTCACGCCCTTCAAGACGAGCAGGAAGGACGGCTCCAGTTCGAAGCCCTTCACTTGCGCGGTCGAAACCGCGTTCTGCTTCCAGTTGGCGATGAAGGCCCAGGGGGCATCGTCATGGACGATCTTCTGGACCTTTTCGTAGAGCTTGCCGCGCTCTTTCTGGTCCGTGGTCCGCCGCGCCTCGTCGAGCAGCTTGTCGACCTCCGGGTTGGAGTAGTAGCCGGAGTTGAAGCCGCCCTTGTCGGGCATCGCGTCGGTCCTCAGCGCCAGGAAGGGAAGCGTGTCCGGATCGTTCGTCATCCAGGCCATCTCGGCCATGTCGGCCTTGCCCTTGAGGCCCGGATTGACGTTGGCGAGATAGGTGTTCCACTCGTAGGTCTGGATGTTGACGTTGAGACCGACCTTCTTCAGATCCGCCTGGATCGCCGTTGCCATGGCCACCGGGTCGAGCATGCCGGAGCCGCCCTCCGGCACGTAGAAGGTCAGCGTCTTGCCCTCGACGCCGGCCTGTTTGATCAGCTCGCGGGCCTTTTCCGGGTCGTTGGGATAGGGCTTCACAGAGCCGTCATTCGCCCAGGAAAACGCCTTGGGGATCGGCCCCGCGGCGATCGTCGCCGTGCCCTGAAGAACGTCCTCGGTCAAGGCCTTCTTGTCGATGGCATAGTTGACGGCCTGCCGGACACGCTTGTCGGAAAATGGACCCTCCTCAGTGTTGAGGATCAAGAACCACAGATGCGGGCCGGCTTCCTCGTAGACCTTGAAGTTGTCGTCCTGCTTGAACTGGCTAAGACCATCCGGCGGCACCTCGACCATCAGGTCGATCCCGCCAGACAGCATCTCGGCAACCCGTGTGTTGGCATCGGTGATCGGGCGGAAGACGACGGCTTCGAGCTGCGGTGCGCCATCCCAGTAGTTCTCGTTGCGCGAGACGACGACCTTGGAGTTGGGGTCCCAGCCCTCGAACTTGAACGCCCCCGTGCCGACGGGGTGGCGGCCGAATTCCTTGCCGTATTTCTTCACCGCCGCCGGCGAGACGATCAGCCCGGTCGGATAGGCGAGGTTCGACAGGAAGGGAGCGAAGGGCTCCTTCAGCTTGAAGACGACGGTCTGGGGATCCTTGGCGGTCACCGTGTCGACCTGCGAGAAGAAGAAGGCGAGGGGAAAGGGGCCGGTGTCGTGGAACGGATGGTCGTCCTTCAGCATGCGATCGAAGGTGAACTTCACAGCCTCGGCGTCGAAGGGCGTTCCGTCCTGAAACGTCACGCCGTCTCGCAGATGAAAGGTGTAGGTCGTGCCGTCGTCGGTGATGTCCCAGCTCTTGGCCAGCGCCGGCTCGACCTCGAGCGTGCCCTTTTTGAACCGCACCAGCCCGTCATAGACGTTCATCAGAATGCGAAAATCGTTGGTCGCGGTCACGGCCTGCGGGTCGAGCGATTTCGGCTCGGCGATCTGGCCGACGATGAGGACGTTCGGCGGCGTCTGGGCGAAGGCTGGAAGCGTCAGGACCATGGCGCACAAGGCGAACGCGGCGGCAACGAGTTTTCGCATCGGGTCTCCTTTCCGGGGCGGTCGTTTCAAAACTAGGGGATGGTGACGGATGGCAAGCAATTGTTCCCATTTCGCGGCAGGGCGCGCTGGCCGAATGGAAAAAGGCCGCCCCACTCGGGGCGGCCTTTGCCGTTGGATGTGACGGGATCGGGGCCTGCCTCAGCCCATGGCTTCCAGTTCGTCGATGAAGCCGGAGATCATGCCGAGCCCCTTCGACCAGAAGGCGGGGTCCGAGGCGTCGAGGCCGAAAGGCGCCAGAAGCTCTGAATGGTGCTTGGTTCCGCCGGCCTTCAGCATCTCGAAATACTTCTCCTGAAAACCCGTCTCGGAATTGCGGTAGACCGCATAGAGCGAGTTCACGAGGCAGTCGCCGAAGGCATAGGCATAGACGTAGAACGGCGTGTGGATGAAGTGCGGGACGTAGGTCCAGTAGGTCTCGTAGCCGTCGCCGAGCCGGATGGCGGGCCCGAGGCTCCGGCCCTGGACTTCCAGCCAGATCTCGCCGATCCGCTCGGCGGTCAGTTCGCCCTGCCGCCGCTCGGTGTGGAGCCGGCGCTCGAACTGGTAGAAGGCGATCTGGCGCACCACCGTGTTGATCATGTCCTCGACCTTGGAGGCGAGCATGGTCTTGCGCTCGGCGTCGGTCTTGGCCTGATCCAAGAGCGAGCGGAAGGTCAGCATCTCGCCGAAGACCGAGGCGGTCTCGGCGAGCGTCAGCGGCGTCGGCGCCATCAGTGCGCCCTGACGTCCGGCCAGCACCTGATGGACGCCGTGGCCGAGCTCGTGGGCGAGCGTCATGACGTCACGCGGCTTGCCCATGTAGTTGAGCAGCACATAGGGGTGGACGCTCGGCACCGTCGGATGGGCAAAGGCGCCCGGCGCCTTGCCGGGGCGAACCGCCGCGTCGATCCATGAATTGTCGAAGAAGCGCTCGGCGATGTCGGCCATTTCCGGCGAAAAGCCGGAATAGGCCGACAGCACCGTCGAGCGGGCCTCGCTCCACGGAATGTCCCGGCGCCTGGCGTCGGGCAGCGGCGCGTTGCGGTCCCAGTATTCGAGCTGGTCGACGCCCAGCCACTTCGCCTTCATCGCATAGTAGCGGTGGGAGATGCGCGGATAGGCCTCGTCGACGGCGGCGGTCAGAGCGTCGACGACCTCGCGCTCCACCCGGTTGGCGAGATGGCGGCTGTCGGCGACGTCGGTAAAGCCGCGCCAGCGGTCGGAGATTTCCTTATCCTTGGCCAGCGTGTTGGTGATCAGCGTGAAGACGCGGAGATTTTCCGAGAACACGTTGGCGAGCGCGTTGGCGGCCTTGCGGCGCTTCTCGGGCTCGGGATCCTGCAGCATATTGAGGGCAGCCTCGATCGCCATGTCCTCGCCGTCGACGGAAAACCGCAGCGAGGTCAGCGTCTCGTCGAACAGGCGGTTCCAGGCGCCGGCGCCGCTGACGGCCTTGTCGTGGAACAATTCCTCGACCCGGTCCTCGAGCTGGTAGGGCTTGTCCTTCCGCAGATCGACGATCCAGGGCTGGTAGTGGGCGAGGGCCGGGTCGCGCTCCATCGCGGCGTCCATGACGCCATCCTCGATCCGGTTCAGTTCGAGCGCGAAGAACAGAAGCTTCGTGGCGATGTCGGTGACGTTCGACTGGGTGTCGCCATAGAACTTGGCGCGCGCGGGGTCCGACGTGTCGCCGGAATAGACGAGGCCGGCATAGGAAATGATCCGGCCGAGCAATTCCTCGAGGCGCTCGTATTCCCGGATCGCCTCGACGAGATTGCCCTCCTGCGATGCTGCCGCCTCGGCAAGCTTCCCGCGCCAGCGATCCTGGAACGCCGTCGCCGTCTCCCGCGCCTTTGCCAGATCGGCTGCAAGCTCGGGGCTATCCATCGCGGGATAGAGGTCGGCAAGGTTCCATTCCGGCAGCGCGGTATCGTTGGATGCTGCGGCCTCGACCGCGGAACGGACCGGCATGATCGTGGTCTTCATCGTCCTCATATCTCTTTCGCTGTTCTGCGGCGGTCTCGAATGTCCGCGAAATTCTCGTCCCGAATACCGGTTCTTCCGGGCTTGGCCAAGTCTCGTGCCCGGGCCGGCTGCGTGCCCCAGCATATCGTGACAGGCTGCGATTTGTTCAAATTCGACTGAATTTACAGAGAATTCATTGTCCGCGCTCGTTCAGTCGGATTTCAGGCGACCCGTGCCAAAGTGGGTCACTCTCGCAGCAAGACGAGACCGGAGGCGTCAATGACAGACATCGTCCTCATCGTCGACGACGACCCCATACAGCGTCGCCTGCTCGATGCGCATGTGGCGCGAATGGGCCTGACGCCTGTGCTCTGCGATGGCGGGCGCGCCGCGCTCGCGGCGCTCGGCGGCAAGAATGCGCGCCAGATCGCCGCCGTCCTGCTCGATCTGATGATGCCGGACAAGAGCGGCATCGAGGTGATGGCGGAGATGCGCCGCAATCACCTCGACGTGCCGGTCGTCGTCCAGACGGCGAAGGGCTCGATCGACACGGTGGTCGAGGCGATGCGCGCCGGCGCCTTCGACTTCGTCGTCAAGCCGGTTTCGCCCGAGCGGTTGCGCGAGACGCTCGCCAACGCCTTGCGCATCCACGCAGCCGCGCGGCCGAAGCGCGGCGTATCGACGCTTTCGCCCGATGGCGCGTCGCCGGCGATGCGGCCGGTCCTCCAGGTCGCGGCCCGGGCCGCGCGCTCGACCATTCCGATCCTCATCGAGGGCGAGACCGGTGTCGGCAAGGAGTGGCTCGCCCGCGCGATCCGCGCCGCCGGCAATCGCGCGTCGAAGCCCTTCGTGCCGGTCAATTGCGGCGCTCTGCCGAGCGATCTCGTCGAGAGCATTCTGTTTGGTCATGCCAAGGGCGCCTTCACCGACGCCACCGACGAGCATCGCGGCAAGTTCGCGGAAGCCGACGGCGGCACGCTGTTCCTCGACGAGATCGGCGAGCTCGCGCCGGCCGCCCAGGTCAAGCTCCTGCGCGTCCTGCAGGAAGGCGAGATCGACCCGGTCGGCGCCAGAATGCCGGCTCGTGTCGACGTCAGGATCATTTCGGCGACGAACCGCAGCCTTCACCAAGCGGTCGCGGCCGGCCGGTTTCGCGAGGATCTCTATTATCGCCTCAACGCCGTGGAAATCGCCATGCCGCCGCTGCGCCAGCGTCGGCCGGAGCTGCGCGGGCTCGTCGAGCAGTTTCTGGCCCGGGTGGCGAAGCTCGAGGAAGGCTCCAAGGTGTCGGCGATCGGCGAGGATGCCCTCGACCTGATCATGGCCTATGACTGGCCGGGCAACATCCGCCAGCTGGAAAACTCCCTGCACCGCGCCGTTGTTCTGTCCGAGAACGAGACGCTCGGCGCGGAGGATTTTTCGCAGATAAGGGCGCTGATGGCCGCCGGATCGGGGGAGGTGCGACGATCCGAGCCGGGAGCGGGCAATGGCGGCGCACGCACCATCGAGGCTCCGCTTCGCCCGTTCGAACAGTCTGCGACAAACGCCGCAGGCGGACCGGAGGGGGGCCGGCAGCCTGGAAGGCGCGATCTTCATTCGGGACCGGACTTCCCGCTGCGGGGCCAGGACGGGCAAATCCGGCGCATGGTCGATGTCGAGGCCGATCTCATCCGGATGGCGCTGACGCAATATGACGGCCGCATGAGCGAGATCGCGCGGCGGCTCGGCATCGGCCGCTCGACGCTTTATCGCAAGATGCGCGAATACAAGATCGCCGAGCAGGGCTGACCGTCTGCGCTCGCAGACATTCACTCGACCTCGTCGCCGAAACGCCCGAGCCGGGCCTGGTTGAGAAAGAGCCAGGGATGGGTCTCGCGCTGGCGCGTTTCGAAGGCGGTGATCGCGCCGGCGTCGTCGATCAGGATCGAGCCGATCTCGTCGAGGCCGAGAAGCAGCGAGCGTCGGCGATGCGCCTCGACCTCGAAGCCGATGGAACGACCGTTTTCAAGGGTGATGGCAAGGCTTTCCAGATCGACGACGATCGGCCGGGCAGCGATCGCTTCGGCGAGGACTGCGGCGTGCTCCTTTTCGGACAAAACGATCGGCAGGATGCCGTTTTTGAAGCAATTGGCGAAGAAGATCTCGCCGAAGCTCGGCGCGATGACGCAGCGTATGCCGAAATCGGCAAGCGCCCACACCGCCTGTTCGCGGCTCGATCCGGTCCCGAACGCCCGGCCCGCCACGAGGATTTCGGACCTGTCGTAAGGCGGCGTGTCGAGGACGAAGGGCGGCGTCTCGTCTTCGTCCTTTCTCATCCGGCGTTCGTGAAAGAGCTGAGCGCCGAGCCCCGTCTTGTTGGGAAGCAAGAGGAAGCGGGCGGGGAAGATCACGTCGGTGTCGACATTCGTCTCCGGGAGCGGCGCGGCGACGCCCGAGAGTTTCGTGAATTTCTGCATGATTGTTCTTTCAGGCGTCGAGATTGCGCACATCGGTGAGACGGCCCGCTACGGCGGCCGCCGCCGCCATTGCCGGGCTCATCAGATGGGTCCGCCCCCCTTGGCCCTGCCGGCCTTCGAAGTTGCGGTTCGAGGTCGAGGCACAGCGCTCGCCCGGGCGCAGGCGGTCGTCGTTCATCGCAACGCACATCGAACAGCCCGAATCGCGCCACTCGAAGCCCGCCGCCCGGAAGACGGCGTCGAGCCCTTCGGCCTCGGCCTCGCTGCGCACCGCCGCCGAACCTGGCACGACGATGCCCACCACGTGGTCGGCGATGCGCCGGCCCCTGACGATTGCCGCGGCGTTTCGAAGATCCTCGATGCGGCCGTTGGTGCAGGAGCCGATGAAGACCCTGTCGATGGACACGTCGCTGAGCGCGGTTCCGGGGGCGAGCCCCATATAGGCGAGGCTGCGCTCCATCCTCGCGCGCCGGTCGGGCTCCGGCTCGAGCCTGGGGTCCGGCACGGCGGCCGTCACCGGCAGCGTCTCCTCCGGCGTCGTGCCCCAAGAGACATGCGGCGCGATCTGCGAGACGTCGAGTTCGACCTCGCGATCGAACACGGCGTCGGGATCGCTGCCGAGATTTCGCCAGGTCTCGACGGCGCGCGTCCACATATCGCCTTCGGGGGCGAGGGGGCGACCTTTGACATAGGCGATGGTCTTTTCGTCGGGCGCGACCATCCCGACCCGGCTGCCGGCCTCGATCGACATGTTGCAGAGGGTCATCCGCGCCTCCATCGACAGATCGGCGATGGCCTCGCCGGCGAACTCGATTGCATGGCCGAAGCCGCCGCCGGTCCCGATCTTCGCGATCAGTGCGAGAATGATGTCCTTCACGTAGACGCCCGTGCCGAGCTGGCCGGCCAGCGTCACGCGCATGCGCTTCTGCTTGCGCTGGCGCAGGGTCTGGGTGGCGAATACCGTCTCGCATTCGCTCGCGCCGATGCCGAAGGCGAGCGCGCCGAAGGCGCCGTGGGTGCAGGTATGGCTGTCGCCGCAAACCAGCGTCACGCCCGGCAGGGTGAAGCCGAGTTCCGGGCCGATGACGTGGACGATGCCGTGTCGCCGGTCGTTCATCGGAATGTAGGGAATGCCGAAGGCCCTTGCGTTTCGAACGAGCCGCGAGATCTGGTCGCCGGCAAGGCCCCTCGGCAGATGATTGGCCCGCAACCGTGTCGGAACGGCGTGATCGGCCACCGCGACATGCGCGTCCGGTCTGCGCAGCGTGACGCCGCGCTCGGCGAGGCCATCGAAGGCCTGCGGGCTCGAGACCTCCTGGACGAGATGCCGGTCGATATAAAGGAGCGAGGTGCCGTCGTCATAGTCCCTGACGCGGTGGCTGTCCCAGATCTTGTCGTAAAGTGTCTGCCCGCTCATCGCCTTGCCGCTCCCTGCGCGCTGCCGTCCACTGTCTTTCGCCATTTCAATGAGCCGGTCGGAGAGACCCCTTGCATGACGTTGCAATCACAAACTATGCTGCCTTGAATGCGCATTCAATGACAGCGCGTCGACGCAATGTCGAGCCGCTGTCGCTAAGCTCGGTCCGTCGCTGTCGGCCCCGATCGAGCAAGCGGGAAGTGGCCGGGAGCAGGGAGGCACGCATGACGGATAATGAAGCTGCGCCGATGAAACGGCGGGCAGGGACGGGATGGCGTCTTGGCGTCGACGTCGGGGGAACGTTCACCGATCTGTTGCTCCTCGACAGGGCCAGCGGGCGCACCCATACGGCGAAGGTTCCCTCGACGCCGAAGGACAGCTCGGTGGGCGTTCTCAACGGCATCGAGAAGATCTGCCGGACCGCCGGCATCGATCCCCATGACATTGCCGAGGTGATGCACGGCACGACCGTCGCCACCAACACGGTTCTGACGCTCTCCGGCGCGCTCGTCGGGCTGGTGACGACCAAGGGCTACCGCGACACGCTGCAGATCGCCCGTTCCTATGTTCCCGGCGGCCTCGGCGGCTGGGTCATCTGGAACAAGACGGCGCCGCTCGCCCCGCTGGAATACACGATCGAGGCCGACGAGCGTCTCGATGCCGAGGGCAACGTGCTGGTGGAGCTCGACGAGGCGGCGATCCGCCGGGACCTCGAGACGCTCCTGTCGTCTGGCATCGAGGCGCTGACGGTGGCGCTGTTCAACGCCTATGTGAACGACGTGCATGAACGTCGAATCGCGGAGATCGCCAGAGAGATCGCCCCGAATATTCCGGTATCGACCTCGGCCGCGGTCATGCCGGAGATGTACGAATACGAGCGCACCGAGACGACGGTGGTCAATTCCTACGTCAAGCCCGTGGTCTCGACCTACGTCTCCAATCTCGAGGGCGAATTGAAGAGCCGGATGGGCGAGAACGTCAATCTGCGCATCCTGCGTTCGGACGGCGGCCTGTCCTCGGCCCAGGCGGCGATGGATGCGCCGGTCAACCTGCTGATGTCCGGCCCCGCCGGCGGCGTTTCCGGTGCCCTTTGGATCGCCAAGCAGGCGAAGATCGAGAACCTTCTCACTTTCGACATGGGCGGCACGTCCACCGATGTGGCGCTGATCCAGAATTCCGTTGCCAGAACCCGCCGCGAGACCCGCGTCGGCGACGTCACCGTCCGCGCGCCGTCGATCGACGTCAGAACCGTCGGCGCCGGCGGTGGCTCGATCGCCTACATTCCGGAGCTCACCAAGGCGCTGCGCGTCGGGCCACAGTCGGCCGGCGCGATGCCGGGGCCGGCGGCCTATCAGAAGGGCGGCACCGAACCCACCGTGACCGACGCAAACGTCGTCCTCGGCTATCTGCCGTCCGACGCCAAGCTCGGCGGCGACATGGCGATCAGCCGGGACATGGCGGCAGAGGCGGTCGGCAAGGTCGCAGACGCGCTGTCGATTTCGGTCGAGGACGCGGCCGAAGGCATCATCCGCATCGTCAACGAGAACATGGTCGGCGCGCTCCGCCTCGTCTCGGTCGAGCAGGGCTATGATCCCCGCGACTTCGCGCTGATCGGCTTTGGCGGCGCAGGCCCCCTGCATGTCAACGCGCTGGCGCGCATCACCCAGTCCTGGCCGGCCGTCGTGCCGCCGGGCCCGGGCGTCCTCTGCGCTTACGGCGATGCGACGACGCGGCTGCGCAACGAGGCCAGCCAGACCTTCGTGACGCTGGTGCGCGAGACCTCCGACGAGGAGATCAAGGCGCGCCTTGCCGACCTCGAGACCGCCGCCGCCGAGGAGATCACCGCCGAGGGCGTCGGCCCGGACGAGCAGGCCGTCACCTATCAGGTCGACATCCGCTACAAGGGCCAGGGCATGAAGCTCACGGTCAATGTCGACAAGGCCGAGTTCGAAAGCGAGGGCCTTGCCGGCATCACCCGCCGCTTCGATGCCGAGCACGAACAGCTCTTCACCTTCGCTCTCGACGCTGAGCACGAACTTGTCGGCCTCAGAGCGGTCGTCCAGGGCGCAGAGATGAGCTTCGTCAATGCCGAAGGCGAAACGGCCGGTGAAGATGCATCCTCGGCAAAGGTCCAGCCGACGCGGCTTTACGCCGACGGCGCCTGGCAGGAAGGCTTCATCTACGATCGCGGCAAGCTGAAGCCCGGCAACAAGGTGCCGGGACCCGCCATCGTGACCGAGATGGATTCGACCAGCGTCATCCTGCCCGGCCATGTCGGCATCGTCGATGCGGTCGGCAACATCCTGATCTGGCCCGCCGATCATCAGAACGCACGCTGAGGGAGCCTAGAACCATGCCTGCAACGATTATCGAAGCCAAACCCGCTCCCTTCAACCGTGTCGACGTCGATCCGATCATGCTCGACATCGTCGAGAATGCGCTCAGGAACGCCCGCAACGAGATGGACGCCGTGCTCTTCCGCACCGCCATGTCACCGGGCATCCGCGAGCAGCACGACGCCTTTCCGATGATCGCCAATCACGAAGGCAAGATGGTCGTCGGCCAGTTCGGCAGCTTTCTCTACGGCTTTATCGCCGGCTATGAGGGCACCATCGAGGATGGCGACATCTTCATCACCAATGATCCCTACAGCTGCGGCGGCGCGATCAGCCATCTGAACGACTGGCTGATGATGATGCCGATCTTCCACGAGGGCCGGCTGGTCAGCTGGGCGGCGATGTTCGGCCACATGACCGATGTCGGCGGCAAGGTGCCCGGCTCGCTGCCGACCGACGCCAAGATGATTTACGAGGAGGGTCTGATCGTCCCGCCGACCAAGATCTATCGTGGCGGCAAGCTCGCCGAGGAAATCCTCGCCATCATGCTGGCCAACACCCGCATGCCCGAATGGAACAAGTCGGACTTTTTCGCCATCATCGCCGCGCTCCGCCTCGCCGAGCGCCGGGTGCGCGAGAACATCGACCGCTTCGGCGTCGATGAATACATCTCCGCCATGTGGGACATGCTCGACCGTAATCGGGCGGCGATGAGCGCGATCATCCAGATGATCATCCCCGAGGCCAAGGACGGCAAGAAAGCCAGCTTCGAGGACTGGATCGACGATGACGGCATGGGCAACGGCCCCTACAAGATCGCCTGCTCGCTGCACCGCGAGGGCGAGATCGCCTATTTCGACTTCTCCGAAAGCGATCCGCAGAGCCTGTCGTCGATCAACTTCCTGCTCAACGAAGAGATGTTCAAGATGTTCTTCGGAGCCTTCACCATCAATCTCTTCGACCCGCAGATCCTGTTCAATGACGGCTTCTACGATCTCGTCGAGGTGAAGATCCCCGAGGGCTGCATCCTCAAGCCGAAGAAGCCGGCGGCGCTCTCCTGCCGGACCCATATGCTCGGCCGGATCTTCGACCTGATGGGCGGCCTTCTCGGCCAGGGCGCGCCGGACGCCCTGAATGCGGCCGGCTTCTCCGACAGCCCGCATTTCATGTATTCGGGCTTCGACAAGAACGGCGAGTGGTATCAGCTCTTCCAGATCGGCTTCGGCGGCGTGCCGGGCCGCCCGGCCGGCGACGGGCCGGACGGACATTCCATGTGGCCGGCGTTCACCAACGTGCCGAACGAGTTTCTCGAAGCCTATTTCCCTCTCAGGATCCGCGAATATGCGACCATCCCGGACAGCGGCGGGGCGGGCCTGCACCGCGGCGGCAATGCCATCGTCATCGCCTATGAGATGCTCGAGACCGGCGAGATCTCGATCCATGACGACCGCTGGCTGACCTATCCCTGGGGCGTCAATGGCGGCGAGCCGGGCCAGCGCTCGACCAAGCGTCTGGTGCGCACCGACGGCACCGAGGAAAACCTCCCGTCGAAATGCGACCGCATCGCGGTGAACCCGGGGGACATCCTCTACTTCAACACCTGGGGCGGTGGCGGCTGGGGCGATCCGGCCAAGCGTCCGGCCGAAACCGTGCTCCTCGACGTCAAGCGCAAGCTCGTCACCGTCGACGGCGCCCGCCGCTACGGCGTGGTGATCGCGGACGGCGCCGTCGACGAGCAGGCGACCGAAACGCTGAGGGCCGAGATGGCTGCGAGCGCCAAGCCGGACGGCCTGTTCAATCGCGGCTTTGTTTCGATCGAGGAACTGAAGGGCCGATGCAAGGCGGAAACCGGCTTCGAAGCGCCACGTGCGCCGGTGTTCCGCAAGTTCATGAAGGTCGCCTGAGGCAGGATGTGTCGAGCGGGATTTTGGCTCCCGCTCGGCGTCGCGCAGCGGACCGATCGCGGACACCACGCTTGGTGTAGGCCCCCATCTGTGGAAGGGCGCCAGAACGGAAAAGGCGGGAATTGCCCCAGGCAATCCCCGCCTTTTTCATGCAGCCCTGTCTGACGACGGTCAGTCGGCCTTCGCGCTCATGCCGGCTGCCTCGGCGAGGCCGTTGTCCCAGGCGTTCTTGCAGGTCTCGCCGCAACGCTTCAGCCAGCCGGGAAGGACACCCTCCAGAAAGGCCTGGCGGCGCAGCTTCAGATCCGCGTCGCTCGCCTCGACCAGTGTCTGGCCGGCCGGCTCGCCGATCGAGCAGGGGCCGTCGGTGTTGCAGGCGATGCCTTCGCGATCCTCGCGGCGGTTCTGTTCCCACATCTTGGCGGAGAGTTCGTCGAGTTCCTTGGTCAGGAAGCTCTGCACGGCGGGATCGAGCTTGTCCCACCAGGCGCCGTTGGCGACCGTCGCGCCGGCGCCGAAATTGACCGGCAGATCGTAAATGTAGTTCGAGCCTTCGTACCAGCGGGAGGTGTAGCCGCCGACGGTCGAGGTTATCGCGCAATCGATCACACCCTGCTGCAGGGCCTGCTGCACTTCGCCGAAGGGCATGTCGATCGGAGAGCCGCCGAGATAGGCGACGAAATCCGACTGCGAGGCGCCCGAGGTGCGCACCCGCTTGCCTTTCAGATCGGTGAGGCCCTTGAACTCCTTGGCGCAGTAGAGGACCTGGCTCTGATAGGACTGCAGCGTCAGGAGATGCAGGCCGAGCTTCTCCTTGTAATAGTCCGAGAGGATCGGGAAGAAGGCCTTGGAGACCTTCTCGAATTCGTCGTAGTTCGCCGACATGCCGGCGAGATCGTTGCCGTCGTTGATCGGGTCCTGGCCGGAATGATGGCCGAGCTGGCCTGTCGCGATATTCATCACGCCCTTGCCGAGAAGGCCGAACATTTCGGACCCCTTGAGGCCGAGTTCGTTCATCGGCCGGAACCTCGCGGTGATCGCGCCGTCCGAATCCTTTTCGACCTGCTCGGTCCAGAACGGCGTTTCGAGCTGGCGGCTCTGGGTCGTCGTGCCGAGATTGCCGACGACGTTGATTTCCGTCTTCGGCAGATCCTGGGCGAGAGCCGTGGAGGCCAGGAGGGGAATTGCCGTCAGGGTTCCGATCAAAGTCTTCATCAGGAGGTCCTTCGTAGGGGCTTGGGATGGTGGCTAGAAGCGGACGATCGACGGCAGCCATGTCGCGATTTGCGGCAGGGCGATCAAAAGGAAGATCATCGCCAGCATGGCGACGACGAATGGCAGCGCGCCGAGGGCGACGTCCCGAAACGGGCCGTCCCGGCGCACGGACTGGACGACGAAGAGGTTCATTCCGATCGGCGGGGTGATCAGCGCCGCCTCGATCAGGATCATGAAGACGACCCCGAACCAGATCGGATCGTAGCCGATGCCGACGATGATCGGCACGACGATGGGCGTCGTCGCGATCATCAGCGACAGCGTCTCCATGAAGCAGCCGAGAACGAGATAGGTGGCGACGATCCCGAGCATGACGAGGAGGGGGGGAGCATCGAGGCTCTCGACGAGCCCGCGGATCTGCTCGGCAAGGCCGATCGAGACCATGACGAAGTTCAGGAGCTCCGCCGCAAGGACGATCAGCATGACCATGCATGTGGTGCGCATCGTCCGCTCGAAGGCGCGCATCAGCATGGCGACCGACAGCTTGCGGCGAAGCGCCGTCAGCGCCAGCGCCGCCATCAGTCCGAGCGCGGCTGCCTCGGTCGGCGTCGCGATGCCGAGATAGATCGAGCCGACCATCAGGACGAAGAGGAGGAGGGGCGGGAGCAGCCCCGGCAGGGCGGAAAACCGCTCCGCCCATGAGGGATGCAAGCGGCGTCCGCCACCGATCGCGGGTTTGGCGATGCAGGCGCCGAGAATGACCGCGGAAAAGATCAATGCAAGGATGATCCCCGGGATCAGCCCCGCAAGATACAGGCGCCCGATCGAGACGTCGGCGAGAACGCCGTAGATGATCATGTTGATCGATGGCGGGATGAGGATGCCGAGCGTGCCGCCGGCGGCGATCGATCCGAGAAACAGAGGCGGCGAATAGCCGCCGGCCTTCATCTGCGGGATGGCGACCGTGCCGATCGTCGCGGCGGTCGCGACGGACGAGCCCGACGTTGCGGAGAACAGCGCGCTCGAACCGATCACGGTGTGAAGCAGGCCGCCCGGCACGACGCTCACCCAGCGGTCGATCGCGGCGAACATGCCGGCGGCGATGCCGGAGCTGAGCAGGAGTTCGCCTGTCAGGATGAACAGCGGCACGGCGACCAGCGAGAAGTTCGTCGCGCCGCCCCAGATCATGTCGCCGACCGCCGGCAGCACCGGAAAGAACGAGAACAGCTGATCGAGAACGACGGTCACCGCGACGAGAACGGCGGCGACCGGAATGCCGATGGCGATCAGGCCGAAGAGCAGGACGAGGAGGGTGGTCAGCATGTCAGCCCTCCCGGACGAGCGCGTCGTCGACGGCTTCCGACACCTCGTCGCTGGCGTCGAAGCGGCCGACGCGATCGGCCTGTGCGCCATCGCCCCTGAAAAGCAGCGTCGCATGGCGCAGAGCGAGCAGGCTCGCGGTCACGGCGAAGACGAACAGACCCAGTGCCCAGAATGCCTGGGGGATCGCGAGGGGAACGGCGATGACCGAATTCGACCGTGTCCCGTGCTCGGCGTTCTCGACCACGAGGCCGAAAGTAGACACGAACAGGAAGATGCTGAGCGCCGCCAGCGAAGCGAAGGCGAGAAAGTCCATCGCCCGGCGAAGCGGGGCGGGAAATCGCGCATAAAGAACGTCGACGCGGATATGGGCGCCGCAAAGCGCCGTATAGGACATGCCGAAACTGATTGCGACCGCGAAGAGATAGACGCTGAGTTCGAGCGAATTCAGGATCGATATGCCGAGCACGTTGCGCGTCAGAACGTCGATCGAGACGATCACTGCGATGACGAGGATCATGAGACCGCCGAGGCGGGCGAATGCGCGCGAGAGGGCGCCGACGGCGCGTTCCAGCCTGCCCAAGAGCTAAGACCTTCGCCCGGCGTCTTTGCGAACGAGCAGGGAGGTGATGGTCGCCACGTCCTCGACCTCCTCAATGGCGTCGACGGTTGCGATCAGCTCTTCGCCCGCTTCGTCGTCCATGCCGTCCGCCCGGCGCCAGCAACGCCAGAACTTGTCGAGATTCTCCTCGCGGCTGAGGGGATTGTCGGGATTGCCGTAGACCGCCTCGACGACGACGTGGTGGGTCTTTCCCGATTTCAGCGTGACGCTGACCGTCACCGGGGCCATGGCGCTGTGGCTCGGATTGTCGTTCTGGCGCACCGTCACCAGCGATGCCAGTGCATGGGTGCGCGGGTTCTTCAGCATCTCGTCGCCGATGAAATGCTCGACATCGACGGTCCCGTGGACGAGGTAGGTGGCGGCGACGAAGGGCAGGCACAGCTTGGCGTAGTTCGGGGCCGGGTCTGGGATATCGGGGCGTCCGACGAGGCGGTTGACGAGCTGCGGCACCTCGCAGTCGATCGCGGCAATGTCGTCCACGGCAAAGTCATGGGTCCACAAGAGCCGTCCGAGCCCGTCGATGACGCCGTGGGTCAGCCGGCCGGAGGGGAACGGCTTGTGCGACATGCATTCGATCTCGAAATGCGCCGCAAGCTGCGCTAGGCCATGTTCGACGTCGAATTCGTCGTTCTCGAACAGGCGGAAATAGCCGTATTGGCCGGTCAGGACGTCGCTGGGGCCGAGAATGCCCTCTCTGGCAAAATCGCAGGCGCCGATCGCGGCCCTCGAATTGAAGCCGACCTGCATTCCGAGAAGCGGCGAGCCCTCGACATGCGGCTGCAATGTCCCGCTGCTCTGGCCGTATTGATTGCCGAGCGCGTGGATGATCGTCTTTGCATCGAAGCCTTCGAGCTTGCCGATCGCCGCCGCCGCGCCGAACCCGCCGGCGGCGGCCGGCCGGAAGAAGCGGATCGGGCCGTTGGACGCCTTGCCGAGGAAGATCGAGACGTCGACGCCCATGACGATGGCGGTCAAAAAGTCCCGCCCGTCGACCGGGCGTCCGGCGGCCGACCGCCTCTCGCAATAGGCCATGACGGCGGAAAGGATGGTCGCGAAGGGATGCAGGACCGCATCCTCGTTGACGCAATCGAATTCCAGGCTGTGGATCTGATAGGCGTTGACGAAGGCCGCGGCCGGCGCCGGCAGACGTTCGCCGCTGACCCAGACGCTAGCCTCGTCACCATGGCCCCAGGATTGCGCGACCGCGATGATGTTCTTCAGGCGAAAGCCGTAGCAGCCCGCCACGCCGACGCCGTAGGTGTCGAGCAGGAACGTCTTGGCTTTTTCGACGGCATTGGGGGGAAGATCGTCATAGCGCTGATCGGCCACTCTTTTCGCCAGAAAAGGCAGCGGATTGGAGGCGTCCTTCACGGTATTTCCCTCATGAATGGATGGAGCATGACGTGGATGGAGGCCTGACGGCCTTCAGAAATACATGCGACCCGAAGAACGCGGCCGCCGCTGAGCGATCGGTCTTTTCGGGCGTCGAAAGCCATGGCAGGCGACGGCCCGCATGCCTTTCCCGAACGACCCTCACCGTCCCGCCGACATGATGACGGCCTGTCGTTTGATTCCGGCTTGAATTCCTATTCAAAGCTGGGCTCCGCCTCCTGTCAATGCCCAAGTCGGGTTTGTGGACAATTGCTGGCTTCATCGCTGGATTGCCGGACAATCCGCTGGACAACCCGGCCATTTCATTTGCTATCTTGACAGGCGGCGCATCACTCAAGAACTATGAAAGCGTATTCAAAAATGATCGTCGTCGTGCTCCCTGAGCCTTCGTGATCATGCGCGGCAGGTCGGCGGTCGCCAAAAGGACGCTGGACGGGGGAATGGGCATGGGTGTCTCGCGAGCCACGGATCAGGCATTCGACTTTCACATGCCGGTCGTCGTCGTCGGCGCCGGGGCGGCCGGCCTGACCGCGGCACTCGCGGCGAGAGACGCCGGCGCCGAGGTGCTCCTGCTGGAGCGCGATCCCCATCCGCGCGGCAGCACGAGCATGTCCCAGGGCTATGCCTGCGCCGCCGGGACGAAGATCCAGCGCGAACAGGGCATCGAGGACGGCAGCGAGACATTCTTCGCCGACATCATGGCCCGCACGAAGGGCACCGCCGATCCGGTCGTCGCCCGCACCGTCGCCGACAATGCCGGCGAGACGATCGACTGGCTGGTGGAGCGCCATGCGATCCCGTTTCGTCTCAACATCTCATGGGCCGGCTTTTTCGGCCATTCGGTCAATCGCATGCACGGCGTTCCGTCGCGGACCGGCGAGGAACTGCACGGATCTTTGATCCGCGCCGCCGAGGAGGCGGGCGTCACGCTGGTGACAGGCGCGCATGTCGACGAGGTCTATGCCGATGCGGACGGAACGGTCAGGGGTGTTCGCATCCAGCGCCGCGATGGCGGCGTCGAGAAGGTCGGCTGCGACGCGCTGGTTTTGACGACCTGCGGCTTCGGCGCCAATCACGAGATGGTCCGCAAGTTCATTCCCTCTTTCGGAACGGCGCCCTACTACCGCTATTTCGGCCATGAGGGGAACGACGGCGAGGGCATCCAGTGGGGCGTCGAACTGGGCGGTGCCCTCGGCTGCATGGACGCCTATCAAGGCTACGGCGCTCTCGCCGAACCCTACGGGATCATCGTGAATTACGACATGGTGATGCAAGGGGCGATCACCGTGAACACCCTCGGCGAAAGGTTTTCGAACGAGAACGCCGACATATCCGCGCAGGCCCTGAACATCCTGCGGCAGCCCGACGGGATCGGCTGGATCATTTTCGACGACGAGCGTCGTGCGCTGGTCGAGGATCTGCCCGAATACAGGGAACTGGCGTCGCTCGGCGCCGTGCGCACCGCCGAAACCTCCGACGCGCTCGCCGCCCTCATCAAGGTGCCCGCCGACGCGCTGCGCCGGACGCTCGACGACGTCGAGCGCCTGACGAAGGGCGAAATAACCTGCCCCTTCGGCCGCGACTTCACCAGGCATCCGCCGCTTTCGGGCCGGCTTCACGCTTTGAAGACGACCGGCGCGCTGTTTCACACCCAGGGCGGCCTAAAGGTCGATGCCGGCGCCCGCGTCCTTCGCGAGGACGGCACTCCGCTGCCCAATCTCCTGGCCGGCGGCGGCACGGCGTGCAGCATCTCCGGCAACGGCGTCGACGGCTATCTGCCGGCCGCCGGCCTTGCAACGGCGATCACGCTCGGCCGGCTCGCCGGCGCGACGGCGGCCGGCCTCGCGGCCGCGTGAAACTCGCAAGCCTCGGGCGGCGCGCGCCCGCCCGGCTGGAAACTCATGAAGCATGGTCCCGGCCGCTCTGCGCGGCGGCCATTCGTAAAGATCGCGTCCTTGCCAACCTCGCCGCTGCCCGCGGCACGAACCAGACCAACGGAGTTGCCATGTTTCGCCTTAAGACGATGATCGGCCTGTTTGCCGGCGCGCTGATGCTGACTGCCGGAATCTCGCAGGCCAGTGCCACGGAGCTCAGAATCGCATCCGGTTTCGGCGACAACCACTCCGCGACGAGGGCGCTGCGCGAGGTGTTCGCTCGCAAGGTCGAAGAACTGACCGACGGCCGCTACACCGTCTCGGTTTTCCCCAACAGCGAACTCGGCCAGGCGACCGAAATGGTCAACCAGGCCCAGAGCGGCATCAATTTCGGCGTCTACGTCTCGTCGGCCTTCTACAATTCGCAGGTGCCGGAGCTTGGCGTCACCAATCTGCCCTTCGTCTTTCCCGACCGCGAGACCGCCTTCAAGGTCTTCGACGGTCCGTTCGGCGACAAGTTCAAGCCGCTGTTCGAAAAGAGCGGGCTTGTCGTTCTCGGCTATATGGAACTCGGCTTTCGCAATGTGACCAATTCCGTGCGCAAGATCGCCGAGCCGGCAGACCTCAAGGGCCTGAAGATCCGCCTGCAGAACAACCCCGTCCACATTGCGACCTTCCGCCAGCTCGGCGCGAACCCGGTGTCGATCGACGGCAGCGAGATGTTCGCGGCGCTCAGCCAGGGCGTCGTCGACGCGCAGGAAAACCCCTATTCGGTGATCAACGCCTTCCGTCTCTACGACGCCGGACAGAAATACATGTCCGACACCGGCCACTTCTTCGACGTCATCGTCTTTGCAGGGAGCAAGTCCATGCTCGACGCCATGAGCGCCGAAGACCGCCAGGCGATCCTCAACGCGGGCCGGCTCGCCACCGAGGCGCAACGAAAATTCGCCAAGGAAGACGAGGCGGCGGATCTGAAGTCGATCCTCTCGCACGGCGTGACCTTCACCAGGCTGACGCCCGAGGAGCGGGAGGATTTCCGCAAGGCGACCCTGCCGGTCTACGATCTGGTCCGTGAGCGGCTCGGAGCCGGGCTCGTCGACGAGTTCCTCGCAGACGTCGACGCTGCCAAGTAGCCTGATGCACAAGGTGCTGGATTTCGTCGATCGCGTCATGACGGGCGTCGTCGTCATCGCACTGGCGATCATCGTCGTGGTGGTCGCCATCGACGTGGTGGGCCGGTATGGCTTCGGCCATTCGCTGATCTTCGCCAACGAGTTGAGCCGCCTGGCCTTCCTCTGGATGTCCTTCCTGGTCATGCCCCTCGGCATCTCGCGGGGGATGCACGTCTCCATAACGAGTGTCATCGACGGCGTCCCCGCCGTTTTCAGGGGTCTTCTCGTCCGGGCGGGCTGCCTTGCCACGATCGTCCTCATGGGGGTCGTCTTTGCCGGCGCATGGATCAGCATCGAACGGCGCTCGGTCGAGATGCTGAACACGCTGCCGATTTCGGCGGCCTGGTTCTTCTATCCGCTGGCTTTCGGATCCGCCTGGTCGATCGTCCACCTCCTCGTTCTTCTGGTGGAAGGCGGAAGCCGGCAGCGGGCCGTTTCGGAAACGACAGCCGGGATGCCATCATGAGCGCAACGATTGCCGCTGTCTTCTTCGCGGTCTGCCTGATCGGAGTGCCGCTCGCCTTCGCCTTCGGCCTTGCCGGCATGACCGGTCTGTGGATGAGCGGTCTGCCGATCGAACTTCTGGCCTCGAAGATGATGTTCGCGATCAACTCGTTTCCGCTGCTCGCGATCCCCTTCTTCATGCTCGCCGGCGAACTGATGGTGCGCGGCGGCGTCGTGCGCGTGGCGATCGATTTCGCCAACACCGTGGTCGGCCGGGTCGATGGCGGTCTCGGCCATGTGACCATCGCTTCAGGGCTCGGGCTGGCATCGGTTTCGGGCGCTGCGGTCGCCGATGCGGCGGCGCTCGGCTCCGCACTGATCAAGCCGCTCGGCGAGAGCTATGGCCGCCCATTCGGTGCCGCGCTGATCGCGGCCACCGGCAATCTCGGCCCGATCCTGCCGCCGTCGACCGCGATGATCGTCTATGCGACGATCGCCGGCCCGAGCCTGTCCCTGCCGGCCCTGTTCATCGGCGGCGTCCTGCCCGCATGTCTGATTGCCGGGCTGATGTCCGTCTATGTCTATTTCGCCGCGCGGCGCCGGGGTTTCCCGGTTTCGGGCACGCCATTTTCCATCAGGGCGGTCATTCGCAGCGGCTTGCGCTCGCTCCCGGTGATCGCGCTTCCCGTCGTCGTCATCGGCGGCATCATGGGCGGCGCCTTCACGGCCACAGAGGGCGGGGCGATCGCCGTCGTCATGGCGGCGCTTCTCGGCTTTCTCTACACGCGGGAACTGAAGCTCTCCGACGTCGTGCCGGCACTGCGCGACGCGGCGATGACGACCGGCGTCGTCACGGTGATCATCGCCTTTGCCTCCACAGTCACCTTCATTTTCTCGATCGATCACCTGCCGATGGATCTGCGTGCGCTCTTGCAGGGCCTGACCGGCGATCCGACGGTCTTCCTGCTTCTGATCTTCGTCATGCTCGTCATCGTTGGCATGTTCATGGAATCGACCGCCGCCTATGTCATGCTGGTGCCGATCTTCGCGCCGATGGCGCTCACCTACGGTGTCGATCCGCTGCAATTCGCGCTGGTCTTCATCCTGACGCTGATCGTCGGCATGCTGACGCCGCCCGTCGGGGTGCTCTTGTTCCTGATGGCCGGGATCACTGGTCTGAAGGTCGGCGACATCATCCGCGAGGTCTGGCCCTATATCGCGATCGAGATCGCAGTGACGCTCGCCGTCGTGTTCCTGCCGAGCGTGTTTCTCTTCCTGCCGAGACTGGCCGGATACTGAACGGCCGGGAGACTGATGGCCTTGCCGGCGCTCGCGCGGTCGTCAGCCGATGTCGCTCGCCTCGCGGCCGCGGGTCAGCTGCGAGATCGTCACCGCGAGGATCAGGGCGCCGCCATTGAAGACGTTGGTCACCCAGAGCGGAATGCCGAGCATGGTGAGGCCCGTGATCCCCGTTGCGAGGAAATAGACCGCGACGATGGCGCCCCACGGGTTGAAACGCCCCGGCAGGATGGTCGTCGCGCCGAGGAAGGCGGCTGCAAAGGCCGGCAAGAGATAGTTCAGGCCGGAATAGGGATCGGCCGAACCGAGGACGCCGGCATAAAGGACGCCGGCCGCGGCAGAGATGACGCCCGAAGCGACGAGGGCGCCGACCCGCACCCGATCGACCGCGATGCCGTTCAGCCGCGCGACTTCGCGCCCGCGCCCGACGAACAGGAGCCGCCGGCCGAGCGGGGTGAAGTCGAAGACGTAGGACATCGCGATCGCCGCGACGAGCGCATAGTAGAAGGCGTAGGGCACGCCGAACAGCCGGCCGCCGACGACGGCCATGATCAGCGCATTGTCGATGCCGCCGATGGTCGAGGAATTCGTCATCCACTGGACGATGCCGGTCATCAGCGAGGTGGTGCCCAGCGTGACGACCAGCGAGGGAATGCGCACATAGACGATGAAGAACGCATTGACGAGGCCGACAACGAGCCCGGCGAGCAGCGCCAAAAGGACGACGAGGAGGATCGGCAGCCCCGCCCAGACGTTGAGGACACCGATGACGCAGGAGGACAGCGTCAGCGTCGCCCCGACGGAAAGATCATAATCGCCGGCCGTCAAAGGCACGATGATCGCGAGCGCCAGAAGCGCGGCCGGCGCATAGGACGCGAACATGATCGAGAAGTTGCCCCAGTTCAGAAACGAGCGGGGCATGATCGCGCCGAACACCGCGATGATGATCAGCCAGACGAGGACGAGCGCGACCCGCTCGAACAGCCGGTGGTAATTGACGGCGGGCTTTTTTCGGGTGGCCACGGCTTCTGTCATTGCATCTCGTCCTCGGGTCGTTCGTCGGGCGGGAGAGCGCCCATGCCGTCCAGCGAGGCGTAGGTTGCCTCGGCAATGCGGTCCTTGGTGATCTCGGCGCCGACGAGTTCTTTGACGATCCGGCCGCGAGCGAAGATCAGGACGCGGTCGCAGATTTCGGCGAGCTGCTCGGCGTCGGAACTGGCGCAGATGACGGACATGCCGTCGGCGGCGGCGGCCCTCAGCGCCGCGAAGATCTGCTGGCGCGTGCCGACATCGACGCCCTGGGTCGGCTCGTCGAGGAGCAGGAGGCTCGGCTTGCGGTTCATCCAGCGCGCGATCAGCACCTTCTGGGCGTTGCCGCCGGACAGGGCCGAGAGCTTCTGAATCGGGTCGTTGGGGCGGACCTCGAAGGCTTTGCCAAGGGCCTCGGCCTCCTGCCGCATGGCGCGATGGTCGAGCAGGCCGCGCCGGAAGAAGCGGTCCACGTCCGGCAGAAACATATTGTCGAGAAGGGAGAGGGAATCGACGCCGCTTGCATTCTGGCGGTCGCCGGGCAGAAGCGCCAGTCCCCGATCGATGGCGCGCCGCGGCGTCATGGCCGGGAGCTCGAGCGGTTCAGCGCCGTCGAGAGCGAGCGTCCCGCCGGCAGCCCTGGTCGCGCCGAAGACGAGATAGGCCAGTTCCTCGTAGCCCGAGCCGATCAGGCCGGTCAGGCCGAGAATTTCGCCTTGCGCGATGGTGACGCTGCAAGGGGCGAGGCGCGGGCCCTCGACACCCTCGATGACGGCGCGGACGGGGCGCTCGACCTTCCGGGCCGTGCGGGCGGGCGCCGAGCGCGCGAGCTCGCGTCCGACGATCAGCTGGACGACCGCGTCGTGGCTGGCATCCTTCGTCACGAGGCTGCCGGCGACGTGGCCGTCGCGCAGGACGGTGACACGGTCGGTGATGGCCATGACTTCATCGATGTCGTGGGAAATGAAGACGACGCTGGAGCCTCGGTCGGAAATAGAGCGAACCAGCCCGAACAGCTTTTCGACGCCCTCGCGCGGCAGGAAGGGCGTCGGTTCGTCGAGCAGGACAAGGCCCGGACGGCCGCTGCCTTCGAGGCCGCTGCGAATATCCTCGAAGGCCCTGACGATGGCGAGAAGCGCCCGGTTGACCGGGCTCAGCCGGTCGACCCGCTCCAGGATGTCGAGGCGAAGGCCGAACGTCTCCAGTGCCTCGCGCGCCGCGCTGCGCTCCGCCTTCCAGTCGATCCACGCCCGGCCGGGCGACGTGAGGGCGGAAAGCCGCAGGTTCTCCAGCACGGTCAGCGAAGGGATGAGGCCGAGATTCTGGTGGACGAAGCTCATGCCCAGCCGGCGGAAATCACCCGGCTTCAGCGGCAGCGCCACCGGCTGGCCGTCGACCTCCATGCTGCTGCCGGGATCGGGCGCATGGAAGCCGGCAAGGATCTTCACCAGCGTCGATTTGCCGGAGCCGTTCTTGCCGAGGAGGCCGTGGACCTCGCCGGCCGCGACATCGAGCGATACGCCGCCCAGCGCGACGGCGCCGCCGAAGGTCTTCGCGACATTTCGAAGGCGCAGAACCGGGGGTAAACCTGTCCGCGAGGCGGAACCTTCGGACCGGGCCGTCAGCGCCCCTTCGCCATCACCGAAACTCACTCTGCGCCGAGGCCCCAGAGCTTTCTGAACCCGGCGACATAGGCGTCGCCATAGCCGGTGTCGAATTTCGCCGGCGAGCCGGCGTCGGCGACGTTGTTCTTGTCGAAGATGTAGAACGGCACGTTCAATGCGCTCGGCGATTTCAGGCCGCAGGCGTCGCGGAGATGGCCGTCGATCGTGGCATAGGCGATCCAGTCGAGGCTTTCGCCGATGTCCATGTCGACGACGCCTTGCGAGATGAAATCAAGCACGAAGGGCGTGCCGTTGAAGGTGGCGACCTTCACGCTGCCCGTCTTGCCGGTCAGCCTGAGGGCCGGAACCACGAATTGCGACATGGAATCGTAGATCGGGATGACGACGTTGACGTCGGGATCGGCCTGGACCGCCGACTGCACCGAGGGCTGGATCTTGGTCGCCCATTCGGTGACGCCGACATTGATCTCCTGCGCGATCTTGCAGTCCGGGCAATTGTCGGCGAGCGCGGACTTGATGCCCCTGACCAGGGGAGCCGTCGGGGGAACCTCGTTGGACACGACGAGGATGATATTGGCCTTGCCGTCGGTGTTGGCGATCGCCCAATTGCCGAGGATCTTGCCGATCTCGTTGAAGCCGATCGTCAGCGAACTGGAGACGAGCGGGCTCTGCTTGTCCGACGGGTCGTAGAAGTGCGAGGTCATCACCTTGACCCCGGCGTCCGACGCCGCCTTGACCTGCGGCGCCACCGTCGCCGGATCGATGCCCGAGATCAGGTCGATGATATCGAACTTGTCGCGGATCGCATATTCGAAGCCCTGCACCCATTGGCTCGGCTGGCCCTGGTTCTCCCACTCCACGACGTCGAGGCCGAGCTCCTTGCCGACGAGCTTCATCCGGTCGATGATCCCTTTCAGGAAGGGGTTTGCGCTCGAATTGGGAATGGAGAGCATTCGCTTGCCCTTGGCGCAGGCCTTGGCATCGAAGGGCTCGGCCGGCGCCTTGAAGACCGGCTTTTCCTGATAGACGGCGAGCGCCTGCCTGGCGCGCTCGACACCGGCTTCTGCGTCCTGGGCGAAGGCGGGCAACGTTCCCGCAGCCAGCACGGCGCCGGCGACAAAGCTCACGAGATCCAAGCGAACGCGCACCATCATGTCTCCCTCATTGCCATATCCGGCGAGGCAACCATGCAGTTGCAGTCAGCCCGCCCCTTGAATACGCATTCAACTTTGCGCGACGACGGCAGGGGTGTCAATCGCCGCAGGTCGGCCGGAAGGATTGAAATTTCATGCCGCTCACAGTATTGCCGAGAAAAACATCAGGCATGATGCAGTTTTCGGCAGATGGCGCGGCCCATGCAAAAGTTGCGAGCGCAATCAGGTGAGTGACGGACGCCGAATTCACGCATTGCGAGAGGTTCCTTGGCAATGAGCACCCGTCAGCGATCTGGCGCCACATCATCCGACGTCGCCGCGCTGGCTGGAGTGTCGCAATCGGCCGTCTCCCGCGCCTTCACGCCGGGATCGAGTCTGGCCGAGGAGAAGCGTCTTCGGATCGTCGAGGCGGCGAAGAAGCTCAACTACGTCCCCAATTCGATCGCGCGAAGCCTGACGACGCGGCGATCGAACATCGTCGCCGTTATTCTCGGCAATACGGCCAATCCCTTCTATCTCCAGGTGCTCGAGGCGTTCATCCTGCGCCTGCAGGGGCAGGGGCGCCAGGTGCTGACCTTCACGGTGCCGAATGGTGGCGACAGCGACGAGGCGATCCTTCGGGTGCTCCGCTACCAGGTCGACGGGGTCATTCTCACATCGGCGCAGCTTTCGACGCGCATGGTCAGCCTGTGCCACGATCGCGGCATTCCCGTCGTCCTGTTCAACCGCTACATCCCGGGCAGCGACGCCTCCGGCGTGCGCTGCGCCAATGCCGAGGGCGGGCGGCTCATCGCCGAAGCCTTTCTGGCGGCCGGCGCGCGCACCTTCGCGATGATCCATGGCGATCCCAAGGGTACGACGAGCCAGGACAGGGCCCGCGGCTTCGTTGATAAGCTGGCGGAGGCCGGCATCGCGCGCAGCGCCATCACCTCGCTCGAAGGCCATTCCGTCTACGACGGCGCGTTCAATGCCGTCAGCCGTCACTATCGCGACGGAAAGGCGAAGCTTCCCGATGCGATCTTCGGCATCAACGACATCATGGCGATGGGGGCGATCGACGCACTCGGGCAACGCTTTGGCCTGAAGGTCCCCGACGACGTCATGATCGGCGGCTTCGACGACATCGCCGAAGGTCGCCGTTTTCCCTACCGGCTGACGACCGTCCGCCAGCCGATCGACACGATGGTCGAAAAGGCGCTCGACATCCTGCATCTCGACGAGCCTTTGAGGCCGATCCAGCCGGGGATCGACGTGCAGGTGCCCGGACGCCTGATCTGGCGCCAGAGCATTCCAGCGCCCCGCAGCCGGACACCGGACGGTGCGGCCTGATCGGGCTGACGAAACACGCGCTTTGGACGGCGCAGACCGTCATTCTCAGTCGGACGTCTTGATGCGGGCGAAGCGCTCCAGCACCCAGGAGCGGAAGAGGGCGATGGCGGGGTCCGAAATATCGTCCGGATGGACGGCGAGATAGTAGCCGAAGCCCGATTCACAGGTGGCGTCGTAGGGCGTCACCAGATGCCCGTCGGCGAGGTCCTTGGCGAACATGTCGACATCGACCAGAATGACGCCATTGCCGCCCTTGGCCCATTCGACGGTCAGGGCCTCGCTGTCGAGTGTCAGGCCGCGTTCGGCGTCGATGTCGAGATCGAAACGCCTCGCGAAGGCCGACCAGAGGACGCCGAAGGGTTCTCCCTCTAGCCGCGTGTGCAAGAGCTCGTTCGAGCGGAGAAAGGTCTCGAGATCCATGCCCTTGCAGCGCTCGGCGATTTCCGGCGTCGCGGCCGGGGTCTGGCTGATCAGCCAGAGCGGATCGCGCACCGCGTCGTCGTATTTCGGCCGATCGAAGACGATGGCGATGTCCGAGGCGCTGGCCCTCGGCAGGCCGACGCCGTTCCAGGAGAAGAGGTCGATCGAGATATTGGGAAAAGCGAGGCGAAATTCGCGAAGCAGCGCCATGCCCATGACGTGGAGAAATGTCGGCGGCATGTGAACGCGCAGCATCCGCCCGCTCGTGCCGGCCTTGCGGCGCAGCCCCTGCATCGTGGTCTCGATGCCGTCGAAGGACTTCGTCACCACCGGCAGCAGGGCAGCGCCGGCCGGCGTCAGCGCGAGCCCCTGTGGCCGCCGCTCCAAAAGCTTGCAGCCGATGAGGTCCTCAAGCCGGCTGACATGGCGCGAGAGCGCGCTCTGGGAAATATGCAGCGAGGTCGCCGCCCCCGTGAAGCTCAGGCACCGGGCCACCGCTTCGAAGGCGCGAAGCGCGTTCAGCGGCAGCCAGAGCCGCGCGCCGTCCGCTCCCGCCGCGACTGCAACTTTCGGCTGGTCTCGCGGGTCATCGACCGGCTCTGGTGCACGCACCGGCATGTCTTGCCTCAATTCGATAGGGCGATGCAAAAACGATATTTGCCCGCCGACGTCGTCGCTGACAGGCTCCTGCCCATAAAGGAGACACCATGCGCGACTTGTCCATGATTGCGGCACTTTTCGCCGAGCGCAAGCCGGGCCATTCACTGCCCCAGGCTCTCTACAACAGCGCGGACGTCTACGAGTTCGATCTCGAGGCGATCTTCGGGCAGTCCTGGATCCTCGCGGGCTTTTCCTGCGAAATCCCGCAGCCACGCGGCTACATGGCCTTGACCATCGGCCGCTCGCCGGTGGTGATCACGAGAGATCGCGACGGGGCGCTCAGGGCCTTCCACAATTCCTGCCGGCATCGCGGGGCGCAGGTCTGCGCCGACGGATCGGGCGGCAAGGCGCGCCTGACCTGCCCTTATCATCAGTGGGTCTACGGCCTCGACGGAAAGCTCGTCCATGCCGGCGACATGCAGCCGAGCTTCGATGCCGGCGAGCATGGGCTGAAGCCGATCCATGTCGAAGAGGTCGCCGGCGCGGTCTTCGTCTCGATGGCCGAGCGACCGGACGCCTTCGACCGGTTCCGTGCCGGGCTCGAACCCTTGCTCGCGCCGCATCGCCTGGGCGAAGCCAAGATCGCCCACCAGAACACGCTGGTGGAAAAGGGCAACTGGAAGCTCGTGATGGAGAACGCCCGCGAGTGCTATCACTGCGCCGTCGGCCATCCGGAACTCGCCGTGACCTTCCCGATCAACGAGGCGCGCGGGGGCCAGTTCGCCAAGGAAAACGATCCGCATCACCTCTCGTTCGACGCGCGGCTCGCCGCCGCCGGTCTCGCCAAGGGGCCGTGTCTCGGGCCCTGGTGGCAGATCGAGCGCTTCCCGCTTCGTGAAGGCCAGGTGTCCCTGACGATGGACGGGCAGCCGGCGGTCAAGAAGCTGATGATCGAAGGCGACGATCCCGACGTCGGCTCGCTGCGCTGGGCGATCGAGCCGCACAGCTTCTGTCATTCGACGGCCGACACGACCGTCTATTTCAGCGCCATGCCGACCGCCGCGGGTGAGACGGTGGTGACCTGCAAATGGCTGGTCCACAAGGACGCGGTCGAGGGCGTGGATTACGACGTCGAGCGGCTGACGAGGCTCTGGAACGTCACGAACATGCAGGATCGCGATCTCGTCGAGCTCAACCAGCGCGGCGTCAATTCGCTGGGTTATACGCCGGGGCCCTATTGCACGGACCGCGAATCCTACGTGCAGCTTTTCGTCGACTGGTATTGCGACAAGGCGCAGGATTTCATCGCCGCGCGCAGTGGCATCGACCGGCGGCCGCGGGCGGCGGAGGTGGCGTCGACCGTCGCTGAGACCTTCGCCGGCGCGCTCGCCGGGAGCGAACCTGCCACCGGGTACGCATGGGCAGACCGCTCGCCGGCCTACCCCTTCGAGGGTGAGGCGGCCGAGCAGCGGCCGGATCAGGCGTGAGCGGCGTGAAACGGCCGGAAAGACCGGGGTCGGCCCCCGGCAGCGATCTCCATCCCGATACGCTGGCTGTCGGCTTCGGCTACGATCCCGAGACCGCCTATGGCGCGGTGAAGCCGCCGATCGTCCTCTCCTCGACCTTCGCCTATCCCTCGGCGGCGGCCGCCAAGGCCGTGCACGAAGCCTATTTCGACGGTCCGTCTCCGGAGCGCGACGCGCCCTACATCTATGCCCGGCTCGACCATCCGGGATTGTCGCTGCTGCAAAAGCGGCTCGCCGTCCTCGACGGTGCCGAGGATGCGGCGGCCTTCGCTTCGGGCATGGCGGCGATCTCGGCGACGATGCTCGCTCATCTCAAACCCGGCGACAGCGTCATCCATACGACGCCGCTCTATGGCGGGACGCACGGCCTCCTTTACGGACCGCTCGCCGGGCTCGGCATCAAGGCGGTGCCGATCGCCGACGGCCTCAGCGAAGAGAGCGTCGCGAAGGCGGCGGAGGTCGCGCGCCAGCACGGGCCGATTGCTCTCATCCATGTGGAGTCCCCCGCCAATCCGACGGCCGGCATCGCGGACATCGAGATGATCGCGGAATTTGCCGACGAGCTGGCAAGGCGGCAGGAGAAGCGCCCGGTCATCTCGGTCGACAACACCTTTCTCGGCTCGCTGCTGCAACAGCCGCTGAAGCACGGCGCCGATCTGTGCATCACGTCGCTGACCAAATATGCCGCCGGGCACAGCGACCTTCTCGGCGGCTGTCTCACCGGATCGCTCGAGCGGGTCGGCCCGGTGCGCATGCTGCGCACGCTTCTCGGCACGCATATGGACCCGTTCACGAGCTGGCTGTTGCTGCGCTCGCTGGAGACCTATCCGCTTCGCAACGGCCGGGCCAATGCCAATGCCGGCGCGATCGCCGCCTTTCTGCGGGATCATCCAAAGGTCGAGAGCGTCACCTATCTCGGCTTTCTCGACGAGGGCTCGCCGGCAAAGGCGGTCTACGATCGGCAATGCGGCGGGGCGGGATCGACCTTCTCCTTCTCCATCAAGGGCGGCGAGGCTGAAGCCTTCGCGATGCTCGACCGCTTGAAGGTCTTCCGCATGGCGGTCAGCCTCGGGGGCACGGAAAGCCTGATTTGCCATTCGGCCTCGACCACGCATTATCTGGTGCCGGCCGAAATCCGCCGCGAGGTCGGCGTCACCGATTCCTCGCTTCGCATCTCCGTCGGGATCGAACATCCGGACGATCTCATCGCCGATCTCGCTCAGGCCCTGGACGCAATCCGATGACCGCAGTCACGCTTCCGCCCCCCGATCGCTTCTCGCTCAGGGGCAAGACCGTCGCCGTCGAGGAGCGCGCCGAAATCCTCGTCGTCGGTGCCGGCGCCGCCGGTTGCGCGGCGGCGATCGAGGCTGCGAAAGCCGGCGCCTCGGTGGTGCTGGTCGACGAGAATCCGGTCTCGGCGGGGCTCGTGGGGATGGACGTTCCGTTCTATTTCGGCGGGCGCGCGACCAACGCCGTGCAGACGCCTGAACGTCTGGTCGAACAGGCTTTGGAGACGAGCCCCGCGCTGGCGGAGGCTCTGGAACTCGGCGTCGACATACGGCTTTCGACGAGCGTGTGGGGCGCATGGGTCAATGCGCCCGGCCTTTGCGGCCTTGCGAGCGGCGTCGCCGGTCTGGCGGACGAGAGGAAAAGCTGGCTCGTCGGCTTCGACAGGCTGGTCATCGCCACCGGGGCCCGGGATCTCAACTTCACCTTTGCCGGCTCGGACCAGCCGGGCGTGATGGGCGCGCAAGGCTTTCACACGCTGATCGCGCGCTACGACGCCTTCGCCGGCCGGCGGCTGGTCATCGTCGGCTCGGGCGCTCTTGCCACCCAGACGGCGCAATCGGCGCTGGAGCGGGGCCTTGAGGTGGCGGCGCTGATCGAAGTCCGCGATGAGCCGCAGGGGCCGGCCGATGCGGTCGCGGCGCTCGAGGCGAGGGGCGTCGAGATCGTCACAGGCCACGTCCCGCTGGCCGCCCATGGCAATGCCGAGGGCGTCACCGGTCTCGTCGTCGCCGATCGTGACGACGCCGATCACCGCCGCGAGATCGCCTGCGATACCGTCGTCATGGCGGTTGGAAGCGTGCCGGTCATCGAACTTCTCGACGTCCTCGGCGCGAAGCGCGAGATGGCCCCGGATCGCGGCGGCCACGTGCCGGTGGTCGGGGAGGACGGCGCGACGTCGCTTGGCGAGATCTTCGTCGCGGGCGATTGCGCCGGCCTTGGAAGCGGCGCCGAGGCGGCCGGACGACGGGCAGGGCGCGCGGCGCTCGCCTCGCTCGGCAAGGCGGTCAGCGCGACAGGCGCCGACGAAACAGTGACGCAGGACGCCGCGCTCAAGCAGCCCGCCGGGCTTGCCTATCAGCTCGATTGGGCCCGCGCGATGCTCGCGACGGGCGGCGACGACGTCCTTGCCTGCATCTGCGAGGGCGTGACCCGCGGCGATCTCCTTGGCGTCAGGCCGCCGCGCTATCTCGACTGGCGTTCGAATGCTCCCGGCCGGCGCGATCTTGCGACATTGGCAGAAGAGGGGCCGGTCAATCAGGATCAGATCAAGCGGCTGACCCGGGCCTGCATGGGCCAGTGCCAGGCGCGGCGCTGCCGCGAGCAGGTGGCGCTGATGATGGCGATCGGGGCGGGGGTCCCGGCCGAAAGCGTGCCGCTTGCCGGCTACCGCGCGCCGGTGCGGCCGCTGCCTTTGTCGGTACTGGCGGACTGGGAGGAGGGCGCCGACATGGATGCCGGCTGGAACGTCTGGTTCGGCATAGCCACCCAGTGGATCGGCTACGAAGACATCGGCACCGAACGCGAGGCCGAGCAGCTTCGCGCCGGCATGCCCTATTGAAGCGACGCATCGTGCTTTGCAAAAATCCTTTCGGATTTTCGGCCGATGCTGTGAGGAGACACCCATGAGCGACAAGGGCACATCGGTCGTCATCGTCGGCGGCGGCGTGACCGGGCTTTCCGCCGCCTGGTGGCTGGCGCGCTCCGGCGTTGCCGTGACGGTGATCGAAAAGGGCATCGTCGGCTTCGAGGCGTCGGGCCGCAATGGCGGCGGCTGCACCCATTATCAAAGCCCGCTGTTTCACGAGGAGCAGCGGCTGTGGCCGCAGATGGACGAGCTTCTCGGCTATCCGACCGAATATCAGCGCGGCCGCGTCATCTTCCAGGTCGATCCGCGCAAGGAGCGTTTCCACGAGGGCCTCGGCCTGCGGCTTCCCAAGGGCTATGACTGGGAGGTGCTGGAGCCGAGACAGGTTCGCGGGCTCGTTCCGCTCGCCGGCGACAACGTCGTCTCGGGTGTGCGCTTTCATTTCGGCGGCCATGCCAATCCGCAGCGGACCTCGCAGGCCTATGCCTGGGCCGCGCAGGATCTCGGCGCGAAAATCATGCAGCACACCGCCGTCACGGGTCTTGTCACCTCAGGCGGAAGGGTGACGGGTGTCGAGACCGCGCGATGCACGATCGGCTGCGATGCGCTCGTCGTCGCGGCGGGCCCGCAGACCGGCAAGCTCCTCGCCATGCTAGGCATCGACCTGCCGATGGCGGCGGCGCGGGCCGAGATGATCGTCACAGAGCCTCTGGAAATGATGCCCTTCACCGGTGTCGACGGCAACGGCCTTTATGGCCGCCAGACCCTGCGCGGCAATCTCGCCTATGGCGGCGGCCCGCATGAATGGTTCGACGACGTCGGGCTCGAAGAGGCGCCGCCGAAGCCCTCGGGCTCGGTCACACGCAATCTGGCGAAGCGCGTCGCCGAGCTGTTGCCCAAAGCCGCCCATGCCCGGGTGATCCGCTCCTGGTCCGGCGTCATCGAGAACACGCCCGATGGCCGGCCGGTGATCGAACGGCTGGCCTCGCCCGACAACGTCACCGTCGCCACCATGTCCAGCGTCGGCTTCGGCCTGTCCCCGGCGACGGGCCACGCGATCCGCGATCTCGTCATCGACGGCGCCTGCAGCTTCGCCGACCTGTCGAAGCTGTCGCTGTCGCGTTTCGAGGGGCTGAGGCCCGACTGGCGCGAGCATCTCGGCTGGCTGGCGCCGGGGGCGGTGGAAGCAAGGGTGGCGGCGCGTTGATGCGGGACTTCGCCGAGCCCGGCGACGTTGCCGCACGAGCGACTGGAGCGGATGGAAAACCCGGCGTGATCAAGCGCCCTTGTCTTTCGCAAACCGCTCCGGCAGGGCCGCGGCGACGCCACCATCGTCATTCTCGGGCCCCGTCCCGAGAATCCAGGGGCGGCCGCCGCTGCGCCGGCAACGCCCGCCTTTGCAGCGGAGACGGAGAGCGCCCGACGATCTCTAGATTCTCGGGACGGGGCCCGAGAATGACGACGCGTTGGATGAAGACGCGCTTTCAACATTCGGCGTTTGCCAGCTAAAATGCCATTGAGAACTGGCACCCATCGGCCCAGAAGCCTCTTGCAGAAAGCCTCTGATCCCATGTCACAATCCCGCGGCAAGATCTTCGTCGTCGGCGCCGGCATTGCCGGTCTGTCCACTGCCTGGGCGCTGACGCGCCGGGGCTTTTCCGTCGAGGTCTTCGAGCAGGGGGCGATCCCCAATCCCCGCGCCTCCTCCTATGACGAGCACCGCATCACCCGCCATGCCTATGGCACGCTCGAGGGCTACGGCTATCTGATGCCGCGCGCCTTCGCGCTCTATGACGAACTGTTTGCCGATATCGGCGCGCGGCACTTCCTGCCGGGCAGCGTCGTCTACTTCATGCGCGACGACGTCGACTGGTACGAGCCGGTCTCGCGGACGATGACGGCCATGGGCAAGCGCTTCTTCGACATTCCGCTCGCCGAGGTGCCGGACCGCTTCCCGATGATCGAGACGGACGGTCTGACACGGGTGGTCGAGACGGAGGAGGGCGGCATGCTCTTTCCGATCCGCATCCTCACCGATCTCACCGTCTGGCTCGGGAATCAGGGTGTCGTGTTCCATTCCGACGCAAGGGTCAGCGACATCGACCCCGAGGCCGGCACGCTCGTCGCCAACGGACAGACCCATCGCGCCGACAGGATCGTCATCGCCGCCGGAGCCTGGGTCAACAAGCTGACGTCGCTGGTCGAGGACGTGGTCGTGCCCTCGCGCCAGGCGCTGATGTATATCAGCGCACCGACCGACATGGTCGACGCCTGGAGCAAGGCTCCGGTGATGATCGATCTCGGCACCGACAGTGGCACCTACACGCTGCCGCCGAAGAACGGCACGCGGCTGAAGATCGGCGATCACGTCTTTACGCGCCAGGGCGACGCCGATGGCGACCGCATCGCCACCGAGGCCGATCTCGCCCGGCTGAACCGCGCGGCGCGGCTCGCCTACAAGGACTTCGATCGCTACCGGGTGCTGGAGCGAAAGATCTGCTTCTACACCACCACCCGCGACGCCAGCGAAGAGTTTCAGGTGAGGCCCTTGGGCTCCAGGGCCTGGGTCGTCAGCGCCTGTTCCGGCCACGGCTTCAAGCTCGGCCCGCTGATCGGCGACGGCGTCGCGGCGGCGATCGCCGGCGAACGCTCGCACGAGGACATGGTTCGCTATGCGGCGGGCCGCATGTCGCTGGAAGAGGCGCTTGCGCTGGAGCGGGCAGGGACGTGAACGTCGGGAGCGGGGGCGGCTGTGCGATCGGGACGTGGTCGTTCGGCGCTCGGGACAGGAGCGGTGAGATCGTATGAATAGGCGGCTGACTATTTAGCGGGATTCTTCTCCCGGCTGTTGATAAAAATCATAACTCCTAGGCAAACAGCGACAACTGTCATCACGGCTTGGTGAAGTGCGTGATTGTATGCGCAACTGTTTTGCCCGAATCATGGGCGCATGACGACAGCGCCTCGAATCTCAGCAAAGCCCTTTCGGCACGGCCAGGCCCTCGAATGGCCGACGGCCCTCTTGGCAATCACGATCTACGCCGGCTGGGGGCTCCTCGGCTTTTTCCACCATCTCATTCCCCTGTGGCTGCTCGTACCTGCCGCGGCCTGGACGATCGCCTGGCACGGCTCGCTGCAGCATGAGATCATTCACGGCCATCCGACACGCTGGCGAAGAGTCAATCGCGCGCTCGGCTTCGTGCCGCTGTCGCTTTTCGTGCCGTTCGAGCGCTACCGGACGCTGCATCTGTGCCACCATCGCGACGATCGGCTGACCGACCCGCTCGACGATCCCGAATCCTACTACTGGTCCGACGAGGACTGGGCGAGGCTGAGCCCCCTCGCTCGCGGTCTGGTCGAGGCGCAGACCTGCCTCGCCGGCCGGCTGGTCATCGGCCCTCTCTGGTCGATCTCGCGCTTCCTGTTCACCGAGTTTCGGGCGATGCGGGCCGGCGACCGCGTCGTTGCGGCGATCTGGGCGCGCCATCTCGTCGGCGTCGCGGTGATCCTCGCCTGGCTGTGGAGCGTCTGCGGGCTCTCGCCGCTCGCCTATCTCCTGATCTTCGTCTATCCGGGCACCGCGCTGCAGCTCGTGCGCTCCTTTGCCGAGCACAAGGCGGACGGGGCGGTGTCGAAGCGCACGGCGATCGTCGAGGGCTCGCCGATCCTGGCGCTGCTCTTCCTCAACAACAACCTCCATGCTGCCCATCATGCCCATCCGACGCTTCCGTGGTATTGCCTGCCAAGCTGGTATCGCGAGAACCGCGGGGCGCTGCTTGGCGGCAATGGCGGCCTCCTCTACGAAGGCTATGGCGAGGTCTTCCGGCGGTTCCTGCTCGCCCCGCATGACCGGCCGCCGCATCCGCTCGGACGTGCACCGGACAAGGTGGATGGCGGCGAGGCGGCGGCCTGAGCATTTCTGGAGGGATACGCCGTGCCCCGCATCGCCAGCCCCGTCGCCAGCCTTGGAATGTACGACATGCCATGGCTGAATCGGGCGAATGACGCGCTTTGGGAACAGATTGCCGCGCGGCTCGCGGCCGCTGGAACGATCGACGTTCCCGACCGGCTCGATCGGCACCGGCCGCTCCTGGAAATCTGGCGCGACCCGGCGCTGCTTTTCGCCCAGACCTGCGGTTATCCGCTGATGACGGCCTTGCAGGGCACCGTCACGCCGTTTGCCGCGCCGGTCTACGCTTGGCCCGGCTGCGAGGGTGCTCGCCATTGCAGCTTCATCGTCGTCGCCGCCGGATCGCCCGTCGAGACCCTTGCCGACCTTCGCGGCAGGCGCGCGGCGATCAACGGGCCGGACTCCAATTCCGGCATGAATCTGTTCCGCCACGCGGTTGCGAAGCTTGCCGGCGGCGGGCGGTTCTTCTCACACGTCGTCACGACCGGCAGCCATCTTGCGAGCCTCGACCACGTCGCTCGAGGGAAAGCGGATATCGCAGCGATCGATTGCGTCACCTTCGCTCTGATCGCGCGGCACCGGCCGGAGCTCGTCGAAGCCGTCCGGGTGATCGGTGAGACTGCCAAGAGCCCGGCCTTGCCGTTCGTCACCCGCGCCGGCGCAACGCCGGATGAGATCGCATTGCTGCGTGAGGCGGTGTTCGATGCGATTGCCGATCCGGGCCTTGGCGGGGCGGTGGAAGAGCTGGGTTTGCGGGGGATAGAGCCGGTTTCGGCGCAGGACTACGCGGTCGTGCTCGGTCTTGAAGAGGAGGCGGTTGCGGCGGGATATCCGACTTTGGTTTGACGTCGCGCCCGGTTACCCCCCTCTGCCTGCCGGCATCTCCCCCCCAAGGGGGGAGATCGGAGGCTTTGCAGTCGATCGCGTTTCTTTCACCGGATCTGCAAGGCTAAAGCGTTGCAAGGTGGGACAGGCAGAGGTTCCAAGCGATCTCCCCCCTTGTGGGGGAGATGCCCGGCAGGGCAGAGGGGGGCGCCTCGGCGCCGAGCCTTCGCACTTGACGGCGCAACCACAGCGGTTCCCACCGCCGCGCCTCCTCAACCATTCGCCTCGACGATTTCGACACCCTTCATCTCCCGTCCGCGCCCCATCTCGCTGCGGTCGAGATGGCAGCGGATGGCGTGGCCCTCGGTGTCGGCGGAAAAGCCCGGCTCCTCGGTTTCGCAGATCGGGCCGAATTTCCGCGGGCAGCGCGTGTGGAAGACGCAGCCGGACGGCGGATTGACCGGGCTCGGGATCTGGCCTTCGAGCCGGATGCGCGTGCCGCGCTCGCCGGTGACCGTCGGCGCGGCCGAGAGCAGGGCCTCGGTATAGGGGTGGTGCGGGCCCGTAAGGACGCTCTTCGCCGGGCCGATCTCCATCAGCCGGCCGAGATACATCACCGCGATGCGGTCCGACAGATGCCGCACGACGCCGAGATCGTGGGAGATCAGGATGTAGCTCACCTGCCGCTCGGCCTGCAGCTCGGAGAGAAGATTGAGGATCGCCGACTGCACCGAGACGTCGAGGGCCGAAGTTGGCTCGTCGCAGACGATGACGCGCGGATCGGCGGCAAACGCCCTGGCGACCGCGACACGCTGCTTCATGCCGCCGGAGAGCTGGCGCGGCTTGGCCGGCAGCTGGCGCGGGGTGAGGCGCACGGCCTCGAGCAGCTGCGTCACGCGGGTGTTGCGTTTCGCGCCCGTGATGCCGGCGAGCCGTTCTACCGCCCGGCCGATCAGATGCTTGACCGTATGGGCGCGGTTGAGCGCCGAATCCGGGTTCTGGAAGATGATCTGGATGGCCTGGATCGCTTCACGTGGGCGAGCGTGGACGCTCGCCGCCACCGGCGTCCCGTCGAGGCTGATGGCACCGCCTTCATCATGCTCGGCAAGGCCGAGGATCAGATTGGCAAGGGTTGACTTGCCGGAGCCGGATTCGCCGACGAGGCCGAGGGTTTCGCCGGGGTTGAGCGTCAGCGAGACGTCGCGCAGCGCCTGGACCTGGCGGTTGCCGGGAAGCTCGTAGGTCTTCGACAGGCGTTCGAGCATCAGCACCGGCTGGACGTCGGGGCCGCGCTCGGGCGTGTTGACGGGCGGCGGCTCGCTCATGCGCGGCAGGTCGTCGATGCGGTCGTGGAAGTGGCAGCGGCTACCGCGCCCTTCGCCGACGTCGTAGAGCGGCGGTTCCTCGGAGCGGCAGCGATCCTCGGCAAGGCCGCATCGCGGGGCGAAGACGCAGCCTTTCGTGATCGAACCCGGCACCGGCGGAAAGCCGGGAATGTTGTCGAGCGCCGGCCCGCCCTTGAAGCCGGCACGCGGCAGGCAGCGCAAGAGCCCGGCCGTGTAGGGGTGGCGCGGATCGGCAAACAGCGCCCGGGCCGGGCCTTCCTCGACGAGCTTGCCGGCATAGAGCACGCCCACCCGATTGCACAGCGAGGCGACGGCCGCGAGATTGTGGCTGATGAACAGGACGGCCGCGCCAAATTCCTGGCGCAGCGTGTCGACGAGGTCGAGCACCTCCGCCTCGATCGTCGCGTCGAGGCCGGTGGTCGGCTCGTCGAGGATGAGAAGGGCGGGGTCTTTCGCCAGCGCCATGGCGATGACGACGCGCTGCTGCATGCCGCCCGAAAGCTGGTGCGGAAAGCTCGCCATGACGCGGCCGGGATCGGAGATGCGCACCCGGCCGAGGATCGCCTCGCCGCGTTTTCGCGCCTCGGCGGATGATGCGCCGAGGATCTCGTAGACCTCGGCCATCTGGCGGCCGACGGTGAGTGAGGGGTTGAGCGCCTTGCCGGGATCCTGGAACACCATGGCGACGTCGTTGGCGCGCATCTTGCGCAGCGCCGCCGTGCCGAGCTCCATCACGTCCTTGCCGGCGACCCGGGCATGTCCGCCGGAAATCCGCCCGTTCGGCGGCAGGACGCGCTGGAGCGCGAGCGCGACGGTCGACTTGCCGGAGCCGGATTCGCCGACGAGACCATAGGCCTCGCCTCGCTCGATCGTCAGGCCGACATTCGACAGAACCGGCAGATCGCGGCCGCGCACGGTATAGGCGACGCTGAGATCGTCGAGATGAAGGGCCGGAGCCGAGGCGTCGCGGGCGCGGTCTGTCATTCGGCAACGGCCCTCTGCAAACCCTCGGCGACGAGATTGACGCCCACCACCAGCGAGGCCGTCGCGACGGTCGCGGGGACCACCGTCCACCAGAAGCCGCCGACGAGAACGCCGTAATTCTCGGCGATCGCAAGGCCCCAGTCGGGCGAGGGCGGCTGCACGCCGAAGCCGAGGAAGGAGAGCGAGGCGATGGTGAAGATCGCATAGCCGAGCCGCACCGTCGTCTCGACGATGATCGGCGGCCAGATATTCGGCAGGATCTCGACGAACATCACATGCAGCGCGCCTTCGCCGCGCACCGCGGCGGCAGGCACATAGTCGAGATGGCGCTCGGAGAGGACGGCGGCCCTGACCGTGCGGGCGACGAGCGGCGTGAAGACGAGGCCGACGACGACCGCGACGGTGGGCGTCGAGGGCCCGAGCGCGACGAGCACCATCAAGGCGACGATGATCAGCGGTAGCGACAGCATCACCTCGATCAGCCGGCCGACGATCGCATCCACCCAGCCGCCGAAATAGCCCATGACGAGGCCGACGATGGTGCCGAGAACCGTGCCGAGAAGGGTCGCGAGCGGGGCGATGGTGAGAATGTCCCGCGCGCCGACGAGGACGCGGGAGAAGACGTCGCGGCCGATCTGATCGGTGCCGAACCAGTGTGCGGCCGAAGGCGGCGCCAGCGTATTGAGGAGATCGTCGGCCAGCGGATCGTAGGGCACGAAGTAGGGCGCGAAGGCCGCACAGAAGGCCCAGAACAGGACGATCGCCGCGCCGATGAGAAAGGCCGGGCTGCGCATCAGGATGCCGAGGGTCGTACGCTCCTTGCGCATCGTCGGCGCGGGTGCCGGCGGCGAGGTCGTCGCGGCTTCGGCGCCGTCGCTCGTGGCGCTCATTTGCCCAGCTCCGCGCGAAGGCGTGGGTTCAGCATCACGGTGAGGCAGTCGGCGATCAGTGTCGCGATGACGAAGAAGGCGCCGATCGTCAGGATGCCGGCCTGCAGCATGGCGAAATCCTTCGCCTTGGCGGCGCTGAGGACGAGATTGCCGATGCCCTGATAGCGAAACAGTGCCTCGACGACGACGAGGCCGCCGAGCGCATAGCCGGTCTGGGCGGCGATGACGGCGATGGTCGGCACCAGCGCGTTGCGCAGGACATGGCGGATCAGCACCGTTCGCCAGGGCAGGCCCTTGAGGATCGCCGTTCGGGTGTAATCTGACGACAGTGCCTCGATCGTGCCGGCGCGCGCCATCCGCGCGATATAGCCGAAAAGGACGATCACCAGCGGCAGCGCCGGCAGGATCAGATGTTCGATCTGGACGAGCGGCCCGGCACCGTCCGGCCAGCTTGCCGAAAGCGGCAGCCATCTGAGGATCACTGCGAAGACGAGGATCAGTGCGATGGCCGAGACGAATTCGGGGATCACGGTCAAGGACAGGCTCGCCACCGAGATGATCCGGTCGATCGGCTTGCCGACGTTCAGCGCGGCGACGACGCCGGCCCCAACGCCAAGCGGCACGACGATGATGAAGATCACCCCGACGAGCTTCAGGGAGCGCAGCAGCGCTTCGCCGACGAAGGGCGCCACCGGCGCCCGGTAGGCGTAGGACTGGCCCATGTCGCCCTCAAGCATGCCGCCGACCCAGGAGAGGTAGATCTCCACCGGCGGTCGGTCGGCGCCGAGCTCCTTGTTAAGCGCGGCGACCGCCCGCGCATCGGCGAGCGGCCCGAGCACGGCCCGGCCCGGATCGCCGGGCAGGACCTGCGCGCCGAGAAAGACGACGACGCTCACCAGCCACAATGTCAGAAGGCTGAGGCCGAGACGGCGCAGCAGGAAGCGCCCGAAGAGCGATTTCACAGCCGTCAGCCGACGGTCGCTTTTTCGAGGAAGATCTGCCCCATGGCCGTCGGCTGAATGCCCTGCACATTGGGCGAAGTGGCGGTCAGATAGTCGTAGAAATACGGGTAGATGATCGGCGTTTCGTCGAGCAGCAGCCGCTGGATCTTGCCGGCGACCTCCTTTTGCGCGTCGAGATCGAGGGCGGCGACGTAGTCGGTGACCAGCTTGTCGTATTCGGCGTTCTTGAAATTCGCCGCGTTCCAGGTGCCGTCGCTCTTCAGGGGCGCGGTGAGGAAGACGTTCGGAATGCCGCGATGGCCGTAGTCGGTCATGCCGAATTCCGAATCCAGCCAGTCCGACTTGCCGGGGACGGCATCGCCGTAATAGGCGCCGGAATCCTCGATCTTGAGATTGACGTTGATGCCGATCTCGGCCGCCGCATTCTTGATCAGGCTGGCGAGCGCGGGAAGTTCCTGAATCTGCATGGTGGTGAAGGTGACGTCGAAGCCGCTCGTTCCCGCATCCGCCATCAGCTGCTTGGCCTTTGCGATGTCCTTCACCCGCTGCTCGACCGTCTTGTCGGTGGAGGGGAAGATCGGCGCGAAGGGCGAGTCGTTGCCGACGACGCCCATGCCGCGGAACAGGCCCTGGACGAGACGCGGCCGGTCGAGGGTCAGCGCCATGGCCTGGCGCACCCGCTTGTCGGCGAAGGGCCCGGACTGGCACTTCATGTGGATCTCGCGATGGGCATTCGACGGCAGCTGGATGATCTTCACCGCCGGATTGTTGAACAGGCTCTGCGAGCCCTGCACCGTCACCTGCTGGATGACGTCGACCTGGCCGCCGAGAAGGGCGAGCACCTGCGGCTGCTGGTCGTCGTAGAAGCTCAGCTCGACGCGATCGAGCAGCGGCGCGCCGCCCCAGTAATCGGCGTTCTTCACGAAGGTCGCGCCGACCTTCGGCGTGTATTTTTCCAGCTTGAAGGGGCCGGTCCCATTCATCTCGGCTTCGAAATTGCCGGAATAGTCCGCCGGCAGGATGATGGCGTTGTAATTGTCGGAGGAGAGATAATAGGGAAAGTTGCCGTTCGGCGCGTCGAGATGGAAGGCGACGGTGTGGTCGTCGACTTTCTTCGTGCCGCCCTTCGACAACACGCCCTTGAAGGCGGAGAGTGCGTTCGAGCCGTTGTCCGGGTCGGCGAGCCGCTCGATCGAGGCGACGACGTCGTCCGCCGTCATCTTGCGCCCATCGTGGAATTTAACGTCGTCGCGCAGCTTGAAGGTCCAGACCGAGCCGTCCTCGTTGGGCGACCATTCGGTGGCGAGCATCGGCTTCAGCACGAGGTCCGGCCCGTCGAGCACCAGGAAGTCGCCGACCTGTTGCAGGACGAGCAGGCCGTACTGGTCGGCGACCGTCACCGGGTCGATCAGGCCCGAGGGCGCGATCAGCGCGATGCGGATGGTGCCGCCCGGCTTGCCGTTCTGGGCGAGCGCGCTCGTGACCGGATCGAAGCCGAAGCCCTTCATGGCCGCGGCCATCGCCGCGACCGACAGCCCGACGCAGGCGCCATGGCGCAGGAAGGAGCGACGGTCGAGCCGGCCCGACAGGAACGCGTCGAGCACGTGGTTCTCGAGGTCGTTGCGGCCAAGCCGCCACTTCCCGAGATTTCGGATGATGCGAGACATGGCGGCGGTCTCCGTTTGATCTGGAACGGATACAATCAAGTTTCCAGGCCAAGGGCAAGCGTGCCGACCACCGCCGCCGTCGCGGGCCGGGGGACCGTTGCCGGCCGTGGGCACGGGCGTCTCATGCCGCCCCCTTGGCGCATGGCGGTCGCCGCACGCGAAAAGTCCCCGCACGCGCAAATCCATTGTCCGGCGATGGGGCCATATGATAAGCCGCGCAGAATGTCATGCGGGCGCCCGGCGCTCGCCACGGTGCACTGGAAGGCCACGATCAGATGGAAGCGGAAACCCGGAAAGACACCGACATCCTTCGCATCAAGAAGATGTTCCCCGCCCTGCCGCTGATGTTCATCTCCTATTTCGACGAGAGATATTACGGCAGTCGTTTCCTGGCCTCTTCGAAGCCCGGCGCAAAGCCCGATCGCAGCCTGACGAAGGCCACCTGCATCGAGCATTTCATGACGCGGGGTCTGGAAAAGGGCCTGCCGTTTCGCGAGGGCTTTCACTTCGACCGGGCGTTCTACGCCACGACCTATCTGCACCGGCCCGACATGCCGCTCGAAGAGGCCTATCGCCATTACGTCACGGTCGGGATGATCTCCGACAGGTTTCCCAATGCGAAGCGATACATCGAAAACCGCCTCGGCCATTCCCTGGCCTTCGCCTCCGCCGAGGTCGCCCTGCCGCTGGCGCCGGTCGACCCCGCTGTCGAACGCTTCCCCGAACGCCTCGATGCGATGATCAACCTGATCGGCGACGAAAGCGTCCAGATCGAGATCGACGACGCCAGCGCCGCCTTCGTTCTCGCCGTCGCCCTTTATCACCGCAACCGCAACGAATGGCCCAAGGCCTTCATCGCCATCCAGAAGCTCCTGCGCTGCGTGCCGGACTATGAGCCGGCCTATCCGCACTATGCCGAGCTTCTGGAAAAGACCGGCGTCTACCCCGTCTCGCGCGCCTATTACGACCGCGCCCTGGCAACGGCGGACGAGACGAAGCGCGGCTATTACAGCCTGAAGATCCGCCACTGCGATCACATGATGGCGGCGGGGTAGGACACTGCCAGGGCTGCCCGGCTCGCCTCTGGGGGGCGCTGCGCGGCTTTTGTCTGCCTCCCAAGGGACAGTCGCCTACCTGATCGAAGGGTTCAGGCGCCGGCCGGCGCTTCACCCGCCGCGCCTTTTCAGCGCGGCGACCCCAAGCGGACCGATCCGCACCGGCGCCGTATGACGCGAGCACCCTTCGAAAGGCTCAGGAAGCGGCACCGGGAGGCGGTCCGGGACGCCCGCCCTCCGGAAGGGCGAACAGCGCCAAGACCGCGTCGCCAGCCCGCGAACGCTGCCGGCGAGCGCCCGTGCCCGGTTCCCGTCGACTGGTGTCGGGTAGACCGGCGATGGGGGGAGTATGGGGGAAGGGTGAGGGGGTGGGGATAAGATTTTTGGGGAGTGTGAGGGGAATCAGGGGGTTGGTAGGCAATGGGGAGGGAGATATTGGCGGGGGAAGGACGAAGCGTTCTTTCTCCCTCAGGGGAGACAAAATGATAAAAATCGCAAGAGCGTGGTTTTGCCGAGTTGCGGTGCAGCGCCCAACGCGTGCGCGTCGTCTTTGGCTTCCGAGGCGTATCCTACGTGCAGAGAAGTTCAGCACCACCTTACATTGCCATACATGCCGGGCGGCGCTATGACGGAGGCTACGAGGACACCTTAGAGGCAGTGAGATGAAAACATTCAATTTGTCAGATATGCGGTTTGGAGATCTTGATGCAAAAAATGAAATAATCAAGCAGAACAAGATAGGATCAAGTGTCTTTTTCAATTCATTCGTGATGCCTCCGGCTCTTGATATCGGACAAATACTGGGCGGATCGACCGTGTTTGTCGCCGGAAACAAGGGAACAGGTAAGACTGCGCTCCTGAGATTTATAAAAGAACAGCTGGATTCTGATCCGCGTTGCGTAACCCATATGGTATTATTCAAGTCGAACATTACGGAGGAAGAGCGTAGCGGACTTTCAAAAATCGCAGGCTTTTCAATTGTTGAAAGGGATAACTCTCGAAGTCTTGCCTTTGAGCAAGATTTCAAGCAGTTTTGGATGATATACATTCACAAGACGATTGCGTTTCTCGTCAAGGGTATTTATGATGAGGGCGATGTACCGGAATCAGTCGCCAACTATGTGAGTGTATTTGCGAGTGAATCGGATACCTGGTGGCAGAAAATCACAAAGATACTTCCGTTTACCGTCAACGGATCGATAGATCTTAAGCTAAATTTAGAGAAGCTCACGGCATCTCTGAACATAGGCGTTGCGGGTAAGGGCGATCGAACGTATAATTCATTTTCTGACATCGTCAATGATCTCGATGAATTGCTACTCGCAATACCTGGAATTCCAAAAAAGGTCTATATAATATTCGACGAGCTTGAAATTTTTTTCAATAAATCCGATCAGTTCGACCGAGATCGTAGAATGGTTCGGGACCTTATATTCGCCTTGACGAATTTCAACCAAAAATTGTCAGAGTACAGCTCAAGTTTCTTCTTTATTTCGGCCGTCCGTTCTGAGGTCTTGCACTCTGTTTCTGAAATTGGTCAAGAGGTCACGCGGGATGTGCAGGACCTAGGTTTTCGAATTAATTGGGACGAGGGTATGAATAGCGATGCTCATCCGCTTCTAGATATTGTCGAAAGGAAGATACGAAATTCATACGAAGAGAAAATGGGAGTGCCACTTCAAGGTGATGTGTGGAGTGTGTATTTTCCAGAAAAAATCGGAGATTTACCGATCAAACAATTCTTACTATACAATTCTTTGTTTCGCCCGAGAGATATTGTGAGGCGTCTGTCAGTAGCCCGCGATTTTAGGCCGGCGGCAACATCGTTTTCTCAGGCGTCATTCGATGAGACATCATTGTCGTACTCAAATGGTATCTGGGAAGAGGTTTTTGACGAATTGATTACAACATATACAATCGAGGAAGCTAGAGCAATAGAGTCGCTTTTTCTCGGTTTTTATTCGTATTTTTTCTTGGAAGAACTTTTCTACAGAGCGAAGTCGAAAATCTCCAGTGCCGCTCAAAAAAAATACTCACTCAAGAGTTTATAAGAGCAGCAATCATTGATTTGTATCGGCTGGGTGCTGTCGGTAATGATTTTCAAGTGCAAAATGTTCAGCGGAAGGAGTATCGGCAACGCTGGATATTTCGGGGCAATGCAGAGATATTTCTCGACGAACGCATGGCGGTTCATCGTTCTCTTTGGAAAAAATTCAGTTCCGCCGATCGACGTGGTATCTCGAGGATGGCAATATTCGATAAATCATGAAGGTGATGGAGTGCTGCTTTCGTTGCCGTTGCCTCTGTCTTTGGCTTGATGCGACGGCCTATTTTAAACTCCGGAGGATGCGCGGGTAATTGGGGTCTTTTGGCCTCGGCCGGAGCGACACTATTGGCCGGTGCTTGCGACCTCCCCGCCCCGGCCGGCCGGCCGGCCTTGGTCGGGCGGCGCTTGCGCTTCTGGTTGCCGGGGTTGTTAGGCGCCCCGGCCGATGCGTTCGCGGCGGAGGGGGTGGTATTCGGAAGGGGCGCGTCACCAACGCTTCGTCATCCCCGACGCTGCGGGCCGAGGATGACGAAGCGGAGGGGTGGGCGCCCGGTTGGGAGGCGTGTGCATGACGTCGGGCGAGAGCGCCGTCTCTCCCCCTTGTGCAGGGCTATCGCATATGGCGAATTCGGCGCTCGTTGGACGAAATCGATACTCGCAGAAAGTTTCCTTTTCCCCGCGAAAGCGTTCCATGGCTCCAGATTTTCGCCCCTCAGTTCTTTGCGCATTTCCATATGCGATACCCCTGCCCCCTTGTGGGAGAGAAAGCGACTTCATCGTCTTGGCGTAGCCAAGTGATAGAAATCGCAAGAGAGGGGTTTCACCGGATCCGGTTTTGCCGACGTCGGCGACCTCGTTGCGGTGTCACGGGTCGATGTTAGCGGCGATTGACGCGGTGAGACCCCTCTCTTGCCATTCTCAAGGTTTGGACCTCGCTTCGCTCGGCCCAACGCCTTGGAATGGCTTTCTCTCCCACAAGGGGGAGAGAGGGGCGCCCGTGTTTGCGGCCTTACCGCCCCGGCCGCCCGGTCTTCGAAGGCCGCCGCTTTCGCTTCTGGTCGCCGGGGTCCTCGTAGGAGCCGCGGCCGACGCGTTCGCGGCGGATGGGGGCGGGGGAGTCGTCCCTTGCCTGTGACGTCGAGCCCGGCGCGCCCCCCTCTGTCCTGCCGGACATCTCCCCCGCCGGGGGGGAGATCGGCTGTTTTGAGGGCGCCGGCTTTTCTGGTTTTGCCTTGCCGGTGGGCTTTTCGGTGCGGCCGACGGTCATTTCGTCGAGGGTGTTCTTGCGGAACAGGGACGGGCGGTCGGGGACCGCCGTGTCTGTGCCGGGGCCCATGTCATCCAAGGACGGCTTGCGGAACAGCGAGGCGGGGGCAGCGACTGTGCCGGAGCCGGGGGCCTTGAGGACCTCGCCGCGGGGGCCGAAGCGTTCGTCGCCTTGCGGGGCGCGGTCGCGCTTGGCCTTCTTGCCGTGCTTGGTGCGGCCGGTGGAGGGGCCCATGACGGATTCCTCCATGGCGACGGCGTCGGCAAGGGGGTCGGCGTCAGTCATCCCCTCATCCTGAGGTGCGCGCGAAGCGCGCCTCGAAGGGCGAGGGGATGTCCCGCCGCCGTTTCCGCCGCGCCCTCGTCCTTCGAGGGCCGTTCCGGCCGCCTCAGGATGAGGGCTCAGTTTTGAGGCGCCAGCGTCGGCGACGGCGTCGAGGGAGACGTTGCCGCCGAATTCCAGTTCCTTGGCATTGAGTTTCTTGATCTCATCCCGAAGGCGGGCCGCTTTTTCGAAATCCAGGTCGGCGGCCGCCTCGCGCATCTGCTTTTCCAGATGCTCGATATGGGCGCGCAGATTGTTGCCGACGAGCTCGCCTTCCCTGGCGTTCGGCCCGACGTCGACGCGGACGTGGTCCTTTTCGTAGTAGCTGTCGAGAATGTCGGCGATCTTGGCCTTGACGCTCGCCGGCGTGATGCCGTGTTCGGCGTTGTAGGCCTCCTGCTTTTCGCGGCGGCGGGTGGTCTCGGCCATCGCCCGTTCCATCGAGCCGGTGACCTGGTCGGCATAGAGGATGACCTTGCCGTCGACATTGCGTGCGGCGCGGCCGATCGTCTGCACGAGGGAGGTTTCGGAGCGCAAAAACCCTTCCTTGTCGGCGTCGAGAATGGCGACGAGGCCGCATTCGGGGATGTCGAGGCCCTCGCGCAACAGGTTGATGCCGACCAGCACGTCGAAGGCGCCGAGGCGCAGATCACGGATGATCTCGATGCGCTCCAGCGTGTCGATGTCGGAATGCATGTACCTGACCCGAATGCCCTGCTCGTGCAGATATTCGGTGAGGTCCTCGGCCATGCGCTTGGTCAAGACCGTGCAGAGGACGCGGTAGCCCTTGTCGACGGTCTCGCGGATCTCGCCGAGGAGGTCGTCGACCTGCGAGCGGGCGGGGCGCACCTCGACGGGCGGGTCGGTGAGGCCGGTGGGGCGGATCACCTGTTCGGCGAAGACGCCGCCGGATTCTTCGAGCTCCCAGGTCGAGGGCGTGGCCGAGACCGCCACGGTCTGCGGGCGCATGGCGTCCCATTCCTCGAAGCGCAGCGGCCGGTTGTCCATGCAGGAGGGCAGGCGAAAGCCGTATTCGGCCAGCGTCGCCTTGCGCCGGAAGTCGCCGCGATACATGGCGCCGATCTGCGGCACGGTGACGTGGCTCTCGTCGATGAAGACCAGCGCGTTGTCGGGGAGATATTCAAACAAGGTCGGCGGCGGGTGGCCGGGCTGGCGGCCGGTGAGATAGCGCGAATAGTTCTCGATGCCGGCACAAGAGCCGGTGGCCTCGATCATCTCGATGTCGAAGCGGGTGCGCTGTTCGAGCCGCTGGGCCTCGAGCAGGCGGCCGGCCTTTTCCAGTTCGACGAGGCGATGCTTGAGCTCTTCCTTGATCTGCTTGACCGCCTGATTGAGGGTCGGGCGGGGGGTGACGTAGTGCGAGTTGGCGTAGATCTTCACCGACTTCAGGTCGTCGGTCTTGGAGCCGGTGAGGGGATCGAACTCCTGGATCGCCTCGATCTCGTCGCCGAAGAGGGAGATGCGCCAGGCGCGATCCTCAAGGTGGGCGGGGAAGATCTCGATCGTGTCGCCCCTGACCCTGAAACTGCCGCGCTGAAAATCCATGTCGCGGCGCTTGTATTGCTGGGCGACGAGATCGGCGAGGAGCTGGCGCTGGTCGAGCCGGTCGCCGATGCTCATCTGAAACGTCATCGCCGTGTAGGTTTCGACCGAGCCAATACCATAGATGCAGGAGACCGAGGCGACGATGATGACGTCGTCGCGCTCGAGCAGAGCGCGGGTGGCGGCGTGGCGCATCCGGTCGATCTGCTCGTTGATCGAGGATTCCTTCTCGATGAAGGTGTCGGAGCGCGGGACGTAGGCCTCGGGCTGGTAGTAGTCGTAATAGGAGACGAAATACTCGACGGCGTTGTCGGGGAAGAAGGACTTGAACTCGCCATAGAGCTGGGCCGCCAGCGTCTTGTTCGGCGCGAGGATCAGCGCCGGGCGCTGGGTGCGCTCGATGACGTTGGCGACTGTGAAGGTCTTGCCCGAACCGGTGACGCCGAGGAGGACCTGGGTCTTGTCGTGATCGGCAATGCCCGAGACGAGATCGGCGATGGCGGTCGGCTGGTCGCCCATGGGCGTGTAGTCCGAGGCGATGCGGAAGGGCACGCCGCCTTCCGACTTGTCCGGCCGGGCCGGCCGGTGCGGCAGCCAGACCTCGCCGTTCTTGATCAGCGGGTTGCCCTCGGAGATCAGCTTGGTGAGCGCCTCGACCGTCGCGGTGACGCCGCCTTCGGGCAGCGACTTGGCATCCTCCAGGCTGACATCCATGCCGGCGACAGGATTGAGCCCGGCGGCAGCGCGCTGCTTCGGGTCGGAGGTGCCGCCCATGGAGGTGCCACGGGAGGTCTTGCCGGGTTTCTGCTCGGCTTTCGCCTTGGGCCCGCGCGCGGTCTTCGGCTTGGCAGCCGCTGCCTTGCCCGGATCGACGCCGGCATCGGCCGCCCGTTCCGCCGTGGTCTCGGTCGCCCGGGCGATCTCCTCGGCCCAACCGGAGATCGAGCCGGCATAGGCTTCGCCAGCGTCGAAGGACGCCTGCGGCGCCTCGCCGAACCCCTGCCGTTCGCCGGCATCGTCGGCGCGCGTCGAGGCCTCCGAAAAATCCTGCAACGGCCCGCGCCGCGCCGGCGCGGACGGATCGAAGGCCGGTTCATCGGGCGCCGAGTCAGAGGACTCGGGGCGGCGGGGGGATTTGCGGGGTCTGGAAGCCATGCCGGAACATATAGAGATCAGCCGGCGGGGAGGGAAGGTGGTGGCTGGGGTGTTTGGTTGTGGAAGGCGACGGTGGGTTTGCGCCCATCTCAGCCGTCAAGGTTCACCTTACCAATGCCTGAAAGCGGACATCACGGGTGACCAAGCAGGGGCCATTGCGCATGCCAAAAGGGTCATTTGACTCCTGCGCCCAAGCGTCACGCCCCGACGCAAGGTGAGGCTGCATGGTGACGCAACTCACAAATGTTGTAGTCTGACCCCTACGTGTCGGGTTCTATTATTTTCGCGCATAAGGGGGCGCACGTGAGGTTCATAAAAGACGGGCCATCAATCCCTGATGAGTTGCTTTGGGCACGCGATCAGGGGCGCGTCGTATTCTTTTGTGGTGCAGGGGTTTCTAGGGCTAGAGCGCAGCTTCCTGACTTCTTCGGCCTTGCGGAAGAGGTAATCACTTCACTGGGCGTGCCTAAAGACAGCCCTGCGTGCCGACTGGTGGAAGAGGCACGCGAGATCGATGACCGTGTTGGTGTGGCCGGAGTGATATCCGCTGATCGTGTCTTTGGCTTCTTGGAACGTGAATTCGTTGCCCGAGATATAGAGGCGGCAGTAGCATCCGCGCTGAAGCCACGCAGACCCTGTGACTTAAGCGCCCACCGCGTCTTGCTGGACTTAGCAACAAGTACCGACGGCGTGGTTCGCCTCGTCACAACCAACTTTGACCGATTGTTTGATGAATGTGGCCGCAATCTTCAGACTTGGCAGCCGCCGCGACTTCCCGATCCGCGACGAGCAGGTGAGCTAAACGGAATTGTGTATCTCCACGGTCGTGCCACCGAAGCATACGATGGCGCCGAGGGTGACGGCTTCGTTCTCTCGAGTTCGGAATTCGGGCGAGCTTACCTCGCGGACGGATGGGCGACGGAGTTCTTCCGATCCATTTTGGCGCGGTTTGTGGTCGTTTTTGTCGGTTATGCAGCCGACGATCCCCCTGTCCAATATCTACTTGAAGCACTGAACAAAGTTCCCGGTCGGCTGGATTATGTGTACGCTTTACAGTCCGGTGGTGAGGCCGACGCGGCGGCGCGATGGCGCCACAAAGGAGTGGAGGCTATCGCCTACGATGACTCTGATGGTCATGCAGCGCTTTGGCGGACATTGGAAGCTTGGTCTGCAAGAGCCAGAGATGTGGATGGCTGGCATCGAGACGTTATTCGCATGTCGCAACAAGGGCCTGAGGCTCTAGCTCCGCATGAGCGCGGGCAGGTGGCACACGTCGTGTCATCATACGAAGGTGCGAAACGCTTTGCAGAAGAGGAAATCCCGCCTCCTGCGGAATGGCTTTGCGTTTTTGATCCATATCGCCGCTATGCAAGACCGGGGCATTTGGGAACTTTTGTAGAGAAGGGCGAATACGTCGATCCTTTCGACCTTTACGGGTTGGACTCCGACTCTGTTCCGGACAAGCCCGAGCCCGACGAGCACAACGTAAGACGAGAAGTGCCAAGTGGTTCGTGGGATGCATTCGCACTAAACCGCATAGATCGTCAGGCGCTCAGAGACGATAATTTTCCGGCGCTGCGTGGACACTGGTCGAGAAACGCACCGCGATTGGTGCCCCGCATTTCCGTGTTGAGCCATTGGTTGACGCGAGTGTCTAACCAAGCCGCTAGCGTTTGGTGGGCGGCGCATCAATTTGCGCTTCATCCCGACATACGGGACCGCATCAGGAGCCAGTTGGAAAGTGCTTCGCAACCTTCGAAGCCGGAAATCCGTAAGGCCTGGAGGTATCTTTTCGAAAGTTGGGATTCATATCGGGGCGAATTTCATCGAGATATCTTTGAACTCGAGGCGCAGATAACGAAGGACGGATGGGATTCCGCCGCAGTTAGACAGTACTCATCTATTCGACAGCCGTATTTCGAATCCCAAAGTAACTATTGGGGAGGACCAAAGCCGCCGAGTTCGGGGGCCGATTTGCAGGTCGGTGATCTTGCGCAGATGGATGTAAAATATCCAGAAAAGCACGTGCAAATCGAAATTCCGGACGAGTGGTTAGCACAAACGGTAAGGGCCCTGAGCCGGAATCTAGAGGTGGCAGTTCTTCTGGAAAAGGAAATCGGGGGCTACGGCTTGATGGCTATTTGCCCCATCGTGGCGGACGACAACGTTGGCGACGATCAATACGAGCGCAACCACGGACTTGGCTCTCATATAATCGAGTATGCCGCTCTCTTGCAGCGGTTAGCGGAAATCAATCCTCAAGCAGCCAAATTTGAAGTCAGCGCGTGGGGTTCAGACGATCCGGTTTTCAATCGTCTGCGAATATGGGCGATGGGGAACAATACGCTAGTTCCTGTGGACGATTTTTTACGACAGGCCGGACTTCTGCCCGATGAGGCGTTCTGGGGCTCTCGTGACCAACGGGACTTGCTTCTGTCACTGAAACGTCGGTGGAATGAACTTAGCGAAACGGTACAGCAGCGCATTGAGGAAAGAATCGTTGCCGGACCTGATCGCTGGAAGGATGAAGAGGAACGGAAATTTATAGAAAGGTCGGCATTCGCCGTCCTCAATCGGGTACATTGGCTAGAAGACCAAGGTTGCAGTCTTAGGGTTGATCTGGCGAAGCTTAGTGAGGAACTTCAACGTCGCGCTCCCAAGTGGAAACCTGAATACTCCGCGTCGGCAGCTGCATCATTAGAGGGCCGAGTTGGCTGGGTTCGAACAGAAAAAGACACGTCCGGCTTGGTCTCAGTTCCTCTGTCCGCCATCTTGGCAAAGGCTAAAGAGCTCAGCGGGCGGAGCGAAGAGTTTGTGGAAAGGTCGCCTTTCTCCGGATTAGTGGAAGAAAAGCCCGTTAGAGCACTGGCAGCCTTGCATCTCGCTGCAAAGAATGGGGAATACCCTGAATGGGCGTGGCGCACATTCCTCACGGCGGAGACTCGCAAGAGTGATAGCTCGAGGTTCGTGCTGCTTACTGCCAGACGACTTCTATCTTATCCGCTGAAGGACGTTTCAGGGCTGATCTACCCCTTGTCAGAGTGGGCCGTAAACGTGTCCACGGCTCTTTCGCAGCGCGATGAGACATTATTCTTCGAGGTCGTTGGTAGAATTGCGGATATCATTCGTGCCGACCCTACCTCCGGCAATTCTGCGATTATCCGGGGAACTGGCGATCACGATTGGGCAACCGAGGCGCTAAATGCGCCCACTGGAAAGATCGCACAGGCCCTCTTCAATACTCCATCGACGAACGGGGTGGGCAAAGGGCAAGGGCTGCCGGAAAACTGGCTGAAACACGCCAATGCTCTTCTTGCCTTGGGGGGCGAGCCGAGGTGCCACGCCCTTGTCATATTCTGCCACAACCTCGTGTGGTTAAACTTCGTTGCTCTCGAATGGACGGAGACGAATCTTTCGCCAGTCTTACGAAGTGATAGCGGAGACGATAGAGATGCGGCTTGGGCAGGATTGTTTTGGGCTGCAAAAATTCCGCCACCAGCCCTATACAGAAAATTGAAGGGTGCGCTCATGCGCATCGCGACCACCAACACAATATCCAAGCGAGCACATGAACAAGTTCTGGCTGGCATGTTGTTGGTCGGTTGGGCCGCACCTGATACTGAGACCGGGCAACCTAGAGCGCATCCGGCTTAATCCGGTTCATAGCCGGCGGCGGCGAAGTAGTTGGCGCACTCGTCGGGTTTGAAGAGCGGGAGGACGGCTCCGACAGCATCCCATAGTCCGTCGACCGTTCGCTCGGC
>NZ_JAGJCF010000015.1 GCF_017815135.1 Jiella mangrovi | reverse complement strand
TGAGATGGATGTTCTGGCGCGACTCGACGATCGCGGCGAGGACGTCGTTGGTGGCGTTGAGGTTGTTGCTCACCGTATAGCGCTTGTGCGACGACGACTTCATCGAATAGGGCGCGGCGCGCTGCTCAGCGAAATGCACGATCGCGTCGGGCTGCTCGGTCTCGATCAGCGTCAGAAGGCGATGATAGTGCTCGCCGACCGTGAAGTTCTCGAAGCGGATCTCCTTGCCGGTCAATTCCTTCCAGACCCGGATCCGCTCGCCGATCGGACGGATCGGCGTCAGGCTGTCGACCTCGAGCTCGAGGTCGATCGAGCGACGCGACAGATTGTCGACGATAATGACGTCATGACCCTGTTTGGACAGGTAGAGCGCATTTGGCCAGCCGCAAAAGCCATCCCCACCCAGGATGATAATCTTCATTTTGTTCTCACATTCGTGTCGATGTCATCGGGTTATGCTGCCGCTGTCGCTTGAAGCCCGCCACCCATGCTGCATAGCAATATGCCATACGTCCCACTTCGTAAAGACTGTGTACTATGCAGGACGTCAATTCATAATCCAGGGTTGCCAAACTATGCTGCACTGCACCTATTTGGCGTCATATCTGCCCCTGCGACAAGGACGCAGCGTCAAGTCGCAACGCTCTCGCCCGTGGGGGAATTTTCGTTTCCAGCGAGTACGAACGCCACCGTCGCAGCCCCGGCGAAGATGATTTCTCGTTGCACAGGCGCACGCGTCCCGCGCCGCGCCGCGGATCATTCGGCGGCAGGATCGGCGATCACGCCCTTCTTGAAGATGAAGCAGCCATAAGGCCGGGTCTCGCCGGTCCGCACCACCGCATAGGCGGTCTTCGCCTCGTCGTAGAAATCGAAACGCTCGACCGCCTCGATCGCCACCTCGCGCCCCTCGGCGGCATCGACGATCGCCTGCATGTCGCGATGGACCGCAAATTCGGCCTCCGGCTCGCCCTCGGGCGCCATGTGGCGGACCGGAGCATCGACGAAGGTGTCGAGCGGCATCAGCGACAGGATCGCCTCGGCGGCCTCGGTCGTGCCGACCCCGGTCATCTGAACGAGAACGCCTGTCACGGTCTCGGCCGCCACGGAAGCTGCGGGGAAGTTGCGATCCGCCAGGACGAGTTCGTCGCCATGTCCCATCGCCGCAAGGATCTGCAGGAGCTCGGGGGTGATGAGGGGCGAAATTGTCTTCAGCATGGATCGAGATCTCCCGGATGGTGGCGGCGCTTGTCGGCCGCTTTTTCGTTTATGACGGAAAGCGGCCTGCCTGCCAGCAGCTGCCGGCAAGCCGTTGCAGCCAGCGCTTGCCGGAGGGGCCTTGACGGAAGGCCCAGTCGATGCTCCGCCTTGCTTGCGCGTGCAAGCCGGTATGTTCGCAGCGCCCGCCATGATTCTTCGCTTCGCGCGCTGGAGATGCTCATCGAGCCGCGCCGGCCCGGCATCGGTCAGGGCAGCTTTTCTTCTTCTTCGGCGTCCTGCTCCTCGATCGGGATATCGCGCCCGATCAGCCGTTCGCCGTCCTTCTTGCCTTCGAAGCCGTTGTCGGTCCGCTCGACGGCATTGCCGACGAGATCCGGCTGATCAAGGTCTTCCGGCGGGCGTTTTTTCGTGTCGGACATGGGGGGTCTCCCTTTGAATTTTCTGTCTGGAGAGAAAGTCCGAACGCCGGCAGACCGTTCCCTCGCAGCGACCCTCCGCCGACACGCGATGCCAGGTATCAAGCCGGGCGCGCTGTCTCGCGAAGGGTAGGTTCGAAAGTCGAATGCGCTTCAGCCGGTCTTTCGGCGATAGGCGAGATACCAGTCGACGAAGGCGGCGATGCCGTCTTCCACGGTCGTGGTGGGGCGATAGTCGAGCGCGGTCTCGATCTCCGCGACATCGGCGAGGGTGTCCTCGATGTCGCCCACCTGCATCGGCTTCAGTTCGATGATCGCACGCTTGCCGAGCGCCTTCTCCAGAACTTCGACATAGTGCTTCAGCTCGACCGGCCGGCCATTGCCGATGTTGAAGATCCGGAACGGCGCACTGCTCGTCGCCGGATCCGGCCTTGCCGGATCGAAGGAGGGGCTCGGCGGCGCGATGCGATCGCTCGCCCTGACGACGCCCTCGACGATGTCGTCGATGAAGGTGAAGTCGCGGCTGTGGCGGCCGTTGTTGAACAAGGCGATCGGCCGGCCGGCCATGATTTTCTCGGCAAAGGAGTAATAGGCCATGTCGGGCCGCCCCCAGGGCCCGTAGACGGTGAAGAAGCGCAGGCCCGTCACCGGCAGCGAAAAGAGATGGCTGTAGGCATGCGCCATCAGCTCGTTGGAGCGCTTGGTCGCGGCATAGAGCTGGATCGGATGGTCGACGCCGTCATGCTCGGAGAACGGTACCTTGCGGTTGGCGCCATAGACGCTCGACGACGAGGCGAAGGTCAGATGCGGCACATGCGCGTGGCGGCAGACCTCGAGCATGTTGGCAAAGCCGACGAGATTGCTCGACACGTAGCTTTCGGGATTTTCCAGCGAATAGCGCACGCCCGCCTGCGCCGCGAGATGGATCACCCGGTCGAAGGCGCCCGTCGCGAACACCCGGTCAAGTGCCGCCCTCTCGGCGAGATCGGCCTCGACGAAGGTGAAGTCGCAGCCGGTCGTCTCGGCCAGCCGGGAAAGCTCGGCCAGCCGGCCGCGCTTCAGCCGCGGGTCGTAGTAATCGTTGACGCTGTCGAAACCGACGACGGCATCGCCGCGGGCGAGCAGCTTCTTGGCGGTGTGAAAACCGATGAAACCGGCCGCGCCGGTGAGAAAAACACGCTGAGACATCGGCGCGTCATAATCGCTTCGCGAACGGAATCAAAGCGCGGCTTTCCACCCGGCCGCCGGATGTGCCGCAAGGAGGCCGAGAAGCCGGTTCGCAAGGGCCCACGCCGCCTCGTCATGCTGGAGATGGTGGGTCAGAATCCCGATGGTTTCGCCGGCGCGATTTTCGTCGATCTGAGCGGCGAGAAGGCGATCGGCCTCGTCGATGGCAAGACCGCGCATCGCCCGCCAGTCCATGATGTCGAGATGCGTATTGTGCTCGGCCGGCATCCCCTCGCCGCGCGCCTTCGCCGGGCCGTAGGTGGAAACGATCGGCAGGCCGAGGTGCGGCAACAGCGTCCGGGCGCTCGGGCCGATGCGGTTCCATGGCGGCACGAAGACGGGATGAAAGCTGTTCCCGAAGAGGCCTTCCAGCTTGCTCTTTCCGGCCGTGATCTCACCCGCCATCGCCTCTGCTGGCCGATGGTCGCCGAATTCGGCGCGTTTTTCGCCCTCCGGCGCATGGTTGGCGTGGGAAAAGCCGTGGAGAAGCACCGAAACGTGGGGTTCGCGCGACAGTCGTTCGGCGAGAGCCGGTTCGGCGCCTTCCGGGATGACGGCAAGCGCGAGCGGAACGTCATGATCTTTCGCCAGCGCGAGCAGGCGCTCCAGTTCGGGCGTCGGCCGGCGCGCGTCGTCGTCGCGCCACCAGAACGCCACGCGTCGGCCCGCGTCGGACAGCCGATCGAGCGCGGCCGACGACAGCGGCAAATCGGCGATGGTCGCTGTTGGCCTCGCGCTCATGCCGCCTTCGCCCGCAGCGCATCGCCGAGCAGCGCCGCCACCCGGTCGAGCCCGGGTTCGGGCGAGAATTTTTCCCGCACCCGCCTCTCGCCCGCCTCGGCAAGGCGCATCGCCAGCGCCGGGTCGTCCATCAACCTCGCGATCGCTTCCGCCAGAGCCTTGGGGTCGCGCTCCTTAACGAGGAGGCCCGTCTCGCCGTCGGTGACGAGTTCGGGGATGGCCGAGACATGCGTCGAGATCACCGGCAGACGGTGCGCCTGCGCCTCCATCAAGACGTTGGGCAGCCCGTCCCGGTCGCCGGATCTGGCGATGCGCGACGGGAGGACGAAGAGATCGGCCTTTTCCAGAAGCGCGAAGACGTCGCGGCGCTCGCGGCTGCCGTGCCAGGTGATGCGATCGGCGATGCCGGCCTTCGCGGTCTGGTCTTTCAGCTTTTTCGCCAAGGCGCCGCCGCCGACATGGTCGAAATGCCAGTCGCGATCCTTCAGCCGGGCGAGCGCCCGGATGAGATCGCCATAGCCCTTCTTCTCGACCGCCCGGCCGACCGAAACGATGCGATAGGGCCGGTCGCCGTCATAGGGCTCGCGCTTCGGCGGCGTGATGCCGGAGAGATCGAGGCCGTGATAGACGAGCTCGACCTTTTTCGGCTGCCTGGCCAGCGACTGCAGATAATCGAGATTGGTCGCCGTGCAGGTCACCCCGAAGGCCGACGAATCGAGCTTCTCGGCGAGCTCCCAGGCCTCCGACGTCCAGATGTCCTTGGCATGGGCGGAGAACGACCAGCCGAGGCCGAGGATCGTCGCCGCATAGCGCGCGACGGAGGCCGGCGTGTGCAGGTAATGGGTGTGCAGCCAGCCGACATCCGCGGGAAGTTCGGCGGCAAGCACGCAGGCCTGGCCGAAGCGGCGGTAGCGATTGGCGGTGTGGTCACGCTTCAGATCCGCCTGAAAGATCCGCTCGGCCTCGGCAAAACCCGGCTGGCGCTCGGCGAAGTCGCGGCCGCGCTTCACCCGCGCCGGATCGTCCTTCAGATATTCCGGCAGATAGAGCACCGGCGCGGTGATCCTGCGATGGACGGGATGCACCTTGGTCTCGCCCGGCTGGCGCAGCGAAACGATCAGCTGATCCAGCCCGCGATCCTCTAAGCCGGCGATCTCCTGGGCGATGAAGGTCTCCGACAGGCGCGGATAGCCCTTGACCAGAATTGCGACCCGCCGCTCCATCATGCCCGTCCCGTCTTCCATACACTCGGCGCCCCTTCAGATGGGCATGACGCCGGGATTATGCGAGCGAAGCCGAGCCGGCAAGGACGGGCGTCACACTCTCGACGGGCCTTGACGCCAAGCTATTCCAGCGGCCCGCCTTTGGCGCAGATGACGAGAAGCGATGTCATCGTCGAAGGCGGGGTTGGGCGCAACCCGCGCCATGCGGCCACTGCTATCATTGACAAAGCGTCAACCTCGCAGCTTACTGGCGGCAATTCTGGGGAAAGGGAGCCGGCAATGCGGCATGAGCAGGGAGTGAGCGCGCAAGAGCAAGGCGCCTCGCACTTTGATGCTCGCGCCATGGTCGTGGCAGCGCTCTGTCTCATTGCAGGTCTTCTCGGCGTCTTGTCCTCTGAGGCCTCGGCGCAGGACGTGCCGGAGCCGACGTCGCTGGCCGCCGCCGTCGCCAAGGGCGAGCTGCCGCCGATCTCCGAGCGACTGCCGAACGTGCCCCGTGTCCTTCCCGTCGACAGCGCCTGCCCCGCCGACGAGCTGGGCGGCACTTTGAACATGCTCGCCGGCAGCGCCAAGGACACGCGCATCATGCCGGTCTTCGGCTATGCCCGCCTCGTCGGCTACGACACGAGCTACAAGATCGTGCCGGACATCCTCGAAAGCTACGAGGTCGAGCAAGGTCGGATCTTCACCTTCCATCTCAGGCCGGGGATGAAATGGTCGGACGGCGTGCCGTTCACCGCCGAAGACTTTCGCTATTTCTGGGAAGACATGGCGAAAAATCCGAAGATCGCCAAATTCGGCATTCCCCCGGAACTTCTGGCTGACGGCGAAGAGCCGGTGGTGACCTTCCCCAACGAATACACCGTGCGCTACGCCTGGGCCAAGCCCAATCCGGGCTTCCTCGCTGCGCTGGCGGCCGCAACGCCCTTCGATATCTTTAGGCCCGCTCATTATCTGAAGAAATTCAATCCGAACTACACCGACCCCAAGAAGGTCGAGGCGAAGGTCGAGAAATCTGGCCAGCGCAACTGGGTCGCCCTGCATTTCAAGAAGGACCGGGCCCAGCGCAACGACAATCCCGACATGCCGACGCTGCAGCCCTGGATGCTGGTGACCAAGCCGCCCGCCGAGCGGCTGATCTTTGCCCGCAACCCCTATTTCTTCCGGGTCGATCAGGAAGGTCGTCAGCTCCCCTATATCGACGAGGTGGCGCTGACCATCGCCAATTCCGGGCTGATCCCCGCCAAGGTCGCCAATGGCGAATCCGATCTTCAGGCCGCCTATCTGTCCTTTGCCAACTATCCGTTCCTCAAACGCGGCGAGAAACGCTCGAACTACGAGGTCCGCCGCTGGAAATCCGGCAAGGGCGCCCATGTGGCGCTGTTTCCGAACCTCAACGCCAAGGATCCGGTCTGGCGCAAGCTCCTGCAGACCGCCGATTTCAGGCGGGCACTGTCGCTGGCGATCAACCGCAAGGACATCAACCAGGCGATCTTCTACGGCCTCGCCGAACCGGGCGGCAACACGGTCCTGCCCGGCTCGCCCTTCTTCGATCCCAAGCTCCGCTCGATGTGGTCGACCTACGAGCCGGACCGCGCCAACGAGATGCTCGACGCGCTCGGGCTGAAACGCAGCACGCCGGGCGGTCTGAGACTTCTGCCCGACGGCCGTGAAATGCGCATCGTCGTCGAGACCGCCGGCGAGAGCCGCGAGCAGTCGGACGTCCTCCAGCTGGTGCGCGACGACTGGCGCAAGATCGGCATCGATCTTCTGATCCGCGAGAGCCAGCGCGAAATCTTCCGCAACCGGGTCAAGTCCGGCGCCACCCTGATCTCGGTGTGGACCGGGCTCGACAACGGCCTTGCCACGCCGGATACCGACCCGGGCGAGATCGTGCCCTCGACGGCCGAGCAGCTGGAATGGCCGGGCTACGGCATGTGGGTCGAGACCCACGGCACCGGCGGCGAGAAGCTGGAGGAGACACAGGACCTTGCCCCGCTCAGACGGCTGATCGCCTTGCGCGACGCCTGGAAGGCGACCCTCGACACCGACGAAAAGACCCGTATATGGCGCGAGGCGCTGAGGATCTTCGCCGATCAGGTCTTCACCATCGGCATCGTTTCAAGCGTCGACCAGATCGTCGTCGTCTCGAACAAGCTCGAGAATGTGCCGGAGAAAGGCGTCTACAACTACGATCCCGGCGCCTTTTTCGGCATCTACAACCCCGACAGCTTCTACTTCGCCTGCCCCGCGATCGACACGGCGGATAAGCGCCGGTGATCCGCTATCTTGGCAACCGTCTGATGACCATGGTGCTGACGCTCGCGGCGATCAGCGTGCTCGTCTTCGCCATCATCCAGCTGCCGCCGGGCGATTACCTGACCAGCTACATTGCCGAGATCCAGGCGCAGGGCGAGCAGGTCACCGCCGACAAGATCCAGTTTCTGCGCGAGGAATATGGCCTCGACAAGCCGCTGTGGCAGCAATATCTCGTCTGGGTGACAGGGCTGGTTCACGGCGATCTCGGCTATTCCTTCGAATACAACCAGCCGGTCGCCGACGTCGTCGGCGAGCGAATGCCGCTGACGCTTCTGCTCAACGCGGCGACGGTCATCTTCATCTATCTCGTGTCGTTTCCGATCGGGATCTATTCGGCCACCCATCAATATAGCTGGGGCGACCACGGCCTGTCCTTCCTCGGCTTTCTCGGGCTCGCCACGCCGAATTTCCTGCTCGCGCTGATCCTTCTTTATCTCGCAAACGTCTGGTTCGGCACGTCGATCGGCGGGCTGATGGCGCCCGAATTCATCGGCGCGCCCTGGTCGATGGCCAAGGTCGGCTCGGTGCTCGCCCATCTGTGGGTGCCGGTGGTCGTCATCGGCACGGCGGGCACCGCCGGCATGATCCGCCGCTTGCGCGCCAATCTCCTCGACGAACTCCACCGGCAATATGTGACGACCGCGCGGGCCAAGGGCCTGTCGGAGAACCGCATCCTGTTCAAATATCCGCTGCGCATGGCGATGAACCCCTTCATCGCCGATCTCGGCTCGATTCTGCCACAGATCGTCTCGGGATCGGTGATCATCTCCGCGGTGATGAGCCTGCCGACGACGGGTCCGATGCTTTTGTCGTCGCTGAGAAGCCAGGACATGTATCTCGCCGGCTCGTTCCTGATGTTCCTGGCGCTTCTGACGGTCGTCGGCATGTTCATATCCGACCTTTTGCTCGCCCTTCTCGACCCGCGTATCCGCCTCGGTGTGAAGGGCGCACGGTGAGCCAGATCCCGCATTTCATCTCGACCGAGCCCTTCGATGCCGAGGCGACGATCGCCACCGGTTCGGTCCTGTCGGAGCGCTACGCGCGGGCCTCGCAGGCAAGGCTGATCTGGTGGCGCTTCCTGCGCCATCGCGTCGCCGTCGTCAGCCTGGCCTTTCTCGCCATCAGCTATGTCTCGATCCTGTTCGTCGAGTTCCTGTCACCTTACGAACTCTCCTCCCGGCACACGGATTTCATCTTCGCCCCGCCGCAATCGGTGCATCTGTTTCACGATGGCGACCTCGTCGGACCCTTCGTCTATCCGCTCGACTATGCCCTCGACATGGAGACGCTGAAGCGGACCTATGCGGAGGACACGTCAAGGCCGATGCCGGTCCGGTTCTTCTGTAAGGGCGAAGCCTATTCGTTCTGGGGCCTGTTCGAGGCCGACACCCATCTCGTCTGTCCGCCGGAAGGCGGCACGCTGTTCCTGCTCGGCACCGACCGCCTCGGCCGCGACATGCTCTCGCGCATCATCTATGGCGCGCGCATCTCGCTCACCATCGGCCTCGTCGGGGTGACGCTGTCCTTCATCCTCGGCATCACCATCGGCGGGCTCGCCGGCTATTTCGGCGGCTGGGTGGATGCGAGCGTCCAGCGGGTGACGGAAGTTCTGCGCTCGATCCCCGAACTGCCGCTCTGGCTGGCGCTGTCGGCCGCCCTGCCGCTGACCTGGAGCCCGCTGCTCGTCTATTTCGGCATCACACTGATCCTTGCCCTCCTCGACTGGCCGGGCCTCGCCCGCGCCGTGCGCTCCAAGCTCTTCTCGCTGCGGGAGGAAGATTTCGTCACCGCCGCCGAGATGCTCGGCGCGAGCCCGCGGCGGATCATCTTCCGGCATCTGTTGCCGAACTTCATGAGCCATCTGATCGCTTCGGCCTCGCTGTCGATCCCGACGATGATCCTGGCCGAAACCGCGCTCTCCTTCCTCGGCCTCGGCCTCCGCCCGCCGATCACCTCCTGGGGCGTGCTTTTATCGGAAGCCCAGAATATCGAGGCGGTGGCGCTCTATCCCTGGCTGCTTTTGCCGATGCTGCCGGTGGTGCTGGTGGTGCTGGCGTTTTCGTTCGTCGGGGATGGCTTGAGGGACGCGGTGGATCCGTATCAGCATTGAGGAGCATGGAAGCCGGTGGGGTGCCCCTCGCCCTTCGAGGCTCGCTTCGCGAGCACCTCAGGGTGAGGGGCATGGAAGCGCTGGGGAGCGGCTCTGGCTCCCGTCGCCAAGGGGCGCGGCGGTTCCCCGTTCCCTCATCCTGAGGTGCGAGCAAAGCTCGCCTCGAAGGGCGAGGGAATGGCGGGCGCCATTGCCCTGATCCGATCCGCCGCGCCGCACCCCCCTCTGTCCTGCCGGACATCTCCCCCACAAGGGGGGAGATCGATGCTGCCTCGACGGGTCTCCCGCCTTTTGATGGCGGGGAATTGCGTCGATCAAAACGATCGATAGGAGCCGCGACACCACCCCCAGCCGATCTCCCCCCTTGTGGGGGAGATGCCGGCAGGCAGAGGGGGGTGCCTCGGCGCGGCCAGAGCAAAAAGCCCACGAGCGCGACAGCGATGTCCCCTGACCAGCGGACAACCGCTCGAGACGCCAGCCTCACACCGCCGGCCACTTGTGATGCACCGCGCCGTCCGTATCGAAGCGGTGGAAGGTGTGGGCGCCGAAGAGGTCGCGCTGGGCCTGGATGAGGTTGGCGGTGCCTCTCTCCCGGCGATAATCGTCGAAATAGGCGAGCGCGGCCGAGAGCGCCGGCACCGGGATGCCCGCCAGCGAAGCCTTGGCCACCACCCGGCGCAGCGCCGACTGGCCCTTGGCGACGCGGCCGACGAAATCCGGCGACTGCAGGATGTTCACCACCGTGTGGCCCTTGTCGTAGGCCTTGGCGATGTCGTCGAGGAAGTGCGAGCGGATGATGCAGCCGGCGCGCCAGATCTCGGCGATCGTCCCGAGTGGCAGGTTCCATGAATTCTCGTCCGAGGCCGCGGCCATCGCGGCATAGCCCTGGGCATAGGCGATGATCTTCGCCGTCACCAGCGCCGATTCCAGCTCCGACAGGCCCGGCTCGTCGGCGAAGAACTGCGGCTGGCCGGCCTCCACCTTGTCATAGAGCTTGGCCGCATCGGCCCGCTCGGCCCGGCGCGAGGAGAGGCCGCGCGCGGCGACGGCCGCTTCCAGCGTCGTCGCGCCGACGCCGAGCTTTTCGGCCTCGATCACCGCCCAGCGCCCGGTGCCCTTCTGGCCGGCCTCGTCGACGATGACCTCGACCATCGGCTTGTCGGTCTTCGGATCGATCTCGTCGAGATTCACCGCGGTGATCTCGATGAGGTAGGAGGCGAGTTCCCGCGTGTTCCAGTCGCGGAAGATCTCGGCCATCTTCGACGGCTCGAGCTTCAGCCCGTCGCGCATGATGCCGTAGATCTCGGCGATCATCTGCATGTCGGCATATTCGATGCCGTTGTGGATGGTCTTGACGAAATGGCCCGCGCCATCCGGCCCGAGCCAGGCGACGCAGGGCTCGTCCTTGTATTTCGCCGCGATCTTGGTCAGCACCGGCTCGATCAGCGGATAGGAATCCTTCGCGCCGCCGACCATGATCGACGGGCCGTGCCGCGCGCCGAGCTCGCCTCCGGACACGCCCATGCCGATGAATTTGAGGCCGGTTCCCTCGACCGCCTGCGAGCGGCGGACGGTGTCGTTGAAGTCGGCATTGCCGGCATCGACCATCACGTCGCCCTCTTCGAGCAGCGGGCGGATCTTCTCCATCTCGTCGTCGACCGGCTTGCCGGCCGGCACCATGAAGATCGCGACGCGCGGGGTCTTCAGGCTCTTGACGAAGTCCTCCAGAGACTCGGCAGGAAAGATGTTGTCGGCAAGCTCGGGATTGTCATCCTTCACCGCGAAGGCCTTTTCCGCCGTGCGGTTCTGCACGGCCACCTTGAAGCCCTTTTCGGCGATGTTGAGGGCAAGATTTGCGCCCATCGTGCCCATTCCGATCACGCCGATATCGGCTTTCGCATCTGCCATTCTTCGTCTCCTTGGCCGATGACGGCCGCTTCGTGAAGGCCCCTGCGGCGCGCTCGCGCAGGGACGAAATCTCGTCGTGGCGGCCGCTCTCTAGCTTTTCAGCCGCCAGCCTGTCTTGAAGATATAGGTCACCGCCGCAAGCGTTGCCGCCAGAAACACCAGCGTCATGCCCAGACTGACGCCGATCGAGACGTCCGACGAGCCATAGAAGGCCCAGCGAAACCCGCTGATGAGATACACCACCGGATTGACGAGGCTGACGTCCTGCCAGAACTCCGGCAGCATCTTGATCGAGTAGAAGCTGCCGCCGAGAAAGGCGAGCGGCGTGACGATCAGAAGCGGCACGATCTGCAGCTTCTCGAAACCGTCGGCCCAGATGCCGATGATGAAGCCGAACATGGCGAAGGTGACGGCGGTCAGAACGAGAAACAGAACCATCCAGACCGGGTGCTCGATCCTCAGATCGACGAAGAGCGAGGCGGTGAGGAGGATGATCAGCCCGAGCGCGATCGACTTCGTCGCCGCCGCCCCGACATAGCCGAGAACGATCTCGAAGGGCGAGATCGGCGCCGATAGGAGCTCGTAGATCGTGCCGGTGAATTTCGGGAAATAGATCCCGAAGGCGGCGTTGGTCAGGCTCTGCTGCAAAAGCGACAGCATGATCAGGCCGGGCACGATGAAGGCGCCGTAGGACACACCGTCGACCTCCTGGATGCGCGAGCCGATGGCCGCGCCGAAGACGACGAAATAGAGCGACGTCGAGATCACCGGCGAGATCACGCTCTGCATGATGGTGCGGAAGGTGCGGGCCATCTCGAACTTGTAGATGGCGGATACGGCGGTGAGGTTCATGACCGGTCCTCCACCAGATTGACGAAGATTTCCTCCAGCGTCGACTGTTTGGTGGAAAGGTCGCGAAAGCGGATGCCATCTTCGGCAAGTCGGCGGATCAGGGAGGCGATGCCCGTTCGTTCGGCCTTGGTGTCGTAGGAATAGGTCAGCATCGCCCCGTCGTCCGACAGTGAGAGGTCATAGTCGGAAAAGCCCTCGGGCAGCGCAGCAAGCGGCTCCATCAGATGCAGCGTCAGCTCCTTGTGGCCGAGCTTGCGCATCAATTCCGTCTTGTCCTCGACGAGGATGAGTTGGCCCCTGGAGATGACGCCGATCCTGTCGGCCATCATCTCGGCTTCCTCGATATAATGGGTGGTCAGGATGATGGTGACGCCGGCCTCGCTGAGCTTGCGCACCACCTCCCACATGTCGCGGCGCAGCGCCACGTCGACGCCGGCCGTGGGCTCGTCGAGAAAGAGCAGTTGCGGCTCGTGGGAGAGCGCCTTGGCGATCATCACCCGGCGTTTCATGCCGCCCGACAGCGTCATGATCTTATTGTCGCGCTTGTCCCAGAGCGACAGGTCGCGCAGCACCTTCTCGATATGGGCGGGGTCCTTCTTCTTACCGAACAGGCCACGCGAGAAGGAGACCGTGTCGAAGACGCTCTCGAAGGCGTCGGTGGTCAGTTCCTGCGGCACCAGCCCGATCATCGAGCGCACGACCCGGTAGTCCTTGTCGATGTCGCGGCCGTCGACCGTTACCGTGCCGGACGAGCGATTGACGATGCCGCAGATGATCGAGATCAGCGTCGTCTTGCCGGCGCCGTTGGGGCCGAGAAGGGCGAAGATCTCGCCGCGCGCGATCTTCAGGTCGATCGTCTTCAGCGCCTGGAAGCCGCCCTCATAGGTCTTGGAAACCCCGGCGACGGTCAGGATCGGTGATGCGTGGTCGGGTGAAGGCATTTTGATGATGAACCGGGAGGCTGTTTCGGGCCGGGCAGCCCCCGGCGATGGCCAACCGCCACATAGGTGGCGCAGCCCTTGGGGAAAGTGGCCGGACCGTTTCCAACCGGATCACGCCGTCAGCGTGCATGGCAGAATTCCCCGCTGCATCCGATCAAGCCGCAAGGGATCGGAGTTTTGGCGTCAGCAGACTTCGAACCAGCAGACCGGCCGCCATCTTCTGCAGCGAAAATCGCCGGGAACGATCTTTTCGAGCCGGCGGAGGACAAATTCTCGACGGCGCGCTCTATCTGCGCCGGAACAGGGACATCTTCGCCGCGACGCCCGACGCGACGCCGGCATCATTCGGAGAACGACACATGCGGTGGCAAGGGCGGCGACAGTCGAGCAACATCGAGGACCGGCGCGGCGGCGGCGGGTTCGGCGGCGGCGGCGGCGGAATGCGCATTCCGATCCGCGCCGGCGGCGGTGGCGGCATCGGCCTCATCATCATCGCCCTCGTCCTGTGGCTCGGCTTCGGCATCAACCCCCTGGCGCTTCTGGGTATGGCCGATGGCGGCAGCGGCGGAAACTACCAGACGACCCAGCAGCAGGGCCCCGGCGTTTCGGGCACGGCGGACAAGACCGACGACTTCGTCGCGACGGTGCTGGCCGAGACCGAAGACACATGGGGCCGGCGTTTTGAGGCGGCGGGCGAGACCTATCCCAAGCCCACCCTCGTCCTCTTCGACGACCAGGTGCGCTCGGCCTGCGGCATCGCCGGCGCGGCGACCGGTCCGTTCTACTGCCCGAACGACCGGAAGCTCTATCTCGACCTCACCTTCTTCCGGCAGCTGAAAGACCAGCTCGGCGCGCCGGGCGATTTCGCCCAGGCCTATGTGATCGCCCACGAGGTCGGCCATCACATCCAGAACATCACCGGCGTCCTGCCGAAATACAACGAGGCGCGCCAGAACATGTCGGCGGCCGAAGGCAACGCCATGTCGGTGCGCGTCGAACTGCAGGCCGACTGCTATGCCGGCATCTGGGCCCATGACGCCAAGGGCGACGGCATCGTCGAGCCGGGCGACATCGACGAGGCGCTGAACGCCGCCGGCCAGATCGGCGACGACACGCTGCAAAGAAAGAGCCAGGGCACGGTCGTGCCGGACTCATTCACCCACGGCACCTCGGCCCAGCGGCAGAAATGGTTCCGGACCGGCTATGACAGCGGCGAGGTCCGCGCCTGCGACACCTTCTCGGGCGACATCTGAGGCACAGACTGTCTCCTCCCGAGCGGACGGCGATGGCGGCTTGACCGCCCCGCCGCCGCGCGCTTGGATGCAGTGGACGCGTTCGACGGTCGGGAGGTGGGAAGCGTGAAAAGCGCCGAGATCGGCCGCAACGTGATGATCGTCGGCAGCCCCGGAAGCGGCAAGTCCACGCTCGCGCAGCAGATCGGCGCGCGCCTCGGCCTCAGGGTCATCCATATTGACCAGATCTACTGGAAGCCGGGCTGGACGGCCCGCGACAGCGGCGAGCTTCCCGCCCTCGTCACCGAGGCGATCGGCAGCAACGGCTGGGTCTTCGACGGCAACAATTCCCGCACCATGGCACTGCGCGGTGAAAAGGCCGACACGCTCATCTATCTCGACCTGCCCCGCTCCCTGTGCATGCGCCGTGTCTTGAAGCGGATCGCACTCGGATACGGACGGGTCCGGCCGGACATGGCGGCCGGCTGCCCCGAGCGCCTCGACCCCGATTTCCTCAAATGGGTCTGGACCTTTCCCCGCCATTCGGCGCCAGGGCTTGCGGCTTTCTACGAAGCGTTTCCCCGCCGGAAATATCGGCTTTGCTCGACAATGGAGGTTGAGGCGTTTCGGCGCGCGCTGACGAGCGAGGAACGCCATCTTGCGCTGCCGAGTTGAGGCCGTATGCTGGGGGGGGGATGGCGGGGATCGAAAAGTTCAAGCGTCTGAAGGCCAACCAGTTGCGGGCCACTCAGACGGACTGGGAGCGAAAACTCTGGCGACATATGGAGAAGACACCGGTCGACGGGACGCATTTCCGCCGTCAGGTCCCGCTCGGACCCTATATCGTCGATTTCGCCTCACATCGTTTGAAACTGGTCATCGAGATCGATGGCGCGCAGCACGGGCATCCGGCTCACACAAAGGCGGATCTCGAGAGAGATCGGTGGCTCGAATCCGAGGGCTACCGCGTTCTGCGCTTCTGGAACGACGACGTTCGATTTGAACTGAATGCCGTTCTGGACACGATCTTTGCCGCGGTCGAGGAGCGGCGAAGCATGTTGCGCAAAGGCTGACGCCGCAAGATTCAAAGCATCGCCGCATCCTTGACACGACCCTTGGCCTGTCCGAAGAGCGGCGGCACATGATGCGCGGCGGCCGACGCTCCGCCCCACCTCCCCCGCGTGGGGAGGTCGCTGCGAAGCAGCGGGTGGGGGCAGCGGCGGCACCGCGTCGCCCCCCCCCCCCCCCGCCCCCCCCCCCCCCCCCCGGGGGGGGGGGGGGGGGCGGCGTGGGGGGGGGGGGGCCCCGCGGCGGCACCGCTTCACCCCACCCCGGCGCTGACGCGCCGACCCTCCCCATCGAGGGGAGGGTGAGGACCGTCGAGACCATGCCAGACCTTCTGCTCGAACTTCGCTCCGAGGAAATCCCTGCCCGCATGCAGCGCAAGGCGGCGGGGGACCTGAAAAAGCTCGTCACGGACGCGCTCGTCGAGGCGGGCCTGACCTATGAGGGCGCGCGGGAATACTGGACGCCGCGCCGGCTGACGCTCGACATCCGAGGCGTCGACGCCCGGTCAAGGGACGTCGTCGAGGAGCGCAAAGGCCCGCGCACCGACGCCCCGGACAAGGCGATCCAGGGGTTTCTGCGCGGTGCGGGGCTGTCCTCGATCGACGAGGCCAGCGTCCAGTCGGACCCGAAGAAGGGCGAATTCTACGTCGCCCGGATCAACAAGCCCGGCCGCGCGGCCGAAGAGATCGTCGCCGAGGCGATGCCGGGGATCATCCGCGACTTCCCGTGGCCGAAATCGATGCGCTGGGGCCCGGCCTCGGCTGAGCCCGGCTCGCTGCGCTGGGTGCGCCCCTTGCAGTCGATCCTGTGCACCTTCGGCCCGGAGACCGAAGAGCCGGTCGTCGTCGATTTCGAGGTCGGCGGCATCAAGGCGTCGAACCTGACGGCCGGCCACCGCTTTCATGCGCCCGACCCGATCAAGGTGCGCCGCTTCGACGACTATGCGGCGAGCCTGGAAAAGGCCTTCGTCGTTCTCGATGCCGAGCGCCGCAAGGACATCATCCGTCACGATGCGGAAAACCTCGCCTTTGCGAGAGGTCTCGAGGTCGTGCCGGACGAGGCGCTGCTGGAGGAAGTGTCCGGCCTCGTCGAGTGGCCGGTGACGCTGATGGGCTCCTTCGAGGAAGAGTTCCTGCAGATCCCGCCCGAGGTGATCCAGCTCACCATCAAGGCCAACCAGAAGTGCTTCGTCGCGCGGCCCCAAAGCGGGCCGACGGGGGGCGACCAGAGCTCCACCCTTTCCAACGATTTCCTGCTCGTCTCCAACATCGCCGCAAGCGACGGCGGCGCGGACATCGCCCGCGGCAACGGCAAGGTCGTGCGCGCGCGCCTCTCGGACGCCCTGTATTTCTGGCAGACCGATCAGGCCGACCTGCCGGATCTGGAGGCACTGAAGCCGGCGGCCGACAAGCTCGGCCTCGACCTTTCAAAACCGCTCGACCAGCGCATGGCCAAGCTCGACGCCCTGGGCGTGACCTTCCACGCCAGGCTCGGCAGCCAAAGCGAGCGGGTGGAGCGGATCGCGGCGCTCGCCGAGACGATCGCCGGCGCGATCGGCGATCAGGTCAAGGTCCGGATCGACGGCGAGGATGCCGAGCGATCCGAGATCGCGACGGCCGAGTTCAAGCGGCAGGTGCGCCGCGCAGCGCTCCTCGCCAAGGCGGACCTCACCACCGAGGCCGTCGGCGAGTTTCCCGAGCTGCAGGGTCTGATGGGCCGCTATTACGCCGCGCTGCAGGGCGAGCATCCCTCCGTCCAGGCCGCGATCGAGGAGCATTACAAGCCGCTCGGCCCCGGCGATCAGGTGCCGACCGATCCGGTGGCGATCTGCGTGGCGCTCGCTGACAAGCTCGACATGCTGGTCGGCTTCTGGGCGATCGACGAGAAGCCGACGGGTTCGAAGGATCCCTATGCTCTCAGACGCGCGGCGCTGGGCGTGATCCGCATCGTCCTGGAAAACGCGCTGACGCTGCGGCTCGGCTCGATGACGCCGGCGGGCGACCTCCTCGCCTTCTTCCACGACCGTCTGAAGGTGCAGCTGCGCGATTCCGGCGCCCGCCACGATCTCGTCGATGCCGTTCTTTCCGGCGGCGCCGACGCTGCGATCTCCCCCCTTGTGGGGGAGATGCCCGGCAAGGCAGAGGGGGGTGCCTCGGCGCCAACCCCTCAAGACGCGGCGCCCGGCACGCCTCCCTCTGGGCTGCCGCCCATCTCCCCCACGAGGGGGGAGATCAGCCAGTCTCCTAACGACGATCTCCTCGACGTGACCCGCAGGGTCGAGGCGCTCGGCGCCTTTCTCGCCACGGAAGACGGCGCCAATCTCCTCGCCGGGTATCGCCGGGCGGCGAACATCCTTGCCGCCGAGGAGAAGAAGGGCACGGCGATCGCCGAGACGGTCGATCTTTCGATCCTTACCGAACAGGAGGAAAAGCTGCTCGCCGCCGCCGTCGACCGGGCCGAGATCGAGCTCGCCGATGCGCTCGAGACCGCGAATTACGAACAGGCGATGGCGGCTCTTGCCAAGCTCCGCCTGCCGGTCGACGCCTTCTTCGAGACCGTGCTGGTCAATGCCGATGACGAGAAGGTGCGGGCCAACCGCCTGGCCCTCCTCGCCCGCATCCGCTCTGCCTGCGGCAAGGTTGCGGATTTCTCCCGCATTGCCGGCTGACGGACGGCCATCCGAGCGGGGGACGGAGATCCTTCGCCAAGTGGTCATGATTGGACCGACGACGGGACCGCTTGCGATCGGCCGCCGCCCCCGCGGCGCCCCGCTTCCGGCCGAAGCTGAACTGAAGCTTAAGGCCGGAAACGCCGCGGGCTCAGCCTGCCGGTGCCGCGTTTGGTTCCAGGCGCCAATGCGAAACGCCATGACAGCCTCCCCTCGGACCGGATTAACCCTTTGAACAGACTCATTTGTCGAGTTTGCATCAAATTTGCTATTTCGCCCGTTGATGGAGCGGACGACGGGCAACACGGCTCACGAAACGGCAGCTTGTAACAATTCGTGAAGTGACTCGCCCGGAACCTGCCCAATTTGCAGGGGATAGAGACACAGCGAACGATGGTGCGGGAGGCGAAAGCCTCGGGGAACCGCCCCTTCAGTGAAACAAATCGCCAAACGCTTCGAGGGGGCTTCGAAGACATGATGAACCAGGGCGCTGCTTTCGCAGCCGCGATGACTTTCGCGCTGCTTACGGCATACGGCCTCGTATTTGCGAGCGCCACACCCGCGGCCGCTGCGTGGAACGAGCCCTGGAAGGGATCGGACAGGGCGCTCGTCATCGACGCCTATGAGTTCAACCCGATCGATTGGCACGAACTGTCCTCCGACAAGCGGATCGCCGGCTTCATCAACAAGGCATCCGACGGCTTGCCGCCCGAATGGAGCTGCGGCAAGTACAAGGACGACGAATACAAGCTCTGCAAGAACCGTTGGTGGAAATATTCCGTCACCAAGGAGCTTTACATGACCCGCCGGCAGATGGCGAAGATGAAGGGCCTCCTCTGGGGCGCCTATCATCTCGGCCGGCCCGGCAATCCGCGTGAGCAGGCCGATCATTTCGTCGATTTCGCCGAGCCGGCCGACGACGATCTCATCGCCCTCGACATCGAGGACAACACCAGCGAGTGGATGAGCCTGTCCGACGCCGAGATCTTCGCCGACCAGATCAAGATCCGCACCGGCCGCTATCCCGTCCTCTACACCAACGGCTCCACCGCCAAATACATCTCCCAGCACAAGGCCGACTATCCGCTTCTGTCGCGCCTGCCGCTCTGGTATGCCCGCTATCGCGGCAACATCACCGGCAAGTTCCCGGAAGAGACCTGGCCGTCCTATGCGCTGTGGCAGTTCTCCTCGATGCACAACTGCAACAAGCGCTCCTGCCCCTACCGCGTGAAGGGCGCCTCGACGAAGATCGACGTCAATGTCTCGACCTATGACATCGCCGGTCTCCGGAAGGCCTGGCCGTTCAACGAGCTCGTCAAGCAGCCGCAGGACGGCGACGCCGGCACGCTGATCGCCGACGTCTCGAAGGAAACCAAGAATGCCGTCGCCAGTGCCGCATCGCTCGGCGCAAAGCCCGAGACGCCGGTTCCGGGCGCCGCCAACGGCACCCTCCTGGCCGCCTTCGGGCCGGTCGAGCATCATCCGGTGATCGATCCTTTGAAGATGCTGACGGCGATCGCCAAGGATCAGACGAAGAAGGACGTCGCCAAGTCCGACATGGCCGATGAAGGGGCGACGGCCTCGCCGGAAACGGCGCCTGCCGCGAACGACGCAGACGCCCTGGCAGCAAACGTCAAGGCGTTTCACAAGGCCGTGTCGCAGGCCGCAGAAAGCCTGTCGCGGCTGATCGCGCCGCCGGCCGATGCCGCGATCCGGCTTCCCGAGACGTCGCGTCTGGTCGATCCGCAGACGCGCGAGACGACGGGCAATCGCCTGCAGCATTCCCGTGTGATGAAGGTGATCTCGGCTGCCGATGCCGAGCGTCGCGCCAATGCGATGCCGATGCCGGCCCGCATCCTCTCCCAGCTCGGTGTCGATCGCTCCGAGCGTGGCCACCGAGTGCGCCAGCCTCGGACCGATCATTTTGTCGCCCTCGGCACGGTCGACCGCCGGATCCTCGGCGCCTTCGAAGCAACGCGCTGATCGTTTGAACCGACGCAAAACGTCCGGCCGGTCCGTCGGCTTTCCCGGTGTTCGCCACCGGGAACCCGGATCCAACTTTCCGAGATCTCGCTCGCGCCGCAGATCCGTCTGAGATGGCCATAGGCCGGTCAAAGATCGGCGAGGCGCGATCAGCTTCTTTCCTTCCGGCGCCAGGTCTGCGATCCAAGGCGCCATGAAGACCGAAATCCTCCCCCTGACCGACCCTGCCGCCGAGCAACGCGCCGAAACGCTGCTGCGCGACGGCCAGCTCGTCGCCCTGCCGACCGAGACCGTCTACGGCCTTGCCGGTGACTCCGGCTCCAGCAAGGCCGTCGCCGGCATCTTCGAAGCCAAGGCCCGGCCGCGCTTCAACCCGCTGATCTGCCACGTGGATTCGATGAAGATGGCGCGGGAGATCGCCGTCTTCGACGCGCTGGCCGAAAAGCTGGCCACCGCCTTCTGGCCGGGCCCCCTCACCCTCGTCCTGCCGCTGCGCGCCAAGACCGCGGTCCACCCGCTGGCGACGGCCGGGCTCGACACCGTCGCGGTCAGGATGCCCCACGGCGTCGTCGCGAGGCTGGCGGCCAAACTGACACGCCCGATCGTCGCCCCGAGCGCCAATCTTTCCGGCCGCGTGACGGGCACCAGCGCCGAGGCCGTGGCGCGCGGGCTGTCCGGCCGCATCCCGCTGATCCTCGACGGCGGCGCCACCCCCGTCGGCCTCGAATCCACCATCGTGCGACCGGCCGGTGACCGGCTCGTCCTGTTGCGGGCCGGCGGCATCGCGCGGGACGTCCTCGCCGAGGCATCGGGCCTTGCGATCGAGGATCCCGCTGCCGGCGCTGCGATCGCCGCGCCCGGAAGCCTTGCCTCCCATTATGCGCCGACCGGGCGGGTGCGCCTCGACGTTCGCTCGATCGAGCCCGGCGAATTCGTCATCGCCTTCGGCCCCGATCGGCCACAAGGCCTCGAAAACGCGGCCGCGATCGTCAATCTCAGCCCCGCCGGCGATCTCGCCGAGGCCGCCTCGAACCTGTTCGCCGCGCTCTCGGCCTTCGATTCCGCCGATGTCGAGGCGATCGCGGTCGCGCCGATCCCGTCGACCGGCCTCGGGGAAGCGATCAACGACCGCCTGCGACGGGCAGCCGCGCCCCGGTAAAAGTGGCCGAAGCGCGGGTCTTCGCCTCGAACTGCCCGCGCGCTATCTGGCGCTCCACGTCAATGAAGGCAGAGACCATGACCAAGAAAGCCCCCGTCGAACTGCCCGCCGATCCCGACGACGCGCCGCTCTCCGGCGAACTCGTCGCCCGCTTCGCCGCCATCGTCGGCGAGCGCAACGCGATCACGGCACCGCACGACATGGCGCCTTATCTTGCCGAGCCGCGCGGCCTTTTCGATGGCAAGGCGGCGGTTGTGCTGAGGCCTGGAAGCGTCGACGAGGTCGCGGCGATCATGCGTCTTGCCAACGAGACGCGAACGCCCATCGTGCCGCAGGGCGGCAATACCGGGCTTGTCGGCGGGCAGTCGCCGCGCTCGCCCGGGCACATCGCCCTGTCGGTGTCGCGGCTCGACAAGGTCCGCGACATCGACCCGGTCGGACGGACGATCACCGTCGATGCCGGCGTCATCCTGCAAAACGTGCAGGACGCGGCCGAGGAAGCCGGCCTGCTCTTTCCCCTGTCGCTCGGCTCGGAAGGCTCCTGCGAGATCGGCGGCAATCTTGCCTCGAATGCCGGCGGCACCGGGGTGCTTGCCTATGGCAACGCGCGCGAACTGTGTCTCGGCATCGAGGCGGTGCTCGCCTCTGGCGAGGTCTATCATGGCCTGCGGCGCCTCAAGAAGGACAATCGCGGCTATGACATCCGCAATCTCCTCGTCGGCTCGGAGGGCACTCTCGGCATCATCACCGGCGCCGTGATGAAGCTCTATCCACGACCCGCCGGCCGGCAGGTCGCCTATGCCGGCGTCGCCTCGCCGGAACAGGCGCTGGAATTGCTGCGTGTCGCCGAGCGCCATGCCAGCGGCAGCCTCACGGGCTTCGAGTTCATCCCCCGGCTCGGCCTCGACTTCGTCCTGAAGCATATCGAAGGCACGCGCGACCCGATGGGAGAGCCGCACGCCTGGTACGTCCTCGTCGAGATCTCTTCGAGCCGCTCCGAGGAAGACGCAAGCCAGACCATGGAGGCGCTGCTTTCGGAAGGGTTCGAAGCCGGCATCGTCGAGGACGCGGCCATCGCCAAGTCGATCGCCGAGGCCGACGCGTTCTGGCACATGCGCGAGGAGATGAGCTGGGCGCAGAAGCCGGAAGGCGGGTCGATCAAGCACGATGTCGCCGTGCCCGTCGCGCTCGTGCCGGCTTTTCTGAAAAAGGCCGACGCCGCCGTCCTCGCAGCGATCCCCGACGCGCGCATCTGCGCCTTTGGCCATCTGGGCGACGGCAACGTCCACTACAACATTTCCCAGCCGGTCGGCGCCGACACCGACGCGTTTCTGTCGCACTGGCGCGAGATCAACGGCCTCGTCCACGCCGTCGTCGCCGAGATGGGCGGCACCTTCTCGGCCGAACATGGCATCGGCCTTTTGAAGCGCGACGAGCTCGCCCGCACGAAGCCCGCCGCCGAAATGGATCTGATGCGTGGCATCAAGCATCTCTTCGATCCAAACAATATCTTAAACCCCGGAAAGCTTGTTCAGTTTTGATTCAAATTTCTATTCTGATAACCCTCATGGAAGTCAGGAAGACTTAACTGACTTTCTTAGCGCGTGTGAAACAGGCGCTGTCTATTCTGAACCCATCGAAAGGCCGGGGAACACATCGGCCGTCGAAACAGGGATCCCGGGCCGCAAAGCGGCTCTCAGGAGAGACAGAAGGCGTCGCACATGACCATCGCTCAGAACGTAAAGATTTCGACCCGTCCGAACTGGGCCTGCGCGCCCGTCCGGCTCGATCCGAGGGCCTGCGATCGCCACCAGAGCTTCGTGACTTTCGAAGACGGCGAAGAGGTTACCTATCGCGTCGACAGTCGAGGCGCGGTGATCCGCCGCATCCTCGAAGGCTGCGGCCTGCCGATTTCCATCGCCCTTCCGTCCCGCGCCTTCCGTGGCATCGCCGCACGGGCGCTGGAGACAGCCGAGGGCGAGGTGACCGTCACGCTCGAACTCTATCATGACGACCCGAAATGCACCGTGCCGCTCCTCGTGGCGAACGATCTCTTCGACGTCGCCGCCGACTGGCGCGGCTGGTCGGATCTCTTCGGCCTGCCGATGCTGATGATCGAGGCGGACGGCCGCGTCGTCTCGCTCGAGGAGACGGTCGGCCAGCTTCGCTCGGCCCAGCCGGCCTCGCGCCGCGCCGCGCCGCATCGCCAGCGCCGCCCGCGCTTTCTGGCAAGGCGCAAGCCCGGCCTCGGCATCCGCATGATCGTTTCGGGCGAAGAGATCATCGCCCGCCGCTGAGTTGCCGGCGTCCCGGCGGGGCGCATCGACGTCACGACTTCGGGCCCGTCAGCGGGCTCGCCTCCTCCAGTCGAACTCTGACCGCCCCTCCGCAAGGAGAGGGCGGTTTTTTGCATTGGCAGCAGCAATCTTCGATTGAATCGTGCGGTAAACGACTGTACCATTGCGTGTATTCTTTTACATCATTCGCCCATGACGCGAGGAGAGGACAGCCATGAGTGATCGAAACGGTGTCATTCGCCGTCTGGCGCGATTGAGAGGCTCGATCGGCCCCGGCAAGCCGGCACAATCTACCCGCGACAAGCCGCCTACCCGCGACAAGCCGCGCGGCCTCGCGGCGCCGTTCAAGCGCGGCTGTCTGGCAGCGCTCATCGCCGGCATTGTCGGTGTCTTCGCCGGCCCCGCGATCGAGGAGGCCCGCGCCGCGACGCCGGAGCGGCGGGTCGCCCTCGTCGTCGGCAACAGCGCCTATCAGCACACGGTGACCCTCGAAAATCCCTCCCGCGATGCGCGCGCCGTCTCCCAGAAGCTGCAAAATCTCGGCTTCGAGGTGATCGAGGGCATCGACCTCGGCAAGGTCGAGATGGACGCCAAGATTCAGGACTTCGCCAAGTCGGTGCGCGGCGCCGATGTCGGCCTGTTCTTCTATGCCGGCCACGGCATGCAGGTGAACGGCAAGAACTATCTGGTTCCGATCGACGCGGCCTTCGAGGATCCGTCCGATCTCGATTTCCGCGCTGTCTCGCTGGACACGATCAACCGGCAGCTGCGCTATGACGTCGCCGTGCGGCTCGTCGTGCTCGACGCCTGCCGGGACAACCCGCTGTCGCGCTCGCTCGCCCGATCGCTGAAGGGCGTCAGCCGCTCGGCCAAGGTCTCCGACGGCCTCGCCAAGATCGACATCGGCGGCGACGGCGGCGAAGGCACGGCGATCATCTATGCCACCAGCCCCGACGAGGTCGCCTATGACGGCGAGGGTACGTCCCATTCGCCCTTCACCCAGGCGCTGCTCGACCAGATCGACGCGCCGGACACCGACATTCAGGTCGTCATGTCCCGGGTGACCGGTCAGGTGCTGGAGACCACCAAGAACCAGCAGCGGCCCTGGATCAACGCCTCGCTCACCGGCGAGGTCTATCTCAACCCGAATGCGACGAAGGTCGCCTCACTGGAGCCGACCACCGCGCTCTCCTCGGCGGTGGAGGCCTCCGCGCCCAGCCTCGTCCCGTCGGCCGCGACGACCACGCGCAGCGGCGACGATGCCGAAACGCTGCAGCGCGAGACGGCGCTCTACAGCCTCGCCCGCGACTCCGGCCAGCGCGTCGATTACGAAGCCTATCTGGAAACCTTCCCGAACGGGCTTTATGCCGCCAACGCCCGCAAGCAGATCGCCCGGCTGCCCGTCCGCGCCAACGGCAACGTCGTCGCCAGCCTCGGCAATGACGGCGCGATGGGATCGTCGGGCAATCTCCAGGCCGGCCTGCCCGGCAGCGCCAACTCTGTCGGCAGCAGCGCCACTTCCCAGATGCTGTCCGGGGAAGGCACCGAGGCGATGCTCGGCCTTGATCGCGGCAAACGCAAGGAGGCCCAGCTCCGGCTCAATCTTGCCGGCTTCAACTGCGGCACCCCGGATGGCGCCTTCGGACCGAACACCCGCAAGGCCATCGTCGCCTGGCAGAGCGCCCGAGGCGTGCATGTCAGCGGCTATCTCAACCAGCCGCAATACGACCTCCTCGTCAGCCAGACCCAGGCCGCGCTCGCCGCCTACACCCCGCCGGCCCCGCCCAAGGCGCGGTCCGTCACGCCGCGCCGCGAAACCCGCAAGGCCGTTTCGACCCGGCGCAGCAATTCCAAGCCCCGCGTCGTCCGGCGCGTCTCGCCCCGCCGCAGCGGCGGCGATCCTGCCGCGGCGGCCTTCTTCGGCGGCCTCGTCGGCGGCGTCATCGGCGGCGCGATCGGCCGCTGATATCCGGGCGCAACCCGTCGCCCGGCATCCAATCGGGCAGACGTCAGAGTTCGGTGACGATCCTCGTTGCAAGGCCTGCGGGTGGAAGCTCGCAGGCCTCGTGCTGTCCGAAGATCCGATAGCGGTTGCGCGCGATCAGCCGGTAGAGCGGATCGCGCAGCATTGTTGGGACCGCGAAGCCGATTCTCGTCCATGTCCAGCCCGGCAGGGGCGAAAGGACGGCGAGCACCGCGTCGGATTGGAAATAGGCGATCTTGTCGATCACGACGGCGTTGGTGTCTGGATCGGCCGGGTCGATTGCCAGCGCCTCGGCCATCGCCGCGCCATAGGCCGACTGGATCGGCGTGAAGCGGAACCGGCGCGTCGCATCCCGCCTGGCGACGAAGCGAACCCAGCCCGAGCACAGGACGCAGACGCCGTCATAAAGGATCACGCCGTTGTCCGGCCATGGCGATACCTGCCTCATCGGTCCTCCTGCGTCGTCAACGACATGGCCAAAGAGACCCGAACCGCCGGCCGGCGTCCCGTCATGCGCATTCGGGCGCCCGGCAGGCTCTATCGTCGGCGACGTTCACTCGCCTGATGGCTGCCCGTCAACGTCAACCGAAGCTGCGCCATTGAAACCATAAACCGGCATCGTCCCGTCCCTGGCGGCATAGATCGGCGCATCGACGGTCGCGACGGGCGAGGCGCCCAGACGCTTGAGATCGTCGGCGCCGAAACCGAAGAGCAGCGTGCCCTGACGCGCATCGTCGCCGTCCCAGGGCCGGTCGAGCTGGAACTGGTCGGTGGGGCTCTCGCCCTTCGGCAGATAGCCGAGCACCTGGAGATCGCTGTCGCGCAAGGCATAGGCGACACCCGCCGTCAGCGCCCGTCCCTCGACGACGATGCGCGTGGACCCCGTCTTTTGCGCCAGCGCCGCGAGGCTCTCGCCGGTCACCTGCCAGCCGGCGAGCTGGCGCAGCTGCTTGCCGGCGCCCGGCGCATCGGCCGGATCGAAAAACGCCGTGCCCAGAAGAATGACCAGTGAGACGAGGCCGCAGACGATCAGATTCGTCCAGAAGAAGAAGCGCCAGCGATGACGGACGACCAGCGCCGTCGCGACGATCACGCCCGCCGGATAGGCCGTGGCGCCCCAGTTGACGTTGGCCTGGGCGAGGAAGCCCTGGATGGTGATGGCGAACAGGATCGGCCATGACAGGATCATCAGAAGCACGTCGGTGCGCGGCTTTTCGGTTCGTGCCCGCAAGAACAACGCGTTCAGCATCGCCCCGAAGATCACCGGCCCGGCGATGCCGAACTGCGCGCCGAAGAACTCGAAGCCCTTGCTGGCGTTGAGCCGCGACAGGCTCCAGCCGATATTGTCGTTCGCCGTATGCTCGAAGGTCGCAAAACCGTTGAGCGCGTTCCAGATCAGGTTGGGCGCGATCAAAAGCAGCATGATCGCAAGGGCGAGAAGGCTCTCGCGCCGGAACAGCCGACGTCGAAATTCGGGCATCATCGCGCCGGCCAGCGCGACCAGCACCGGCAGATAGATCATCGCATATTTCGCGTTGAGACCGAGCCCGGCGGCGACGCCGAAGAGAAGGGCAGGCTTCAGGCCGGGTTTGTCGATCTGCAGAAAGACGGCGAACAGCGCCAGGCTCCAGAAGAACAAGAGCAGCGGATCGGTGGTGATCAGGAAGGACGAGACCGCGATGCCCGGCATGATCACGAAGAAGATGCCGGTCCAGAACCCCGTCCCCGCCCCGTAGAGCCGCGCCGCCAGAAGCGCAAGGACGAAGGCCGTGCCAGAATTGACCAGCGGCACGATCGAGCGCACGCAGGCCGCGCCCGTGCCGCAGACCTTCGTCTCGGCGGCAATCACCCAGGCGACGAGCGGCGGCTTGGTAAAATAGCCGAAATCGAAATGCTGCGCCCAAAGGACATACTGGGCTTCGTCAAAACCGAGCTCGCTCGGCGACAGGAACAGCGCTACCAGGCGCAGAAGCGCGATCGCGGCGAGGAGAAGAGCGAGAAAAGCCAGACCGAAGGAGCGGTCCTGTAACCGATCCGCCACGCTGGCTCGCCGATCGTCGGCGGTCGTGGGAAGTGTCATATTTGCTTGCGATTGGCTCGTTAGAGGCCGCCGAACTCGTGATATGCGATGCCAAGCCCTCAGGCGAAGGACCGCGACTGGCGCTTGATGCCAGTCCTATCGCATCGGCCCGGAAATCGGAATCGGTTTTCAAAAAAGCACGATGGGGCGTTTGGAAAACTTGGGGTATCGGCCTGTGTCCGATAGAGGCAGGGCGCTCGACCCGCCCCAAGGCGATGGCAAATGCAAGGAAAGACGTGAATGGACGCAGGAGCCGACACCTTTCCCCGGCTGCCCGGCCGCTCCGGCGGATCGGCAGACGGCAGCAGGGCGGCCGTCTGCCTTCGCTTCGTCCGGCGCCGCCCCCTGGTTTTCCTGACGATCGTCCTTGCCGTCGTCAGCGTCTTCTTCCTGAGCTTTCCCGGCATCGACATTCTGGTCAGCGGGCATTTCTACCGGGCCGGGCTCGGCTTTTCGGGCGCCGAAGACTTCGACGTCAGGCTGGTTCGCAAGTTCGGCAACTGGATGACCGGCGCGGCGCTAGGCTTCAGCCTCCTCGCCGTCGTCGCGGGGCTGATGGTGCGGCCGCCGCGCTGGCTCCTGAAACCGAGCGAAGGGCTTTACGTCATCGCGGTCTACGTGATCGCGCCCGGGCTGATCGTCAACGCCATCCTGAAGAACACGCTCGGCCGTGCCCGCCCCCGCTCACTCCTCGAATTTGGCGGCAGCCTGGACTTCACGCCGGTCTGGCAATTCTCCGACCAGTGCAGCCGCAACTGCTCGTTCTCGTCGGGCGAGGCGGCCTCGGCCGCGGCGGTCATGGCGCTATTCTTCGTCATCCCGAGGCAGGACCGCCTGCCGATCGGCCTTGGCCTGGCAGCGATCGCCGCCACGGTCTCGCTCGCCCGGATCGCCGCGGGAGGACACTTCCTCTCCGACGTCCTCGTCTCCTGGATCATCACCCTTTCGACCATCGTCCTTTTGCGGCCGGTCTTCCTCGGTGCCCGGGGCGAGCGGATCGACAGGAATTTCGCGCAGCTGCGCTCGAGGCTTCGCGGCGGTGCCGTCGTTACCGGCTCCGCCCCCTCCCCCGGCCGTAACTGTAACGGCGTCGAAGCGGCGCGCTTTTCTGACGCGACCGGTCGATCAGATTATGATAAGGCGCCGGCGATGGATGCCTTTTCGACAACAAACCCGACCACCTCCGAGATTTCGGCCACCACCCGGCGACGCAGATTCGTCAAGGTGAGCGTCGTCGTGCCCGCCAAGAACGAAGCGGAAAACCTTTCCGTGCTCGTCCCCGAGATCGCGGCGGCGCTTGCCGGGCGCGACCACGAGATCGTCGTCGTCGACGACGGCTCGACGGACGACACGCCAGGGATGATCGAGACGCTGCGCGGCGACGGCATGGCGGTCCGGCACATCCGGCACGAGCGCTCCGCCGGACAGAGCCGCGCGGTGCGCACGGGCGTTCTTTGCGCCGATGGCGACTGCATCGTGACCATCGACGGCGACGGGCAGAACGATCCGGCCTTCATTCCCGCCATGGTCGATCTGCTCGAATCACGCGACGAGACCTGCGGCCTCGTCGCGGGCCAGCGCGTCGGGCGCACCGACAGCTTTACCAAACGCCTGTCCTCGAAAGCGGCCAACCGCCTGCGGACCGCGATCCTGAACGACGCGACCCGCGACACCGGCTGCGGCCTGAAGGCGGTGCCTGCCGAGCTGTTCCGCAAGCTGCCCTATTTCGACGGCTGGCATCGTTACCTGCCGGCTCTCGTCCTTCGGGAGGAACGCACGATCGCCCATCTCGACGTGAAAGACCGCCAGCGCCGCTTCGGCCAGTCGAACTACGGCATCTTCGACCGGGCGGCCCGCGGCGCACTCGATCTCTTCGGCGTGTGGTGGATCATTCGTCGTGGCCGCAGAACCCCCGGACACGTCGAAGACGTGACGGCCACCAAGGAGTAGAAAGACCGATGTGGTCCTTCATCCAGCATGTCTTCATCGACCAGTTCAATCTGTGGATCGCTCTCGGCTTCTTTGCCCAGGCAATGTTCACCGCAAGGTTCCTGATCCAGTGGATCGCCTCGGAGCGGGCCCGCAAGTCCGTGGTGCCGGTCGCCTTTTGGGGCTTTTCGCTGGTCGGGGGGGCGCTTTTGCTCGTCTATGCCCTGCATCGGCGTGATCCCGTCTTCATCCTCGGACAGGCCGCCGGCCTCGTCATCTACACGCGCAACCTGATGCTGATTGCCGGCGAGAAGAAGCGCGCCTTGGCCGAGACCGAAAATCTCGAAATACCGAGTTCGTGAGCAGTTGAACGAGAAACTTCATCAGTTCGCCCGACTGTCGCCGCTTTCGGTGGCAATGCATACTTCGCGTTAATGACGATACGCCGAAGCCGATGTAGTAACAGGCCGAAAGCCGCTACAGTGTTTCGTAAAGTTTCCAGAGCGATCTCCGTGGAAGGGGCCCGACGGCCTCGAAGCGACGGCCCGAGCGGGCCGACGGCCGCAAAGACCGCCGAAATTGAACCCCCTCGAGAGGAGAGATAGTCCCAACATGCTCCGACGCAAACAATTCATGAGCCTTGCTCTTTCCGGCCTGACCGCCCTCATGCTCGGCGCCGCGGCCGTTCCCGCGAACGCCGCCCAGTGCGGCAACTCCGCTGCCGGCTTCGACCAGTGGAAGCAGCAGATGGCTCAGGAGGCGGCGCGCGCAGGCATTTCGCAGCGGACCATCCAGTCGGCGCTGATGCCGGCCCAGTATTCGCGCAAGGTCATCAGCCTCGATCGCAACCAGCATTCGATGAACCTGTCGCTCGACGCGTTCATGAAGCGGCGCGCACCTGCCTCCTTCGTCTCCAAGGGCAAGCGAATCATCCGCCAGAATGCCGGCCTCTTGAACTCGATCGAGAAGCGCTACGGCGTGCAGAAGGAAGTGCTCGTCGCGATCTGGGGCATGGAGACCGGCTTCGGCGCCAATTCCGGCAACATGCCGGTCTTCTCTTCGCTGGCCACGCTGTCCTACGACTGCCGCCGTTCGGCCTTTTTCACCGAAGAGCTCCTGGCGGCCATGGCGATCGTCGATCGCGGCGACATGTCCCCGAACCAGATGCGTGGCGCCTGGGCCGGCGAGATCGGCCAGACCCAGTTCCTCGCCAAGAACTATCTGCGCTTTGCAGTGGATGGCGACGGCGACGGCCGACGCGACCTGATCCGCTCCAAGGCGGACGTCCTTGCCTCGACGGCAAACTTCCTGCGCCAGCACGGCTGGCGTCCGGGCGCCGGCTATCAGCAGGGCCAGCCGAACTTCGCCGTGCTTCGCGAGTGGAACCGTGCCGGCGTCTACCAGAAGGCTCTCGCCCTGTTCGCCTCGCAGCTCGCCAACTGACGACAGGCGGGCCGGGCCTTTCGGCACCCGATCCGTTTCACGACGACCGCAAGGGTCCGGCGCCGCCGCGCGCCGGGCCCTTTCTCATTCGTCGTCGAGTTCGCGGTAGTGGCGGAAAATGCCGTCCTCGTTGAAGGCGATGCGCCTGTCGCTGGCGAGATAGGCCGCGACACGCTCAACCATCGCGACCTGTTCGCACAGCCGCGCGACCATCGGAAACGCGGGCATCAGGCTCTTCATCCTGCGGGGAAAGGCATAGCCGAGACCGGCGACGGTCTGGAACAGGCCGAGATCCGCATAGCTCAGCCGATCGCCGACGAGATGCTCCGGCCCGCTCGGGTTCCCACCCAGAAGCGCCTCGTACCAGCTAAGATATTTGGCGACCCGCTCGTTGCGGAAGCCCTCGGCTCTTCGCAAGGCTTCGTCCCTTTGATCCTCGTAGTAGAGCGCCACGCCGACCGGGTGGTGGGTGTCGTGCGCTTCGGCGACGAAATCCGCCGTCGTGGCCGCGATGGTGCGCGCGAAGAGACGGTCCCGCTCTTCAAGAGGCGCCAGATCGTGGCGCTCGCCGAGATAGGAAACGATCACCGCCGTCTGCGCTATCAGCACGTCGCCATCGACGAGGAAGGGCGGCGCCAAAGGACGCTGCGGCCCCTCATCACCCCGCATGTGAGCGAACATCGCCTCGACGCCGCCGCCCTGCGACACATCGAGCCGCGCCACGTCGCGATATGAAACACCGGCGGCCTCCAGAACAAGACGGACATATTCGCCGCGCCCCTGGATCGCGGGCCAGTAGTAGAGATCATAGGTCATCGCTCGTCCCTTCGGCCTGCTGCGCGGATCATCGCAACTTGGTAAGGATTTCGTCGCATTTTCAGACAATTCGTCGTCTTGAGTAAAGTCCGCCGCCTGCTGGGCGAGAGCCGCGAATCATGCAGGGCGCAGCGAAGCTTCGCATGGCGCGAAGACCGGGACCGATCCTGCGGCCCCGGGCATATGGGGACAGGACGACGGCACCGCGTCGGAAGGACATGTCATGAAACTGCGAAGGCTTCTTCTTCTGTGCGGAGCGGCACTTTATGCCGGCATGTGCCTTGCGCCCGGGGCGTCGCATGCCGAAACGCCGGCAAAGCTCCTGTTCTCCGCCGAAAGAAGCCCGTCGGCCGGCCAGACGCAAAGCATCGGCTTCTACTCCGATGGCTGCATTGCAGGCGCCGCTGCATTGCCGGCGGACGGCGAGAACTGGCAGGTGATGCGCCTGTCGCGCAACCGCCGCTACGGCCACCCGGCGACGATCGCGCTGATCGAGAGAATTGCCGCACAGGCGGCCCGGACGGGCGTGTGGCCCGGTCTTCTCGTCGGCGACATTTCGCAGCCGCGCGGCGGACCGATGGCCTCCGGCCACGCCTCGCATCAGGTCGGGCTCGACTTCGACGTCTGGCTGCAGCCGATGCCCTCCCCCCGGCTGAGCGCGCAGCAGCGCGAGACCTATCCGTTTCGCTCGGTCCTGCGAAAGGGCACCTTCACCGTCGACGACCGGATCTGGAATTCGCATTACCGCGATCTCATCAAGATCGCGGCGTCGCAACGCGAGGTCCAGCGGATCTTCGTCAATCCCGGCATCAAGAAGAAACTGTGCGAGACGGCGGGGCGCGATCGCGCGTGGCTCTCCAAGGTGCGCCCCTATTACGGGCATGACGAGCACTTCCATGTCCGGCTTTTCTGCCAGCCGGGATCGACCGACTGCAAGCCGCAGCCGGCGGTCGGCAGCGGTGACGGCTGTTCGGAGCTTAGCTGGTGGTTCAACGTCGCGCTGCAACCGCCGAAGCCGAAAAAGCCCGGCGCCAAGCCGCCGAAGCCGAAGCCGCCGCTGACGCTTTCCGGCATGCCGGCCGCCTGCCGGGCCGTCCTGAGCGCCCCGGTTAAAGGATCAGAGGCGGTTGCCGCCGGCTCGGGCGCCGGGGTTTCGTCGCCCGCCAGCTATTCGGCCGCCTACGCGCCGCCGGCAAGCGCGGTACCCGTCCCGACGCCGCGCCCGCTGCGGTGATGGAAGGTCCGGCGACTGCGCCTCGAAAGGAGCGGCGGATTTGCAAACTGCGCTTTGCCTTCGCCTCGGCAATGTCCTATGTCGAGCACGATGCAAATCGATTGAAACGGCGGGCACGAGATGGCAGCGAAGAGCGATGCGAGCACGACGCTTAATTTCCCGGTTCTGATCGGGGATATCGGCGGGACGAACGCGCGGTTTGCCATCATCGTCGATGCCAATGCCGCGCCAAAGATGTTTCCGGTCGTCCAGACGGCCGACTTCGAGAATATCGACGAAGCGATCCAGGCGACGGTCCTCGACAAGACCTCGCTGCAGCCCAAATCGGCCGTTCTCGCCGTTGCCGGGCCGATCGACGGCGACGAGATCGACCTCACCAATTGTCCCTGGATCGTCCGCCCGAAGGCGATGATCGAGGGTCTCGGTATCTCGGAGATCATCGTTCTCAACGATTTCGAGGCACAGGCCCTGGCGATTTCCTCGCTCAAGGAAGAGGCGCGCACGCAGATCGGCGGCGGCGTCATCCGCGAAGGCGCGAGCCGCGCCGTTCTCGGCCCCGGCACGGGGCTCGGTGTCGCCGGGCTCGTCCGCGCCCGCAACATGTGGATCCCGGTGGCGGGCGAAGGCGGCCATATCGACATTGGCCCGCGCACCGAACGCGACCTTCAGATCTGGCCGCATCTGCAGACGATCGAGGGCCGCGTGTCCGGCGAGCAGATCCTCTGCGGCCGCGGGCTCGTCAATCTCTACCGCGCCATCTGCGCGGTGAAGGGCAACGCACCCTCCCTCGACACGCCGCAGTCGATCACCGAAGCGGCGATCAACCGCATGGATCGCGAGGCCGAGGAAGCGGTCGATCTCTTTGCGACCTATCTCGGGCGGATCGCCGGCGACATCGCCCTCGTCTTCATGGCCCGTGGCGGCGTCTTCATCGGCGGCGGCATCTTCCAGCGCCTGATCCCGGTGGTGAAGAAGGACCACGTGCGCGCCGCCTTCGAGGACAAGGCTCCCCACAGCGAACTGATGCGGGAGATACCGCTCTATGTGGTGACCGAGCCGCTCGCCGCCCTTGCCGGCCTTGCGACCTTCGCGCGGACGCCGCGCTTCTTCGGCCTCGAGACGACCGGCCGCCGCTGGATCGGCTGACGCCCTGCGTCAGGTGCAATGCCGGCCGGTGCAATGTCGGACGGATCGGCCTGCCGATCGAGGGTGATGACGCATGGCGCGGCCGGTTCGAGACCGACGTGCCCTGCCCCTTTGCAGCAATCGTTGCCGCTTCGCCAGGATTGCCAATGTTCGCGGAGAACGGAACGCCGGCCTGATAACGTCATGATCGGGCATTGGCCGTCGAGCCGGCTACGGCAATTCAAAAGTTTGGAGCGCCGAGCGAAAAAATGGAATCCGGTTTTTCGATAAGCCGGCGCGCCCGATAGAATCTACAGCACCGGACGATGCGAAGTTATCGCCGGGTGCTGTAGAGCATTCGTTGATCGTCCACTCGGACGCACGGCGTTCTAACGAGAACGGCACAGATCGAGTGCCTGACATTCCGGGATCAGGCGTCCGCTTTCATCGCGTTCGTCATGCTCGGGCCCCGTCCCGAGCATCCAGTGCGCCGATTCAGCCTCTGTTTTGTCGGTATGTTCCAGTTTCTCGGATGAACCCGGGAATGACGTCGGGTCGAACGGTGCGCCTTCTGATCCAGGTCGTGGCCGGCGCTCGAACATCGTGTTGCGCAATCAGGCGCCTCAGAGGACGCGGAGCGCTCTGAGAACCGCCCTGCCCCAGGGCGAGACAGCAATCATCGAAATGCCTGAACGAAAAAGGCCCGGCGCATTGCGCCGGGCCTTCATCAGATTGCTTCAGCTTTCGCCGCTTCGATTAGAAGGAGCGGACGAACTGGATGAAGCCAGCCGTCTGGTCGAGGCTGTCGCTGTCGTCGCCGATCAGGTCGGCGTCGAGCTTGGTGTAGGAGATTTCGGCCAGCATGTCGAAGTTCTTGGTGATCTCGTAGCCGACGTTGCCGACGACCTTGTAGTACTTGCCGTTGTCGGCAACCAGGACGTCCGAGTCGTTGTAGTAGTCGAACGTCTGGCCGTAAGCACCCGAGAGCGCGACGCCGAGCTTGCCGAAGCTCTGGGCGTAGCCCGCACCGACCTGCCACTCGACCGGAAGAGTGCTGACCGCCGTGGCGAAAGCATCGCTGCCGAGACCATTGAAGATGCCGATGGTCATGTAAGACGACGGATCGAAAGCGTAACCACCCTCGACGCGGAGCTCGGAGTCGGTGGCGATGAGATCCTTGAGGCTCAGGCCGCCCTTCAGAGCGAACGCGCCGTCCTGGCCGGGCTGCACACCGAAGATGGTGTCGCCATCGCTGTCGAGACCGGCGATCGGCAGGCCGTCGCCACGCTCGGCTTCGTCATACGAACCAGCGATGTAGGCGCGGCCCCAGCCACCGGCATAGGCCAGACGACCAACAACGTCGGGCTTCCAGTCGCCCGTTGCGTCGTCTTCGATCGACACCGCAGCCGAGAAACCGTTCGCAGCGTAGGTGTAGGAGATGCGGTTGACCTGGAAGTCGCCGAGCGCGAGGTCGGTATCGGTCAGGAGACCGTCGTCCTCGGTCCAGAGGGTGTCGAGGTAACCCATGGTCAGGCCACCGAGCTGGATGTAGCCCATGTCCATCGCATAGCCGGCGTCTTCACCGGGAACGCCGCCGTTGCTGGCCTGAACGCGAGCGAAGGCGCGCAGGGTGCCGAGCTCGGTCTCTTCACGAGCGTCGAAGTTCAGACGAACGCGGACGGTCGAGTTGACCGAGTAGTTGTCGCCCTCGTCGTTGGTGAGGAATTCCGTGCCTGCATCGTCCGTGACGCCGCCGAAAGCGGTGATCTTGTAACGGACGTAGCCGTTGATCGACAGGCAGGTCTCGGTGCCCGGGATGTAGTAGAAGCCGGTGCCGTAGACGTCGCAAACCTTGACGTAATCCGTGGGCTCCGGTGCAACCGGAACGATGACGTCCGCAGCGCGGGCGCCGGAAACTGCGACGAGGGCCGCAGCGGAGCCGAGAAGAAGGCTCTTAATGTTCATGTCCTGACCTCCAGTCAATTAATAGGTTAGGGTTGGGCCTTGTATGAAGGACAGCCTTCCCTGCCCCATCCCCTCTTTGAAAGTCCGAAGCCGTTTGCCCCCGCGATCTTTCTGAAAGCGACAATATCCACACGCGGATTCGATGCAATCGCATAAAGGACACACTGGGCCTCTTGGGACGCTTTGGACACACCCCTGTTGCGCCGATGCCACTTTTTCATTCACCCACCAGTAACCACACGCTCAGATCCGGCGTTTCTGGGCGTTTTTCGCGGTTTTTCGCAAGATGGACGGGTCCGACCGCGTCGCTGCCGCTGCGGACGGCCCGTTCTGCGGTGGATTGAAGCTTGCGCCTGGCTTGACGACGGCCGAAAGGCTGTTTCGGCATCGCTTTCGCATTGACGCGGTTTTGGCTTCCGACCAGCGAATCAGAGCCGGAACATCGGCGCGCCGAGGTCGCGAAAATCCCGTTCGCGGCAGGTCAGAACGATGACCTGCAGCTCGCGGGAGGCCGCCCGCAGCACCTCATGCATGCGCTCGAGACGAAGTTCGTCGGTGTTGACCAGCGCATCGTCGAGGATCACCGCAGCCGGATGGCCGCCCTGCTTCAGAACCTGGGCGAGCGCCAGCCGCGTGATCACCGCCACCTGCTCGCGGGCACCCGCCGAAAGCCGGTCGAAGCGCTCCTCGACGCCCTGGCGGCGCAGGCCCCTCAGTTCGAGCGTCTCTTCGTCGAGATCGATATCGCTTTCAGGATGCAAAAGCTTCAGGAAGGGCGCGACGCGGGTCTTGATCGGCCCAAGCCAGTGTTCGCGCGCCGTGCGCTGGGCATCGAGCAGCGTCCGGTAAAGAAGTCGCGCGGCGTCGGCCTCGAGTGACGTCCTTTGCCGCCGGCGTTCGAGATCGGCGATCCGCTCTTCCAGCAATTGCACCGCCTCGCCGACACCGCTGCCGCCGGCCGCGCGCACCTCGCCTTCGAGGCCGATGGTTTCGTCGCGCAAGTGCTGGAGCGTCTGGGAAATCTGGCGGAGCGCCTTTTCGGCCGCCTTGCGCCGGGCTTCGGCGGCCTCCGCGCCTTCCTCCTCGCGCTGACGCTGTGTGAGAGAGAGCCGTCCGCGCTTTGCTTCCAGATCCGCGTCGGCCTCGGCCAGCCGCTCCGACAGGGCCGCGCGCGAGAGGCCCGCCTCGGCAGCCTCGACATCAGCACGGGCCCGCTCGGCCTGCGACTTGAAGTGGGTGAGGTCGCTTTCGGCGCTGACCCTTGCAAGGGTCGCCGCCTCGCTTTCGCGCGATGCGATCCGCAGGGCCTCGTCGGCTGCGGCCGCATTGCGGCGTGCCGTCTCCAGCGCGGCGACGAGACGGTCCCCTGCGGTCTCGCTATCGTCGGCCAGATTGCCGGCGCCGTCCGGCTCGCCGGCAACGGCTGCCGTCAGCCGGCCGACGGCCGCCTCGGCGGCGCCAAGCCGCGCCCTCGCCGCATCGAGCCCCTCCGGCACGAGGGCGTCCCGGCGGGTGGACAAAAGTTTGAGCTCCGCTTCAAGCTCCTGACGCTTGGCGAAAAGCCGGCGGGCATCGGCTTCGCTTTCGGACCCGCATGCCTTCAAAAGCTTGTCCAGCGCGCCCGTCGCCTCGCGCAGTTCCGATTCCAGATTGGCCGCGCCGCCGCCGGGTTCGATCGTCACGGCGCCGAAACCCTCGAGAAGAAAGCGGCTGGGCGAGACGACGCGCTGGGTCTCACCGGAAAGGATCGCTCTTCCGTCCGGCGCGCGGACGCCGCCGCCCGCTTCCGGTTCGAAGGTCACCGCCGGCGCGGCGACCTGCAGCCGCACCTCGCAGTCGCGCCGAGCGCGCTCGGCCCTGTCGATGGCTGTCAGCGCCTTCTGGTCGATTGCGATGAGATCGCGCCTCGCAAGGAGGGCGGCGATCTTTTCGGCCAGGTTTCCGGCTTGCTCGACGACACTGCGGAGCCGGTCGCGCGCCGCGCTCTCGCGGGCAAGATCGGCGCGCCGGCGATGGGCCTCGTGGCGGTCCTCGGCCGATTTGAGCGCGGCGCGCGCGTCGTCATGGGCCTTGGCGGCGGCGCTGACCGTCTCGGCCGCGCTGCGGGCCGCCGCGTCGATCTCGGCGAAATCGGCGGCAGCGGCCTCGAACGCCTTCTGCGACGCGGCGGACTGCGCGGTCAGATGATCGCGCCGCTTCAGTGCCTCGACGGCGCCGGCCCGCATCGCCTCGGCCTGCTTCACCGCCGCGTGTGCCGCCTGCCATTCCCGGTCCCGGTCCTCGGCACGGCGCAAGGCGGCCTCGGCCGCGCGCAGCGCCTCGCTCGCCTTCTCAAGCGTCTTTGCGTCCTCATAGCCCTTCAGCGCCCGGCGGCGATCCTCCAGACGCTTCAGCTTCTGCTCCAGTTCGCCGAAGGCCGCGCGCTTTTGCGAAAGCTCCTGCCGGGCGGTGGCGAGCTCGTCGTCGATCGCCTTCAGCGGCGCATTCGCGCCGATCCGGCCGGTGGCGGTGAAGTGCCGGTCGTTCAGCGCCTTCGCCGCGTTGATCAGCGCGCGGCCGCGCTCGCCGCCGAGGATCGTGCCGACCTCGCCTTCGAGGGACGCCGTGACCGCGTCGCGGCCCGCGCCGATGTCGAGGCCGATATTGGAGCGACCCTGCTCGACCCACAAAAGGCCGAAGGCGCCCTGGTGCTCGGAGAGTTTGGAATCGCCCCGCCCCGGATGAACGAAGCCGAGCAGCTCGGCGAGTTTTTCCTCCACCGCATCGCCGGAAACCGGAGACGCCCAGGGCCCGGCGAGTTCGGCGGCCGGGCGGGTGAGAAAACTCTTCGACAACAGATAGTCGGCGCCGTCATGGGAAAAGCCGACCGAGACCGTCGGCCGCCGTCCGTCGCCGCCATAGGGCAGAAAGGCTTCCACCGCTTCGCCGCGCCCGCGATATTTCTGGAAGAAGGCGGCGCGCAGTGCCTTGAGAAGCGTCGACTTGCCGGCCTCGTTGTCGCCGACGACGACGTTGAGGCCGGGATCGAGCCCCTCCAGCGAGGCGTCCATGATGCTGGCGAATTCCGTGACGCGAAGCGACTTCAGATGCATCTCAGCCCTCCGTCCCCGAGAGCCGGCGATGCTCCACATAGGCCATGCGGATCGCCAGCCGCGCGGCTTCGCGTTCGGGATCGGCCGGGTCGGCGGCCTTGGCGCGCAGCGCCTCGATCGCGGTCCTGACGAAACCGGAGAGATCGATCTTATCGAGGTCGTCCTCGTCCGGCTCGTCGAAGAGGTCGTCGTCACGAATGTCGAGAGAGAAGAAGCGGTCGCGCCAGTGGGCGATGGTCTCCTCCAGGCGCACCCTTTCGCGCAGGGAGAGGCTGCCGGCGAGCGTCAGCTTCAAAAGCGTCTTGCCGGGATCGTCGAAGGTCGAAAACGTCGCTTCGAGCCCGCCGGCATCGCCATCGAGGCGCTCGCTTCGCGCGGTCCATCTATAAAGAGCAACCGGCACGCGCTCTATACGGGGCTGGTCGCCCGGCCCGTCGATCTCGACGAGCGCCACATGGCCGGGCTCGTTGGAGGGATAACGATCGGGCTCCGGCGTTCCGGCATAAACCGTCTTCGGAGCGACCTCGGCGAGGAAGCCATGCCAGTCGCCGAGCGCCAGATAGTCGAGCCTGGCGGTCGTCGTGCGGGTCTCGGCGATCGGATTGGCCGCATCGGCGGCCTCCGGCAGCCGGTTTTCCAGCGCGCCATGGGCAAGCCCGACCCTCACCGCACCCGGCGGCGTTTCGGCATGGTCGAACCAGCCGGTCAGGTCGGCACCTTCGTGGCGGCGGACGAGCGGCGCCGGCAGGATGGCGAGGCGCCCGTCCAGAAGATCGATCGCCGCCGGCTCGTCGGCAATGACGACATTGGCAAGGCCCCGCCGGGACAGATGTCCGCGCAGCCGCGCCCAGACGCTGCCGGTCACCGCCGCATCGTGATTTCCGGGCAGGAAGATCCACGGGCCGCGATAGGCCGCCATCTCGTCGAGCACGCGGTTCACGTCCCGTTCGGCGACCGTGTTGTCGTCGAAGGCGTCGCCGGCGACGAGCACGGCATCGACGGCCCGGTCTCGCGCCAGCGCGGCGATCCGCCCGACGGCGGCAAAGCGCGCGGATCGCAATTCGACCCGCCGCTCCTCGTCGAACCCGCCAAAGGGCTTGCCGATCTGCCAGTCCGCCGTGTGGAGAAGTCGGATCATGTGCTGCGTCCCAACGCCGTCGATGCGGGCCGCACGGTGGCCCTCACCCTGTGCGGGTGCAAGACCGCAAGGCCGGGCGTCAACCTTTTCAACGGCTTTCTCGGGAAGACGCATTCCAGCCGGTCCGCATTTCGTCTCTCGGGGCGGGACGTCGCGCCCATGCTTGACCTTCGCCGTCGGCGGCGCGCAAGCTTGCCGCAAAGCAAACCAACGGGAGGACGGCGATGCCGGTCTATCAACTTGGCGAGGATCGCCCGCAGATCGGCGAGGATGTCTTCATCGCACCGAATGCTCAGGTGATCGGGCGGGTGCGGCTCGGCCGGGGCGCCGGCGTCTGGTTTGGCGCGGTCATTCGCGGCGACAATGAGTGGATCGAGATCGGCGAAGCCACCAACGTCCAGGACAATGCCGTCCTGCACAGCGACATGGGCTCGCCGCTGACGATCGCTGCCGGCTGCACCATCGGACACGCCGCGATCGTCCATGGCTGCACGATCGAGGAAAACGTCCTGATCGGCATGGGCGCGACGGTGCTGAACGGCGCGAGAATCGGCAGGAACTCGATCATCGGGGCGAACGCCCTCGTCACCGAAGGCAAGGAGTTTCCCGAAAACTCGCTGATCGTCGGCTCGCCGGCCAAGGCGGTGCGCACGCTCGATGAGGCGGCGGCCGAAAAGCTGCGGGAATCGGCACGCCACTACGAGAAGAACGGCCAGCTTTTTGCCGCCGGCCTGAAGCCGATCGCCGAGTAGCCGAGCCGACCGGCTGCGCGCATCTTTTCGCGAGCGGCAACTGGGCGTAAGACGCATCACCTTCGTGAAACGTCCCTCGCGGCCAGCCGGTAAAGCCGGCCGCGCGACCGCCGGAACCCTGCAATGCTGTTTACCGACCTTGCCCGCTCGCTCCCCGCGACCATCCCCTTCGTCGGCCCGGAGGCGCTGGAGCGGCGCATGGGAGTAAAGTTCCGTGCCCGGCTCGGCGCCAACGAAAGCGTCTTCGGCCCATCGCCGATGGTGCTCGAAGCCATGGCTGAGGCGGCGCGAGAGAGCTGGGCCTATGGCGATCCGGAGCAATACGAGCTGAAGCGCGCGATCGCCGATCACCACGGCATCGGCATGGAGAACATCGCCATCGGCGAGGGCATCGACGGCCTGCTCGGCCATCTCGTCCATCTCGCGGCGGTCCCCGGCGACCGGGTCGTGACCTCCTACGGCGCGTATCCGACCTTCAACTACCACGTCGCCGGCCACGGCGCCCGGCTCGACTTCGTCCCCTACCGGGCGGACGACCACGAGGATCCCGAAGCCCTGGCCGCGCGGGCACGGGATGTCCGTCCAAAGCTTCTCTATTTCGCCAATCCCGACAATCCGACCGGCAGCGTCCATGACGCAGCGACGATCGGGCGGCTGATCGACGCGGTCCCCGAAGAGACCATCCTCGTCCTCGACGAGGCCTATAGTGACCTTGCGCCCGACGGCAGCCTGCCGCCGATCTCGCTGATGCGGCCAAACCTCCTGCGCTTTCGCACCTTTTCGAAGGCCTATGGCATGGCCGGCGTGCGGGTTGCCTATGTCGTCGGGGAACCGGCCGCGATCGCCCAGTTCGACAAGGTCCGCAATCATTTCGGTGTCTCGCGCATGGCCCAGGCCGGTGCGCTCGCCGCGCTCGCCGATCAGGACCATCTCAGGGCGACAATTATAAGGATCGCGCACGCGCGCGAGGAATTGGCCGCGATCGCACGGCGGGCGAACATGACCCCACTTCCCTCCGCCACCAATTTCGTCGCGATCGATTGCGGCGGCAACGGCGACTACGCTCGCACGCTGCTGGCCGCCGTTCTGAAGCGCGGCGTCTTCATCCGCATGCCGGGCGTCGAGCCGCTGGACCGGATGATCCGGGTCTCGGTCGGAACGCCGGACGATCTCGCCCTTTTCGAGGACGCGCTCATGGGCGCCATCGCCGAGGTCGGTCGCCCCACGGCGACCTGAGCCTTAAGCTGGATAGATGGAGCACCGGCGGCAGGCAGCAGCCGGCAGGGCCTCGCGATCGGCGCGCTCAGTGCAGCGTCAACCATTTGCGCGCGGCCCGAAGCGCCGTGGCGATCTCACCCTTCGACATGTCGCAGGCGACTTCCTGGCGATGGGCCGCCGCGCCCTCGGCACCCCTGCGGTCGGCGAGGTTGAAATACATGTGGGCGGCGACGAGATCGACCGCGCCATCACGGCCCAGCGCCGCGCGAAGGCCGAGATTCATCAGAACCGCGCCGTCGACATGGGCAGCGCCGCTGGTCGCGGTGGCGGTGGTGAAAGCGGTGTTGTCGATATGTGCCATGATCCCTGTCCCGTTCCTGGTTTCTTATGGGAAGGATCATCCCGCCATCGCTTGAAGAGGCGCTTAAAATTTTCGCTTAATTCGCCGTGAATGCCGGCAACTGCCGCAAGGGCAAATAAAGTGCACCGCCAGAAAGCGCGGTTGGCTCCTTCCCTCTCTACCGGGCACCGATCAAGCTGAAAGCCGCGAGAACTGCCAGTCCCGGGACGTTGTTCTGACACGCCGATGACACAAGGCCGTGAGCGAACGGCAGGAGCCACCATCTTGCCACATCGAACTGGTGGAGGAACGGCAGCCGCTGGTTGAGCCGCCGCGACGGCGAGTTGGCCCCCGCATGTTTCCAGTCGTAACGACATGGCGCGGAGGCGGCGAAGCACAGCCGCGACGGTTTTCGGGCGACGGCCGGAGCTGCCTGCAGCGGACCATCGACACGATGCCGGCTTGGCCGGGATCCGCAACGAACGATTTGATGACCGAAGGATATGATCCGATGAAATCCCTGATCCTCGCAGCCGCCCTCGCCGCGAGCTTCGCCACGCCCTCGCTCGCCGCCGAGCCGATCCTTGGAAAGTGGCGCGCCCCCGGCGGCGGCATCGTCAGCGTCAGCAATTGCGGCAACAACTTCTGCGCCACGGTGATCACCGGCGAGCACAAGGGCAAGTCGGTCGGCCGGATGAGCGGTTCGGCCGGACAATATACCGGCGAGGTCACCGACCCGCGCGACGACCGCACCTATTCCGGCACGGCCCGCGTCACCGAGACGAAGCTGGAACTGACCGGCTGCGCCCTCAAGGTCTTCTGCAAGACGCAGGTCTGGGTCCGGGTCTAGCGCAAGACTCTGCAAAGCGGCGTCGGCGGACGGCTGACGCCGGCTGGCCGTTGACTGCCGAGCGGCGAGTGACGGTCGCGCCGCTTCCCCGATCATGTGACGAAGCGGCGCAAACGCGGCCACGTGCGAGCCTTTGCTTCGCCGCTGAAAACGGTTTACCTTTACGTAAACGGCGTAAAAACCCATGAAGCATGGCGCCGTCGAACCGGGGAGGAAACCGTCTTGAAAACACTTCTGGCATTCATCACCGCAGGCGCACTGACGGCCTGCGTCTCCAGTGCATTCGCCGCCTCCGCTCCGATCGTCGGGAACTGGCGGACGTCAAGCGGCGAAACCGCCAAGATCGCGCCTTGCGGCAATGCCTATTGCACGACGATCATGACCGGCCAGCACAAGGGCAAGCGGATCGGCCAGATGAGCGGTTCGGGCGCGAGCTACACCGGGCGGATCACCGATCCGTCCAACGGCAAGACCTATGAGGGCAGCGCCCAGGTCAGCGGCAACTCCATGAAGCTGACCGGCTGCGCACTGAAGATCTTCTGCAAGTCGCAGACCTGGACGCGGAAATAGCACCCGCTGTCCCTTTTACTGCGTGATCGGCGGGGGCGACCGATCCGCGGCAAGGCACCGGCGCCGTTCGGCAACGAGCAGCGTCGGTGCCGCGTCACGCCACCCCGGCTTTCTCAAAGTACGCTTCGGGGCTGTCGTGGCCGGCCGGATCAAGGAGAGACCGGCGTCGCGGAAAAGGTAAGGCCGTTCGGGTCGCCGAGGCTTGTCGCGGTCTCTGCGACAGACCGGCGGGAGCATCGGCCTGCATCAATTTACACGCACAGATCGTTTTATTTCTCTTGTCCATTTAAGGTTTTTGTTTCACGATCCGGGCGAGCAGACCCAGTGAGGAGAGCCCATGTCGCAGCAACCGAAGTCGACCTCCGTCTCATGGCACCGTGAAAGCGCCACGCCCGCGGAAAGGACGGTCATCTGTCTCGGCACGGCGCGCGGCGGAACCAGCGCGGTGGGGGGAACGCTGCAGAGGCTCGGTGTCTTCATGGGGAGCAACCTGCCGGACACTTACGAGGACCCCGACTTCATCGGTCAGCCGAACACGACGCGGCTGAAGGCGGTCGACAGCCGCAACGCATCTCATCCGGTCTGGGGTTGGAAGGACCCCCATGCGGCCTTGTATCTCGATGCGCTCATGCCGAAGCTGCGCAACCCTTATCTGATCATCGTGTTCCGGGACCCCGTCGCCTCAGAGACGAATTTCGTGCGTCTCCTGAAGGGGGCCGATCCAAGGCCGAGCCTTGCCGGAACGATGAACCTGCAGCATCGCAATTTCATGCTGGCGATGTATCTGGCGCGGCCGGTTCTGCTCCTGAGCTACGAACGCATCGTGCGCGAGCCCCTGCAGGCCGTGGCGGATATCGCCGAATTCGTGGACCTGCCCTATCCCGACGCAAGGGGACAAGAATCGCTGAAGGCCTTCCTCGCGCCGGGATCCTACAAGAAGCCCGACTATGTCGCCGGCTGACCGCCGACGGCGCGCCTGCGGGCGGAGCGAATATCGCCAAGGCGGCGTTCCATCGACGCTCTGACGACGGCCCCATCCCGGTCGGCAGATCGCTGATGACGGGTCAACCCCGGCCGGCGCCACCCGGCTAGCAATTGTGCGCGCAATCCGTTATATCGCGGCCAGCGATCGCCGCTTTGCGGACGAACGCACTCACGGCCCGTGCTGGACGACATCCCGGCAAAGGGCGTCACGACCCCACGAAAACCAAAAGAAAGGGTATCGCGATGTCGATCACCGCAGAGCGCAAATCCGCGCTCCTGACTGAATATGCGACGAAAGAGGGCGACACCGGTTCGCCCGAAGTGCAGGTTGCGATCCTCACCGAACGGATCAACAACCTGACCGAACACTTCAAGTCCCACAAGAAGGACAACCACTCGCGCCGCGGCCTCTTGAAGATGGTCTCGCAGCGCCGGCGCCTTCTCGACTATCTGAAGTCGCGCGAGGAAAGCCGCTACCAGACGCTGATCCAGCGCCTCGGCCTGCGTCGCTGACCGATCCTTCGGCGGGCCCTCGGCCGCAAGGCGACGAAGGCCCGCCGGTTTTTCACAGCATGATCCCGAAAGGCGAAAGCCGAGATTCCCGGCTGATCATGCGCCTGACAACGATGGAGCGGGATACCGAAGAGGGGCGACCCTCATCCCGCTTTGATCCCGGCCGCAGCGAAAGCGGCCGCACCTGACCCCGAAGCTTCAGTGCCGGACACGGCAGGGCTTCGGACCGCCAAACGGTCACGGGGCAGGATTGCCGGATGCTTCCGGAGGGCCAGACGATGGCCGGGCGCCCGAATGCCGGGCGCCGTGCGAAGCCTCCCGCCGTCTTGCCCGTGGCGCGTTTTGAAAAACGACAAACGTGAAACGACCCGCATGGCCGCCAATGGCGGCGAATTGCGGGGACGAAAGGCAAACCGAATGTTCAAATCCCACAAGGTGGAAATCGACTGGGCCGGCCGCCCGCTCACCCTGGAAACGGGCAAGATCGCCCGCCAGGCCGACGGCGCCGTGCTCGCGACCTATGGCGAAACCGCCGTTCTCGCCACCGTGGTCTCCGAGAAGCAGCCGAAGGTCGGCTTCGACTTCTTCCCGCTCACCGTCAACTATCAGGAAAAGACGTTTGCGGCCGGCAAGATCCCGGGCGGCTTCTTCAAGCGCGAAGGCCGTCCGAGCGAGAAGGAGGTTCTGACCTCCCGCCTGATCGACCGCCCGATCCGCCCTCTCTTCGCCGAGGGCTACAAGAACGACACCCAGGTCGTCCTCACCGTCCTGCAGCATGACCTCGAAAACGATCCCGACATCGTCGCCATGGTCGCAGCTTCCGCTGCCCTGACGCTTTCCGGCGTGCCCTTCATGGGCCCGATCGGCGCTGCCCGCGTCGGCTATATCGGCGGCGAGTACAAGCTCAACCCGCATGTCGACGAGATGGACGAATCCGCTCTCGACCTCGTCGTCGCCGGCACGGGCGATGCCGTTCTGATGGTGGAATCGGAGGCGAACGAGCTCTCCGAGGAGATCATGCTCGGCGCCGTCATGCACGGCCACAAGGGCTTCCAGCCGGTGATCGACGCGATCATCAAGCTCGCCGAAGTCGCCGCCAAGGAGCCGCGCGAGCACAATGTGCCCGATCACTCGGCGCTCGAGGGCGAGATGCTGCAGCTGGCCGAGACCGAGCTGCGCGAGGCCTACAAGAACACCGACAAGCAGGAGCGCTACGCTGCCGTCGACGCGGTGAAGAAGAAGGTGACCGAGCACTTCCTGCCCGAGGGCGCGGAAGAGACCAAATATTCCAAGGAAGAGGTCGGCGCGGTCTTCAAGTCGCTGCAGGCCAAGATCGTCCGCTGGAACATCCTCGACACCTCCTCGCGCATCGACGGCCGTTCGCTCGATACGGTCCGCCAGATCGTCTCGGAAGTCGGCGTCCTGCCGCGCACCCACGGCTCGGCGCTGTTCACCCGCGGCGAGACCCAGGCGCTGGTCGTCGCGACCCTCGGCACCGGCGAGGACGAGCAGTTCATCGACGCCCTGACGGGAACCTACAAGGAGAACTTCCTCCTTCACTACAACTTCCCGCCCTACTCCGTCGGCGAGACCGGCCGCATGGGCTCGCCCGGCCGCCGCGAGATCGGCCACGGCAAGCTCGCCTGGCGGGCGCTCCATCCGCTGCTGCCGGCGCCCGAGCAGTTCCCCTACACGCTGCGCGTCGTCTCGGAGATCACCGAGTCGAACGGTTCGTCCTCGATGGCGACAGTCTGCGGCACCTCGCTGGCGCTGATGGATGCGGGCGTTCCGCTGAAAGCACCGGTGGCCGGCATTGCCATGGGTCTGATCAAGGAAGGTGAGCGCTTCGCCGTCCTCTCCGACATTCTCGGCGACGAGGATCATCTCGGCGACATGGACTTCAAGGTCGCCGGCACGGCGTCGGGCATCACCTCGCTGCAGATGGACATCAAGATCCAGGGCATCACCGAGGAGATCATGAAGATCGCGCTCGGCCAGGCCAAGGGTGGCCGTGAGCACATCCTCGGCGAGATGTCGAAGGCTCTGTCGGAAGGCCGCGCCGAACTCGGCGAGTTCGCACCGCGCATCGAGGTCATGCAGATCCCGACCGACAAGATCCGTGACGTCATCGGCTCGGGCGGCAAGATCATCCGCGAGATCGTCGAAAAGACCGGCGCCAAGATCAACATCGACGACGACGGCACGATCAAGATCGCGTCCGCTTCGGGCAAGGAGATCGAAGCGGCGAAGAAGTGGATCCACTCCATCGTCGCCGAGCCGGAAGTCGGCGAGATCTACGAGGGCACGGTGGTGAAGACCGTCGAATTCGGCGCCTTCGTCAACTTCTTCGGCTCCAAGGACGGCCTCGTCCACATCTCCCAGCTCGCCGCCGACCGCGTCGCCAAGACGACCGACGTCGTCAAGGAAGGCCAGAAGGTCTGGGTCAAGCTCATGGGCTTCGACGAGCGCGGCAAGGTGCGGCTCTCGATGAAGGTCGTGGATCAGACCACCGGTGAAGAGATCAAGAAGACCGCCGACGAAGAGGCGTAAGCCTCACGGCGCTTTTCGAGGCGAAAGCCTCAACGGACATAATGCGCGCGCTCGGGGAAACCCGGGCGCGTTTTCGTTTTGCGGCACCGGAAATGAGAGCATACCGGCGATGAGATTGGCGGATGCGAAAGAAACGAGCGCTTCTCCGAGTTGATCTTGCGCAACCGAGACAGTCGTACTCGGCCAGCGAACCGCTTGCGGGAGAGCAAAATTCCCCAGACCCACCGTGACGAGCCGAAGAAGTCCGGTCGCAGAAAAGCTCCGGCGGAGGCGATCACAACCTCTCGCGCCGCAGCATCGCCGCTTTTCCGCCGGTGATCGGAATGCTATGCCCCAATGAAATCATCAGCGCGGCGACCTGGGTTTGACTTGGTCGCACGGCGCGGAACACCCGACACCTGAAAGCCCCACCCCATGCTCGATCTCACCCGCCTGCGCCGCGAAGCCGTGGAGGCGCCTGAAAGCGGCATTGTTGCCGTCGTCAATCATGCTCGCGGCAAGGAGGGGCTCATCCCCATGTGGGCCGGCGAGGGCGATCTTTCGACGCCGAAGTTCATCGCCGATGCCGCCGCTCACAGCCTCGCCGAGGGCGAGACCTTCTACACCTGGCAGCGCGGGCTGCCGGAGCTGCGCGAGGCGCTGGCCAAGTATTCGAGCCGGCTTTACGGCCAAAATCTCGAATCGGACCGCTTCTTCGTCACCGGATCGGGCATGCATGCGATCCAGCTGGCGCTGATGGCGCTGGCCGGGGCGGGGGACGAGGTCGTCTATATCGGCCCGGTCTGGCCGAATTTCGAGGCGGCGGCCGGGCTGCTCGGCGCCAGCCGGCGGGAGGTGAGCCTCGATTTCGCCGAAGGGCGCTGGCACCTCGATCTCGACAAGCTGAAGAGCGCCATCGGTCCAAACACCAAGGCGCTCTTCGTCAACACGCCGTCTAACCCGACCGGCTGGACCGCCGACCAGGAGACGCTGGCTGGAATCCTGAAGATCGCGCGCGAGGCCGGCGTCGTCATCATCGCCGACGAGATCTATGCGCGCTTCTACTATGACGGCCTGCGCGCGCCCTCGTTTCACGACGTGATGGCGGCCCATGACGCGATCATCTTCATCAATTCCTTCTCCAAGAACTGGGCGATGACCGGCTGGCGCGTCGGCTGGATCGAGACGAGCCCGGCGCTCGGCCAGATCGTCGAGAACCTCATCCAGTATTCGACCTCGGGCGTCGCCGCCTTCATGCAGCGCGGCGCCATCGCCGCCCTCACCCAGGGCGAGGAATTCGTCGAGAACCAGATCGCCCGGGCCGAGACCGCCCGCGACATCTTCTGCGACATCCTGACGGCGACCAACAAGGTCGAGCTGTCGCCGCCCGACGGGGCCTTCTACGCCTTCTTCAAGATCGACGGCGTCACCGATACCCGGGCCGCGGCGTTTCGCATCGTCGATGAGGCGAAGGTCGCAGTCGCACCCGGCACGGCCTTCGGGCCGCAGGGCGCGCCGTTCTTCCGCGCCTGCTTCCACCGCCGGCTCGACGAGGTGGAAGCGGCCGCCCACCGGCTGGCCGAATGGATCGGATATCAGGTGTGACGGGCCGACGTGGCGCCGCCCCGCGCCAGCTGCGTGACCTTGCCATCACCATCGCCGCCGCGCTTGTCGGCGGCGTCGTCGCCAACGCTCTCGCGCTCCCCGTCGCATGGCTGCTCGGCCCGGTCGTCGCAGCGACGCTCTGCAGCCTGTCCGGCCTCGACACGCGGCCGCCGGAATTTCTGAAGACCTTCGCCTTCTTCGTCCTCGGCATTCAGGCCGGCTCCGGCGTCTCGCCGCAGGTGGCATCGCAGATCGCCCTCTGGCCGCTGTCCTTCCTGATCCAGTTCGTCGGCGTCTTTCTCGCCGTCGTCTTGTGCTACGCCTATCTGAGGCGCGGCCTGCGATGGGATCACGCCTCGGCGCTTTTCGCCTCGCTGCCGGGGGCGTTGTCCTTCGTCGTCGCTGCGGCCTCCGAGACCCGGGCCGATATGGGCCGGGTGGTGATCATCCAGTCGATCCGGCTGTTGATGCTGATCGCGGCGCTGGTGCCGCTGCTCGGAGCGCTGGAGGGCGGCGGCGACGTCATGGGCTCGTCGATCCGGCCGTCCGGCGACGGCTCCGCCTTCGAATATGCGCTGATGTTCTCGGCCTGCGCCGTCACGGCCTGGCTCGCGGCAAAGCTGAACATTCCCGGCGGCATGATGCTCGGCGCGCTGATCGGCAGCGCCGTCCTGCACGCGACCGACATCGTTTCTGTCTCGCTGCCCGCCTTTCTCGCCCTGCCGAGCCTCGTTCTTCTCGGCATCATCGTCGGCGCGAGACTGAGCGGCATCAAGATCGGCGCATTCTTAAGACTGCTCGTTCCCTCACTCGGCTGCTTCGCCCTCTCCCTCGTCGGCACGGGGCTGGCCGGGATCGCGGCGGTGGTCTTGGTCGACCTGCCGGCGCCCAACGTCGCGCTCGCCTATGCGCCGGGCGCCCTCGAGGCGCTGACGGTGCTCGCCTTCCAGTTCGACATCGATCCCGCCTATGTCGCCGCCCATCACGTGGTGCGGTTTTTCGCCATCGCCATGGTGGTGCCGTTCCTCGCCAAGCGCGTTTCGCGCCGCGAGGCGCGCGAGAACGCCGGCGGCGACACGATCAGCGCGCCGGGCGAATGAACGGTTACCGCTGGCGAGGGGCGAAAGCCACGGCCCGTCCCGGTCAGGCATCGACAGAGGCGTAGAGGTCCGGGTTCGGGGCTTCCGCCTCGCCGCCATCCGGCCCCCAGAAGATCACCCAGGTGGTGAAGTCGTCGGACATGTTTTCGAAGCGATGCTCTTCGCCGGCGGCGACGAACAGCGCGTCGCCGACCTTGGCCGAAAACCGCTCGCCCTCGTGGACGAAGTCGCTGTCGCCGGAGGCGATGATATAGAGTTCGTCCTGGCTGTGGGGGGGCTGGCGATCCAGCCCGCGCGGCGCGAAAAGCTGCAGCGACATGGTGCCATGGGCCATCGCCTCGACGTCGAATCGCCCGTCGGGCCACGCGTTCGTGGCCGGTTGCGGCAATCGCGAGATCAGTTCGGCGAAGGAGGCTTTCATCGGCGGATCCTCGACAGGGCGGATCCGCGGTTCGAAGCGACGCGGATCTTTCAGCCGCCGGCCTGGGAAACGACCAGCGGTGTGACCTTCTCCGAACGTTCAAGGCTGACCGGGCGTTCCGCCGCAAACGGAATGCCGAGGGCGTTCCAGGTCTCGACCAGTGCGTCACGCAGGGTCGCGATCAGCGTGTCGTCATGGAGCGGTGTCGGCGTGATCCGCAGCCGCTCGGTCCCGCGCGGCACGGTCGGATAGTTGATCGGCTGGATATAGATTCCGTGTTCCGAAAGCAGCCGGTCGCTCGCCTTCTTGCACAGCTCCGGATCGCCGACGGCAACCGGCACGATGTGGGTGTCGGAAGTCATCACCGGCAGGCCGGCGGAAGCGAAGATCGCCTTGGCCTGGGCGGCCTGGCGCTGCTGGGCATCGCGCTCGACCTGGCTGGTCTTGAGATGGCGGATCGAGGCGGTCGCCGCGGCGGCGAGTGCCGGCGGCAGGGCGGTGGTGAAGATGAAGCCGGGCGCATAGGAGCGAACCGCGTCGATCAGCGCCTTCGAGCCGGTGATATAGCCGCCGAGTACGCCGAAGGCCTTGGCGAGCGTTCCCTCGATGACGTCGATCCTGTGGGCGACCCCGTCGCGCTCGGAGATGCCGCCCCCGCGAGGGCCGTACATGCCGACGGCGTGGACCTCGTCGATATAGGTCATGGCGTTGTATTTGTCGGCGAGATCGCAGATCGCGCCGATCGGGGCGACGTCGCCATCCATCGAATAGACGCTTTCGAAGACGATCAGCTTCGGCCGGTCGGGCTCGGCTGCGGCGAGAAGCTCTTCGAGATGGGCAAGGTCGTTGTGGCGGAACACCTGCTTCTTGGCGCCGGACTTCCGGACGCCCTCGATCATCGAGGCGTGGTTGAGCTCGTCGGAGAGGATTAGGCAGTTCGGCAGGAGCTTGGCGATGGTCGAGATCGAGGCCTCGTTGGAAACGAAGCCGGAGGTGAAGACCAGCGCGGCTTCCTTGCCGTGCAGGTCGGCGAGCTCGAGCTCCAGCTCGACCAGCGGGTGGTTGGTGCCGGAGATGTTGCGCGTGCCGCCCGCCCCCGAGCCCATCACGCCGGCCGTCTCGGTCATTGCGCCGATGACGTCTGGATGCTGGCCCATGCCGAGATAGTCGTTCGAACACCACACGGTGATTTCGCGCGCGTCGCCCTCGTGCCGCCAGATCGCCTTCGGAAAGCGGCCGGCAATTCGCTCCAGATCGGCAAAGACCCGATAGCGACGCTCGGCGTGAAGAGCCTCGATCGCGGAATCGAAATGGCGCTGGTAGTCAATCATCGTGCACTCCTGATCGGAATGGTTCTAAGACCGCCCACGCGGCTTGTCCACATCCCTGGCCATCTCGGCCGCCAACGACTGTCCAATCTATATGACACATATTCCAAGGTGGATGACAACCCGAATTGACACTCACGGGTCGACACCGACATTCCGCCCCCCATCGGGCTGTGGTTCGGATCGGTCGCAAAGGGCGGTCGTCGTCACCCTGCGCCCGCAGTCGTCCTTCGCTTCAACCTTCAAACGGCGGTTCGTCAGCCGTCGCATGCGCGCAGCCCCCGCGTTGGCCCACATGGCGCCCTTCGCTCTCCACCTTGGCGGTGTGATCGGTTTATCTAAGCCAGGCCGGTGAGTTCGACCTTGAACAAAACCGCCAACATACCGGCGTTCAGCGGTCTGATTCGGCGAACTGACCAGGCGGCTCCTCCCGCTCCGCCGTCTCGGCCGGCTCGCCTTGCCGCTCGTTCGACATGTCGGATTCGAGCGTGTCGGTGGCCGCGTCGCGGCGAGCACGCAGCTGGACCTTGCGCCGCATGAGATTGGCGCGCAGCGCCTTCTGGAGGCGCGCTTCGCGGCTGGACTTGGCCTTGTCGGAAGGGGCTTTTGTCATGGCCCGGATGTATCGATTCCAAAGTGGAAAGGCCAGACTTTGAACAGCGCCAGGGGCCATCACGCCTTCGCGAGCGTCGCCAAGTCCCATGCCAGCGGGTGACAAAGCCCTGTCCAAACCGGTAGATCGGCGTTTGATGAAGAAGCGTCGGCTTTGCCGCGGCTCAAATGCGGCGAGATGCCGGGGGGAAGCTAGACCATGATCGACCGCATCGGCTTTGCCGCCGAACTCGCCGCCTATACGGACCGCAACGGACCCGTGACGATCGGACTTGCCGGCGCCGGCCAGATGGGCACGGACATCGTCGTGCAATCCGCGCTGATGACCGGGGTGCGCGTCGGCGCGATCGCGGCCAACCGGCCGACGCGGCCGATGGCGGCGATCGCCATGGCCGGTTTCGACGAAGCCCATGGCGTCGTCGCCTCGTCGCCTTCTGCGATCGACGCGGCGATCGAGGCCGGTAAGATCGCGGTGACCGACGACATCGCCGCGCTTTGTGCGAGCGGCCGGATCGATGTCGTCGTCGATGCGACCGGCAGCCCCGAGATCGGGACGCGGCTCGCCCTACTCGCCATCGAGAACGGCAAGCACATCGTCATGTTGAACGTCGAGGCGGACATCACCGTCGGCCGGCTTCTTGCAAGACGGGCCAAGGCGGCCGGCACGGTCTACACCGGCTCGGCCGGCGACGAACCGGCCGCGACGCTGGAGCTGATTTCCTTCGCCCAGTCGCTGGGCATGGATGTGATCGCCGCCGGCAAGGGCAAGAACAACCCGCTGCGCCATGACGCCGTGCCCGAGGAATACGAGGAAGAGGCGCGCTTGCGGGAGATGAACGCCCGCATGCTCGTCGAGTTCATCGACGGTTCGAAGACGATGGTCGAGATGACGGCGATCGCCAATTCCACCGGCCTCATCCCCGACGTGCCGGGCATGCACGGCCCGGAGGCGACGCTCGACAATCTCGCCCAGACCCTGTGCGAAGAGGCCGATGGCGGGGTTCTATCGGCAGCAGGACGCGTCGATTACACGATCGGCAAGGGCGTCGCGCCGGGGGTGTTTTGCGTGGTCAAGCCGCGTCACCCGCGCGCGATCGAGCGCATGGCCGATCTCAAGGTCGGTCCCGGCCCCTGCTTCGCTCTCGTGCGGCCGTTTCATCTGACGAGCCTCGAGACGCCGCTTTCGGCGGCGCGCGCGGTGATGCACCGGCGGCCGGACATGGTCCCGGTCGATCGGCCGGTCGCAGAGTGCGGCGCCGTGGCCAAACGAGCGCTTGGCGAAGGCGAGATCCTCGGCCGGATCGGCATGGCGGATTATCGCGGCTATGCGCTGGAATGGCGCGACGCCAGAGGCAAACGCGCGCTTCCCCTCGGCCTGGCCGAACATGCCCGCGTGACCCGGCCGATCGCCGTCGGCGAGCTTCTCACCCACGACAATTGCGCATGGGACGAGACCCTGCTCGTCACGCGGATGCGCGCCGAACTCGACGCTGCCGATGGCGTGACAGACGGCTGACGGTCAGACCCGGCTTGGCGGGAGGCGGGTCGCGTCGATGGCGGTTTCCAGCCCCTTGGCGAGCACCGTGCGCTCGTGGGTCGACAGGTCTTCCATCGCCTTGCGGACCGAGCGGAGCGGGTCGCTCTTCAGGAGCTGAAGGCCCTTCTCGGTCAGTTCCAGCCGCTCGGCCCGGCCGCGGCCGATCGTCCCCATCTTCGAAACGAGACCCTTTTCGACGAGGGTTCGGACCGTGCGCGCGACGGCGCCCGAAGCCAGACCCTGATGCCGGGCGAGATCGATCGCCGTACGCCGATCGGCATCGGCGTGATGAATGTATCGCAGCGCAGACCATTGCGCAGGAAACAGATGCGATGCGTAACCGTTTGAATGGAGGCGGCGTGCTACCTGTTCGAAGAGGCCGGCCAGCGCGGCTGCGGTGTCAGACTCCGTCATGTCGTCTCAAGATGCCCTGATTTATACAAGCGACCACTTGAAGCAGTCACAAGCACTATAGGCTGCGCGATCTCTCTTCGCGACTGCGAAGTGATTGTAAAAATATATCACGCGTGAAGAAACGATCGATGAAATTGGAAGTTTTCCAATCTAGGCCGCCTGCGAGAGCCAGTAGATTCTGATCGGCTGCACGAGATTGAATACGGTGCCATCCGGTTGACAATGTAAGTGAAACAGACGTTCGACCTCCGACTTGTGGCGCTCTGCGGCGGTGGTCCGGGCGGGATCGACAGCGACGAGTCGCGACAGGAAACTGTCAACGTTTTTGAAACGGACTGTTTCGTTAAAAACGACATTGCCGCGTAAATGAAATCGTTCCGCCCGCACCGCGTCAGCGATCGCGGCACCGGCAGCGCCGCGAATCGACGTTTCGTCTTCCACCGGACGCATCGCCTCGAAATAACTCCCCTCCGCCAGCGGCTCGACGACGAGAATGATGGAGTTCGCCCCGGTCACACGCCCGGCTTCGTCCAGCGCCGCGGACATCCGGTCGATCGGGACGTGGTGGAGCGAGTTGAGGAACACCGCAGCATCGAAGCTCGCCGTCTCGAAGGGCAATTGCTCCGCACCAGCCGTCTCGAAGCGCGCCGCCGGAGCCCTGGTCCTCGCCTTTTCCAGCGCGACGTCATTGGGATCGACCCCGGCGGCCACGAAGCCTTCGTCCAGAAGCCGCGAGACGAGCCGGCCCTCGCCGCAGCCGATATCGAGGACCGAGGTGACGCCGGCGAAACGCAAGCTCTCGACCACCACATCGTGGGATCTGCCGGAGGCGAAAGCCGCGTTCAACGCTTCGGGTGTCTGCATGGGAAAAATCCTTGTCTCGTCGAACGCTAGACCCGGCGCCGATCATGCCCCGACGGCCCGGCAGCAAAACGCCGGTGATCGGACACTTCATCAGCGCAGGCTGACCTGTCAAAACGGGCCCGTGACAGCAACGCGAATCGGGACGCTTTCAGGCATCGGACGCCGCGGCCGCCCTGCATAATTGGCGAAGCGGCTGTGGTCTGAACGCAGATGTCCGGCTCGCGACGATTGGAAAGGAGGCGGCATATGAGTTTTGCAGCCAATGGATCAAAACCCGATGCAGTCGGCACCGTCGTCGCCGGCGGTGGCCAGGCCGGCTTTCAGGTGGCGGCAAGCCTTCGCCAGGGCGGCTATTCGGATTCCATCACGATCATCTCGCAAGAGCCCCGCCTGCCCTATCAGCGGCCGCCTCTGTCGAAAACCTACATCAAGACCGACGCCGCGTTCGACAGCCTGCTTCTGAAGCCGGACAGCTTCTTCGAAAAGAACGCCATCGCTTATCGTCCGGCCGAGACCGTCGATGCCATCGATCGCGAAGCCGGCTTCGTGGCGCTCTCATCGGGCGAGCGCCTGCCCTTCGACCATCTCGTCCTTGCCGTCGGCGCATCGAACCGCGTCCTGCCGATCGAGGGACGAGACCTTGCCGGCGTCCACCAGCTGCGCACGGCCGAAGATGCCGAAAGCCTGCGCGCCGGCCTCACCGACGCAAGCACGATCGCCGTCGCCGGCGGCGGCTTCATCGGCCTCGAGGTCGCCGCCGCGCTGCGCGCCATCGGCAAGGAGGTGACCGTGGTCGAAGCAGCAAACCGTCTGATGGGCCGCACGGTTTCGCAGGAGGTCTCGCGCTTCTTCCTTGAAGAACACCGCAAGATGGGAACCGACATCCGCCTCGGCACAGCCGTTTCCGCCATTCTCGGCAGGGAGCGGGTCCGCGCCGTGACGCTTTCCGACGGCAGCGAGGTCGCCGCCGATCTGGTGCTGATCGCCGCCGGCGTCCTGCCCAATGACGGGCTGGCGCGTGATGGGGGCCTTGCCACGGACAACGGCATTCTCGTCGATCACCATATGCGCACCGAAGATCCGCGCATCTTCGCCATCGGCGACTGCGCCGCGTTTCATTCGCCCTTTGCGGAGCGGACCGTGCGGCTGGAATCGGTGCAGAACGCGGTCGATCAGGCTAAGCTCGTTGCCGCGAGCATCATTGCGGGCGAGGACACGGCAGCGATTGCGCCCTATCGCGCCGTACCCTGGTTCTGGAGCGACCAGGGCCCGTTCAAGCTGCAGATCGTCGGCATGACGGCCGGCGCCGACCATGTTGAGATGGCAGCGCTCGGCGAAGGCGGCAAGCTCGTCGCCTATTGCTTCCGCGGCGACAAGCTGCTTGGCATCGAGACCGTGAACCGGCCCGGCGAACACATGCTCGGCCGCCGGATCCTCGCCGAGGATCTCGTCATCGCACGAAGCGAAGTCGCGGCCGAGGACTTCGATCTCAAGGCTCATCTCGCGGCTTTGAAGAACAGAGGCTGAGATCAAGCGAGAGCGCGCTGGCAATCACGCGAAGTCTTCCCGCTCCCTCGCCAGGGACAACCGCGCGGGTGAATACGCCGAAACATTGCAGCAACGCCGGGGCATCACCATCTTTGTGGGCGAACACTTGCACTTGTGGAGAAAGAACGCCCGTGACCGACACCACGCTCAGGGAGACCCGGACGGATCAGATCGACGCTCCGCGCGCCTATAGCGGCGTTCGCACGCGGCGGATGATGTCCTTCGTCTTCGACTATACGATCGTCCTGCTTCTCTCGGTGCCCGCGGCGATCGTCGTCTTCGTTCTGGGCATCCTCTCCTTCGGGCTGGCCTGGGGCCTTTATGCCTTTCTATTGCCGGTGATCGCGATCCTCTACCTCGCCTTCACCCTCGGCGGCTCCAACCAGGCGACACCCGGTATGCGGATGGCCGGCGTCAGGATCGCCCGGCTCGACGGCGGCGAGGTCGATCCGCCTCTGGCCGTACTCCACGGCGTGTTGTTCTGGGCGTCGAATGCGGTGCTGACGCCGTTCGTGCTCCTCGTCGCCCTGTTCACGCCGCGCAAGCAGCTGCTGCACGATCTCCTGCTCGGCACCGTTGTCGTCCGCGACCGCGAATACTGAGACGCGGCGGGCCTGCCGCCGGAGCCGGACCGCGAAAGTGCAATCAGGGCGTGAAATCACCGGCTGGCATATGATTCATACGGCGCCGGGTTGTCAGCCGGCTCCGGGCCGGAGATAACGTCGCGGGGACAACAGCTCGCGATGCTTCATGGATTTGTTTCACATCTGGCTCACTTACGCGTTGATCGCAGTGAGCGTCGTGGGCTACGCCGCCGAGCGATGGCCCATCGAAGCGGTCGCGGCAGCGTCCCTGAGCGCGTTTCTGCTCCTGTTCTCGCTGTTTCCCTATACGGACGCCAGCGGCCATGCCGTCACGACAGCCGACCTTCTGTCCGGTTTTGCCAATCCCGCGCTGATCACAGTCCTGGCGCTGCTCATCGTCGGCCAGGGCCTGTTTGCGACCGATGCCATGTCGCGGCCGGCGGCGTGGATGGCGCGCGTCGGCGGTAACGCCGAGGCGGGCGCCATCGCCATCGTGTTGATCTCGGCGGCCGTGCTGTCGGCCTTTCTGAACAACACCCCGGTCGTCGTCATCTTCATTCCGATCGTCACGATGCTGGCGACGCAGCGCGGCATTTCGCCGAACCACGTCTTCATGCCGCTGTCGTTCCTCTCGATTCTCGGCGGCGTCACGACGCTCATCGGCTCCTCGACCAATCTCCTCGTCGCCGGCGTTGCCGCGCGCTCGGGCATCACGCTCGGCTTCTTCGACATCACGGTGCCCGGGCTCGCCATCGCCGTCGTCGGCGCGGTCTACGTCATCAAGGTCATGCCGCGCATCCTCACGCCGCGCGAAGCCAAGGACGGCCGCGTCGTCGATCCGGGCGGCAAGCAGTTTCTCGGCGAGATCGACATCACCGAGGAACACGCCTTTCTCGGGCTGACCGCGCGATCCGGCCTGTTTCCCGGCCTTTCCGACCTCACTCCGCGGATGATCATCCGCAACGAGCAGGCCATCCTGCCGCCCTTCGACGACATCGCGCTGTCCGTCGGCGACCGGCTGATCGTCACGGCGACGCGGCGCGCCTTTTCCCGGGCGCTCTCACGGGGCAATCTCAAGGTCAAGACGCTCGATCCGACCGGCGGCGAGAAGGCCGGGCGCGACAACAAGATCGGGCCGGACATGGTGATGGCCGAGGCCGTCGTCGCCCCGGGCTCGCGCTATGCCGGCCGCACGATGCAGTTTTCCGGCCTGCGCACCCAGTTCGGCATCACCCTCTTCGGCCTGCAGCGCAAGAGCCGGATGGCACGGGCGGCGTTTTCGGAGATCCGGCTGGAGCCGGGGGACACGCTTCTCCTGTGCGGGCGCGAAGCCAACATTTCCTCGCTACGCGGCAATCACGATCTGCTTCTCCTGGAATATTCGGCCCAGCCGATCCCGCAATCGGCCAAGGCGCTTCTCGCCACCCTGATCTTCGTGACCATCGTCTCGATCTCCGCACTCGGCATTCTGCCGATCGAGGTTCTCTCGGTCTGCGGCGCCGTCGCCATGGTCGCGACCGGCTGCCTGACGATCGGCGAAGCGGCCCGTTCCATCGATCGCTCGATCCTGATGCTGGTCGGCGCCTCGATCGCGGCGGCGACCGCTCTCGAACGCACCGGCGGTGCTCATCTCATCGCCGAAAGCGCTCTCGACGCCTTGGGCAACGCGCCGCCGATTGTGCTCCTGTCGGGGCTGTTCCTGGTGATCGCGATCGCCACGAACTTCCTGTCGAACAATGCGACGGCTGTCCTGTTCACCCCGATCGCGCTCGACATGGCGCGCCGGCTCGGCGTTTCGCCGGAACCATGGCTCGCCTGCGTCATTTTTGGAGCGAACGCCTCTTTCGCGACGCCGATCGGATATCAGACCAATCTTCTCGTCATGGGGCCGGGTCGCTACCGCTTTATCGACTTCATCAAAGCCGGTGTTCCCCTCGTGCTCCTGGTGTGGTTAACTTTCACCATCGTCGCACCATGGTATTACGGGCTTTGATTTTTTCGGGATAGCACGTGACCGTCCACCACCCGCAGACGCCGCAGTTCTTCCTGACCTCGCCATCGGCGTGCCCCTATCTGCCCGGAAGGGCCGAACGCAAGGTGTTCACCCATCTCGTCGGCGACCGTGCGCCTGGCCTTCTCGATCTTCTCAGCCAGGGCGGGTTTCGCCGCAGCCAGAACATCGCCTATCGCCCGGCCTGCGAGCGCTGCCGCGCCTGCGTCTCGGTGCGCATCCTGGTCGACGAGTTCGAGCCGGCACGCTCGATGCGCCGCATCCTGTCGAAGAATTCCGACCTCGTCGCCCGCATGGCGGCGCCGAGCCCGACCAGCGAACAGTATTCCCTCTTCCGCCGCTATATCGACCACCGCCACGCGACCGGCGGCATGGCCGAGATGAGCGTCCTCGACTATGCGATGATGGTGGAGGACAGCCAGGTCGATACGCGGTTGATCGAATATCGGGTCAAGGGGCCGGATTCCCGCTTCACCCAATCCTCCGACGGCGAGCTCCTGGCGGTGGCGCTCTCCGACGTCATGGCCGACGGCATGTCGATGGTCTATTCCTTCTTCGAGCCGTCGCAGGACCAGCGCAGCCTCGGCACCTTCATGATCCTCGATCACATCGAGCGCACGAAGAAGCTCGGCCTGAACTATCTCTATCTCGGCTACTGGGTCGAGGGCTCCAAGAAGATGGCCTACAAGATCCGCTTCCAGCCCCAGGAGCACTTGACCCCGAAAGGCTGGGAACGCTACTCGGGCTGAAGACACAGACGCCCGAGGCAGCCCCGCACGGCTCCATTGCCGCGACGCCACGAGCCGCTGACCTGCGGTGCAAGATCCCCGAACAGCCGGACCCCACCTCATGGCCGCCCCATCTCTCGACGCCGTTGAGACGAACGCGGCCGCGCGATACGCCACCGGACTGACGCTGGTCGGCTTCGGCGGCATCGTCCTGTCGGGGGACATCCCCCTCATCCGGCTTTCCGAGAGCGGCTTTTATACGGTCGTTCTGGTGCGCGGCGCTTTGTCGTCGCTTGCGGCCGTCTTCCTGTGGTGGCTCGCGCGGCGCCTCGGCCGCGCGAGCGGCCCCCTGATCGCCGGACGGCTCGGCCTTTTCGTCACCGGCCTTTACGCGGTCGCGACCCTCACCTTCCTCGTCGCCGTCTACGAGACCAAGGCCGCCAACGTGGTCTTCATCCTCGCCCTCAATCCGATATTTGCCGCGCTCCTGTCCTGGGCGATCGCCGGCGAAAAGCCTTCCCGCGCAACGCTCCTCGCCATTCCGGCAACGCTTTTCGGCGTCCTGTTGATTATCGGCGCCGGGCTCGAGGCGGGCCACTGGATCGGCGATCTCGCCGCCCTGGCGACGGCCTTTCTCATCGCCCTTGCCCTCACCCTCGCCCGGCGCAGCCGGCAGGACATGCGCTACGCCTCCGCCCTCGCGGCGATCGTGCCGGCGCTGATCGCGCTGCCCTTCGTCGTTACCGGCGGGGGCATCGAATCCGAGGCGGTCGGCTGGCTGGTGGTGAACGGGGCGATCCTGATGCCGCTCGCCCTCATCTGTCTTGCGGCGGGGCCGATGTTCGTGCCCTCGCCCGTCGTTTCCATGGGCTATCTCCTGGAGACGGTGCTCGCGCCGATCTGGATGTGGCTGATCTTTCTGGAACGCCCCTCCAACCTTTCGCTTCTGGGCGGCGGCGTCATCATCGCAACGCTCGGCATCCACGCCTTCGTCGAGCTCAAGCCGAAACACAGGATTCTCGGGGCGGGCCCGAAAATGACGAAGCGTTGAGGCAGGCGCCTTCAAACCGTGCCTTGGGGCATTTTCCAAGTTTCGTCAGACGGCGCTGTCTTGAAAGCGTATTTCGGCATGTGTGAGGGTGGTAAGCCGCCATCCCGAGAATGACGACCTGTCAGGGCCGGCCCCTCACCCCACGAACTTGTTGTTCTTCGGAAAACCCTTCGGCACCAGCCGGCCGGCCTGGGCGCGGTCGCCGCGCCATTCGAGCAGCTCGGCTTCCTGACGCAGGAAGGCCCGGCCGGCGGAATCGGTCCATGACAGGCCTTCGGCGAGCTTGAACACCTTCACGTCGGAGACGCCGCCATCCTTGTAGCGCTGCAGGCGCACGCCCTTGCCTCTCGCCATCTGCGGGACCTGCGAGAGCGGGAAGACGAGGAGCTTTCTGTTCTCGCCGACGATCGCCACCGTGTCGCCGCCCGAAACCGTGACAGCGTGGCCGAGGCGGGCCTTGCCCGAAACATTGACCAGCTGCTTGCCCTTGCGGGTGCCGGACAGCATGTCAGCCTCGCTGGCGACGAAGCCGGTGCCGTCGGTTGAGACCATCAGCCGCTGGCGCTCGGAATCGGCGACGAAGCCGGTTGCGATGTCGTGCTCGTCTTCCATCTCGACGGCAAGGCGGATCGGCTCGCCCTGCCCGCGGCCGCCGGGAAGCCTGTCGGCGGCGAGCGTGAAGGCCCGCCCTCCCGTCGACAGGAAGATCAGCTTGTCGGTGGTCATCGCATGGAAGGCAAGCTTCAAGGCGTCGCCTTCCTTGAAGGTGAAGGCCGAGAAATCGGCCAGATGCCCCTTCATCCCGCGCAAAAAGCCCTTTTGCGACAGGACGACCGTCACCGGCTCCTTTTCGATGAGCGCTACGGCGATGTCGTCGAGATTATGGCTCGGCGCGTCGGCAAAGCGGGTGCGTCGGCGGCCGAGCTTGGTCTTCTTGGAGAAGGTCTCGCGAACCTCGCGCACTTCCTCGGCGACCTTTGCCCACTGCCTGTCGCTTGAGCCGAGAAGCGCTTCCTTCTCGGCCTTCTCGGCCGTCAGCGCGTCGTATTCGCGCCTGAGCTCGAATTCTTCCAGCTTGCGCAGGGAACGCAGCCGCATGTTGAGGATGGCCTCGGCCTGATTGTCGGTCAGATCGAAGGTCGCCATCAGCTCCTTTTTTGGCTCATCCTCCTCGCGGATGATGCGGATCACCTCGTCGACATTCAGAAAGACGACGAGATAGCCCGAGACGATCTCGAGGCGCTTGTCGATCTGCCCGAGCCGATAGCGGGTGCGCCGCTGCAGCACGTCGCGCTGATGGGCCAGCCATTCGGCCAGCACCTCCTTCAGCGACATGACCTTCGGCACCTTGCCGCCGGACAGCACATTCAGGTTGAGCGGAATGCGGCTCTCGAAATCGGTCAGCCGGAACAGCGACTCCATCAACAGCTCGGGATCGACAGCCCGGCTCTTCGGCTCGAGCACGATCCTCACATCCTCGGCGGATTCGTCGCGAATGTCGGCCAGCAGCGGCAGCTTGCGCGCCTGCAAGAGCTCGGCGATCTTCTCGATCAGCCGCGACTTCTGCACCTGATAGGGGATCTCGGTGACGACGACAACATAGTTGCCGCGCCCGACATCCTCCTTCTCCCAGCGCGCGCGCACGCGGAACCCCCCGCGGCCGGTCTCATAGGCCTCGCGGATCTGGGCCTGGCTGTCGATGACGACACCGCCGGTCGGAAAATCCGGACCCTGGACGAAGCGCAGCAGCTGATCGGTGGTCGCTTCCGGCTCCTCGATCAGCTTCAGCGCCGCGTCGCAGAGCTCGGCGGCGTTGTGGGGCGGGATCGAGGTCGCCATGCCGACGGCAATGCCGGACGAGCCATTGGCGAGGAGGTTCGGAAAGGCGCCCGGCAGGACGACCGGCTCCTCGTCCTCCTCGTTGTAGGTCGGGCGAAAATCGACCGCGTCCTCGGTGATGCCGCGCAGAAGCAGCGTCGCGACGTCGGTCATCCGGGCTTCGGTGTAGCGCATGGCCGCCGCACTATCGCCGTCGACATTGCCGAAATTGCCCTGGCCGTCGATCAGCGGGTAACGGACCGAGAAATCCTGGGCGAGGCGCACCATCGCGTCGTAGATGGCCGCGTCGCCATGGGGATGGAACTTGCCCATCACGTCGCCGACGATGCGGGCGCATTTCTTGTAGGCGTCGCCGGGATCGAGCCTGAGGATGCGCATGGCATGGACGATGCGCCGGTGAACCGGCTTCAGCCCGTCGCGGACGTCCGGCAGCGCGCGCCCCATGATGGTCGACAGCGCATATGCAAGATAGCGCTCCTCGAGCGCCGTCTTGAGGTCGATCGGTTCGATGTCGCCGCCGCCGGGCGGTTCCGCTGCCTTGCCCATGTCCCCGCGTCTAGCGGAGGTCGCGGCGCGGAACAAGACCGGAACGGAAGGATCCTCAGCTTTTTGTGACCCCTGAACGCCAGATATTTTTCCTTCCGGCGCCCCCGGGCACCCCCGGGGTCTTCTCGCTGCCCGAATTCTCCGTAGATTGCCGCATTCGACCGCGCTAAGTCCTGCCCGGGGCATGGTCAGAAGTTGCGCCTCGCGCCGGGCTCAAAGCTGAAAGAAGGTTTCAATGTTCGCCAAGACATCCGTGTCCCTGACCACGATCGCCGTCGCGCTGATGAGCACGACAGCGGCCTTCGCCGCCGACGCGAACGCCTTTGGCGAGCGGCTGAAGGCAGTCGCCGCCGATCAGAACATGACGATCGCCTATGACAGCGCCACATCCGAGGGGGACAACGTCATCCTCAAGGGCATGACCGCGTCGCCGAAGGGCGAGGAACCGGCCAAGCTCGGCGACATCACCTTCGAGAACGTCACCGGCTCGACCGAGGACGGCTGGAAGATCGCCCGCATTCCGATCGACGACATCGACGTCACCGAGGGTGACACGCGCACGACGATTACCGGCATGTCCATCGAGGGCGCCGAAATCCTGCCCGCCGATCGGTCCGGCCTGCCGCCGGCCAAGCAGTTCTCGGAAGTCTATTTCGACAAGGCGGGGCTTCAGTCGATGACCGTCGAAAAGGCCGGCGCGAAGGTCTTCGGCCTCACCGGCGCCTCGATCGACAACACCACCAATGACGGCGACGACAGCTTCTCGTCCGACTTCAATCTCGGCACCTTCGACGCCGATTTCACCAAGGCGGACCCCGAGACGGCCAAGACGATGTCCGATCTGGGCTACGGCAATCTTTCCGGGACGGCCGAGGGCAGCGCGAGCTGGGATCCGAAGACCGGAACGGTTTCGCTCGATCCGTTCGACATCAATGTCGCAAATGCCGGCAATCTCTCCTTCACCTACGAGATGGCCGGCTACACCCCGGCCTTCATCCAGTCGATGCAGAAAATCTCGCAGCAGATGCAGCAGAACCCGGACGGCAACCAGAATTCCGGCATGGCGATGATGGGCCTGTTGTCGCAGCTTTCGCTCGGCTCGGCCGACATCACCTTCGTCGACGACAGCCTGACGGACAAGCTTCTCGATTTCTACGCCAAGAAGCAGGGCACCACCCGTGACCAGCTGATCCAGCAGATCGAGCAGACCGTTCCCGCAATGCTCTCACAGCTGCAGAACCCGGAGTTCCAGAACAAGGTGTCGGGTGCCGTCTCGACCTTCCTGAAGGATCCGAAGTCGCTGTCGATCTCGATCGACCCGGAAAGCCCGATCCCCGCCATGCAGATCATGGGCGCGGCGATGGGCGCGCCGCAGACCCTGCCGCAGGTGCTCTCGCTCGACGTGACGGCGAACGACGCGACCAGCGAATAACGCCAAAGCCCCGGCATTCGGGGCCGAAGTATCGGCAGAGCCAAAAAAAATTGACGCCGACCGGTCTTTCTCGCCCGGTCGGCGTTTTGCTTTTGAGCCGCGAAAAGCTTTCGGCAAGTGTCGAGAGGTTGTGCTGCGGTCACGCCTTCAAAAGCAAAGACGCAAAGGAAACCGTCATCTTCGGCTTGCCCCCCGTCCCCGACGCCGTTCTCGGCGGCATCATCCTTGCAGCCATCGCCCTTGCCGCCGTCATCGCTCTGGTGCGTGTCATCGGCCTCAGATCGTTTTCCAAGATGACGGCCTTCGACTTCGTCATCACCCTGGCGACCGGCTCGCTTCTCGCCTCGGCCGCGACGACGTCCGACTGGCCGGCCTTCCTCAAGGCCGTGGTGGCGATCGCCGTCCTGATGGGCATCCAGGTCGCGCTGGCCTTTGGCCGGCGCCGTTCGCGAACCATCACGGCTGTCGTCGACAACGACCCGCTTCTCCTCATGCGCGACGGCAGCTTCATCGACGCCGCGATGGCTGAGAGCCGGGTGTCGCCCGGCGACGTCTACGCCAAGCTGCGCGGCGCCAACATCCAGGCGATGAGCGAGGTCCGCGCCGTGGTGCTGGAGACGACCGGCGACATCTCGGTGCTTCACGGTGATCGCCTGGAGCCGGAGCTTCTCACCCATGTGCGCGGCGCCGAGGACATTGCGGGCGCCGCGAGCGACGATGCGAAGAGCGCCAGCCAAAAGCCGTGACCACGCCATGGCCGACACCCCGCTGATCCTCACCGTGCAATTCGACGATCAGAGCTTCGCCGTCTTCGACGGGCTGCGCCGGCGCCACTTTCCGCCGTCGCGCAATCTCATCCCGGCGCATCTGACCCTGTTTCATCATCTGCCGGGCGGGAAGGAGGCCGAAATCGCCGCCGCGCTCCGCGAACTGACGCGCCAAACGCCGCCGCTTCCCCTTAACGTCTCCGGCCTGCGCTTCCTCGGTTTCGGCAGCGCCTTCGAGATCAACTCCGCCCCGCTCACGGCGCTTCGCAAGGTCCTCGCCCAGCGCTTTCAGGGCGACCTGACCCCGCAGGATGCCCAGGGCTTTCGCCCCCATGTGACGATCCAGAACAAGGTGCCGGCACACGAGGCCAGGGCGACCTTCGAGACACTCAGGGCCGACTTCACGCCCTTTGCGGCGACAGGCACCGGGCTGCTTCTCTGGCACTATCTGGATGGCCCCTGGGAAGAAGCGGGAGGTTTCCCCTTCACCGGCCGGTAAGACCAGCTTGACCGCCACTCTCATTGGTTGTTTTATCAATCATATTAACAACCAATGAGGGCAAAATGCCCACAGGCCCGGCCGCCCGCCGTCTCGACCCGGTCGCTCACAAGGTCCCAGGCAAGCTCCTGCCGGGGCCCGCAAGCGCCAATGTCATCATCGGCGGCAAGCCGGCCTGGCGTGGCATTCCGATCGGGAACGCCGTCGGTTTGAGGGCGGCAAAGACAGCCTCGGACACCCGCATCCAGATCGCCGAGGCCGCCACCCGCGCCGCCATGGCCACCCCCGCCGCGCCCGCCGCCAAGGCCGCCGAGATCGCGATCAAGGCCGCGGAACTCGCCGGCATAAGCGCCACCATCACGGCCGTTTCCGGCGGCGCCGACAAACACCTCTGCCGCCACGGCCCCGGCGTCGTCATCGACGGCTCCCCCACCGTCCTCATCAACGGTCTTCCCGCCTGCCGCCAGGGGGATACGATCCTCGAAGCGTCGGGGAAGTCGAACCGGATCGCGATGGGGTGCGCGAGCGTGATTATCGGGCAGCAGTCCCTTGGCCGATATGCGCCCCAAGGCGTAAAGTTTCCAATTCCCGCTGCGCCGCCCGTATACCCCACCATCAAAGATAAAGATATCCCGCCCGAATGCTCATTCTTGCGAAAAACCGAGACCGTTGGAGCAGAGAAAAAACACTTTGATCGAATCAGGAAAAATTATAAGTTGATTTCGGCAGCTTGTACAAAGCATGTTTTTCCGGGAGATACCGAGGCTACAAACTCGCATGAATACGTCGTTCTCATCGGAAGTAATAAAATAAAAATAATATCCCCTGCTACATACCCGAAAATCAAACCGCCAAAAAGTATGCCGTTAGCGGAAACCATTGCGATTGGCCTTGGCTCGGTGCCAGCGCAGCAATTAGCGACCATGAAGGAAGTTGTCATCAGTCCGAACAAAAATCCATTAGACGAATATTGGGAAAAAAAATACAACATTCCTAACTTTGTTTCGGGTGCCACCGGTGGCGCCGGCCGCGTAACATTTTATCCCAACAATAGTAATTCAAATTCTGCCTGGATAGAATCAACACTTATACATGAAGGCGGGCATATTTATCAACAAGAGATATGGAAAGACGAAATAAATAAACAAGCATGGCAAGAGGCCATGAAATTCGATCCTCGGTCGCCGTCAAAATATTCGGACACCGATATCGCCGAAGATTTTGCGGAGTCAATGGTCGCCTACACGCTAAGTAAAGGTACGAAATGCGAAGAAACGGCCAAAAAACTTTTTCCGAATCGCTACGCTATTTTGGACGCTCTTAGCCAGCGCGATCACTAAGGAGAATTTGCTTATAAATCGAAATTCGACGATACGCTGCGTAACCGTTAGAGCAGTAATATTTATTGCAACCCTAGCAGTTCCAAATTACTGCCGGGCAGGAGACAAAGTAATGTCGCTTAGACCTCATCACCCAGGTACAGTCGAGATTATGACAGCCTTCTCCGGTGAAGTCGAGAATATTCCTCACGATTCATTGCCGCCCGAGCAGCAATTTGTCATGTTGACGCGTCATGGAATAGAAACAAACGACGTAAGTCAGGCCGAAAAATTCGTTCCAGTTGTCAAAATCAAAATTTTTTCACACGATGAAAACGGGAGGCTTGTCGATCCACAAGACGCTAAAAGCATACGTATCTTGGAATACGACAAAGATAATAAGCTGATTCGCTCGACCACGATGCGTAGGTAGTCGGAATAATAGCGCCGAGCTACTCTTTCTGCCCTTTCGCCACCCGCAGCCCCAGCTCGCGCAGCTGCGCCGGCTGCGCCTCGGCCGGCGCCCCCATCAGCAGATCAAACGCCTGCTGGTTCATCGGGAAGAGCGCGATTTCGCGCAGGTTCTTGGCGCCGCAGAGCAGCATGACGATGCGGTCGATGCCGGCGGCCATGCCGCCATGGGGCGGGGCGCCGTACTGGAAGGCGCGGTAGAGGCCGCCGAAGCGCTCCTCGACGTCGGCGCGGGTGTAGCCGGCAAGCTCGAAGGCCTTCACCATCGTCTCGGGCAGCTGGTTGCGGATGCCGCCGGATGCGATTTCGTAGCCGTTGCAAACGATGTCGTACTGGAACGCCTTGATCGACAGGGGTTCTTCGTTCTCCAGCGCCTCGATGCCGCCCTGGGGCATCGAGAAGGGGTTGTGGGCGAAATCGACCTTCTTCTCGTCCTCGTCATATTCATAGAACGGGAAGTCGATGATCCAGGCGAGCTCGTAGGCGTCGCGGTCGAGGAGGTTCAGCTCCTCGCCGACGCGGGTGCGGGCAGCGCCCGCGAAGGACACGAACTTCTCCGGACGGCCGGCAACGAAGAAGCAGGCGTCGCCCGCTTCGAGGCCGAGCTGGGTACGGATGGCGTCGGTGCGCTCCTCGCCGATGTTCTTGGCGAGCGGCCCGGCGCCGGAGACGGCGCCGCCCTCCTCGCGCCAGAAGATGTAGCCGAGGCCCGGCTGGCCTTCGCCTTGCGCCCACGAGTTCATCCGGTCGCAGAAGGCGCGGGAGCCGCCGGTCTTGGCCGGGATCGCCCAGACCTCGACCTTGTCGTCATTCGCGATCATGCCCGCAAAGACCTTGAAGCCGGAACCGGCAAAATGCTCGGTCACCGCCTGCATCTCGATCGGATTGCGCAGATCCGGCTTGTCGGAGCCGTATTTCTTCATGGATTCGGCATAGGGAATCCGCCGGAAGGTCTCGGAGACCTTCTTGCCGTCGGCGAAGGTCTTGAAGACGTCGCGGATCACCGGCTCCATGGTCTGGAAGATGTCTTCCTGCTCGACGAAGCTCATCTCGACGTCGAGCTGGTAGAACTCGCCATAGAAGCGGTCGGCGCGCGGGTCCTCGTCGCGAAAGCAGGGCGCGATCTGGAAATAGCGGTCGAAGCCCGACATCATCAGGAGCTGCTTGTACTGCTGCGGCGCCTGCGGCAGGGCGTAGAACATGCCGTTGTGGAGCCGCGACGGCACCAGGAAGTCGCGCGCGCCCTCGGGGCTCGAAGCGGTGAGGATCGGCGTCTGGAATTCGGTGAAGCCGGTTTCCTGCATCAAAGAGCGGATCTTGGCGATGATCTGCGTCCGCCGCATGATGTTCTTGTGCAGCGTCTCGCGGCGCAGATCCAGGAAGCGGTATTTAAGGCGGATGTCCTCCGGATATTCCGGCTCGCCGAACACCGGCAGCGGTAGTTCCTTGGCCTGCGACAGCACCTCGATCTCCTCGGCGAAAATCTCGATCTCGCCGGTCGGAAGCTTGGCGTTCACCGTTTCGTCGGAGCGCGCCTTCACCTTGCCGTCGACGCGGATCACCCATTCGCCGCGCACCGTCTCGGCGGTCCTGAAGGCCGGCGAATCGGGATCGACCACCACCTGCGTCAGGCCGTAATGATCGCGCAGGTCGATGAACAGAAGCCCGCCATGGTCGCGGATGCGATGCGCCCAGCCGGAAAGGCGCACGGTCTCGCCGACATTGTCCTTTTTCAGGGCGGCGCAGCTGTGGGTGCGGTAGCGGTGCATGGCAGGTCTCGTCGGGCTAAAATGGCGGCGCGCTTCGCCAGACGGCGAAACGACGCGAAAACTGTTCGGATTCGGTGGCGGACAAGCACATGGGCGCCTTGCGATGTCAAGGCGCGTCCGCTTCTACGGGTGAGGCAGACAGGGGAGCGGGTCCAGGGGAAAAGACCTCGGGCCGTGCTCAGTCGCGCGAGAGCGCCGCGGCGCTGGCGTCGCCGGCATTCAGCTGGCGAACGATTTCCTGCAATTCACCGAACGTCTCGACCGTCGAAGCCAGCGAAAGCCGCCCATCTTCAATGACGCCGGTGATCCGCGGAGACGCGACCACCCGACCGTCCACGAGGATGTCGACGTTTTCGCCCATGTTGGACATGGTGAAGCTGGCGAAGCGAGCGGCCGACATTTCATCGAGCTGGAGCTTGAGGGTTGAGGCTCCCCCGTCCGCGCGGATCGCGGCCGCGTCATCAACCTGGATCGTGATCTCCTCGGCCGACGCCGCGCCGGCCGAAAGTGCGATCACAGCCGCGAGGAAAATGATCGATGCACTGGAAGACATGGCAAGGTTCCTGCTTGAGTTGCATTTGATGAGTTAGGTATCATCGGTCGTCCCACTTGAAAGCGGCGGCATGGGTCCGGCGCCGTCAATCCGCCGTGACAGGCCTGTGAAGACGACGGACGTAACGGCCGCTGCACGGCGACCGTGAGAACAGCCTCCCGCTGTCTCTTTTTCGTGACGCATTTTTCTTTTGCCCAGCCGTTTCTTCGGGCTAAAGAAGAATCATGCATCTGATCACGACGACGGCGGAACTCGCCGAGACCTGCAAGACCTTCGCGACGTTCGATTTCGTCACGATCGACACCGAATTCATCCGCGAGACGACCTTCTGGCCGGAGCTGTGCCTCATCCAGATGGCCTCGCCCGATGAGGGCGTCATCATCGATCCGCTGGCGCCCGGCATCGACCTGTCGCCGCTCTACGCGCTGATGGCGGACAAGACGGTGCTGAAGGTGTTTCACGCCGCGCGCCAGGACATCGAGATCCTGCACAAGCTCGCCGGCCGCGTGCCCGAGCCGCTGTTCGACACCCAGATCGCGGCGATGGTCTGCGGCTTCGGCGAATCGATCGCCTATGACCAGCTCGTCGCCCGGCTCACCGACGCCCGGATCGACAAGACCTCCCGCTTCACCGACTGGCGCCGGCGGCCGCTCACCGACAAGCAGCTCGCTTACGCGCTCGCCGACGTGACGCATCTGCGCGACGTCTACCATGCGCTCGACGCGCAGCTCGAAAAGAGCGGCCGCAAGAGCTGGCTCGACGAGGAGATGGCGCTTCTCGCCGCGCCGGAGACCTACGACCTGCATCCCGACGAGGCGTGGAGGCGCCTGAAGCTGCGCGTCAAGAAGCCGATCGAACTGCAGATCCTGAAGGAGGTCGCCGCCTGGCGCGAGCGCGAGGCGCGCGACGCCGACAGGCCGCGCGGCCGCATCCTCAAGGACGACGCGATCTACGAGATCGCCCAGCAGCAGCCGCGCGACGAAGCCTCGCTGTCGCGGCTGCGCTCCCTCTCCAAGGGCTTCGAGCGCAGCGGCCCCGGCCGCGAGATCATCGCCGCGGTCAACCGTGCGCTGGCCATGCCCAAATCCGAACTTCCGGCCGTCCCCCGGCCCCAGCCCCTGCCTGAGGGAACCGCCGCGGCGGTGGAGTTCTTGAAGGTGCTCCTGAAGATCGTCGTCGAGGAAGAGGGCGTTGCCGCCAAGCTGATCGCCTCTTCGAGCGATCTCGAGCAGCTCGCCTCGAAGGGCGAGGATGCCGAGGTTGCGGCGCTGTCGGGCTGGCGGCGCGAGCTGTTCGGGACGAGGGCTCTGGAGCTTCTGTCCGGCAAGGCCGGCCTCATCTATCGCAATCGCCGGGTCGAACTCCTGACGCTGGAATAGCCACCTCGTCGCGAGGCGACCCGCCGGCATCGGCCTGGGCCGTTCGCCATCGCAGCAATCCGCCCTTTTTTTAGACTGGCGAACGGCGCCTGCGCTGCGTCGAAGCACTGTGACTCGGCGGCACCAGAGCGCGCGCCGTGATGCTGCAATGCAATGCCGGCATGGAAATGATCACCACCTCGTGATATTACACATGCGTCGATATGTGTGTTTTGCCATATGGCCCGAAGGCTCTAGTCTAAGAATCGAAGGCGGTCGGAAAATAGCCGTAAAGGCATAGTTTTCGAGAGAGGCCGAGTGGTGACCATGCGGATCTTCCGTAGGGTTACCTGAGAATGGCATAGTCGATGTTGCGGTCTTGCACCGGTTTGGCAGAAACACTGTCGGACCCTCGCGATCAGACGATCGGGAGAAGACCCGGCGGGTGTAAACCCGCTATGGCAGCGAAAACGGGGTTCGCCGAGCGGTGGCGTGCCGCAGGACCGGAAAATTGAGGAACGCTCCGACGTATGGCGACGAAACGCATCCTGTTCATTGGCGCTCCATTCGGCCATTTTTTTCGCGAGCTGGCCGCGACGCTCGAGAGCCAAGGTGCGGAAGTCTACCGGGTGGTTCTGGAAGGTGGCGACTGGGTCGAAACCCCGGCGCGCAACAGGATCATGCTCGACCGTTCGATCAGCTGGGCCCGCTTCCTGCGTGAGGTCATCCGGTCCCGGGCCATCCAGACCGTCGTCACATATAACGACACCCTCCCGCGCAACCGGACGGCGCTGGCGATCGCCAAGCGCCTCGGCCTGACCCGCCTCGTTCTCGAAAACGGCTATCTGCGGCCGCATCACGTGACCCTCGCGCAGAACGGGGTGAACGGAAACAGCGAATTGAGCTGCGATCCCTCCGTGATCAGCGAGGCGCCGAAGCCGCAGAAAGTTTGTCAGGAGTTTCCGGTGCGCATGCGGCCGCATGTAGTCAACACCATGCGCCACTTCTTCTGGAGCATCCTCCTGAAGCCGATCCTGCCGTATAATTCGCATTATTACGGCGATAGCATCGCCAGGCAGGGCATTGGCTATTTCAGCGAATATTCCTGGCGCCTGTGGCATGACGAGAGCGCGTTGCTGGCGAAAATCGACGCGCACAAAGCCAAGCGCGGCGCGCGGGTCTATCTGGTCCTGATGCAGAAGCCCGGCGACGGCCAGATTCGCTTCCACTCTCCGTTCGGCACCAACAAGCGCTTTCTCGAAGAGGTCCTCACCTCCTTTGCCAAGAATGCGCCGAAGGACGCCTTTCTCGTCGTCAAGCAGCATCCGCTCGACTACGGCATCGAACGCTTGCAGCAATGCTTCGAGACACTGGCGGGCGAGCTTAATCTTGAGGGACGGGCCGTCTACATGCGCAAGGCCGGCATCGCCGGCCTGATGGACCGGACCGACTGCCTCGTCACCATCAACTCGACCGGCGGACTGCAGGGCGTGATGAACGGCATTCCGGTCAAGTGCCTCGGCAAGGCCGTCTACGATGTCGAGGGGCTGACCTTTCAGGGCCCGCTCGCCGAATTCTGGTCGAAGGCCCCAAAGCCGGATCCGAAAATGATCCGCTTCTACCGGAACTATCTCCTTTCGACCTGTCAGTTGAATGGCGGCTTCCATACGCCGGAGTCCCTGGCCATTCTGATCCCCGAAATGGCGCAGCGGATCCTGTCTCTCACCGAGGCAAGCACGATCCCGAGCCCTGTCTCGCAGGGCGTTCGGGACGGCAACGCGGAAATCGACAGCCTCGCTCACGAAGCGCTCGTGCCTGCCGAATAGGATGCGAAACGGGATGAAGGCCGGGCGCTTTGGCGCGGGACCGCCCTGATTTGCGCATTCTTGAAAGCCGCCCGGACATGTCCGGGCGAGCGACGAGCATGGACCTCAGATCGAAGGCGAAGACATCAGAGGCCCCGGCCCGCCGGCTGGCCGATCGCCAGCCGCCTCGCGCCCGAACGCTGCGCCCCTTCAAGCCTGACGGGTTTCGGCTGTCGCCGGCCGGTCCGGCCGCCTGAGCCCTCAAAGCCCGGTGCCGGCCGAAAACCGGCACCTCGGGCATGCAATCAGCGGGCGCCGAAAATCGCCTTCACCCCGGCAAGCTCGGCTAGCGACGACTGCGGACGCGGGCCGATCTGCTGGATGATGTGGCTGGCGGTCACGTTTCCGAGACGTGCCGAGGCTTCGCGGTCGAGCCCGGCCGTCAGCCCCCGCAGGAAGCCGGCCGCGAAGAGGTCTCCCGCCCCTGTCGTATCGACCAGATTCTCGACCCGTGTCGTCGGCACGTCGATGCGCCGATCCCCCTCGACGACGACACAGCCCTTTTCCGATCGCGTGACGACGGCGATCTCGCCGGCGTCCCGGCCGAGCCCGGCGCAGGCCGCATCGAAGTCCTCGGTCTCGTAAAGGGCGAGCGCCTCGGCCTCGTTGGCGAAGACGATGCCCACCGTTCCGGACCGCAGAAGATCGAGGAATTCCGAGCGATAGCGGTGGACGCAGAAGGAATCGGACAGCGTCATCGCCACGGAGCGGCCGTTGGTCTTGGCGATGCCGGCCGCCTTGACGATCGCCTCCTTGGCGCGCGGGGGATCCCACAGATAGCCTTCGAAATAGGTGACCTTCGAGGCCTTGACGATCGCCTCGTCGATATCCTCGGGACCGAGCTCGACACAGGCGCCGAGATAGGTGCTCATCGAGCGCTCGCCATCGGGGGTGACGACGACCATGCAGCGGGCCGTCGGCGGCTGGCCTTCGAGCGGTCTCGTCTCGTAGCGCACGCCGAGCGCACGGATGTCGTGGGTGAAGATCCCGCCGAGCTGGTCGTCGGCGACCTTGCCGAAATAGGCACCCGTCCCGCCCAGGCTGACGATGCCGGCAATCGTGTTGCCGGCGCTGCCGCCGGAGGTTTCGATGGCCGGCCCCATGGCGGCGTAGAGCTGCTCGGCCCGCTCGGCGTCGATCAGCGTCATGCCGCCCTTCTGGATCTTTTCCCGTTCCAGAAAGCCGTCGGTCTCGCGCGAGATGACGTCGACGATGGCGTTACCGATGGTGAGAAGGTCGTATTCGGCCATGATCCTGTCCGCTGCGTTGCACATGCCCGCAGCGGTAACGGCTCGGACCGGCCGTGGCTACAGCATCGGCCCGAAAATCGGACGGCAATCGGGGCTCAGTTGAAGCTTTCGTTCGGATAGACGCCCCAGATGTCTTCCTGACGAACGAACCCCTCGCGATCCGATGCGTGGATTTCGCACCAGCCGGTTCCGCACTCCTTGACCTTGGTGACGACGCCCGGCTCGAGCCGCGCGACGAGCGGCGCATCGACGGCCGGGCTCGAATGAACGTCGATCATCGTCGCCTTGCCCTTCAGCCAGGGAGCGGCGATCGAGGTCCGCTCGCCGGACAGGAGAGAATGGTAGACCCAGCCCTCCGCACCCTCGGAATCGCGAATGCGCCGCCACAGGCCGAATTCCTGGATCACCTCGACCGGCAGGCCGGGCTTCAGATAGAGCCAGGTCACGGGATAATCGCGCCCCGGGCCGATGCGGGCGTTGACGCGGGACGACTTCAGGCTGACGTAACGGGGCAAGGGCAGTTTCGAAACCGGACCGAGCTCCAGCGCTTGCGCCGGAGCCGGCGCCAGGATCGCGGTCGCCGGGGCCCCGATCATGCACAGCCCGGCCAGCGTGAGCGCCAGCTTTCGCAGCGAAACGCTAAATGGCGACGGGCAAAGGGCGGCAAACGACATGGCGGCGATCTCCATTGGCACGGCCGGAATGTCACACTGTGTCGCGGCCTCGAGATGCGAGGCCGGCGAATTTGCCAGGGCGGAGCGACCGGAACTTTTCCTGCCGCGGCCCGGCTGCTAGGTATGGCCACCGGCACTGACCGGAATAATCCGCCGGTTCGGTTAACAACGTCTTAGACGTCAACGGAAATTGCTGAGGGAAAAGCGGGCGATGGACGAGCGCAGGAAGCCACTCGTGATCCTGACCCGCAAGCTGCCGCTGCCGGTCGAAGAGCGAATGCGCGAGCTGTTCGACACGCGGTTCAACGAGACCGACCGGCCGATGACCCAGTCAGAGCTCGTCGCGGCGGTGCGCGAGGCCGACGTCCTGGTGCCGACAGTGACGGACCGGATCGACCGGGCGGTGATCGAGCAGGCCGGCGAAAAGCTGAAGCTGATCGCCAATTACGGCAACGGCGTCGACAATATCGACGTCGAGACGGCGCTCGCCCGCAATCTTCATGTGACCAACACGCCGAACGTCCTCAGCGAGGACACGGCCGATCTGACCATGGCGCTGATCCTCGCCGTGCCGCGGCGCCTGGTGGAGGGCGGAACGAGGCTGGTCGGCGGCGCGCGCTGGCCGGGATGGTCGCCGACATGGATGCTCGGACGACGGATCTGGGGCAAGAAGCTCGGCATCGTCGGCATGGGCCGCATCGGCACCGCCGTCGCGCGCCGCGCCAAGGCCTTCGGCCTCGAGATCCACTATCACAATCGCCGCAAGGTCAGCCCGAAGACCGAGGCCGAGCTCGGCGCGACCTATTGGGAGAGCCTCGACCAGATGCTCGCCCGCATGGATATCCTGTCGGTCAACTGCCCTTATACGCCAGCCACCTATCACCTCCTGTCGGCCCGGCGCCTGGCGCTGGTCCAGCCCCATGCCTTCATCGTCAACACCGCCCGGGGCGAGGTCATCGACGAAAAGGCGCTGATCGCCGCGATTGAGGCGGAAAAGATCGCCGGCGCCGGTCTCGACGTCTTCGAGGAAGAACCGCAGGTGTCGAAGAAGCTGTTGCGGCTGGCCGAGGAGAACCGCGTGGTGATCCTTCCCCATATGGGCTCGGCGACCCTCGAGGGCCGCATCGAGATGGGCGAGAAGGTGATCATCAACATCCGCACCCTGATGGACGGCCACCGCCCACCGGACCGTATCCTGCCGGGCCGCCACTGAGGCAAGGCACAAACGACCGCAAGGGTTCGACGAACCGACGAACCGGCCGGGCGATCGTGTCGAAAGAAGGCTCAGTCCGGATCGATTTCCATCTGGGTCGCGGCGAGGATCGCGCCGGGCGAGCCGTCCTTTCGAACGGCCTGCAGGATCGCGGCGCAGCCATAGGTCTCGTTGCCGTCGGGCAAGACGGACGAGACCGGCATGTCGACATTCATCCCGTCGCTGCCGACCATGCCCATCAACTGCCAGCCCCGGACCGGGTGAGTGCTGACGAGAACCTTGCCCTGGTTCTCCCCGCGATCGACCTTCACCTCTGCGCTGTCGGCAAAATTGACCAGCACCAGCATGGGCTTGCGCTCACCTGGCGGGGTCTGAACCGGGCCGACGCTGATATGGATGCTGTCGCCGATCCTTTGGATCTTCACGCTCACCGCCGTGCCTCCGGCCGGCAGCTGCGTCTTCTTCATCATTCGCTCGATCTTGCCGACATGGGATCCGACCATGTCATAGAGCCCGTTCACGACGAGCTGCGGCGTATAGATCATCTTGTTCGAAAAGGCCTTGGCGTAGGCCCGCTGGCGCTCGCTGTTATGGCCCGAGCCGAAGGTATCGCGCCAACCGATATAGTCCCAGTAATCGACATGATAGGACAGCGCGAGAACGTCCGGCTGGTCGGCGAACTTGGCCAGAAGTTCGTCCGCCGGAGGGCAGGATGAACAGCCCTGGCTGGTGAAGAGCTCCAGCACATGGGTGATCCGGTTCTTCACCCGCTCGCCGGAGACGGCCTGAGGCGACGTTGCGAAAACCGCGGCTAAAAGTGCGAAAATTGCGGTGCAGCTTCTCAGGAGAAGACGCGTTCGAACACGCCGCATCATGAAAGACCCGCCAAGACCGCTCGACGGGCGACGCCCCGAAGCGCCAGTTCGGCCGAGCCCTCGACTGAAACGCGGACCACGCTTCGAGAGGAAGACGCTCTCTTGGCTGACAGTCTCGTTCCGGCGGTAAGATTGCAATGCATACGCTCATGCCCCGTTCGCGGCGGACCCTACGGGATCGCCCGTAACACGGGCCAGTCAATTGCGGGTGAATGTACGTTTTCGAACGGAATAAAACCGGACAGCGCAATGCCGCCGGCCGCTGGACGAGTGAGCGGCAAGGGCCGGGCGGTGAGACCGCCCGGCCCTTTGCCTGTTCGGGATCAGGCGGCGAGACGGCGCAGCACGTAATGCAGGATGCCGCCGTTCTTGTAGTATTCCAGCTCGTCCTCGGTATCGATCCGGGCCTTGATCTTGACCGTTTCGGTGGAACCGTCGGCGCGCTCGATCTTGGCTTCCATCTCCTGGCGGGGCTTGATCTCGGTCAGCCCCTCGATGGTGACCTTCTCGTCGCCCTTGAGACCGAGCGACGACCAGGACGTGCCTTCCTCGGCGAAGACGAACGGCACGACGCCCATGCCGACGAGGTTGGAGCGGTGGATGCGCTCGAAGCTCTCGGCGATCACCGCCTTGACGCCGAGAAGGATGGTGCCCTTCGCCGCCCAGTCGCGCGACGAGCCGGTGCCGTATTCCTTGCCGGCGAAGACGACGAGGGGAACCCCGTCTTCCTTGTATTTCATCGCCGCGTCATAGATCGGCATTTCCTCGCCGGACGGATAGTACTTCGTCATTCCGCCTTCGACGCCGTCGAGCATCTGGTTCTTGATGCGGATGTTGGCGAAGGTGCCGCGCATCATCACCTGATGGTTGCCGCGCCGGGCGCCATAGGAGTTGAAGTCAACCGGACGGACCTGATGGGAGACGAGATAGTCGCCCGCCGGGCCGTCCTTCTTGATCGAGCCCGCCGGCGAGATGTGGTCCGTCGTGATCGAATCGCCGAACAGGCCGAGGATGCGCGCGCCCTCGATATTGGTGACGGGCTTGGGCTCGGCGTCCATTCCCTCGAAATAGGGCGGGTTCTGGACATAGGTCGAGCGGTCGTCCCAGTCATAGGTGAGGCCGCCGGAGACGTCGATCTTCTGCCAGTGCTCGTCGCCCTTGAAGACGTCGCTGTAGCGGTCCTCGAACATTTCGCGGGTGACGGTCTCGCGGACGATCTCGGCGATCTCCTGGGTGGTCGGCCAGATGTCCTTCAGGAAGACGTCCTTGCCGTCCTTGTCCTTGCCGAGCGGCTCCTTGGTGATGTCGGTGAACATCGAGCCGGCGATGGCATAGGCGACGACCAGCGGCGGCGAGGCGAGATAGTTCGCCCGCACGTCCGGATTGACGCGGCCCTCGAAGTTGCGGTTGCCCGAAAGCACCGAGCAGGCGACGAGGTCGTTGGCGTTGATCGCCTCGGAGATCGGCTCCGGCAGCGGGCCGGAATTGCCGATGCAGGTGGTGCAGCCATAGCCGACGAGGTTGAAGCCCATCGCGTCCAGATCCTTCTGGAGATCGGCCTTCTGAAGATACTCGGTCACCACCTGGGAGCCCGGCGCGAGCGAGGTCTTCACCCAGGGTTTCACCTTCAGGCCGAGCGCATGCGCCTTGCGGGCGACGAGGCCGGCGGCCACCAGCACGTTCGGGTTCGAGGTGTTGGTGCAGGAGGTGATCGCCGCGATGACGACGTCACCGTCGGCAAGGCCGTGATCGGCGCCCTCGACCGAGTGGCGCACGGTTTCCGGCGTCTCGTTCGGCGGAACGGCGCCCTCGTCCATGTAGCGCGAATCCTGATCGGATTGCGGCGTCTCGCTCTTCTTGCGGCCGCCCTTGATCTCGTCGAGCGCGTCGACGAACTTCGTTGCCGCCTCGGTCAGCGCGACGCGGTCCTGCGGGCGCTTCGGGCCGGCAAGCGAGGGAACGACGGTGGAAAGGTCCAGCGACAGCGTGTCGGTGAAGACCGGATCTTCGGTGCCGTCCTCGCGGAACATGCCCTGTGCCTTCGCATAGGCCTCGACGAGGGCGATGCGGTCCTTGTCGCGGCCGGTGGCTTCCAGATAGGCCAGCGTGTCCTTGTCGATCGGGAAGAAGCCGCAGGTCGCGCCATATTCCGGCGCCATGTTGCCGATCGTCGCCTGGTCTTCCAGGGTGAGGTTCGACAGGCCCGGGCCGTAGAACTCGACGAACTTGCCGACGACCTTCTTCTTGCGCAGCATCTCGGTGACGGTGAGGACGAGGTCCGTCGCCGTCGTGCCCTCGGGCAGCTTGCCTTCGAGCTTGAAGCCGATGACCTCGGGGATCATCATCGAGATCGGCTGGCCGAGCATGGCCGCCTCAGCCTCGATGCCGCCGACGCCCCAGCCGAGAACCGACAGGCCGTTGACCATGGTGGTGTGGGAATCGGTGCCGACGAGCGTGTCGGGATAGGCGATGGTCTCGCCGTTCTCGTCCTTGGTCCAGACCGTCTGGGCGAGATACTCAAGATTGACCTGATGGCAGATGCCGGTACCGGGAGGCACGACGCGGAAGTTGCGGAAGGCTTCCGAGCCCCAGCGCAGGAAGGTGTAGCGCTCGCCGTTGCGGCCATATTCGGCGTCGACGTTCTTCTCGAAGGAATCCTTCTGGCCGAAGAAGTCGACCATCACCGAGTGATCGATGACGAGATCGACCGGGACCATCGGGTTGATCTTCTTGGGGTCGGCGCCGAGATTCTTCGTCGCGTCGCGCATCGCGGCGAGATCGACGACCGCCGGAACGCCGGTGAAGTCCTGCATCAGAACGCGGGCCGGGCGGTAGGCGATCTCATGACCGGCCTTGCCCTTGTCGTCGAGCCACTTGGCGACGGCCTTGACGTCGTCGGCGGTGACGGTGCGCCCGTCCTCGTTGCGCAGGAGGTTTTCCAGAATGACCTTCATCGAAAACGGCAGGCGCGAGGCGCCGGAAAGGCCGTTCTTCTCGGCTTCCTTCAGATCGAAATAGACATAGTCCTTGCCATTGACGGCAAGCGTCTTCCTGGCTTTGAAACTGTCGGGATGATTGGTCACGAGGCTCACATTCCTTCTCGAACCGATGGGATAGTCCGAAGGGCGAACGGCCTTCATGCGCCGCGGAAGAGCGCGCTCGAAGATGCGGGTACGACCATTTCCGCTGTCCGCCCTGACGCCCGTCGGTGCCGTGCGGGCGCCATGAGATCGGCGCTTGATGATTCCACGCCGGTCGCTGGAGTGGTTGAGGGGGTTATAGGCAAGTTTGTAATGGCTATAAAGGCCTGAAGAGGCCGAGCGGACGCTTTTTGTGCCCTGCGCCGTCCGGCGGCCGTGCCGCCCGGCGGTTCTTGCCTGTCTGCGCGGACTGCGCGACAAGGCTGCTGCGGACTGCCTGAGGGCGAGCACCCGCTCCCATGACGCAGCCGCCGCGAGTCGGTCGCGAGGCAGGCAAAGGCGAGGAAGGACGAGACGATGAGCGCCATCACGACCTCCGAGGCATTGCGGGCGCTTTACGGCGAACCGCAGGAACTGGCGGTGACAAAAGAGATGCGCCGGCTGGATTCCCATGCCAGGCGCTTTCTCGAAAAGAGCCCCTTCGTCCTCATCGGCTCGTCGGCGCCGGGACGATTGCCCGATGTCAGCCCCAAGGGCGACAGGCCGGGATTCACGCTTGTTCTTTCCGACGACCGGATTGCCATACCGGACTGGCCGGGTAACAACCGGCTCGACACCCTCGAAAACGTCATCGCCAATCCGGCGGTCGGGCTCCTCTTCCTTCTTCCGGGCATGGGCGAGACCTTACGGATCAACGGCCAGGCGGAGATCCGCACCGACCGCGACATTCTCGATCGCATGGCTGTGCGCGGCAAAGCGCCGATCTCCGCCCTCGTCGTTGCGACGGACGAGGTCTATTTCCACTGCGCCAAGGCCTTCATGCGCTCGAAGCTCTGGGACCCCGAAACGCGCATCGACCGCGAGACGATGCCGACGCTCGGCGCGATGCTGAAGGATCAGGCCGGGCTCGAAGGCGATCTTGGCGAGATCGACCGGGCGTTGGAGCAGGGCTGCCGAGCGACGCTCTATTGATTCGATGGCAGCTTCCGTGAGCCATGTCGCGCTTCGCGGCCTCGTCGTCGGCCGAGGCTCCGTCGCCGCCGCCGGTCCGTTCGACACCGGTGTTTCGGCGGGCGAAGCCCTCGTCGTCACTGGCCCGAATGGTGCCGGCAAGTCGACGCTTCTGCGCACGCTGGCCGGCCTGCTCCCGCCCGTTACCGGCGCGATCAGCCTGGAGGGGATCGACGCCGCCGACGGCGAACCGGCCGCGCGCCTGGCCGATGCGGCCCATTACGTCGGCCATCGCCACGGCATGAAGGGCCCTGTCACCGTCGGCGACAATCTTGCCTTCTGGGCGCGCTATCTCGGCGGCGCGGCCAAGGCCCGCGATCGCCTCGCCACGCCAGCCGAAGCGCTCGCCGCGGTCGGCCTGCCCGGTCTCGACGCAATCCCCTTTTCCTATCTCTCCGCCGGCCAGCAGCGCCGGGCGAGCCTTGCCCGGCTTCTCGTTGCAGAGCGCAAGGTCTGGATCCTCGACGAGCCGACCTCGGCCCTCGACGCGGCCTCGCAGGAACGCTTCGCCGGCCTCGTCGAAACTCACCTCACGGCCGGCGGGATCGTCATCGCCGCGACCCACCAGCCGCTCGGTCTGAAGGCCGCGAAGACGCTCCACATCGCACCGCGTGTCGGACCGGAGGGCGCTGCCGGCCTGAACGACAAACCAGCGCCCGCCATCGACGACACCGCACTCGCCGAAGCCGAGGGCTGGCTGTGACGCCTCTCATCATGCAAAAGAGCCGCTGCCCCTCAACACACCGTCATTCTCGGGCCCCGTCCCGAGAATCCAGGGGCGGCGGCCGCAGCTTCGGCCGCTCGCTCCTCGCGCAGCTGAAACGAAACCGACCCGACGATCGCTGGATTCTCGGGACGGGGCCCGAGAATGACGACGCGGTGGGGGTGGCGCGTCACGTCTCGCCGTTGCCACACCTGCCCGCCGAGGCCCGTCCGTGACCGCCCTCTTCCTCCGCGACCTGCGGCTCGCCTTTTCCGGCGGCGGCGGGGCGACCACCGGCGTGATCTTCTTTCTCGCGGTGATCGCGACGATACCCTTCGGCGTCGGCCCCGACCTCAACCTTCTGTCGCGCATCGGCCCGGCGATCTTGTGGATCGGCGCGCTCCTTTCAGCGCTCCTCACCCTCGACCGGCTGTTCCAGGCCGACCGGGAGGACGGCACCCTCGATCTCCTGATCGCCGGCCCCCTCCCGATGCCCATCGTCGTCCTGGCGAAATGCCTCGCGCTATGGGCCGCCTCCTGCCTGCCGCTGGTGCTGGCCTCCCCTGTCCTAGGCCTCTTCCTCGCCCTTCAGCCCGCCGCCCTCTTCGCGGTGATGGCGACCCTCTTCGTCGGGACCCCGGCCATCGTCTTCATCGGCGCCGTCGGCGCCGCCGTCGCCGTGGCGCTGCCCCGCGGCGGTCTCCTCGTCTCGGTGCTGGTGCTGCCGCTTTCGATCCCCGTCCTGATCTTCGGCGTCTCGGCCACCTATGCGGCGGTCAACCAGCCGGACCCGTTCTGGCCGCCCTTCATGATCTTATGCGCGCTGACGCTGTTCTTCGGGGCGCTCGGGCCGCTGGCGGCGGGGGCGGCGCTGAAGGCGAGCGGGGATTGAGAGGCAAGCGGCGCTTGGCGCCTTTATGCCATCCTTGCGCATCGGCAACGTGAAACAGAATACGATGATTCTCTTTCAACACAGAGCAAGAAAAATCGAGAGGGCGCCCAGCCCAACCGATATCACGGCCAGCCAAGCGCTAACATGCACCGTTGGGTTGGTGACAAATAAAAGCCACCAAGGCTTTTCGTACCACCTCGCCAACCTTATTCCGCTTTTCCTGATGAATTCCCCCGGCTTCACACAAAGCCGGTCGCGAATGAATTCGTCCATCTGGACAATGGGTTGCGCACAATCCAACCCTCTCACAATTGCAAAGGTCTTTCGCCCTTTGTGCTCAATGCGGATGACTGCGCCATTCCGGATGGTTCCCCCAGAGCCGCCAACTCGATGGTCCTCCGGGATACGAACGATATCGGAAAAAATGTCATCGGCAGAAGCCTTTTGAACCCGCAACTGCTCGTCCAGCACTTCCTGCCTCTCCGTCACTTTCGGAACAGAATTCGCAATTCTATTTCAGATCCCTGCGGTCAATAATGATAGCGACATGCCGCGATTTCGAGGCGTTGGTCGTCGGCCTTACCCACGACGCGGTAGACGAGGCGGTGGTCGCCGGTGATGCGGCGGGACCACCACCCTTTCAGATCGCCCTTCAGCGGCTCCGGCTTTCCCATGCCCCGAAAAGGCGTTCGCTTCGCTTCCTTGATCAACGCGTTGATCCGGTTCCGGATCGTCTCGTCCGTCGCCTGAAAATGCAGATAGTCGCTCCAGGCCTGCTCGGCCCAGACGAGCTTCATGCCCCGTCTTCGATATCGGTGGTGGGATCGTTCTCGACCCCGCGCCCGGCGTCGAGTTCGGCGATCGCGCCGAACAGTTTCCCGGCATTGTTGCGACTGCCGAGAAGATGCAGCGTCTCCTGCACCCTTTCCCACTCGCTCGCGGCCATGACCACGGCGGATTCGCTTCCCTGCCGCGTGACGAGAAGCGGCGATCGCGACCGGATCACCTCGTCGAAGTGATTGGCAAGATTGGCGCGAAACTGCGTGAAACCGACATCAGCCATGATCATTCTCCACCTCAGTCGATGTACATATTTACGTACACAAGGTGCGGGCGTCAATATCGGTGGCAAAGACGTCATGCGATCGAGGGCCACAATCGTGCCGACAGCCCGTCACGCCCAGACCACCCTGTTGCGCCCCGCGACCTTGGCCGCATAAAGCCGCTTGTCGGCGGCGCCGAGAAGGGTCTGGAGATCGGTGCCATCGCCCGGACAGGAGGCGACGCCGATGCTCGTCGTGAGGCGCAACGCCTCTCCGGACTCGTCGAAGGACGAGGTCTCGACGATCCGGCGCAGCTTCTCCGCCGTATCCCGCGCCTCCTGCGCGGAGGCATTCGCCAGAAGCACGCAGAACTCCTCGCCGCCGTAGCGGAAGACGTCGTCGTTCTGTCGGATGTTGGCGATCAACAGGGCGGACATCGCCTTCAGGCCATTGTCGCCGGCCTCATGGCCGTAGGAATCGTTGATCTTCTTGAAGAAATCAATGTCGAGAAGCAGGATGGCGGGGGCGCTCCCGTCGCGCTCGTATCGCGTTTTCTCCTCCTCGAACCGCTCATGCAGATAAGCCCGGTTTCCAAGGCCCGTGAGAGGATCGGTATAGGCCTGACGCTTCAGCGCCTTTTCCGCGCGCGACCTGGAGGTTTCATAGATGAAGGAAAAGCCGAAGATGCACATCGCCACTCCGGCGATGTTGAACAGCGCGCGGGGATTGCCGTTCACCGCGCTCTCGGAATAGCGCATGACGTAGATCGAATAGGCGATCGCCATGAAGACGATGGTGACGCCGCCGCCCAAGGCCCGGCCGAGAAGCATCTGCGACAGGATCGGAATCAGGAGAACCCAGGCGAAGACGGATGGGGCCGCCATCGGCGTCGTCAGGATCAGCATCATCGTCGAATTGAACAGGACGAGATAAATAAAGGACCATCGAATGAGATGGCTCGTTCTTCTCACGACCGGGATAAGAAAAAACGCGAAACTTCCCATGGCGATCTCGCCGATCATCGCCGCATAATTGTCGTTGTAGTAATTAAGGATGGCAAAGATCAGGCCGAAACTGCTCGTGAAACCCAACAAAGCGAGAAGGATCGATCGCCGGAACGCCTCGACAGTATCAGCGATGATCGGTTCTTTCGCCAAAGCTTGACGCTCGTTCTTTCAGATCTCGGTTTCTGAACAGGACTGCTGTCGAACAGACCACCCGAAGCATTCAAAAGAATAAGCCGCAGTCCAACAATCTGTATCCGCAGTCTCGAGCGGCCTTTGCGTTTCTAGGACACAAGTGTGAACTTCGTTTTAATCACAGCCCGACCAGACTCCCGTCGCCTCGGGCAGGCGACGCGGCAGCGCTTTCGTGCAAAATGACGAAAGCGCCATTTGCCCGCCTCTTCGAGAGCGTCTAAATTCGTCTTATGACCGATGTTCCCGCCAGCGCCAAACCCTCGCGCTTCTCGATCCTCGCCAACCCGACCCGCTTTCTGGAGCTGTCGGGCAGGCTCCAGCCCTGGCTCTACGGAGCGGCGCTGATCGCGCTGACCATCGGCCTCTTTCTCGGCCTGACGGCCCCGGCCGACTATCAGCAGGGCTCGACCGTCGAGATCATGTTCATCCACGTGCCCTTCGCCTGGCTTTCGATGATGATCTGGACGGTGATGAGCATCTCGGCGCTCGGCACCCTCGTCTGGCGCCATCCGCTCGCCGATGTCGCGGTCAAGGCGGCAGCGCCCATCGGCGCGGTGTTCACGGCGCTCTGCCTGATCACCGGCTCGATCTGGGGCCGGCCGATGTGGGGCACCTGGTGGGTCTGGGACGCGCGGCTGACCTCCGTCTTCGTCCTGTTCCTGATGTATCTCGGGCTGATCGCCCTGACGCGGGCGCTCGATGAGCCGGGCAAGAGCGCCAGATCGGCGGCGATCCTCGTCCTCGTCGGCTTCGTCAACATTCCGATCATCAAGTTCTCCGTCGACTGGTGGAACACGCTGCACCAGCCGGCGAGCGTTCTGCGGGTCGGCGGGCCGGCGATGCCGGCTGCCTATCTGACGCCCCTGCTCATCTCGGCGCTGGGCTTCACCCTCCTCTTCTTCGCTTTGCATCTGACGGCGATGCGCACCGAAATCCTGCGCCGCCGGGTCGCGGCCCTGTCGCGCCTCGCCGCCCGGCGGGCCGAAGCCTGAGCCGACATTCGAAAGATCGATCATGCAGGCCGAATATTCCGCCTTCATCGCCAGCGCCTACGGCATCTCCGCCGTCGCCATCGCCGCGCTTTTCGCCTGGATCCTCTTCGATGCGCGGGCCCAGCGCCGTGCCCTGAGGAGCCTCGACGCCCGCGGCATCCGCCGCCGGTCGCAGGCAAGCGCCGCGGGCAGCGCTTCGGAGGCCGGGCAGTGACGGCAGGCGCGGACAAGGACACACTTCTTGAAACCGCCCCGGCCGACGAGCCCCAGCCGGCCCGGCGTCGCGGACCGCGGCTTGTCGTCCTTTTGCCGCTGTTTTTGTTCTTCGGCCTTGCCGGCGTGTTTCTCTATCAGCTCGTTTCCGGGCATGATCCCAAGGAAATCCCCTCGGTGCTGATCGGCAAGACCGCGCCGATGACGGTGCTTCCGGCGCTCGAAGGCGCGACCTTGCCGGACGGCTCGCCGACGCCCGGCCTCGATCTTTCGGGCCCCGGCGACGGCCGCCCGGTTCTCGTCAACGTCTTCGCATCCTGGTGTGCGCCCTGCCGGGAAGAGCATCCCCTGTTGATGCAGCTGTCGAAGGACAAGCGCTTCAGGCTCGTCGCCATCAACTACAAGGACAAGCCGGAAAACGCCCGCGCCTTCCTGAACAATCTCGGTGATCCCTATGCCGCCATCGGCGTCGACCAGAAGGGTGCCGCGACCATCGACTGGGGCGTTTACGGCGTGCCCGAAAGCTTCCTCATCGCCCCCGATGGCGAGATCCTCTACAAGCAGACCGGCCCATTCTCGCCGGAATCGATCAAGACCGGGCTGATGCCCGCCGTCGAAGAGGCGCTGAAGCGCGAGCCGAAGGCCCGCGCGCCGACGAGCTGAAGAATGACGACGCATCTCGCCCCGCCCGCGAAACCACCCGGTTGCATCTCCGTGATGGACCGACTCGAGGAAACCCGCCGGCCCGTCGACCGACAGCATCCCCCATTTCCCGATGACCATGCCGGACCATCTATAGGCCGATGATCGATCCGTCCTTTTCCCTCCGCACGCCCGACGACGACAACCTGCCGCGCAGGATCTGCGACCATTGCGATTACGTCGCCTATGAAAATCCCAAGATCGTCGTCGGCTCGGTGGTGCGCCATGAGGGGCGGATCCTGCTCTGCCGCCGCGCGATCGAGCCGCGGCGCGGCTTCTGGACCATTCCGGCCGGCTACATGGAGCTGAATGAGACACCGGAGGACGGGGCAAGGCGCGAGGCCATGGAGGAGGCGGAAGCGGATCTTGGCATCGAGCGGCTCCTCGCAGTCTATTCGGTGCCGCGCATCAGCCAGGTGCAGCTGATCTATCGGGCGAAGCTCAAGACGGCGCACGTCGCTCCCGGCCCCGAAAGCCTGGAGGTTCAGCTGTTCGAGCCAGCGGCGATCCCCTATGGCGAGCTCGCCTTCCCCTCCGTGCACTGGGCGCTCGCCCATGACGCGGAGGCCGAAGCCGGCGCGCCGCCGGTGCCGTTCTCCAACCCGCCCGGCGAGAGCGGCAGCCGGATGCCCGATGGCCAGCCCATCGCCGATGGCGAAGTCTGAGCTGCCGCAACGGCCCGTTTCCCGGCACATGACAAAAGGGCGGCCCCGTCACCCCGGACGGGACCGCCCTCTTTCATGATCCGGCCACAAGCCGCGGCCGATGCTGTCTTTATTGCGAGGCGGCGGCTTTCAGAGCCTCGGCCGGATCGCGCTTGGCACCGCCTTCGTCGAAGCTCGCCAGATAGGCGATGACATTGTTGATCTCTTCGGGCTTCTTCAGGCCGGCAAAGGCCATCTTGGTGCCCTTGACCGTGCCGCGCGGGTCCGAAAGCCAGGTCGTCAGCAGCTCCTGATTCCACGCCGTCTTGTCGGCGGCCCACTCCTGGAAAGGCTTGGAGAACTTGTAGCCGCCCCGGTCGGCCCCCGGTTTTTCGCCGACGATGCCGTTCAGTTGCGGTCCGATCTTGTTCTTCGCGCCTTCGCCGACGGCGTGGCATGCCTTGCATTTGTTGAACACTTTCTCGCCGGCCGCAGGATCGCCCATGTCCTGGGCCGAAGCGGCACCGGCGGCGAAAGCAAGCGCCGTCGAGGCGAAAACGAGACTGAATTTACGCATGAAACCTCCCAATCGTACGAACCTGGTCGCATTGTCCAAGCACCCACGGCCTCAGAATATTGGAGCCTGGCTCGGCTTGGCAATCAAAGTTTCGAACGAATCCAATGTCTGCGACCAAACGCATGGTGGGGCACGGTCGCCTCGCCGGCGGTCGGAGCGTCCGCCCTGACCGCGATAGCAGTCGCCAGGGAATGCAACCGACGGCGTTTGGCAGCTTCCGCTTGGGAATAATGTCTCCACACTTTCGCCATACTCGTAAACCCCTGACGCTTTTGAGGAAATTTTAATTAACTTAGATTTTTCAGCGATTATAAAGGCTTTATGCCGCATTTGGGGCCATCGAAATCGCGACGGCAACCCAGGCTGAGACCCTTTTGCAACAGCAGAAATAAGACCGCATTCCTGCCATCATTCAGCCAACCAAAGTGATCAGGGATCGTTCCGAATTCGGCTGACAGCTGAATCCGACGCATGCAGGAGGCCAGCCCCCTGCCTTTCCGTCGCGACCCGCGACCTAGGAGAATGACACATGAAACGCTTTGCACTGCTTCTGACCACCGCAGCGTTCGCAACCCCGGCCATGGCTGCCGACATCATCGCGCCCGAGCCGCCGGCGCCGGCCCCGATGGTGATCGAGCCGATCGCCCAGACCACCACCTGGACCGGCCTCAATCTCGGCGTTCAGGCCGGCGGTGTCTTCGGCCATAACGGCGATGCCAGCTTCGACACCGGCGGCAACGCCGCCTTCGGTGAGGGCGACGTCGACGGCGATGACACGGGCAACTTCATCGGCGGCGCCAACATCGGCTACGACTACCAGTTCCAGAACAACGTCGTTCTGGGTGCCGTCGCCGACTTCAACTACATCAACCGGAAGAAAGACACCTCCTACACCACACCGGACGGTTCTGAATTCTCGTCAGAGACCAAGCTGAACTATCTCGGCACCGTCCGCGCCCGCCTCGGCTACGCCATGGACAACGTCCTGTTCTACGGCACCGGCGGTCTTGCCTATGGCGACGTCAAGCAGAGCACCTCAACGCCCTCGACGGCGGCCGGTTCGGAATTCGCAGATTACGATTTCACGACCGACAGCGACAAGCACTCGGTCGGCTACGCGGTCGGCGCCGGCGTCGACTACATGGCGACGCAGAATCTGTCCTTCGGTGTCGAGTATCTCTACACGAATCTCGGCAAGAACACCCAGACCATCAACGGCACGGATGGCCTCGGCAACGAGGTCAGCTTCAAGAGCGACGACGACAAGGACCTCGACTTCCACACGGTCTGGGCCAAGGCGTCCTACCACTTCAACTAAGAGCACCATGGAGCATGGGGTGGCTCAAGCCGCCCCATCGAGGGTCTTTTGAAAACGGCCGGCGGATGCCTCATCCGCCGGCCGTTTTTCGTCTGTGGGATCGGCAGGGACGAGCGGAAGGCTGCGACGCCTCAGGCCGAGCGGACCAAGCGACGGTTATGCGCCTGTCAGCCGAGCGGCGCGAGCCCGAGATCTTCGCGGCGCGGCAGATCCGCGCCCTTGCGGCTGCAGGTGATGGCGGCGGCCTCGACGGCGAAGCCGAGAAAGTCCTTGAGATCCGCTTCGGCAAAGCCGGCGATCGCCGACCGCGACAGCGCCTGCCGCTCCTTCAGACCGGCCAGGAGTGCCGCCTGAAACGTATCGCCGGCACCGACCGTATCGACCACCGTGACGGCGCGTCCCGGCACTCTGGCGCCAGGGCCGCCGGCAGTTCCGGCAATCGCACCGCGCTCGCCGAGGGTGACGACGGCAAGCTCGGCGCCGGCCGAAACCCACTCTGCGATCACGCTTTCGATGGCACGGCCGGGATAGAGCTGCGCGATGTCCTCCTCGCTCGCCTTGACGAGCGAGGCGAAGGGCACGATCTCGGCCACCTTGGCCCGCCAGATGTCGAGATCGGGCTCGATCGACGCGCGGATGTTCGGATCATAGGAGATGAAGCGGTTGGGCGCTTCCTGACGGACGAGGCGGGCAAGGGCGCTCGCCGTCGGCTCCGTCACCGTGGAATAGGACGCCACGTGGACCACCTCGACCTCGGCCGGCAGGGACAGAGGCACCTCGTCGAGCTCGATCGACCGGTCCGCCGTCCCCTCGATGTAGAAGGCATAGCTCGCCGAGCCGTCTGCGGCGAGCGAGACCATGGCAAGGCTTGTATTGCGATGGGTCGGAATGAGAAACCGCTGATCGATCCCCTCGCGTTCCATGAATTTGCGGATGCGCTCGCCAAAAAGGTCATCCGACATCTTGGTGAAATAGGCCGCATGGTGGCCGAGCCGCGAGAGACCGAGCGCAACGTTGAGCGGCGAGCCGCCCACCCGGCCCGAAAGGCCGATCGTCGCGACATCCTCCTGCGGGAGCGCGAAAACGTCGAACAGGCAATCTCCACAGCTGAGAAACATGTTCGCCCTCCCCTCAAAAACCGCGTCGCTGCAACAGCCGCTAGCAGGAAAGACCGCGACGCGAAAGAGAGGGGCACCCGCACAGGGCTTCCTTCACACCCGCACGCCCCTATGATCGAAAGCCCATGCTCGGTCTCGAGCGACACCGCAATCGTCATCGGAAACACATCATGCCCTTCGACCGAATAAACGGGATCGTCCTCCATCACCGTGTCGACGGGCCCGAAGGCGCGCCTGCCCTCGTTCTGATCAACTCTCTGGGGACCGACTACCGGATCTGGGACGCGGTCGTTCCCCATCTTGCCGATCGCTACCGGGTGATTCGCTACGACAAGCGCGGCCACGGCCTCTCCGAGGTGCCGCCCGCCCCCTATCGCATGGACGATCACTCGGCCGATCTCCTGGCCCTCCTCGATCACCATGGCGTCGAACGCGCCTTCGTCGTCGGGCTTTCGATCGGCGGCCAGATCGCGCTCGGCCTTGCAGCGAGGAATGACCGGCGTCTCGCCGGCCTCGTGATGATGGACACCGCCCACAAGATCGGCGACGAGGCCGGCTGGAATGGCCGGATCGCCGCGATCGAGAAGGACGGCATCGCCGCGATCGCCGAACAGATCCTGACTCGCTGGTTCACGCCCGCCTTCCGCTCTCCGGACAACGCGGCCTTCACCGGCTATTCCAGCATGCTGGTGAACACGCCGGCCGAGGGCTATCTCGGTTCCTGCGCGGCTCTGCGCGATGCCGATCATACCGAAACCGCGCGTAATCTTAAGGTTCCGACCCTTTGCATGGTCGGCGATCAGGACGGCTCGACGCCGCCCGATCTCGTTCGCAGCTGCGCCGATCTGATCGATGGAGCCCGCTTTGAAATCGTTGCCGGCGCCGGGCATCTGCCCTGCATCGAACGGCCGGAGGTGACGGCGCGGCTCGTCGGCGCCTTTGCCGACGAAGTCTTTGCCGCGGGCGGCGCCAAGTGACCGCCTCCGTCTTTTCCAGCCCCGTCCTCGGCCAGCTGTTCGGCGACGAGGAGATCGGCAGCTACTTCTTGGCCGCGGCCGACATCGAGGCGATGGTCGCTTTCGAGGTGGCCCTCGCCGAGGCGCAGGCCGATGCCGGGCTGATCGAAGCATCGCATCTTCAGGCCATCCAGGCTCGGGCGGCCGGCTTCACCCCGGACCTTGCCGCGCTATCGGCCGGCACCGCTCGCGACGGCGTCGTCGTACCGAGCCTCCTCAAACAGCTCCGGGCCGGCCTTCCCGAGGACGCGGCCACAGCCCTTCACAAGGGCGCGACCAGCCAGGACGTGATCGACGCGTCGCTCGCCATGCGCATGCAGGGCGTCTCGCTCGTCCTCGACCGGCGGCTCGCGGCGATCACCGACGCCTTCACCCGCTGGAATCTCGAAGCCGGCGATACCAAAGTCATGGCCCATACCCGCATGCAGGCGGCGAAGGAGACCCGCTTTTCCCGCAAGCTCGCCTCGTGGGGCGATCCGCTGGTGCGCTGCCGCCTCAGGCGCGAGACGATCGCCCCGCGCGCCTTTGCGCTCCGGATCGGCGGCGCCGTCGGCGATCGCGCGGGCCTGGGAAACGAGGCGGACCGGATCGTCGACGGCGTCGCAAGCCGCCTCGGCCTGACCGCCGTTCCCGCGGCGATGCATTCCGAGCGCGACGGCCTCGTCGAACTCGCCGACTGGTTTTCCCTGATCACCGGCGCTCTCGGCAAATTCGGCCAGGATGCGGCGCTCGCCCTTCAGAGCGAGGTCGGCGAGTTGCAGCTTTCGGGCGGTGGCGGGTCCTCGGCGATGCCGCACAAAAACAATCCGGTCGGCGCCGAGATCCTCGTCACCCTGGCAAGGTTCAACGCGACGCTCGTCTCCGGCATGCATCACGCGCTCGTCCACGAGAACGAACGCTCCGGCGCTGCCTGGTCGCTGGAATGGATGCTGCTGCCGCAGATGGCAATGGCGGCGGGCGCGGCGACGCGCACGGGCCTCGACCTTCTCGACAAGCTGTCGCTCGCCGCTCCCCAACGACGCGGCTGAAGTCAGGCGGCCCGCCCCGCCGTCACCCGGTTGCGGCCGGTCTGCTTGGCCCGGTAAAGTGCGGCGTCGGCCCGGCTGAAGGCCTCCTGAAAGGGCCTTCCATCGTCGATGATGGTGTCGATGCCGATACTGACGGTCACCGAGATCTTCGCGTCGCCGACGTCATGGCTGGTTTCGGCGACCTCGGTTCGAAGGCGCTCGGCCTTGCGTCTCGCCGAGATCTCGTCGACTCCCGGCAGAAGGATGGCGAATTCCTCGCCACCGAGCCGCGCCGCCATACCCGACGTGCCGGATCGCGCGTTGAGAATGTCGGCGACGGCGCGCAGCACCGCATCTCCGGCCGGATGGCCATGGGTGTCGTTGACCCGCTTGAAATAATCGATATCCACCAGAAGCAGCGAACAGGGCCTGCCTTGCGCCCTTGCCTTGGCGATCACCTCGGGCGCACGGCGATCGAAGCTGCGACGGTTGACGAGCCCGGTCAGGGCGTCGTGAGACGCATCCTCGGCGAGCGCCTGCTCGCGCATCACGCGTGCCTGTTCATGGTCGAGCATCGTGGCGGTGAGGACGACGCCGACGAAATTGGCGATCACGAAGATGGGGCCGGCATGGGAAAGCACGATGACGGCGGTTTCTTGTGGCGTCACCGCCAGTCCGGCCAGAGACAGCGATGCGCAAAGCCCCATCAAGACGAGCCTCTGCGTCCGTGTCAGGCCGCCGATCCTGCTCCACTGGGCGATCGCAATCCCGAGCAAGGTGCACAGGACAATGCCGACGACTCCGGCCGGAACGCCCGGTCCCCCGACGAACAACCGATAGGCGAGAGTTGCAGCCGCCATCAGGATCGCCGCCGGCACGCCGCCATAGGTAGCGGCGAGAATCAGAAAGACGTGCCGCATGTCGAAGATCAGACCATCGACGAGCGTGACCGGAACCGTCATCGAGCCCAGCGCACAGGCCGTCAGAACGATGCCCGACACCATCCGGCGGTTGGCCTGGCTCTTCACCCGTGTCAGCGCCAGTCGATAGGGCAAGGTGGCGAGAAAGACGATACCGAGGCTCTGCAGGAAAGCGGCAATGAGCAGTTTGAGTGTCATTTCATTCCTGCAGCATGATCGTTTGCCGGTTCGGTCCCGGCGATGCAAAGGGTGGAGCCCCGGTTCGGCCGATGAAAACCTTGCATCCCATTCCGATAAGTTTCGGTTATTTTCCGGCAGAATTATCCCGAAGCCAAGCCCGATCAGCCGGGTCGGGCTCAAATCAGTCGAGGCTTCAAGCGGCGCGTCGCCCGCTCAGAACTCGATTCCCTTCTGCGCCTTCACGCCGGAACGGAAGGGGTGCTTGATCATCTCCATCTCGGTGACGAGATCGGCCAGATCGATCAGCTCGTCCTTGGCGTTGCGGCCGGTGACGACGACATGCTTGTTCGCTGGCTTATCTTTCAGGAACGCTACCACCTCGGCAATGTCGAGATAGTCGTAGCGCAGGACGATGTTCATCTCGTCAAGCAGGACGAGATCATGCTCGTCATCCATGATCATCGCCTGCGCTCGCTCCCAGGCAGCTTTGGCGGCGGCGATGTCGCGCTGGCGGTCCTGGGTCTCCCAGGTGAAGCCGTCGCCCATCGCCGTCATCGTCACCTGATCGGGAAAATGCTCGAGGATCTTGCGCTCGCCAGTTTCCCACTTGCCCTTGACGAACTGCACGACGCCGACCTTCATGCCGTTGCCGAGCGCCCGGAAGACGAGGCCGAAGGCCGCCGTCGACTTGCCCTTGCCCTTGCCGGTATGGACGATCAGGAGCCCCTTCTCGATCGTCTTCGTCGCGAGGATCTTGTCGCGCGCCGCCTTCTTCTTCTTCATCTTCTCGGCGTGGCGGGCGTTGAGTTCGTCTTCGCTCATGCCGTCGGTAATCTTGCCGCGCTCGGGCGTCTCGTCGCTCATGCAGCCTTCTCCGGTGGTGACAGGAAATCCTCGTCGAAGAGCTTCGCGAAGAAGATCCGCGTCTCGCCCTTCGGATAGTTGGGCAGGCGGCCGAAGGGCGCATAGCCCATCGCTGCATAAAAGCCCGGCGACTGGAAGGAATAGGTATCGACCCAGACGCCCGTGCAGCCCGCCTCGCGAGCGATCGCCTCGGCCCGCTCGACCAGGGCGCGGCCAAGGCCGAGCCCACGCCAGCGTTCCGGCACGGCGAGAATCTCGATATGCATCCAGTCCCAGTAGAGCTGACAGGCGAGCCCGCCGTCGATGCCATCCTCGGTCTGAAGCCCCAGCGTCACGAATTGCGGCGCGAAGGCGAAGTCTTTCTTGGTCGAGAATTCGGCAAGCGGCGCGACGATGCGCGATCTCAGATCCGGCCCCGGATGGTCCAGGTGCTGGATGGTCGGCAAGGCGGGGGTCTGTGTCGTCACGTTGATGGTCATGGCGGTGTCATGAGCCGAACTTGGCAAGGCTTCAAGCCCCGACCTCGTGCTCGGCTTGCGCCGCCAGTTCGGCGCGGGCCGAATTCGATCGCGGGCTCCACAAGCCGCGGTCGATCGCCTCGGCGAATCGATCCCGGATCTCGGCGAGCGCGGCCGGATTGTTCGCCTCGAGAAAATCGCGCACCTCGTCGTCCATCACGAACGCGTTCCAGGCCGCCTCGAAATGATGGTCACGCACCGCGCCGGTCGTCGCGGCGAAGGCGAACATGTAGTCGAGCGTCGCGGCGATCTCGAAGGCGCCCTTGTAGCCGTGGCGCATGACGCCGGCGATCCATTTCGGATTGACGACGCGCGCCCGCACCACCCGGCCGATCTCCTCTTCCAGCGTGCGCACCACCGGGCGCTCGGGCCGCGAATGATCGTTGTGATAGACCACCGGCCGCGCGCCCGAGAGATGCTCCACGGCCGCCGTCATGCCGCCTTCGAACTGGTAGTAGTCGTCGGAATCGAGAAGGTCGTGCTCGCGATTGTCCTGATTCTGGACGACGGCCTCGATGCCCGAAAGCCGCGCCTCGAAACGGTCCCGCTCGGCCGCGCCCTCGGTCTCCGCCCCATAGGCATAAGAGCCCCAGACAAGATAGCTCTCCGCGAGATCGGCCTTGTCGTCCCAGCCCTTTTCGTCGATCAGCGCCTGCAGCCCCGCGCCATAGGCGCCCGGCTTCGAACCGAAGATGCGGAAGCCGGCGCGCTTTTGGGCCTCGGCCTCGGCGACGCCCGTTTCGATCAGCGCCGCCTTTTCGGCCCGCATTCTGGCGGCGATCGGATTGTCCTCCGCGTCCTCATCCAGCGCGCCGACGGCCCGGATCGCCCTGTCGTAAAGGGCGATCTGGTCCGGAAAGGCATCGCGGAAAAAGCCGGAAATGCGCAAGGTGACGTCGACGCGCGGCCGGCCGAGTTCGGCCAGCGTCACGATCTCGTAGCCCGTCACCCGCCGCGAGGCCCGGTCCCAGACAGGCCTTGCGCCGATCAGCGCCAGCGCCTGGGCGATGTCGTCGCCACCGGTGCGCATGTTGGAGGTGCCCCAGGCCGTCAGCCCGAGCGAGGTCGGCCATTCGCCATGGTCCTGCAGATGGCGCGTGACGAGAAGCTCGGCGGACTTCTTCCCCAGGCGATAGGCCGTCTCGGTCGGCACCGCTCTGGTATCGACGGAAAAGAAGTTGCGCCCCGTCGGCAAGACGTCGGGCCGCCCCCGCGTCGGCGCGCCGGACGGGCCGGGCGCAACGAAGCGTCCGGCAAGGCCGGCGAGGATGCCACCGATCTCGGCCGGACCGGAACGGGTGACGGCAGGCTTCAGCGTGGTTTCAATCGCCTCGAGCACGGCTCGTGTGGATCGCCAGTGGATATCCGGGTGAGATTCGCCTTCGACCAGTCTGGCAGCCAGAAGCTCCAGCCGCTCGACGGTGTCGCCGGTCGTGCGCCACGGGTCTGGGGACAGGCTGGCGAGAAGCTGTGGACGAGCGCCCGTCCAGGGCGCCGCCATGTCGCAGTCGAGGGGGTCGAAGGGAGGGACGTCTGCCTGGCGCGATGCAGCGTGATCCGTTGCAATGTCGCGCCCCGATGCGCCCCCCTCTGTCCTGCCGGACATCTCCCCCACGAGGGGGGAGATCGAACCTCGTTCGACGCTGTTCCCCTCTCGATCGACCGCTGTGGCGAGCGAAGACGCTTCAGGATCCGCGTCGCCGTCCCCCCCGCCTGATCTCCCCCCTTGTGGGGGAGATGGCTGGCAAGCCAGAGGGGGGTGCCCGCCGCCGCGATCGCCTGCCGAACCACAAAGCCCCAGATCCTCCGCCAGCGCCCGCAACAGCGAGGCGTCCCCCGCCCCGCTCCCGCGCGGCAGCCGCGCCAGCGCCACGACGAGGTCCGTCAAGAGCCGCCCCTCGGGCGCGACGCCGAAAACATGCAGCCCGTCGCGGATCTGCATTTCCTTCAATTCGCAGAGATAGGCGTCGAGCTTTTCCAGCGCCGTCTCCTCGCCCTCGCCGGCCGCGATGCCCGCGTCATGATCGAGGCCGATGTCGGTCACGAGATCAAGGATCTGGCTCTTGAGCATGACCAGCCGGCGCGGATCGCCGCCGGCCGCTTCGTAATATTCATCGACGAGGGCTTCGAGATCCTTCAGCGGCCCGTAGGTCTCGGCCCGGGTCAAAGGCGGCGTCAGGTGGTCGACAATGACGGCCGAGGTCCGGCGCTTGGCCTGCGTCCCCTCGCCGGGATCGTTGACGATGAAGGGATAAAGATGCGGCACGGGGCCGAAGACGGCCTCGGGAAAACAGCTATCGGAAAGCGCCAGCGCCTTGCCCGGCAGCCATTCCAGATTGCCGTGCTTGCCCATGTGGATGACGGCGTCGGCCCCATAATCCGACCGCAGGAAGGCGTAGAGCGCCAGATAGTTGTGGGGCGGCGCGAGGTCCGGCGAGTGGTAGGTCTCCTTCGGATCGATATTGTAGCCACGTGCCGGCTGAATGCCGACGAGCGTCTGCCCGAAACGCGCCAATGGCAGGGCGAAAGCCGGCTTACCATTGTGCACGCCGACGAATGGATCGTCGGCGGGCGGGCCCCAGCGATCGGTCACGGCGTCGCGGATCGCCTTGGGAAGCTGGTCGAAAAACGCCTGATAGTCCTTCAGCGACAGGGCCTCGCGGACCTTTCGCGCCACCGTTCCGGCATTGGTCGGCCCGGCCATCAGATGATCGATCAGGGCGTTGCCGGTTTCCGGGATTCCGGCGACCGGATAGCCCGCCGCCTCCATGGCCTTCAGCACCTCGATGGTGCCGGCCGGCGTGTCGAGCCCGACGCCGTTGCCGAGCCGGCCATCGCGGTTCGGATAGTTGGCGAGGAGAATGGCGACGTGCTTGTCGGCGTTCGGCCTGGCGCCGAGCCGCGCCCAGCGGCTGGCAAGCTCGGCGACGAAGGCGACGCGATCCAAAGCCGGGCGATGGGCGACGATGTCGGTTTCGGTGAGCGCGTCCCACTCACCGGCGGACTTGAAGGCGATGGCCCGCGACAGCACCCGCCCGTCGAGCTCCGGCAAGGCGACGTTCATGGCGAGATCGCGGGCGGTGAGGCCCTGGCTCGAAGCGTGCCAGGCATCCTTCGAGCCAGAGGCGAGAACCGCCTGGAGGACGACGGCGCCATTTTCCTCCAGAACCGTCGGCAAGCGCTCGGCCCCGGCAGCGGCGGCGGGCGATGAGACGGCAAAGCCGGTGAGATTGATCACCACGGCAGGCTGCCGGCGAGCGAAGAGGCCGCGCAGGGTCTCGATCGAGACCGGGTTTTTCAGGCTGGACACATAGACCGGCAGAACGTCGAGGCCGCTTTCGCAAAGCGCCTGCGCCAGCGCCTCCACCGGCTCTGTCTGGCCGCTCTGGACGAGCGCCCGGTAGCAGACGATGGCTGCCAAGGGTTTGCGACGGGCTTCATCATCCCGGGCTTGACCCGGGATCCAGTCCAAACCGCTTTCGCCGCGTTGAACGTCGCCGATTGCCGCCCTTGGACCGTCTGCGCTTCTGCCGGCGTTACCCCCCTCTGCGCCATCCCGGCGAATTTGCACCACCCCCGCCTTCAACAACGGCGTCGCCTCGCCCGGCCAGTCTCCCTTCCCCAGCACCGCCCGGCAGCCGAGCAGAAACCCCTCGGCATTGGCCGGCCCGCCCTCGATCAGGAAGCGCCACAGCCGGTCGCGCTCTGCGAGCGGGATCGTCGTATAGGCATCGAGCCCCGCATCCGGCTTGTCGTCGCCGGGAATGACGGCGAGCCTGCCGCCAGAGGCTTGCGCGTTGGCAAGCAGCGCGTCGAGACCATAGGGCCAGTAAGCCTGCCCGCCGAGCAGCCGCACCACCACCAGCCGCGCATGGCGAAGCGTGCGCTCGACATAGGTGTCGACCGACATCGGATGCTTCAGCCGGAGAAGGTTCGCCAGACGCAGTTCGCTCGGGCCGAGCGCAAGACGGTGCGCCGCCGAGGCAAGCGAGGCGATCTCGGTGTCGGCTGCCGACAGAAACACGATCTCGCCCGGCGACTGGCCGAGATCCACCGCCTCGCCGCCGTCGTCGATCGTGCCCTTCTGGGCAAGGAGGAGGTGCAATGCGCCGCCCCTATTCGGCGGCCTCGGCGGCGTTGTCACCTCCCGCGAGCGCCGCGATGCGACCGGCGATCGTCCGGCAAAGCTGGTCGGTCAGCCCGTCATGCAGCCCGATGACGACGAGCTTTGTCTGGCGGGTCTCGTCCTTGCCCCATGGCCGGTCGAAATAGGTCTCGATCCTTTGCCCGACGGCCTGGACGACGAGACGCATCGGCTTGCCCGGCACGTCGGCAAAGCCCTTCAGCCGCAGGATGTCGTGTTCGCCGATCAAGGCCTTCAGACCTTCGACGAAGGCGTTCAAATCCTTGACCGGCCCGGCTTCGGCAACGAAGCTCTCGAACTCGTCGTGGTCGTGGTCCTCGCCGCCCTCGTGCTCGATCTCGTGATGGGACTTGCGCTCGCCGATCAGCGCCTCGGTGCCGGCGGCGATGCCGAGCAGAACGTCGGCCGGCAGCTTGCCGTTCTCGGCGGCGACGGTCTTCACCGTCCGCGGCGTGGCGCGCGCCGTCTCCTTGCGCACACGCTCCAGCGCGTCACGATCGATGAGATCGGCCTTGTTGAGAACGATGAGATCGGCGGCGCGGATCTGGTCCTCGAACAGCTCTTCGAGCGGGTTGTCGTGATCGACGCTCGTATCGGCCGCGCGCTGCGCCGCGACCTTCGCCTCGTCCTCGGCAAAGCGCCCGGCCGCAACCGCCGCCGCGTCGATCACCGTGACGACCCCGTCGACGGTGACCCTGGTCTTCACCTCGGGCCAGTTGAAGGCGGCGACGAGGGGCTGCGGCAAAGCCAGTCCCGAGGTTTCGATGATGATGTGGTCGGGCAGCGTGTCGCGTTCGAGCAGCCTGGTCATCGCCGGGATGAAGTCGTCGGCGACGGTGCAGCAGATGCAGCCATTGTTGAGTTCGACGACGTCATCCTCGCTGCAGGTCTCGATGCCGCAGCCTTTCAGGATGTCGCCATCGACGCCGAGATCGCCGAACTCGTTGATGATCAGCGCGATCTTGCGGCCGCCGGGATTCTGCAACAGGTTGCGGATCAGCGTCGTCTTGCCGGCGCCGAGAAAGCCGGTGATGACGGTGGCGGGGATTTTGGCGGCGGGCATGAAAGCCTCCTTTTGCTATATCTTGTCCGGGGAGCGGTTTCTCCGCTCAACCCTTGAGTTTCATCGGCAGACCGGCGGCGACGAAAGTGACCGTCTCGGCCACCGCCGCGATCTGTTGGTGCAGCCGGCCGGCATGGTCGCGGAATTCTCGCGCCATCCGGTTTTCCGGCACGATGCCGAGGCCGACCTCGTTGGAAACGAGGACGACAGGCCCTGGCAGACCTTCGCCAAGGCAGTCGATCAGCTCCGCGCATTCAGCCTCGATGTCGCTCCCGGCCATCATCAGATTGGTCACCCAGAGCGTCAGGCAATCGACGAGAACCATACGGTTCGGCAAGGTTTCCCGCCGCAGCGCGCCGACGAGATCGAGCGGCGCCTCGATCGTCGTCCAGCCCTCCCCGCGATCGGCCTGATGGCGGGCAATGCGCGCCTGCATCTCGGTGTCGAAGGCCCGGCCCGTCGCGACATAGACCTTGGCACGACCGCTTTGTCCCACCAGCCCCTCGGCAAAGGCGCTCTTGCCGGAGCGGGCGCCGCCAAGGACGAAGGCGACCTTCGCTGGCGGCGCCGACGTCATGCCTCGCTCGTCCCGAAGCGATCCATGGCAAAGCCGACGCCAAGCCCCAGAAGCACCCAGAACGCCGCCCCCGTCGCCAGCGACGCGACGGCGAATTCCGCCGCCAGCGTCGGCGGGATGGGACTTGCAAGCTGTGCCGGATGAGGCGCGGCGAAGAGATGTGGAACGACGAGCAGGGCGACGCCGAGGGCTCGCAGCGGCACCTCACGCCGCAGGATGAGGCAGTAGAGACCGACTGCCGTGAGCCCGACGGTCATGATCCACCAGGCCTGGCGGGCCGAGAGATCGGCGGCCGGCATCGCCGGCAATTCCGGCGGCAGGCCGAGCGCGGGCGCAAGCGCCACGGCGGCAAAGCCGGCAAGCCCCCAGAGCGCACCGTTGCGGGTGGTGATCGAGCGGCCGGCCAGAAGGGCAACCGCAGCAAGCATCAGCGCAAAGCCGCCACCGGTCACGACATTCGCCGTCAGCGTCCCGAGGGCGCGGCTTTGAAACAGGCTGGCATCGCCCGCGTCTTCGCCTCCGCCGGCCGCCGGAGCATGGGCGAGGATGACGCGGCCCTTCCCCAACGCGTCCGGGCCGTGAGCATGAGCCGAAGACACGAGGCCCGCCTGATGATGATCGTGCGGCTCAATGCCATGGCCACCGTTTTCATAGGCTTCGGCATGGGCGATCAGCGGGATGACCTTGAGGTACTGGATTGGCGTCACGAGAACGCCGGCGACAAGCCCGGCCACAAGCGCGGCGAGCAGATATCGGATGATCATGGTGTAGCTTTCCCGTGGCGGCGCGAAGGCCGGCCTTTGACTGGTGGATTCTGGTCCTGAAAACCGGCCTCTTGCCGGCGCTCGAAAACTCAGTGACAGGGAAAGCCGAAGGCGTGGCGCACGTCGTGGGCCGTGTCGTGCAGGGCTGCGGAGTGGGCAAAGCCCGCCCCCCAGACGAAGAAGGCGCCTAGAAACAGCGCAAAAAAGCCCGCGGCTAAGCGGGTATTCGTCGCGCCCTGCGCGACGGTTCTCGAATCAGTCGTCATATCAACCTCCGTGACGGCCGCCCGGGATGGGCAGCGGGTGCATGGAAGGTCGGCAGGTCTCCTGGCTCGCGGGTCGTCGAAATTGCGTCTCGCCTTCCCGGAGGTCTCTCCAGTGGCTTTCAGGACACCGTTTCGCTCGTTTTGAAGCGCTCCGGGCCAGTGACGAATCTCTCGCCGCTCTACAGTCGCGGGGTCGGCTGCGATGAAGGCCCCCGGCTTGGGTCGACCCGTCGCATTCCCTCTTCGCCCCTGCCACGTGGTGACCGGGGAACCGTCCTTCGGCCGAAGCAAAACATGGCTTTGCAAAGGCTGCGGGCAAACTAGCAGCCGCCCCGGCGAGCGCAAGCGAAATCCCGGTTCGGCAAGCCGATCCACCTTCGGTGGCAAAGCCCGCCTGATTAAATGCTCAGTGTGCGAACAAAATTTCAATCCCTTTCGGCCAGACTCCGCCCCAAGCATCGATTGCCCTGAGTTTCGCCGGAGGACGGAGATCTATGGCACCAGTCAATTCGAACGACAGCGCTCGCCTCGCTCAGGTGGAGCGCTATCGCAAAAGCGGCGCGCTCGGGGGCGAGAAGCTCGTCCGCTTCGTCAACCTGACAGCCTCGATCTTCGGCTTTGAGAACGCCCTCATCTCGACGCATCACGAACATCTTCAGATCTGTCACGTGCGGGCGGGAAAGCTCGGCGCGACGCTCCCGCGCGAGCGAACCATCTGCCGCGTTCCCGTTGAGAGCGGAGAGACCCTGGTGGTGCACGACCTCACCAAGGACGAGCGCTTCAAGGACATCCCCGAGGTGGTCGGCAATCCCTCTCTGCGTTTTTATGCAGGGGCACCGCTCATCGCCCCGTCGGGCCACTGCATCGGCGCCCTTTGCCTGCTCGACACCAAGCCACGCCAGTTCAGCCACAAGGACACCCAACTGCTGACGGAACTGGCCTGCTTCGCGATCGAGCACATGGAACTCGTGCGGGTCACCGAGGAGGCGAAATACGACCCGCTGACCGGACTGCGCAACCGGCCCTTTCTCCTTGCCGCCATTCAGGCCTCGATCGATGCCGGCAACGCCTCATCTGTCCTTCTGATCGATCTCGACGGCTTCAAGGAAATCAACGATTCGCTCGGCCATGCCTGCGGCGACGAGGCACTCACCGAGGTCGCCGAACGGCTTGGCGAATTTGCCGGCGATTGCCGGGTGATCGCGCGGCTCGGCGGCGACGAATTCGTCATCTTCCTGGACGGCGAGGCCGATCCCATCGCCGCCTCGAAGGTCGCGCGAGCCGTCGTCGCACGCCTCGCCGAACCCTTTACCGTGCGCGGCTATGTCGTCCATTTCGGCGCAAGCGTCGGAGTCGCGCTTCGCACGGTCGAAGCCGAGGCCATCCAGATTCTCGGCAATGCCGATCTTGCGATGTATCAGGCCAAGCAAGAGGGTCGTAACTGTTATCGTCACTTCACGCGCGACATGCGCAACGTCGCACTGGAACGCGGCAACGTCGTCCTGGAGATGCAGGACGCCTGGGAAGGCGGCAGTTTCGAACTCTACTACCAGCCGATCGTACGGCTGAGCGACGGGGCCTGGACCGGCGCCGAGGCGCTGCTTCGCTGGAACTATCCCTATCGCGGCGTCCTGCCGCCGGCGATGTTTCTGCCGATCCTGGAAAAGAGCCATCTTGCCGTCGATGTCGGCGGCTGGGTGATCGACGAAGCCTGCCGGCAGGTGGCGATCTGGCGCAAACGTTTCGCGCCGGACTTCAAGATCGCCGTCAATCTCTTCGCCCTGCAGTTCAACTGCCAGACGTTGGTGGATCGCGTGTGCGGCGCGCTCGCGCGGCATGGCCTGCCGCCGGCCGCGCTGCAGCTCGAACTGACCGAGCGGATCATTCTGGCCGAGGACCCCCGCATCCTCGAGCAGGTGCGGCAATTGCGAGCGATGGGCGTCGGCATCGCCTTCGACGACTTCGGAACGGGCTTCGCCTCGCTCGCGGCACTCCGGCACTATCCCGTCTCCTGTATCAAGATCGACCGGTCCTTCATTTCGGGGATCGGCGGCAGCGCCGCCGATCGCACGATCGTCAACTCGCTGATCGGCCTGTCCCGAAGCCTCAGCCTCGAGACCGTTGCCGAGGGAATCGAAACCTCCGAGCAGCGCGCCATCATGGCCGAGCAGGAGGGGCTCGACGCACAGGGCTTCCTGTTCGCAAAACCCCAGCCGGCGAGCCTTCTCGAAGCCGTCTGGTCGTGCCAGGGCGACGAATTCGAGGCAAAGCTCAGGGCCTGAACTCCGCAGACCACTGGCTTTTCCGGCCGTCCGAGAGCAGCTGAAACCTGCATTGCGACGAGGGGACGAAGGCCCGCTCGCTGCCGCACTGCGAAAAAACATGCGGCGCAAACGGTTTTTGTTTCGCGTCGGTCTCTATATCCCGATGGATCGACACCTTCGAAAGCCATTGAGATCGACGGAGACTGACGCCCCATGTGCGGAATTTGCGGTGAGATTCGCTTCGATGGAAATGCAGCCTCGGGCGACCGCCTGCAACGCATGGGCGACTGTCTGGCCCGGCGCGGGCCCGACGGCTCCGGCCAGGTCGTGCGCGGGCCGATCGGCCTCGCCCACCGGCGGCTGAAGATCATCGACCTTTCCGAAAAGGCCCAGCAGCCCATGGTCGACCCGGAGCTGGGTCTCACCATCGCCTTCAACGGCTGCATCTACAACTATCCCGAGCTGCGCCAGGAGCTGGAAGGCAGGGGCTACCGCTTCTTCTCGACCGGCGACACCGAGGTCATCATCAAGGCCTATCACGCCTGGGGCCGGGACTGCGTCAAGCGCTTCCACGGCATGTTCGCCTTTGCCATTGCCGAGCGCGAAAGCGGCCGGGTGATGCTGGCGCGCGACCGTTTCGGCATCAAGCCGCTCTATCTCTCGCAGAACGACAAGCGCCTCTACATCGCCTCCTCGCTCCCCGCGATTCTCGCCACCGGCGACGTCGACAAGACGATCGACCGCGAGGCGCTGCACCACTACATGACGTTCCACGCGGTCGTCCCGCCGCCGCTGACCATCGTCAAGGGCGTGCGCAAGCTTCCCCCCGCAACGACGCGGATGATCGAGCCGGACGGCTCCTTCGACGATCAGGAATACTGGGCGCCGGACTTTGCGCCCCGCCCCGGCGATGACAAGCTGTCGCCGACCGACTGGCGCGATCTCGTCATGGATGCCCTGAAGCTCGCCGTCGACCGGCGCATGGTCGCCGACGTTCCGGTCGGTGTGCTTCTGTCGGGCGGCGTCGATTCCTCGCTGATCGTCGGGCTTCTCGCGGAAGCCGGCCAGAAAAACCTCAACACCTTCTCGATCGGCTTCGAGGACGCCAATGGCGAGGTCGGCAACGAGTTCGAGTTTTCCGACATCATCGCCAAGCACTACGGCACCGAGCATCACAAGATCTTCGTGCCGGGCTCGGAGCTGATGGAGCATCTGCCGGGCACGATCAAGGCGATGTCCGAGCCGATGGTCTCCTACGATAATGTCGGCTTCTATCTGCTCTCGCGCGAAGTCTCCAAGCACATCAAGGTGGTGCAGTCCGGGCAAGGAGCGGACGAGATCTTCGGCGGCTATCACTGGTATCCGAAGATGGTCGGCGCCAACGATCCGCTCGCCGCCTATTCGGGCGCCTTCTTCGACCGCAGCCACGAGACGCTGAAGGGCCAGATCGCGCCCGAATGGCAGACGGAAGACGACGTCTCCCGCGATTTCGTCGCCCGGCACTTTGCCATGGAAGGCGCGACCGACCCGGTCGACAAGGCGCTGCGTGTCGACGCCCATGTCATGCTGGTGGACGATCCGGTCAAGCGCGTCGACAACATGACCATGGCCTGGGGCCTCGAAGCGCGCGTCCCCTTCCTCGACCACGAGCTGGTCGAGCTCGCCGCCCGCGTGCCGGCTGCCGAAAAGCTCAAGCAGGACGGCAAGGGCGTCCTGAAGGAGGTCGCCCGGCAGGTCGTTCCCTCCGAGGTGATCGACCGCAAGAAGGGCTATTTCCCCGTCCCGCAGCTGAAATACATCTCCGGGCCCTATCTCGACATGGTCAAGGACACGCTGGGATCGGAAGCAGCGAGAGGCCGGGGCCTGTTCCAGAAGAGCTATCTCGACGAACTCTTCGCCAACCCGTCCGATCACATCACGCCGTTGCGCGGCTCGGAGCTGTGGCAGGTCGCGCTGCTCGAAATGTGGCTGCAGGAACAGGGGGTCTGATCCGATGGCAGGCGACAGGCAGGCCGACCGATCGAAACACGACCACCGACTGGAAAAAATGCGTGCCTCGGCGCCGAAAGGGTCGGCCGCGCGCGAGCGCGCCGACAATGACGGGATGCGCAAGAATGCCATTCTCGACTGCGGCTGGGGACGGCTGGTCTTCGGCCAGACCTTCGAGGATCCGCGCGAGATCGCCAATTCCCTGCGCGAGGAGGGGCCGGACCGGCGCGACATCGCCTTCTACATCAAGGACCCGCACGTCCTCCTCTCCCACGCGCCGCAGGAGCTGTTCCTCGACCCGTCCCATACCTACCGGCTCGATCTGTCCACCTACCGGCCGGGGAACCGGCGCCCGCGCGGCTACTTCATCCGCCGCCTCGCCTCGGAAGGGGACGCGACGGAGGTCAACCGCATCTACCAGTCGCGCCACATGGTGCAGGTGCATCCGGCCTTCTTCTGGTCGAACCGCGGCAACCGGGCGCTGACCTATTTCGTCGCCGAGGACGAGACCACCGGGGCGATCCTCGGCACGGTCACCGGCGTTCACGGCAAGCGCGCCTTCGGCGATCCGGAAAACGGCTCCTCGCTCTGGTGCCTCGCCGTCGATCCGCAGGCGCCCCATCCCGGCATCGGACAAAGCCTGGTCCGCCGGCTCGCCGAGCATTTCCAGGCCAGAGGCTGCGCCTTCATGGATCTGTCGGTGATGCACGACAACGAACAGGCGATCGCGCTCTACGACAAGCTCGGCTTCGTGCGCGTCTCCTATTTCACCATCAAGCGCAAGAACGAGATCAACGAGCGGCTCTTCACCGGCCCCAACGACGAGTATGAAGGGCTCAATCCCTACGCCAAGATCATCGTCGACGAGGCGCGGCGGCGCGGCATCCACACCGAGGTGGTGGACGCCGCCGGCGGCTTCTTCCGCCTCACCCATGGCGGACGCACGGTGCTTTGCCGCGAGAGCCTGTCGGAGCTGACGTCGGCCGTCGCCATGTCGATCTGCGACGACAAGACGGTGACCCGGCGCATGGTCGAGGGGGCTGGCGTCAAGGTGCCCGAACAGATCTCCGGGGACAGCGACGACGAGGCGATTTCGGCCTTTCTGGAAAAGCACGGCCAGGTCGTCGTCAAGCCCGCCCGGGGCGAACAGGGGCGCGGCATCTCCGTCGGCATCGAGACCCTCGAGGATACCAAAGCGGCCATCGAAGCGGCCAGGCAGCATTCGCCCACCGTCCTGCTCGAGGCCTGTTTTCAGGGCGACGACCTGCGACTGATCGTCATCGACTACCGGCTTGTCGCCGCGGCGCTGCGCAAGCCGCCGATGATCACCGGCGACGGCAGCTCCACCGTCGTCGACCTCATCGAACACCTGTCGCGCCGCCGCTCGGCTGCGACGGGCGGCGAGAGCCGAGTGCCGATGGACAAGGAGACCGAGCGCTGCGTCAGGCAGGCCGGCTATGGCATGGACGACGTGCTACCGGAGGGCGAGCGCATCACCGTTCGCAAGACCGCCAATCTCCATACGGGCGGCACGATCCACGACGTGACGGGCGACATTCACCCCGCTCTCGTCGAAGCCGCTGTTGCCGCCGCACGGGCAATTGAGATACCGGTGACGGGCATCGACTTGATGATCAAGTCGCCGGCCCTGGCCGACTACGTGTTCATCGAGGCGAACGAGCGGCCGGGACTGGCGAATCACGAACCGCAGCCGACGGCGGAACGGTTCATCGATCTGCTTTTCCCGTTGTCCGTGCCATTTTCTGTCAGAGCGGCCCGTACGAATCAGAGGAGGTCGCGCAAGGAGGGCTGAGTGCCGAGGCTTACGATCGATACCGAGTATCTGACCGAGCAGCTGAAGGCGCTACTCAAAATCCCCAGCCCCACCGGCTACACCGACACGGTCGTGCGCCATGTCGCCCAGGAATTGGAGCGGCTCGGCCTCAGGGTCGAGCTGACACGCCGGGGCGCAATTTGCGCGACGCGCCAGGGCTCCCGCCGGGCCTCTGCGCGCGCCATCGTCAGCCATCTCGACACCCTCGGCGCGCAGGTCAAGCGACTGAAGGAGAACGGCCGGCTGGAACTCGTGCCGATCGGCCACTGGTCCGCCCGCTTCGCCGAGGGCGCCCGCTGCATGGTGTTTTCCGACGCCGGCACCTATCGCGGCACCATCCTGCCGCTGAAGGCCTCCGGCCACACCTATAACGAGGAAGTCGATACGCTCCCCGTCGGCTGGGACTATGTCGAATTGCGCGTCGATGCTTTGTCCCGCGACATCAGCGAACTCCACAGGCTCGGCATCGAGGTCGGCGACACGGTGGCGATCGAACCGCAGCCGGAATTCCTCGACAACGGCTACATCGTCTCGCGCCATCTCGACAACAAGGCCGGCGTCGCGGTGATGCTGGCGGCGATCAAGGCGATGGAAGACAGCGGCGCCGCAACGCCCGTCGACACCCACTGGCTGTTCACCATCGCCGAGGAGGTCGGCGTCGGCGCAGCCTCGATCCTCACCCCCGACATCGCCTCGATGATCGCCGTCGACAACGGCACCTCGGCGCCGGGGCAGAACTCGGCGGAATTCGGCGTGACCATCGGCATGGCCGACCAGACCGGGCCGTTCGACTATCACCTGACCAAGAAGCTGGTGCGCATCTGCCAGGACGAGGACATCCGCTACCAGAAGGACATCTTCCGCTACTACCGCTCCGATTCGGCCTCGGCGCTGGAAGCCGGCCACGACGTTCGCACCGCGCTGATCACCTTTGGCGTCGACGCCTCGCATGGCTACGAGCGGATCCACATGCACGCGCTGCGCTCGCTGTCGGAGCTGATCACCGCCTATCTGACCTCCCCGGTGGAGATCGAGCGCGATCGCAACTACCATGCCGGGCTGAAGGGCTTTACCCGCCAGCCGGACGTCGAGGCCCAGCAGGAACTCGCCAGCGACACCGACCCCGCCGAATGACCGAGAGCGCCGTGCGTCCGCTCGGACGCACAAAGGACGCTCTAACCTTTTGATGCTGTAAGGTGAGGAGCCCCGCCCGCCCATGAGTGTCGACGACGTCGTCGCCTTTCCCGGCCGGTTGCTGTGGGACCTCCTCGCCCTTCTCGGCGCGCTCGCTGAGGATTGCCTCGCCGCTGCCGAGGGACATCCGTTTCTGGCGATCGCCATCCTCGTCGCCTTTCTCGCCGCGCTCGTCCTGTCGCGCGGCGTCGTGATGATCGGCCTCGTCCTGTGCTTCATGGCCGTCGCCGCGCTGATCGGCGCCGAGCCGGTGCGCGAACTCGACAAGCGTCAGGCCTTCTGCGCCCTGTCGATGCTGGCGATGATCCTGATCGGCCTCTCGTTCCGCCGGCAGCGTCTCCTGCGCGAAGCGCTGGAGGACGAGATCGCCGCGCGCGAGGAGGGGCTGGAAGAGGCGCGGCGCGAGGGCTGGGAGACGGCGCTGAAATATCGCGGCGAGGAAGACGAGACCCCGAGGCTCGGGCCGCCCGAATGATGCCCCGCGCCGCCTTGGCTATCGCCCGTCAGTCATAGCCGTGGCCGGCCCTCAGGCCCTCGCGGACCCGGTGCGCGATGGCCAGAAATTCCGGCGTATCGCGGATGTCGAGCGGCCGGTCGGGGCCGAGATCGCAGTCGATGATCTCGTGGATGCGGCCCGGCCTTGGGCTCATCACCACGATGCGGGTCGACAGGAACACCGCCTCGGGGATCGAGTGGGTGACGAAGACGATGGTCTTGTCGGTCTTCGCCCAGAGCTTCAGAAGTTCTTCGTTGAGATGATCGCGGACGATCTCGTCGAGCGCGCCGAAGGGCTCGTCCATCAACAGGAGATCCGGATCGAAGGAGAGAGCCCTCGCGATCGAGGCGCGCTGCTGCATGCCGCCGGAAAGCTGCCAGGGAAACTTCTTGCCGAAGCCGGACAGCCCGACCAGCTCCAGCCCCTCTTCGATCCGCCGCCGTTGCTCGGCCTTGTCGATGCCCATGATCTCCAACGGCAGAGCGAGGTTCTTCTCGATCGTGCGCCAGGGATAGAGCGCCGCCGCCTGGAAGACATAGCCATAGGCCCGCGCCCGCCGCGCCGCGTCGGGGCTCATGCCGTTCACCGTGATGGTGCCGCCGGTCGGGCGTTCCAGATCGGCGATGACGCGCAGCAACGTCGTCTTGCCGCAGCCCGAGGGGCCGATCAGCGACACGAACTCGCCGCGATGGATCGAAAGGTCGATGTCCTTCAGCGCATGGACCGGCGCGTCGGCGGTCGCAAAGACGAGATCGAGCCCGCGCGCGGCGATCACCGGCACCCCTCCCGCCGCGTCGCGCTCTGCCCTATCTCCAACTTTGCGGGAGGTCGTTGTCTCCCCTTGCGACGATGGGAGACTTTCCGATGGAAGCATCCACAACTCCTTCAAGTCCGCGTGCCGAATGCACCCTCATAAGGCCCGCTTCGACCTATGACGGCAAGCAGGGATTCAGCTATTTCGCGGGGATAGCCCGGGAAACCGTCGGATCAAAGGGGCTGTGCATGCACCTTCTGACCATCCCGCCGGGCGGCCGCGCCAGGGCCCATCTCCACGAGAGCCACGAGACGGCGATCTACGTGATCAGCGGCAGTTCCGGCACGTGGTATGGCGACAGGCTCGAACACCACGCGACCGTCGCGGCCGGCGATCTCTTCTACATCCCCGCCGGCGTGCCGCATCTGCCCTACAACAGCGGGCCGGAGCCCGTCGTCGCGGTGATCGCCCGCACCGATCCGAACGAACAGGAAAGCGTCGTGCTGCGGCCGGATCTGGAAGCTCTGGTCCCGGGATAGTGGATCTCGCGCATGCTACAGCATCGGCCCAAAATCGGAATCGATTTTTGGAAAGCAGGATGCGTAGATTCAATAGGTTAGAGCGTCCTTTGTGCGTCTATTCGGACGCACGGCGCTCTAAGCGATCGTCATGCTCGGGCCCCATCCCGAGCATCCAGTCCAACGTCGGAGATCGTGACTATTTCTACTATTCGATCAGCAGCTTGAAGCGCTGTCCTGGATTCTCGGGACGGGGCCCGAGAATGACGGCGTTTCAATTTTCGCGGCCACTTCGACCCTCGTCTGCCGCATAATGGCGGCGACACCGCAAGGCTTGGCCAAAACAAGCCAATGCGGCAGAGACGAAACCCGAGCACGACGGTGTGTTGGACGGCGTCGCCCCACTGCAAGAGATAGCATCCTCGGCCCACGAACGGTCCCTGACCACAGAGAAATTTGCGTGGTGGTCCGTGCCGCGATCATTCAGACGCATTTGCCGTCTTTCAAGCGTCCATCCCTATTTGCCTGTCAGGGGCGTTTTTCCTTCCCCAATGCCGCCAGATGATCGACCGCCCTTTTCGCGCCCATCGCCTTCGCTGCGTCGAGCGCCGTGACGCCGTCGGCGGAGGTCGCGTCGATCCTCGCCCCGCGCTCGACCAACAGGTCGATCATCTCCACCCGGTCGAACATCGCCGCCGTCATCAGGGCCGTGCGGCCGTCGTCGCCCGCCCCGTCGACCGACGCACCGTGATCGATGAGCAGCCGGGCGATCGCCGTCTCGCCCTTGAAAGCGGCACCGGCGAGCGGCGTCTGGCCGCGATCGTTGCGGCGCTCCGGGTCGGCGCCCTTTTCGAGAAGAACCTTCGTCGCGGCCACATGGCCGTGATAGCTCGCCAGCATCAGCAGGCTGTCACCCTTCTCGTTGGAAAGATTGGCCGGCATTCCGGCGTCGAGAAAGGCGGCCAGCTGTGCGGCATCGCCCTCGCGCGCGGCGTCGAAGACGCGGGTCGCAAGGGCCTCGATCGCGGCGTCTTCCTCGGGTGTCGGCTCGGTCATCGGCAGGCGGCTCCTTTCGGGGCGGACGAAGGTTCAGCCCGCTGGTTTCGCAAGATGGCGCTGCCGCCCGCCCTGCCAACCCCGAGCGTCCGGCTCAGGAAAGGGCCGGCACGCGCAAGGATCTCGGAGCCGACGCCTTCGCCCGACGAGTCAGGCGTTTCAGTCGCTGGCTGCAATGGGGAAGCCATTCGAAGGCGGAATGGACGGCCGGCTCCCGCATGACCCGCCGCGCGGGCGTCGCCGGCTTTTTGCCGGGCAGGGGCGAATAGATCGCCATCCGCTGGCTGGTGCGATTTTCGCCCGGCGAGGTAAAGGTCGCTTTTTCCGGCATGACCGGAATGCCGCGATGAAAGAAGCAGTTCGACATTGGCTCGTCTCCCTTGAAGGAGGCCGTTTGCGGCAACGCCAGAACGCAATGATCGCATTCGTCTCGCGATTCGTCCGGCGGCGTCGCCGGCCTCTCGTTTCTGCCGGTTCGTGCCCGGCTCGGGACAAGCCTGACCCTCAGCGGTGAAAAGCGGCTTACCGAAGGCCGGGAAAGTCGGCGAAGGGTTAGCGGATCGATGAGGAAAGGCCGGCTTACTTAGTTCCGGTCGCCCGGCAGAACGCGTCAATCCCAAGGCCTTCGCTTGTCGCGGCATCGGCCTCGGCATAGGTAGGAGGAAGCGATCGGGCGATGCCGACGCGCCGCCGATCGCCATTGCCAGACCGCGCCTGCCTCGACCAAAGACGAGTGATCCCATGCCCTATGCCCGCCTCGACGACCGCGCGACGCTGCATCTTTCCGGCGCCGAGACCGAGGAATTCCTGCAAGGTCTCGTCACCGCCGATGTCGCGGCCGTGACGGGGGATGCCGCCAGCCCCGCCGCGCTTTTGACGCCGCAGGGCAAGGTGATGTTCGAGTTCCTCCTCAGCCGCATCGAGGGCGGCATGCGGCTCGACGGGCCGGCCGGCCTCAGGGCCGATCTGAAGAAGCGGCTGACGCTCTATCGCCTGCGCCTGAAGATCGCGATCGAAGAGAGCGACGAGGCGGTCTTCGCCGTCTGGGACGAGGTCGATGGCGGTGGTGACGGCGCCCTTTCCGATCGGCGCTTTTCGAACGAGCCGGTTTACCGGGCCTATGGCGCGCCGCCGGCGGGCGCTGCCGAGGCTGCGGCCGAAGATTACCGCAAGCTGCGGATCACCTTTGGCGTCGCCGAACTCGGCGCCGACTATCCGCCTTCCGAAGTGTTCCCCCATGACGTGTTGATGGACTACAACGCCGGCGTCTCCTTCAAGAAAGGCTGTTTTGTCGGCCAGGAGGTGGTCTCGCGCATGCAGCATCGCGGCACGGCGCGCCGCCGGCTGATGCTGGTTACCGGCGAAGCCCCGCTGATCGCCGGCAGCGAGATCAGGGCCGGAGAGCGAAGCGTCGGCGAGATCCTGTCGATCGAGGACGCGGCCGGCCTTGCCATGGTGCGCATCGACCGGCTGGCGCAAGCGGCCGCGAGCGGCGCGGGGCTCAGCGTCGAGGGCGTGCCGGTGGCGCTGTCGATCCCGCCCTATGCCGGCTACGCCATCCCGGCCGCTGGCGATGCGGCAGATGCCGCTGGCGGCCCGGCATGAGCGGGACGCGCCGCGCTCCCTCGAAAAAGGCCTCGCCGCCGAAAGCCGTCCCGCGCGTCTGGCAGCGCATGCTGTCCGGCCGCAGGCTCGATCTCCTCGATCCCTCGCCGCTCGACGTCGAGATTTCCGACATCGCCCACGGGCTTGCCCGCGTCGCCCGCTGGAACGGCCAGACCCGTGGCGACTTCGCCTTTTCCGTCGCCCAGCACTCGCTGATCGTCGAGCGGATCGTCGCGGCGAAGGAGGACGACCCACGCTGGCGCATGGCCGCCCTCCTCCATGACGGCCCCGAATATGTCGTCGGCGACATGATCTCGCCGTTCAAGGCGGTGATGGGCGGCGACTACAAGGCGGTGGAAAAACGGCTTGAGACGGCGATCCATCTGCGCTTCGGCCTGCCCGGCGACCTGCCGCCACCGATCGAGAAGGCGATCAAGGCCGCAGACCGGATCTCGGCTTATTTCGAGGCGACGCTGCTCGCGGGCTTCGAGGAAAAGGAAGCGGCGAAGTTCTTCGGCGAGCCGGGCAATGCCGCCTGCGAGCCCGCCGAATTCACCCCGCGCCCGGCGCGGGAAATGGAAGCGGCCTTCCTCGCCCGCTTCGCAGAGCTCGACGCGGCGCTGACCGCGAAAGATCGGCGGACAAGCGCTTCGGCCAAGCCTCTCGAAACGCCGCAGCCCGCCCGCTCGAACAGCGTCTGAGCCCGCCGGGACCGCCCCTTCGCCTTCAGGGCCATGCAGGAACGATCCCGCTTCACCCGGCCGGGCGCCGGGGCGCTGGCCACCTCCGGCCAAAGAGCCTATAGCGGGGCGATGAGCTATCTCGTCGTCTCTTCCCTCGCCGACATGCCGAAGACCGTTGCCGAGCACGGCGCGCTCGATCTGGTCACGCTGATCAATGCCGAGACCGTGGTCCAGCGGCCGCAGATGGTCGAGGCAGAGCGCCACCTGTTTCTCGGTTTCAACGACATCGCCGAGCCGATGGACGGGTTCACCGCCCCCTCGACCGATCATCTCGACCAGCTGCTCGACTTCGGCAAAGGCTGGAGCCGCGAACAGCCGCTGGCGATCCACTGCTGGGCCGGCATCAGCCGCTCGACGGCAGCCGCCTATATCCTGGCTCTGGCGATCAATCCTGATCTCGACGAAGCGGCGCTGGCAAAAGAGCTGCGCCACCGCGCGCCTTCGGCAACGCCCAATCCCCGCCTCGTCGCCCTTGCCGACGAAAGGCTCGGACGCGGCGGCCGCATGGTGGAAGCGATCCGAAGCATCGGCCGGGGCGCCGACGCCTTTTCCGGCACACCCTTCGTCCTGCCATTGACCCTTTGACAACGCCGCGCAGCAGCGCCGCCAAATCTCCCTCATCCTGAGGTGCCGCCGCAGGCGGCCTCGAAGGGCGAGGGAGATTTCACGCACCTGAGCAGCCGCGTCGGCAAGAGAACGGCGGGCGACTACAGCATCAGGTGATAACTTCGCATCGCCCGAGGCTGTAGATTCTATCTGGCGCGCCGGTTTATCGAAAAACCGGATTCCACTTTTTCGCCCGGCACTCTAGGCCGCCCGCCATCGCCGATCAGATATGGATCGGCTTGGCGAAGGCCGCGAAGGCCGCCTCGCGCATGGCCTCCGACAGGGTCGGATGGGCGTGCGAGGTGCGGGCGAGATCTTCCGAAGAGCCGCCGAATTCCATCAGAAGCGCGGCTTCCGCGATCATGTCGCCGGCATCGGCGCCGAGGATGTGGCAGCCGAGCACCCGGTCGGTCTTGGCATCCACCAGGAATTTCACGAAGCCGTCGGTCTGCAGCATCGCCCTCGCCCGGCCATTGGCCATGAAGGGGAACTTGCCGACCTTGTAATCGACGCCGGCCTTCTTCAGCTCTTCCTCGGTCTTGCCGACCGAGGCGACTTCCGGCGCCGTGTAGACCACCGAGGGGATGGCGTCATAGTTCACATGGCCGGACTGGCCGGCGAGGATTTCGGCCAGCGCCACGCCCTCGTCCTCGGCCTTGTGGGCGAGCATCGCGCCCTTCACCACGTCGCCGATGGCATAGATGCCGTCGACATTGGTCTTGAAGTGCTGGTCGATCTCGACCCGGCCGCGATCGTCCATCCGAATGCCGGCTTCCTTCAGCCCGAGCCCGTCCGTATAGGGCTTGCGGCCCGTCGCGACGAGCACGACGTCGGCGTCCAGCGTCTCGGCCTCGCCGCCCTTCACCGGTTCGAAGGTCACCTTGGCGCCGCTCTTGGCCTTTTCGACGCCGGTCACCTTGGCGCCGAGCTTGAAGGTCAGGCCCTGCTTCACGAGAAGCTTCTGGAAGGCGGTGGAAACCTCCTTGTCCATCGGCCCGAGAATCTTGTCGAGGAACTCGACCACCGTCACCTCGGCCCCCAGCCGCGCCCAGACCGAGCCGAGCTCCAGCCCGATGACGCCGCCGCCGACGACGACCATCTTCTTCGGCACCTTGGGCAGCGCGATGGCATGGTCGGACGAGACGATGGTGGTCTCGTCGAAGGTCACGTCGAGGCCCGGGATGCCCGCGACATCGGAGCCGGTGGCGATGCAGATGTTCTTGGCGGACAAGGTCTCGGTCGAGCCGTCGTCCTTGGTCACCTCGACTTCGCCCGCCGACTTGATCTTGCCGGTCCCGGTGAGACCGGTGATCTTGTTCTTCTTGAACAGGAAGGCGACGCCGTCGACATTGGCCTTCACCGTCTTGTCCTTGTGTCCCATCATCTTCTCAAGATTGAGTTTCGGCGAGACCTCGATGCCCATCTCGGCGAAGGAGTGGCCCGCCTCGGCAAAGGATTCCGAGGCGTAGAGCAGCGCCTTCGACGGAATGCAGCCGACATTCAGGCAGGTGCCGCCATAGGTCTTGCGCTTTTCGACGACGGCGACCTTGAGGCCAAGCTGCGCCGCCTTGATGGCGCAGACATAGCCGCCCGGGCCGGAGCCGATGACGACGAGATCGTAGGTGTCAGCCATTTGCAGAAGTCTTCCAGTCTGATTGATGAATGAGGAACGAGGCTCCCTTCAGGGAGCAAAGGGTGAGGTCTATTTCCGACGCGGCGGCCCGGCATGCAACCCCGAAGCGGACCGTTGCGCCCATCGGTCACTCTCTCGGCGGTTCATGGCCTGCCGAGGCGGGTCATTGACCGTCCAGCGGACAGTCGCCGGAGGTCTCGTCGAACTTGGTGCGGGCCGGCCGCAGCGTCGCCTTGGAAATCTGCAGCGGCACGAAGGGCGGCGTCGCCTGATTGGCCGGCTGGACGAAGCGCGTGACATAGCAGCCGGAAAACACTCGCACGGCCCCGTCGGTGCCGGTGGATTCGATCACCGTCGGGATGGAGGTGTAGATCGAGCCGGCCGCGCCCTCGCTCAAGGGATCGCCGAGCTTCAGCTTCACCCCGCCGGTCGTCTCGTAGCCCTTCTGGAAGGCGGCAAAGTCCGGCCGGCCGGATTCGTCGGAAAAGTAGCTCCAGGCGCGTAAGTATTCGTGCCGGTTGATGGCGTTGTAGAGCGAGCGGATGAGGGATTCCGGCGTCGAGCGGTCGTCGAGATAGGTGTCGTCGGGTGCCGTGCCGAGATCTTGCGCGGCCTGTTCTGCCGGCGGTGTCGCGTCGGGCAGCGCCTCATCGATCGCGAGAGCGGGAGCTGAAAACGCCGCGAAACCGGCAACGAGGCTGAAGAGCGCGAGCGCGCGGAAGACTTTCATGGAAGGATGGCCCTTGCGCCGGAGCCGTCGAGACTGGCGCCCGTGTAATATGCTGCTTGATGAGAGGCGGGCCGGAGGCTTGCCCGCGCAAGAGCTTCGGCCCTTGAAAGAACGGTGCCGGCGCGTGTGCCGCGCGATCGGCCGGTGACGATCATGACATCGGGCATGTCTCTGCGCGTCCCTTCCAGCGGGCCAGCTCACTCAGCCGGCGCGAGCGTCAGCTTCGAGCGGTCGATATAGTCCGGCAGCGTGGTGGTCTCGTCGAGGACAGCGCTTTGCAGCTGTTCGAGTGTGAGGTTCCTTGCTCCGCTCAGATCGGCACCGCGAAGGATCGTACCGCGCAGATTCGTGCGGGTGAAATCGGCGCCAACGAATGAGGCGTTGCTGACGTCGGTCCCGGAAATATCGGCATCGGTGAGATCGGCATCGGTCCAGTCGGTCCGTCGCAGGAAGACGTTCCTGAGGCGCAGTTTCGGCAGGGTCCTGGATGCGACAATCGACATGGTCATCTGGCTCCCGTCTTCAGCAAAAGCGCGTCGAGAATGGCGCGGACGTCGACCGGCGGCTCCTCTTCCCCATAACCTCCGGCTTTTCTGGCTTCCAGGTGGTTTTGCAGGAGTTCGAAGATCGGGTTCGCCAGATCGGGAAAGTCACGGCCGATTTCCCTCAGAACGTAGATCGCCGCCAAGCGAACCTCAAGCTTGTCGTCGCCAAGTTGCGCCGCCGCACGGTTGAAGAGTTCCATGACATGAGCACGTCTTGCGAGTTCGGCCTGCCTGACCGCCGTCCCCGCCTGGGTTGTTTCCGGCCCGAGCTTCTTCCAGGCGAGAGAGGCGCCGACGGCGGCGGCCGCCGTCAGCGCGAGATTGCGAAAGACCTCCGAGATATCGACCAGCGTCTCCATCCCGGAACCTTAGCGAGGCGCCGATCAGAGGTCGAGAACCAGCCGCTCGGGATCTTCCAGGCTCTCCTTGACGCGCACGAGGAAGGTCACGGCTTCCTTGCCGTCGACGATCCGGTGATCGTAGGACAGCGCCAGATACATCATCGGCCGGATCACCACCTGGCCGCCGATCGCCATCGGGCGCTCCTGGATCTTGTGCATCCCGAGGATGCCCGACTGCGGGGCGTTCAGGATCGGCGTCGACATCAGCGAGCCGTAGACGCCGCCATTGGTGATGGTGAAGGTGCCGCCCTGCATGTCGGACATGCCGAGCTTGCCGTCACGCGCCGCTCTTGCCAGACGCCCGAGCTCCTTCTCGATCTCGGCGATCGACATCTCGTCGGCGTCGCGGATGACCGGGACGACGAGGCCCTTGTCGGTGCCGACCGCCATGCCGACATGGCAGAAGTTCTTGTAGACGATCTCGTTGCCGTCGATCTCGGCGTTCACCGCCGGGATCTCCTTCAGCGCGTGACAGACGGCCTTCGTGAAGAAGCCCATGAAGCCGAGCTTCACGCCATGCTTCTTCTCGAACAGGTCCTTGTATTTCGAGCGAAGGTCCATCACCGCCTTCATGTCCACCTCGTTGAAGGTGGTGAGCATGGCGGCGGTGTCCTGAGCGTCCTTCAGGCGCCGGGCGATGGTCTGGCGCAGGCGGGTCATCTTGACCCGCTCCTCGCGGGAAGCGTCGTCGCCGCTGGACGGCGCGCGGGCGGCCTTCGGCTTTTCCTGCGGTGATGACGGGGCGCCCTTGGCGATCGCCGCAATCACGTCGCCCTTCAAGACCTGGCCCTTCTTGCCGGAGCCATCGACGTCGCCGTCGGACAGGCCCTTTTCACGCATCATCTTGGCGGCGGAGGGTGCCGGCGGACGGCCCTCTTCCGCCTCGACCTGCCGACGCGGCGTCTCGTCAGTGCCGCCGCCCTTGGCCGTGGAGCCGGAATCCGAAGCGCCCGAACCGGCAGAGGCGCCCTCCTCGATCTTCAGAAGCAGCGCGCCGACCTTGACCTCGTCGCCCTGGGAGACGGCCATCTCGCGGATGACGCCGCCGACCGGCGAGGGGATTTCCTGGGCAGCCTTGTCGGTTTCCAGTTCGAGAAGGGATTCGTCGACTGAGACGCTGTCGCCGACCTTCTTGAAGATCTCGCCGACCGTCGCCTCGGTGACGGATTCGCCCGCCGCCGGGACGGTGACCTCGACCAGCTTGCCGCCGCCAGAGGCGCCCGCTCCGTTGGTCTTGGCGTCGCCCGATCCGCCGCCGCCATAGTCGGCGGCCGTGTCAGCGGCCTGATCGGCCTTGGCCGCCTGGCTCTTCGGCTTCTCGGTCGGCTTGGTCGCGCCGGAGGCCTTGCCCTCGCCTTCGCCGATCATGCCGATCAGCGCGCCGACCTCGACGGTCTCGCCTTCCTTGGCGACGATCTCCTGCATCACGCCAGCGGAGGGCGCCGGCACCTCGACGGTCACCTTGTCCGTCTCGAGTTCGGCGATCGTCTCGTCCTGCTCGACCCGGTCCCCGGGCTGCTTGAACCATTGGCCGATCGTGGCTTCGGTGACGGATTCGCCGAGGGTCGGCACTTTGATTTCGGTAGCCATTGGTCTCGTTCGTTCGTTTGGGGCGTCGGTTTCGACAAGTCTTGATGAGGAAAGCCGGCGATCAGCCGAGCGCATCCTCGAGGAAATCGGCAAGCTGCTTCAGGTGGTTCGCCATGGTGCCGGCCGCCGGCGAAGCCGAGGCCGCGCGGCCCGTGTAGCGAACCCTGCGCTTCTCGGCATCGATATGGTCCAGAACCCATTCGAGATAAGGGTCGATGAACGACCAGGCGCCCATGTTCTTCGGCTCTTCCTGGCACCAGACCATCTCCGCCTGCTTGAAGCGGGAGAGTTCGTTGATCAGGGCTTTGGCCGGGAACGGATAGAGCTGTTCGACGCGAAGCAGGTAGATGTCGTCGATGCCGCGCTTCTCGCGCTCCTCGTAAAGGTCGTAATAGACCTTGCCCGAGCACATGACGACGCGCTTGATCTTGTCGTTCGAGACGAGCTTGGTCGCGGCATTCTTGTCGAGCTCGGCATCGTCCCACAACAGGCGGTGGAAGCTCGTCTCGCCCGCCATGTCCGAAAGCTTGGAGACCGCCCGCTTGTGGCGCAGCAGCGACTTCGGCGTCATCAGGACGAGCGGCTTGCGGAACTCGCGCTTCAGCTGCCGGCGCAGGATGTGGAAGTAGTTCGCCGGCGTCGAGCAGTTGGCGACCTGCATGTTGTCCTCGGCGCACATCTGCAGGAAGCGTTCGAGGCGCGCGGAGGAATGCTCCGGCCCCTGCCCCTCATAGCCGTGCGGCAGGAGGAGAACGAGGCCGGACATGCGCAGCCACTTGCGCTCGCCCGACGAGATGAACTGGTCGATCACCACCTGGGCGCCATTGGCGAAGTCGCCGAACTGGGCCTCCCAAAGGGTCAGCGCGTTCGGCTCGGCGAGGGAATAGCCGTATTCGTAGCCGAGCACGGCTTCTTCGGAGAGCATCGAGTTGATGACCTCGTAGACCGCCTGGCCCTTCGAGAGATTGGCCAGCGGGATGTAGCGGTTTTCGTCCTCCTGGTCGTAGAGCACCGAATGGCGCTGGGAGAAGGTTCCGCGTTCCACGTCCTGGCCGGAGAGGCGCACGGGGTGGCCTTCGGTGACGAGGGTGCCGAAGGCCAGCGCCTCGGCCGTCGCCCAGTCGATGCCCTCGCCGCTGTCGATGATCGAGGCGCGGTTGTCGAGGAAACGCTTGACCGTGCGGTGGACGTTGAAGTTCTCAGGAACGGTCGAGAGCTTGCCGCCGATCTCCTTCAGCGTCTTCAGCGGGATACCGGTAATGCCGCGGCGCGGTTCGTCTTCCTTTTCCGCCTTGCGCAGTCCCGACCATGCGCCGTCGAGCCAGTCCGCCTTGTTCGGCAGATAGCTCTGGCCGGCCTCGAACTCGGCGTCGAGGGTCTTGCGCCATTCGGCCTTGCGATCCTCGATGTCCTCCGTCGTGAGCAGGCCCTCCTCGACCAGCTTCTTGGAATAGATTTCCAGGGTCGAGGGATGGTTGCGGATGTTCTTGTACATGATCGGCTGGGTGAAGGCCGGCTCGTCGCCCTCATTGTGGCCGTAGCGCCGGTAGCAGAACATGTCGATGACCACCGGCTTGTGGAACTTCATGCGAAATTCCGTGGCGATCTTCGCCGCATAGACCACCGCTTCGGGGTCGTCGCCATTGACGTGGAAGATCGGCGCCTCGACGATCTTCGCGACGTCGGACGGGTATGGCGAGGAGCGCGAGAAGCGCGGATTGGTGGTGAAACCGATCTGGTTGTTGATGATGAAATGCAGGGTGCCGGCGACCCGGTGGCCGCGCAGCGCCGAAAGCCCGAAGCACTCGGCGACGACGCCCTGGCCGGCAAAGGCCGCGTCACCGTGGATCAGGAGCGGCAGGATCTGCGAGCGGGTTTCCAGCGGCACGACCTCGGTGCGTGAGGGGCCGACGAGATGGTCCTGCTTGGCCCGCGCCTTGCCCATCACCACGGGATCGACGATCTCGAGATGCGAGGGGTTGGCCGTCAGGGACAGGTGGACGTTGTTCTGGTCGAACTCGCGGTCCGAGGAAGCACCCAGATGGTACTTCACGTCGCCCGAGCCCTCGACGTCGTCGGGCTTGAAGGAGCCGCCCTTGAACTCGTGGAAGATCGCCCGGTGCGGCTTGCCCATGACCTGGGCGAGAACGTTCAGCCGGCCTCTGTGGGCCATGCCGAAGACGATCTCCTTCAGGCCCATCTGGCCGCCGCGCTTGATGATCTGCTCGAGGGCCGGGATCAGCGATTCCGAGCCGTCGAGGCCGAAGCGCTTGGTGCCCTTGTACTTGACGTCGAGAAACTTCTCGAAGCCCTCGGCCTCGATCAGCTTGTTGAGGATCGCCCGCTTGCCCTGCTCGGTGAATTCGACGCCCTTGTCGGGCCCTTCAATGCGCTCCTGCAGCCAGCCCTTCTCTTCCGGGTTGGAGATGTGCATGAACTCGATGCCGAAGGTCGAGCAATAGGTCCGCTCGAGAACGGCGACCATCTGGCGGATGGTCGCGAACTCCATGCCGAGCACGTTGTCGATGAAGATCTTGCGATCGTAGTCGGCCTCGGTGAAGCCATAGGCCTTGGGCGACAGTTCGTTGTAGTCGTCGTCGGCGGGCTTGGCGATGCCGAGCGGGTCGAGCTTGGCGTGGAGATGGCCGCGCACCCGGTAGGCGCGGATCAGCATCAGCGCACGGACGGAATCGCGCGTCGCCCGGTTGACGGCTTCGGGCGAGAGCTCGCCGCCGGCCGCCTTGGCCTTTTCCTTGACCTTGGTCTCGATGCGCTTTTCGACCGGGCCCCAATTACCGTCGAGCGCAGAAACCAGCTCGCCATTCATCGCGATCGGCCAGTTGTCACGCTGCCAGGACGGGCCGTCGGCGTTCTTCTTCACGTCCTCGCGCGGATCGCCGAGTTCCTTGAAGAAGTCGCGCCATTCGGCGTCGACGGAGGACGGGTCCTCCTCGTACTGCGCGTAAAGCTCCTCGATATAGTCGGCATTGCCGCCATACAGGAAGGAGGTGAGCGCGAAATGGTCGTTCGCTGGGCTGCGTGACATGATACCGTTCGCGGCGCGTGCCTGGCGCCGCCTCCTATCGAATATTTCGATCCGGCCGGGCGAATCCCCAAAAGCCGGTTACAGACGCCGCAGTGTCTCCACCGCGAATTCGACCTTGGCGAGGCAATGAAACGCCAAGGTCGAGAGTTTTTCCTCGCCGGCGGCGATCAGCCCTTCAGCAGCTCGCTCAGCGTCGTTCCGAGCCGTGCCGGGGACGGCGACACCTTGATGCCGGCCGATTCCATCGCCGCGATCTTGGACTTCGCATCGCCCTTGCCGCCGGCAACCACCGCACCTGCGTGACCCATGGTGCGCCCGGGAGGCGCCGTGACGCCCGCGATGAAGCCGACCATCGGCTTCTTGCGGCCCTTGGCGGCTTCGTCCTTGATGAACTGTGCCGCGTCCTCTTCCGCCGAGCCGCCGATCTCGCCGATCATGATGATCGATTTCGTCGCCTCGTCGGCGAGGAACATCTCCAGCATGTCGATGAACTCGGTGCCCTTCACCGGATCGCCGCCGATGCCGACCGCCGTCGTCTGGCCGAGACCCGCATTGGTGGTCTGGAAGACCGCTTCATAGGTCAACGTGCCAGAGCGCGAAACGATGCCGACATTACCCTTCTTGAAGATGTTGCCCGGCATGATGCCGATCTTGCATTCGTCCGGCGTCATCACGCCAGGGCAGTTCGGGCCGATCAGCCGCGAGGACGACTTTTCGAGCTTGGCCTTGACCTTCACCATGTCGGAAACCGGGATGCCCTCGGTGATGCAGGTGATGAGATCGATGCCGGCGTCGATCGCCTCCTCGATGGCGGCGGCCGCGCCCGAGGGCGGCACGTAGATCACCGAAGCGGTGGCGCCCGTCGCTTCCTTGGCCTCGCCGACGCTCGTGAAGATCGGCAGCTCGGTCCCGGCGGCGTCCTTGGCGCCCTCGCCGGCCGTCCAGGTCTCGCCGCCCTTCTTCGGGTGGATACCGGCGACCATCTTGGTGCCGAAATAGGCCAGCGCCTGCTCGGTGTGGAAGGTCCCGGTCTTGCCGGTCAGGCCCTGCACGATGATCTTGGTGTTCTTATCGACCAGAATGGACATGGCTACAGCCTTTACAGTTTACGCGAGAAAGTCTTCGATGAACGGGTTGCACACCCTGACGCTGCCGTAGCTCTGACCGTGATTCAGGTCCTCGGTGTAAACGAGTTCCTGGCCGGATCGGGTGGCAGCAACGAGGATCAGTGCGTCCCAGTGAGAGATGTCGTAACGATGCGCCGTCTGCAGCGCTTCGATCACGTCGAAGGCAGACAGGGTGACGACGTCGTCGCCGTAAAGCATCCGAACCCAGCCCGACGCGGCATCGGCGCCGTAGGCCAGCTTCTTCCGCAGGACGCCGTAGAGTTCCATCATCACTTGCGTCGACGTGAAGATCTGCCGCGTCTGCATCAGCTGCCGAGCCTTGTCGCGCTTGGCAGGGTCGAAAGCATGCGTATCGGCCGCATAGACGATGACATTGGTATCAAAGAAGGCCGCGTTCACGCATGACCTCTTCGTAGAACAGTTCCCGATCGAACAGCGGCGCTTCGTCACCGAGACGCCGTGACCGTCGTTCGGCGTTGTTGTCAGCGGCCTCGAAAAGGCGACCCCAGGCTTCAGCACGGTTCGCCTGCGTGGCCTCTCGCTTGACCTCGTGCTCAAAAAAATCACGCACCATGGCGTTGACGCTGGTCCGCCGCATCGCCGCGAGGACACGCATCTTGTCGAGGAGATCCTCGTCAATGGCGAGAGTGATGTTCTTGGCCATGGCTTCGAGCCGATCAGCGCTTACACGGGTTATGTGTGGCACATATCCTGTGTGGTGCATTAGTTCAAGCGTTGTCTGGCTTGGTCTGACCGAACGCTTGCCAATATGCCTCAATGGCCTCGACAAGATGATCGTGAGCTATTCGAAGGTCAGAGCTCGCGACCCAAGGTCCATTTGCGCCCAACATCGCGTTTGGCCATTTCGAGATCCTGGCAATAAGCGACCAGGACAGACGACGTTCAAAGTCGCGGTCAATTTCTAGAATGAGAAGCTTCGAACGGCCGTAAGACCGGGTCTTGACCGATCGAATGGCGGGCCAAGGGATGATCGCCGGCGACATACGCCGGTCCCGGAGGCCCTCCGGAGACAACACGACCACCGGTCCGGACCATGTCATCCGCGAGAAAAAAACACAGGCCCCAAACCCGAAAAATGGGACCCCAAGCCATATCATCCAGTACTTGAAATCCTCCGCAGTTGGCTCATCCCAGGTTAGAACCAGGGCAAGCGAGCCAAGCGAGGCTAAGAGACACCCGACCGCAAACAAACGTAATCTCGTCGGCGACATCTCAATCTCGATGACTTGGGCGGCGTCGACCCCTGCCGGGGCTCCGGCAATTTCTTCCTGCGACAACGTTCTCGGGTCTCCTTGCAGGTCCATCCGCAAGCGAACACTCGCACTGGAAAGCCTGACGCCTGGAAATCAGCGTTTTCCGGCTAACCCGCCGACTCAGCCCCCGCCTTCTTGCCGAGCTCCGTCAACTCCGCCCGCCCCATGTTGAGGACGAAGCGTCCGCTGGCGCCCGCCGGCATCGCCGTCATGGTCACCACCCGGCCCTGATCGTCGACGAAGCTCCAGAAGCCGGCGCCCGGCTGGGCCATGCCGAGCACCCCGCCGCCGCCTTCAACGCCGTCGATCTCGCCGAGCTTGGCGGTATCGAGATCGTCTGGCTTGGCCGTCAGCACCATCTGACAGCTCGATGCGACGACATGGGGGAACTGCACCCGGCTGATCGTCAGGAAGCTGCCGTCGTCTTTGGTGGCTGAGAAAAGCCCTGCGGCGGCAGCCAACCCGGCGGCCATCCCGCCGCCATTCGGGTCCATCAACTTCCAGCCCCTCTCGAGGGCGAGGCTGCCGGCTTCGGGAATGTTGGTCATCCCCGTCGAGCAGATCTCGATATAGTCGGCGAGCGTCTTCGAAGCGCCGTCGGGCGGCGTCAGCGGCAGCTTCACGCCACCTGCGGCCAACGCCTGGCCTGCCAGCGCGAGCGAAAAGCCGAAAGCCCATGCGGCCCGGCTCATTCTTCGAGCCGCGACTGTCGGACCGTCCAGAGTCAAGAGCCTGTCCTCCGTCAGTATCGTGCCGGAACGCCGAGCCACGCCGACCCTTGATCGGATCGACCGGTCGGCGCCTATGAGCGCTCCTCGAGGAGGGTCCGGATCTGGCGCAGTTCCTGAACCGTCTCGCGACTGGCCTCGAGAATGCGATTGTTGATCGCCTCCGTGTCGGCGACGTGGCGATCCATGGCCCGGCGCGAGCGCCGCATCAGCCAGATCACCACGACCACCAGCAACAGAACCGGCAACCAGGCGGCCAGAATATCGGACATGCTCGTCACCCGACGGCAGCGACGATCTTCTTGGCGGCGTCGTCGAGATCGTCCGCCGCCGTGATGGCGAGGCCGCTCTCATTGAGGATCTTCTTGCCGAGATCGACATTGGTGCCCTCGAGGCGCACCACCAGCGGCACCTTGAGGCCGACGTCCTTGACCGCGGCGACGACGCCCTCGGCGATGACGTCACACTTCATGATGCCGCCGAAGATGTTGACGAGGATGCCCTTCACGTTCGGATCGGCGGTAATGATCTTGAAGGCGGCCGTCACCTTCTCCTTGTTGGCGCCGCCGCCGACGTCGAGGAAGTTCGCCGGCTCCTTTCCGTAAAGCTTGATGATGTCCATCGTCGCCATGGCGAGGCCGGCGCCGTTGACCATGCAGCCGATGTCGCCGTCGAGCGCGACATAGGCGAGGTCGTATTTCGACGCCTCGATCTCCTTGGCGTCTTCCTCGCTCTCGTCGCGCAGCGCCTTGATGTCGTCGTGGCGGAACAGCGCGTTGCCGTCGAAGGAGACCTTGGCGTCGAGAACGCGCAGGTGCCCGTCTGTCATGACGATCAGCGGGTTGATCTCCAGAAGGCTCATGTCCTTCTCGGTAAAGGCCTTGTAGAGGATCGGGAAGAGCTGCATCCCGTCGACCTTGGCCGCCCCGCCGAGATTGAGGGCCGAGCAGAGCTTCTCCGCATCGGCGGCGGTGACGCCGGCAACCGGATCGATCGGCACGGTGATGATCTTGTCCGGCGCCTCCTCGGCGACGGTCTCGATGTCCATGCCGCCCTCGGTCGAGGCGACGAAGGCGACGCGGCCGACCGAACGATCGACGAGCAGCGAGAGATAGAGCTCGCGATCGATGTCGGCGCCGTCCTCGATGTAGAGGCGGTTCACGACCTTGCCGTCATCGCCCGTCTGCTTGGTGACGAGGGTGTTGCCGAGCATTTCGCGGGCGTTGGAAACCACGTCCTCGATGGACTTGGCCAGCCGCACGCCGCCCTTGGCGTCGGGGCCGAGTTCCTTGAACTTGCCCTTTCCGCGCCCGCCGGCGTGGATCTGGCTCTTCACGACATAAAGCGGCCCGGGAAGCTGCTTGGCCGCCGCTTCGGCCTCGTCGGCCGACGTGATCGCGACACCCTCTGCGACAGGGGCGCCATAGCCCTTGAGGACTTCCTTGGCCTGATATTCGTGGATGTTCATGGGACGTGTCCGGCCTCTCGTTTCAGCCTCGATGGCGGAGATGATGGAAGAAAGCCGGGACGATCGTCCCGGCTTTTCGAATGCTTATTTCAGGCTCGGGGCGATACCCTGGCAGGCCTCCATGAGGCCCTTGACCGCGTTCACCGACTTCTCGAACTGGCCCTTCTCGCCACCGTCGAGATCGATCTCGATGACACGCTCGACACCGCCGGCGCCGATCACGCAGGGAACGCCGACATAAAGGTCGGACAGGCCGTACTCACCCTTGAGCGCGGCAGCACAGGGAAGAACCCGCTTCTTGTCCTTGAGATAGGATTCCGCCATCTCGATCGCCGAAGCCGCCGGCGCGTAATAGGCCGAGCCGGTCTTCAGAAGGCCGACGATCTCCGCGCCGCCGTCACGGGTGCGCTGGATGATTTCTTCCAGACGATCGGCCGTGCACCAGCCCATCTTCACGAGATCGGTCAAAGGAATGCCGGCAACCGTCGAATAGCGCGGCAGCGGCACCATCGTGTCGCCATGACCGCCGAGAACGAAGGCCGTCACGTCCTCGACGGAGACCTGGAATTCCTCGGCGAGGAAGGTGCGGAAGCGACCGGAATCGAGCACGCCGGCCATGCCGACGACCTTCTCCTTCGGCAGGCCGGAGAACTTCTGCAGCGCCCAGACCATCGCGTCGAGCGGGTTGGTGATGCAGATGACGAAAGCGTTCGGGGCGTATTTCGCGATGCCGGCGCCGACCTGCTCCATGACCTTCAGGTTGATGCCGAGAAGATCGTCGCGGCTCATGCCGGGCTTGCGCGGCACGCCGGCGGTGACGATGCACACATCCGCGCCCTCGATGCCGGCATAGTCGTTGACGCCCTTCAGCGAGGCGTCGAAGCCTTCGACCGGGCCGGACTGGGAGATGTCGAGCGCCTTGCCCTGAGGCGTGCCCTCGGCAATGTCGAACAGGACGATGTCGCCCAGTTCCTTCAGCGAGGCCAGATGGGCGAGCGTACCGCCGATCATGCCGGAACCGATGAGTGCGATCTTGTTGCGAGCCAAAGTCTGATATCCCTTGCTTGTCGCGACGGGTGGTCCCTCCAGACCTTGGTCGCCGCCTTGAGCATCACGCGCCGGAGCAACCAGACGATCTGGCCGCCCCACCGCGCATCGGGCATCGAGACCGAGCCGGCCGGGCGGCTCTCGCAAGAACCGGACCGGCATGCTGCAATGCAACGGTGCCCCCGTTGGAGCGCACGCTTAGCCCTCTCGGCCCCGCCTTGCAACATGCAAAATCTCGCACCAGCAAATACAATCGGTTAGATTATTTGCGGCTTACGTAAAAGTAAGAGTTTTCATTTCGAGGAACGGGATTCTTGCGACGGGTCACCACCGGTCCGAGGCCGTTCGAAAGGGTCGTCGATACTCTGCCTAGCGGTGGCGCCGCGCCTCGAGCCGCGCCTTGCGGCGCGCTTCTGCCGCCTCGCCCGAGCGTTCGAGTTCGGCAAGCACACGGCCGACCTCGTCTGAATTTAGGGACCCGATCGTTTCCGCCAACCGGTTGGCGAGGCGCGTGGCCTCCGGAGACAGGCCCGCCGTCTCGACGACGATCTTGGGGTGAGAGAGTTCGGCGAGACGTTCGAGCTCCTCGGCCTCGTCCCAGATGACGCCGAGATATCCGATGATCCGCTGCAACATCGCCCAGGTCGGCCGGCCCCTGCGGCCGTGCTCGAGCGCCGACAGATAGGCCGACGAGACGCCGAGGGCCCGGGCCATGTCCTGCTGGGTCACCCCCTTCTCGCGGCGCAGTTCCCTGACCTTGGCGCCGAACGGGGTCATCTCAGACGCCTGATGCGGACATAAAGCGCGCCTTCGCCGCCATGATGACGCTCGGCGCTGTCGAAACCGGAGACGAGGGAGCGAAACGGGGCGCTGGCGAACCATTGCGGCACGACCCGCCGCAAGATCCCGCGCGAGCCTCCGGGCATGCCGCGCCCGGTGATGACGAGTACATGCCGCAGACCCATGGCCTGGGCCTGGGCGAGAAAGCGCGAAAGCGCGGCATGGGCCGCCGACTGCGTCATCTCGTGAAGATCGATGCGCGCGTCGATCGCCAACCGGCCCTTGGCGATCTTGCGCCGCGTCGGCCGCTCGATCGGATGGAGAGCGGCAGGGATTGCCATCGGCACCATGCGCTGCCCCTTCAAAGCCGCCGACATTCCCGTCGCTGGCTTGGCTTGCCCGCCCGGTGCGGGTTTGGCCGCGGGGGCGGGATCCGGCAAGGGCGCCGGCAGATCGTCGAGCGAGCGGCCCTTCATCGGAACGGCCTGCCGGGCGACGCTGGCCCACAGGCGCCTGTCCTCCTCGCTGAGCGAGCGTTTGCGCCGCGTCATCGGGTCAACTCGTCCGCCAGATCGTGGGGGACGAGGACGAAGAAATCCGCGGCATGGCGGATCGTCCCGGCAATCGCTCCGGCATCGTCGCCCGTGCCGACGAAGATGTCGGCCCGCGCCGGACCGAGGATCGCCGAACCGGTATCCTGCGCGATCATCAGCCGGCAGAACGGCGCGTCATTGATCTTGAGGCTGTCGCTGGAGAGAAAATACGGGATGCCATAGGTCGACAGGAGGCGATCGACGGCGATCGAGGCGAGCGGCGTCAGCGGCACCTTCGCCGCCCCGAGCGGGCCGAGCCCCGGATCTTCGACCGGCATTTCGGCAAAGAAGATGAAGGAACGGTTGCGGTTCAGAATTTCGTCGCGGCGTTCGGGATGGGCGGCGAGCCAGGCCCTTATGCCCTTCATGTCGGCTGCCGCCAGCTCCAGCGCGCCTTCCTTCACGAGGCTGCGCCCGATCGCCGTGAACGCATGGCCCGATTTCGCCGCATAGCCGACGCGGATCTGCCGCCCGTCCTGCATCATGAGACGCGCGGATCCCTGCACATGGATGAAGAAGGCCTCGACCTTGTCCTTCAGCCACGCGATTTCGAGACAACGGCCTTTCAGCGCGCCGGCCTCGATCTCCCCGCGATCGAAATATTCGCCGATCATCCCGTCGTCGAAACGCCGGCCGAAGCGGAATTCGGGATCGAAACCCGGCGGCCGGTTGATGTCGTCGATCTTCACGAGATCGTGCGGTTTGCCATAGAGCGGAAAGCGAAACCGCTCGGTGCGAACGGCCGAGGCCTCGACCACCGGCTCGTAATAGCCCGTCAGAAGGCCGGAGCCGCCGTCGTCGGGGACAATCGCCAGCGGCACGAAATGGGTTTCGAAGAAACCTCGTGCAAAGGCGGCATCATCCGGGCCGCTGCCCGAACCGCTCTCATCGGCCGCCATCGCAGCCTGCGCCGCGGCGTGGAAGGCCTCGACCTTGAGCCCGAGAGACCCTGTCTCGAAGGCCCCGGCGAGAAGGCGACCGGCGCTTTGCCGAAACGCCGCGAAGGCGGCGCCATGGTCGCCATCGCGAAACCCGGTCAGCTCATCGAAGCGGCGACGGCGGAAAACGGCCACGGCGCGTCCTCCGGCAAGTCACGCCTCGTCGGATTCGGTGCCGACGAGCTTCCAGTTGGGATCGCGCGATTTGATGTCGCGAGCAAACGACCAGACGTCGCGAACCTCGACCACGGCTTCCGGATCGCCATCGACGACCGCACCGTCGGGCGCAAGCGTCGCGCTGATCAGCTGCGAGACGAAGCGCACGGTGATCTGCGCTTCCCGCTCCTTCAGCTCGGCCGCGACGATCTTGGCGTCGTCGATGCCGACAAAGGAAGAGTTCATCTTCTGGCCAGCCGCGTCGCGCTCGCCGATCGCCTTGTCGAAATCGGCGAAGACGTCGGGAGAGAGCAGGCCCTTGAGCAGACGCCGGTCGCCATCGGCGAAGCCGGTCACGATCATTTCATAAGCGATCTTGGCGCCGTCGAGGAACTCGATCGGATCGAACTCGGGATCGGCGTCGCGCATCTTGCGAAGCTCGGCATTGAGCGGCGTACCGGGCGTCGCAACCTTGTCCACCTTCTCGTAGAGCACGCGCGCCGGCACGCCCTCGTCGTCCTCGGACCGCCTGCTGGGCAAGGTGACGACGTTACCGTTCGTCGCCGCCTCTTCCCGGGAGGTTTCAGTGCGGGAATACGGGTCGAATGGCGGTCGCTCGTTGCCTGTTCGCCGCCCGAGCACATTGCGCAGCTGAAACAGGACGATCGCCGCAAGCACAATAAAAAAAATCGTCCCAAAACTCATTGCGCGCTGTCACCCTCGTCTCCGCCGATCAGAACTGTCTTCATATAGAGACGCCTGCCCCCGCATTCAAATCGCCGCTGGACCTTCCTATGTTCGTCCTCACTATACTGTTGAGCCGCGTACGTCGATGCGCGGCGTGAGAAGCCCGGACATGCAAAATGGACGGCCGGGTGACTGCAAGGATCGATCTCATGCCATTCGCCATCATCCCGTTCCTCCTCCTGGCCATTCCGGTCATGGAGATTGCCGTCTTCATCGTGGTCGGCAACTTGATCGGCCTGTGGCCGACACTGGGCCTCGTCGTTCTGACGGCGGTGATCGGGTCCTTCCTGCTCAGGCGCCAGGGGATCGGGACCTTGAAACGCATCCAGGCGGAGACCAGCGCCGGCCGCGTGCCGGGGCGCGAACTCGTCGACGGGGTGATGATCATGGCGGCTGGCATCCTGCTTTTGACGCCGGGCCTCGTTTCCGACACCATCGGCTTTCTCCTGTTCGTGCCCGGCATCCGCAGCTGGATCCGGCGCAGCCTGAGCGAAAAGGTGGTGGTGATGGCGAAGTCAGGCACGTCCCGCGGCTTCGGGGCCACCCCCGAACGGGCGAGCCGGACGCAGCCGGACGTCGTCGATCTTTCCGGCGAGGATTATCGGCGCCGGCCGGATCCCTCCTCGCCCTGGCACGGTGAAGACGAAGGGGGCAGCCCGCCCAATCGCACGATCCACTGAGCTGCGCCCGCACGAGCGGTGGCGAATATCCCATAGCGGAACCTCGCCTTGTGATTGGCACGGCTGCGTGATAGGCGCACGGCTGAACGAATTTCTCCCCGGGCGTCCCGGCTGGAAGGGCCCGGCACCTCGCGTAGCGCCCCTTTCGGGTGCGTCTCGCACGGAACGAGCAAGAAAGGTCGACGATGTCCCAGATCGATGAAACCAACGGCACCAATGGCGCCGCGAGCGGCGAGACCGCCACGCCGCCGAGCCTCAACATCCTCACCCAGTACATCAAGGACCTCTCCTTCGAGAGCCCCAATGCCCCGGCGGTGCTGCGCTCGCAGGCACGCGGGCCGGCGATCAATATCGGCGTCAATGTCGGCGCCAACCAGATCGAGGGCAGCCAGAACGAATTCGACGTCCGGCTGACGCTGAACGCCAAGGCCGGCGAAGGCGCCGACATGCTGTTCGCCGTCGAACTCGAATATGGCGGCGTCTTCCGGCTGGAGAATTTCCCGCAGGAGCACATGTTGCCGCTGCTCTTCGTCGAATGCCCGCGGCTGCTCTTCCCCTTCGCCCGCCAGGTCGTCGCCGACGTCACCCGCAACGGCGGCTTCCCGCCGCTGATGATCGACCCGATCGACTTTGCCAAGCTGTTCCAGCAGCGCATGGCCGAAGAGCGGGCGCGCCAGCAGGTGCAGACCGCCTGAGGCGATCTGCGGGGACTTTGAAGGTCGATCCCAAGGATCCTTTCTCGCTGCAAAATACCAGACGCCGGCCCGAGCGATCGAGCCGGCGTTTTTCATGGCCTCAGGTGTTTTGAGCGAAGCTTGCGGCAAAGCCTGCAAAGGGTGGCGATCAGCCGGCCTCGGCCTCTGCCTTTTCGGGCCGGTCGAGATAGCGCCACCAGATCGCGTCTTCGCCGAGGGTCTCGACGAAGGCGAGATGCCGGGCCAGCTCCTCCTCGCTGACCCTTGGCGCCAGCGGCACCGGCCTTGGCGCGATCCGGTGGACCGTCCCGCCCGCCTCGCCCTCGCCCGCCGCCGTGTCGGCCCCGAAAACCAGGCCAAGCGCCGCCTGCCTGCCGCCGATCAGCTCGATATAGACGTCGGCGAGAAGCTGGGAATCGAGCAGCGCGCCGTGCTTGTCGCGGCGCGAGGTATCGATCGAAAAGCGCGAGCACAAAGCGTCCAGCGTCGCCGGCGCCATCGGAAACTTGCGCCGCGCCATCGCCAGCGTGTCGAGAACGCGCTCCGGGGCGAGCGGCGGCTTTCCCAGCCGTCCGAGCTCGGCATTGAGGAAGCGCATGTCGAAGGATGCGTTGTGGGCGATCAGCCGGCCATCGGAGAAGAAGTCGAGAAACTCATCAAGCACCTCGGAAAACACCGGCTTGTCGGCCAGAAATTCGTCTGAGATCCCGTGAACGTCGAAGGCTGCAGGATCGACCTTGCGGCCTTCCGGCCTGATGAAGACGTGAAACTCGCGGCCGGTCGGAATGTGGTTCCACAGTTCCACGCCGCCGATCTCGATCACCCGCTCGACCGAAGGGTCGAGGCCGGTGGTTTCGGTGTCGAAGACAATCTCGCGCATGGCATACTCCCCACTGCGCCTTCGTCGCAAAATGGCTGGACGGGGGCAAGCGGGAGCAGCCGATTGTGCCTCAATTCCACAGGGGATCGGTTTCGGCTATGATGGTGAGACGATGCCGTCACGAAACGATGCCGGTCGAAGCCTTGTTCGAAGCTTTGATCGAACCGCCCTCCCGGCATGACCCGCCGTTCTGCCGATTTCGCTGACAAACGGAGGCGCCGATGAACATCCAGACCCCTGCCATCAAAAGCGTCGAGGACTTTCTGCGCTGGAACGAAGGCCGCGAAGGCAAGCGCGAATTCGTCAGCGGGAGGATCGTCGAGATGATGACCGGCGGCACGGAGAGACATGCGGAACTGATGATGCAGCTCGGTTTCGTGCTGAAGACAGTCCTCGATCAGTCAAGGTTCGTCGTCACCGGCTCGGATTACGCCGTAAAAACGCCCCTCGGAGTGCGATACCCGGACGTCCTCGTCACGCCGCGCGAGGCCAGCTCTGCCATCAGCCTTGCCAGCGCTCGTCCGATCCTCGTCGCCGAGATTCTCTCACCCTCCTCGCTGGCCACTGACTTCGGCGAAAAGGCTCAGGAATACACCGCCCTCGATAGCCTGCACCATTACCTCGTCCTCTCCCAGGACGAGCCCCGCGTCTGGCTCTGGTCGCGCGGCGAGGACGGGGCATTCGGCAAGCCGGAGATGACGGCCGGGCGAGAGGAAGCGATCGAGCTGAAAGGCCTTGGCATCGCACTCGCCCTTGCCGAACTCTATCGCGGGATTGCTTGACGAAGCTTGGCGTCGCGGATGATTCGGCGGACTCGTTTTTGACTTTTTGTCAAGGGCGCAATTGACATTTGTCCCGTTTTTCTCTATTTTACAAGCAAATGGATTGGGGGTTCCCGGTCGGCGTCAGGCCTTGGAGGAATCCGAGGCCTTTCGCTTTTTCATCACATGAATACCGCGGTTCCCGTACCCACTCGCCGGTATCCCTATGAATTTGGAGCGGAAGGCGGCGAACGCTCGGTTTCTCTGACCCGGCCGCATGGCATGAACTCCTGTCGGCCGCGCGACCAGATCGGCAATCTGAAGTCCCGTCGAGTTGATCTTTTTGTCCGCGAAGACCAGACGAAAACCAGCAAAATGGCGTCCGAAATCGTTCTGCCCTGAAACGATCCGAAGAAATTCGAGTTCCAGTTCCCTGTCTTCCTTCAGACCCCGTCGCTCGAACACGAAGTGGGAAAGCCGATCCGCCTGGGCTCGCTCTTCCAGAAATCGGTACGCGCATTGCAGACACATCTTGAGGGACACGTGATACGGGTGCTCTGGGAACAGGTCGGCACCGATCCGCATCTTCTCGATAACGCAGGCAAAGATCCGAAAACGCGATTGCGCAACGAGATGCGTGAGTTCTCAGTGGAACCGTTCCTCGATGCGTTTATCGATCAGGATTTTGAAATCGTTGATTTGCTTGCGGATGTCGCGTTCATGCAGAATGACGGCGTCATGGCCGAAATAGCGGAACTTGAATGCTTGGAATTTCGGAACGATAGACCGCGAGTAAGTGCGCTTGTCGAAAGCACAAACCGCAAGGCAGAAAATTGGATAGCCTCTGTCGATCGACATGAGCGAGTGATCGCCGCTCTCGTCGGCGTAGAAGACGAAATCAGAAAACTTCTCGCGATCCACCCGGCTTGCCTTTATGAACGTCCTGCGAACGCAGACTAACGCCGGACCCATGACCCTCAAAGCCCGCATCATCCCCTGCCTCGACGTCAAGGACGGCCGCGTCGTCAAGGGCGTCAATTTCGAGGGCCTGCGCGATGCCGGCGATCCGGTGGCGGCCGCCAAGGCCTATGATGCAGCGGGCGCCGACGAGCTCTGCTTCCTCGACATCACCGCCTCGTCCGACGAGCGCGAGACGATCTTCGACGTCGTCGCCAAGACGGCCGAACAGTGCTTCATGCCGGTCACCGTCGGCGGCGGCGTCAGAACGGTCGCAGACGTGCGCAAGCTGCTGCTCGCCGGTGCCGACAAGGTCTCGATCAACACCGCCGCGGTGAAGAACCCCGATTTCGTCAAGGAAGCCGCCGACAAGTTCGGCGATCAGTGCATCGTCGTCGCCATCGACGCCCGGCGCGTGGCGGGCGAAGGCGAGACCCCCCGCTGGGAGATCTTCACCCATGGCGGGCGCCAGGCGACGGGGATCGACGCTGCGGAATTTGCCCGTCTCGTCGTCGCCAACGGTGCGGGCGAGATCCTGCTCACCTCGATGGACCGGGACGGCACCAAGGCCGGCTTCGACCTCGAACTGACGAGAGCCGTCGCCGATGCCGTGCATGTTCCGGTGATCGCGTCGGGCGGGGTCGGCACGCTGGATCATCTGGTCGACGGCGTGCGGGATGGCCATGCCGGGGCCGTGCTGGCCGCCTCGATCTTCCATTTCGGCACCCACACGATCGGCGAGGCCAAGCGCCACATGGCGAAGGCCGGAATTCCCATGCGTCTCGACAAGACCGGCTGAAGCTGGCATGCGCGCGGAGAATGTGAGGAAAGGGCAGGCATGAGCGATTTCACCCTCGAGGACCTCGAAAAGATCGTCGCGGCGCGCGCCACGTCCGGCGATCCGTCCTCCTACACGGCGACGCTGGTGGAAAAGGGCGCTGCCCACACCGCCAAGAAGCTCGGCGAAGAGGCGGTCGAAACGGTCATCGCCGCGATCGGCGAGGACGACGAGAGGCTTGCCTCCGAAAGCGCCGACCTCCTCTATCACCTGCTCGTGCTTCTCCATCTAAAGCATGTGCCGCTGTCGTCGGTGATGGCCGAGCTTGCCCGAAGAACCGCACAGACCGGCCTCGAGGAGAAAGCCGGCCGCTCGCGGGCGACGAGCCACTGATGGATCAGCTGGCGCCGGCGAAATATTCGCCCTACCGCGTCTTCACCGCCGATGAATGGGCGCGGTTTCGCGCCGACGCGCCGCTGACGCTTTCCGAAGACGAGGTGACGCGGCTCAGATCCCTCGGCGATCCGATCGATCTCGGCGAGGTGGCGCGGATCTACCTCGCCGTCTCGCGGCTGATCTATGCCCATGTCGAGGCGATGCAGCTGCTGTTTCGCCAGCGCCAGAGCTTTCTCTTCGGCGCACAGCCCGGCCGCAAGACGCCCTTCATCATCGGCATCGCCGGCTCGGTCGCCGTCGGCAAGTCGACCACGGCCCGCATCCTCAAGGAGCTTCTGGCCCGCTGGCCGTCCTCACCGAAGGTCGATCTCGTCACCACCGACGGCTTTCTCTATCCCAACGCCGTGCTCGAGGCCGGTGGCCTGATGCGCCGCAAGGGCTTTCCCGAAAGCTACGACATCGGCAAGATCCTGCGCTTCCTGTCCGACATCAAGGCGGGCCGGCCGAAGGTCGAGGCGCCGGTCTATTCGCATTTCGTCTACGATGTGATGCCCGGTAAGACCGTCGTCGTCGACCGGCCGGACATCCTGATCTTCGAGGGGCTGAACGTCCTGCAGGTGCGCGAGATGCCCAAGGACGGCAAGGCGATCCCCTTCGTCTCGGACTTCTTCGACATCTCGATCTATATCGACGGCGAGGAAGCCGATATCCACCGCTGGTACATCGACCGCTTCATGAGCCTGCGTGAGACCGCCTTTCGCCAGGAAGGCTCCTTCTTCCATCGCTATTCGAAGGTCTCCGAAGAAGAGGCGCTTCAGATCGCGGAGGGGCTGTGGTCGGAGATCAATGCCCAGAACCTCCACGAAAACATCCTGCCGACCCGGCCGCGCGCCGATCTGATCCTCAGAAAGGGCAAGGATCATCTGATCGAGCAGGTGGCGCTCAGAAAACTCTGAGTCAGGCCGCGGTGGCCGGCGGCGGCGTATTCAGGTCTGCTTCCCTGATACTGGCCGCAAGAGATGAACGATATTTCACGAGACGTCAGCGGCACCTACAGCTTAGGTGAGCATTCAGGGGAGGTGACAGCCCAGCGACCCCCTCCGGTCGAAATGGGGCCTTCCCGCTGCCAAGGACGCCGCCAGCGATGTTCGTATCCTTCTTTCCCAGGCCGAAACCGTTCTTCCTGTCGCTTCTCGTCTGGACGGCGATCGCCATTGCTCTGTGGTATGCCGGCGGCGATCAGCTCGGGGCGCAGTTCGGCATGCCGCCCTTCGGGCCGGGGCTGGAGCCGGCGGTGGGCATATCGCTCTTCTGGTCGCCGCCCTTCCTGTGGTTCTACCTCTATTTCGCCGCCTTCACCCTGCCTTTCTACGCGTTCTGGCGTTTCTACGCGCCGCATCCGTGGATGAACTGGTCGATCCTCGGCTCGGCCCTCATCCTGTTCACCATCTATTTCCAGGTGCAGGTCTCGGTCGCGGTCAATTCGTGGTACGGGCCGTTCTACGATCTCATCCAGGCGGCGCTCGGCAAGACGAAGCCCGTCTCGATCGGCGCGTTCTACGGCGAGATGCAAACCTTTGCGGGCCTTGCTCTGGTCGGCGTGACGCTCAGCGTTCTCACCGCCTTCTTCGTCAGCCACTGGATCTTCCGCTGGCGAACGGCGATGAACGACTATTACATGTCGCACTGGCAGAAGCTGAGGCTCATCGAGGGCGCTTCCCAGCGTGTCCAGGAAGACACGATGCGGTTTTCGACCACCACCGAGGATCTGGGCACCAGCCTCGTCCAGTCGGTGATGACGCTGATCGCCTTCCTGCCGGTGCTGGTCGTCCTGTCCGCCCACATCACCAAGCTGCCGCTGATCGGCGACGTGCCCTATGCGCTGGTCGTCGCGGCAATCCTCTGGGCGGCCTTCGGCACCGCGCTGCTCGCGCTCGTCGGCATCAAGCTGCCCGGGCTGGAGTTCAAGAACCAGCGGGTCGAGGCGGCCTATCGCAAGGAGCTCGTCTATGGCGAGGATTCGGCCGCGCGCGCGCAGCCGCCGACGGTCTTCGAACTGTTCTCACATGTGCGGAGAAACTATTTCCGGCTGTACTTCCACTATATGTACTTCAACGTCGCGCGCTTTGCGTATCTGCAGACCGACGTCATCTTCCCGATGATCATCCTTGCGCCGACGATCATCGCCGGCGCGATCACGCTCGGAATCATGAACCAGATCCTCAACGCCTTCGAGCAGGTGCGCACATCCTTCCAGTATCTGGTGAATTCCTGGACGACGATCGTCGAGCTCCTGTCGATCTACAAGCGTCTGCGCGGCTTCGAGGCGAGGATCGACGGCGATCCCCTGCCCGAGATCGACCAGCGGTGGCTCGCCGGCCAAGGAACGCCGGCGGAGTGAAAAAAGGGGCGGCCACGCCGCCCCTTCAAGTCGGCTTCGTCACCCGCCTCAGCGTCAGATTGATCCGCCCGCCGTTCTTCAGAAGCGTCGACGTCGCCGGATAGATCCGGTCGACGCCGTGATGGCAGAGCCGTGCGGCGCCGCCGAGGACGAAGACGTCGCCCGACGCCAGCCTTACGCTCGTCGTCGGCCCGCCCCGCTGCGTCCCGCCGACGCGAAACCGGCAATCGTCGCCGAGCGACACCGAGACGACCGGTGCGTCGAGATCCGCCTCGTCCTTGTCCTGATGAAGCCCCATCTTCGCCGCGTCGTCGTAGAAGTTGACGAGGCAGGCTTCCGGCGGATGGGGATAGCCCGCGACGTCGTCCCACAGGGCAAGCAGCGCCGGCGGGATCTGCGGCCATGGCTCCCCCGTCACCGGATGCCGGGGCTGATAGCGATAGCCGGACTTGTCGGCGACCCAGCCGAGCGGGCCGCAATTGGTCATCTTCACGGAAAACGGCCGCCCCCAGCGGGGCATCACCGGCGTATAGAGCGGCGCGGCCGCGACGACGACGCGGATATCCTCGACCAGCGCCGACTGGGCGTGGCGATCGAAATGGCCAGGCAGGTGGAGAGCGCCGGACGGAAGCGTCATTTCACTCCTAAGTTTTGGATCGCGCCGCGATCAAAGATCGGCTGTTCTGGAATTGCGTTCGCCCGCCATTTCAAGCTATCGATTTGTGATACTATGTTCATAGATGAACCGTCGACAACGCAAACTCCTCGATGAAATCTTCGCCAATCCCACTTCAGGCGGAATCGCCTGGCGGGATATCGAGGCGTTGTTGGTGGCGATGGGTGCCGATGTGAGCGAAGGCAGCGGCTCGCGGGTTCGTGTGGCCCTCGGCGGAGCACGCGCCGTGTTTCATCGCCCCCATCCGCAGAAGGAAACCAGCAAGGGGGCGATCCGGTCCCTTCAGCGGTTTCTCGAAGAGGCAGGACGAAAGCCATGACCATTATGCACCACCGCGGCTACGAGGCGCGGATAGATTTCGACGAGGAGGCGGAAAGTTTCCACGGAGAGGTCCTGAATCTCAGGGACGTCATTACCTTTGAAGGAACATCCGTCGAAGAGTTGAAAAAGGCCTTTATCGATTCCGTCGAAGATTACATCGCTTTTTGTCGGGAGCGCGGGGAAGAACCTGAAAAGCCTTTCTCTGGCCAGTTTGTCGTGAGAGCCGAGCCTCGTCTGCACCGACAGCTTGCGGTAGCCGCCAAGCGCGCCGGTATCAGCTTGAACAAGCTGGTTACGGGAATCCTGGAAAAGGAAGTTGCCGACTGAACCCGAATTCCGGTCCGCGCTCATTCCGGACCTGACTCAAGACAGATAGCCGAGCTGCGCCGCCATGGCGACGGCGTGGGTGCGGTTGGCGGCGTTCATCTTGCGCTGGGCGGCCGTCAGATATTGCGAGACGGTGTATTCCGAGAGCGACAGGATGATACCGATCTCGCTCGACGTCTTGCCGAGCATGGCGAGCTTCAGGCAGTCGCGCTCGCGCCCCGAAAGCGGGTTGTTCTTCTGGTTTTCCTCGAAGCGCACCCCGGCGAGCATGCAGAAATAGGTGAAAGCGAAACGGTGCAGTTCGGCGACGGCCTGATCGGAGAGGTTGGGCGTTCGGCCCGCGAAGGACAAGGCGCCGTTGAAGGAGGTCATCGCATGGACCGGCAGGAGCACGCCGGCGAGATACCCCTCCTGCAGGAGGAAGCGCGCGGCGGGACTCGGATCCGGTTCGTCGGTGCCGTAGAGCGTCTCGGCATCCCAGACGAAGGGCATCGGATCGGTTCTCAGCGTTCCGACGACGATCTTCGACTTGTGCAGCCCATGCGCCTCGTAGCCCCGGGCGAAAGCCGGCGACCAGTTGCTGTGGATAACACGGGTGGCGAGGCCGACGTCGTCGGTCGAGGGCAGCGACAGCGACGCGGCGTGATTGAAACCGTACTGCTCTGCTACCTCGTCGATGGCCAGAACCAGATCGTCCTCGCTCCAGGGCGAAGCCATTCGCGCGAGAATTTCCAGAGCCGCTGTCACCGGCATGCCTTTCCCGCTGCCGACCGGCAGGCGTGTCTTCCAACGATGCCAACCGAGGATGCCATCATGGACCCTGGTTGTCGCGGCCCGATACTCGTGCCCCTGCCGAGATTTTGGCCCGGCCCGACGATGAGCCGCGAGGAACGATGCCGCATGAGCCATCGCGCGGAATGCGGCTCCGCTCGTCGATGATCGGAACCCGCCACCCCAGGCGAATCGCTGCCTCAGTCTGACCGTATTTGCACGACGATTGAAGAGCCGATGACGCGTTCGAGACCATCTTGGAAGGAAAGGCTGGCACTCGGCCCATCGCGATCCCATCTAGCCAGACGATGCGACGGACGAAACCGGCGCGCCCCGCCCCACGGCGCGAGCTTTCAAAGTCAGGGGACGCAGGCGCAAAGGTGAATATCCGGCGCGGTCTCGTTCGGCCTCCTGCGGGCGTACAGGTCCGCGGCCGCTCTGCCGACCTGTGACAGACTGACGCCCCGGTCGCCGGTGGGCGTTTCCGGCGCTCGCAGGCGAGCCGAACGACGACGAAGGGCCAACACCGGCTCGCCGAGAAGGACGATGCGCAGAGGCTGGCAGCGCCCTGCTGACGAAACCGACGAAGACCAGAAGACCGGCCAGCCGCCCGGGCCCCAACTCATTCCGACCTCAGAAAAAGTGACACTGATGACTGACTTCTCCCCCCGCGAAATCGTCTCCGAGCTCGACCGGCACATCATCGGCCAGAAGGACGCCAAGCGCGCCGTGGCCGTTGCCCTGCGCAATCGCTGGCGCCGCCAGCAGCTCGAGGGCTCGCTGCGCGAAGAGGTGATGCCGAAGAACATCCTGATGATCGGGCCGACGGGCGTCGGCAAGACCGAGATTTCCCGGCGCCTCGCAAGGCTCGCCGGCGCGCCCTTCATCAAGATCGAGGCGACGAAGTTCACCGAGGTCGGCTATGTCGGCCGCGACGTCGAGCAGATCATCCGCGACCTCGTGGAGATCGGCATCGGCCTCGTGCGCGAGAAGAAGCGCGAGGAGGTCAAGGCCAAGGCGCATCAGGGCGCCGAAGACCGGGTGCTCGAGGCCCTGGTCGGCAAGACCGCCTCGCCGGCGACCAAGGATTCCTTCCGCAGGAAGCTGAGGGCCGGCGAACTCGACGACAAGGAGATCGACATCGAGGTCGCCGATACCGGCAATCCGATGGGCGGCATGGAAATCCCCGGCATGCCGGGCGCCAATATCGGCGTTCTCAACCTGTCGGAGATGTTCGGCAAGATGGGCGGCGGGCGCACCAAGCAGCGGCGCACCACCGTGCGCGAGAGCTACGACCTTCTGATCGGCGAGGAATCCGACAAGCTGCTCGATCAGGAACAGGTCGTGCGCGAGGCGATCGAGGCGGTGGAGAACAACGGCATCGTCTTCCTCGACGAGATCGACAAGGTCGCGACCAAGGACGGGCATTCGGCCGGTGTCAGCCGCGAGGGCGTGCAGCGCGATCTCCTGCCGCTCGTCGAGGGAACGACGGTGGCGACCAAGCACGGCGCGGTGAAGACCGACCACATCCTGTTCATCGCATCGGGCGCCTTCCACGTGTCAAAGCCCTCCGACCTTCTGCCCGAGCTCCAGGGCCGCCTGCCGATCCGCGTCGAACTGCGGGCGCTTACCAAGGAGGACTTCCGCCGCATCCTGACGGAGACCGAGGCCTCGCTGATCAAGCAGTACATCGCCCTGATGAAGACCGAGAACGTCGATCTGGAAATCACCGACGACGCCATCGACGCGATCGCCGATCTCGCCGTCTCGCTCAACGGCTCGGTCGAAAACATCGGCGCCCGGCGCCTGCAGACGGTGATGGAACGCGTCCTCGACGACATCTCCTTCGAAGCCCCGGACAAGGGCGGCGAGCGCTACACGGTCGACGCCGCCTATGTCCACAAGGCCCTCGACGGCATCGCCGGCAACGTCGACCTGTCGCGGTTCATTCTTTAACGGATAGGCCCGGCGCGTTCAGCGTGCCGGGCCGCGTTTTCGAAGTTGGGCGGGCCTGCGAACGGACGTCGGGCCACCATCATGGATCAATGGCAGGAGTCATAGCAGCGGCCCACGAGGATGCCTCCGGGTTCAGTGCTATGGAGCCTATGCGGCGGATGAGAGTACCCCATGGCGCCGGTCAAAGACTGCGACCGGCTCTCTCACTGTGGCTTCAAGGGCGCCTGGCCGACCGGGCGGCGTTCGACGCTCCCCTGGATTCTCGGGACGGGGCCCGAGAATGACGGTTTGGGGGGTGGGTCTGCGTCATTTTCGGTGATGGCGAAGCTGCCAAAACGGGCGAAGGATGGCCTCCATCCTCGACGCGTCGTCATTCTCGGGCCCCGTCCCGAGAATCCTGTGTGTTCGAATTGGTGTATGGTGGGAGGCGGGAAGGAGGCCGAGAGAATCCTGGTCGTCCGCAAGGCAGACCGGTGCCTGGCATGGCCCCTTCCCGCGCCGTCTTCGAAACCTGAACAGTTGCATGAGGCTG
>NZ_JAGJCF010000014.1 GCF_017815135.1 Jiella mangrovi | reverse complement strand
AGGGCGGAAGGCGCCGGGTGCGCAAAGCTCTCTACATGGCCGCCCTCGGTGCCATTCGCGCAAACACCCGTTTCAAGAGCTTCTTTCAAGCCGTCGCCGAAAGATCGGGATCGAAGAAAGTCGGCATAATCGCCGTCGCCAGAAAGCTTCTCACTGTTCTCAACGCCATGCAGAGAGACAGAAAGGCGTTCGAATGAACACAGTTGCCAGGCGCTTACCGAAATCGGCTCAAGAAAACCCTCGCCTAAAACCCGCCGGTCGCCGATCCGCTACGTGGACCGAGCGTGCCGTCGCAGTCTCGCCTCACCCCATGAACTGCCCGCCATTCACCTCGATGACCTGTCCCGTCAGATAGCCCGAGAGCTTCGCGCTCGACAGGAACAGATAGGCCGGCGCGCAGTCTTCTGCCGTGCCGAGGCGTTTCAGCGGAATCGACGCGGCGGTCGCGTCCAGCTTTTCCTGCGAGGAATAGCGGCGGTGGAAGTCGGTCATGATGGTGCCGGGCGAGACGGCGTTGACCCGCACGTGATCGGGCGCGAGCTCGCGGGCGAGCGCCCGGGTCCAGGTCGAGATAAAGGCTTTGGATGACGAATAGAGCGAGGAGCCGGGCGAACCGCCGACGATCGCCGAGATCGAGGAGGTGTTGACGATCGCGGCGCCGCCTTCGGCCCTGCCTCCCTCTTTCAGCGCCGGCAGCAGCGCCGTCGTCGAGGCGACGACCGAGCGGACGTTGAGATCGACCACCCGATCGAAGGCCGCCGCATCGACGTCGCCGGCCGCAATGCGGCCGACCATGGTGCCGGCATTGTTGACGAGGACGTCGAGCGGCCCGTCGAGCTCTTGCAGCACCGCCGATCCCAGCCGCTCGCCGCCGTCCCGCTCCGCCAGATCTCCCGCCAGAAGCGTCAGCCGGTCTTTCTCGGCCTCAGACAGTCCGACGAGGAGATCGTCTTCGGCGTGATCCAGCGTGCGGCCCGCATGGGCGATCACCCGGGCGCCCGTCTGCAGGAAGCCGCGCGCCACGGCCGCGCCGATGCCGCGACCTGAGCCGGTGACGACGACGGTCTTGCCGGCGAAAAGCCTCGTGTCAAAGCCGTTCATCGCGTCACGCCTCCGATCGACGGCGCAGATCCGGACCTCGCCACCTCACTCTTTCTGACGGCACCGCCCCTCCGGAACATGGCAAGGACACCCGCGACCGCCACCAGCAGCCAGCCGGCGATCAGCATCGTGCCGCCGGTCGGCGCGGCATTGGTGAAGAGCGAATGCCCCTCCGCCGCCCGGGTCGCGAGATCGCCGGAGAAGAGCACGACGCCGACGATCGCCGCCATGCCGGCAAGGCCGAGCAGCCTTGGCGCGCGGTCGAGAACGGCGGCGAGACCGAGGAGCGCCGGCCCGTGAAACAACGCCATGGAGGCTGCGATCGCCACGAACTTGCCGTCGCCGCCACCATGGGCAGCCAGCGCCGCCCCGGCGACGCCCGCAGCGCCGAAAAGCCCGGCGAAAAGGATGAAGAGCCCGGAAAGAACGCGCTGGCCGCCTTGGGACATTCTCTAGTCTCGCTTCGTCTCGGTCACGTCGCCCGCATTGAGGGCCGGATGGCCGCTGGCCGGCGTATGGGCATCGCGCGTCGTCGCTTCCATCTCAGGCATTTCATCCAGGACGGAGCCCGGCCACATCCTGTAGCCGACGGTATAGGCGGCCTTGGCGAGAAGATGGGCCGAAAGCGGCGCGGTCAGGAGGAAGAAGGCGATGGCCGCGATCGCCCGCAGCGCCTCGGGCGAAGAATCGGAGACGAGAGCGAGCGCGAGCAGCGCCATGCCCGAGCCGACCGAGCCGGCCTTCGAGGCGGCATGCATGCGGGTGTAGAGATCCGGCAGGCGCAGGATGCCGAAGGCCGCGATGGCGGCAAAGGCCGATCCGCCGAGGATCAGGAGACCGGCGAATATCGTCAGGATCGCTCCGATCATCGGTGCCTCCCCGTCTCGGCGATGGCGGCATCGCCTGTTTCGTTCGGATCGCCGTCGATCTTTCTCAGATCCTTTTTCTCGTCGTCATCCGCCGTCTTGCCCCGGGCGAGAATGAACCGGGCGAAGGCGACCGTCGCCAGGAAACCGACGAGGCCAAGCGCGATGGCGATGTCGACATAGAGCGTGAAGCCGGTGTCGATGCCGATGACGGCGATGAAGCCGATGGCGACCGAGGTCAGCATGTCGAGCCCGAGCACCCGGTCCGGCAGGGTCGGCCCGATGATGATCCGCGCCGTGGTCAGGAAGAAGGCGATGCCGAGCATGACCAGCGACAGGGTGAGGCAGACGTCGAGAAAGGTCTTGGCGAATTCGGTCATCTGAAGGCCTCGAGGATCTTGCGTTCAAAGCCATTGGCGATGTCGGCCTTGGTGCCCTCGGGGTCGGAGCAGTCGATGGCATGGACGTAGAGGGTCGAGCGATCCTCCGAGACGTCGACGGAGAGCGTTCCGGGCGTCAGCGTGATCAGATTGGCGAGCAGCGTGATCTCGAAATCGCGGTCGACCTTCAGCTCATAAGCGAAGATGCCGGGAGTGAGGTCCATTTTCGGCGACAGGACCAGAACCGCGACCCGCCAGGCCGACATGATCAGCTCGTAGAGGAAAAGAAAGAACAGCGAGCCGATCCGCCAGAACCGGCCCATATAGCCGACCGTGCCGATCTCGCGGCGGATCAGATAAAGCGAGGCCGCGCCCAGAACGAAGCCGAAGACCAGATTGAGGAAGGTGAAGGAGCCGGTGACGACGGTCCAGGTCAGCGCCAGGACGATGTTGATCAGGAACAGGATCACGAGACGCCTCCGAACACCGAGCCGACATAGCCGGCGGGATCGACGATCCCCCGCGCGGCGACGTCGGTGAGCGCGACCAGCCATTGCGGCAGGACGCCCGCGACGACGGCGAAGACGGCAAGGATCAGAAGCGGCAGCATCGCCAGCATCGGCGAGGGCTCGCCCGCCGGTGCGAAGCCCGCGTTCGGCCCCCCCGCGACCGCCGGCTCCGGCGCGTTGCGCCAGAAGGCGAGCGCGAAGACCCGGGCGCTCGCCACCGTCATCAGGAAGCCGGTGAGAAGGATCACCGCGCCGAGCCAGGGCATGCCCGCCTGAAACGCGCCGCGCACCAGAATGACCTTCGGCCAGAAGCCGGAGAAGGGCGGCAGGCCGGAGACGGCGAAGAGAAACACCAGCATCAGCGCCGCGAGCCCCGGCCTTGCCCGCCACAGGCCGCCCATGGCGCGAAGCGACGACGAGCCGGAGATCCGCGCGGCCGTGCCGGCTGCGAGATAGAGCGCCGTCATGATGACGATCGAGTGCAGCGCGTAGAACACCGCCCCCGACAGGCCGATGACGAGGCTGTCCGAGCCGGGAACGAGCGGCGCGGCAGCCGCCGCCATGCCGGTCATCGGCGCCGTCCCGCCCGCCTGCGTCGCAGCGCTCGCCGCGCTCACGGTGGCGCTGGCGCCGCCCTCGCCGCCCGTCAGGGCGAGGCCGGCGAAGATCGTGCCGATGCCGGCGATGACGAAGTAGTTGAGGAGCCGCCGCATGTCGCTCTGCGCCAGCGCGCCGAAGGCCCCGACCAGCATGGTCAGCGCCGCGACCCATGAGATCAGCGTCGCGAGATCGGCATGCTGCGGCGGGAACAGCATCAGGAGCACGCGGATCAGCGCATAGACGCCGACCTTGGTCAGAAGTCCCGCAAACAGCGCCGAAACGACGAAACGCGGCGTGTGGTAGGAGGCCGGAAGCCAGAAGTTCAACGGAAAGGCCGCGGCCTTCATGCCGAAGGCGACGAGATAGAGGACGGCGATGGTGAGGACCGCGCCGTCGTTTTCGAGGCGCGCCGCCTTTTGCGCGATGTCGGCCATGTTGAGCGTGCCGACCACCCCGTAGAGATAGCCGGTGGTGATCAGGAACAGCGTCGTCGCGACGAGGTTGAGGAAGCAGTATTTGGTCGCGCCGTCGAGCTGTTCGCGCTCCGAGCCGAGGATCAACAGGCCGAAGGAGCCCATCAGGAGCACCTCGAACCAGACATAGAGGTTGAAGATGTCTCCCGTCAGAAACGCGCCCGACACACCGCCCATCATCAGGAACATGAAGGGGAAGAAGCCGTAGCGCCGCTCCGTCCGGCTCATCGAGAATGTCGCATAGATCGCCGAGGCCACGCCGACGAAGCCGGCGGTGGTGACGAAGAGCGCGCCCAGCATGTCGACGGTGAAGGCGATGCCGAAGGGCGGCTTCCAGTTGCCCATCATCATCGTCTGCGGCCCTTCGGCGGCGACCTTGAGAAGCAACAGAACGTCGGCGGCAAAGAGCAGCAGAAAGCCCGGGATCGCCAGCCATGGCTGCCAGTCGATGCGCTTTCGCATCATCAGAAGGGCGGCGCCGAACAACAGGCAGATCGCCACCGGCGCGATGACGAGATAATCCGACGGCGCCAGGGCGCCGTGCATCATCGCTTCGGCCTTGAGTTGAGCGGTGTCGGAGGAAGGAGAAGCCATGAAGCGTCAGTATCCCAGCGGCGGCAGGCCGTCATCCTCGGGTTCGGCGACACGCATCTCGTCGGTGTCGTCGGTGCCGAGGTCCTGATAGGCGCGATAGGCGAGCACCAGAAGGAAGGCGAAGAAGGAAAAGGCGATGACGATCGCCGTCAGGATCAGCGCCTGGGGTAGCGGATTGGCGACGGCGGCGAGCGGCGCCTCGGCGCCCTCGGGCACCAGCGGCGGCGCGATGGAGGAGACCCGGCCGGCGGCGAAGATCAACAGGTTGACGGCGTTGGACAGAAGCACGACGCCGAGCAGCATGCGGATGATGTGCTTCGACAGGAGCAGGTAGAGCGAGACGGCGAAGAGGCAGCCGACGACGAGGCTGAGGGCGGTTTCCATCAGTCCGACTCCCTCTCTTCCAGGGCGAGCGCGATCGAGGCGATGCCGCCGACGACGACGAGATAGACGCCGATGTCGAAGATCAGCGGCGTCGACAGCGCGACTTCGGTGCCGAAGATCTTGGGGAAGACCCACAGCCCGGTCATGAAGCCGGTGCCGGCGAAGACGGAGAAGATGCCGGCGACCACCGCCAGGAACAGGCCCGAGGCCGAGATCGCCATCGGATGGAACCACAGCGCCCTGCGCACCGCCGCGACGCCGCAGGCGATGCCGTAGATCGCCAGCGCCGAGGCGGCGATCAGCCCGCCGATGAAGCCGCCACCGGGATCGTTGTGGCCGCGCAGGAGCACGAAGATCGAGAACAGCACCATCAGCGCGGTGAGATAGGGCGCGGTGAAGCGGAAGATGACCGTCCTCATGGCGTCGTCTCCATCGGGTCCGGCTGGGCTTTTGCCCTGCGCCCGACCCGGATGCGGATGAGCGCAAGAACGGCGAGGCCCGTCGTCATCACCACGGCGATCTCGCCCATCGTATCAACCCCGCGGAAGTCGACGAGGATGACGTTGACGATGTTTTTGCCGTGGGCGATCGCATAGCTGTATTCTTCGAAGAAGTCCGACAGCGCCGGATCGAAGGGCCGCTGGACGATCGACAGGAGGAAGACGGCGAAGCCCGCGCCGCCGGCCAGCGCCAGCGCGGCGTCGGGCAGCTTCTCGCGCAGCGGCCGGTGATCGGCGGGCGAAAGCTTCAGCCGCGTCATCACCAGAGCGAGGATGACGACCGACAGGGTCTCGACCATGAACTGGGTGAAGGAGAGGTCCGGCGCGCCGAGCAGCATGAAGATCAGCGCCGTGCCGAAGCCCTGGATGCCGAGGGAGACGATCGCCGTCAGCCGGTTCTTGGCGACCACCACCGCGACGATGCCGACGAGGATGAGAGCAAGCACGAGCCATTCGGGCAGGCGCAGCTGAGGCATCTGCGGCTCGGCCGGCAGTGCGCCGCCGAGGATCATCGGCACGAACAGGGCGGCGGTGATCGCGATGACCGTGATGGTCATGTAATAGTCGAGCCGGCCGGACTGCAGGCGGTTGGTGACGAAATAGGAAAACCGCAGCAGGCCGCGCATCGCCTGGTCGAAGCCGTGATCCGGCCCCCAGCCGACGGAAGCGAGGAAGCGGCTCGTCGCCGCCCGCACCCCGTTCGAGGCGAGATAGATCACGATGCCGAGTGCGATCGTCGCCAGCGACAGGGCAAAGGCGAGGTTGAGATGCGGCACAAAGGAGATGTCGATCTCGACCGGCTGGCCATAGGTTGCGCTCGCCATCGGCCCTGAGAACAGCGCGTGATAGGTCTCGTAGAACAGCGCGCCGAGAAGCCCCAGAACGCCCAGCACCAGCGGCCCGAACCAGATAGTGAAGCCGCCCTCATGGGGATGGTCGATCGTCTCCGGCAGCTTGCCGACGAAGGGCTTCAGCGCGACGATGAAGGCGGCCGCGAACATCAGGGCGTTGCCGAGGATCGCTGCGGCCATCAGCGCGATGTGATAGGCGTCGCCATATTCGAGCGCGTGATAGATCTCTTCCTTGGCAAGGAAGCCGACGAAAGGCGTGATGCCGCCCATCGACAATGCGCAGAGCAGCGCCGCGGCAAAGGTGATCGGCATGTGTCTGGCCAGCCCGCCAAGCCTGTCGATCTCGCGGGTATGGGCGCCGTGGTCGACCGATCCGGCGACCATGAAGAGCCCGCCCTTGAACAGCGAATGGGCGATCAGATAGAGCACCGCGCCGATCAGCGCATATTCCGTTGAAACCCCGATCAGCATGACCAGAAGGCCAAGCGACGAGACTGTCGTATAGGCGAGCGTGATCTTGATGTCGGTGGCGCGCACCGCCAGCAGCGCGCCCATGACGAGGGTGACTGCGCCGAAGGCCGGCAGCACCGTCGTCCACAGCGCCGTGTCGCCGAGCGCCGGCTGCATGCGCAGGAGGAGGTAGACGCCGGCCTTCACCATGGTCGCCGAGTGCAGATAGGCCGAAACCGGCGTCGGCGCCTCCATGGCGTTCGGCAGCCACACGTGAAACGGCATCTGCGCCGATTTGGTGAAGGCGCCGCACAGGACGAGAATGAAGATCGGCAGGTAGTAGGGGCTCGTCCGCAGAGCATCGCCGGCGGCGAGCACCTCGGTCATCGAGTTCAGCCCGGCGAGTTCGCGAATGAGGATGAAGCCGGCGAGGAGAGCAAGCCCGCCGCCGCCGGTGATCGCCAGCGCCTGGATCGCGCCGCGCCTCGCCTTCTCCCGCTCGTGATCGAAGCCGATCAGGAGGAAGGAGGTGATCGATGTCAGCTCCCAATAGACGAACAGGGTCATCAGATCGTCGGCGAGAACGAGGCCGAGCATCGAGCCCATGAACATCAGCATGAAGGAGAAGAACCGGCCCTGGTCCCGATGCCCCTTCAGATAGCCGCCGGAGTAGAGGATGATCAGCGTGCCGATGCCGGTGATCAGAAGGCCGAAGGTCGAGGCGAGGCCGTCGATGCGGAAAGAGAAGCGAACGTCGAAGGCGGGAATCCAGTCGAAGCCGAACTGGACGACACCGCCGCTCGAAACCTCCGGCAGGAAGGAAAACAGGATCGCGAAGGCTGCCGCCGGCGCCAGTGCCAAAACCCAGGCGGCATGCGCGCCGATGATCCGCTTCAGGATCGGCGCAAGCGCTGCTGCGACAAATGGCAGGGCAAGGGCCAGTATTCCTCCGGTCGTCGCCTCGATTTCCGCCATTCGTCTTCCTTGCCGTTGCCATGCGAAGCCCGAGCCGAGGGGAGGCGCTTCGCTTTTCGTGTATAAGAAGCGAACAAGCTCCGGGCAAGGATGTCAGGCGCGAGAACATCTGAGACGGGCCGGTTTCCCGGTCGTCTGACCGCGACGCTTGCGAAGCCGGCCGTGATCTCCTACCTCCGGCGCGGTCTTCGCTTCGCCGATTTGCCGAAATTTTCGAAACAGTTTCGTCACCCTTCGCGGGACGAACGGTCGCGATGAACCGGCAAATGGTGGAAACTGGCTGCAAACTCGACCGATACCGGCGCGAATCCGGCCCTCGCCCAACCTTGAAGAAGCCTGGAACCCTGCCCGTGACGAAACGCTTCGCTCTTACCGCCGATCTTCCCAAGCCGCCGCTGCCCGAGCGCAGGCCCCTGTCGGACAAGCGCCACGGCCGCGAACGGCTCGACGACTATGCCTGGCTGCGCGCCCACAACTGGCAGGAGGTGTTCAAGGACACCAGCCTTCTCGATCCGGCGATCCGGGCCCATCTCGAGGCCGAGAACGCCTATCAAAAGGCCGTCATGGCCGGGACGGAGAGCCTGCGCGAGACGCTCGTCAAGGAAATGCGCGGTCGGATCAAGGAGGACGATTCCTCCGTGCCGGCGCCCGACGGCCCGTTCGCCTACGGCATCGCCTACCGCGCCGGCGCGGAATATCCCCGCTTCGTGCGGCAGCCGCGCGAGGGCGGCGAGACCGAAATCCTGCTCGACGCCGAGAAGGAGGCGGCCGACCGGCCCTATTTCTCGCTGGGCGGCGCCAGCCATTCGGGCGACCATCGCTGGCTCGCCTATGCCTATGACGACAAGGGTTCGGAGTTTTATACGCTCAAGATCCGCGATCTTGAGACGGGCGAGGATCTTGCCGACGTCGTCGAGGACACCGGCGGCGGCGGCGTCTGGTCGGCGCGCTCGAACGGCGTCTTTTACACGCGGCTCGATTCCAACCACCGGCCAAGCCGGGTGTTTTATCACAAACTCGGCGACAACCCGCAGAACGACGCGCTGATCTACGAGGAGACCGATTCGGGCTTCTTCATGGGCGTCGGCAAGACCCAGTCCGACGAGTTCGTTGTGATCGACATCCATGATCACGAGACGTCGGAGTGCTGGCTGATCCCCGCGTCCAATCCGGCGGCCGAACCCCGGCTCCTCGCCGAGCGCGAGACCGGCGTCGAATACGACGTCGACGAGGGTGGCGGCACCCTTTACATCCGCACCAATGCCAGCGGCGCCCGCGACTACAAGATCGTCACCGCGCCCGTCGACGCCGCCGGCCGCGATGAATGGACCGACTACGTGGCGCACGAAGACGGACGGCTGATACTCGATCACTTCGTCCTGAAGAACCATCTGGTCTGGCTGGAGCGACGCGAGGGCCTGCCGCGCATCGTCGTCAAGCGCCTGTCCGACGGGGAGGAACATTCCGTCGCCTTCGAGGAAGAGGCCTATTCCCTCGGCCTTTCCGGCACCTACGAATTCGACACGACGACGATTCGCTTCACCTATTCGTCGCTGACGACGCCCTCCCAGACCTTCGAGTATGACGTCGAGACCCGCGACCGGACGCTCCTGAAGACCCAGGAAGTGCCCTCCGGCCACGATCCGCACGACTACGTCACCCGGCGCATCTTCGCGCCGGCAAAGGACGGCGAGACGGTGCCGGTCTCCCTGCTCTATCGCCGCGACACGCCGCTCGACGGAACGGCGCCCTGTCTCCTCTACGGCTACGGCTCCTACGGCATCACCATTCCGGCGGGCTTCAACACCAACATCCTGTCCCTGGTCGATCGCGGCTTCGTCTATGCCATCGCCCATATCCGCGGCGGCAAGGACAAGGGCTTCCGCTGGTACGAGGCCGGGCGGCGGCGCAACAAGGCGAACACCTTCACCGACTTCATCGCCGCGGCCGATCATCTCGTCGCCGAGAACTTCACCTCCCATGAGCGGATCGTCGCCGAGGGCGGGTCGGCGGGCGGAATGCTGATGGGCGCCGTCGCCAACATGACGCCGGAAAAATTCGGCGGGATCGTCGCGGTGGTGCCCTTCGTCGACGTCCTCAACACGATGCTCGACGACACCCTGCCGCTGACCCCGCCGGAATGGCCCGAATGGGGCAACCCGGTGCTGTCGGGCGAGGATTACGAGGTGATCGCGTCCTATTCCCCCTACGACAACGTCAAGTCCCAGGCCTATCCGCCTATGCTGGTGCTGGCCGGCCTCACCGATCCGCGGGTCACCTATTGGGAGCCGGCGAAATGGGTGGCAAGGCTCCGCGAATTGAAGACCGACGACAATCCGGTGCTCCTGCGCACCAACATGGATTCCGGCCATGGCGGCGCCTCGGGCCGCTTCTCCAAGCTCGAGGAGGTCGCCTTCGTCCACGCCTTCGCGCTGCGGCTGATGGGAAAACTGGCCTAGAGCATGATCCCGAAAGTGGGGACCGGTTTTCGGAAAAGATCATGCCGAAACAAGAGGACAGAGCGGGAGGGGTGAGCGAAGCTCATCTCGTCCCGCTCTGGCGCCATGCGTCCTGTCGGACGCTACGATACGCGACAGGATGCTCGAGGGCCGGCCACGACCTGATCGAGAAGGCGCCGCGCTCGACGCTTCGTCATTCTCGGGCCCCGTCCCGAGGATTCAGAAACATTCGACGAAACAAAAGCTTGATCGGCGTACTGGATGCTCGGGACGGGGCCCGAGCATGACGAGCGCGATAAGAACGGGCGCCTGATCTCGAAGTGTCCAGCCCTCGATATGCACCGTTCGACGAGACTGTCGTTGACTGCGGTCGGACGCGCAAAGGATGCTCTGACGCCTTCGGTCCCCGCATCGTGCTGCCGCGCCGGACCGCCGGAGCGTCTGTCATGCGCAAGCGGGTTCCGGCGCCCGCCTTTCCAGGCCTGCCGGAACACGCCGATGTCGGCTTCCATGTCACCTGTGCATGGCAGGCCTCGGCCGGAGCCGAATGCCGAGCGCCGCTTCCCCGGTTTTGCGCAAGAGGAACGCCAACGAGCGTCAGCCCGCCGGTATCGCCGACCCACAGGAAGCATCACCGGGGCAGAATCATCGGATATGCGTTCGAAGCTGATGTGATCCTGCTTCAGGCGATCGCCGAGCGCGGCTCGTCGCGGCCACCGTCGCGCTGCTCCATCTTTTCGGCATTGACGAGTTCCGCCTCGGCTTCCTCGAGGGTCAGCCGCGCCGCGTTGATCTGAACCTTCAGATCCTTGGCCGAATTCATCAGATTGTCGCGCCTCAGCCGTGCCGCCTTGGCGAAGGTGGAATAGGCGAAATGGCTGATGTCGGTGATCCCCGACTTTTTTTCCTCATTGTGGATCTGCGTGTCGAGTTCGACGGCCATCCGGGAAAAATCTTCCAGCATGAGTTCGAGCTGTTCGACCTGGCGGCGCTTCTCCAGCACCTTAAAGCGCGTCAGTCGCACCATGTTGTCGCGTTTCATACACACACCCTCAACTCATGGCCTTGCGAAACAAGGCGCTTGAAACTCCGCGCTGGAAACGGCCTCGGGCAAGGCTCGTGGCCTATGCCCTTAACCGTCTGTTTACGCGCACGGTTAATCATAGGGTCGAGGGTTTAAGGCGGGGTAAACCGAACATGGCCATGTCGATTACGAAAATCGGATGCGGCCTGAGGGCTACGCCGGCTTCTCAACGTTCAGGCCGCGATGCCACTGCGGTCTGGGTCCATGATGGACCAGGAGGATTTGTTAACCATTCAGTGCCAGTTTGGGCCAAACGATGACAAAAACAATTGCGCCGAATTGCCCGGGTTCGGCTCCGCTGGCTGAGAGGACTTTCTGATGCGCGTTCTTTTGATCGAAGACGACAGCGCGGTCGCCCAGAGCATCGAACTGATGCTGAAGTCGGAGAGCTTCAACGTTTATACGACCGATCTCGGCGAAGAGGGCGTCGATCTCGGCAAGCTCTACGACTACGACCTGATCCTCCTCGATCTCAATCTGCCGGACATGTCCGGCTATGAGGTGCTGAGGACGCTCAGGCTCTCCAAGGTCAAGACGCCGATCCTCATCCTTTCGGGGATGGCCGGCATCGAGGACAAGGTCCGCGGTCTCGGCTTCGGCGCCGACGATTACATGACCAAGCCCTTCCACAAGGACGAGCTGGTCGCCCGCATCCATGCGATCGTCCGACGCTCCAAGGGCCACGCCCAGTCGGTCATCAACACGGGCGATCTGACGGTCAATCTCGACGCCAAGACCGTCGAGGTCGCCGGTCAGCGGGTGCATCTGACCGGCAAGGAATATGCGATGCTGGAGCTCCTGTCGCTGCGCAAGGGCACCACGCTGACCAAGGAAATGTTCCTCAACCATCTCTATGGCGGGATGGACGAGCCGGAACTGAAGATCATCGACGTGTTCATCTGCAAGCTGCGCAAGAAGCTGGCGACGGCCGCCGACGGCAAGAACTACATCGAGACGGTCTGGGGCCGCGGCTACGTGCTGCGCGAACCCGAGGAAGTCGCCGCCTGATCGAGGGCTCTCGCCCTCCCATCACAGACCAAACGCCGTGGATCCTTCGGGAACCGCGGCGTTTTCGTTTTTTCAAGCCGGGCATCTTTCACCGGAAGGGCCCGCCGGGTCTCGGCGCAAGCTCAGGCCGCTTCGTCCTTGCGTGGCCGACGGCTTCGCCGGACCGGAACCTTGCGAGCAAGATCGATCTCGATCGTTTCGTCGCCGGGCATTTCGGCGATCACCCGCAGCCGGCCGCCAAGGCCTTCGACATAATCGTTGAGGGTCGACAGCAGCATGTCGTCCCGGCTCTCGAGGCGAGAGACATTGTGCTGCGACATGCCGGTGGCTCGAGCGACGTCTTGCTGGGTCATTCTGAGCGCGTTTCGCAGCTGGCGAAGACCTTCGGCGCGCAAAAGCGTCTTTGCCCTTTTCTCGATGCGGCCGCGGCGCTCAGGATCCAGTCCCTGCTTGACGTCGTCCAGGCTACGCATGTCCCATCTCCTTCAAATGTCTTTCGTAACGGGCATCGGCGAGCGCTATCAGCGCGCCGTAGAACCGCTTCTCTGGCTCTTTCCCGCCTTGTCGCCGCCGCAAAGGACGATCGCCCGTCTGCGAGGATCGAAGGCGAAGGCAAAGCGCCAGACACCGTCGCTCTGCCTCCATCGAAGCTCCTTCATATTGGCGTGCTTCGAGCCGTTGAGCGTATCCACCTTGGGGCGCCCGAGATTCGGTCCGAAATTCTCCAGGACGGTCAACCGGGCCAGCAGTTCGTCCTGCGAGGCCTCATCCAATCGCGCAAATTCCGGATCAAAATCCGGATGGAACAGAACCTGCCAAGGCATGAGTCGACATACCACAAGAAGCATATGCACTCAAGGAGATATGCTTCTGGGCTCACGAGGCAGTCGAAGCCGTCGAGCGCAAGGGCAGGCTGATCTCGCCTCACCCCGCCCCGATCGCCGTGCCCGCCGCCAGCACCAGCGCGCCGCCGACCACCACCTGGACGGCGGCCCGCAGCACCGGCGTTTCCATGAAGCGATGCTGGATGAAGACGATCGCCCAGAGTTCGAGAAACACCACGGCGAAGGCGATGGTCGTCGCCGTCCAGAAATCGGGAATGAGATAGGGCAGCGCGTGGCCGAGGCCGCCGACCGTGGTCATGATGCCCGAGGCCAGGCCCCGCTTGATCGGCGAACCGCGCCCCGAGAGCTTGCCGTCGTCATGGGCCGCCTCGGTGAAGCCCATGGAAATGCCGGCACCGACGGCCGCGGCGAGGCCGACGAGCAGCGTCGTGTGCGGGTCGCGCGTGGCAAAGGCCGTCGCGAAGATCGGCGCCAGCGTCGAGACCGAGCCGTCCATCAATCCCGCGAGCCCCGGCTGGACGAGGGTCAGGATCATCTGCCGCCGCGCCGTCCGGTCCTCCGCCTCGCGGGTCTCGCCGCCCAGATTGGCCTTTGTCAGTTCTTCGGCCCTGTGCTCATGGGCCCGCTCTGCGGCGGCAAGATCGCCGAGCAGGCGCCGCGTGCCGGCATCGCTGGTGCGTCGGGCCGCGGCCTCGTAGAACCGCGCCGCGTCCTTTTCCATGCGCTCGGCCTCGGCGCGCATGCGCTCCAGTCCGAGATTTTCGATCAGCCAGATCGGCTGGCGGGAGACGTAGTCGGCGACGTGCTCGCGCCTGATCAGGGGGATGGTCGGGCCGAAGCGGCGCTCGTGCTCGCCGATCAGGGCACGGCGGTGCCCGTCTTCCTCCTTGGCCATCTCCCGGAAGATGCTGGCGGTGGCGGGATAGTCGGGCTCCAGCCGCTCGGCGTAACCGGCATAGATCCGGCCATCGTCTTCTTCGGCCGAGATCGCCAAAGCGAGGATCTCGCGCTCGGAAAGATCGGAAAACCGGCGTCGGCCCGGAGCGAAAGAAAGCATGGCGACCTCCAGCGGCAGGGGCGCCCCGCAATCGGCGACGCCGCAAGATTAGAATATCTCTAATCTAGGCGGCATTCGTCCCGAAGTCAGGAGCCCCACGCTGGCCTTGACGCCGCCAAAGCCGCAAAAATTCCCGAGACCTTCAAGCGGACCCGCTCAGCCTTCGCCCGCCAGCACCTTCAACGCCTCGGCGGCGTCCAGCCGGCCATCGTAAAGGGCCCGCCCCGAGATCGCGCCCTCGAGCTTGACCGCATCGGGCATGGTCATGCGCACGACGTCGGCGATCGAGGCAAGGCCGCCCGAGGCGATGACCGGGATCGCGACCGAATCGGCCAGTTCGATGGTGGCCTCCCAGTTGATCCCCGCCAGCACGCCGTCCCGGTCGATGTCGGTGTAGATGATCGCCGCAACGCCCGCATCCTCGAACCTGCGGGCGAGATCGACGGCGGAAAGCTCCGACGTCTCGGCCCAGCCCTCGACCGCGACCTTGCCGCCCTTCGCGTCGATGCCGACGGCGATCTGTCCGGGAAAGCGCGTCGCTGCCGTCTTGACAAGTTCCGGATCGCGCACCGCGACCGTGCCGAGGATAACCCGCGAGAGACCCTTCTCCAGCCAACGCTCGATATCGTCCATCGTGCGGATGCCGCCGCCGAGCTGCACCTTCATTTCAGTGCCCACCGCGCCAAGGATCGCATCGACGGCCGCGTCATTGACCGCCCGGCCGGCAAAGGCGCCGTTGAGATCGACGACATGGAGGTGGTCGAAGCCGACGTCCCTGAACGCCCGGGCCTGACCGGCAGGATCGGCGTTATAGACCGTCGCCTCCTCCATCAGGCCAAGTTTCAGGCGCACGCAGGCGCCATCCTTCAGATCGATCGCCGGAAAAAGGATCATTGCGCCAGCCCCGCCGCGTTTCAGACAGGCCGGACGGTTCGACTATCCGGCGGCACCCACCTGTCACACCCCGAACCCGGCGGCAAGTCGGTGGTCTGCTCGCCGGGCCGGGCTTGGCCAGTCTCAAAAGGGCGACAGGCGGCCGAGCGTCGCGTCGAAGCCCGTCACGGTCCGCGCGTAAGTCGCCGCCAGAAGGTCCTTGCCGCCCTCGAGGGTTCGATCGACGAGGCCGGCTTCCTCGTGAGACGGCGAAGTTCGGGCAAAGGGCTGCGGGCTTCGCGCCTTGCTCCAGGCGTCGGCGGCTTCTTGCCCGTTCCCGCTTCGTTTGGCGCCGAACCCGGCCTCGGAGAGCAGCGGATCGCGGGAATCGCAGGCCGGCTGGCAGGCGGTGAACAAAATCACCCCCGCCGGCATGGCGGCTGCGGGAGTGGCTGCGGGCGCGGGCGGCACGGCAGAGGCGTCGCGCGCCTTCGATCTGTCGGACATTCCCGAAGCAAGCGCGACCCTGGATGCGTCATCGCCGGCCTCGAGCACGCGCACCGTCTTGCCGCCCAGAACCACCGGGCTGTCGGCTTCAAGACGTGTGACGCGTTCCGTCTCCTCGGCGGAGCGCTCCGGCTCGGCATCAGGGCCGAACAGCGCGTCGTATATCCCGGCTCCGCCTCCAATCGCATGCAGACCGACCATGACCGTGCCCGATATGATCGCCTGCAGCGCCAATCGACTGGCCATGGAGCCGACAAAGCGTCTGACTGGTGGTTTCGACAAGACCATCAAGCCCCTCCTTGCGAACGAATGTTTCTTTCGCGCCACAAACCGGCATAAATCCGGCTCGGCGGTTACGATTTGTGTCCGGGGCAGAAACGCCACGGAACGAGCCATTGCCACGCGCCGGCGTTTCGGTGTGTCTGCCGCAACCCAAGTGGCACCACAGCACCCCGGCCGAAACCGAATGACGACCCCTCTGCCCCGAGACCTCGCCGCCCGGCTGATCACGATCGAGACCGTCGCCGATCCGCGCATCGCCGGGTATCGCAACATTCGCGAGCGTGACCTCGTTCGCCAGGGCGGCTTCATCGCCGAAGGCACCGTCGTGCTCGACCATCTGCTCGTGTCCGGGCGCTTCGCTGCGACCAGCCTTTTCATCCTCAGGAACCGCGTCGAGGGGATCGCCGACCGGCTGGCCCTCGTTCCCGAGGACGTGCCGATCTACGTCGCGGAAAACGCGGTGATGGACGCCATTGCGGGTTTTGCAGTTCATCGCGGCGTCCTCGCCCACGCATCGGAGCGCGCGACCGACACCGATCGGACGCTGGCGGGCTTTCTCGACGATGCGCCAAAGGGCGGCGGGCCGCTGGTCGTCGCCATCGGCCTTGCCAATCACGACAATGTCGGCGCGCTCTTTCGCAACGCGGCGGCATTCGGGGCGTCCGGCGTCGTGCTCGACGGGGCGTCCTGCCATCCGCTCTATCGCAAGGCGATCAGGGTTTCGGTCGGCACGGCGCTCACCCTGCCCTGGCATCACGGCGCGATGGCATCAGACATCGCCGACGCGCTGGAGCGCTCCGGTCATCTGCCGATCGCGCTTTCGCCAAAGGGCGAGATGCAGTTGACCGAGCTGACGAAAGGCGAGCGGCTGGCCCTGATCGTCGGCAGCGAGGGGCGCGGCCTTCCCGACGCCCTGCTCCGGCGCTGCCGGACGGTGCGGATCGAGATGGCGCCGGGGATCGACAGTCTCAACGTCGCCACGAGCGCGGCGATCGTTCTGGCAAAGCTTTATTCGGCCGCCTGATCGCGGGCGTTTTCGCGCAGCTGCCGCACCCTTGCCGCCAGCGACGGCCTTGCGCCATCGCGCGGTCCGGAGGCATCCGTGTCGAGAATTGTCCCGAGCGGAGAGCGCGGTCCATCCCTTGCGGCGGTGAGCGCGATCACCTGCGCCGCAAGTTCGCCGACCCGCTCGCGCAGCTGCGCGTCGCTGAGATCGGCCGAAAGGTCCGGCTGCGCGGAAACGCCGAGGCTTTCGGCAAGCGACGGCGAAGCGTCCTTCGCTCCATCGCTGTCCTCCGTCCGGCCCGCAGATACCGGCGGATGGGCGGGCTCCGGCAGAGTTGCCGCGCCGAGCGCGGCTGCGTCCTGATGGGCGCGGGCCGACGGCTTGGCCGGCCGATCCGCTTCGGCCCGCGGCTTCGGCGCCTCGGGCTTTTCGTCCGCATCGGGGGCCGGCGCCTCGTCGCTGCGGCGGCCAAAGCTGGACCGCATCGCGGGACGAAGACGCAGCGGCCTGTTGCCGCCGGTCCCATCGTCCGCCCGTCCCTCCTGCCCGGATGCGGGCCCGGCGAGAGACGGCGCGGCGCGGGCGCCGGCACTCGCCGCCTCGCCGAGAAGCCGGGCGATCTGATCGTCCCGCTCCGAAAGCTGTTCCGACAGCCGCGCAAGCCTGTCGTCGAGCCGTTTTCCGGCGTTCTTTTCCTTGGCGAGCTGGGCCTCGAGCGCGCTCAGCTCGCCCTGCAGACGTTCGATCGCATAGCCGCCCTCGCGCCTATCGCGTTCGCCCTCGCGAACCGCGTCCGAGAGCTCTTCGATCCGCGCTTCCTGCTCGGCGATGGTCGCCCGCCGCTCCTCCGCGATGGCGCCGAGTTCGGAAAACCGGTCGGCCAGGGCATCGAGTTCGTCGGAGGTCACTTCGAGGTCATGGCTGACCGCGCGAAGCTGTCCTTCGAGTTCGTCGATCTCCGCCTCGCGCAAAACGAGCCGCTCGCTCACCTCGTCAAGATCGGCCGAAGTCTGGGACAGCGTATCGGACAGGACGGTGTTGCGGGCGAGAAGCTCCGCATTTTCGCCGGCGATGCGGCCCGCCTCGGCCCGCGCGAGGGCGGCCTTCTCGCTGTCGGCCTCGGCCTTCAGCTCGCGGCGCCTCGCAGTCAGCGCGGCTTCGGCGCGAACATGATCGAGGCTGGCGCGGATCTCGCGCGCCGAGGCGGGGATGCTGGCACGGTATTCCCTGAGAGCGAGCCGGCGCGACCGCGACCAGAACAGCGGAGACACGACAAGCGCGATCAGCGTTGCCGTCAGAAAGCCGAACACGAAGGTTAGGGCGGTGGCGATCATCAAATTTCCGGGGCTGCGCGTCCTTCACCCCGACATATAGAGCATTTGACGGCCCGTTGCGCGCTTCGACGAGCGCCAAGGCCGCAAAAAGCAAGGTCCTATGGTGAATAGGTCACGGAGCACGTCGCCGTTTTCCGTTCCCCATCGATCCGGAAGCGTGACGGCGCGCCGGTTGAGACCAGAAGACGCGCCGAAGCGATGTCAGAACGGGTTCCAGGTCGGCATCGGCGTCAGCTTGAGATAGCCGACATTGAGGCCGAGACGGGCGCCGACGCCGGTCTTCACCGGAACCAGGAGGATATTGTCGCGGGCCAGAACCGTCATGCCGAGGCCGCCGACGAGATAGGCGCTGCCGGAAACGCCGCCGAAGCGGCCGAAGACGGCATCGACCGAGGGCAGATTATAGACCAGCATCATGGTGCGGGCGCCATCGCCACCGAAATCGAAGCCGAGCGAGGGGCCCTGCCAGAAGATCTTCCGCTGGCCGGCATTCTTGGTATAGAGCGTGCCCTCGCCGAAGCGAAGCCCGCCGATGAAGGCACCGGAGCCCTCCTGGCCGAGGATGTAGCCGTTCGGCAGGCCGTAGCTCTGAAAGGCCCGCTCGATGAGCTGGGCGAGCCCTCCCGAGGCAGTACCAAAGAACTGCTGGCCGGTATTGATCACCTCGTCCATGGTGTAGCCGTCCCGCGCCACCTGGGCGGTGGCGGGCGCGACGGCCGAGGCGGCAGCCGCAAGGCCGATGAGGGCCGCGGCGAGAACATTGCGGAACGTCCCGATGATCGAGCGCATGATCCATTCCTTTCGAAAGGGCTGACCGGTTCGGCCAAAAGCGTGACAATCTTGTCCCTTCCGCCATTTTGGCCCGGCCGTGGTTTCCGAATGGCTAACGCAATGCCATTAAGATGACGTTTCATCCTCGTCGGAGCCGGTTTGCCGGAGCCGGGATCGTCCCCGAAGCGTCTCTCGGTTGACGCGCCGCCGCCATGGAATCATGGTCGGCGGACGAGACGGGGGATGATTCGCCTTCGACGACCGGACAGACATCGGCCAACCAGCGGACGGTTCGACCATGACCAGCCTGCCTTCAATTTCCTCCGCGGAGCTTGCGGCGCTTCTGTCGAGCCGCCTGTGCCACGACATCATCTCGCCGGTCTTCGGCATCCAGAGCGGTCTTGAGCTCCTGGACGACATGCCGGGCGACAAGGAGTCGATGGATCTCGTCCGCTCCTCGCTGAAGGCGGCCGTGGCGAAGCTCCAGTTCGCCCGCATCGCCTTCGGCGCGGCCGGATCGCAGACCGCTTCGATCGATCTCAACGACGCCAAGACCGTCGCGACCGGCTATATGGACCACGAGAAGGCCAACCTCGTCTGGGAAGGCGAGCCAGGCTACGTGCCGAAGAACTACGCCAAGGTCGTCCTCAACGTCCTGGTGATGGCGAGCGCGTCGATCAGCCGCGGCGGCGAGGTCAATGTGAAGATCGCCGGCATCGAGCCCTTCGAGGCGACGATCTCCGCGACTGGCCAGCGCATTCGCCTGCAGCAGCGGCTGGTTGCGATGCTGGACGGGACCAATGGCGAGGAGCCGATGGACGCCCAGGCGATCCAGCCCTACTACGCGCTGTTTCTCGCCGAGGAGGCGGGGCTCGCGATCACCTATGAGAAGACGGACGAGCGCGTCGTCTTCACGATCGCCCCCAAGGCGGCGACGCCCGAAGCCTGATCGCGGCGCGGCGAAACTCCGGCTGCGCGGCTCTCTCGGCTTTCCGAAACATCGAGCGCAGACTTCACGATGGCGTCATTCCGGCTTTAGAGCGCCGTGCGTCCGAATGGACGCACAAAGGACGCTCTAACCTATTGAATCACCGCATCGTGCTTTCCAAAAATCGATTCCGATTTTTGGGCCGATGCTGTAGGCCGGGATGACACACCTGCGATATCCGGACAGCGGGCAGGTGACCGGCTGCGTCAGTACCCCCCTTCTCCCTATTCCAGATAGCCCCGCCCGGCGGCCGGCAACAGATCCTGTGCGATCTCCGCCGCCTTTTCGACGAGGTCCGCCGACAGCCGATTGCCATCGACCTTGAGCGGCAGCGGCGCATCGCGCCAGGCCCCGCCATGCGCCGCGAGATGGTCCATCGCCCGGTTGGCATTGGAAAAGGCGTTGGCGCCGCCTTCGCCCTGCGCCGCCTCGAACACCGCCGCGACGGCCCGCGACAGCCGTGCCGACAGAGCCTCCGCCTCGGCGCTCCTGCCTTCCGCCTTGAGTGCCAGAAGTTGCCGCAGCGGCTCACCGATGACGTTGCCGGTCGACAGCAGCCAGCCGTCATAGGGGCCGTCCGGTTTCAGCGCCTCCAGATATCCGCCCTCGGCCCCGCGAACTAGCGCCACGTCGGCGAAGTCGAGGCCGCTTTTTGCCACCGTGTCTTCGCCGCTGGAATCCTTGAAGAGGCCGACGCGTGGCGAGGCGGCGAGCCTCGCCATCGTCTCTGGCGCGATCCGGCAGCCGGTCACCTGCGGCAGCTGATAGACCGCAATGGGCAGCCGGCTGGCGAGAAGCACCGCCTCATAATGCTCGACAATCGCATCCTGGCTGGCTTGCGCGTCGACCGGCGGGCACACCACGGCACATGTCACCCGCTCCCGAAGGTCCGCATCCTTCGCCAGCCGCTCTTCCAGATGGTTCAGCCTGGCGATCACCGCCTCGGTGGTGGGCCTCAAAGCCCCGAAGATCAAAGCAAGATCGAGACCCGCCATCTCGCGCGATGCGGCAAGATCGATCAGAGCGTCGAAACCGTCGTCCCCGAGCTCCCAGCCATCACCCGTCGAGCCTGCCAGCATGACCTGCCTGACGCTCGGACGAATCGTCCTGAGATGGGCGAGCATGCGATCGCGATCGACCGTTCCAGCGCCCCCTTGCGCATAGTGGGTCAGCACCGGGACGAAGAGTGCATCGGCAAGGCGGCTCGTCTTTGGCTCGGGATTCATCTTCGCTCCTCCTCACATCCGGTCCTCGAACCAATCTGGGCCGGAATGCGCCCTTCGTCCAACTGGCCGGTGAGGAGGATGACGGTCTGAAGCGTCGACGACGCAAAAAAGCCGGACCAAGGGCCCGGCTTTCTGGCAGTTCTGATCGATGCGGGCGGCGTTTCCGCCGCGCGATATCAGTTAAGGCGCTTGCGAACTTCCTGAATGGAATTATCGATGAACAGGCCGCTCGTCTCGCCGGAGTTGCGGTCGGCGATGATCTTGGCCGACGCCTCGATGGCGATGTTGACGGCCGAGGCCCGAACCTCGGCGACGGCGTCGCTCTCGGCCTGGGCGATCTTCGCCTCGGCCATGGCGGTGCGTCGCTCGACGTAGTCCTCGTTGCGCTGGCGCGCTTCCTTGAGCATCGCATCGGCCTCGCGCTTGGCGGCGGCGATGATGTCCTTGGCTTCCTGCTCGGCCTCGCGGCGGCGGCGCTGGAATTCGGCAAGCTGCTGCTTGGCCTCTTCCTTCAGCTCCCGTGCCTCCTCGATCTCCTTGCGGATCTTGGCGGCGCGCTCGTCGAGATTCTTGCCGATCTTCGTCGGTGCCTTGATGTAGAAGACCACGACGAAGAACAGGATCAGGCCGACAAACGTCCAGAATGTATTGTCCATGGGTCGTCTCCCCTCAGCTTCCGGCCTGATTGACGGCGCTGGCGATCTCGTCCTGGCTGGCTTCGATATTGGCGACTTGGCGCAGGATCGTGTCGGTGACGTCGCGGGCGATCCCGTCGACCTCGCCGAGCGCCGAGCGCTTCACCTCGCCGATGCGGGCCTGTGCGGCTTCGAGCTTCTCGTCGAGCTCGGCATCGAGACGCTTGCGCTCCTTCTCGGCATCGGCCTTGGCGGTTTCGCGCGCGTCCTGGGCGATCGAATGTGCGCGGTTGCGCGCCTCGGTCAGCTCCTGCTCGTAGGCGGCCTTGGCCTCGTCCGCGTCGGAGCGCATCCGCTCGGCGGCTTCGAGATCGAGAGCGATCCGATCACGCCGGTTTTCCAGGATGCCGCCGATGCGCGGCATGATCACCGTCTTCAGCAGCCAGTAGAAGACGCCGAAGGTGATCGCCAGCCACAGGAGCTGGGAGGGAAAATATTCGGGATTGAACGGCGGAAAGCCTTCCCCGTGCTCATCGGGGGAGATCGTGCCCTCGTGATGGGTCACGTTCGCGCCCTCGGCCGTCACCGGCTGGTGGTCGGTCGTTTCCCCATCCTGGGCAAAGGCTTGCGTGACGAACATCGCGGGTCTCCGGCAAGAACGACCGGCGGCTTCGTGGGCCGCCGGTCAAGAACGTCGTGTCGGCTCGTGGCTCGCCTTAGACGGCGAAGAGCAGCAGCAGCGCGACGAGCAGCGAGAAGATGCCGAGCGCTTCCGTCACCGCGAAGCCGAAGATCAGGCGGCCGAACTGGCCGTCGGCAGCCGAGGGATTGCGCAGCGCGCCGGCGAGATACTGGCCGAAGATCGTGCCGAGGCCGATTCCGGCGCCGCCCATGCCGAGGCATGCGAGACCGGCACCGATGAACTTTGCTGCATCCGCTTCCATGTTGACTACTCCTTTGAACGGGTTTGATATCGGCGGTTGTTCGGGCGCCACCGCGCCCAGGCGAAGGGACCGGACCGGATCTGCGAAGAAACGATCAGTGGCCCGGGTGGATTGCGTCGTTGAGATACATGCAGGTCAGCACCGCGAAGACATAGGCCTGCAGCGCGGCGACCAGGAACTCCAGCGCCGTCAGCGCGACGACCATCAGGAGAGGCAGGATCGAGCCGAGGATGCCCAGCGCGCCGAAAGCACTCAGCGAAACGATGAAGCCGGCGAACACCTTCAGCGTGATGTGACCCGCCAGCATGTTGGCGAAAAGACGAACCGAGAGCGAGACCGGCCTCGAGAGGAAGGACACCACCTCGATGAGGACGACCAGCGGCATCAGGATGCCCGGCACGCCCTCGGGAACGAACAGCTTGAAGAACTTCAGGCCGTGCTTCGTGAAGCCGTAGCCCACGACGACCGCCATCACCAGCATGGCGAGAGCGAAGGTCACGATCAGATGGCTCGTCACCGTGAAGAAATACGGGAACATGCCGAAGAGGTTTGCGACCAGGATGAACATGAAGATCGAGAAGACGAAGGGGAAGAACTTCATCCCCGCCGTGCCGGCGGCGTCGCGCAGCATATTGGCGGTGAACTCGTAGGTCAGTTCGGTGATCGACTGCCCCCTCGAGGGGACGAGGCCGCGCCCGCGCGTCGTGTAATACAGGAACGCGGCGGTGACCGCGACGGTCAGCACCATGAACAGGGCGGAGTTCGTGAAGGAAAAATCCCAGTCGCCGATCCGGATCGGCACGATACGGTTGATCTGGAACTGATGGATCGGATCTGTCGGGTCGTATGCCAAACGGCCTGGTCCTTCGTCGAATGCCTGCGCCTGAATTAAGACGTTCTGCCCATAGCGTCCTCTAAGACACGAAGCAACACCCCTTCGTGGAGTTTCACGCCCGATTCTATCGGTTTTCGCCGTTATCCCTGGAAGCGTCCTTCGTGACCGGCGGTGCTTTCGCCAGCGGAGACGGCTTGGGCGAGACCGAACTGAGGACGTTTTTCACCCCCGCGGCAAAGCCGATCATCAGGAAGACGATCAGGCCAAAGGGCATGGTTCCCGCCAGCTGGTCGATTCCGTAGCCGATCGCCGCACCGACGATGATGCCGGCGACGAACTCCGACGCAAGCTTCAGACCCTCGGCGATGCCCTGCGTTGTTCCGGGACTGCGCTCTTTCTGGGCTTGCGAAGCGTTGCGGGCGCGATGTTCGGCGAGTTTGGCTCCGAGTTTTTCGCGCCGCGCGTCCCAGGCGTCCGTATCGCCCGGGGCGGGCACCATCGCCTTGGCTTCCTCGCCGCCTCCTGCCGTCTCTTTGTCTGCCAAGATCGTCGGTTTCCTCGTCACGTTGCCGGTTCGGGGCGCCGGTTCGGGGCGCCGGGCGCCTCTGCGGCGCACGGCCGAAAGCTTATCACCCAGCCCTTCGCAGGATCGGCCAGTTCAAACAAGCCGGCGGGACGCGCCGGCGCGCTCATTGCGACGGCGTCTTGGAGGACGCGCCCATCGAACGGCTCTTCAGGAGACTGGCGATCGTCGTGATCGCCAGAATGCCGACGATGACGCCCAGCGAAAACAGGGTCGAGATATGCGGCAGCCCTTCGATCGGCTGCCCGCCATTGATGAAACCGAGCGAGTTTTCCTCCAGCGCATGGAAGATCAGCTTCACGCCGATGAAGCCGAGGACGAGGGCGAGACCGACGCCCAGATAGACCAGCCGATCGAGCAGGCCGCCCAAGAGGAAGTAGAGCTGCAGCAGCCCCAGCAACGCGAAGGCGTTGGCGGTGAAGACGATGTAGGGCGCATCGGTCAGGCCGTAGATCGCCGGAATCGAATCGAGCGCGAACAGGATGTCGGTCATGCCGAGGGCGATGATGACGATCATCATCGGCGTGAAGTGGCGCTTGCCGTCGAGTTTCACCGTGATGGCGTTGCCATGGAAATCGGAGGTGACCGGCAGGTGGCTCTGGAACCACTTCACGAAGGCGTTCGGCTTGTATTCCTCGTCGGTCTTCTTGTGGCCGGAAAAGCTGTCCTTTGCCAGCTTGTAGGCGGTCCACAGGAGGAAGGCGCCGAAGATGTAGAAGACCCAGGAGAACCGTTCGATCGCCGCGGCGCCGATGGCGATGAAGATGCCGCGCAGGATCAGGGCGAGGACGATGCCGATCAGAAGCGCTTTCTGCTGGTCCTCCCCCGGCACCCGGAAGGCCTGCATGATGATGACGAAGACGAAGAGATTGTCGACCGACAGGCTCTTTTCGGTGATGAAGCCGGCAAAGAACTCGACGCCGTGGGTATGGTCCCAGAACAGAAAGACGCCGCCGCCGAAAATGCAGGCGAGCGCGACATAAAAGACGGACCAGATGGCCGCTTCCTTGAAACTCGGCTCATGGGCCTTTCTGACATGGGTAAGAAAGTCGAACAGGAAGAGACCGGCGATACCGCCGATGGTTGCGAGCCAGACAAACAACGGAACGGAGCCGTTGCCCGACGAAGCCGTGAAGAGATCTTCCAAGTGTCAACTCCCTTCGGCAAAACCGGCCGTGTGCCGGTCCGAGCCGCGTCGTTTCAAGATTGCCGCCGTCTCATCGCCGCTGTGCCGGGCCATCTCTGGCGGGCCGGCCTCGTCAAGGAAGGTTCTGGCAAGCGCAGCGACGGCCGGCGTGCCCTTCAGGCGGCGCCGGCCGTCGCTTCCTTAGATGTGTTGCAAAGCCGCCGCTTCAAACCTCGGCCGCGGAGAATTTGCCGTGATGGTGCACGGAAGGGAGGTAAAGACGCCGAAGGCTCACCCGCAATCACGGCAGCCGGGCGGACACCGAATCAGGAGCCGATGCGAGGCGTGTCGTCGCCGTCGGCGGTCAGCCGATCGTCGGCGTCGTCCTTCAGCCCGGTGCCGGAAAGCTGCAGCTCGGCGGAGCGCATCACCAGCGCTGCCAGCTTTTCTCCGGCTTTCTGGGGGTCGAGGCCGGCCGGGCGGATGTTGGAGACGCAGTTGCGGTCGGCATCCGAGCGGCCGGGTTTCGGATCGAAGGTGAGATAGGCGCCGAGGCTGTTTGCGGCCGAAAGGCCCGGCCGTTCGCCGACCAGCATCAGCGCGATCTTCGCCCTGACGGCTTCGCCGATCGGGTCGGACAAAGCGACGCGGGCGCCGGCCGCGATCACCACCGGGGCGATCCGCCAGTCTTGCGGCAGCGCCTTGAGGACCCCGACCGCCACCGTCGCGCCATGGGCGTTGACAGCCGTTGCGGACAAGCCGTCGGCCAGGATCAGGACAAGGTCGAAGGGCCCGCCCTCGGCGGCTGTCAGTGCGTCTCGCGAATTGTCCGCCACCAGCCGGCCGAGATCGGGACGCCTCAGGTAGGTCGCGCGGTCGCCGGCCTGGCTCTTCACCGGCAGCGTGTCATAGCCGGCCTCTTCGAGTGCCGAAGCGATCGCCTCGGCCGCAAAATCCGAATGCACCGCGTCGCGGGCCTTGGCGTGGTCCTCGGCGAAATCGAGATGCGCCGCCGTCGGCAGCCCCGCGCCGCGCCGTCCGAGGCCGATGCGCGCTTCGGTGAAGTCCCGCAGCCGCTTGAGGGGATGTTCGCTCTGCTCCGTCGTGGCGATGGCGGTGGCGGGCGTTTCGTCGGACGACATCGCACTCACTCCGCAGCTTCCAGAAGCTTCGATCTGGCGATAAGCCCGGCATCGCCCCGCCTTGCCTCGGGCAGGAGGAAGCCTTCCTCGTCGAACACCCCGACACTCTTCAGCCAAGCCTCGAATTCCGGCGCCGGCTTCAGCCCCATCGCCCGGCGGACATAGGCCGCGTCGTGATAGGAGGTGGACTGGTAGTTCAGCATGATGTCGTCGGAACCCGGCACGCCCATGACGAAATTGACGCCGGCCACGGCGAGTAGCGTCAACAGATTGTCCATGTCGTCCTGATCGGCCTCGGCATGGTTGGTGTAGCAGACGTCCACCCCCATCGGCACGCCGAGCAGCTTGCCGCAGAAATGGTCCTCCAGCCCCGCTCGCGTGATCTCCTTGCCGTCATAGAGATATTCCGGGCCGATGAAGCCGACGACAGTGTTGACGAGCAGCGGATCGAAGGCCCGCGCGACGGCATAGGCCCGCGCTTCCATGGTCTGCTGGTCGATGCCGAAATGGGCGTTGGCCGAAAGCGCCGCGCCCTGCCCGGTCTCGAAATACATCACATCCTCGCCGATCGTCCCCCGCTTGAGGGATTTTGCAGCGTCCTGCGCCTCCTTGAGCATGGAAAGCGAGATGCCGAAGGAGGAATTAGCCTTCTGCGACCCCGCGATCGACTGGAAGACGAGATCGACCGGCGCGCCCCGGCTCATGCAGTCGATCGCCGTCGTCACATGGGCGAGCACGCAGGACTGCATCGGGCAGTCGAGCTTCAGGCGCAATTCCTCGATCAGTTCGAGCAACCGGCGCATGGCCGAGGGGCTGTCCGTCGCCGGATTGATGCCGATGACGGCGTCACCGCAGCCGAAGGCGAGCCCGTCGAGAATCGAGGCGGCCACGCCCTTGGCATCGTCGGTCGGATGGTTGGGCTGAACGCGCACCGCAAGATGTCCCGGCAGCCCCACCGTCGTTCGGAACTTCGTCACCACCGGCCGCTTCTTTGCGATGGCGATGAGATCCTGATTGCGGCAGATCTTCGAGACGGCCGCGACGATCTCCGGCGTCAGCGCCCATTTCAGAGCCGCGATCGCCTCGCCCGTCGCCTCGTCCGACAGGAGCCAGTCGCGGAACTGGCCGACCGAAAACCCGGAAATCGGCCGAAACGCTTCCGGATCGTGCTGGTCGATGATCAGCCTTTGAACCTCGCAGGTTTCGGGGTCGATCAGCGGCGTATCGAGGATTTCGGCGAGCCCCGTATCGGCCAGCCTTCGCTGCGCCTTCACCCGCGCCTCCTGGCTCTCGGCCGCGACTTCGGCGAGGAAATCGCCCGAACGGGCCGGCGAGGCATGGGCAAGGAGGGTCTTGAGGTCTTCGGGGGTCATGGGAACCTCGTCCTTCAATACTGTGCCTCAGCGCCGCTTCCCCGCCGAGACATGGGCAAGCGACCGGCCGTTTGCCAGATGGAACGGCATTTCGCGCCGATGGTCAAATGCTGTGCAGGCGCTGCCCCTCTCGCGGCGCCCCCCATCGCCTGTCACGGTCGGCGAACGAGCCCATCGGCCATTCGTCGCCTCGGACTGTCGGGCCCGCCGCCAGGGGATTTCCATCGGCACATGCTTTGTCAGCAAGCCAGCACCAAGGCCGTCTGCCAGAGAGGGGCCAAGGCTCAAACACGGCGTCGTTCTCGGGCCCCGTCCCGAGAATCCAGGGGCGACGGCCTCTGCAGTCATCGCTCCCGCCCACTCTACTGAAGCCTGCCCCGCCTCACGATCCCTAGATTCTCGGCACGGTGGCCGAGAATGACGAAGCCGTAGGGGCTGGCATTCCCAACGCAGACGGCATCGCAAGCTGCTCGAAGGTCATCGACCCGTTCGAGTTCCGTTGGGATCGGCCGCGGCGGTGCAACGTTCACCCCGCGCCGAGCCGCTCCAATATCGCCGAAAAGTCCTTCCCCCTCCCGCCGGCCCCCACGAAGCGCTCGTAGATATCCCGCGCGTGCCGCCCCAGCTCCGTCGCCGCGCCGTTCTTTTCGGCCGCCGTCTGCGACAGGTCGAGATCCTTCAGCATGAGTTCGGCGGCAAATCCCGGCCTGTAGTCCCGGTCGGCCGGGCTTTCCGGGCCAACGCCCGGCGCCGGGCAATAGGTGTTGAGCGACCAGCAGGAGCCCGACGAGGTCGAGGCGACGTCGAACATCGCCTGGCGGTCGAGGCCGAGCCTGTCGGCGAGGTGAAACGCCTCGCAGACGCCGATCATCGAGATGCCGAGGATCATGTTGTTGCAGATCTTGGCCGCCTGGCCGGCGCCGGCCGGGCCGCAATGCACGGCCTTCGCGCCCATGATGTCGAAGAGCGGCCGGCCCTTGGCAAAGGCGGCGTCCGAGCCGCCGACCATGAAGGTCAGCGTGCCGGCAGCCGCGCCCCCGGTGCCGCCCGAGACCGGCGCGTCGAGGGACATCAGCCCCTTTTCGCCGGCAAGGTCGTGCACCGCCCGGGCGCTCTCGACGTCGATGGTCGAACAGTCGATGACCAGCGTTTCGGGGTCGGCCGCCGCGACGATCGCCTCATGCACCGTCCGCACGATCGCGCCGTTCGGCAGCATGGTGACGATCACCTCCTGGCCCTCGACGGCGGCCTCCATCGTCGCGGCCGGGCTCACGCCCTCGACGGTAACGCCCGCCGTGTCGAAGCCGGTCACGTCATGGCCGGCCTCGCCAAGGTTCTTCGCCATCGGCGCGCCCATATTGCCGAGCCCGATGAATCCGATCTTCATGACTTTCCTCCCGTCTTTCATGTGCTGCACCGGCGGCGCTCGTGCCGCCGGCCTTGCTTCAGACCTCTTCGGCTTTTTCGTCGAATGTCAGCTCGTCCTTGCCGAGCGGCGCCAGCATCGCCTCGACCTTCTGGCGCGGCAGATCCTCGATCCGCTGAACCGGCCATCGCGGCGCCCTGTCCTTGTCGATCACCGCCGCCCGCGTGCCCTCCAGAATGTCGCCTTGCGTCTGCGCCCGGTAAGTATAGCGATATTCCCGGGCGAGCGACGTCTCGATCGCCGGGTCGGCGCGTGCGGCGCGCACGAGCTCCAGCGTCACCGCGACGGACAATGGCGAGCCCCGGCGGATGGTCTCTGCCGTCTTCGTGGCGAACTCGCCGCCATCGACCGAAAGCGCCGTCAGGATCGCCGCCGCGTCGTCGCCCGCAAACAAGCGGTCGATCGATTCCATGCGGCCGTCCAGCTCGCCGCCCTCCGGCGCCTCGTAGAGATCGGCGATCGCCGCCGGATCACCGGTCTCCTCCAGCCGCGCGATCGCTTCGGCGATCTTCGATGACAACAGAAACCGATCGGCGAAGCCGGCTAATATCGCGTCGGCGGCCTTCATGCGAAAACCGGTCAGGCCGAGATATTCGCCGAGCCGGCCGGGCGCGTTCGCCAGAACCAAGGTCCCGCCGACATCGGGGATCAGCCCGATGCCGCATTCGGGCATCGCCACCATCGAGCGCTCGGTGACGATCCGAAGGTCGCCATGGGCCGACAGCCCGACGCCGCCGCCCATGACGATGCCGTCCATCATCGCGACATAGGGCTTGGGATAGCGCGCGATCGCCCGGTTCATCCGGTATTCGTCGGCAAAGAAGCGCCGGGCCGATTGGTAATCGCCCGCCCGCCCGGCATGGTAGAGCGCGGCGATGTCGCCGCCGGCGCAAAATGCCTTGTCGCCGACCGCATCGATGACGACGAGTTTCACCGCGTCGTCCTTCGCCCATTCGTCGAGCGCGGCATGGATCGCCAGCGCCATCTCGTGGTCGAGGGCGTTCAGCGACTTCGGCTTGTTCAGCCTGATGCGGCCGGCCTTGCCGGTCCTGCGGAAGGTGACACCGGGCGTCGGCCCTTCTGTGCCGGTGGGTTCGCGGTCAAAGGATGCCAAGGCCTCGCCCTTTGTCATGATCGTTGCCGCAAAGATGTCGCCGCGAACGGGCTTGTCCATCGCCAGAGCGGGATGGATATGAGCTGCGCTCACGGTGCATGACACGATCCTCGAGGGCCGGCCACGACTTGATCGAGAAGGCGTATCACTCGACGCTTCGTCATTCTCGGACCCCGTCCCGAGAATCGAGAAACGTTCGACACAACAGAAGCTTAAACGGCGCACTGGATGCTCGGGACGGAGCCCGAGCATGACGAGCGCGATGAAAGCGGACGCCTGATCTCAGACTGTCAGGCACTCGATATGCGCCGTTCGACGAAAATGTCGTGCACACTAAGCTTCGCTAACCCTCCCGCTCTATCTTCTGGTCGAGGCATGATCTTTTCCGAAAACCGGTTCCCCCTTTTTCAAGATCATGCTCCAGGCCACTGGCGACAGGGCGGTCGTTTCATGACAAAGGCCTGTCGCAGCGGTCGGCCGGCTTCGATGGTGGGACGCCCGGCGGCGAAACCGGTGAAGCTTCCAACGCTTCGGCAAAGAGGATGGGAAACGGCGAGGTGACGAAGGGCAAGGGAGCGTCTGCTGGCCGCCTCGATCCCGGGCGGGCGGAGGCCTTCATCCTCGAAAACACGGCCGTCACGAACCCGCCGCATGTGACGGAGGTCGCGCTGCATCTCGCCTCGGAGGCTCATGAGCTGTGGCAGAAGACCGAGGAGGAACTTGCCGAGATCGGCCTGCCACCGCCCTTCTGGGCCTTTGCCTGGGCCGGTGGCCAGGGGCTCGCCCGCTATGTTCTCGACCATCCCGAGACTGTCGCTCGCCGCTCCGTCGTCGATTTCGCCTCGGGCTCCGGCCTCGTCGCGATCGCCAGCGCCATCGCCGGCGCGAGATCGGTCATTGCCGCCGACATCGACCCCTTCGCCGAGACGGCGCTTCGCCTCAATCTGGCGGCGAACCCGACGATCGGGGCCGGCGGGCCGATCACCTTCAGCGGCGAAAACCTCGTCGGACGTGACGTCTCGGCCGATCTCGTTCTCGCCGGCGACGTCTTTTACGACCGCCACATGGCCGCCGCCGTCACGCCCTGGTTCGATCGGCTCACCGCCTGCGGCCTCATGGTGCTCGTCGGCGATCCCGGCCGGGCCTATCTTCCGCGAGAACGGCTCGAACAGCTCGCCGAATACCGCGTGCCCGTCAGCCGGGCGCTGGAGGATCAGGAGATCAAGCGCGTCGCGGTCTGGCGGTGGGGCGGATCGACGTGACGCGAGGGGCGCGACGCCGCGCCGGCAAGTTGCGTATGCGCAGTTGATCCACTCCGGCTTTTCGGTGGCACGGCCAGCGAAGCAGCACCGGGCGCATAGAAACCGCCGGCGACTGCCTGCAAATGCTTGATCCCTCGATCGGATTTCAGAAAAGACGGCTTCGAGAACGAAGAAGGCTTTGCGTCACTAGCGGCCTATTGTATACGTTGATGATCGACAAAAGATGGCCGCCGCCCGAGGGGCGAGCTTGCCGGGAGCCGCAATGACCGATCGCTCTTCCCACGACACCCAGCTGAGGTCCCGCGCCTGGTTCGACAATCCGGACAATCCGGACATGACCGCGCTCTATCTCGAGCGCTATCTCAATTACGGCCTCAGCCAGGACGAGCTCCAGTCCGGCAAGCCGATCATCGGCATCGCCCAGACGGGCTCCGACCTCTCCCCCTGCAACCGCCACCACCTCGAACTGGCCAAGCGCGTGCGCGAAGGCATTCGCGAGGCCGGCGGCATCGCCATCGAGTTCCCGGTCCATCCGATCCAGGAAACCGGCAAAAGGCCGACCGCCTCCCTCGACCGCAACCTCGCCTATCTCGGCCTCGTCGAACTCCTCTACGGCTATCCGCTGGACGGCGTCGTCCTGACGATCGGCTGCGACAAGACCACGCCCGCCTGCCTGATGGCGGCGGCGACCGTGAACATCCCGGCGATCGCGCTGTCCGTCGGCCCGATGCTCAACGGCTGGTTCCGCGGCGAGCGCACCGGCTCGGGCACCATCGTGTGGAAAGCCCGCGAGATGATGGCCGCCGGCGAGATCGACTATCCCGGCTTCGTCAAGCTGGTTGCCTCCTCGGCGCCTTCGACGGGCTACTGCAACACCATGGGCACGGCCTCGACGATGAACTCGCTGGCCGAGGCGCTGGGCATGCAGCTGCCGGGCTCGGCGGCGATCCCGGCGCCCTATCGCGACCGTCAGGAGATCTCCTATCTGACCGGCAAGCGCATCGTCGACATGGTGCATGAAGACCTGAAGCCCACCGACATCCTGACGAAGGACGCCTTCGTCAACGCCATCCGCGTCAATTCGGCGATCGGCGGCTCGACCAACGCGCCGATCCATCTGAATGCCCTCGCCCGCCATGTCGGCGTGGAGCTTTCGATCGACGACTGGCAGACCTATGGCGAGGAGATCCCGCTGCTCGTCAATCTCCAGCCGGCCGGCGAATATCTCGGCGAGGACTACTATCATGCCGGCGGCGTGCCGGCGGTGGTCAACCAGCTGATGGAACAGGGCCTCATCGCCGAGGACGCGCTGACAGTGAACGGCAAGACCATCGGCGAGAACTGCCGCGGCGCCGTCATCGAGGATACGAACGTCATTCGCAGCTATGACAACCCGCTGAAGCCCCATGCCGGCTTCCGGGTCTTGAAGGGCAACCTCTTCTCCTCGGCGATCATGAAGCTCTCGGTGATCTCGCCGACGTTCCGCAAGACCTATCTGGAGAACCCCGAAGACCCCATGGCCTTCGAGGGCAAGGCGATCGTCTTCGACGGGCCCGAGGACTATCACCACCGGATCGACGATCCGGAACTCGCCATCGACGAGCACTCCGTCCTGTTCATGCGCGGCGCCGGGCCGATCGGTTATCCGGGCGCCGCCGAGGTGGTGAACATGCGGGCGCCGAACTATCTCATCAAGCGCGGCGTCACCGAGCTGCCCTGCATCGGCGACGGCCGCCAGTCGGGCACGTCGGGCAGCCCTTCCATCCTCAACGCCTCGCCGGAGGCGGCGGCCGGCGGCGGCCTCGCGCTTCTTCAGACCGGCGACAAGGTGCGCATCGATCTCGGCCGCGGCACCGCCGACATCCTGATCTCCGAGGACGAGCTCGAAACGCGCCGCAAGGCACTCGACGCTGCCGGCGGCTACCAGTATCCGGCCCATCAGACGCCCTGGCAGGAGATCCAGCGCGGCATCGTCTCGCAGCTGGAGACCGGCATGGTGCTCGAGCCGGCCGTCACCTATCAGCGCCTCGCCCAGGGCGGCGCCAATGGCGACATGGCAAAGGTGCCGCGCGACAACCACTGAGCGATCTCCCCTCGACGGTTCGGGGGGCGGTTTCGTTCCAATTGCCAGGACTTCGCGGCCCGGCCGATCACGCCGCCGTGCTCGCATGACGATGAATTGAAGGAATGCCGATCATGACAGGACGCCTCGAAGGCAAGATCGCCGTTTGTACCGCCGCCGGCCAGGGCATCGGCCGGGCGGTCGCCGAAGCCTTTCTCGCCGAGGGCGCCACGGTCTATGCCTCAGACCTCGACGCCGCCAAACTCACCGGCCTCGACCACGCAGGCAACGCCCATCTGGCGGCTCTCGACGTGACCGATTCAGAGGCGGTGAAGGCCTATCTCGATGGCATCGAGACGCCGGACATCCTGTTCAACTGCGCCGGCTACGTCCATCACGGCACCGTCCTCGACTGCGACGAGAAGGCCTTCGACTTCTCCTTCGAGCTGAACGTCAAGGCGATGCACCGCACCATCTCCGCCCTCCTCCCGCGCATGCTGGAAAAGGGCGGCGGCTCGATCATCAACATGTCGTCCGCCGCCTCCTCGATCAAAGCCGCGCCGAACCGCTATGTCTACATGGCGACCAAGGCCGCGGTGATCGGGCTGACGCGCTCGGTCGCGGTCGACTTCATCAAACAGGGCATCCGCTGCAACGCCATCTGCCCCGGCACCATCGAATCCCCGTCCCTCGACGGCCGGATCGAGGAACTCGGCAAGAGCGTCGGCGGCACGGAAAAGGCCCGCGCCATGTTCGTCGAGCGCCAGCCCATGGGCCGCATCGGCACGGCGGCGGAAATCGCCCATCTCGCGGTCTATCTCGGCTCGGACGAAAGCGCGTTTACCACTGGCACGACCCAGCTGATCGACGGCGGCTGGTCGCTCTAGGAGATCGAAGTGTGCGGCTGGAAGCGCAGCGGCAACAATCGGATGGAAACCATCAAACGTTTTGGAATGAGCGACGGCGTTCCAGTGTCGTCATCCCGGGCTTGACCCGGGATCCATTCCAAATCGCTGAAGCTGCTGGGACGGTTTCATCAGGGGCACGAGTTCTCCTGAACCGGAGAACCGATGGGAAAGGCAGAGGAATGGATCCCGGGTCTAGCCCGGGATGACGAGGCGGTGATGTCGTTACCTTCTCCGGTAGGGCCGGCTGTTGAAATCACTGCCGGCAGTACGCGGCGCCGACGAATCGGCTCAAGGCCGAACGAGATCCGATCTCCCCCCGGGTGGGGGAGATGTCCGGCAGGACAGAGGGGGGTGTGCCGGGTGCGGAGCTGACAAGCCTGTCGCGATTCGCAGGGCCCGCCGGGAAAGAAAAGATCAAGGGAGGAACAACGATGCGCATCCTGGTACTCGGCGCGGCCGGCATGGTCGGGCGGCGGCTGATCGAGCGGCTGCTGGCCGAAAAGTCCATCGCCGGCGAGACGATCACGGCGATCGACGCCTTCGACGTGGTCGAGCCCGAGATCGCCGCCCCCGAAGGCGTCGCCATCGACGCCCAGGCCGGCGACATCGCGGATGAAGCGACGGTCCGGGCTCTGGTTGAGAAGCGCCCCGAGATGATCTTCCATCTCGCGGCCATCGTCTCCGGCGAGGCCGAAGCCGATTTCGACAAGGGCTACCGGATCAACCTCGAGGGCATGTCATATCTTCTGGAGGCGATCCGGGCAGCGGGCGAGAACTACCGCCCGCGTCTCGTCTTCACCTCCTCCATCGCCGTCTTCGGCGCCCCCTTCGAGGACAAGATCACCGACACCTTCCTCGCCGCGCCGCTGACCAGCTACGGCACCCAGAAGGCGATCTGCGAACTCCTCCTCAACGACTACAGCCGCAAGGGCTTCGTCGATGGCGTCGGCATTCGCCTGCCGACCATCGTCGTGCGCCCGGGCAAGCCGAACAAGGCAGCGTCGAGCTTTTTCTCCGGCATCATCCGCGAGCCCTTGGCCGGCGAGGAGGCGATCCTGCCGGTCGCCGACGACGTCCGCCACTGGGTGGCAAGCCCGGCCTCGGCCGTGGAATTCCTGATACATGCCGCGACGATGGACACCGACGTTCTCGGCGCCCGCCGCTGCCTGACGATGCCGGGCCTTTCCGTCACCATCGCCGAGATGATCGAGGCGCTGCGCGAGGTCGCCGGCGACGAGGTGGCGAACCGCATCCGCCGCGAGCCCGACGCGGTGATCGAGAAGATCGTCGCCGGCTGGCCGCGCGATTTCGACGCGAGCCGCGCGACAAGCGTCGGCTTTTCCGCCGACAGGAGCTTTGCCGACATCATCCGGGCGCATATGGCCGATGAAGCGGGGCGGGGATGAGGGATTTTTGATGGTTGCGCGGAGATACCCCCCTCTGTCCTGCCGGACATCTCCCCCACATGGGGGGAGATTGAGCCTGCGCTGGCGGTTCCGTCCGTCCGTCAGCAACCGCGATCTGCACAGACCTTGGACTGACGAGGCGCCGGAAGCACAGCAGCCGATCTCCCCCCTTGTGGGGGAGATGCCGGCAGGCAGAGGGGGGCGCCCCGCGCCGCCCTTCCCGATCGAAACTCCAACCGCCGCCGAAACAAAACTCAGCCGACCAACCAACACCCGGAGCACCGCCCTATGACCGACCGCCCCTCTATCGGCTTCATCGGCGCAGGCCTCATGGGCCATGGCATGGCCAAGAACCTCGTCGAGGCCGGCTATCCTTTGACCGTCATGGCCCATCGCAACCGCGAGCCGATCGAGGATCTGATCGAACGCGGCGCGAGCGAGGCCGAGGACGTCGCCGGGATCGCGAAATCCTGCGCGGTCGTGTTCCTCTGCCTGCCCGGCAGCCCGCAGGTCGAGGAAGCGGTCTCGGCGATCCTCGCTGCCGACGGCTCGGTGAAGACCATCATCGACACCTCGACCGCCAACCCGGTATCGACGCGGGCGCTGGCCGAGCGCTGCGAGGCGTCCGGCATCACCCTCGTCGACGCGCCGCTCTCGCGAACGCCGAAAGAGGCCTGGGAGGGCACGCTCGACGTGATGGCGGGGGCGAGCGAAGCCGCCTTCGAGAAGGTGAAGCCATTGCTCGACGTCATTGCCGGCAAGGTCGTGAGGGTCGGCGAGGTCGGCGCCGGCCACACGATGAAGCTTCTCAACAACTTCATCTCCCTCGGCTATGCGGCGCTTTATTCCGAAGCGCTGGCGATCGGCGGCAAGAACGGTGTCTCACCCGAGGTCTTTCACAGCGTCATCGGCGGCGGACGCATGGATTGCGGCTTCTATCAGACCTTCATGGACTATGTGGTCGGCGGCAATCCGAACGCCCACAAATTCGCGCTCAAGAACGCCCACAAGGACATGCGCTATCTGGTTTCGCTGGCCAATGAGAGCGGCATCGCCAGCCACGTCTCCTCGGCGGTGAAGAACGACTTCGCCACCGCCGAGGCGCTGGGCAAGGGCGATCAGTATCTGCCGACCGTCGCCGACATCGTCGCCGGGCTGAACGGCGTTCCGGGAAAGAAGCTTTGAAGGACGGCAAACGATGATGCCGGCACGATGACGCCATGGTCGAGATGAACCCCGCCAACCCGTCCGAAGAGGACGATCAGGCCGAGGCGCCGGAAGCCGAGGCCGGCCGCGAGCGCAGGCGCAAGGCGCCGGCCGCCGCCAAGGTGCCCGGCGGCTCGCGCCCGCGTCCGACGCTTGCCGGGGTCGCCAGCCTGCCGGCGCGGGACCGGGCCTATCACGATCTCAAGTTCCGCATTCTCGAAGGCCGCCTGCCGCCGGGCACGAAACTTCTCGAGGCGGAGGTGGCGAGCCTTCTCTCCCTGTCGCGAACGCCCGTTCGCGAGGCCCTGATCCGGCTGGAGGAGGAGGATCTCGTCGAGGTGCGGCCGCGCCGCGGCATCACCGTCAAGTCCCAGTCGCTTGAGGATCTCGCCAGCATCTACGACATTCTTTCGCCGCTCGAGGTCAAGGCCGCCGCGCTCCTTGCCCGCCGCGGCCTGAAGGACGAGGAGGTGCGGCGGCTCTCCGGCCTGCTCGATCAGATGGAACGCGAGACCGAGCGTGGCGACATCGTCCAGTGGTCGCATCTCGACAACGTCTTTCACTCCGAGCTCGTCGGCCTTTGCGGCAATCCGCGCCTGCAGGCGGCGCTGCGGCTGTGCTGGGACCAGCAGTATCGCGCTCATATGGCGATCGTGAAGTTACGGCCCGAGCCGACCCAGTCCGATCGCGAGCACCGGGCGATCTTCGAGGCGATCCGCGCCAATGACGAGCGCCTGGCGTCCCATCTTCACGCCCAGCACCGGGAACGGGCCGACCGGATGGCGCTGACCCTTCTGCGGGGACAGGCCGCGGGCTACGGAGCCGGCAGCTGAAGATTGGCAAGGGTCGCTAATGACAGCACCACTGCGCGACGTATACGTTGAATAGAAATGTGCGATATGCCATTGCGTGAGGATGCCAGCGCCCGTCACCGCGCTGCCAGAGGGAGGATAGGCGATGAACAGGATTGACCTCGAAGGTCGCAGGGCGATCGTGACGGGGGGAGCGCGGGGCATCGGCCTTGCCACCGCCGAGCGGGTGGTGGAGAGCGGCGGCTCGGTGGTTCTGTGGGACATCGACGCCGGCGCAATCGAGGAGGCCGTCGCGAAGCTTGGCGAAAAGGCGAGCGGCACGGTGGTCGAACTGACCGACGAAGCCTCGGTCGAAAAGGCGGCGAAGGAAGCGCTGTCGGGCGGCAAGGTCGACATCCTCGTCAACAATGCCGGCATCACCGGCGGGAACGGCAAGACCTGGGAGCTCGACCCGGCGATCTGGCGCAAGACCGTCGAGGTCAATCTCGTCGGGCCGTATCTGACCGCCCGCGCCCTCGTCCCGGCGATGGTCGAGGCCGGCTATGGCCGCATCGTCAATGTCGCCTCGATCGCCGGCAAGGAAGGCAATCCCAACGCCTCGCATTATTCCGCCTCCAAGGCCGGGCTGATCGGCCTGACGAAATCGCTCGGCAAGGAACTCGCCGGCGCCGGCGTCCTCGTCAACTGCATCACCCCGGCCGCAGCCCGCACCGCTATTTTCGACCAGATGAGCCAGGAGCATATCGAATACATGCTCTCCAAGATCCCGATGAACCGCTTCGTCGAACCGACCGAGGTCGCCGCGCTGATCGTCTGGCTGTCGTCGGAGGACTGCTCGTTTTCCACCGGCGCCGTGTTCGACATTTCCGGCGGCCGCGCTGTCTATTGAGGGGATGAGAGGCGCGACCGTGGCCAGGAGCGACCCTCGAACAGAGCTTCGGTCGGCGATATCACGCAGCGCAGCGCAAATCGGAGGCACAAACCCCAACGCTTCGTCATTCTCGGGCCCCGTCCCGAGAATCCAGAGATCATAGAGCTCTATCGCCTCGGTTCGTTAAGAGCGGCAGCGGCCAAAGCTGCGGCAACCGCCCCTGGATTCTCGGGACGGGGCCCGAGAATGACGCGGCTTCATCAACTCGTCACACCCTGAAAGGACACCATGAAACTCGTACGTTACGGCCCGCTCGGCCAGGAAAAGCCCGGCATGATCGATGCCGAGGGCAAGCTGCGCGACCTCTCCGGCAAGGTCGACGACATCGCCGGTGACACGCTCTCGCAAAAGGGCCTTCAGGCCCTGAAAGCCATCGACCCGGCCTCGCTACCGCTGGTCGATGGCACGCCGCGCTACGGCTCCCCGGTCGCCGGCGTCTCGAAGATCCTGTGCATCGGCCTCAACTATTCCGACCACGCGGCCGAGACCGGCGCCGAGCCGCCGACGGAGCCGATCATCTTCACCAAGCAGATCAACGCGCTCTGCGGCCCCAACGACGACGTCGAGATGCCCCGCGGCTCCGACGCCCTCGACTGGGAGGTCGAGCTTGCCGTGATCATCGGATCACGCGCCAAATACGTTTCGGAATCCGACGCCATGGACTATGTCGCCGGCTTCGCGGTGATGAACGACGTCTCCGAGCGCACCTTCCAGACCAAGCGTCAGGGCCAGTGGACCAAGGGCAAGAGCCACGACACCTTCGGCCCGCTCGGCCCCTGGCTCGTCACCAAGGACGAGGTCTCGGACCCGCACGATCTCGACATGTGGCTCGACGTCAATGGCGAGCGCCGGCAGACCGGCACCTCCTCGACGCTGATCTTCAATCTGCCGCATCTGGTCTCCTACGTGTCGCAATACATGACCCTGATGCCCGGCGACGTCATCACCACCGGCACGCCTCCCGGCGTCGGCATGGGCATGAAGCCGCCGCAATACCTCAAGGTCGGCGACGTCATGACGCTCGGCATCGCCGGCCTCGGCGAGCAGAAACAGACAGTCATCGCCGCCCGCGACTGACGGCCCGAAGCCGTCCCATCATCCGACATGAGAAGAGGCGTCCCCATCGGGCGCCTCTTTTCGATTGCGCCGACGACTGCGATCTGGGTGGTACAGAGCGAAGACATATGTGACTATTGTCCGAGGGGCTTTGATAGGAGGAACACCTTGGCCTCATTGACCTTGTCCGTGTCCGACGACCTGAAAGAGTGGATCGATCGCCGCGTCGTCGAAGGCGAATATGGCAGCGCCAGCGACTATATCCGCGATCTCGTCCGCCGCGATCGCGAGAGCCGTTTGCAACCCGATCTCACGCTCGACGATCTGCGTCTGATCGTGGCCGAGGCGCGAGCCAGCGGCATTGGCGAGCAATCGCTCGCCGACATCAAGGCCGAGGCCCGTCGCCGCGTGGCCGCAAGGCGCGGCACGTCTGCCGCATGAGGCGTTTTCGCCTGGCGCGGCGCGCCGAGGAAGACGTCACGGAGATCTATGCCTTCGGCTACGAGATGTTCGGTGCAGCGCAGGCCGATCACTATGCGGATACAATGTTCGAAACCTTCGAACGCTTGGCGCAAAATCCACGCATGGGGCGTTTGGCGGAGTCGATCGCGCCTGGTATCCGGCGGCACGAACACCGCTCTCACGTGATCCTCTACGAACAGGCAAGCGACGGCGTGCTCATTCTCGCGGTCGTGCACGGCAGAAGCGTTCGTAGACTGTCGCTTTGAGCCGACGCGTCTTCATCGGTCTCGCGGCCGTCGTGATCCTCCCTCCATTTCGTCAACGCCAGAATGACGCGCTCCGGCGCACTGTTCGTCACCCGGATTGATTTTTACGTATACATTGACTTTTGTCGGCTCGCTCTGAATAGTGCGAAGCAAGTGGATGACTGTATGTTCTGACAGTCCGGTCGCGTGGCTCTGGGAGGCGCCGACGATCGCACCGGTTGGTCCGGTGATCCATCGTTTCTGGGAGGAAAATCACCGATGAAGAGACGTTCGCTTCTTGCCGCCGCGGCGGCGATCGCAGTCGCCGGCAGTTTCACGCTCGCCCCGCTTGCTCATGCGCAGGAGGACTATCCGAGCCGGCCGATCCAGATGATCGTGCCCTGGGGCGCCGGCGGCGGCACCGACGCGGTCGGCCGGGTCATCGCCTCGCTCCTGCAGGAGGAGCTCGGCGTTCCCGTCAATGTCGTCAACCGCACCGGCGGCTCAGGCGTCGTCGGCCACAGCGCCATCGCCAATGCGGCGCCGGACGGCTACACCCTCGGCATCATGACGATCGAGATCGACATGATGCACTGGCAGGGCCTGACTGACCTCACCTATGAGGATTACGACATCCTCGCACTCGTCAATGCCGATCCCGGCGGCGTCATGGTCTCGGCCGATTCCGATTACGACAACGTCCAGGCGCTCATCGACAAGATCAAGGCCGAGCCCAAGGGCACCTTCAAGGCGTCCGGCACCGGCCAGGGCGGCATCTGGCATCTCGGCCTCGCCGGCTGGCTCTTGTCCGAGGGCCTCGAGCCCGACTACGTCACCTTCGTGCCGAGCCAGGGCGCGGCGGCCGGCATTACGGATATGGTCGCGGGCGGCGTCGATATCGTCCCCTCCTCCCTCGCCGAGGGCCGCTCGATGATCGATGCCGGCCGGGTGAAGCCCCTGGCCTCGATGTCGGCCGAGCGCCAGGCGATGTTCCCGGACGTCCCGACCCTGAAGGAAGGCACCGGCTCCGAGTGGACGCTCGCGGTCTGGCGCGCGGTCGTTGCGCCCGACGGCCTGCCGGACAACGTCAAGGCCAAGCTTCAGGACGCCGTCAAGAAGGCCTATGATTCCGAAGAGTACCAGACCTTCATGAAGGACCGCGGCTTCGGCACCCGCTGGGCGGCCGGCGAGGAAGCGACGAAGATCGTCGCCGAGGACGACGCAGCGCTCGGCGAGGTGATGAAGAAGGCGGGGCTGGCGAAAGAGTAGCGGCGCGGGGCCCGTCTGGGCTTCGAGTTCGACGTGACCGAGACTGGCTCCGCTTCGAAAAGTCTGCAGGACGGGCGCGACCCTCAACGCGTCGTCATCCTCGGGCCCCGTCCCGAGGATCCAGTCTGGCTTCTCATACCGAGGGCCGCCTTCTCGATTGCGCTGAAGGGCGTGTGAGCGGGTGAGTGTGAAATGTCGCTCTGGATCCTCGGGACGGGGCCCGAGGATGACGATGCTTCTCCGTTGCGCCCATCCGAGGAAAGAGAAGCACCCCCTGTTTCACGCATCCCAGCCTCTGTCCTAGTTACCGGACAAACCCGATGAAATTCAACGACCTCCTTCTCGGCCTCCTCGTCCTCGTCGCAGGCGTCGCGATATACGTCTCCGCCCTCGGCTTCACCGACATTCCCGGCCAGGCCTATGGCGCCGGCACGATGCCGCGGGCGATCGCGCTGTTTGCGGTCTGTCTCGGCCTTTCCATGATCGGCCGGGCCGTCGTCGCGGGCGCCCGCATGCCGCGCCTCGAGCTTGCCCCCTGGGTTCGCGCGCCGCGCCCGGTCGTCTCGGCGCTCGTCGCCATCGCCCTCGTCGTCTTCTACATCGCCGCCGCGCCGGCGATCGGCTTCGTGCCGGCCTCGCTGGTCGTCATGGCCGTCCTGATGCTGACGCTGCGGACACGGCCGGTGACGGCGATCGCGGTGTCGATCGCGGCCTGCGTCGTCATCCAGCAGGCCTTCGGCCGGCTGCTCCTGGTGCCGCTGCCGCGCAGCGAATTCCTCGGGTTCCTCTGGTAGGCCGATGCCGATCCTTGCCGAAGCCTTCGCCCTCGTCTTCCAGCCCTATGTGCTGATGGTGATTCTCGCCTCGGCGGCCTTCGGCATGTTCGTCGGCGCGATCCCGGGGCTGACGGCGACCATGGCGACGGCGCTGCTCGTCCCCGTCACCTTCTTCATGGATCCGGTTCCGGCGATCGCGGCGATCGTCACGGCGACGGCGATGGCGATCTTTGCCGGCGACATTCCCGGCTCGCTTCTCAGAATGCCGGGAACGCCGGCAAGCGCCGCCTATGTCGAGGATAGCTACCGGATGACCCGCTCCGGCCGCTCGGAGGAAGCGCTCGGGGCCTGTCTGGTCTTTTCCGCGATCGGCGGCATCTTCGGCACCGTCGTCCTCGTCACCGCCGCGCCTGTCCTCGCCGAGGTGGCGCTGAAATTTTCCTCCTTCGAATATTTCTGGCTCGTCGTCCTCGGCCTTTCCTGCGCGATCTTCGTTTCGCCCGGCTCGGTGCCGCGCGGCATGATCTCGCTGATCATCGGCCTCTTCGCCGCGACCATCGGCATCGACAATCCGGCCGGCCAGCCGCGCTACACCTTCGGCAATGTCGAGCTTCTCGCCGGTATCCAGTTCATCCCGGCGATGATCGGCCTCTTCGCGGTGTCCGAAGTGCTGCGCTCGGTCGTCTCGGGCGCCGATACGCCGGCCGTCGAAGCCGGCGGCAAGAAGGGCATCTTCACCCGGCAATGGGCCAATCTGAAGCGCTACCCGCTCCAGACGCTGCGCGGCAGCGTCGCCGGCACGGCGATCGGCGCGCTGCCCGGCGCCGGCGCCGACATCGCGGCCTGGATCTCCTACGCCGTCTCGAAGAAATTCTCCAAGGAGCCGAAAAAGTTCGGCACCGGCCATGTCGAGGGCCTCGTCGAGGCCGGCGCCTCGAACAACGGCGCCGTCAGCGGCGCCTGGATCCCCGCCCTCGTCTTCGGCATTCCCGGCGATTCCATCACCGCGATCGTCATCGGCGTTCTCTACATCAAGGGCCTCAATCCCGGCCCGACGATCTTCATCAACCAGCCGCAACTGATCTATGCGGTCTTCATCGTCTTCTTCCTCGCCAATATCATCATGCTGCCGATGGGCTGGATCGCCATCAAGGCGGCGCGGACGATCCTGTCCATCCCCGCCCGCGTCCTGATGCCGATCATCCTGATGTTCTGCATCGTCGGCTCCTTTGCCATCAACAACACCCCCTTCGGCATCACGCTGATGCTGATCTTCGGGGTCATCGGCTTCCTGATGGAGGAGAACGACATCCCCATCGCCCCGGCGATCCTCGGCCTCGTCCTCGGCCCGATGCTGGAGCAGAACTTCGTCACCTCGATGATCAAGGCCGACGGCAGCTTCCTCGCCTTCTTCGAACGGCCGATCGCGGCGGGGCTCGGGCTCTTCACCATCGCCATCTGGTCGATCCCGCTTGTCATCGCGGTGCTGCGCCGGCGCCGGCCGGATGCGGCCCGTGCGGCATGACAGGCGAGCTGCGCCAGACCGAGTGCGGTCGTTCAGAGGCACGCGCCGTCGCGCAAGCTGCGATCTCCCCCCTTGTGGGGGAGATGGGTGGCAACCCAGAGGGGGGTGCAGCGCCGGCGTTAGGACATGTCGACGCCCGTTGCGCCCCCTCTGCCTACCGGCATCTCCCACACAAGGGGGGAGATCGGGACTATATCGAATGCCGGCCCCTGCATCGAACGATCGCCCTGGCGCCTGATCGCGCCACTTATCACTTTCATTGCCGGTGCGTTCTGCCCAAATGGGCATCGCCCGCCGAATTCAGCCCATCAAGGACCGACCATGGCCAAGCCCGATCTTCTGCAAATCTGCCCCTTCGCCGAGCCCGTCGAAAAGGCGCTGGCGGAAGACTTCACCCTGCATCGCTATTTCGAGGCCGAGGACAAGCCGGCGCTTCTGGAAAAGCTCGCCCCCACCACCCGCTTCGTCGCCACCGGAGGCCATCACGGCGCCACCCGCGAGATGATCGCGGCCCTGCCGAAGCTGGAAATCATCTCCTCCTTCGGCGTCGGCTACGACGCGGTGGATGTCGCGGCGGCGAAGGAGCATGGCGTCTCCGTCACCAACACGCCGGACGTGCTGAACGACTGTGTCGCCGAGACGACGCTCGCCCTGATGCTCGCCCTCTGCCACCGCGTGCCCCAGGCCGACGCCTATGTGCGCGCCGGCCGCTGGGAATCGGAAGGCACCTTCGGCCTGACCGACGAGCTCACCGGCACCCGCGTCGGCATCCTCGGCCTCGGGCGCATCGGCAAGACCATCGCCAAGCTCTGCCAGGCCTTCAACATGGAGGTGGTCTATCACGGCCGCTCGCGTCAGGAGCATCAGCCCTATCCCCACCATCCCGATCTCGAAGCCATGGCCCGTGACGTCGACTGGCTGGTGGCGATCGCGCCCGGAACCGAGGAGACCAAGGGCATCGTTAGCCGCAAAGTCATGGAGGCGCTCGGCCCCAAGGGCAAGCTCGTCAATATGGGCCGCGGCTCGCTGGTCGACGAAGCGGCGCTGATCGAACTTCTGGAGACGGACGCCCTCGGCGGCGCGGCCCTCGACGTCTTCGCCAACGAGCCGCACGTGCCGGAGCGCCTGCGGAAGCTCCAGAACGTCGTGCTCCTGCCCCATCAGGGCTCGGCCACCCACAAGACACGCGCCGCCATGGGCATGATGGTGGTGAAGAACCTCAAGGCGCATCTGAGGGGCGAGCCGCTGCTCAGCCCGGTGGTGTGAGGCGAGAGGCTGTGGTTGCGCCGGAATGCGGACAACAGTGCAATCTGGACCAACAGTACATGACAGTCTCGTCGAACGGCGCATATCGGGGGACTGCCCCGTGTTCTCGGGCCGTCCGGTTAGCCCGCGCCCTACTGGCTCGGGCCCCGTCCCGAGCATGTCGAGCGCCGATTAAGCTTCTGTTGTGTCGAACGTTTCTGGATTCTCGGGACGGGGCCCGAGAATGACGAAGCGTTGAACGAAACGCCTTCTCGATCGAGTCGTGGCGGGCCGTCGCGCATCGTGTCTTGCGCTATGATCTGGACCCGGATTGCAGCGATGACACCACGGCCATGACCGAGCCCCCCTTCGCCGGAATGGCCCAGGGCGTTTAGTGCCATGCCCGCTCGTCTGATCGGAAGCGGGCTAGACCAGGGATGGAAAGAAATAGACGATGGGAACCGCAGCGGCGAGGGCCAGCAGGAAGCTGCCGATCACCACCAGTGAAAGCTGCCGACCCGTCAGCCCCATACCCCAGCGCCCCCCAATGATCCCGACGGCCGCGAGATAGGTCAGGGAATTGACGAGAGGCTCCTCGATATCACCCAACTCCCCGATGACCAGCTGTACGATCGAAGCCAATCCAGCAGCGAGTGCGCCCTTCCACATCGGCGCAGCTGAAATGCGCGCACCGAGCGCACCTCCTGCAACACCGCCGACCAAGGTCGCAGCCAAGATCGCATACTCATTCATTCGAACCTCCTGCGCCGAGGGCAGTTGGCAGACCCAATCGGCGCGTTGCATGCAACACGGCCACGGTGCGACGATTTGGTAGCAAAACGCAACCGCAGAGAGGCTGGAAATTGGCTCCCGGCGGCGAACGGCTCCGCTTGCAGCAAGTTCAACTCCGCGCGGGGCTGCTTTGCGGTCTTTGCCGTGGTTCACAGAGGCGGTCCGCTTTCGGGCCTCGGCGCGTTCAAGCGGCACCGACCGGATCGTTGTCCAAGCCAGCATGGGCTGGAGCATCGGGGGCTAGCCACGATCCGCAAGCCCGACGGGGTGGAAATCTCTGGCACGCGACCGACGACGGCGAGACATTGCCGGTCTCTCGAGATGGCGGGAATGAGCTTTTCGGTCCGGGATTCTGGAGCCATTTTACGGCAGGCTAGACCCGCCGCTCCGCCCCGGCCCCATTCGCCAGGATGTCGCGGATTTCCTCCAGCAGCTTTTCCTCCCGCGGCACTTCGGCGACCGGCGCGGGCTTTTCCTCCTCCTTGCGCTTCAGCCGGTTCATCATCTTCACGACGAGAAACAGGATGAAGGCGACGATGAGAAAGTTGATCGTGAGGGTCACGAACCGGCCATAGGCGAAGACCGGTCCCTGCTTGCGCGCCTCCTCGAGGCCGGTGGCGGTGACGGCGCTGGAAAGCGCGACGAACTTGTTGGAAAAGTCGACGCCGCCGGTGATCACCGCGACCAGCGGCATGAACAGATCCGAGACGATCGAATTGACCAGGCCGGAAAAGGCCGCGCCGATGATGATGCCGATGGCAAGATCGACCATGTTGCCCTTCAGGGCGAATTCGCGGAATTCCTTGAGCATCTGCGGCTCCGTGCGGGATCGGTGAACGCACTATCTAGGCGCGGCAGGGCGCGTGTCGCGATGGTTTCGAGTGAAATCTTCCTCTCGTGCGAGAATGTCACGCGGCGATGCGACGAAGGTCAAACTATCACGGGCTTGAGCTTGGGGCTCGCCTTGTGACAAGTTTCTTCCACGGACCGCTTCGGTCCCTTGGGAGGAAATTCATGAGACATCTTTCGCGCCTTGCGGCGTCCGCCGTCATTGCCGGCTTGGCCTTCGCGCCCGCCAGCGCCTCGGCCCAGCAGTTCATCAACGTCCTGACCGGCGGAACGTCCGGCGTCTACTATCCGCTCGGCGTTGCGCTGGCCAAGGTCTATGGCGAGAACATCGACGGCGTGAAGACGCAGGTCCAGTCGACCAAGGCCTCGGTGGAGAACATCAAGCTCGTCACGCAAGGGCGCGGCGAGATCGGCTTTGCGCTCGGCGACAGCGTCAAGGCGGCGGCCGAAGGCAATGCCGAGGCGGGCTTTCCCGAAAAGGTCGAAAAGCTCAGGGCCATCGCCGCTATCTATCCGAACTACGTGCAGATCGTCGCCTCCAAGGATTCGGGCATCACCGATCTGGAAGGCCTGAAGGGCAAGGCTTTGTCCGTCGGCGCGCCGGCCTCCGGCACCGAGCTCAACGCCCGGGCGATTTTCCAGGCGGCGGGCATGAGCTATGACGATCTCGGCAAGACCGAATATCTGCCCTTCGCCGAATCCGTCGAGCTGATCAAGAACCGCCAGCTCGACGCGACGCTCCAGTCCGCCGGCCTCGGCGTTTCCTCGATCCGCGATCTGGCCGCCTCGCTGCCGATCACCGTCGTCGCCGTCCCCGCCGCGATCGCCGAGAAGCTCGGCGCACCGTTCCAGGCGGCCGAAATCCCCGCCGGCACCTATGACGGCCAGGACGCGGCCGTGCCGACGCTGGCGATCACCAACATCCTCGTCACCTCCTCCGACGTCGACGAGGAACTGGCCTATCAGATGACCAAGCAGCTCTTCGAGCACCTGCCCGACCTCGTCGCCGCCCACAATGCGGCAAAAGCCATCGACCCGAAGACGGCGGCCAAGAACCTGCCGGTGGCGCTGCATCCGGGCGCCGAGCGCTACTACAAGGAAGCCGGGCTTCTGTAACTCGATCGCGCGGGGATCGCCCCGCGCCGTCTCTGCAAAAAAGAGCGGGCCGGCGCCATCAGCTCCGGCCCTCGGACTTCGGAAAACGCCGACCAATGATCCTGCATAAGACGGGTGAAAACCGGCGCCCCCGAAAGAACGTTTCTCGGGGCGCCGGCGTGAAGCCTTTGCGGTGATCGAGCCTGCAACCGTCGGCGCAGGCCGAAAACCGGCGTCGCTGGCCTCAGGCGCTGCGCGCCTGCGGCATGCCGGCGATATAGCCGACCTGGGCCGCGTAGCGGTTCTTGAAGTTCTTGTCGATCAACGGCTCGAGCACGTCCTTGACCTTGTCGTGGAGCGGGCTCTCCCAGTCGCCGGGATGCTGGAAGTTGCTCATGATGTAGGTCCAGCCATTGACGTTGTCGACGGACTGGAGACCCGTCGATTCCGCGCCCGAGGGGGTCGAGAGCACACGCTTGCAGGTCTTGTCGTCGACATTGTAGGCCCACAGGAAGTTGTTGACGTGGAGGCCTGAATCCTCGCCGATGAACAGGGTGCGCATGTCTTCCGAGAACTTGATGTTGTCGGGATTGGCGACCTTGTCCGGATTGGCGAGATTGCCGAGGGCGTCGGGCTCGGCGAGATCCTCGCCGGTCACTTCGGCAATGCCGGCCATGTGCACCGGCACCCATTCGCTGTCGATCGCCTCGCCGCCCTCGTCTTTCTGGCCGTCCGTCAGGGTCAGCGCATAGACGGAGCCGGCCAGCGGACCCTCGACCTTGATGTCGCTGCTGCCGTCGATCATCGGACCCTTGATGTAGCTCATCGCCACATAGCCGATCTTGTCGGCGGCGTTGACCGTCGTGCCTTCCCATTTGGTGAAGCCGAGGCTCGCGCCCTTCAGCGCGGCATAGCGGTGGGTCTCGAGGAAGGCCGCGGCCTTCTCCATGCCCGGCTTCAGACGCACCCAGTTGTCCTTGCCGCCATAGGCGATCTTGGCGAAGCTGTCGTCGGAGGGATCCTCATAGGCGACGTCCATGATGTCGGTCGGCTTCAGCGTCTTGGCGAGGGTCTCGATCTCGTCGCTGGTGGCGTGGCCGAGCTTGATCCAGGTCAGATCGCCCGCGCCCGGGCCCTTGCCGGAGGTCTGGTGCCATTTGGCGACGTAGAGCGAGCCGGCGGACAGATCCTCCGGCCTGTCGGCGACGAACATGAAGGCGCCGCCATTGGTCATGTCGTCGCCCATCAGCACGGTGCGCGCATCGGGGCAGACCTGGATGAGTTCGTGCGAGATCCGGCCGACGCAGAAATGCTTGGTGATGGTGCCGCTGCCGTCGGCATTCACCCGCACCTCGGGGATGTGGTTGTAGAGATAGGGATTGGCCTTGGCCGGGTCCTTCACCGCCTCGGCATCGCCGTAGAGGTTCGTGATATAGGCGAGGAACGTCTCGTCGGAATCGGCCGAAAAGGCGTCGGTCGGGTATTCCTCGCTGGACAGATGGGTGTTCCAGGGCGAACGGCTGGCGCCGCAGGTGATCCACAGGCCGTGGGCGCCGGCGGTATCGACATTGGCGTAGCGCACGAGTTCCAGATGGCCGGTGTCGGGATCCTGATCGAGGGTCAGGACGGCGATCGGCGAGGGCAGACGGCCATACATGTCGTCCTTGGCGAGGTCCCGGCTGGTATATTCGAACTGCACGACGGCGAAGACCGGATTGCCCTTGACGCCGAGCGCCGCCTTGTCGACGCCCTCGATCGGCTGGAGCAGGGCCATGCCGTCCGGACAGTCGGAGAAGAACTGGCGCTTCTCGGCCGGGTCCGACAGGTCCATGATCGGCTGGCCGTGAATGTCGAAATAGCCGCCGGCAATGGTGGGCTTGCCATCGAGGTCGGGCACCTCGTCGCCGGTCTGGAAGAAGGCGTGGTAGGAGAGGTCGGAGATCTTCTTCGCCTTGTCCGGGCCCTCGAGGCTGAGCTTCGAGCCGACCGACACGCGGGCCATGGCGTCGGGATCGGCGAGGCCCGGCGCGCTCATGCCCTCGAACGATGCCGTGCCGGGCATGCCGGCGGCGGCCTCATGGGTCGCCGTTCCTTCGGCATGGGCGAGACGGGCGATCGGCAGAGCGACGAAAGCACCGCCGAGGACTTTCAGGGTGCTGCGACGCGAAAGCGCGAAATTCTCATTCATGGAGGTCATTCCTTCGAATGATTATTACGGATTCGTAATGTCGAATGACAATACTGAATAGAATTATTCCAAGGTCTTTGCAGTGCGATGACAGCCCACATCGTCGCGCAACCCTTTCAAATACAAGCAACTCCTCACTCGAACGAATTTGCCGAAGCAACCAGAAGGCGAATATTTGTTTTCGAGCGAGTTCGGTGCCGGCGAGGCAGCCGCGACGTCGAACGAAGCGACAACCTCGCGAACGACCCGGCAATCGAGCGCGCTCCGCCATGAAGCATGAAATGCCGATGCCGAGAGCCAGGACGGGCGGAAAGGTGCTATAGCGGGTCCGATCCACGCCACAGATCTGGATGCCCGTGCCTCCCGAACCCGATCTTCTTCGCCACTATGCCAGCCTGGCCGCCAAGGGCCGCGACGAGATGATCGCGCCGGAGGGCGTCTTGCGGCCGCATTATGAACCGCTGATGGCAAAACTCTCGGCGATGACGGAAGGTGAACTCGACCGGCGCTTTGCCTCGTCGCGGCAATATCTCTCCGAAGCCGGCGTCTTCCATCAGGTCTATGGCGAGGGAGCCGAGCAGAGCCACGAATGGCCGCTCGGCCATCCGGCGCTGGTCATCGACCGCGCCGAATGGCAGGCGCTGTCCGCCGGCCTCGTCCAGCGGGCGCGTTTCCTCGAAGCGCTTCTGGCCGATATCTACGGCGAAGGGCGAATGGTCGCCGAGGGCACCCTGCCCGGCATCCTCATCGGCCGGAACCCGGAATTCCTGCGGCCTCTGGCCGGCCAGGCGAACGGCAGCGCGCCGCTCCTGTCCTTCATCGCCATCGATCTCGGCAGAGGTCCGGACGGCCGCTGGTGGGTGCTGGGCGACCGCACGCAGGCGCCGTCTGGCGCCGGCTTCGCGCTGGAAAACCGGGTCGCGACCTCCAAGGCCTTTCCCGACATCACGAGAGCCCTCAATGTCGAGCGCCTCGCCGGCTTCTTTCGCCGGTTCCGCGAGATGCTGTTCGCGCTCGGTGGGCCTGAACGCTCCCGCATCGGCCTTTTGACGCCCGGCCCTCACAACGAGACCTATTACGAACACGCCTATCTCGCCCGCTATCTCGGCCTCCTCCTCCTCGAAGGCGGCGACCTCGTCGTCCATGGCGACCGTGCCGAGGTCAGGACCGTCGACGGCTTCCAGCCGATCAGCGTGTTGTGGCGAAGGCTCGATGCCGATTTCTGCGATCCGCTGGAGCTTTTCGGCGGCTCGCGGATCGGCACACCCGGCCTTTGCCGTGCCGTGCGCTCCGGGGCGCTCGCCGTCGTCAACGCGCTCGGCTCGGGCATTCTCGAAACCCCGGCGCTTCTGGCGTTTCAAAAGCCGCTGGCCGAGGCGCTCATCGGCGAAGAGCTGAAACTTCCGACGATCGCCACCTGGTGGTGTGGCCAGGAGAAGATCCGCCGCTTCGTCGCCGAAAACGCCGCCCGGCTGCAGCTCGGCCCGGCCTTTCCCGGCGCCCCGCCTTTCCCGGTGATGGGCGAAACCGCCACGCGGCAGGGGGAGGCGTCGATGGCCGTGCCGGCTTCGACCCGCGAGGGCGTCACCCTCGTCGGGCAGGAGATCGCCGCGCTCTCGACGACGCCGGTCTTCGGCAAGGACGGCCGGCTGGAGCCGCGCCCGGTCACGCTGCGCGCCTTCCTGATGCGCGACGAGGAGGGCTGGCACGTCATGCCCGGCGGCTTTGCGCGGGTGGCCGACTCCCGCGACGCGCGGGTGATCTCGATGCAGCGCGGCGGCGGCTCTATCGACGTGTGGATCCCCTCGCCCGCGCCTGCCGCAAAGCCGGTGACCCTGCTCGGGGCGAAGGGCGATCGCTTCTCGCGGCGGCTGCCGGGGGCGCTTCCGGCCCGTGCCGCCGACAATCTCTTCTGGCTCGGTCGCTATGCCGAACGCTGCGAGACGGCGGCGCGGCTGTTGCGGCTTCATGCCGCCCGCGCCGGCGAGGGCTGGAGCGAGGGCGAGCTCGAGGCGCGCGTCGCCCTCATCCTTTCAGATTGCGGCGTCGAGACCGAGGGCGGCAAGCCGCAGCGCGGCCTCCTTGCCCTGGCTAGGCAGGCGGCGGGCACCGCCTCGCGCATCCGCGAGCGCTTCTCGCCCGACGCCTGGCGCACGCTCAACGACGTCGTCGCGCTGATCCTCGACGCACTCGCCGAAGAGGACGAGGACGTCGTCGCCCTGACCAGCGCCGTCCTCACCCACATGTCGGGCTTTGCCGGCCTTGCCCACGAGAACATGTATCAGTTCACCGGCTGGCGCTTCATGCAGTGCGGCCGGGCGCTCGAACGCGGCCAGGCGACGGCGATGGTGGTCTCCTCCCTTCTCGCCGACGAGCCGCCGGCCGGCGCCCTGGAGGCGCTATTGGCCTTCACCGATTCCTCCGTCACCTATCGTCGGCGCTATTCCGTCGATCTGTCCGAGGAGACGGTGGTCGATCTTGCCGTGCTCGATCCGCTCAATCCGCGCTCCCTCGCCTTTCAGGTCAATCTCCTGGCGGATGTCATCTCGTCGCTTCCGGGCGTCCATCTCGGCCAATCGCCGGATCTTCTGCAGCGCCGTCTGGCAAGGCTCAAGGTGCGGCTGCAGACCGCCGACGGCACGGAGGTGGACACCGCTTTCCTCGACAGGGTTGTCGATGATCTCGCGCTGATCTCCGACCTCATCACCCAGCGCTATCTGTTGTCGAGCCCGCGGGCGGCGGCCGAATGGAGCGGGGGGCCGGAATGAAATACGACATCCGCCTGAAGATCGTCTACGAATATCGCTCCGCCGTCATCGACGCCCGCCATCTCCTGCGCGTGCGCCCGGTGAGCGACGCCGCGCAGACCGCGCGAAACGTCAGGGTCGTGATCGAGCCCCGAGCGGGCGAACATCAGCGCGATGGGGATTTCTTCGGCAACGACGTCGATACGATCGCCTTCTTCGTGCCGCAGACCGAGCTCTGCGTGGTGATGGAGGCGGTGGTGGCCGTACAGCGGGCCCGGCCCCGGCTCGAGACGACACCGGACATCGAGACACTCGCCAGCGATGCCCTTGCCACGCGCTCGGCAAACGGCGCCTCGCCGCTGCACCATCTCGGCCCCTCGCGCCGGATCGCGCCTTTTGCCGACCTCACCGCCTATGTCGCCGAAACTCTGGTCGAAGACGCTCGGCCGGCAGGCCTTGCCGTGATGGCGCTGACGAAGCGCATCCGCGAGGAGTTCGCCTATGATCCCGCCGCGACCAGCGTCGGCACCAGCGTCGCCGAGGCTTTCGCGCAAAAGCGCGGGGTCTGTCAGGATTTTTCCCATGTGATGATCGCGGGGCTGCGAGGCAACGGCATACCGGCCCGCTATGTCAGTGGATTTCTGCGCACCGAACCGCCGAAAGGCCAGCCGCGCCTCGAAGGCGCCGACGCCATGCATGCCTGGGTCGACGTCTGGCTCGGCGACGACGCCGGCTGGGTGGGCTTCGATCCGACCAACGGCATCGTGGCCGGCGACGATCACATCGTCGTCGCCGTCGGCCGGGACTATTCCGACGCCCTGCCGATCGCCGGCTCCTTCGTGACGGCCGGCCCGCAGAAGACCGACCATTTCGTCGACGTCATTCCGATCGGATGAGCCCAGTCCGCCTTCAGAGCGCCCTGCGCCCTGAAGGACCCAACGGGCACGACAGTCTCGTCGAGCGGCGCATATCGAGGGCCCGGCACTTCGAGATCAGGCGCTCGGTTTCATCGCACTCGTCATGCTCGGGCCCCGTCCCGAGCATCCAGTTCGTCAGTTAAGTATTTGTTTCATTGGGATTTTCTTGATTCTCGGGACGGGGCCCGAGAATGACGAAGCTTCGAAGCGTGCGCCTTCCCGATCAAGCCGTGGCCGGCGCTCGGGCGTCGTGTGGTGCACCATGATTGGACGCAGAAAGGACGCTCTGAGTGTCCGAATCTCCAGACCGTGCTTTTCAGAAAATCGATGCCGGTTTTCGGGCCGATGCCGCACGCCTCGCCGTCCGCGTCGAGCGGCATCCGGCTCGCATCCGGCTCAATGCGCCATGAAGACCGGGATCTCGGCTTTCGCCAGGATCTGGCTGGTCGCCCCGCCAAAGATCATCTGCCGGAGGCGACTCTGGGTATAGGCGCCCTTGAGCAGGAGATCGCAACCGAGCGCCGCAGCTTCCGCCAGGATGGCGTCGCCGGAGCGGATGCCGCCGGATGCGATCAGCTTCAGATCGACCGGCACGCCGCTGAGGGCGAGGCGGCGCTGGACCAGCGCGCCCGACGGCTGATCGCCGAGGCCGCCATCGTCGGCCAGCACGATCACCCGTTTGGCGGCCCTCAGCAACGGCCGGGCGAAGGCAATCGTGCGGGCGGTCTCGCTCGAGCCGTTCCAGGCGACGACGATGGTCTCGCCGAAGCCCTTCTCGACCGGATGCGGCGGCGCGATCAGGATCGGGCCACCGCTTTCGAACAGGGCGGATTCGAGCGTCGTGATGGAAGCGCCTTCGGGTCTCGGCCGGCAGACGACCGTCAGATCGAAGGCCCGGCCATAGGCGCCGAGAAATCCGTCGCCGGCCATCTGCTTGTCGTTCCAGGCCCAGGACGCCCTGCCCGACGACGCCGCACTCGCTTCGAAATCGGAGGACGGCGCAGCGCCCGCCTCGGCCGGCGCCGGCTCCAGCGCCACATCCTCCTCCGACATCAGCCGGGCGACGAGTTGCCTTGCGTCGTCGCGAATGCGGCGATGGTCGAGATCGGCGCCATTCATGATGGCAACGCCCGCCGGGTCCCAGGTGAGATTGACAAGGGGCGGCATCTGCAGGGCGAATGTCTCGATACGGCCCGAAAACCGGCGCGCCACCTCGGCGGCCATCCTCAGGGCATGTTCGCTGTCGGCATGAGTTTCCGCCGGCACCAGGATCGCTTTCATCTAGCCTCGCTTTTCCCCTCGACGGGTCGCGTCCCGACCCTTCCGCGAGCCCCTACCATGATCCCAAACCTCGACGCGTGGCAACCACGCCGAAATTGTGCTTCCCGGCAGTGGCGCGGAGAGACCGCAGACGATGCCGGAACGCCGTCAGCCGCGACCGCAGGGGCGAGTAACGCCTGGAAACGCCCTGCCGAACGTGTCGCCGCATCGCCGTCGCGAGGCCGGGATCGGCCGCGCGGATCGGCAATGACGCGGGGCAATTGCCCTTCACCAAGGCTCCGGCTAGTGTCCTTCTCCACGCGCACCTTGGGAGGGGTCGGCCCCGTATGAACGATCAGGCAACGCGGCAAGGCGGTCGAAACCCCGACGATCCGGCGGGCGACATGGCCATGGACGAGGAACGGGCCGAGCTGCACGATCCGCTTGCCTCGACTTTCCCCAGCTCCATGGAAGGCCGCATCCTCTTTCTGATCGCGATCGCCTTTTCCACCTTCCAGCTTCTCACCGCCGCCCATCTGTGGGATCTGCCGAGCCAGATCGTGCGGGCCGTCCATGTCGGATTCCTGTGCCTGCTCGGCCTGCCGCTCGTCGCCGCGCTCAGGAACGAGCCGAAGGCGTCGCGGGCGCTGTTCTGGCTGCTCGGTCTTCTCGGCATGGCGGTCGCCTTCTACCAGTGGTGGGAATACAAGGCGCTGATCTTCCGCGCCGGCTCGCCGCTTTTCGCCGACACCGTCGTCGGGGTCGTCGCCCTCGCCGTCCTGTTCGTCGCCACCTGGCGCATCATGGGGCCGGCCCTGCCGATCATCGCCGGACTGTTTCTCGGCTATTGCCTTTACGGCGAATACCTCCCCTCGCCCTTCGTCACCCGCGGCTACGACTTTTCTCAGGTGATCGACCACATGGCCTTCGGCACCGAGGGCATTTACGGCATTCCGACCTACGTCTCCTCCTCCTACATCTTCCTGTTCATCCTGTTCGGCTCGTTCCTCGAACGCGCCGGGATGATCACGCTGTTCACCGACGTCGCGCTCGGCCTCGTCGGCGGCGCCAGAGGCGGGGCGGCCAAGGTCGCGGTGTTCTCTTCGGGTCTGATGGGCACGATCTCGGGCTCGGGCGTCGCCAATGTCGTCACCACCGGCCAGTTCACCATTCCCCTGATGAAGCGCTTCGGCTACCGGGCGGAGTTCGCCGGCGGGGTCGAGGCCACCGCCTCCATGGGCGGGCAGATCATGCCGCCGGTGATGGGCGCCGTCGCCTTCATCATGGCCGAGACGCTGGACGTCGCCTATGCCGAGGTGGTGACCGCCGCCGTCATCCCGGCCGTCCTCTACTTCGCCTCCGTGTTCTGGATGGTGCATCTGGAAGCCGGCAAACGAAATCTTCTCGGGCTCGCGAAGGAAGAGCTGCCCTCCGCATGGGGCGCGCTGAAGACCGGCTGGTATCTGATCCTGCCGCTCGCCGTCCTCGTCTGGCTGCTCTTTGCCGGCTACACCCCGCTTTATGCCGGCACGATCGGCCTTGCGCTCACCGCCCTTCTCATTCTCGGCGCGCCGCTGGCGATGAAGATGCCGGGACTGGCGGTCCGCGTCGTGTTCTGGGTCCTGCTCGGCTTTGCCGCGGCGGCCTTCTTCGAATACGGCATGCTCCCGATCCTCGTGGCGCTCGTCATCCTCGTCGCCGCCTGCGCGTTCTTCAAGGGCGGCCGCGAGACGCTGATCGCCGTGCGCGATGCGCTCGCCGACGGCGCCAAGACGGCGCTTCCCGTCGGCATCGCCTGCGCCATCGTCGGCATCATCGTCGGCACGATGACGCTGACCGGCGTCGCCAACACCTTCGGTCAATTCATCGTCTCGGTCGGCGACACCTCGCTGTTCCTGTCGCTGGTCCTGACGATGATCACCTGCCTGATCCTCGGCATGGGCATTCCGACCATCCCGAACTACATCATCACCTCCTCGATCGCCGGCCCGGCGCTTCTGGCGCTGGGCGTGCCGCTGATCGTCAGCCACATGTTCGTCTTCTATTTCGGTATCCTCGCCGATCTGACGCCCCCCGTCGCGCTCGCCTGTTTCGCCGCCGCGCCGATCGCCAAGGCGCCGGGCTTGAGGATTTCATTCGAGGCGATCAAGGTCGCACTGGCCGGTTTCGTCATTCCCTTCATGGCGGTCTACACGCCGGCCCTGATGCTGCAGGACGGCGGTCCGCTCGCAGCCGAAATCGGCTACGTCCCCGCCGTCGTCTACATCGTCTTCAAGGCCTGCCTCGCAATCGGCCTGTGGGGGTCCGCCGCCATCGGCTTTCTCGTCGCGCCGATGCCATGGTGGCAGCGGCTCGGCGCCGCCGCCGCGGCCTTCACCCTGATCGCCGCCCTGCCCCTGACCGACGAGATCGGCTTTGCGGTGGCCGCCGCGGTCATCGGCCTTCATCTTTACGGCCGCAGGAAGGGCGCTCGGAGCGAGGGCGAACGGACATCACGGCCGACGCAGACGAGCCCGGCGCCGCGTTCGCCGGCATGATCTGCATCCTCTCGGCCGGCAAGGCGATCACCCTGGCAGCCACCGCCTTCACACTGTCCTGGACCCATTCGGTCGAAAAGACCCGCTGGGAAGAGCATTGGCTCGCCGGGCCGAAGGGGCTGACCGTCACCGAAGGACGGATCGAGGGCTCGGGGGCCGGGATGGAGCCGCCGGAAAACGCACGGCTTGTCGATGGCGCCTATGTCTACGAGCTGTCCCGCCCGCCGGTCCCCGAGCTCATCCTCGCCGCGTCGGGCGCAACGGGGGGTGGCTGGCGGCTCTGTGCAGCAGGCTCGCCCTGCCTCACCCTCGGGAAGGCCGCGAGCGATCCCATCCACGTCAGCTGGTGCGATGCGCGACTGCCGGACGCCGGCCACCGAAGAGCGCCCACATCCCCGTGATCGCTCGCGGTTCGCCCGCGTCCAAGGGTGGACTCGGAGGCCTTAGACCCTTAGAATCGAACATGAATGCGCTGCTGTCGAGGATGGGACGAGGGATTGGCGTAATCTTTTAAAAAAAGACGTGGTCGATCCGCGTCGTGTTTGCTCGGGGCGCAGATGCGGCACATATCCTATACAAGCTTGGCGAACGGCCTTTCGGCGCAGGACTTCGCCAAGATTCTCGAGCATGCTCGCGCATGGAACCAGCAAAATCAGATTCGCGGTGCGATCGCCTTCGACGGGCGGATGATCACGCAGATCATCGAGGGACCGCGTGCAATCACGGACGAACTCTACCTGCGCATTCTCGGTGATCCGCGCCATACCGGCGTCGTTCTGCAATCGCGGGCAGATATCGCGCAATCCCAGTTCGACGGCTTCGGCCTCACCCGCATGACCCCGTCGGACCTCTACATGATCTCGCTGAGCATCGTCGAAAAATACGGCTCCGGCGACAGTGCAGCCGAGCCGCTGGTCAGGCGTTTCGACTGACGGAGGCTCAGCGCGCCCGATAGCTCGCGAACAGCGCGGTGAGAAGCGGCCGTCCCGCCGCCATCAGGTCGAACCCGTCGCCGATCTTCAGCCATTGCGAGAACAAGCCGCTGACGGCGGCGCAATAGGCGTTCGCGGCCGTCTTGGCGGTCCATTCGCCCGACAGCGCCCCGGTCTCCTCGGTGCGGGCGAAGACGCGCTCGATGCGGACGGCGAAGTCGTCGTCGCTGTCGCGCATGCGGGCGAGAGCCTCCTGCATCTCGCCGATATATTCGCACCGGAACAGGAGGATCGAATAGACGCGCTTGCCGCGTTCGTCCGTCGGGGCGAGCCGCAGGACCTCGAGCGTCTTTTCGAGCAGGGTCGCGAGCATGTCCTCGGCGCCGAGCAGCTGGCCGGCGTCGAACAGACGCTCCTTCGGCAGATGCGCCCTGTCCTGCATCGCCTTGAACAGTTCGAGCTTGTTCTCGAAATGCCAGTAGATCGCACCGCGGGTCATCCCCGCCTCGGCGGCGATCTGCGACAGGGTGGTGGCGGCGACGCCCTGGCGAAAGAACACCGTTTCGGCCGCGTCGAGGATCGCCTCGCGCGTCTGCTCGGCGCATTCCTTCGTTCGTCGCAATTTCTCTCTCCTCCTTGCGTTATACATACATGCATGTATTTTAGCTGCAATGCAACATCTGCGGCGTCGGGCCGCGGCGTCGAAAGTCCTTACCATGCAGACGTTTAATCTCGGCCGGGCGATTTTCGTCGCGGCCATCGCGCTGCTTCTGCCGATTCCCTCCCACGCCCAGGCTCCGGGCATGCCGCCGCCGCAGGTCACGGTGGAGACACTTCAGGCAAAGACGGTGCCGGTGATCTACGAATATCCCGGCCGCATCGTCGCCTCCCGCAAGGTCGAGGTGCGCGCCCGCGTCGGTGGTATCCTGCTCGCCCGCAAATTCGACGAGGGAGCGCGGGTGAAGAAGGGCGAGCTTTTGTTCGAGATCGACCCGGCGAGCTACCAGGCCCAGGTGGCGCTGGCAAAGGCGCAGATTGCCCAGGCGAATGCCACGCTCTCGCAGGCAAGGCGCAGCGAGGAGCGCGCCCGGGCGCTGACCAGGCGCGGCGCCTCGAGCCAGTCGACCCTCGACGATGCGATCTCGGCGCGCGAACTCGCCGAGGCCCAGGTCGAGGCCGCGCAAGCGCAGCTGAGGAGCGCCGATCTCTCGCTCCAATACGCCACCGTCGAGGCCCCGGCCGGCGGCATCACCAGCCTCGAACAGGTGCCCGAAGGCTCGCTCCTGTCCACCGGCGATCTGCTCACCGAAATCAGCCAGATCGATCCCGTTTACGCAAACTTCTCGGCCGCCGACACCGAGACCGCCTCGATCCGCGAGATGGTCGAGGAAGGCGCGCTCGGCGGGGCGCGGACGCAGGCCGACCTCACGGTCGAGGTGGTGTTCGGCGACGGCTCGACCTATGGCGAGACCGGCAAGATCGACTTCACCTCGACCTCGATCGACACCCAGACCGGCACGATCCTGTCACGCGCCGTCATGCCCAATCCGGGCGGCAAGCTTCTGCCCGGCCAGTTCGTGCGGCTGCGCCTCAAGGGGCTCGTCGCCAAGAACGCCATCGTCATTCCCGCCGAGGCCCTGATGCAAGGCCCGCAAGGCGTCTTCGTCTACAAGATCGACGACAAGAACGTCGCCGCCGTCGCGCCGATCGAGATCGAGCGCCAGATCGCCGACGGCTATCTCGTCAAGTCGGGCCTCAGCGCCGGCGACATGCTGATCACCAAGGGTGTGGTCAAGGTGCGGCCCGGCGCGCCGGTGAACCCGGTGACGCCGGACGGCGCCCCCGGCGAGCCGACGGCCAAGGAGACGGCCGCACGATGAATTCCCGCTTCTTCGTCGACCGGCCGATCTTCGCCGTCGTCATCTCCGTCATCATCACCCTCGGCGGCGTCCTGTCGCTGCGATCGATGCCGATCGAGCAGTACCCGCAGCTCGTCCCGCCGCAGGTCGTCGTCACCGCTTCCTATCCCGGCGCCTCCGCCGAGACCCTCGCCCAGACCGTGTCGGCGCCGATCGAGCAGCAGATCAACGGCGTCGAGGACATGATCTACATGCAATCGACCAATTCCTCGACGGGAACGGCGTCGATCGCGGTGACCTTCGCGTCCGGCACCGACCCGGACCAGGCGACGATCAACGTCAACAACCGCGTCCAGCAGGCGACCGCGTCGCTGCCCGAAGAGGTGCAGCGCCTCGGCGTCACCGTCGCCAAGCGCTCCTCCCAGATCCTCGCCGTCATCACCATGGCGTCGAAGGATCCGCGCTACGACGCGACCTATGTGTCGAACTACGCCCTGCTCTACGTCCTCGACGAATTGAAACGCCTGCCGGGCATCGGCGAGGCGCAACTCTTCGGCGCCCGCAACTATTCCATGCGCATCTGGCTGCAGCCGGACCGCCTCGCCCAATACGGCCTGACGCCGACCGACGTCGCGACGGCGATCCGCGACCAGAACTCGCAATTCGCCGCCGGCCAGTTCGGCGCGCCGCCGTCTGGCGGCGATCTCGCCTTCACCTATTCCGTCACCACCGAAGGCCGGCTGCCCGACGCGGAAGCCTTCGAGAACATCATCCTCCGGTCCGATTCCAACGGCTCGTCGCTGCTCCTGAAGGACGTGGCAAGGGTCGAGCTCGGCGCCCAGGACTACGGCTTCAACGGCTCCTACAACGGCACCCCGGCCGTGCCGATCGGCATCTATCTGCAGCCCGGCGCGAACGCGCTCGCCACCCTCGAAGCGGTCAACCAGCGCATGGGCGAATTGTCGAAGTCGTTTCCCGACGGGATTTCCTGGGCGATCCCCTTCGACACGACGAAGTTCATCGAGGCCTCGATCGAGGAGGTGATCCACACCTTCATCGAGGCGATGGTGCTGGTCTTCATCGTCGTCTTCGTCTTCCTGCAGTCGTTCCGGGCGACGCTGATCCCGATGCTCGCCGTGCCGGTGTCGATCCTCGGCACCTTCGGCGCGCTGCTGGCCTTCGGCTTCTCGATCAACCTCCTGACGCTGTTCGGCCTGGTGCTGGCCATCGGCATCGTCGTCGACGACGCCATCGTCGTCCTCGAAAATGTCGAGCGCATCATGCGCACCGAGGGCCTGTCGCCGAAGGAGGCGACGGCCAAGGCGATGAGCGAGGTCACCGGGCCGGTGATCGCCATCGTTCTCGTGCTGTGCGCCGTCTTCGTGCCGGTCGCGTTTCTCGGCGGCCTCGCCGGCACCATGTACCGGCAGTTCGCGCTGACCATCGCCGTTTCGGTGACGATCTCCGGCATCGTCGCTCTGTCGCTGACGCCGGCGCTCTGCTCGGTGATCCTGAAGCCGACCCATGGCCGGCCGATCGCGCCCTTCCGCTGGTTCAATGCCGGCTTCGACAGGCTGACGAACGCCTATGGGGCCGGCGTCGCCTTCATCATGCGCCGGGCGGTCGTGGCGCTCGTCCTCTTCGCCGCGCTGTGCTTCGGCATCTGGCACTTCATGCAGACGCTGCCGGGTTCGCTGGTCCCCAACGAGGACCAGGGCGTCAATTTCGCCGTCGCCATCCTGCCGCCGGCCGCCTCGCTGCAGCGGACCACGGACGTCATCGACGAGATGGTCACCAATCTGCGCAAGCACCCCGCCGTGAAGGACGTCACTGCCTTCGCCGGCTTCGACCTTCTCGCCGGCGTCCAGAAGTCGTCTGCCGGCGTTGCCTTCATCACGCTGAAGGACTGGTCCGAGCGCACCGATCCCGCTCTGGATTCGCGCAATCTCGTCGGCCCCTTCATCGGCATGAATGCCGGCATTCAGGACGGGCTGATCCTCGCCTTCAACCCGCCGCCGATCCAGGGCCTGTCGACCACCGGCGGCTTCGACCTGTTCGTCCAGGACCGGCGCGGCGGCGGCTCGGAGGCGCTGCTTGAAGCGGCGAACGCCGTCGTCGCGGCCGCCGCCAAGCGGCCGGAACTTGCCGGCGTCAGAACCTCGTTTTCGGCCAACGTCCCGCAATACCGGATCGACGTCGACCGGCAGAAGGCCAAATCCCTCAACGTTCCGATCTCGTCGATCTTCACCACCATGCAGGCGACCTTCGGCACGCTCTATGTCAACGACTTCACCCTGCTCGGCCGCAACTACCGCGTCACACTGCAGTCGGAAGCCGACTTCCGCCGCACGCCGGACGATCTGCGCTTCGTCTATGTCCAGGCGACCAACGGCTCGATGATCCCGCTCGACACGCTCCTCGACGTCAAGCGCGTCGTCGGGCCGGATCTCATCGAGCGCTTCAACGCCTTCAACGCCGCGAAGATCTCCGGCGGCCCGGCGCCGGGCTTCTCCTCCGGACAGGCCTTGGCGGCAATGCAGGAGGTGGCGGCAGAGAACCTGCCCGAAGGCTTCCAGATCGCCTGGACGGGCTCGGCCTATCAGGAAATCCAGGCCGGCGGCACCGGCGCCGTCGCCATGGGCTTCGGCATCCTGATGGTCTTCCTGATCCTCGCCGCGCAATATGAGCGCTGGACGCTGCCGATCGCCGTCCTCCTCGCCGTGCCCTTCGCCGTCTTCGGCGCGCTTCTGGCGATCTGGCTTCGTGGCCTCGACAACGACGTCTATTTCCAGATCGGTCTCGTCACGCTGGTCGGGCTTGCGGCGAAGAACGCCATCCTGATCGTCGAATTCGCGGTTTTGAAACGCGAGGAGGGGATGTCCGCCTTCGAGGCGGCGCTGGAAGGCGCGAAACTGCGCTTCCGGCCGATCGTGATGACCTCGCTCGCCTTCATCCTCGGTGTCGTGCCTCTGGCCATCTCGACGGGGGCGGGCTCGGCCTCGCGCCATTCCATCGGCACCGGCGTCATCGGCGGGATGCTGGCGGCGACCTTCGTCGCGATCTTCTTCATCCCGCTGTTCTACCGCCTGCTGTCGCCCGACCGCAAAAGCGCCGGCGGCAGGACGGGCCGAACGGATGAGCTTCCGGCCCCGCAACCGGCAGAGTAATGCGTCACGCCGGCCGGCGCCGAGAAGATGGGCGGGCGCACCCTGACCTGTGCCCGCCCGTTTTCGCATCAAGCCTTGGCGCGCGTCTATTCCGCCGCCGCCTTCATCGCCGCTTCGCTGCCCATGCGCGGCATGTAGAGTTCGACCGGGTCGTCCACACCGTCGAGCATGTGGGCACCGACCGCTTCCCACCGGTCGGGCAGGAAATCGGCGACGCGCTTGCTGGCGAGCACGTTCGTGCCCAGACCCTTGGTCAGCTTCTCGATCCGCTCAACCTCCGTCACGGTGGAGCCGATCACGGTGAAGGCGAGGCGCTCGGGGACGCCGATATTGCCGAAGACCACCTTGCCGAGATTGAGACCGATGCCGAAGAAGAGCTCGTCGAGGCCCTTGCCGCGGCGTTCGGCATTGAAAGCGTCGCGCATCTCGAAGGATTCGGCGATCGCCTTGAGCACCTTCTTGCTCAGTTCCTCACCCTCCTCCCGCGTTTCCATCGGAAAGACGATCAGAACCGCATCGCCGATGAAGGCCAGCACCTCGCCGCCGACGCGGATCGCAGGGCGGGCCGCGCATTCGAAATAGGCGTTGAGAAGTGCCAGGAAGTCTTCGCTCGGCAGGGTGCTCGTCAGATGCGTCGAACCGCGCAGGTCGGAATACCACACGAGCGCCTTGGTCGTCGCGCCGTCGCCGAGCCGGATGTTGCCCTCCAGCACGCTGCGCCCGGCCTGACGGCCGAGATAGGTCTCGACGATGTTGGTGGTGATCTGCTGTTGGATGATCGACTTGGAAACCAGCGACAGGCTGCGCTGGATCTCCTGCAACACCGAAAGGTCCTCCTCGGTGAAGCCGCCCTCGCGATCGCAGGCCCAGATGACGATGATGCCGGTCCCGCTCGAGTCGATTCCCTTGCCCGCCTGCTTGAAGCCCGTGCGCAGGGCCAGATAGTCGGTGATGCCATCCGCCGCCAGCTCTTCCAGGAGCCTGAAATCGATCAGCTTGCCGGGTCCGGTCAGGCGCCTGCGCAGGATATTCAGATCATTCTCCAGCATGTGCCTCAGCGGGCTCGCCTGCCAGGCCTTGGTGTTGGCATCCTGATGGTGGAAATGGCCGAGCGTCGCCTCCCTTTCATCGCGATCCCAAGAGATCATCTCGGCACGAAACAAGGGATGCAGCGTCGGCCAGTTGAGCCGGGCCCGCGAGATCGGCACGCCGATACCGAGGAGCTTCATGCACAGGCGATAGAAGATGTCCTCGAGCTTCGGTTCCCCCAGAGCCTCGCTCAAGAGCCATTCATTGACCTGATCGGCGAGCCCCATGCCGGCCCCTTTCATCGTCTTGCCCACAGCATCGCGGCCCCTTTGCCGGGGACCGCCGCGACAGAAGCGTCACTCCCGCGCGGGCCGGCCCGCGCCCTCCCGCAGCCCTAGATCGCGATCGTCATGCCGGTCCTGGCGGCGCGAGCACCGGCAAACTCGGCCTCGACCTTGGCCTCGATGTCCTCGAGCCAGCCATCGGTGCGCGAGATGTCGTGGTGAAACAGCAGAAGCTGCTTCACGCCGGCAGCCTTGCAAAGGCGCACGCCCTGCTGCCATGTCGAGTGACCGAAGCCGACATAGCGCTCGAATTCCTCGTCCGTATAGGTCGAATCATAGATCATCACCTCGGCCCCGGCGATGAATTCGACGAGCGCGGCGTCGATCGTGCCGACCTCGTGCTCGGTGTCGGTGATGTAGCAGAGCGCCCGCCCGTCATATTCGACGCGGTATCCGACGGCGCCGTTCGGATGGTTCAGCCGGAAGGTCTTCGCCGCAATCCCGTCGCCGAGATCGAGAACGTCCGGCGGGCGGAAGTCGCGATAGTCGATGTCCGCGGCGAACTGTTTCGGCGAGACCGGAAAATAGGGCGCGCACATGAAGTCGTTGACCATCTCCCGGCAGGTCGTGCCGTCGAGGAGATGGCCGGCGAAGATGCGGGCCGACACGTGATCCTTGTAAAGCGGGATCAGGAAGGGCAGGCCCATGATGTGGTCGAAATGGCAATGGGTGAGGAGAATGTCGAAGTCGGCGACCTTCGCCTCGTAGAGCCTGCGACCGGCGGCGACGATGCCGGTGCCGGCGTCGAGGAAGATCGTCCGCCCGCCGCAGCGAAGCTCGATGCAGCTCGTGTCGCTGCCGTAGTGCTTGTTGGCCGCGGCCGGTGCCGAAATCGAACCCCGCGCGCCCCAGACGGTCAGCTCGAACGAGCTCATTGCGGCCGCCCCTGCCCCTGCCCATGCCCCTGGCCGGCCGCGAGATTGCGGGCCTTGACCAGTTCCGCATTGGTGTGGCTCAGCCGCTCGGCGAGGCCACGCATCACTTCCGTCGCGATTTCGGGAAACTGCCGCACGAGCTGCAGGAAGGCCTCCTTGCGCACGCGCAGTGCCGAAAGCTTCGTCGTCGCCGTCACGGTGGCGGTGCGCGGGACGTCGCAAAGGATCGAGATCTCGCCGACGACATCGCCGGTCTTCAGGCTGGCGACCACGAAATCGCCGGTCTCCGCCGCGATGGAAACGTCCGCTTCCCCCTCCATCAGGACGAAGGCGGCGTCTCCCCTTTCGCCCTGACGGCAAAGCACCTGGCCTTCGCGGTACATTACCGTCTCGGCCGTATAGGCGATGAGTTTCAGCCGGCTCGGCTCGATGCCCGCAAACAGCGGGACGGCCCGCAAAAGGTCGATTTCGGATTTCAGAAGCATCGTCTTCGACCCTAGCCCCGCCGTCCCTTACGCAAGCCGGCCCCGATCCGGGAGCCGCCATACACCGCCATCGCCGCCAAGCCGGGATGCTGCGAAATCAGCCCCTTTTCGGCCGCCGATTGCATCTCGGCGAAAGCACCCGCCAAGCTTGGCACGTCTGCGCCGGCTGCATCAATAGGATGGGCCGCCGCTCGCATTTGGAAAGGCACCAAGACGCGCATGGTCACATGACCTCCTGGGGTTGCGCCGTTTGGCTTTCCCGTTCCTGCAGGCGTCCTTCCCGGAACTCGATCACCCGATCGAAGAGATCGGCGTGGTCGGCATGGCCGAGCACCCACAGGATGACCTGGCGCGGCACGTCCAGCGTCCGGCGCGCCTCGATCACCGCGTGGGTGATCCGCCGCTGGGTCTCGCCGTCGAGCGCCGAGAGCGGCCGGTTGAGAACCAGAATGTCGGGCCGCTTGAGCAGCGCTCGCGCCAGGGTCAGCTTCTGCTGCTGGCCGGCGGAAAGCCGCTTGGCGCCACTGCCGATGTCGAAATCGAGGCCGAGATCGAAGACCACCTTGAACAGCCCGGTCGCATGGAGGGTTTCCGACAGGACCGCGTTGATCCGCCCCGGCGCCTCGGCATAGCGCGAGACGATGCGGCCGAACAGGATGTTGTCCTGAAGGCTCGCGGCGCGATTGATGCCGGCTGCGTCATGGAGGAACACTGCCCCGGCGAGGTCCGGCCCGAGCCCGTCGGCGAAATGCTCGCGCGCGGCGACGATCGCCTTTTGCATGTCCGCGTCGAGAAGTCCGAGGCGATGGCGCGGCTCGACATAGTTCAGTGCCAGACGCTGGAAGGCGCGGCGATCCTTGTCGTCGCGCTTGGCCTCGCCGTCGATCCGGCGCAGCGCCGCCCGGTAGAGATCGACGTCCTCGGGCGACATCAGGTCGATGTCGTCGAGCAGCGGGTTGTCGGCGGAAAGATCGCCGAAGATCTCGATCAGCGTCTCGGCGATCTGCCGGCCCATGACGAAGAGCTTTTCGTCGAGACCGGTCGTCTTCAGGACCGCTTGCAGGGACGCCCGCTCGACGAGCGGCTCCTCGGCGTCGGCGTCGGGATCGGCGATGCCGAAGACGAGATTTTCGAAGACCGTCGCATATTCGGAATAGCGGCTCTTGTCGAAGCCCTCGAAATAGTCCTCGTCGCCGCCCTCGATCAAAAGCTGGCGAAAGCGCGCCCTTGCGTTCAGGATCCGGTCGGCGACGCCCTCGGCGAGGCTGTCGGGCAGCTTGCCGCGCAGGCCAAGGCGGGCGATGTCGGACCGCAGCTCGACGATGTCGAGCACCTCGGCGAGACGCGCGGCAAGCGTGTCGGGACCGGACACGCCGGCCGCCTCGTAGTCGATCCAGTCGTCGCGAATGTCGAGATCGATATTGCCGGAGAGCCGCGCCTCCTCGAGCCGCATCACCTCTGCGGCGTTGGTTCGCTCCTCGCGTCGCAGCGGCACATGCTGGAGGCCGTAGGTCAGGGCCCCGCGCACGCTCATCTGCGGCAGAAACAGGCCCGAGGCCGAATAGCCGAGACGCCGGCCCGGAATGGCATCGGGCATCGTATCGAGCGCCGTTCCGGCAAGGACGATGCGGCCACCGGCGGGCTGAACGAGCCGCACCAGCGCATCGGCGAGATACTCCGCGCCGCCGCCCGGCGGACCGACGGCGGCCACGGCTTCGCCGGAGGCGAGCTTCAGCGTCGTCGGATAGAGCAGCTCGTTGCCGGAATCGTCGGTCACCTTCAGGTTCGTCACCGCGACTTCGCCATCGAGCTTCGGCGGAGGATCGAAGCAGACCTTCTGCAGATCAGAAGGCACGAGGTCGTTCATCACGAACTGCTCGCGGATCTGGGCGTATTTCGACTGGACGTCCACGCGGCCCTGATCCCAGGCGATCAGCTCCTTCAGCGGCGCCGGCAGATCCTTGTAGGCGGCGATGACGGCGACCAGCTGGCCGATGTCGAGCCGGCCCTGGATCACCAAATAGCCGCCGCCGAGATAGAAGATGAACGGCGTCATCTGGGCGATCAGATTGTTGAGGAAATTCACGAAGAACTTCCACTGGTAGAAATCGTAGCGGATCGACAGGATCTTGCCGAGCCGGCTGCCGAGTTCCGCCCGTTCCCAGTTCGACGTGTCGTTGGTGCGGATCGACGCGATGCCCTCGACCACCTCGCCGATCCGGCCGGAGAGGATCCGGGCGGTCAGCTGGCGATGGCGCGCCAGAACGACCAGCCGGCGGCGCATGCGCGGGATCAACAGGATCTGCACCAGAACGATCGCGCCGGCGACCATGCCGAGCCAGAAATTCTGCAGAACGATGAAGAACAGCGCCGTCAGCGCCTGGCTGAGCAGCAGCGCCGGATCGGCGAAGGCGCTGCCGCCGAAGCCGCCGACGGGCTCGGTCTCGTCCTTGATCATCGAGGCGATTTCCGAACCGCGCACCTGCTTGAAGCGGCCGGAGGGAAACCGCAGCACCCGGTCGACGAGCTGATAGCGCAGCCGGCGCAGGAGCCGCTCGCCGAGCTTGCCCTTGTATGTCGAGAGATAGAACTTGAAGAGCCCGTTGACGATGACGAAGAACAGGAACGTCATCGACAGCGCGACGAGCACCCCGAACCGGTCGAGCTCCACCCCGTCCGAAATGTGCAGCTGCCCACCACCGAGAAAATCCGGCAGCGGGATGAAGAAATTGAACAGGGTCTGGGTCTGTCCCGGCTGCCATTCACCCGAGATCGGGCCGTTGACGATGCGCTTGGGCAGATCAAGCGTCAGATAGTAGAGCGGCAGCGACACGGCGAGGACGCCGAACACCCACAGCTGCTGGCTCTTGGTGTAGCGCCAGACATAGCGAAAGACGCTTTCGTCGAGTTCGTCGGGCGCGCTCATGCCGGCGTCTCCAGCGATCGGACCGCGGACGCCACCGCCGCGTCGACGCCGCCGCGGCGAACGCCGCCTTTCAGAAAATCGAGGTCGGCTGCGCGCACGAAATGTCCCGGCCGCGCTTCCAGAAGCGGCGGCAGCTCCTCGCCCGCCGCCACCGTGAAAGGCGCCGGCCAGTCGCGGCGGCCGATCAGCCCGGCCTCGGGGAGATTGGAGAAATCCAGCGGACGGGCGAGGTCGGCGTGGGGCACGGCCTCGATCAGAAGCTTCGTGTAGGGATGCAGCGGCCGTTGCAACAGCTCGATCCGGGGCGCGAGCTCGACGATCGCCCCGTCGCACATCACGGCGATCCGATCGGCGATGTGGTTCACCACGGCGAGATTGTGGGTGATGAAGATGTAGGTGAGGCCCGAAAGCCGTTGCAGATCCTTGAGGAGGTTGAGGATCTGGGCCTGGACCGAGACGTCGAGGGCGGCCACCGGCTCGTCGCAGACGAGGATTTCCGGCTCGAGGGCGAGCGCTCGGGCAATGCCGATCCGCTGGCGCTGGCCTCCCGAGAAGCTATGCGGATAGCGCGAGGCATAGGCAGGCTCGAGCCCGACGGCGGCAAGAAGCCGCTCGACCCGCGCGCGGCGTTCGGCGGGCTTGCACAGATCATGGATTTCGAGCGGTTCGGACAGGATCGCACCGACCGTCATTCTGGGATCGAGGGACGAGAAGGGATCCTGGAAGACATATTGCATCCGCTTGCGGACCTTGAACATCGTCTCGCGATCGGCCGACACGATATCCACCGGCGCCTCGCCGCCATGCAAGACGATCGACCCCGAATCGACCGGGACGGCGCGCATCAGCGCCCGGGCGAGCGTCGTCTTGCCGGAGCCCGATTCCCCGACGAGGCCGAGGCATTCGCCCCGCAGCAGCGTCAGGCTGACATCGTCGAGCGCGCGGATCACCCGCGCCGGGGCCCGGCCGACGAGACGCCGCTCGCCACGCAGCGAAAAGCTCTTGGTGAGATGCCGCGCCTCCACCAGCGGCTCGCCGATCGGGCCGCTCGCCTGCGGCCTGACCAGCGCGTCGGCATCGATCTTGATCTCGCGGATCGGCGTCAGCCGCCGCTGCTCGGTCTCGGAAAAATCCGGCACCGCCTTCATCAGCGAGACGAGATAGGGATGGGAGGGGCGCGAAAAGATCGTCTCGACCGAGCCGGATTCGACGATCCGCCCGTGATGCATGACGACGACTTCCTCGGCGAGATTGGCGACGACGCCGAGATCGTGGGTGATCAGAAGCACCGCCATGTCGAGCTCGGCCTGAAGATCCTTCAAAAGCTTGAGGATCTGCGCCTGCAGTGTCACGTCGAGCGCCGTCGTCGGCTCGTCGGCGATCAGAAGCGGCGGCCGGCACATCAGCGCCATGGCGATCATCGCCCGCTGGCGCAGCCCGCCGGACAGCTCGAACGGATACATGCGCAGCGCCCGCTGCGGCTCGGGAAAGCGCACGAGCCTCAAGGTCTCGGCCGTCAGCTCGGCGATCTCGGCCTTCGAGGCGGACCGGTGGATCGCCGCCATCTCGCCGATCTGGTCGCCGAGGGTGTGGAGCGGCGAAAACGCCGTCATCGGCTCCTGGAAGACCATGGCGATCGAGCGGCCACGGATCGAGCGGAACTTCGGCGAGGCGCGCGGGATCGCCGCCAGATCGACCTCGCCGAGCTCGGCGTCGCGAAACAGGATCCTGCCCGAGGTGATGACGCCGTTCTTCGGCAGAAGGCCGAGGATCGTCTGGGAGGTCACCGACTTGCCGGAGCCGGATTCGCCGACAAGGGCGACGGTGCGCCCCGGCGCCACCGACATCGAGAAGCCGGAGACGGCCTTCGTCGTGCCGGCCATCGAGCGGAACTCGACGGACAGGTCCTCGATGGAAAGAAGCGCGGCCGCCGCGCGATCCGCAGAAACCGAAACCGTCGCCGGTGGCGATCGCACGTCACGCGCCAAGCCGTTTTCCCCAAAGTTGCGCCGCCTCACGGCCGGTCGCTTCGCCTCCGTCTGCCGAGGCTTTGGTTGCATTATCACGGTTGCGGCAGCGCTTCGCCAGATGTTTTGTCGAAAGCGCCGGCCGGCGGAAGAGGACTAGCCGTCGATCAGTCTCCTGATCGCCAGCGCGGTGGCATCGGCGCCTTCCAGATCGATCGCGGCCGCCGGCCGATCCCGCTTGGCATGAGCGCGCGCAATTGCCGCGGCGAAGATGTCCGGCGAGAGCGTCGAAGCCTCGACCACGTCGAGGAGACCCATCGCCTCCATCCGTCTGGAGCGAAACGCCTGCTCGGTTTCCTCGCCGTCGTCATAGGGCACGACGATCGCCGGGATCCTCGCCCGCATCAGGTTCATCACCGTGTTGTAGCCGGCCTGCGAGATCGACAGCGACGCCCCGTCGAGCAGCGCCTGGAAGCGCGGAGAGAAACGCTCGACGATGGTTTTCTCGTCTGCCATCGCCGCGAGCGCTGCATATTCGGCGTCGCTCGCCCGCGGCCCGGTGAGGAAGTGCCAGACCTTGTCGCGGATCTCGGGAGGGCACAGCTTGCGCGCCGCGATGGCGGTCTGGAGCAGGGAGCCTGCCGCCGCGCCGCCGCCGGCCGAGACGACCACGCGGTCGTTCGCCTCGCCCGCCCCGCGCTCCGCCGCCTCGGTGACGTAACCGGTATAGGTGACGAGATCCTCGATCTCCCCGGCATGGGAATAGGTTTCGCCGAAGGTGAAGAGCGCCGGGTCGGAATGCACCAGCACGGCGGCGAGATGCTGACGCGCGAGCCTTGCGGCGAACTCCGCCCGCTCCGGATGCTTGGTGGCGACGAGAATGTCGCGCACCGAGGTGACGCATTTCGTCCCCATCCGGCTCGCATGCTCGATCAGGGGCACCAGCTCGAACCTGAAGCGCCAGCGGCCGAAGGGAAACATCTCTAGAAGGACGACATCGGGCCGCAGGCGATCATGCAGATCGATCAGAGCTTTGGTCCGCCGCTCCTTCCATGCCGCATCGACCGGCACGCCGGCCTCGTCGTAAAGGGTCTTGAAGTCCGCTCCCTCGATCGAGACCGGCGGCAGCTGCACGACATCGGCCTCGGCAAACGGCATCTGGGGCACCGGATGACCCCCCAGAGCAACCGTCACCTCGATGCCTCTTGCGGCCATCGCCCGGGCGATCAGTTCGCCGCGCCTCAGATGGCCGACACCGAGGAGATGCTGCACGTGAAACAGAACCCGCATCACACGGTCCTTTCGATGCTGCGAGACGGGGCGCGGGAGGCCCGAAAGCGGCGGAGCGTTTCGCCGAGAAGGTGATCGAGCCGGCCCGCCGCCGACGCGATGTCATGATGGTCGACGACCCTTTGTCGCGCGGCTTCGCCGAAAGCTCGGCGCCGCCCGGGATCGAGCAGGGCGCGAACCGCCCCGGCAAAGGCGTCGGCGTCGCCCTGGCGCGGGAGAAGACCCGTCTGGCCATGGCCGACGACGCCGGCGACGCCCGCGCTCGCCCCCGCGACGACGGGCAGGCCCGAGGCCTGCGCCTCGATCAGCGCCATGCCATAGGCCTCCTTCACCGCCGGCCAGACAAACAGGTCGCAGGCGGACAGAAGCGCCGGCATGTCGGCGCCGGGCACCTCCCCCAGAAACGTCGCGTCGACGCCCTTTTCGGCAAAGGCCGCGCGCACCTCGGCTTCGGCGGGGCCGGCTCCTGCGATCAGAAGCTCGAAGGCGTCGGCATCAAGCCGTGACACGGCTTCGGCCAAGACACGGTAGGAGGCGAGCTTCTGGTCGCTGCGCATCATCGCCGCCGTCACGAGCCAGGGCCTTGACGGGTCGAGCCCATGGCGGCGCGCAAGCCGCGCGCGCGCTCCGCCGCGGTCCCCGGTCGCCGCCAGAAGGGGCGAGGCGTCGATGAAGGGCGGCAGATCCGCCATCGGCGCGTCCGGCCTCAGATGCGGACGCACGCCCGCCGCGTCGTTCGGATTGAGGGTGAGGACGAGATCGGCCCGGCCGAGCGCCGCAACGCTCTCGCGATAGAAGCGCTCGAAAGGCCCCGACCGCTGCTTGCCGGCGACCGAGGCCTCGGCGACCACATAGGGAATGCCGAGCGCCGTCGCGACATATGGCCCGAGCAGATCGGGCGCCTTGTGATAGAGATGGTAGGTGAACCAGAGATCCGGGCGGTCCGGGGACCTCTCAAGGCGCCTGAGGAGACGCTGCGCAAGACGCTGCCCGATCGCGCCCAGCCTGTCCTGACGGCAGGCTGAGCCGCGGTCATAGCTGCGAAACCGCGACACCAGCACCACGTCATGGCCGCGTCTTTCCAGCGCTGCGGCGAGATTGCGGGCGACGAGCCGGTCACCCGAAGCGATCGGATCGTCCGGCGCCTTCATCGGCGCATAGAACAGGATCTTCATGGCCGGCCGTAGGACGAAACCTGCAAGGCGGGCTCGGCCGAGCCGTTGCCGGTGGAGCGTGCTTGCCGCGGCCGGCCCTCGGCGACGATCTCGTCGACCAGCCGCCGGATCGTCGAAACGCCACCGAGAAGTTTCGGAATGGCAGCGGCCTGGGGCCGGTTCTGGGACGGCAGCGCCCGGATCGCATCCGCCATGATGGCGGCGTTCTCCGCCTCGTCGTCGAGAAGCATCCGGGCAAGGCCGAGATCTTCCGCGCGCGAGGCGCGGATGAACTGCTCGAGCCGCGGCTGGCGGCGCGGCACGATGACCGCCGGCTTGTCGAAGGACAGGATCTCGCAAAAGGTGTTGTAGCCGCCCATGGCGACAATGCCCTCGGCGCGTTCGAACAAGGGTTCGATCGAGGCGGCGAAGGTGATGAGATCGACGCTGTCCAGCTTGCGCGCCCGGTCCTGAAAATCGGCGGCAAAAGCCGATTCCATGAACGGCCCGAGCACGATCTTGGCACGCAGGCCGATCGTATCGCAGCTCTCATAGGCCCTGAGAACCCAGTCGACGAGGCGGGCGCCGTCGCCGCCGCCCCCGGTCGTCACCAGGACGAAGGGCCGCTCGCCCAGCCTGATCTGCTCGGGCAGCGCGCCGGACGGCTCGTCCGCCCTCGGCAGATAGCCGGTGAACTCCGCCCGAGCCCGCACCCGGTCCGAAATCCCGATCCCTTCGAGCGGATCGCAGATTTCCGGCAGGCCGTAGATCCACACGTCGTCGTAAAGCTCCTCGACGGCGGCAAAGGCGCCCTTGCGCGACCATTCCTCGGCGAGCCGCGACGGCTCGTCCATGATGTCGCGCAGGCCGAGCACGAGCCGGCAACCGGTGGTCTTCAGGAAAGCCAGGCTCTCGGCGACCTCGCCGCGCATGCCGAGCGGCTCCTTGTCGACGAGGAAGATGTCGGGGTCGAAGATCTCGGCGGTCTTGGTGATGATTGCCGAGCGGATCTCGGTCAGATCCTCGATCGAAAGCCCCGGATTGGAGGGCGCGTAGCTGTCGGCTCCGAGCTTGACGACGCCCGGCACGCGGATGAAGTCCACCTGCGGCGGGAAGCTGAAGGAGCCGACCATGGGCGAACCGGCGACGATCAGGATCGAGATATCGGGCCGATGGGCGACCAGCGCCTCGGCGATCACCCGCGAGCGCCGCAAATGGCCAAGCCCGAACGTGTCGTGGCTGTAGATCAGGATGCGTGGAGACCGAGACTGCATGGTTTCTCCTGGCGCAGCCCTGTTTGATGCCCGATGACGAAACCGGTTTCGTCCCGTCCGTCCGCGTCGAGATACCGACGCTTTTCTTGCCGCCGGCCGCTCCGGGGCCTTGCCGGCACCGACCGACCAAGCCTCGTTCGATTGCCTTTCCTATTGCGTTGCACTCTTGCGATCAAGCAATCGGCGTTGGCGACAGCGGCCTTTGCCGCCGATGGGGAAAATACAGCCTCACGGACATATCGCAAAGTCGGCCTTATCGTCACGCGGAGTTGACGGAACGGCCGAGTTGCGCGGCAACTGATTTCTGCGAACAGCTGATGGCCGGCCATTGCGGGGCGGCGGGCTGAGAAAGGTGGCTGCCATGTTGAGACGCCTGATCGCGGCGCGACCGTCCGGGGCCGTACCCGACCGGATTGCCGCCGACATCGTCCGCTTCGACGCCAAGAGCGAGAAGCTCACAGGCTGGGTGCAGCTCGCCCTGGGTCTTTTTCTCCTCGGCCTTTATCTCGTCGCGCCCAAGCCGATCGATGCCATGACGGACAGTCTGGTGCCGATCGGACTGGGCATCTATGTCTTCCTGACGATGCTGAGGCTCAGCCTGTCGCGTCGAAGGACGCTGCCGAAACTCTTCCTGTTCGCCTCGCTCGTCGTCGACATCGCGCTGCTCTACGGCCTGATATGGTCGTTCCATCTTCAGTACCACCAGCCGCAGGCCTTTTCCCTGAAGGCCCCGACGATCCTTTACGTCTTCGTCTTCATTGCGCTGCGGGCGCTGCGCTTCGATCCGATCTGGGTGCTCCTCACCGGTCTATGCGCGGCGATCGGCTGGGTCGGCCTGGTATTCGCGACGATCGCAGAGGACGGACGCGACGCGATCACCCGCAGCTTCGTCGACTACATGAACGGCACGAAGATCCTGATCGGCGCCGAGGTGGACAAGGTCGTCGTCATGGTCGCGGTCTCGGCGATCCTCGCCATTGCCGTCGCGAGGGCACAAAAGCTCGTCCTGCGCACCGCCCGCGAACAGGTGGAGCGGGCCGAGATCCGCCGCTTCCTGCCGGCGCCCGTCGAGGCGGCGATCACCGGCTCGAACGAGGCCGTCGTCGCCGGCGAGGGGGTGGAGCGCGACGCGGCGATGCTCGTCCTCGACATTCGCGGCTTTTCCGCCTTTGCGGCGGGGCGCGATCCCAAGGAGGTCGTGGCGACGCTCGTCTCGCTTCATGCGATCGTCGCCCCGATCGTCGAGAAGCACAACGGGATCGTCGACAAATATCTCGGCGACGGCCTGCTCGCGACCTTCGGCGCGGCGCGGCCGAGCGAAACACCGGCGGCCGATGCACTGAACGCATTGTGCGAGATCGCCCTCGCGGCGCAAACGTGGACCGAGGATCAAGCGGCGGCAACCGGCTTTCGCCTGACGGTCAACGGCGCGGCGACGGCCGGCCCGGTCATCTTCGCCGCCCTCGGCGACGCGGCGCGGCTCGAATACACGGTGATCGGCGAGGCGGTGAATCTCGCCGCCAAGCTCGAAAAGCACAACAAGGTGGAAGGGACGGCGGCGCTGACCACGGCGAAGACGCTGGAGGCGGCGAGCGCTCAGGGGTTTCAGCCACAGGAGCGGCTGCGGCATCTGCCCGGCCGCCACGTCGCCGGGGTCGGTGAACCGCTGAGGCTGGCGGTGGTGGCGTGAAGGGCAGGAGAGCTGAGCACCCTCGCGCTTCGGGGCGCCCTTCGCGTCGTTACGGCCGCACCACAGGGTAGGGTGTCTGAAGCGTCCGTGCCTGGGCAATCCCCCTCACGGCAGCTTCTGGTCCAAGAGCAGCACTTCCGAGTAAAGATGGCCGACATCGCGCGGGCCGACATCGCGCGGGCGATACCAGCGCGGCAGCGGGATTATCTCGACTTCGCCCGGATCGTCGCCGGCGTTCATCATCCGTGTGTCGATCGCCAGAACCGCCTTCTCGCCAACGCAGACGAGACCGGCGATCCTTGCCGCGCTCGCCGATAGAAAATCGTAGTTCGAGGCATGGAGCACGTCGTGATAGGCGACCGCCTCGCCCTTCAGCTTGCGCTGCCAGACGAGCCAGGTGCCCTGCCCCGCCTCGGTTTCCAGAAAGGCGTGGTGGATGTCGAAGCCGTGATGGTCGTCGAGCATCCGCCGCTCCTGCGCCGTCAGCCGCTCCCGGATTTCGGCCGGATCGCGGATCAGCCTGAGATCGCCGTCGTCGGGCCGCTCGCCCTCGCCGCCGGCCGGCCGGAACAGGCTTCGGCTGTCGTCGAGGATGGAAAATCCCAGCGCCCGGATCTTGCGCCCCGTCGCCCGGCGCGCGGTCATCGTCTGATAGGTCACGTCGGGCTTGGCCATGCCGGCCCGCAGGAGTTCGTCGCCGATGCCGGTGCCGCGATAGGCGGCCATCAGATACCAGGAGGACAGGTCGCAGAAGCGGCGCAGCCCCGCTGACGTTTGTCGATCCGAATAGATCGTTCCCATGAAACCCACGATCTCGCCGTCGTCTTCGACCAGCCAGCCGCGTTCGGCCTCCGGCGGCCGCCAGGGGTAATCGAGCAGGAGCCGCCAGGTCTCGGCGGGAATGCGGGCGTTCATCCTGTCGTGGAGAAGCCCGGCCACCCGATCGACGTCGCCATCGCCGGCGGGCCTGACGCGCGCCGCCATCGTCAGCGCACCGGGCTTTCGGTGAGAAGCGTGGTAATCGGCTGGAAGCGGATCGCCGGATGAGCGGCGATGCGGCCGAGGAGGCGCTCCAGAAACGACCAGGTCGCCTCGTCATGGTCGAGATGGTGGGTGAGGAGACCGAAGGGCTCGTCGGGATCGGTGCGCGCAAGCCGCCGGTCGGCCAGCCGTTCGGCAAACAGGCGGATGAGCTTGTCGGCTCCGGCGAAGGCCGGCCCGCCCTTCCAGGTCAGGACGTCGAGATGGGCATTGATCACCGTGCAGCGCGGCGGCAGGACGAGCGGCGCGTCCTCTGTCGAGCCATCGCCCCCGATGCCGTTGTAGTGGCGCGGGCCGAAGCCCGACAGGCCGAAATAGCCCTGCTGCGGCAGCGCCGCGGCCACCGCCGGATCGATGCGGTTCCACGGCGGCACCATGAAGGGCAGAAAGGTCGGGCCGAATTCGCGCATCAGGGTGCGCATGCCCTCGCCAAGATCTGTCAGAACCTCTTTCGTCGGCCGCTCGCCGCCGCATTCGACAGGCCGTTTTCCGGCGCCGGCGTGGTTCTTGTGGGCATGGCCGTGCTGCAGCACCGTGACGCCCGGAGCCGACAGCGCCCCGACGAGATCGGCCTGCATCGTCGCCGGCACGGCGGCGATGGCGATCGGCAGCCGGTGGCGCCTCGCCATCGCGATCAGCCGCGTCAGCTGCGGCGTCGCCGCCGCCGCGTCGTCGTCGCGCCACCACAGCGAGACCGCGCGGCCGGCAGCCGCCCACCGATCGAGTTCCTCGTCGAGTTCGTCGAATGACTGCATGGCTTCATCGGTGCTCGAGACATTCCTTTGGCAGACTTTCATCATGTCCGCTCGAAACCTCCGGCCGCCGCTCCCTCGTTTTTCTCTGACTGATGCTTCGCCGCCCCCGGACGCTCGGCAGGGTCGGCCGTTTTAATTTCGCCGGATGGCGGGACGGCCCGGCCGCGTGAACGAAACCTGACTGAAACCAAATAGGCCCGCCGCGAAAGACCACTGAAATACGCTCGGCTTAGTCGCCTGCTTAGCTTCCTCGTCCTCGAATGCAGGCCGTCCTGCGACCATGCTCTGGATACCGTCATGAAGCCGCTTTGCGAACCCCTTTCGGCGCGACCCGGCGCCCCGGTGCCGGCGGGCATCGCCGCAGCCGGAGAGCGACGTCGTCCGCGAACCGGGGTCTTTGCCATTTCTCGCCACATTTGCTGGTCCCCCACCTGCCGCTCGGTTATGATCAGCGGCGAGAACTTTGCCAGAAAACCAATCCCGGGCGCTGCGACGAACCGGCGAGACGACGATCGACGAAGCCATGGTCAGTGATTTCCTGGAATTTGCCGAACCGGAGGAGCAGCCGCTCGACCGCCCGGTGAAGCCGGGCTGGAAGCTCGCCGTGATCGATGACGACGAGGCGGTGCACGAAGGCACGCGCTTCGCGCTGAGGCATTTCGCGCTCCATGGCTACGGTCTCGAGATCATCGGGGCGCATTCGGCCGCAGAGGGGCTGGCGCTGCTTCGGGACAATCCCGATACCGCCGTCGTTCTCCTCGACGTCGTTATGGAGAGCGACGATGCCGGGCTGAAGCTCGCCAAGGCCATTCGCGAGGATCTGAACAACCAGCTGGTCCGCATCATCCTGCGCACGGGACAGCCCGGACAGGCGCCCGAGCGCCAGGTCGTCGTCGACTACGACATCAACGACTACAAGGCCAAGACCGAGCTGACAGCCGACAAGCTGTTCACGACGCTGACGGCGGCGCTGCGCGGCTACGACCAGCTGAAGCGTCTGGACGATACCCGCATCGGCCTCGAGATGATCGTCAGCGCCTCCGCCTCGCTGTTCGACGATCGCTCTTTGAAGACACTCGCGCACGGCGTCCTGATGCAGATCAGCGCCCTTCTGGAGATCGAGACCGACGGCATCCTGATCATGCGCGAGACGGGCGACGCCAATCCGCTCGTCCTCGCAGGTCTCGGCAAGTTCGGCACCTTCGAGGAGACAGGCCTCGACCGCTGCGACCTGTTCGCCGCTGCCGCGAAGGCGGGCCGGCCGATCCGCCATGACGGGCTCGTCTGTCTCTTCGTCAAGACCGGCAGCGGATCGGAGATCCTCGTCGCTCTTGCGACGGCCGAGGACCTGACCGAAACCCAGGCCTCCCTGGTCTCGGTCTTCTCGGCAAAGCTCGCCATCGCCTTCGACAACGCCAAGCTCTACGACGAGCTGCGCCTTGCCAATGAAGATCTGGAGGAGCGGGTCGCGCGGCGCACGAAGGAGCTCGCCTGCGCCAATGAGAGGCTGACGGCGCAAGGAGCGCTCCTGAAACGCGTCAACGCCTTCAAGAACGAGATCCTCGGCACCATCGCCCACGATCTGAAGAACCCGATCGCCGTCATCCTCGGCCGCACCGAAATGCTGACGACCCTCTTCGAGCCCCTCGCAGAGGCCATCCGCGAGCCGCTCGTCAAGCAGGTTCGACACATCCGGACCTCGGCCGAGCGCATGACGAAGATCGTCGACATGTCGATCGCCGACGCCCTCGCCGACGCGCTCGACATCTCGGTCGAAAAGCGCCCCGTCGATCTTTCGGCAATCGCAAGATCAAACGCCGAGTTCAACCGCGCCCTTTGCGACAGCAAGAGGCAGACCCTGACGGTCGCGATCGAGGACGGGCCCCTGTGCGTCGCCGGGGATCCGGACCGGCTCGCCGAAGCGATTGACAATCTCGTCAGCAACGCGATGAAATACACGCCCGTCGGTGGTGAGATCCGGGTCGAGGCCGGGACGGACGGCGGGCAAGCCAGGGTCTCGGTCTCCGATTCCGGCCCCGGTCTCAACAGCCAGGACATGGGCCGTCTGTTCGGCCGGTTTCAACGGCTCTCGGCCCAGCCGACCGGCGGTGAGAGTTCGACCGGGCTCGGGCTTTCGATCGTCGCCAAGATCGTTGAGCTGCATGACGGAGAAATCGTCGTCGAGGAGAAGGGGCGGATGGGCGGCGCCTCGTTCTCGATCCTGATCCCGCTTCTGGAGTCGCAATGACCGGCAAGGCCGAATCCCGGATTTTCGTCGTCGACGACGAGCTGGAAACGCGCGAGCTGATCGGCGACTATCTGATCATGCACGGCTATTGCGTGCGCCTGCTCGAGGACGGCGCCGCCCTGCGCGACCAGATGACGGTGGAGAAACCGGACCTCATCGTGCTCGACCTCAACATGCCCGGCGAAGACGGGCTGTCGATCGTGCGCGGCCTCAAGGCCGAGGCCGACGTGCCGGTGATCATGCTGACCGCCACGGCCAGCCTCGTCGACCGGGTGGTCGGGCTCGAGCTCGGCGCCGACGACTATCTCGCCAAGCCGTGCGAATTGCGCGAGCTGCTCGCCCGCATCCGCTCGGTGATGCGGCGGGCCGGCGCGCCGGCCGCCATCCGCCCGGGTGAACAGGCCCCGCGCCGCGAAATCCGCTTCGGCACCAAGTGGCTCGATCTCGACGCCCAGTCCCTGAGGGGCGACGACGGCGACGAACAAGCGCTGGTCCACAGCGAATTCTCGCTGCTCAAGGCCTTTGCGGAAAATCCGCGCCGGGTGCTTTCGCGCGAGCGTCTCCTCGATCTTGCCAGTGCCAGGGACAGCGAGCCCTTCGACCGCGCCGTCGACGTCAGGATCACCCGCATCCGCAAGAAGATCGAGCCTGATCCAAGCCGCCCCTCGGTGATCCGCACCGTGCGCGGCGCAGGCTACATCTTCTCCCCCGACTGACGGAGAACAGTGCCGGAAATCAGAGCGCCCTGCGCCCTGGCGCCGAGCGAAGCTACGGTTTCGCCTGTCGAAGCGCCTCGAGCAGGAGCGCCCGGCATTGCAGGCAGCTGAGTTCCGCAAGGAGCTCCGCCGGCTCCTTTGCCGAATAGGCGCGATGCGGCAGCAAGAGGGTCCGGTCGAGCCCGGGATCGAGCCTTGCGATGAAACCATGGAGCCTCTGGTTCGAAGCCGAACTGTTGACCTCGAGCGGCGCAGAGGTCAGCGGGAGCATCTCGACGACCCCATCTTCCCTCACGCCGAGTTCACGGGCGAGCACCGCATGGGCGGTTGCGCGGGCATCGGCATCCCTGGCCAGCCGACCGCCGGGAAAATCGAGCGTCCGCCTGCCGACGCCCGGCCGGAACGACGGCTCGGGCAAGAGGAAGGACCCGGCGTGCTCGGTGACGACGATGACCGAGTCGGCGGCGACCACCCGCCAGTAGTCGAGCGCTTTGCCGGTGTCGTCGAGCCACCGCTCGCCGACGAGTTCGATCCACGGGGTGGTCACCTCGGTGATCCGATCCAACAGGCGCCACGTCATCGGACCTCCCATTCGTCAGCCTACAGCTGGCGCGCCGGCTTTTCGAAAACCGGATTCCACTTTTTCGCCCGGCGCTCTCGGCGAAAGGCCGTTCGAAGATTGCCAGGCGCAGTGATCTTCGATTCGTGAGCGTCGATTTGATCGCGCCGCAATTGGAAAGTACAGACGCGCGGCAGTGCGGCTTGCGGACATGGCCGCGGCCCGCGCCAGGGCGGGGATGCAGCGTCGAGCCGCGCCTCGTTACTGACCGTCCTCGGGCAGCGGCATCAGCGGCAGGGCGGTGATGCCCTCCTCGCGAAGGCCCTCGACATCCTTCTTCGAGGCCTCCCCATAGATCTGCCGGGCTTCGCTCTCGCCGTAATGGATGCGCCGCGCCTCTTCGGCGAAGGTCTTGCCGACATTGTCGGCCTTGGCGCGGACCGTGCGGGAAATCTCCTGCAGGGCGGCGATGGCCTTCACCACCTCCGGGCTCGGCTCCGGCAGATGGGCGAGGGCCTGCGGCGGCTCTGCGGCCGCAGGCGCGGCCGGTGCGCCGCCCGCGGAGGCTGGCGCTAGTGCCGCGCCTTCGTCGGTCCCCTGGCGCATCGGCTCGGTCCGGGCGCCGCCACCTTTGGCGATCGCCGGCCGCATCAGCGCCTTCTCGACGGCGCCCGAGCCACAGGCCGGACATTCGACGAGGCCGCTTTTCGCCTGTTTCTCGAAATCGTCGTTCGAGCGGAACCAGCCATCGAACGAATGGCCGGCGGGCCGGCACCGCAGAGAAAAATGGATCATTATTCCGCCGCCAGGGTACCTTCGCCGCGAACCGTCTCGCCATCGGCCCGGCCGACCGAAAACGCCCGGGCATTGAGGAGATTGGGGATCTTCTGCCGGGCGGCCGCCACGGCGGCGGTATCGATGTCCGCAATGGCGATGCCGGGTTCGTCGCCGTCGACCTCGGCGACGACGCGGCCCCAGGGATCGACGATCAGCGAATGGCCATAGGTCTCGCGGCCGTCTTCATGGAGCCCGCCCTGCGCCGCGGCGATCATGAAGGCGCCGTTCTCGATCGCCCGCGAGCGCAGGAGAACGTGCCAGTGCGCCTCGCCGGTCTGGCGGGTGAAGGCCGCCGGCGCCGTCAGAATCTCGGCGCCCGCCAGCGCCTCCTCGCGAAACAGATGCGGAAAGCGCATGTCGTAGCACACGGCAAAACCGAGCCTTGCAGAACCCTCGTCGAACGTCAGATCGGCGAGCTGCGCGCTCTCACCCGGTCGGTAGGTCCGCGATTCCCGCCAGCTCTCGCCATTGTCGAGATCGACGTCGAACATGTGGATCTTGTCGTAGCTCGCGATCCTTTCGCCATCCGGCCCGAACAGAAAGGCGCGATTGGCCACCCGCCCGTCGTCGAGGGGCACGGCCGTCGAGCCGATATGGACGAAGATCCTGTGCCGCCCGGCAAGCCGCGCGGCTTCGGCCAGAAGCGGGTCTTCCGTCTCCGCACGAAGATGGGACATCAGCGTCGCGCGGTCGCGCTGGACCATGCCGGTCATTTCCGGCGACTGCACATAGTTGGCGCCCTCTAACACCGCCGCCTCGACCAGCGCGGTGAAGGCCTCGACATTCGCCTCCGGCTTTGTGCCGGAACGCATCTGCAGGACGGCCGCACGGAAGATGGTCACTGTCTGGTCTCCGGGTTGATCCGAGAAAATACTGGAACCGTCAGACCGATATCAGACCGACAGCAGCGGATCGAGCTTGCCGGCCCGATCGAGGGCAAATAGGTCGTCGCAACCGCCGACATGGGTCTCGCCAACGAAGATCTGCGGGAAGGTCGATCCGCCATTCGCCCGTTCGCGCATCTCGGCGCGCAGGTCCGGCGACGAGGTCGCGTCCTTCTCCTCGAAGGCGACGCCTTTTTCTTCCAGAAGCTGCTTTGCCCGCGCGCAGAAGCCGCAGAACTGCCGCGTATAGATCGTCACTTCGGCCATCGGCCACACCTCGTCCATGAAAAGATCGTTGCGACCGATATGGCCTCAGGCCGGTCCGCTAGCAAGGCCGGAGCCGACACGTGCAAAGACGAGAACGTCGACATCCAGGGCACCGGCCCGCTTCAGCGCCCTCACCGCGCTCGCGGCCGTCGCCCCGGTGGTATAGACGTCGTCGATCAACAGCACCCGCCGTCCCTCGATCTCGAAGCGCCGCGGATCGGCGACGCGGAAGGCGCCGCGCACGTTGTCCTGGCGCTGCTTCTGGCCAAGGCCGACCTGGGTCCGCGTCGCCTTGATGCGCTTTAGGGCCAGCGGCGCGAAGGCGATGCCGGAATGGCGGGCGACGTGACGGCCGAGCTCGGCGGACTGGTTGAACCGCCGCCGCCACAGCCGGCCGGCATGAAGCGGCACCGGCACGATCACCTCCGCGTCGGCGATCAGCTCGCTGCCGGCACGGCGCATCCACCCGGCCATCAGGGGCACGAGGTCGGTGCGGTCGCCATATTTCAGGGCGGTCACCAGCTGAGCGGCGAGATCCTGATAAAGGACGGCAGCCCTCAGCCTTGCGAAGGGCGGCGGCTCGGCGATCGCCTCGGCCGACAGAAAGCCCTTGCCCAGATCATAGGAGAACGGCAGCCCGAGCACTTCGCAGAACGGCCGCTCGATGAAGCGCAGCTTCGCCCAGCAGCTCGGGCAGACGCTGCCGGCCCGCGTCACCGCGCTCTGGCAACCGGCGCAGACCGCCGGAAACAGGAAGCGGCCGAGGGAATTGGTCAGCGCTTCCCTTCCGCGCTTGAAGAGGTGCATCGTTTTCGATCCACTGGCGCGGCGGTCGATCCTCATCGCCGCCGGGCGCGGCCACTCCTTGCCACGCGTCCTCCCTGCCTTGCCTTGACGACATTCCACCTGCAGACAGCTATCCACGTCAAGATGGCATCAGAAAGAGCGGATCGTAAGCGCATGTCCGAACTTCTCAAAGCGACCCCGTTCGACCGGACCCTCCTGGACCAGCGCCGCCGCCGGTGGCTGGGAGGCGATGTCGAGCCGGGTATCGATTTTCTGATGAAAGCCGTCGCCGAGGAACTGTCCGACCGCCTCGCCGTCGTCGAGCGGCGGTTTCCCGTCGCGGTCGATCTCGGCGGTTATTTCGGCGAAATGGCCGCGCGGATGAAAAGCAGCGAGCGCTGCGAAAGGGTCGTCAGAACGGAGCGCCTGCCGTTCCTTCTGGGTGATGATCCGGACGCTGTGGTCGCGGACGAGGAATTCCTGCCGCTTGCGCCCGAGAGCGTCGATCTCGTGACCTCCTGCCTTGCGATGCAGTTCGTCAACGACGTGCCGGGAATGCTCGCGCAGATCCGCCGGGCGCTGCGGCCGGACGGGCTCTTTCTCGCCGCCTTTCTCGGCGGCGAGACGCTGTTCGAGCTGCGCACCGCGCTGCTTCATGCCGAGAGCGAGATCTTCGGCGGCGTGTCGCCGCGGGTCGGCCCGTTCACCGAGCTGCGCGAGGCCGGCGCGCTCCTGCAGCGCACGGGGTTTGCCCTGCCCGTCGGCGACTTCGACCGGCTGACGGTGCGCTACGACAATCTTTTCGCACTCGCCCGCGACCTCCGGGCGATGGGGGCGGCCAACATTTCGACCGAGCGTTCGCGCCGGCCGGTGGGGCGGCGGTTCTTCCTGCGCGCGGCGGAGATCTATGCGGAACGCTTTTCCGATCCCGACGGCCGCATCCGGGCGAGCTTCGACGTCCTCTATCTGTCGGGCTGGGCGCCACATGAAAGCCAGCAGAAGCCGCTCAAACCCGGCAGCGCCAAGGCAAGACTCGCCTCGGTGCTGAACGACCGGTCGTCGGATCTCAGCTGACCCCGGTCGCTTTTTCCAACGAGGCAGCGCTTCAATACTTCGAGCGTCTTTCCTGCGTCCAAGACGACGCGGGGGCGCGCTAAACGCCCATCGAATTGCCGATATGGGTGAACAGCGTCTCGAGGGGTTCCTTGAGGACAGTGTAGGCGCCGAGGATGGCGACGGCCATGACGACGCCGATCAGGGCATATTCGATCGCCGTCGAGCCAGTCTCGCAGCGACAGAAGCGGCGAAATCGCGGAGCGGCCGCCGTGCCGACCTGCATGATCAGGGGTTCCATCAGCATCCCCCCCGGCTGGTCCCGTTGCCGAACAGAATGCAAGGCGGGCTGCCGGGCGCCTGAAGGACGCTGCGGCGGATCGTATATTCGCGATCCGGGGCACCGATCGAGCCGGTCGCCATCATGTCGATGCCGGCGCCACTGGAAGCGAAGCGGCTGGTGGTGCTGCGATCGGCGATGGGCACGGCGACCAGCGCCGCAACGGCGATGATCCCCGCCATGAGGGCGACACCGCGCAGGAGCGGCCCGGCAGAGCGCGCAGCATAGCGAGCCGGCAGGCTCCCGTCATACTCGTCCGCCGCCCGAAAGCCGTCACCCGCGTCCATCGTCTCACCCCGAAAATTCCGCCCCTCGCAGTTTGCCCAAAGAGGCTGAACAGACGATTAAGGCGACGTTTCTTCTGCGGAAATCAGACGAAACAGTAATTTTTCCGTAATGTTCGAGCCGATGATTGCTTGCGGTTGCCCAAATGGGCTCGCGACCATCCGGCTTTCCGATACGTCATCTCGGCGGTTCGAGAAGATCGACGAGATGGGCGATGAGGGGAGCGTCCGCCGGCGGCATCGGATAATCGCGCAGCGCCTTCGGCCGCACCCATTTCAGCGCCTGCCCCTCGCGCGAGGCGGGCGTTCCCTCATATCTGCGACAGACATAGAGCGGCATCAGGAGATGAAACTCGTCATAGGCGTGGCTGGCGAAGGTCAAAGGCGCGAGACAGGCGACCTGCGTGACGATGCCGAGTTCCTCGGCAAGCTCGCGGATCAGCGCCGCCTCGGGCGCCTCGCCCGGCTCGACCTTGCCGCCGGGAAACTCCCAGAGCCCGGCCAGCGACTTGCCCTTCGGGCGCTCGGCGATCAGCACCCGGCCGTCGGCGTCGATGAGCGCGCAGGCGACGACCAGAAGCAACCGCCGTACTTGCCCGCTCACGGCCGTTCCCCCGGCGGCGCCCGGTAGATGTAGCGATAGGCTTCCTTGAAGCCGAGCTTTCCGTAAAGGGCACAGCCGGCGGCATTGTCGGCCTCGACCTGAACCCAGCCGGTTTTCGCCCCCTTGTGCTTGGAATAGCGCAGCGCCGTCTTGACGAGATCGAGCCCGATGCCCTGCCGCTGACACTCGGGCGCCACGGCGACGTCGAGAAGGCCGCAAAGGTCGTTGTCTTGGATCGCCAGCGCCACGGCGACCGGCCGCCCGGTCCCGTTCTCGCGCACGAACATGCCGCAGGGCGGGCGGATCGCATCGAGAATCTCGGCAAGCCCCGAGCGCAGCGAAGCGGGCCGGCCATGGACGGCAAGGCTCGCCTCGAGATAGCGGGCGGCATCGCGGATCGGGATCCGCTCGACCGACCCTTCGTAATCGACCTTTGCAAGATCGCCGGTCATGACGATCGATTCGTCGAAACGCTGCCAGCCTTCCCGGTCGAGATGTTCGACGAGGGCCGGTGGCGCGAGCGGCGACTGGCGCACGATCACCGTCCGCCCGGCCTCGGCGAAGGTCCTGCGGGCCCTCGCCAGTCGGTCAGGGATATCGGTCGTGTCGGAGGGATCGAGCGGGTTGATCGAGTTCAGCCGCTTGGCCGGAAACGACCGGGTGAGACGCACCGCCCAGGTCCCGTCGAAAGCCGTCCGCGTCGCCGGCCAGGCCCGGAAGCCAGCCGCCTCGAGCCGCCTGACGACGGCGAACTGGCGCATTTTCTCAGCTTCGGTAATCGCCATTGATCGCGACATACTCCTTGGTGAGATCGCAGCTATAGACCGTCCAGCGGCCATTTCCGAGGCCGAGCTCGACCGTGATCGGAATCTCCGGCCGGCGCATGACCTGCGAAGCGGCGGCCTCGGAATAGTCGGGGTCGCGTTCACCGCCGACGGCGACGCGGATGTCGCCGAAATGGATCGCCAGCCGGTCCCGGTCGGCCTCTTCGCCGGCCTTGCCGACGGCCATGACGACCCGGCCCCAATTGGCGTCCTCGCCTGCCACCGCGGTCTTGACCAGCGGCGAATTGGCGATCGACAGGGCGATGCGCTTGGCGGCCTGATCGCTCGTCGCGCCTTGCACCGTCACCTGGATTTCCTTGCGCGCGCCCTCGCCGTCCCGCGCCACCTGCCGGGCGAGATCGAGAAGCAGCGAGGCGAGCGCCTGGCGAAATTCGCCAAGGCGCGGGTCCTTCGGATCGTCGATCGCCGGGCAGCCGCGTGCCGCAGCCGAGCCCGTAGCGAAAAGCAGAAGCGTATCGGAGGTGGACGTGTCGCTGTCGACCGTGACGGAATTGAAGCTCGGCTCGACGGCCTCCTTCAGCATGGCCTGGAGCGCCGGCGCGGCGATCGCAGCGTCGGTGGCGAGGAAGGACAGCATCGTCGCCATGTCCGGCGCGATCATGCCGGCGCCCTTGGCGATGCCGTTGATCGTCACCGCGCAGCCGTCGATCGAGACGCTGCGCGTCGCGAGCTTGGGATAGGTGTCGGTGGTCATGATCGCCTCGGCGGCCTCGCGCCAGCGATCGGCGCCGGCGCTCGTCACCAGCCCTTCGAGGAGCGGGGCGAAACGGGCCGCGTCGAGCGGCTCGCCGATGACGCCCGTCGAGGCGAGGAACACCTCGGAAGGCTCGCATCCCGCCGCCTTCGCCGCCGCTTCGGCGGTCAGCGCCGTCGCCTCGCGGCCGCGGCGGCCGGTAAAGGCGTTGGCATTGCCGGAATTGACGACGAGCGCGCGGGCGAAGCCCTGGGCGAGATTGTCCCGGCACAGATCGACCGGCGCCGATGGGCATTTCGACCGGGTGAAGACACCGGCCACGGCAGCTGGCCGGTCGAACACCATCATCAGGAGATCGGTGCGGTTCTTGTACTTGATGCCGGCTTCGGCGGTGGCGATCCGAACGCCCGCAATTTCGGGCAATGCGGCGAGTGCCGGCGGTGCGAGCGGGGAGACGGGAACGGACATCTCGATGGCTTTCTCGAAGCGACGCGAAAAGACGGGCGGGCTGGGGATCGCAAAGGCGGCCGGGCAGCGCATCGCTCCCGGCCGCGTCTCACGTCAGTTCGCGGTGTTTGCGGACCCTTCGGCCGGGGCGCCGTTCTCGATTTCCTTCTCGATCGCCTCGACCTGGCTCTTCATCTTCGGGTCGACATATTCGACGCCGAGATCCTGCCGTGCCTTGCCGACCATCGCCATGTATTTTTCACGCAGGACGAGCTGCTTCAGCTGGTCCTTGACCTGATCGAAGGTCGGCGCCGGCGCGTCGCGGGTCTCGACGACTTCGATCACATGCCAGCCGAACTGGGTCTGCACCGGCTCCTTGGTGTATTCGCCGGGCTTCAGCGCGAAAGCCGCCTTCTCGAAGGCCGGGACCATCTGGCCCTGGCTGAAGAATCCGAGATCGCCGCCGTCGGGGCCGGACGGGCCGGTGGACTTTTCCTTGGCGAGCTTGTCGAAATCGGCGCCGTCGTTCAGCGCCTTGATGACCGCCTCGGCCTCTTCCTTGGTCTTCAGGAGAATGTGCCGCGCATGGACTTCCTTGCGCGGCGGCATTGCCGCGATCTCCTTGTCGTAGCGCGCCTTCAGCTCCTTGTCGGAGACCTCCGCAACGCCCTTCTTGGCGAAATAGGCATTGTGAAGGGTCCGGTCGCGCTCGAATTCGAGCTGCGCGGAAACCTCGGGATCGTCCTGGAGCTTGGCCTTCTCGGCCTCGGCCGCCAGAGCCTTGATGTCGATCAGCGCCGAAAGCACGGCGAAGCGCCGGCGATCGGGCGCCATCTGCTTGAACTGCGGGCCGAGCTCGGCCTCCGCGGCCTTCAGCTCGGCCTCGGTGACCTCGGTCTTGCCGATCTTGGCAATCACCGTGTCGTCGGCCGCAGCGGCCGGGCCGGCAAGGCTTACGGCGATGAGAGCGCCTGCCGAAAGCAGGACAGCGAGATTTCTGACCATCAGGTGGTTTCCTTCCACGGGCATCTGACCAAACGGGGTTTACCGAGGCTCGGCATGCCGCTCAATTCCCGGCGGTTCCGGCCGCCTTCCGCAACGCCGGTGCTCCGGCGCCGTTGACATCGGATTTGCCCCCTCTTATCTCTCGCGCCAACTGAAAGTCCAGCCGCCTTCCGCTGAGATTGCAGGCTCCCGACATCGCCACGATCGACCGGGACGGCGGCCAAGGCCGACGGTCAAACGCTGTCGTCGCCTCTCACATAAGTATTTGGAAGGACCCTTTCATGGTCAGTTTTGGCGGGCTTGCCCGGAAGTTGCTGGGGTCGGCGAACGACCGCGTCGTCAAGCGCTTCCAGTCCCGCATCGCAGCCATCGCAGCGCTGGAAGACGAGATGGCCGGGCTTTCCGACGAAGAGCTTCGCGGCAAGACGGAAGCCTTCAAGGCCCAACTCGCCGCCGGCAAGACCGTCGACGATCTGCTCGTCCCGGCCTTCGCCGTCGTCCGCGAGGCGGCCAAGCGCGTTCTCGGCATGCGGCATTTCGACGTTCAGATGATCGGCGGCATGGTGCTGAACTCCGGCTCCATCGCCGAGATGAAGACCGGCGAGGGCAAGACCCTCGTCGCCACCCTTGCGGTCTATCTCAACGCGCTCGAGGGCAAGGGCGTCCACGTCGTCACGGTCAACGACTATCTCGCCTCGCGCGACGCCGAATGGATGGGCCGGGTCTACCGCTTCCTCGGGCTGACCGTCGGCATCATCGTGCACGGCATCTCCGACGAGGAGCGCCGGGCCGCCTATCATTGTGACGTCACCTACGCGACGAACAACGAGCTCGGCTTCGACTATCTGCGCGACAACATGAAATACGAGCGCGACCAGATGGTCCAGCGCGGCCATCACTACGCCATCGTCGACGAGGTCGATTCGATCCTGATCGACGAGGCGCGCACGCCGCTGATCATCTCCGGCCCGCTCGACGATCGCTCCGATCTCTACAAGACCATCGACGGCTTCATCCCGCAGCTCGACAAGGACGACTACGAGATCGACGAAAAGCAGCGGCAGGTCTCGTTCTCCGAGGACGGCACCGAGAAGCTGGAGCGTCTTCTGGAAGCGGCCGGCCATCTGGTCGGCACGTCGCTCTACGACATCGAGAACGTCGCCATCGTCCATCACGTCAACAATGCGCTGAAGGCCCACACCCTCTTCCAGCGCGACAAGGACTACATCGTTCGCGGCGACGAGATCGTCCTGATCGACGAGTTCACCGGCCGCATGATGCCGGGCCGGCGCTATTCGGAGGGGCTGCATCAGGCGCTCGAGGCCAAGGAGGGCGTCACCGTCCAGCCTGAGAACCAGACCTTCGCCTCGATCACCTTCCAGAACTACTTCCGCATGTACAAGAAGCTGGCCGGCATGACCGGCACGGCGCAGACGGAAGCCGCCGAATTCGGCGACATCTACGGCCTCGACGTCATCGAGATCCCGACCAACCTGCCGATCCAGCGCCTCGACGAGGACGACGAGGTCTACCGCACCTTCGAGGAGAAGTTCCGGGCGATCGTGCGCGAGATCAAGGACGCAGCGGAACGCGGCCAGCCGATCCTCGTCGGCACGACCTCGATCGAGAAGTCCGAGCTCCTCGCCGACATGATGCGCCGCGAGGGGGTCAAGGACTTCCAGGTGCTGAACGCCCGCTATCACGAGCAGGAAGCCTATATCGTCTCGCAGGCCGGCGTGCCCGGCGCCGTCACCGTCGCCACCAACATGGCCGGCCGCGGCACCGACATCCAGCTCGGCGGCAATGCCGACATGCGCATCGAGCGCGAGCTCGCCGACATGCCGGAGGGCCCGGAACGCGACGCCAAGGAAGAGGCGATCAAGGCGGACATCAAGCGCCTGAAGGCCAAGGCGCTGGAGGCCGGCGGCCTCTACGTTCTGGCCACCGAGCGCCATGAATCGCGGCGCATCGACAACCAGCTCCGCGGCCGCTCCGGCCGCCAGGGCGATCCCGGCCGGTCCAAGTTCTACCTGTCGCTCCAGGACGATCTGATGCGGATCTTCGGATCCGAGCGGATGGATTCGATGCTGACGCGGCTCGGTCTCAAGGAGGATGAGGCGATCGTCCATCCCTGGATCAACAAGGCGCTGGAAAAGGCGCAGAAGAAGGTCGAGGCGCGCAACTTCGACATCCGCAAGAACCTTCTGAAATACGACGACGTCATGAACGACCAGCGCCGGGTCATCTTCGACCAGCGCATCGAGCTGATGGACGCGACCGAGCTCGGCGAGACCGTCGCCGACATGCGCGAGGAGACCATCGAGGCACTGGTCGCCAGGCACATTCCGGAAAAGGCCTATCCCGAGCAGTGGTCGACCGCCGAGCTCAAGGAAGAGGTCGCCGACATTCTCAATCTCGACCTGCCGATCCCCGAATGGGCGGCCGAGGAAGGCATCGACGACAGCGACGTGCGCGAGCGCATCACCGCCGCCGCCGATGCCGCCGCCAAGGAAAAGGCGGAACGCTTCGGCCCCGACGTGATGACCTATGTCCAGCGCTCAATCGTGCTGCAGACGCTCGACGGCCTGTGGCGCGAGCATCTGGTCAATCTCGACCATCTGCGCTCGGTCGTCGGTTTCCGCGGCTATGCCCAGCGCGATCCGCTCAACGAGTACAAGTCGGAGGCTTTCGAGCTCTTCCAGTCGATGCTCGGCAACTTGCGCGAGCGCACGACCCGCCAGCTGATGCGCGTGGAACTCGTCCAGCCGGAAGCCCACGAGATGCCGCAAGCGCCGGACGTCGAGGGCCACCATCTCGACCCCGATACCGGCTATGACGAGATGGGCGGCGGCTATTTCCCGACCAGCGCCCTCGGCGAACCCGCCGACCGGACCACGCTCGATCCGAACTCGCCCGAGACCTGGGGCCGGGTCGGCCGCAACGAGCCCTGCCCCTGCGGTTCGGGCAAGAAGTTCAAGCACTGCCACGGCGCCTTCGTCTGAAGGCGGCCTGTCGGGATCGCCCGACCGGCGTGATGCGAAACTGACGGCGGGATGGCGCAGACACGCCGCCCGCCGTTTGCGTTCGGGCCTTTCCCTCGCTCGCCGTCAGGTTTTTTCGCCTGGCGAGTTGGAACGCCGGGCGATCGGATATATCCGCAAGGCAGCAAACAAATCGACAAGACGTCCGGAGGAACCGCCATGCCCGCCTATCGCTCTCGCACCACCACCCACGGCCGCAACATGGCCGGCGCGCGCGGCCTGTGGCGCGCCACCGGCATGAAGGACGGCGATTTCGGCAAGCCGATCATCGCCGTGGTCAATTCCTTCACCCAGTTCGTGCCCGGGCACGTCCATCTGAAGGACCTCGGCCAGCTGGTCGCCCGCGAGATCGAACAGGCCGGCGGCGTCGCCAAGGAGTTCAACACCATCGCTGTCGATGACGGGATCGCCATGGGCCATGACGGCATGCTCTATTCGCTGCCGTCGCGCGAGCTCATCGCCGACTCGGTCGAATACATGGTCAACGCCCATTGCGCCGACGCCATGGTCTGCATCTCCAATTGCGACAAGATCACGCCCGGCATGCTGATGGCGGCCTTGCGCCTCAACATCCCCGTCGTCTTCGTCTCGGGCGGGCCGATGGAGGCCGGCAAGGTGATCCTCTCCACCGGCGAGAAGAAGGCGCTCGACCTCGTCGACGCCATGGTCGCCGCCGCCGACGACCGGATCTCGGACGAGGACGTCGCGACGATCGAGCGCTCCGCCTGCCCGACCTGCGGCTCCTGCTCGGGCATGTTCACGGCTAATTCGATGAACTGCCTGACGGAGGCGCTCGGCCTGTCGCTGCCCGGCAACGGCTCGACGCTCGCCACCCATGCCGACCGCCGCCGCCTCTTCGTCGAGGCCGGGCATCTGATCGTCGACCTCGCCCGCCGCCATTACGAAGAGGACGATCATTCCGTCCTGCCGCGTTCGATCGCCAGCTTCGCCGCCTTCGAGAACGCCATGACCCTCGACATCGCCATGGGCGGCTCGACCAACACGGTGCTGCATCTTCTGGCCGCCGCCCATGAGGGCGAGGTCGATTTCACCATGGCCGACATCGACCGTCTGTCGCGCCGCGTTCCCGTCCTGTGCAAGGTCGCGCCGGCCGTCGGCAACGTCCACATGGAGGACGTCCACCGGGCCGGCGGCATCATGGCGATCCTCGGCGAGCTCGACCGCGCCGGGCTGCTCGACACGACGGTCGGCTCGGTCCATGCCGAGAGCCTCGCCGACGCGCTGGACCGCTGGGACGTCATGCGCACGCAAAGCACCACCGTCCACGATTTCTACCGCGCCGCGCCCGGCGGCGTGCCGACCCAGACCGCCTTCAGCCAGGAGCGGCGCTGGGACGATCTCGATCTCGACCGGGAGGCTGGCGCCATCCGCAATGCCGAGCATGCCTTCTCGAAGGACGGCGGCCTTGCCGTTCTCTACGGCAATCTCGCCGAAGAGGGCTGCATCGTGAAGACCGCCGGCGTCGATGCCTCGATCCTCACCTTCTCCGGCCCCGCCCGCATCTTCGAGAGCCAGGACGCGTCGGTGAAGGCGATCCTGTCCAATCAGGTGAAGCCCGGCGACATCGTTCTGATCCGCTACGAAGGCCCGCGCGGCGGCCCCGGCATGCAGGAAATGCTCTATCCGACGAGCTATCTGAAATCGAAGGGCCTCGGCAAGGACTGCGCTCTCGTCACCGACGGGCGCTTTTCCGGCGGCTCTTCGGGCCTGTCCATCGGCCACGTCTCGCCGGAAGCGGCCGAGGGCGGCACGATCGGCCTCGTCGAGGAAGGCGACACCATCGAGATCGACATTCCGAACCGCAAGATCCACCTCGCCGTCGACGACGCCGAGATCGCCCGCCGGCGCGAAGCGCAGGAGGCGAAAGGCTGGAAACCCGCCGAGGCGCGCCCGCGCAAGGTGACCCAGGCGCTGAAGGCCTATGCGGCGCTGACGACCAGCGCCGCCAAGGGCGCCGTCCGTCAGGTTGACTGAGGCCGCGACGGCACGGCATTCGCTGCGCCGCGCCACTACCCGATCGCGGTAACGTCCCTGCCCATCCGGGTTCAAGGGCTGTCACCCTGGTGTCGCAAAGACAAAGAAACAATCTGCAAATGCATTTCCAATCAGCATGATGCCCTTATATTCATCGCTGTTTTCACCGGCCGGCGGGTCGTGAGGGTTTGAACGGAGACGTAAAATGGACGATGCCGAGCAACCGACGGCCCTGGTGATCATGGGGCCATCCGGGGTCGGCAAGTCGACCACGGCCGAGTTGATCGCAGCAAGGCTCGGTTGGCCCTTCGCCGAGGCCGACGAGTTTCACCCCAAGGCCAACATCGAAAAGATGACCAAGGGCGTCCCCCTCAACGACGAGGATCGCGCGCCCTGGCTCGCCTCGATCCGCGACTGGATCTCGCGCGAGGCGCAAAGCGGCGTATCGACGGTGCTCACATGCTCGGCCCTGAAGCGCAGTTACCGGGATATTTTGCGGCAGGCCGGCGCGAAGGTGCGCTTCGTGGCGCTCGAAGCCGATCCGGACATCGTGTCGAGCCGGCTGGAGCACCGCAAGGGCCACTACATGCCGAAGTCGCTTCTGCAGTCGCAATTCGCCGACTTCCAACCGCTCGAAGCCGACGAAGACGGTTTCAGCGTGCCCGTCATCGCCCCGCCCGACGAGGTGGTGCGCACCATCCTTGCAAAGCTCGGCCTCGAGGCCTGAGGGCGCGCCAATAACGCGTCGCCGGGCCCGGCGGCGCCAAGACGTCTCGTCAGTCGATTCCCAAAAAAATGGAGGAAGCCGCGTGCCGGAGGGATTTCAACAAACGCTGGGCGCCGGGTCGCTCCTGGCGATAGCCGCCGGAGCCATCGTGCTCCTCCTCGTCCTGATCATCCAGTTCCGGATTCACGCCTTCATCGCGCTGGTTCTGGTTTCCCTGGTAACGGCCTTCGTCGCCGGCCTGCCGGCCAGCGCGGTTCTCGACGTTCTGACCAGCGGCTTCGGCTCGACGCTCGCCTCCGTCGCGCTGCTCGTCGGCTTCGGCGCCATGCTCGGCCGGCTGGTCGAGGTCTCGGGCGGAGCGCAGACGCTCTCTGACGCGCTGATCGCCAAGTTCGGCGAGGAGCGGGCACCGCTGGCGTTGGGCATCGCCGCCCTGATCTTCGGCTTTCCGATCTTCTTCGATGCCGGCCTCGTCGTCATGCTGCCGATCGTCTTCTCGGTGGCGCGCCGGCTCGGCGGCGGCGTGTTGCGCTACGGCCTGCCGGTCGCCGGCGCGTTTTCCTGCATGCACGCCTTCGTGCCGCCCCATCCCGGCCCCGTCGCCAGCGCCGAGCTTCTCGGCGCCGACATCGGCATCCTGACCATCGTCGGGCTGATCGTCGCGATCCCCACCTGGTTTCTCGCCGGCTATCTCTATGGCGTGTGGTCCGGCTCGAAATTCGTTCTCAAGGTGCCGGACTTCCTCTCCGGCGGCGAACGCGAGGAGGACATGGCCGAGCCGCCGAAGCCCTCGACGGTGATCCTGCTCTTGCTGCTGCCGCTCGCCATCATCTTCGTCAACACCGGGCTCGACGCGGCGCGGGCCGCCGGCATGGTCAATGGCGACGCCGGCTGGTTCCAGTTCCTCAGAGCCATCTGCGCGACGCCCATCGCCCTTCTCATCGCCGTTCTGGTCGCCAGCTACGTCCTCGGCATTCGCCGCGGCCTCGACAAGCTGCGGGTCGAGAGCCTCCTCAACTCCGCGCTCGGCCCAGTCTGCGCGATCATCCTGATCACCGGCGCCGGCGGCATGTTCGGCGGTGTCCTCAAGGCCACCGGCATCGGCGATGCCTTGGCCGATACGCTGTCGGGCGTCGGCCTGCCGCTGATCGTCTCCGGCTTCGTCATCGCGCTCGCCCTGCGTGTCGCGCAAGGGTCGGCAACGGTGGCGCTGATCACCTCGGCCGGCCTTATCCAGCCGGCGATCGCCTCGCAGGAGATCACCGGCTTTCCCCTCGCCGCCATCGTCGTGGCGCTCGCCTCCGGCTCTCTCGCCCTCAGCCACGTCAATGATTCCGGCTTCTGGCTGGTCGGCCGCTTCATGGACATGGACGTCAAGACGACGCTGAAGACCTGGACCGTGATGGAGACGCTGATCGGCGTCATCGGCTTTGCCATCGCCTGCCTGCTCTACGTCGCCTTCGGGGGCTGAGGTCGCACCCGACCTGGAGCATCCTCGACAACAACGATGGCGCGGCGGCCGGATGGCTTGCGCGCCGGACAGCTGCCGAAGGTGCCTGTCGCATCTCTCTGCCCGGCAGAATAAACCCGCTCAAGTTGAAGAAAAACGGGTAGCGCGGCGGCCGATACGTCGAAACCGCTTGCGCGGCACCGTGCCCGTCGCTATATGTCCCTGAAACATCCTGCCTCTCCCGAGGCAGTGGATCGGTTTTTACCGAAGCGCCCCATTTGCCGAGCCTTTCGTGTTTCGGCCCCAGCGTTCCCCCTTCCCACCCGACCTGTTCCGTCCGACCAGCAGACCGGTGCGGACCGACAGCCAAAGAGCATCAGCCCCCGAATGAAACTTCAGGATCTGAAGAACAAGAGCGCACCCGAACTCATCGCCTTTGCCGAAGAGACCGGTGTCGAGAATGCCTCCGTCCTGCGCAAGCAGGAGCTGCTCTTCGCCATTTTGAAACAGCTCGCTTCCCAGGAAGTCGAGATCATCGGCGAGGGCGTCGTCGAGATCCTGCAGGACGGCTTCGCCTTCCTGCGTTCGCCCGAAGCCAACTATCTGCCCGGCCCCGACGACATTTATGTCTCGCCCTCGCAGATCCGCAAATTCCAGCTGAAGACCGGCGACACCGTCGAAGGCCCGATCCGTTCACCCAAGGAAGGCGAGCGTTACTTCGCCCTCCTCAAGGTCAACACGATCAATTTCGACGATCCGGAAAAGATCCGCTACAAGAGCCACTTCGACAATCTGACGCCGCTCTATCCCGACGAGCGCTTCAAGATGGAGCTCGAGGATCCGACCTCGAAGAAAGATCTGTCGGCCCGGGTCATCGATCTCGTCGCCCCGCTCGGCAAGGGCCAGCGCGCTTTGATCGTCGCGCCGCCGCGCACCGGCAAGACGGTGCTCCTGCAGAACATCGCCCATTCGATCACCGCCAACCACCCCGAGTGCTACCTCATCGTGCTGCTCATCGACGAGCGGCCGGAGGAAGTCACCGACATGCAGCGCTCGGTCAAGGGCGAGGTCGTCTCCTCGACCTTCGACGAGCCGGCGACCCGCCACGTGGCGGTGGCCGAAATGGTCATCGAAAAGGCCAAGCGTCTGGTCGAGCACGGCCGCGACGTGGTCATCCTTCTCGATTCCATCACCCGCCTCGGCCGGGCCTACAACACCACCGTCCCGTCCTCGGGCAAGGTGCTGACCGGCGGTGTCGATGCCAACGCCCTGCAGCGCCCCAAGCGCTTCTTCGGCGCGGCCCGCAACATCGAGGAAGGCGGCTCGCTGACCATCATCGCAACCGCGCTGATCGACACCGGCAGCCGCATGGACGAAGTCATCTTCGAAGAGTTCAAGGGCACCGGCAACTCGGAAATCGTGCTCGACCGCAAGGTCGCCGACAAGCGCACCTATCCGGCCATGGACATCCTCAAATCCGGCACGCGCAAGGAAGACCTCCTCGTGCCGCGCCAGGAGCTGCAGAAGATCTTCGTCCTGCGCCGCATCCTCGCGCCCATGGGCACGACCGACGCCATCGAGTTCCTCAACGACAAGCTCAAGCAGACCAAGTCGAACTCGGACTTCTTCGATTCGATGAATACGTGAGAGGTGAAAGGCGGCATCGCTTCGGGGCAGGTTCCTGTGGCGGTCTTTGCTGCCCGTAGTTCTGGTGCGTGTTCACGGCAGAAGAGATGGATGCAACGGCGCGGCGCCCCCTCGCCCTTCGAGGCTCGCTTCGCTCGCTCCTCAGGATGAGGCGGCGGGATGCGCCGCGGTTGTCGTATCGCGGGTTATGCAGGGTGTCGGGCTTTGAGTTCGACCGCGGAGAGCTTTTGCGCCGGAACCGAGCGAGCGCCGTTATTCTTATGAAGGCAATTCGCTTTTGCAGTAGCAAAGCCTGCCGAGTCGGTTTCCCATTCCCTCATCCTGAGGTGTGAGCGCAGCGAACCTCGAAGGGCGAGGGAATGGCGGCACGACATAGCCGCACAGTTCTGCGCCTGCATGAAACGCTGCAAGGCGATCAGTCTCGTATTCCTTGGCTGCGCAGCGCCCCAGACGGTTTTCGCAACGAAGCCAGAAGAGACCGAGACACCATGACCGAGCCCCATCCCCCTGCCGTCCAGCACGTCGCCGAGGCCTGCACTGCCAAGGGCCTGAAGGTGAAGATCGTCCAGACCCAGAAATCCGCCCGCTCGGCGCAAGAGGCGGCGGAGGCCGTCGGGGCGCAGGTCGGCCAGATCGTCAAGTCGCTGGTGTTTTGCGGCAAGGAAAGCGGCCGGCCACATCTCTTGCTGGTGTCCGGCGCCAACCGCGTCGACGAGGCCTTGATGGCGGAGCATCTCGGCGAAACGCTGGTGCGCCCGGATGCCGCCTATGTCCGCGACGTGACCGGCTTTGCCATCGGCGGCGTCGCGCCGCTCGGCGCGACCGGCGATCTTGCCGTCTACATGGACGAGGACCTCTTCCAATACGCCACGGTCTGGGCGGCCGCCGGTTCGCCCAATCACGTCTTCGAGGTCGTGCCGCTGCAGCTTCGCTCGGCCACGGGCGCCAAACTCGGCCCGGTCAGATAAGGACCGGACGGCGGACGCCGAAAGGCGGTTTACCTGCCGCCGCGCTTGCGGTGAACTCCAAACAAAAAAAGCGCCCGCCCCTTTTCAGGGACAGGCGCTCTTTGGGCGAGTGCCCGCTATGGCACTCTACTACTCATAGGTCGCGGCGACGTCTGCGTCGCCGGCCGATCTCAGCGACGGCCGAAGCGCACGGCGCTTTCGATGTCGGCGCGCATGACGCCGATGTCGGCGAGCTCGCGGTCACCCATGAGCTGAAGCTGACGGATGTCGCTGCGGACGTTGCGCATGGATTTGATGCGGTCTGCGAACTGACGGAACATGATGGTACTCCTCGAGGCCTACGGGCACGGCGACCGGAATGGGCCCGATGCTCGAACTGGCGAATGGTGTGTTTTTCAAAGGTTCGAGGTCTGAAGTTCCACCGCGAGGGCGAAGGCTCCGATCTCTTGACGCTCATATATTCGGCATCGATGCCCAAAAGAAGTGCAGCAATCTGCACATCAGGGGTGCAGTTTCTGCATGGCCCGGCGACACGGGATTCATCAAATCGTAACGAAAGCGCCCCCTGTCCACGCGGAGGGGCAAACGCCCTCTTCTCCGGTGGAGGCCTTGTCATCGCGAGTCTTCCCACTTAACAGGGCTGCATATCCATCAGCTCTCGCTCGAACGGTAGCGGATCGACTGCCCGCCAGCCGCCGCAGACATGCCGTTGGGCGATAGCCGGCAGGAGCCGCGTCGCCGAGCCGGATCCGGGCGAAGTCCCGGACGCTCCGGCGCGGTCGATCCCGTTCTTAGAGCGCCCTGCATCCGACCGGACGCAGAAAGGGCGCTCTAAGTGTTTGAATCTACACATCGTGCTTTCCGAAGGTCGATTCCGATTTTCGGGCCGATGTTTGAGTCTTTCCATATGGGCTGTCCGGAAAGTCCAACTTTTCGGCCGCTCACATTCAAGGGGGTATCACCATGGCCCGCCCAACGACTTCGGCGCCGTCCCAGCGCATGCTCTCGGTCGGCGAGAAGGTCCGCCATGCGCTGACCGAATTCTTCCAGCGCGGCGAGATCCTCGATCCGCTGCTCGAAAAAGCCATGGTCTCGGTTTCGGAAGTGCGCATGTCGCCCGACCTCAAGATCGCGACCGCCTTCGTCACCGTGCTCGGCCAGGACGACACCGAGCCCTTCGTCGCGGCGCTGAACAAAAATGCCCGGTTCATTCGCGGCCGGGTTTCGCCAGCGCTCAAGCAGATGAAATACATGCCGGAGTTTCGGTTTCGCACCGACACCTCCTTCGACAATTTCGCCCGCATCGACGCCCTCTTGAAGTCGCCGGAGGTCCAGAGGGATCTCGATCACGGCGACGACGACGGCGCGGCGGATGCGATGCCGGCTCACGGCACCAATGGAGAGAAGAACTGATGGCGCGGCGCGGCAAGAAGCCCAAGGGGCGGCCGATCAATGGCTGGATCGTCCTCGACAAGCCGAAGGGCATGGGCTCGACCGATGCGGTGGGCAAGCTGAAATGGCTGTATTTCGCCCAGAAAGCCGGCCATGCTGGCACGCTCGATCCGCTGGCCTCCGGCATGCTGCCGATCGCGCTGGGCGACGCGACCAAGACCGTCCCCTTCGTCATGGACGGGCGCAAGGTCTACCGCTTTTCCGTGCGCTGGGGCGCCGAGACGACCACCGACGATACCGAAGGCCCGGTGACCAAAACCTCCGACAAGCGGCCGAGCCGCGCGGCGATCGAAGAGCTGCTGCCGAACTATATCGGCGAGATCACCCAGGTGCCGCCGAACTTCTCGGCGATCAAGATCGCCGGCGAGCGCGCCTATGATCTTGCCCGCGAAGGCGAGACCGTCGAGATCGCGCCGCGCACGGTCGAGGTCGTGCGCCTCGAAATCGTCGAGGAACCCGACGCCGAGACCACCGTCTTCGAGGCCGAATGCGGCAAGGGCACCTATGTGCGCGCCATCGCCCGCGATCTCGGCCGCGATCTCGGCTGCTACGGCCATATCGTCGAGCTTCGCCGCACCGCCGTCGGCGCCTTCGGCGAGGACGACATGGTGCCGCTGGACGAGCTTCTGGAAGCGGCCGAGGAAGGCCGCGAGACGCTCGACGCCGAGGCGATCGAATCCGGCGCCAAGGCCCGCGTCGTCGATTTCAAGCCGCTCGACGAATACATCATCGCGCCGGAGGCGGCGCTTGCCGATCTCTACGAGGTGATCCTCACCGACGAGCAGGCGAGCCGGGTCCTGTCCGGCAATCCGGTGATCCTGCGCGGCCGCGACGCCCCGGTCTTCTGCGACGAGGCGTTTGCCACCGGCCATGGCCGGCTGATCGCGCTCGGCGCCGTCGAGGAGGGCTCGTTCAAGCCCAAGCGGGTCTTCGGCGGACGCGGCTAAACGCCCTGACGGACCCCGCTTCGGAACGTCCCGGCCCTTGGCTGATTTCCTTGCCGGGTGTCACATCCCTTCGATGGACAGGAAGCAAGGGCCGAGCATGATCGATCTGACCGGGCGAGGAAAGCGCAGGAAAAAGCGCGAAAAGGCCAAACGCTCGGAGATCGGCGCGCCGCCCGGCCAGCTCGTGGCCGATCCCGAGGCTGCGCGCACCCGCCTGACGGCGACCGGCATCGGCGGCGGCGAGACCAAGCGCCTCGTCGGCTGCACGCTGGAAGATGCGCTCCTTTTGCGCGAGACTTGCGGCAAACTCTGGCTCGACTGCACAGGTCTTGCCGACATCGACCTCATCGGCCGGATCGGCGCTGCCTTCGGCCTGCATCCGCTGACGCTAGAGGATGTCGTCAACACCGACCAGCGGCCGAAATGCGAGGCCTATGACGCCTATGCTTTCGTCGTGATGCGGATGCTTTCGGGCGAGGAGGAAAGCGAGCAGCTGTCGCTGTTTTTCGGCGAAGGCTTCGTCGTCACCTTCCAGGAGCGGCCGGGCGATGCCTTCGATCCCGTGCGCAACCGCATCGAAAAGGGCGCTCCGCGGCTTCACACCGGCGGCGCCGACTATCTCGCCTACGCGCTGATCGACGCCGTCGTCGATGCCTATTTCCCGGTCGTCGATCACCACGGCGCCCGGCTCGATGCGATCGAGGACGAAATCTTCGACGACGTCGATGCCGTGCAGGTGCCCGAGCTCCACACCATGCGGCGCGAGCTCTTCACCATGCGGCGCTATCTGCGACCGACCCGCGACGCCCTCGGCGTCATCATGCGGCTCGAACGGCCCTTTCTGTCGGAAGAGACCAAGGTCTACTTCGCCGACGTCCAGGACCACTGCGATCAGCTCGTCGATCTCAACGATACCTATCGCGAAACGGCCGCCGGGCTGATCGACCTTCACATGACGCTTTCGGCGGCGAAGACCAACGAGGTGATCAATCTCCTGACCATCGTCTCGACCATATTCATTCCGCTCGGCTTTCTCGCCGGGCTCTGGGGCATGAACTTCAATCCCGAGATTTCCAGATGGAACATGCCGCTCACCCAGTCGCCCTATGGCTATCCCATCGCGCTGGCGATCATGGCCGTGATCGCCGGCGGCCTGTTGTTGTTCTTCCGCAAGAAGCGCTGGATCTGATGTCATGCTGAGCCAAGAGGCAAAAGCCGTTCTCGCCGATCTCGCCCGCAAGAAGGCCGCGCAGGCAGAACCGCGCGACGCGCGGGAAAAGCTCGCACAGGCGCGGGCGATGACGGCCTCCTTGTCTGACTATTCGGGCACGGCGCCGAGGGGCGTCTCGAGCGAGGACATTTCGGTGGAACGCCCCGCCGGCTGCGCCGATGACGGAGCCGGTCCGATCCGCGTTCGCCTCTATCGGCCGTCCGGGCCCGCGAGCGCCATGCTCGTCTGGTATCACGGCGGCGGCGCGATGGCCGGCTCTCTCGACAGCCACGACATTGCCCTTCGCCAGCTTTGCGAAGCGACCGGCCGGCTGGTCGCCTCCGTCGACTATCGCCTTGCGCCCGAACACATCTCGCCGGCGCCGCAGACCGATTGCATCGCGGCGACGATGGCGCTGATGGCGCGCGCCGGCGATTTCGGCTGCCACCCGGCCACGGTCGCGATCGGCGGCGATTCCATCGGCGGGCTTTTTGCCGCCGTTGTCGTGCGCGCGCTTCTTGAGGCTGGCGCGGCCGTGCCGGCGAAGCTGGTGATGCTTTATCCCAACACCGATCTTCGCCCGGATCGCCCCTTCCTGTCGCTGAAGACCGAGGCCGGCAACGTCATGACCGAAGAATCGCTCGCCTACGAGAACGCGCTCTTCGTCCCCGATCCGCGCGAGCGATCCGATCCGAGGGTCTCGCCGCTGCTTGCGCGCGATTTTCACGGCTTTCCCGACACGCTCGTCGTCACCTGCGAGCATGATCCGCTGCGCGACGAGGGCGAGCTTTTCTGTTCGAAGCTACACGCGTCAGGCGTCACGGCCCGGCACCTGCGCGTTGAGGGGATGATCCATGGCTTCCTGCAGATGGACGGCTGGATCGGCGCGACGTCGCAACTGAGGGCCGCAACAGCACATCACCTCACGTGACCCACGATTGCGAGTTTATTCATTCCCCTCATCTTTGATTTGCATTATCAGTCTCGATTATAGTTCTTTCGAAAAATCGGTTCTGACAGGTTTCTTCTGATCTACATCCGTCGATTACGTAATATTAGAGCTCTTGTGTTTCCCTGCCCCGAAAGTCGACGGGAACGGGCAATGAAACACCAGACGAAGAGTGCACGAAACGAGGCGTTCTGGCTCGCCTTGATGACGGTGATCGTCTGGCTGCTGTCGCTGAAATTCGATTTTGCCGAAAGGTTCGAAGCTTTCTTCGCGGCCAACGAATCCTGGCAGGCGGACGAAATCTTTCTGGCCATCACGATTGCCGGCCTCGGTGCGATAACCTTCGCATACCGGCGGATGCTGGACCTCCGGCGAGCGGTGATGGTGCGCGACGCGGCCGAGGGCCGCGCGATCTTCGCCGCCTATAACGACATCGTCACCGGCCTGTTCAATCGCCGCTATGTCGAGACGCGCCTGCCCGAGCTCTGCGCCAGGGACACAAGTCTCGGTACGATCATCGCCATCGATCTCGACGGCTTCAAGAAGGTCAACGATCTGCTCGGGCATCAGGTCGGCGACAAGCTGCTCGCGGCGATCGCCGGGCGCCTCACGGACACGTTGCCGATGGCGATCTGCGCCCGGATCGGGGGCGACGAATTCCTCGTGGTCGCGCCGCGCGCGAGCGAAGCAGAGCTTGTCGGTATCGGCCGCAAGCTCCACGAGGCGATCGGCAGGCCGATCTCGATCGACGGCCTTGTAGTCGAGGTCGGCGCATCCCTTGGCATTGCCGTCCTTGCGGAAACCAATGCCGATCTGAGGGCCGAAATGCGCAACGCCGACCTTGCCATGTATGCCGCCAAGCGCGACGGCGCGGGCAGCGTCAGGCGGTTCGAGCCGGCCATGCTGGCAGGCTTCCGCGAAAGGATCGAGCTCGAGAGCGCTTTTCGTGCAGCGCTGCAGGACGACTTGATCCAGCCCCATTACCAGCCTCTCATCCAGCTGGACACCGGCGAAATCCGCGGTTTCGAGGCGCTGGCGCGCTGGACGACGGCCAGCGGGACGTCGATTCCCCCCGTGGTGTTCATTGCGCTTGCCGAAGAGACCGGCCTGATCACCGAGCTGTCCGAAAGGCTGTTGCGCCGCGCCTGCGCCGACGCGAAGGAATGGCCCGAAAGCGCCGTCCTGACGTTCAACCTGTCGCCGCTGCAGTTCGCAGATCCCCTGCTCGGTTTGCGCATCATCCAGATCCTCAAGGAGACCGGGCTGCCGCCGAGCCGGCTCGAGATCGAAATGACCGAAAGCGCTGTCGTCGCAGACTTCGACGGCGCGATCAAAACCATTCGCCAGCTGCAGGACTGCGGCATCAAGGTGGCGCTCGACGACTTCGGCACCGGCTTTTCCAGCCTCGGCCAGCTCGCCAACATGCCCTTCGACAAGATCAAGATCGACCGCAGCTTCACCCGCAGTTGCGGCGACAGCCTCAAGCAGACCTCGGTGGTCCGCTCGATCATCGGCCTCGGGCACGGCATCGGCGTCGCGACTCTTGCGGAGGGCATCGAGACCACCTCCCAGCTCGAACTGCTGAAGCAACTGGGCTGCGAATATGGCCAGGGCTTCCTGTTTGCGAGACCGATGCCGGCGGCCAGGATCTCGGATTATCTCGGCCTTTCCAACGAAGAGCGCCTGTCGCAATCGGCCTGAGGCAAAACCACAAGTCGTCGCGGCCAATGCGACCATTATTTAGGCATTTGCACATAACTCGTGCAATTTGCTGGGTTTGGCGGCTGTCTCCCACTTCGTTCCGTCGCCCTGACGGCGGTTCTACGCGCCACCTTGCGGAAAACTGACACGTCCAAGGCCGTTTGGCACGTTCCTTGAATCTATGACCATCGTTACCCGTGCGCGTTCATGCCGTCCGGGGAAACGGTTCAACGCGGCGTCCATGGCGATGCCGCCCAAGATTCGAGGTGAACATGAAAATCGTGATGGCGATCATCAAGCCATTCAAGCTGGACGAGGTGCGTGAAGCGCTGACCGGCGTCGGAATCCAGGGACTGACCGTCACCGAGGTCAAGGGCTATGGCCGCCAGAAGGGGCACACGGAAATCTATCGCGGCACCGAATATGCCGTGAGCTTCCTGCCCAAGCTGAAGATCGAGGTTGCCGTTCCCGTCGACATGGTCGACCGGGCCGTGGATGCCATCCAGCAGGCCGCCAAGACCGGCCAGATCGGCGACGGCAAGATCTTCGTCTTCGGCATCGATTCCGCGGTGCGCATCCGCACCGGCGAGACCGACGCCGACGCGCTTTGACGCGACCAGATAAACTCAAGGAGAACGACCCGCTGATGCGATTGAAGACAGCCATTTTCAGCGCCGGCCTTTTGGTCGGCATGGCCGCGACCGCGGCCTTCGCCCAGGATGCAGCCCCCGCCGCCGCCGAAGCGGCCGGACAGGGATCGGAAGCAGCCACGGCTGCCGTCTCCGGAGCACCGAGCCCCGAGGTCGCCTATATCTTCAACACATTGCTGTTTCTGATCGGTGGCTTCCTCGTCATGTGGATGGCGGCCGGTTTCGCGATGCTCGAGGCTGGCCTCGTGCGTTCCAAGAACGTCTCGATGCAGTGCCTGAAGAACATCGCTCTCTACTCCATTGCCGGCATCATGTACTGGATCGTCGGCTACAGCCTGATGTATACTGACGTGAACGGTGGCTATATCGGCACCTTTGCGCCCTATGCCTTCGATCCGGTCGGCGGCAATGCTCTCGACACTGGCTATTCGACGGCCTCCGACTGGTTCTTCCAGATGGTCTTCGTCGCCACGGCAGCGTCGATCGTCTCGGGAACCCTGGCCGAACGCATCAAGCTCTGGCCCTTCATGATCTTCACCGTCGTCCTCACCGGCTTCCTCTATCCGATCGCCGGTTCGTGGAAGTGGGGCGCCGGCTGGCTCGACGCCATGGGCTTCCAGGACTTCGCCGGTTCGACCCTCGTCCACTCGGTCGGTGGCTGGGCGGCGCTTGCCGGTGCACTGCTCCTCGGTGCCCGTCACGGCCGCTTCTCCAAGGATGGCAAGGGCGGCATCGCCATGCCGGGGTCGTCGATCCCGCTGGCCACGCTCGGCACCTTCATCCTCTGGCTCGGCTGGTTCGGCTTCAATGGCGCCTCGCAGCTCGCCATGGGCACGATCAACGACGTCTCGGATGTCTCGCGCATCTTCGCCAACACCAATCTGGCGGCTGCCGGCGGCGTCGTGGCGACGATGATCCTGCTGCAGGTCATCTACAAGCGGGTTGACGTGACGATGGTTCTGAACGGCGCACTGGCCGGTCTGGTGTCGATCACCGCCGAGCCGCTGGCGCCCTCGCCGCTGTGGGCGATCATCGTCGGTGCCGTCGGTGGCGTGATCGTGGTGTTCGTCGTGCCGCTGCTCGACAAGCTGAAGATCGACGATGTCGTCGGCGCGATCCCGGTGCATCTGTGTGCCGGTATCTGGGGCACGATCATCGTCCCGGCCTCCAACAGCGATGCCAGCTACGGCGTCCAGCTGATCGGCATCGTGGCCTATGGTGTCTTCACCTTCGTCGCCAGCCTCATCGTCTGGGCGATCCTGAAGGCCGTGATGGGCATCCGGGTCTCCGAAGAGGAAGAGGCGCTCGGTCTCGACCGCACCGAAGTCGGCGTCGAGGCCTATCCCGAGTTTTCGCTCGGGCGGGTCTGACACCGCACACGATCGTGACGGCGGCGCTGGCAAAGGCGCCGCCAGAGTTTCGCGGCCTCGCCTTCGGGCGGGGCCGTTCCGTTTTCGCGCCCGCGCCGCAAGACCTTGCGAACGAAGCCTTGCTGAAGGTCTGCGTTCAGCCCGCGACCGGGGGGCTCCGGCAGGCAGGCCATGCCCGCCCCGCCCGATGATCTGAAAAAGCACGGGTCGTTTGACTCGAAAACCGGATGCTTCCCTTGAGAAAGTTTGGCGCGAAAACCATTCCTGCCGCAAAGTTTTACGAAATCCTGCATCCGGGTAGGTTTTGTTAACCATACATTGAGGTTTTGAAGTCGATAACTGTCCTGAACAGCCGGATCGCCGGTCCGTTTCACGGGAGTTATCTGATGAGCCTTGCACGTATCGCAGTGATAGGTGTAGCGACCGTCGCCGCGCTGGGCGCCGGATTGCTGGCGATGCAGCTTTCGAGTTCCAAGCCGCAAGAGCCGGTCATCATCACCGCCGCTCCCGCGCAACCGCCGATCCGCCTCGTCGATGTCCTCGTGACGAAGAAGGAGGTGCCGATGGGCTCGGCGGTGACCGGAACGCTGGGCTGGCAGAAATGGCCCGAGGACGGCGTCGGCCCCGATCTCATCCTGAAAGCCGCCAAGCCGAATGCGGTCGACGAATTCAACGGCGCGATCGCCCGGCAGTCCTTCTTCGCGGGCGAGCCGGTTCGCGAATCCAAGCTGATCCGGCCCGACCACGGCTTCCTGTCGGCGATCCTCGACGAAGGCAAGCGCGCCGTCGCCGTTCGCATTTCGGCCGAAACAGCCGCCGGTGGCTTCATCCTGCCGAACGACCATGTCGACGTGATCATGACCCGCCGCGCCGCCAGCGCGGACGGCAAGGGCGAACGGGTCTCGACCGAAACGGTGCTGCGCAATCTCAGGGTCCTCGCCGTCGATCAGTCGGTCCAGGAGCAGGACGGCCAGAAGGTCGTCGTCGGCCAGACAGCGACGCTCGAGGTGGACCCCTCCCAGGCCGAGGCGCTGACCGCGGCCCAGCAGATTGCCGACCGGCTGGTGCTTTCGCTCCGCTCGCTCGCCGATTCGGTCCCCGGTTCGCCCGGCTACGCCCGCTTCCTGCTCGAGCAGGAAAAGGCTCAACGCAACAAGATCCGCGTCGTCCGCTATGGCCGGATCGACGACGTCACCACGTCGCAGTGAGGGTGAGACAGATGCCGACCCTTTTCTCCTCAAAGGCCGTTTCGACCGTGCTGCGCAAGGCCGTCATCGGCATCGCCGCGCTCTCGACCGGTCTTGCCCCGATGGTGCAGGTCACCCCGGCCGCAGCCGAGGACGCCGTCGTCAACGTGCGTCAGGCGCGCCAGACGGTGAAGCTGGGCCTCAACAAGTCGAAGGTTATCGTGCTTTCGGCCGATGCCCACGACATTCTCGTCGCCAATCCGGCAGTCGCCGACGCGGTTACCCGCGACGCAAGGCGGATCTACGTCTTCGGCAAGCAGATCGGCCAGACCAACATCGTCGTCTTCGATGCACGCGGCCGCCAGATCGCCGCGATCGATCTGGCGATCGAGCGCGACATCACCGGCCTCGAGGCCTCGATCCGCAAATATGTGCCGGATTCCAGCGTCAACGTCGAAATGCTCAACGACAACGTCGTCCTGACCGGCCAGGTGCAGACGCCCCAGGACGCCGCCAAGGTCGAACGGCTTGCCAAGCTCTTCGTCACCGGCGGCGAGGGCACGACCGGCCAGTACATCCAGTCCGCCTCCGCGACCGGCTCCGGCGAGGGAAGCGGCGCCGACGTCGCCTTCGCCCAGGAAAACCGCCGCTCGAGCCAGATCGTCAATCTCCTGCAGATCGCCGGCGAGGACCAGGTCACGCTCAAGGTCACCGTCGCCGAGGTGCAGCGCTCCGTCGTCAAGCAGCTCGGGCTCAACGGCTCGGTCTCCGACGGGATCAGCTATGCGGCCACCATCGACAATCCCTTCGCGCTCGGCAAGGCGATCTCCAACAGCGCGATCGGCATCGCCAAGACGATCGGCGATACCTCCATCAGCGCCGAAGTCGACGCCATGCAGCAGGCGGGCGTCATGCGGACCCTCGCCGAGCCGAGCCTGACCGCGATCTCGGGTGAGAAGGCGAGTTTCAAGGTGGGCGGCGAGTTCACCGTGCCGAGCGGACGAAGCTTCACGCCGCCCTCCTACGACGATGACGGCAACGTGCAGACCGAAGGCTACGCCACCATCGATACCAAGCAGATCGAATATGGCATCGGCCTCGACTTCACCCCGGTGGTTCTTTCGGCCGGGCGGATCAATCTGAAGATCCGCACGAGCGTCTCCGAGCCGACATTCGAACAGCCGTTCAACATCAACGGCGACAAATACGGGCCGGGCGTCGGCCTCATCGGCCTTCGGAAGCGCCTGGCCGATACGACGGTCGAGCTTCCCTCCGGCGGCTCCCTGGTCATCGCCGGGCTGATGCGCGACGAGGCACGCCAGGTCATCTCCGGCTTCCCGGGCCTGTCGAAGATCCCGGTGATCGGGTCCCTGTTTCGCAGCCGCGACTTCCAGCGCTACGAGACCGAGCTCGTCGTCATCGTGACGCCCTATCTCGTGCGCCCCGTCGCCCGCCAGGCCCTGGCCCGGCCCGACGACGGCCTCGCCCTCTCGAGCGACGGCTCGGCCAACTTCCTCGGCCGGCTCAATCGGATCTACGGGCACATGGAAACGAAGCTTCCGCCCGGCCGCTACTACGGCGTCGTCGGCTTCATCTACAAGTAATCGCTCGAGGGATCGACGACCGTGACACAGCATCCTTCCGCTTCGCGCCTCGCCCCGGCAAACCCGCCCCGGCAGCAGCGCTCGGCCTCGACGCCGGCCCGCCTCGGCCTCGCCTTCAGCGCGCTGGCGCTCCTTTCAGCCTGCGGCAACGTCCACAATGTCGAGGTGGGGGCGATCCCCGACGACTACAGGACGCGCCATCCGATCGTCGTCTCCCAGGCGGAAACGGCAATCGACATCCCGGTGAGTTCGTCGGAATCAAAACTGACCCTGTCCAGTCGCAGCCGGGTCGAGGAATTCGCCCGCCACTTCAACGCCGACAAGATCGACACGATGCGCGTGCTGGTGCCCTACGGCTCGGCCAACGAACGCGCCGCCGAACAGGTCTCGCGCGATGTCGTGAAGGTGCTGCGCAAGAACCATGTCGGCGGCCGGCAGATCATGGTCATGCCCTATTCGGCGGTCGGCGATACCGGGCCGACGCCGATCCGGCTCGCCTATTCGACCCTAGTCGCCAAGACCGGTCCCTGCGGGCGCTGGCCGGCCGATCTCGGGGACACGAGCGAGAACAAGAACTACTTCAACTTCGGCTGCGCCAGCCAGCAGAACCTTGCCGCCCAGATCGCCGATCCGCGCGATCTTCTCGGGCCTCGCGGCATGGATCCGGCCGACGCGCAGCGCCGTACGACCGTGATCGACAAATATCGCAACGGCGAAGTGACGAGCGCCGACGCGATGGATGCCGAATCCGACTACGACTGGTGATGGGAAACAAGTCGATGGAACAGACGCTCACCGCCGACACCGCGCCGCTTGGACCGGAAGATCGCAAACAGATCGACAAGGTGCGCCCGATCCCGCGGATCTCGATCCAGGCCTTCTGCGAGACCGAAGCCGTCGCCCTCCCGATCGACAAGGCCGGCACGGACCGGCGCATGGCGAAAGCCCATCTGAAGGTCCAGATGGGCGGCATCAAGGCGGCGACCGAGCATTTCCAGTCGGCGCCGACGCCCAATCTCGTGATCCTGGAATCGCGGCTTTCGCCGCTCGATCTCGTCCCCGAGCTCGAGCTTCTCGCCGATGTCTGCGATCCCGGTTCGAAAGTGGTCGTCATCGGCCATCACAACGACGTCGCGCTCTATCGCGACCTGATCCATCGCGGGATATCGGAATATCTCGTCGCCCCGATCTCGGTCGGCGACATCATGACGGTGATCGGGGAGATGTTCGTCGCTGATGGCGCAGCGCCCCTCGGCCGGTCGATCGCCTTCGTCGGCGCCAAGGGCGGCGTCGGCTCGTCGACGATCGCCCACAATGTCGCATGGTCGATCTCGAAACTCTTCTCGACCGACGTCGTCCTCGCCGATCTCGACCTCGCCTTCGGCACGGCCAACATCAATTTCGACCAGGATCCGGCCCAGGGCATCGCCGAGGCGCTGCAGTCGGCCGATCGGATCGACGACGTCTATCTCGACCGGTTGCTGGCCCAGTGCGCCGAGCATCTTTCCCTGCTCGCCGCGCCCTCGATGCTCGACAGGACCTACGATTTCGACGGCGACGCCTTCAACGCCCTGATCGAGACCGCCCAGCACGGCGCGCCGGCCGTCCTTCTCGACGTGCCGCATGCCTGGAACGAGTGGACCCGCACCGTCCTGTCGCGGGCCGATCAGGTGGTCATCACCGCCGCGCCTGATCTCGCCAATCTGCGCAACGCCAAGAACTTCGTCGACACGCTGACCAAGATCCGGCCCAATGACGGCCCGCCCCTCTTGCTGCTCAACCAGCTCGCCATGCCCAAGCGCCCGGAGATCTCGGCCGCCGAATTCACCGAACCGCTCGGCCTGGAACCGCTCGGGGAGATCCAGTTCGATCCGGGCGTCTTCGGCAATGCGGCAAACAGCGGCCGGATGATCGCCGAGACCGATGCCAAGCATCCCTCGGTCGCCGTGTTCAATCATATCGCCCACGTCCTGACCGGGCGCGGAGAGGTCAAGAAGCCGAAAAAGCCGGGTCTCCTCGACCGGTTTCGTGTGAAATCGTAAGGCCTTCGGGATCGGAGCTCATCAATGTTCGGCAAGCGCGGAAACGACAAGGCGCCCCCAAGGTCCGTCGCGACAATGCCGCGGCCGGCCCAGGCTCAAGCTCCGGCGGCCGCGCCCCGGCCGGCCGCCCCGACGGCACCGGTGATACCGGCGGCGCCGAAGGCGTCTGCCTCCGCGCGTCCGGTCTCGCCGCCGCAGCCCGTGTCCGAGCGCTCGCCGGAATATTATGACCGCAAGAGCCAGGTCTTCGCCGCACTGATCGACACGATCGACCTGTCGCAGCTCGCCGGCATGGAACAGGACGCGGCGCGCGAGGAAATCCGCGACATCGTCAACGACATCATCGCGATCAAGAACTTCGCGATGTCGATCGCCGAGCAGGAAGAACTCCTCTCCGACATCTGCAACGACGTGCTCGGCTACGGACCGCTGGAGCCGCTTCTCGCCCGCGACGACATCGCCGACATCATGGTCAATGGCGCCCGCCAGACCTTCATCGAAGTCGCCGGCAAGGTGGAGCAGACCGCAATCCGCTTCCGCGACAACCAGCAGCTCCTCAACATCTGCCAGCGCATCGTCAGCCAGGTCGGCCGGCGCGTCGACGAGACCTCGCCGATCTGCGACGCGCGCCTTCCCGACGGTTCACGCGTCAACGTCATCGCGCCGCCGCTCGCCATCGACGGCGCGGCACTGACCATCCGTAAGTTCAAGAAGGACAAGCTGACCCTCGACCAGCTCGTCCAGTTCGGAGCGATCACGCCGGCCGGCGCGGAGATCCTCCAGATCATCGGCCGGGTTCGCTGCAACGTCGTCATCTCCGGCGGTACCGGCTCGGGCAAGACGACGCTCCTCAACTGCCTGACCCGCTATATCGACGAAGACGAGCGCATCATCACCTGCGAGGACTCGGCTGAGCTGCAGCTGCAGCAGCCCCATGTGGTGCGGCTCGAGACCCGTCCGCCCAACATCGAGGGCGAGGGCGAGATCACCATGCGCGACCTCGTCAAGAACTGCCTGCGCATGCGGCCCGAGCGGATCATCGTCGGCGAGGTGCGCGGCCCGGAGGTGTTCGACCTTCTCCAGGCGATGAACACCGGCCATGACGGCTCGATGGGCACGATCCACTCCAACTCGCCGCGCGAATGTCTCAACCGCATGGAATCGATGATCGCCATGGGCGGCTATTCGCTGCCCTCGCGCACGGTCAAGGAGATCATGACCGGCTCCGTCGACATCATCGTCCAGGCCGCCCGCCTGCGCGACGGCTCGCGCCGGATCACCCACATCACCGAAGTGCTCGGCATGGAAGGGGACGTCATCACCACCCAGGATCTCTTCGTCTACGAGATCCTCGGCGAGGATGCGAGCGGCCGGCTCATCGGCCGCCATCGTTCGACCGGTATCGGCCGCCCCGCCTTCTGGGACCGGGCCCGCTATTTCGGCGAGGAACAGCGGCTCGCCCGGGCGCTCGATTCGAGCTCCGTCGACAATATCGAGGCAGGCAGCTAGGCCATGGAGACCGGCACGCTCCTTCTTTTCGTCATTCTCTCCACGGTCGCGGCCGGCGGTCTCGCCTTCGCTGTCCTGCAGCCGACGATTGCCCGTGAGAAGAAGACCCTCCAGCGCCGCAACGTCGTCAGCCGCAGCGATAGCGATCGGCTGGCCCACAAGGCCAGCCGCGACCGGCTGCAGGAGCAGGTCAAGCGGCGCAAGACCATCCAGAACTCGCTGAAGGATCTCGAGGATCGCCAGAAGGAGCGCGACAAGCACGTCTCCAAGGTGCCTCTCAACCGCCGCATCGAACAGGCCGGCTGGACCATCGGCGTCGCCCAGTTCTGGCTGATCGGCGCCGGTCTCGGCCTCTTCGCGGCGCTGCTTTGCCTGCTTTTCGGAACGCCGCTGCTGATCACGCTCGGGGTCATGATCATCGCCGGTCTCGGCCTGCCGCGTTTCTTCCTCGCCCGGGCGAGGAAGAAACGCTTCAACGCCTTCACCCAGGAATTTCCAACCGCGATCGATCTCATCGTGCGCGGCGTCAAGTCCGGCCTGCCGCTCAACGACACCTTGAAGATGATCGCCTCCGAGACCTCCGAGCCGGTCCGCTCGGAGTTTCGCCGCATCGTCGAGAGCCAGCAGATGGGCATGCCGATCACCGAGGCGGTGGAACGGCTCTACCGCAACATCCCGACCTCCGAAGCGAACTTCTTCGCCATCGTCATCGGCATCCAGGCGCAGGCCGGCGGCAACCTCTCCGAAGCCCTCGGCAACCTTTCGAGGGTTCTTCGCGAACGCAAGAAGATGCGTGACAAGATCCAGGCGGTGTCGATGGAAGCCAAGGCATCGGCCGGGATCATCGGCTCGCTGCCCGTCGTGGTGTTCGGCCTCGTGACCCTGACCAATCCTGAATATATCAGCCTGCTCTACACCAACATCTACGGCCAGATCCTGATGGGGATCAGCGCCTTCTGGATGTTGCTCGGCATCATGATCATGAAGAAGATGATCAATTTCGATTTCTAAGAAAATGACCCGGGAAAGTCGGAACCGGTTCTTAGGCCAGTCGATGCCCAACAGGCTGACAGAGCGGGGCGACAAAATCGCCAAGCTCGATCAGCCACCGATCGAAGCGCTCGCCCGAGCCCTCGACCGCCCGTCGCAAAGCCGTTCCTGAGGGCCGTGTGCCATGGATGAAATCCTGAAATCCTTCGGACTGTCGAGCCAGATCGTCCTCGTGGCGATCGTGACGCTGGGCGTGTTCACCTCGCTGCTCGCCGTCGCGCTGCCGGCGCTGAGCGGCAGCAAGCTGAAGAGCCGGATGAAGGCGGTGGCGCTCGAGCGCGATCAGATCCGCGCCCGTGAGCGGGCAAGGCTCGCCACGGAAAAGGAGCGCAGCCGCGGGCTGCGCCAGGAAGACAGCCGCGGCTTTGCCGGCGCCGTCGTCGAGCGGCTCAATCTGCGCAAGGCCCTCGTCGATGATAACACCGTCGCCGCCTTGCGGGCCGCCGGCTATCGCGGCCAGCGTCCGCTGACGATGTTCCTCTTCGCCCGGGTCACGCTCCCGCTCGTCTTCTTCGCCATCGCGGCCTTCTACATCTTCGGTCTTGGCTTCATGGCCTCCTGGCCGGGCACGGTCCGCATCCTCGTCTTTCTGATCGCCGGCTATATCGGCTTCTACATTCCCGTCATCCTCGTGAAGAACAAGGCGACCAAGCGCCGGCAATCGATCTCGAGGGCCTGGCCGGACGCGCTCGATCTGCTTCTCATCTGCGTGGAATCGGGCAACTCCATCGAGGCGGCGTTTCGACGGGTCGCCGAGGAGATCGGCATCCAGTCGATCCCGCTCGCCGAAGAGCTCATTCTCCTGACGGCGGAGCTCTCCTTCCTCCCCGATCGCAAGGCCGCCTACGAGAATCTCGTCGCCCGCACGGGCCTCGACGGCGTCAAGGCGGTCTGCACGGCGCTCATTCAGGCCGAGCGCTACGGCACGCCGCTCGGTCAGGCGCTGCGCGTCATGGCCCAGGAAAATCGCGACATGCGCATGAATATGGCGGAGAAGAAGGCCGCCGCCCTGCCGCCCAAGCTCACCGTGCCGATGATCGTGTTCTTCCTGCCGGTGCTGTTTGCCGTCATTCTCGGGCCGGCGATGATCCGGGTCATCGGGCTCGAATGACGAAACTGCTCGTCAGTCGCCAAGATCGACCGCCGAAAAATCGTGGGAGCCGAGCGGGCTCATAACGAAGTTTTCGACATTGGCTCTCGCGCCGTCGAGGAGCCTTGCGCTGGCCATCGGGACCCAGGGCGCCGCCTCGTGGAAGAGCGCCTGCGCGCGGGCGTAGAGATCGGCCCGCGTCTCCCGTTCAGTGATCCGGCTCGCCTCGCCAACCAGCGCATCGTAACGGGCATCGCACCATCGGGCGATGTTCGTGCCGCCGTCCTTTGCCGCCGCACAGGAGAGGAGCGTTTCCATGAACTCGTCCGGATCGCCATTGTCGCCGATCCAACCGGCGAGCGCGAGCGTGCTGTCGCCCTTCATGAGCTGGCTCCAATAGCTCTCCCAGGGGGCTGACTTCAGCTCCAGCTTGATGCCGAGCGGCTCCAGGTCGGACGCAATCATCCGCGCCATGCGCTTTGCGTCGGGATTGTAGGAGCGACTGTCGGGCGGAAACCACAGGTCAGCCTTCAGGCCGGCCGTCACACCCGCCTGAAGCAGCAGGCGGCGCGCCTCCTTTGCATCGTAGGGATAGGCTCTTGCCTGATCGTCGCTCGCCCAGGATGCGAGGGGAAGCGGCGTCTCGACCAGCGAGCCGGCGCCGGGATAGATCGCGGAAACGATCGTCTCGCGATCGATCGCCATGTTGATCGCCCGGCGCACGCGAACGTCGTCGAAGGGTTTGCGGCGCGTATTGATGGCGAGATAGCCGAGGGTGAGACCGGGGATGGCACGAAGCCGCAACTGCGGATCGGTGGCGATCGCCGCCGCATCGGCCGGATCCACCGCCGCCGCCACATGGCATTCGCCGGACTTCAGCTTGTGCAGCCGCGCCGATGCCGTGGGGGTGATCGAATAAACCAGGGTGTCGAGCTTCGGCCGGCCGCGCCAATGGTCCTCGAACGCCTGGTAGCGGATGGCGACGTCCCTGCGATCGTCGACGAGACGGAACGGGCCGGTGCCGATCGGCTGCGTGTCGAACCGCTCGGGCGTGCCCTGCTGCTGCATCCTGTAACCATATTCGAGCGACTGGATCGCATTGACCGGCATTGCGAGATCGGCGAGGAAGCGGGCCGCCGGCCGCTTCAGCCGAAACCGGACACTGCGCTCGTCGAGCTTCGTGACACTCTCGACCAGCGAAGCGAGGCGCGGGCCGCGAAACTGGGCATAAACGCCGCCGAGCGTCTTTGCCGCTCCGGGCCCCGGCAGTTGCCGCTCGAAGCTGAAGACGACGTCCTCGGCGTTCATCGACCGGGTCGGCGCGAAGATCGCGCTGGTCTGGAACGCGACATCCTCGCGGAGCGTGAAGGTGTAGTCGAGACCGTCCGGCGAGATCGTCCAGCCCGTCGCCAGCGAAGGCACGACGTCGGTGGTGCCGGGCGCGAAGGTCACCAGCGTGTCGAACACCGGCCTCACCGCGTCCATGGCAAGGCTCGAGACCGCGGCGTCCGGCGACAGGGTCTCGGGACTGCCCTGCGAGCAGAAGACCAGCGTCTTGGCGGCGGCCGAATGGAGCGCCGGGCCGGCCATCACGGTGGCAAGGGCAAGGCCGAGGGCGCGCAGAAGACGGGTCACGACAAAATTCCTTTCACGCGGCGTCAGGCGTTGACCGCCGGCTCGCCCTTCGGCGAAGCGCCGAGGGTTTCGCCTTCCTTGGACGCGTCCATGCGCACCCTTGGGATATCGACGACGAAGCTGGTGCCCTTACCCGCCTCGCTCGTCGCGGTGATCGTGCCGCCGAGGGTCGCCACCACGAGGTTGTAGACGATGTGAAGGCCAAGGCCGGTCGAGCCCGAAGCCCGGCCCGTGGTGAAGAAGGGATCGAAGATCCTGGCAAGGTTTGCGTCGGCAATGCCCCGCCCGTCGTCCGAAAAGGTGATGCGGACCCGGTCGGGTCCGTTGCGCCGGATCAGAACCCGGACCGTCCCTTTTTCACCCTCGCCGAAGGCGTGGGCATAGCTGTTGGTCAGGAGATTGGTGAGCACCTGCGAGAGCGCGCCCGGATAGGTCGACATGGTGATGCCGTCCTCACAGTCGAGCGCGAGTTCGTGCCCGGCGCGTCGGCGCATCGGGCCGAGGCTGCGGAAGAGGTCGTCGACGAAATCGGCCATCACGAAGCTGCGCTTCTCGCCGCTGGCCTGATCGGCGGCCATCTGCTTGAAGCTGACGACGAGCGCCGCCGCGCGCGCCAGATTGGTATCGAGGAGTTCGGTTCCCTCCCCGGTGCGCTCGATGAAGTCGTCGAAGGCCTGGCGGGTGACCTTGCCCTCGCTCGTTGCCTTGCGAAACTTGTCGGTCTCGTGGCGCATCACCGTGGCGGTGGTCAGCGCCACGCCGAGCGGCGTGTTGATCTCGTGGGCAATGCCGGCGACGAGCTGGCCGAGGGACGCGAGCTTTTCGCTCTGGATCAGCTCGCCCTGCGTCCGCTTCAGTTCGGCGAGGGCGCGATCGGTCTCGTCCTTGGCAAGCTGGAGCGAGGCCTCGCGCTTTTTCAGCTCCGAGAGGAAATGGTTGGTGGCGCGGGTCATCCGGCCGACCTCGTCGCCCCGCTCGGCCTCGTCGAGCGGCCCGAGGCTCGAATCGGCCGCCCGGGCGAGCATGCCCTGCTCCAGCCGCTTCAGGGGGCGGGTGATCGACCGCGCGACGCCAAGCCCGAACATCGTCGCCACGAAGAGGCACAGAGCGGCGCTGACGAGGAGGATCCGGCGCGCGGCCATGCCGATGTCGTCGGCATTGTCGGACAGCGCCGCGTTGAGATTGGCCACCTCGAAGACGATCCCGCTCGAGGCAACGGCCATCCGCCTGAGGATCGCCTCCTGGGCCGACAGCCCGTCCCGGGCGGCGATCAGCTCCTGGCGCCAGGAGTCCAGCGCATCGAGCATCTGCGACTGGACGAGAGGCGAGATCGCAAGCCGAGCGACGGTCTCCCGCAGGCTGGCGTTCCGGTCGATCGTTCCGCCGATCGCGCGGCTGTCGCGGCGGCGCATCGCCTCGCGCGTCCGCTCGCCGAGGCGGATGGTCTCGACCGCAACGTTCTGGGCCTCCTGCTCGGCGCCCTGGGCTGCGACCGCCACGTCGAGCAGTTGCGAAAACGCATCCTGTGCGGCCTGGACCGCGGTCCCGTCCACCTTGAGACAGCGATCGAGGAAAACGATGAGGTCCTCGGGCGAGCCGCCGCCGCGAAAGGCGGCGAGCGCCGCCTCGAAATCCCCCAGCTTCTGCCCACGTCCGGCGCTGCGAAAGGCGGCGCGAAAATCGTCCGCGGCGTTGGAAAGCCGCGCCGCCGCGAGCTGGTCGTCCCGCGCGGGGACGACGGTGACGGCCGTCTGTGCGCCCGTCGACGCCGCGCCCGCGCCGCCGCCCGGCTCTCCCGCCTCCGCCGCACTTGCCTCCAGCCGCAAGCGGCGCACCCAGGCGTCGACCACGGCCTGGCGCATCTGCACCGCAGAGACCGACAGATCGAGCGATGCCTCGAGGGTCGCATCGCGCTGGCGAAGCTGTTCCACGACGCCGGTATTGGCGGCGTGCTGGCGGGCCCTGGCTTCCTCGGCAAGGGTGATCAGCCGGTCGATGCGGGTGTCCATCAAAAGCGCCCGCTGGTCGTTCTCGCTGATCGCGCTCTGCAACTCGCCCATGGCGCGGCGAAAGCGCTCGAGCGAGGCGATGGTCGTCGCGATAGCCTCCGCGTTGTCGGCGTCGTCGGTGTCAGCACCGATCTGCGAAAGGCCCGTGGTGGCCGCGCCGATATTCGCCATGAAGGCGCCGAGATGGGTGCTGCGCGAGGAGGGCGCGGCATTGATGAAATCGTCGCGGGCGCTCATCGCCGAGACGACGTTGCGAAAGACGGTGGACACGGCAAGTGCGTCGCGGCGGGCCTGATCGGCACGGTCGAGGAGGATGATCGACGCGATGCCGAGAACGACGGCCAGCGCGATCGGGATCGCTCCGACGAGGAAGACCCTGCGCGTGATCGAGAGCCGGAAGATGCCGTGGCCCTTTCTGACGGACGCGGTTTCAGGTGGCGCCGGCGAAGGCTCGGGATGAAAGCTCAGATCGTGACGCGCCACAACCACCGCCCTGCCCCGAACGCCACCGACACGCGCGCCGGAACCCGCCGTCCCGCGTGAAACCGATGCGTCTTCATCCTATCGATTGTGCCGTGCCCGTAAACCCGCGCGCCACTGATGAGCGATCCGCCCCCGGACCATCATGAGACGCGTCGGGGCCTCTTATGAGACTTATGTTTCGCTGCGATTTCGTCGGCGGAGCAAATTGCGGCGGCAATGGGCCCCGTATCGGCACCTGGCCGAAAGCGCCGAAAGCGTCCCGTGGCGCGCCCCGGGCGGGATCAGGTGCCGTCCCTTGCACTACCGCGCCTTGCCGAAAACTTCATGCCGGGGGCCGCCAGCCGTTCCCGCGGCCCGGCCCAGGCATAGGCTAGAAGGCACGGATCGAGGTCTCCGGTGGTGATCCGGTGCTCCACCCCCGATCGATTGAGGATCAGCGATCCCGGCGCATAGACGGCATTGTCGTTTTCCGACCAGGCGCCCGCGACCGAGACGTAGCTTTCCTCGATGTCCTGATGGGCGTGCTGGGGATAGGTGGTGCCGGGGGCGAACAGGACGAAGCCGAGGATCAGCCCCTGGGCCCTGACCGGCCCCTTCGGCCCCAATATCTCCGCATAGGCGTATTTCTTCGACAGCGATTTCGGCACGCTCGGATAGCCGTAGTCCCAGGCAAGATGGGCCGCGACATGGCCGAGCGCCCGCGCGACACCGCTGACGGCGGCTCGCGCGCCGAGATCGAGCGCCCTTGGAAGATGCTCGACGACGGGCTTTCGCGTCGGCTCGACGACGACGATCTCCGGGTTCGTGTCGATGATCGCCGACAGAGCGTCGCGCACCCGTTTGCGGTGGCTTCTGATCGCCTTGCTGCCGCCAGCCGAGCCGTAGCGATACAGCGTGTCGAACTCCTGGAGGAGATACTTCCAGTTCGGGCAGTCGGACAGGGTCGCGGTCATGGCGAAGGATCTAGGGCCGCGCAGAACGGGCGGAAACGCTTCTCCCGCTTCCCTCAGGACCGCTGCATCAATTCGCCGCGAGCTTCGCCCTTCCGCCCGATGCGGTCAGTGCCGGAAATGGCGCATGCCGGTCAGGACCATGGCGATGCCATGCTCGTCGGCGGCCGCGATCACCTCGTCGTCGCGCATCGATCCGCCCGGCTGGATCACCGCCGTCGCGCCGGCCTCGACCGCCGAAAGCAGCCCGTCGGCAAAGGGAAAGAAGGCGTCCGATGCGACGACCGAGCCAATGGTGGCCGGCTTGTCGGCGCCGGCCGCCTTTGCCGCATCCTCGGCCTTGCGGGCGGCGATGCGCGCCGAATCCACCCGGCTCATCTGCCCTGCCCCGATGCCCACCGTGGCGCCGTTCTTGGCGTAGACGATGGTGTTCGACTTCACGTGCTTGGCCACCCTGAAGGCGAACCGCAGATCGGTCAGCTCCGCCTCGCTGGGCGCGCGCCTGGTGACGACCTTGAGATCAAGGTCGTCGACGACGCCGGCATCGCGCGACTGGACCAGCAGCCCGCCGGCGACCGACTTGACGAAGCGCCCGCCGGCGCGCGGATCGGGCAGACCGCCGGTCAGAAGCAGCCGCAGGTTCTTCTTGGCGGCGACGATTGCGATAGCCTCGTCGTCGGCTTCCGGCGCGATGATGACCTCGGTGAAGACCTTGACAATCTCTTCGGCCGTTCTCGCATCGAGCCGCCCGTTCAAAGCGACGATGCCGCCAAAAGCCGAGACCGGATCGCAGGCGAGCGCCGCCTTGTAGGCCGCGACGAGATCGCCACCTTCGGCGACGCCGCAGGGGTTGGCGTGCTTGATGATCGCGACGGCCGCCGTGCGGGCGGGATCGAACTCGCCGACCAGCTCGAAGGCGGCATCGGTGTCGTTGATGTTGTTGTAGGAAAGCGCCTTGCCCTGGAGCTGCCGGGCCGTGGCGACGCCCGGCCGCGCCTCGCCCGTCCTGTAGAAGCCCGCCCACTGATGCGGATTTTCGCCATAGCGCAGGGCCTCGGCGAGTTCGCCGGCAAAGGCGATCCGCTTCGGCGTCGTCTCGCCGAGGCTTTCGGCGAACCAGCCGGAAACCGCCGCATCATAGGCGGCCGTGCGCGCATAGGCGCGTGCCGCCAGCTGGCGGCGGAGCGCGATCGAGGTTTCGCCGGCGTTTTCCTTCAGGGCGCCGAGGACTTCCTGATAATCGGCCGGATCGACGACGACGGCGACATAGCCGTGGTTCTTGGCGCCGGCGCGGATCATCGCCGGCCCGCCAATGTCGATGTTCTCGACGATGGTGTCGCGGGACGCGCCGGAGGCCCGTGTCTCCTCGAAGGGATAGAGATTGACCACCAGAAGATCGATCGCGGCGATGCCATGCTCGTCCATCGCGGCGGCATGGGCCGCATCGTCGCGAATGCCGAGCAGGCCGCCATGGACGCCGGGATGCAGGGTCTTCACCCGACCGTCCATGATCTCCGGAAAGCCGGTGAGATCGGAAACGTCGCGGACCGCCAGACCGGCCTCGGCCAGCGCCTTCGCCGTCCCGCCGGTCGAGACGAGTTCGACGCCAAGATCGGCGAGGCCCTTGGCAAAATCCACGAGGCCGGTCTTGTCGGAGACCGAGATCAGGGCCCGGCGGATCTTCACCCGATCGGGCAGCGGCGTGGCATTGGCTTTGACGGACATGGTGGTCTTCCTCACATTCGCCCGCCGCCGTCAGCCTGGAGATGGCGAGACGCATGGGCGATTTTGCGCGGCGGCTGGCGTCGCCGCAGGTCTTTGGACCTGATAGTCGGCTTGCCGCGCCGCGACAATGGCCCTTTGCCCAAGCTCGCCGATCACAGATAGCGCGGCATGCCGAGCTCGAGGGTCCGGGTCGGCGGAAGGTTGAAGCGATCGGCTGGCCGCAAAGCCAGCCGCGCCATGGCGGCATAGGCGACGTAGAACGGGCCGAGCCAGCGCGAGAAGATCGAGGGCGAGACCGGCCGTTCCAGACCGACGATATAGACGGTGTCCTCGGGATCGACCCCGAGGCTCTGCAGATCGGCGGCGATCAGCGAGGGCAGGTTGATCCGCTGCAGATAGCCGACATTGACGACGACGCGGGTGAGATCGGGCCGGATCTCGCTGCGCTGGATCCGATCCTCCTGGGAGACGCGCGGGACCGCCCGCGTGCGCACCGAGACGAGAATGCTGTGGGCAAAGCGCGCGGCGGCAAGGTCGGTCAGCTCGACCAGCGTATGCGGAACGTTCGCCCCGCGCCTGACGAGGAACACCGCCGAGCGCTTCGTCGTCGCCGGCAGATTGGCGCATGACTTCAGATAGTCGCGCAGTCCCTGCTCGTCCGCCTCCTGCAGGCGCCCCATGCGCATCTGGCCGATCCTCCAGGACAAAGCGAGGAAGACGACCGCGAAGGCAAGCCCGATCGGCAGGAGACCGCCAGCCTCCAGCTTGCCGAGATTGGCCGCGACGAGGACGAGGTCGAGGAGGAGGAAGAGCACGGTGATGCCCACCGACAGGGTGCGCCACACGCCACTGCCCGGCTGCGCGACACGATGGGCGAGATAGAGCGCCGTCGTGCTCAGCATCGCGCCCGCCACCGCGATGCCATAGGCGTTGGACAAAGCGTCGGACGAGCGGAAGCTGAGCACCACGATGGCGGTGCAGATGCCGACGATCGTGTTGACCGCCGGTGCGAGAAGATCGTGCGGGTTCGTGGGGGAGAAATACTGGATCCGCATCGAGGGCAGGAAATCGAGGCGCATCGACTGGCTGGCGAGGCTGGCGATGCCGGTGATCACCGCCTGCGAGGCGATGATCGAGGCGAGCGTCGCGAGAACGACGGCGAACGGCAGGCAGAGGCCGTTGAAGAGGCCGTAGAAGGTGTTGTCGGTCGCGCCGCCGGACAGGACGAGCGCGCCCTGGCCGAAATAGTTGAGGACGAGCGCCGGGAAGGCGATGAACATCCAGGCGCTGGTGATCGCGCGCCGGCCGAACTGGCCGAGATCGGCATAAAGCGCTTCGCCGCCCGTCACCGCCAGGAAGACCGCGCCGGCGATCGCCGAGGCTATGGCCGGGTGGCTGGCGAGGAACAGGATCGCATAGACCGGCGACACCGCCTCGAGCACCATCGGCATCCTGACGATCTGGATGATCCCCGAAACGCCCAGCATCGCGAACCAGACGAGCATGATCGGGCCGAACGCCTTGCCGATCCGACCGGCGCCGAGAAACTGCACGGCAAACAGGCCGATGACGATGGCCAGCGCCACCGGGACGATGAGATGATCGAGGCTGGACGTGATCTCGCCGAGCCCTTCGACGGCCGAGAGCACCGAGATCGCCGGCGTCAGGACGGCGTCGCCGAACAACAGCGCACCCCCGGCCAGGGCGATAGCGAGAAGCATGAAGCTGTACGGCTTCATGTCATGGCGACGATCGAGCCGCAGCAGGGCCGCGAGCGCCAGAATGCCGCCTTCGCCGGCATTGTCGACGCGCAGGATCCAGAAGACGTATTTGGCCGTGACGACGATGACGAGCGCCCAGACGATCAGCGAAAGCACGCCGAAGACCGCGGTCTGCCCGGCACTGCCGCTCGCGGCCAGGGCTACCTTGAAGGCATAGAGCGGGCTCGTCCCGATATCGCCGAAGACGACGCCGAGCGCCCCGATCGTCAAGCTGAGATTGAGAGCCGCGCCCTGGTCGGAGCGGGCATTGTGCGAAGCGTCTGCGATGGTGTCGATCATGATCGAGCGGCCGTGACGGCCGTACTCCGTTACAACATCCCTGGCGGCGGAGATTGCCGTAAGGGACGAGCCGATATGGGAAGATGTGGGGGACTGATCCGAGCGGATCGCGGGCGGCTTGCCTGTCGCGGGCGCTTCGCTGGGCGATCCTACAACAACGTCGTCGTCAGGGCATACCTCGTTCCACCCTCGGTCTGCCCTGATAAGGGCACAATGTGGACAGCCGAGAGGCGATTGTCAGCCTCATAATGCCGCTGCCGGCATTAAGTTCGCGCAAGGATCGCCACGGTCTGGTGAACGACGGCCCGAAGCTCGGCGCGGTGATCGTGCCTTTAGCGCAGTTGCGCCCTGATTTCAGCCAGAAAATGCCGCGAAGGTGACGAAAACCGGCCCGATTGTGCACTGCATCAGAACGGTGCGTCACCTTTTTGGCATCAGCGCCGCCGCACCATCAGCAGGACGCCTGCGCCGAGCCGCCTTCCACCAGCACGCGCCGGCCGTCCCGCAAGGGCGCGGTCTCGACTGCCAGATCGTCGAAGGTCTTCGGCACCGTGGTCACCGCGCGGTTCATGCCGCCGCAGGCGCCAGCGAGCGGCAGGAGGGCGAGAACGACGAGGAGAGGAAGGCGGGAGGATTTCATCCATCAGATCTGGGCCGGACGATCGCCAAGGTCCAGCCGGGGGTCGAAAACGCCGCGGCTCGTCACCGGACGCGGATCAGGAAAGCCGTTCGAACGCCCAGACGATCTCCCGCGTCAGCACCGGATCGACGGTGAGAACGAGCTGCAGGGTCCGCCGTGATCCGGAACTGTCGGCAAACAGGATCGAATCCTCGACCGTCACCGGCTGATCCGCCGTGAAGCGCCAGATCTGGCCGCGCAGGGACAGGCGGGCGAAGTCGCCGATCGTCTCGACACTGACCTGCGGGTGGAGATGAAAGCGCACCGCGGCGGCCGGCGCCTCCTCGTAGCCGCGATGGCGCCGCGTCTCGACCAGCCGGTCTCGGCCGACGAGCTTCCTGCCGCCTTCGCAAAGTTCGAGCCGGCGCATGTGCACGAAGCCGAAGTCGCGCTCGTAGCCGTCATGGCGCGCCTCGAAACCGATCGCACGCTCGGGGCCGTCCGTTTCGAGGTCGTTCACCTCGACCATGGTCGGCCCCGGCACCAGCGGCGATCCCAGGAACCGGTCGAGATTTGCCTGGGCGGCAAAGCGCGACGAGGACCGGTCGCCGACCGTCACCGTCGAATGGGCGGCCGTCGAGCGAGACAGCCGCCGAAGATCGGGATGCCCGGCCTGTGGCGTGCCGCAATTGACGACGATGCGGCCGGTCTCGGAAGAAAGCTCGAAGGCGAGCGTCCCGGCATTGGCGTGACGGGAAAGGGCGACCTGCGGCGGGCAGCCGGTATCGGCGATCACCACCGTTCCCCCGCAGGCGAGCCTGCGATAGCCCGAGTGGCGGGCGTTGGACAGCGGCTCCCCGAGGGTCTCGTCGAAGCGTGTCAGCGTCGTCATCAGCCGCATGTCGGACGCGCCGGTGCCGTTGAACAAGGCCAGCGTTCCATCGGCATGGCGAAAGAAGCGGAGCGCCGGCAGCATCCGGTCGATGGCCGAGTAGATCCCCTTGGGCACCGGCTGGCCGTTCGAGAGCAGCGTCTCGCGGATCGGCAGAAGCTCGGCGAGGATCGTCGCCACAGCCGCCGGATTGCGGCTCGAATGACCGCCATCGGGCAGGATCTGCAGGTCGAGTTCGTCGGCCAGATGCTGGACCGCGGCGCGGGCCCTTGCCGGCGGCAGCGGCAGGCAGAGCGCGGAAAGGACGAGCGCCATGCGAACCATCAGGCGCGGCAGGCCGGCCGGCGCCTCGGGCGCGATCGAGCGCAGATACCGGGTCTGGGACGTCAGACTTTTGAGGAAACGCCGGTAGAAGTCGTATTGCGCCGAGCCGAGAAGGAGGTCGGCATTGACGAGAAAGGCGATGAGCCGCCGCGCCGCGACCTCCGGTTCGAAGGCGGGGCCTGACAGCTGGTTCGAGCAGTGCCTCAGCCAGTCCGAGACCAGAGCCCGGGCGTTCTGCGCCGCCAGCGCGTCGCCGATCGCGGCATGGTGGCAGAGCCAGGAAAAGCCGTGCAGCTCGGCTGCAAATTCCGGCGATGGCGCCGGCATCTGGAAGATCGATCCGCGACCCGCCTCGACCAGCCGGCCGGCGAGATGGAAACGGCCGCCATAGATCGCCTCGGCGACGAAGGGGTCGCCCTGATGCAGCGTCGGGGGAACGAGGGCCAGACGTTCGGGCGCCATGCCGACGAAGCGCAGATGGTGGATCGGACCGGTGCGCAGCCGCCGGCGAAGGCGGCGCCAGGCCTCCTTGAACGTCAGGACCGCGATCTGCGGCTTGTCCACCAAGGACATCGACACTCCAGCTCACCCCATCTCCGGCCTTGCCGAAGTCTCGAACCGCATCAACGCCGTGGCGTGCGCCCTGACGGGAGAGCGCGCATACGGCCAGTCGAGAGCCAAGTTTCTGCCTACAAGGTAAATAAAGGCTTACCATCGCGGCGTTTGACGTTGAGGAAATCTGGTGCCGGTTTTACCCGATGATCAAGCTGTTTTTCGTTTGAACCTTGCGGCAAAAAAGCCGTCGAGGCCGCCGTCCTCCAGCATGTCGGGTGTCGTGCGAAGATGCCCGGCGCTGGAAACGGCGAATTCGAAGCCTGGAAGTTCTTGTCGATCGACCGGCATCAGCCCGTAATCGGGCCGCTTTGACAGGAAGGCACTTGCGACGTCTTCCCCCTCGCGGGCGTCGATCGAACAATTGGCGAAGACGAGGAGCCCGCCCGGCGAGACGCGCTCGGCAGCGGCCAGAAGCAGGCGCAGCTGCAAGGCGGCGAGCTTTTCGACCTCGCCGTCATCCTTGGTGTAAAGGACGTCGGGATGGCGGCGGATCGTGCCCGTCGAGGAGCATGGCGCGTCCAGAAGCACCGCATCGAAAGCGGTCTCCGGCTGAAAGTCCATGAGATCGCCGACCACCGTCTCGGCCGAAAATTGCAGCCTCTCGAGATTTTCCGCCAAGCGCTTCATCCGCGAGGACGACTGGTCGAGCGCCGTCACATTTGCCCCGCCAGCCGCCAGTTGCGCGGTCTTGCCGCCCGGCGCGGCACACAGATCGGCGACGCGCTTGCCCGAAATGTCGCCGAGAAGCCGAACGGGCAGCGCCGCGGCGACGTCCTGCACCCACCATTCGCCCGCGTCGTAGCCTTCGAGCCCCGTGACAGAGCCCTCGAAATCGGAAAGCCGCACGGTGCCTGTTGCGCTCGCCGCCCCGAGAACGCGGCCGCCGAGCCGGTCGGCCCAGCCGGCAGCGTCCGATTTCACCGTCAGATCGATCGGCGCGCGTGACAGATGGGTGCGCGCGATCGAGAGCGCCCGCTCCGCGCCGAACTGCGACACCAGACGGCTCCACAGCCAGTCCGGACAGTTTTCCCGCGGATCGGCGCTTGCGTCCGGAAGCCGCGTCGCTTCGCGGGCGATCCGCCTGAGAACCGCATTGACGAGCCCGGAGAACCTTTGGGCCCGCGGATCGCCGGAGGCGCTGGCGACGGCGAGATCGACGGCCGCCGAGACCGGCACGTCGAGGCACAGGATCTGCGCCGCCCCGACATGCAGGATATGGCGCAGCGACGAGGCGTTGGGCGGCAGGGGGCGATCGAGCCGGACAGTGATTTCCCGGTCGATCGAGCCGCGAAACCGCAGGGCCGAGGTAAGGATCGCTTTGACCAGCGCCTGGTCTCGCGGTTCCAGCTGTCTGAGATGCGGGTGGCCGTTGGAAGGGTCGGTGAGGCCGTCGAGAGAGGTCTTCTTGTCGATGACGGCCGCAAGCAGCCGCGCCGCCACCTGCCGGGCTTTCAGGCCGGGGCGATCGTCGCCGGAAGCCTCGACGCGGCCTGCCGGGCCGCGCCTGCCGCCGCTGCGCTGCGGGCGCTGTGACCGCGCCGTGCTGCCGCCGGCCCCCCCTTCCCGGGCGCTCAACCCCAGGGCCCGCGATTGGAGCCCTTGTGCGAAGACCCGCCGCGACCCCACGGACCGCGCTCGCCGGGCTCATCATCGTCCTTTTGCGGATCGTAGGCCCGGCCGTCGAAGGGGCCGACCCTGCCGGTGCCGCTGCGCGTGTCGCGCCGCGACGATTGCCCCCACGGCCCGTCGCTCTCGTGGCCGCCAGCGCCGAGCCGGCCATGCGCATCGACGCCGACAGAGCCGCCTCTGGCGCCCATCTCCGCCGCCAGCTGGCGCAGCGCCGCGATCCGGTTTTCGGTCGCGGGGTGGGTCGAAAACAGGCTGTCCATGCGTTGGCCACTCAAGGGATTGATGATGAACATATGCGCCGTCGCGGGATTGCGTTCGGCGCCGCGATTGGGAATGCGGCGGGAGGACCCGGCGATCTTGCCGAGAGCCGAGGCGAGCCACATCGGCTCGCCGCAGATTTCCGCGCCGCGCCGGTCGGCTTCGTATTCGCGCGTACGGCTCACGGCCATCTGCACCATCATCGCCGCGAGCGGCGCGACGATCATCGCGACGATGACGCCGACGAATCCGAAGGGGCTGTTGTTACCCCGGCCGCCGCCGAAGAAGAAGCCGAAATTGGCCAGCATGGAAATCGCGCCGGCCAGCGTCGCGGTGATCGTCATGGTCAGCGTGTCGCGGTGCTCGACATGGGCGAGCTCGTGAGCCATGACGGCCGCGACCTCTTCCTGCGACAGGCTTTGCAGGAGCCCGACACTTGCCGCAACGGCTGCGTTGTCGGGATTGCGGCCGGTGGCAAAGGCGTTGGGCTGCTCGCTGTCGATGACGAAGACGCGGGGCATGGGCAGGCCGGCTCTGGCCGCCAGCGCCTCCACGATCCCGTAGAATTCCGGCGCCGAGCGCCGATCGACCTGGTGCGCGCCATACATCTTCAGAACCATCTTGTCGCCGTTCCAATAGGCCAAGAGGTTCATGCCGAGCGCGATGACCAGCGCGATCATCATGCCGCCCCGGCCGCCGATCAGAAGACCGACGCCCATGAAGAGCGCGGTGAGAAAGGCGATCAGCATCGCCGTCTTGATCATGTTCATGGGGTGCCTCGCACCAGGAGATCCAACAAGGGCATTGTACCGCCCGATCGCCGCAAATCTGGGGGGTTCGGGCGTCCTCTTCAAGTTCGAACCGCCATGCCCGCGAGGCCGCTGGCCGGCGCGAGGATTTTCCGCGTCAAGTCCGGAGCCTTCAGAGCCGACCGATGTTTAGCTCAAAGCTCATCCATTGAACGCATGGAGAAATCGGAATGGCACGATATCGACGGCTCGAGGGCGAACGCGACGAAGGGCAGATCGTCGTACAGCTCCTGAACGAGGGCGACATGGTCAAAGCGATGATCATCGCTCACAAGGACACCGGCGACACCGCCGAGCCGACCATCTTTCCCAGCGAGGAAATGGACCCCGAAGAGGCCTTTCGCACGGTCGAGAACCATCGCGAGATGCTCGGAGACACCGAGGTTCTGGTGAAGATGGAAGTCGGCGTCGAGTGGGATCCGGCCTGGGGCGAGCTTGAAGGCTGACGCCCGCGGCCGGGCCCTGGCCCGTAGCATTCCGTCCCCCCCTTTGGACCGAGGCCTCGAGGTTCTATGTGTGGGCTGTGTGAATCGGCAATACGGGATGGGACACGCGATGAGTGACGATCGAAACAAGAGGGCCGATGCGGCAGACGCCGCAGATCCAGCGCTCGCCGCCATGCGGCTTTCCTCCGAACAGCCGGCGAAGGGCGAGATACGCCGGAACCTGACGCCGGCCGCCCAGCGCGCCCTCGCCGAGGCGGAGGAGCGGCGCAAGAAACGCGAAGCGGAGAAGGTTCATCCCGGCGACCTGCCCAAGGAAATCGCCGGCCGCGACGGACCGGAGCCGATCCGCTACGGCGACTGGGAAAAAAACGGCATCATCTCGGACTTTTGAAGGCGATTGATAAGGCGGTATAAACTTATGCGTGTAGGTGCATCGTCCTAGCTCTCGTGGATCCGAGCCGCGTCCCTCTTGACGATTCAATATGGCAGCCGCAGTCGTAGCGTTCAGCCAATCTGCGGATCAGGATTTCACCGTCTCAATGTCAGCGCTGGTGAAGCCGACCGCCGCAGCGACCGTGCCCGCGACCCCCCCTTGCCGAATCGAGGCATAATTCATACATAGGAAGATGTTCATATCTGGAGCATCGACCCCATGCGCGCGTTCGCGTGTCTTTCCCTCATAGGCTGTATTATCGCTGCGGGCGGTGCCCAGGCTGGCGACAAGCCCTATGAGCGCGAGATCGCCGGACCGGTTCTGGCGAAAGTGGTGAAGGTGCGCGATGGGGACACGGTCGAGGTCGAGGCCTTCGTCTGGCCGATGCAGAGTGTTCACGTTGCCGTGCGCCTGCGCGGCATCGACGCGCCGGAAAAACGCGGCAAATGCGACGGCGAAAAAGCGGCCGCAGCCAGAGCGACGGCCCGGCTGAAAGAGCTTGTCGGCCAGGACAGGGTCTTTCTCAGCGACATTTCCGGCGACAAGTATTTCGGCCGCGTCCTCGCCAAACTGTCGGTCGATGGCAACCGGGACCTCGGCAAGACGCTGTTGAAGGAAGGCCTCGTCGCGCCCTATGGCGGCGGCAAGCGCCGCAACTGGTGTGGTGACGGAAACCTTCGCAGCAATATGGGCAGCTCGCGAACATCTGACGTCGCGCTCGCAGGGCGATGAGCCGCGTGTCAGAGACTGGCCTTGCCGCTTGGCCGCCGCGGAGCAAGCCTCATGGGGGCCCGGCTTGCTGAGCGCAAAAAGCGCTTAAAACGGCTTTACCACCACCAGAATGATGATCCCGATCAACAAGACTGCCGGCACCTCGTTGAGCATGCGCCAGCTGCGCGCCGATCTCTCGTTGCGGTCCTCGGCAAAGCGGCGGGTCGCCGCCGAAAGCATGCCGTGGATGGCGGACATGGCGAGAACGAGCAGGATCTTGAGCTGGATCCAGACGTCGCCGCTGGCGAGCCATCCCCCCGAAACGGCGAGCCATATGCCCGCGACCCAGGTGGCGATCATCGAAGGGTTCATGATCCCCTTGAGAAGCCGGCGTTCCATCACCTTGAAGGTCTGCGACTGGACCGAGCCGATTTCGGCATCGGCGTGATAGACGAAAAGCCGCGGCAGATAGAGCATCCCGGCCATCCAGGCGATGACCGCGAAGACATGCACCGACTTCACCCACAGATACGCCGCATCGGGCAAGACGAGAAACATCAGCAACGCGGCAAGAACAGTGATGGCAAGGGCGATCAGCGCGTTTTTCATCGGGGCCTTGGGCAAACCTCTCGGGCGGCGGCTTCACCGCGGCGGCGGGCGGCCGGTCTGCCGAGTCGCCCGCCTTTCGCGATGGCCCGTTGGTGACTCGCTTGAAGGTGCGGAGTCAATTCACCGAAAGCGGTTGCCGGCCGAAACCCCGCTCATACAGATACCCCTGTGGGAAAGCTGTTGGCGAGCCTTACGCCGGCTTATGCCCGCACCCGCTTCAACAGCGCCTCGACATGGGCGATCGGCGCGTCGGGGGTGATGCCGTGGCCGAGATTGAAGATCAGCGGGCCTTGCCCGAGATTTTCGAGGATCCGGTCGACGCCCTCTTCCAGGGCCCTTCCGCCGGCGATCAGGCGCAAAGGATCGAGATTGCCCTGGACGGCGCCCTTTGCCTGGAGACCCTTGGCGAAATCCATCGGCACCTGCCAGTCAAGTCCGACCGCGTCGATGCCGGTCTTTTCCCGGTAGGTCGACAGAAATGCCCCGGCACCCTTGGCAAAACCGATGATCTTGGCGTCGGGCTTTGCGGCCCGCACCTTTTCGACCATCCGGCGCACCGGCCCGATCGCATAGGCCTCGAAGCTCGCCTCATCGAGGACACCGGCCCAGGAATCGAAGATCTGGACGCAGTCCGCTCCGGCCGTCAGCTGGCGGATCAGGTAGTCGGCGCTCATCTCGGCGAGGAGGTACAGAAGCTTTTCCATCGCCTCGGGATGGCGATAGCCGAACAGCCGCGCCGGCGCCTGGTCGGGCGTGCCGTGGCCGGCGATCATGTAGGTGGCGACCGTCCAGGGCGCACCGCAAAAGCCGATCAGCGTCGTTTCGGCGGGCAGCTCGTCCCGCAGCCTCGCGACCGTCGCGATTACGGGCGCCAGATGAGTTTCACCCCGGCTTGGGTCGAGGCCTGCGATCTCGTCTTCGCGGATCGGCGTCAGTTTCGGTCCCTCGCCGGTGACGAAATGGAGCCCGCGATCGAGAGCATCGGGGATCACGAGAATGTCGGAGAACAGGATCGCCGCATCGAAGCCGAAGCGACGGATCGGCTGCAGAGTTACCTCGGTGGCAAAATCGGGATCGTAGCAAAGATCGAGAAAGCCGCCGGCCTTTGCCCGGGTCTCGCGATATTCTGGAAGATAACGCCCCGCCTGGCGCATCAGCCAGACCGGAGGGGGATAGACCGTTTCCCCGGCGAGCACCCTCAGGAGCTTTTTCTCTTCCATAGGCAGCGATCTCCCAATCTTAAAAGAATCCATCTTAAAGAGATTTGATGATTCTTAGAGTCGGTGGATAGCCGGGATTCACACCGAGCGCCAATTTTGACCGATCATCGACGGCTTTGACGCAAGGGCGGGGAAACGCTCTTTCACCGGGCGGTGTGAAGTTCGGGGAGGCGCGGGATTCGGCAAATGATCAAAAGGGCTTGCCGATCATGGCTTGGCCGGCGCCGATGTCGACCGGTCGTTGATTTCGCAAGATGGCTTGACGGGGCTTTGCCACAGATTCGCCTGGCGCCGCTCACAAGGCGAAATCGATGAGAGATTGTGGACAGGTGACGGTTTGATGAACAGGGACACAAAGCCCTGCCGGCAAACCCATCGGTTTACACCAGGCTTCCCACAGGCCGCCGAGAATCCCGTGCGTTCCGTAAGCTTTGGCTTGCCACGGGAAGGAGAATCGAATCCCGCCCCTTGGGTCTTCCCTGTCACGGGGCTATCAAGCATCCCGAATCGTGAAGATTTCACTAAAAAGGTACCGATCCATGCCCAAAGGTATCGTGCTCGCATCCGGCAGCGTCCATCGCCGCGAGCTTTTGAAGAATGCCGGTGTCGATTTCACCGTGCGACCGTCCGAGCTCGACGAGCGGGCGATCGAGGCGCCGCTTCTTGATAGCGGCGCGACGCCGGAGGATGTCGCCGCCGTTCTGGCCGAGGCGAAGGCGACCGATGTTTCGCAGAACCATCCCGGCGAGATCGTGATCGGCGCCGACCAGACGCTGGCGCTCGGCGATCGCGTCTTTCACAAGCCGCCGACGATGGAGGAAGCGCGGCGCACGCTGCTCGCCTTGTCCGGCAGGACCCATACACTCAACAGTGCGGTCGTCCTCGTCGAGAACGGCGTCGTGACCTGGCAGCATGTCGCCGTCGCGAGACTGACCATGCGTGAACTCGATCCCGGCTTCATCGGGCGCTACCTCGCCTCGGTCGGCGCGAGAGCCCTGACGAGTGTCGGCGCCTATCAGATCGAACGGGAGGGCGTGCAGCTGATGGAGGCGATCGACGGTGATTTCACCACGATCATCGGATTGCCCATCCTGCCGCTCTTGAAGGAATTGCGGGCAAGGGGGGAGATCGATGGCTGAAAGGGACGATGACTGGACGCCGTCTCCTTATGTGAGCGGCGCCGACCGCCCGCGCGGCGAGGGCTCGATCTTCGATCCCGCCAGCCGGCCGGCGGAGAGGGAAGGGCAACGCGCCTTCATCACCGGCTGGCCGGTCTGGCATTCACGCTCGCCCCTCATCCACGGCACCTGGCTGAAGGAGCTCGGCCTTCCCGGCTCCTATGGCCGCATGGGTGTTCCGCCCGAAGAGATCGACGCGTTTTTCGCAACGCTCGGCGAACAGGGTTACGTCGGCGGCAATGTGACCATTCCCCACAAGGTCGCGGCCTTTCGCGCCGTCGAGCGGCGGGACGGCGACGCCGAGGCGATCGGCGCCGTCAACACGCTGTGGTTCGAGGGGCAGAGCCTCGTCGGTGGCAACACGGATGCCTATGGGTTCGCGGCCAATCTCGATGAGCGGCTCAAGGGCTGGACAGAAGCCGAGACGGCGGTCGTCCTCGGGGCTGGGGGTGCTGCCCGCGCGGTCGTCCACGCTTTGTTGTCGAGAGGCGTGAAACGGGTGGAGATCGTCAACCGGACCCCGTCGCGGGCGGAAGAGCTCGCCGCGCGGTTCGAGACGCAGTTTGCCGGGCGCATCTTCGGCCATGGCGAGGAGGCGAGAGCGGCGCTCCTTGCCCGCGCCGATCTCCTCGTCAACACCGCGCCGATCCCCGAAAGGGACGCCGATGACGAGACCCCCGACTGGTTCCCTGAAAGGCTGCCCGACCTCGGCGCTCTTCCCGACCACGCGCTCGTCACCGACATCGTCTATTCGCCGCTGATGACGCCTCTCCTGAAAGCGGCCGAGGCGCGCGGGCTCGCCTTTGCCGACGGCCTCGGCATGCTTCTGCATCAGGCGGTGCCCGGCTTCGAGCGCTGGTTCGGCCAGCGGCCGAGTGTTTCCGATGCTTTGCGCGAAAAGCTCGTCGCCGATATCGAAAGCGGACGCTGAGGATGAGGCAGGACGTGGATGACGAGAGACCATCCGGCTTCCATCTGGCGGTCGAAGGTCTTTTCCAGCGCTATTCGGAAGGTTTCGAAGACGGCGACGTCGACAAGGTGGTGGATTGTTTCGCCTATCCGGTGACGATCTGGCAGCATGGCAGGGGCACGGTCTTTGCCGATGCCAACGAGATGGCCGAGAACGTCGTCGCCTTGTTCGGGGTCTTCGACAGTGAGGAGATCGCCCGGTCCGACTTCGTCCTTCTCGAGGCGGTTCCATCCGGCAACGCCGCCTTCGTGGTCCTGTCCTGGACGCAGGAGCGGCGCGACGGCGAGGTGGCGGCGATGTTCACCTGTCGCTATGCCCTTCGCCGCAACGATCTCTCCGGCCAGTGGCTGATCGCGCTCGTCGTCAATGACGAGGAGGTCTCGCTGCGATGATCATCGTCGGTCTGACCGGATCGATCGGCATGGGCAAGTCGACCACCGCCGCGCTTTTCGCCGAAGCGGGGCTGCCGGTCCATTCGGCGGACGAAGCCGTGCACGCGCTTTATTCGGGCGAGGCTGTGCCCGCGATCGAGGCGGCTTTTCCCGGCACGGTGCGGGAGGGTTCGGTCGATCGGGCCCTGTTGTCCGAGCGGGTCGTCGGGAACAAGGCGGCGATGGAAAGGCTGGAAGCGATCGTCCACCCGCTGGTGCACGCGGCGGAGCGAGATTTCATTCAAGGGTCGGAAAAAGCCGGGGCGCCAGCCGCCATTCTCGACATTCCGCTGCTCTTCGAGACGGGGGCGCAAGCGCGCTGCGACCTAGTCGTCGTCGTATCGGCGCCCTTCGCGGTCCAGACGGAGCGCGTGCTCGCGCGAACGGGCATGAGCGCGGAAAAATTTCAGGCGATCCTCGCCAAACAGATGCCGGACGCGGAAAAGCGCGCCCGCGCGGACTTCGTCGTCGATAGCTCGACCGGGATCGAAGACGCCCGGCGCCAGGTTGCGGCGATCTTGGAAAAAATCCTGAAGTGAAGTGACGGCCGGGACCCGTCATGAGAGGGCCGTGCGTCCGAACGGACGCCAGCGTGCGCGACATTCTCGTCTTACAGCGCGTATCGAGTGCCTGGCACTCCGGGATTGGGCGTCCGCTTTTATCGCGCTCGTCATGCTCGGGCCCCGTCCCGAGCATCCAGTGCGCCGATGAAGCTTCTGTTGTGTCAAGCGTTTCTGGATTCTCGGGACGGAGCCCGAGAATGACGAAGCGTCGAATGATGCGGCTTCCCGATCAAGCCGTGGCCGGCCCTCGATGATCGTGTTGTGCGTCCAAACGGACGCACAAAGGACGCTCTGACATCTTCAATCACCGCATCGTGCTTTTCCAGAAATCGATCCCGATTTCGGGCCGATGCCGTAACGGACCCGGCGCGTCGAAAGGCTCAGCCCTTCTTCTGGTCGATCACCGGAGCAGTCGGCGCGGGCGTGACGTCGCCGGTCGACTGGTCGGCGGTGACGATCGGCGTCATCGGCGCTTCGGCCGTGACGTCCTTCTTGAAGCTGCAGGCAAGAGCGCCGGAAGCGCTGGCGAGGACGAGGCCGGTGGCCGCCGTCGCGGCGAGAAAGACTTTCATGAGTCGCATTCTCCGTCTGCGGTTTCGATGGTCTGAATGCTAACCGACAAACCCTGCCGCGCAAGCGGCACAACCACACGGCGGAATCACTTCTTGGTGTCGTCGGCGTCGCTCTCCCTTGGGGCTCCGGCCGGTTCGGGGCGGGATGGTGCGCCCGATTGCGCGGCTTCCGCGTCATCGAGGTGCGGCCGGGCAGGCGCTGCGCCGACGGGCGCCGGGACCCGGACGAGGCGATATCCGCGTGCCCGCAGCAGGGCGACGAGGCCCTTTTCGCCCGGCAGATGCAACGCTCCGACGGCGACGAAACTGCCGCCCTTGCTCAAAAACGGCTCCAGCCTGTCCGCCATGCGCAGGTTGCGCTCGGTGATCACCTTCTCCTCGAAGGCCGCATAGCCCTCGCCGGCGCCGACCATCATGCCGCCGTCGGGCACGGCCGCCTCGATCGCCGGCATGATCGTCGAGACGTGTTCGCGAAGATAAAGGTCGATCATCGTCTCGAAGATGTCGTCGAGGCGATCCTCGGCCGAAAGCAGCGCGACGAAACCGTCGATCTGCTCCTTCATCGGGATCGCCGCCATGCTGCGCAGCTGCTCGCTCGCCGTTTCCAGACCTTCGACAGGGATGCCGGCTGCCTTCGCCCGTGCAGCCAGGCTGGTGTCGAGGACGATGGGCATCCCGCCGGATGTCTTGGCCATGCAGGCGGGCAGCATGAAACCGGACGACAGGAACCAGGGCTGCAGCCGCTCGACCGCCTGGAGCGGCACGCCCTTGGCATCGAGCATCCGGGCGAGCTTCTGCCTGTCGGCGGGTTTGAGAAAATCGCCGAGGGTCTGGCCCTTTGGAAGCGTCGTCAGCGCCGGATCGGCAAACATCGCGCCGGCCATTTTCATCGGATCGAGAACGTCCGTCGTCTCGATGACGAGACGTTGGCTGTCTTCGAAGGCGCGATCGATCGGCTCGGGCAAGGCCAGGAGACGCGGATCTCCCAGATGCATGGTGCCGAGAAGATAGGAGGGCGCGAGGCCGGCTTTCTCGATCCTGAAGAACCGTCCCTCACCGTTCGAGACCTTGGCGGCCTTCGCCTCGACCGATGCCATCGCGCCGCTCTGCGACAGGGCGGGCATGAGGCTTTCGCCCCGGCAGGTCGTTTCGGCGGCGATCGCTGCCGTCGGCGCGAAGGACAAAGCGGCAAGAACTGCAAGGACTGGCAGGCGGTCGATGCGAGGGCGGCGGTTTGCAGAATGGCGGCGGAAGAAGGCCGTCAGGGTCTTGATCAAGTTGATGCTCCTTTTGCCGCGTCGCCTTTGGCGAGGATCGTCTCAGCCGCGGCGGCGGGCGCGCGGATGGGCATCGCGATAGATGGACATCAGCCGGCCGGCGTCGACCGCCGTATAGTTCTGCGTCGTCGACAGGCTTGCATGGCCGAGGAGATCCTGGATGGTGCGAAGATCGCCGCCGGCCGAAAGCAGATGGGTGGCGAAGGAATGGCGCAGCGCATGGGGCGTTGCGGAAGCGGGAAGCCCGAGCGCTCCGCGCAGACGCGCCATCCCCCGCTGGACGATCTGCGGCCTCAGTGGCCCGCCCCTTGCGCCGCGAAACAGCGGCTCCTGCGGCGAGAGCGCAAAGGGACAAAGCCGGCGATATTCGCCGACCGCCTGCAGCACCGCCGGCAGCAGCGGCACGATCCGCGTCTTGCCGCCTTTGCCCAAAATCGGCATCGAGCGGGCGGCTTCGTCGCAAAGCGCATCGCCGGGAAGGCTCAGCGCCTCGGAAATGCGCAGGCCGCAGCCGTAAAGAAGCGTCAGGACGGCGACGTCGCGGGCGGCGATCCAGGGCTCCAGCGCGAAGCTGCCGGCCTCCTCGGCGACTTCCAGCGCGTCGTTGACGGCGAGCGGCCGGGGCAGCGATCTGGCAGCCTTGGGCGCGCGCATCGCTCGCGCTCCGGCGGTCGAGGCGAGGCCCTTCTTTTCCAGATGCTTCAGAAAGGCGCGAACGCCGGAAAGATTGCGCCCGAGCGAGCGGGCACCCGCCCCGTCGCGCCGCCGTCCGGCGAGAAACGCCCGCAGGTCGGTGGTCTTGAGGTCGGCCAGATCGGCGATCGTCGCCGGCCGCGCATGATAGTCGGTGAGGAACACCAGAAACTGGCGAAGATCGCGTTCGTAGGAGGCAATGGTGTGAGGGCTGGCATTGCGCTCGTTTTGAAGCGTCGCCAGCCAGGCGGCCTTTTCTTCGAGGAGGTCCCGGCTCGCATGGACGAGAATGGTGCCGCTCATTGTCGCAGACCTCGATGGTTCAAGCCGCAGGACCCGCCCGATTCGGGCGAATCGCTCCGGGTTTTCGCGCGATATCCGGTGATGGGCATGAAACCATCGACATCTCAAAAGAGTCTTTCCCATGAACGGCCGGGACCCGTGGCCTCGATTTGGTTCACGCATGCACCAAATGGGTCACCATCATCGGGCTTCGGGCGGGACAGTCTCTTTCAAGGAGAGACCGGACGCTCGCCCCGATCCTGTTTCAACGAAACGACGGAGACAATCATATGAAACGTCATGCAACCGCGATCTGGAAGGGCGCCCTTGCCGATGGAACCGGCGCCATCACCACCCAGTCCGGCGCCCTCAGCGACCACGGCTATTCCTTCAAGGCCAGATTCGAGGACGAGAGCGGCAAGTCGGGCACCAACCCCGAAGAGCTCTTGGCCGCGGCCCATGCCGGCTGCTTCGCCATGCAGCTGTCCCACATGCTCGCCGAGAACGGCACGCCGGCCGACGAGCTGAACGCCAGGTCTGTCGTCAGCGTCGAGCAGGAGGGCGAAGGCTTCGCCATCAAGAAGAGCGCGCTCACCCTCGAGGCGAAGGTCCCCGGCATCGAGGCCTCGGCCTTCGAGGCGCTTGCCAACAAGGCCAAGGAAAGCTGTCCGCTGTCGAAGGCGCTTGCCGCCATCGAGGTCACCCTCGACGCCAAGCTGGTCTGAGCGCAGACATCAATGCAAATCGCCCCGCATGGCTTTTGACCATGCGGGGCGATTTTCAAGAGAGCGTGTCGCCGTTTCCGGATCAGACCACGTCGACCATCGTCTCCCGTGGCCAGTGGCGCAACTTTCGGCATTGCGCGATGAAGGCCTTGGCCTCCTTTGCCGAGGACATCGAAATGCAGCCCTCGTCGAGATCGTCCTTGATCCCGGCCTTTTCGAACAGCGTCATGGCTTCGGGCGAGTAGGCGATGAACTTGCAGTGGGCAAAGGCGTCGGTGACGAAGTCCTTCGCCGTCGCTTCCTTCGACAGAAGCGTTGCCCCGTCTTTCGAGACCAGAACCGCCACTGCGTCGTAGAGCATCGAGGGGCCGCCATCGATCTTCTGCTTGGCTTCGACGAAGCCGCCGTCGCTGGTCGTCACGCCGCCGACCATCGGCGCCACGATTTCCATCATCGCTCCTTCCGCCGCGATCGCCGCCTTCAGCCCGTCGAGGAGCGCGGTATCGACGCCGTCGCTGACGAGGATGCCGATCTTGCGGCCCTTGAAGCTGTCCGGCCCGTTGAGGATGATCGACAACTTGTCGGACTTGGCGAGATCCATGATGGTGGGACGCGCCGCCTTCGCGGCCGCCGGCATTTCCTGCAACCTCAGACCGTCGGCAACGGTTTTCGCCAGATCCTCGTCGACATTGCGCAGATGGGCGACGACGTTCGACCGGATCGCCATGGTCTCGACCTTTGACAGCTCGAAGACGAAGGCGTTGCCGATGTGGGTCTGCTCGGTTTCGGTCTGCGACAGGTAGAACTGCCGTGCCTGGCTGTAATGGTCGGCAAAGGTCTCGGAGCGGACGCGCGCCTTCTGGCCGGAGATCTCCTCGGGATAGCTCGAGAACCCGGCTTCCGGCGCCTCGCGCGGACCGCCCTTTTCGCCGCCCCAGGAGTTCGGCTCGTAATTGGCCCGTCCCCTCGGATTGCGCATCGACATGTGGCCGTCCTGCTGGAAGCTATGGACGGGACAGCGCGGCGCGTTGACCGGGATATGGGTGAAGTTCGGGCCGCCGAGGCGCTTCAGCTGGGTGTCGAGATAGGAAAAGTTGCGCCCCTGCAGCAGCGGATCGTTGGAGAAGTCGATCCCGGGCACGACGTTGCCGGTCTGGAAGGCGACCTGCTCGGTTTCCTGGAAGAAATTCTCGACGCAGCGATCGAGCGTCATTTTGCCGACGATGCGGATCGGCACCTGCTCTTCGGGAATGATCTTGGTCGCATCGAGGACGTCGAATTCGAACTCTTCGGCGAATTTCTCGTCGAACAGCTGCAGGCCGAGTTCCCATTCGGGATAGTCGCCGGCCTTGATCGCGTCCCACAGATCGCGGCGATGGAAATCCGGATCGGCGCCGTTGAGCTTCAGGGCCTCGTTCCAGACCACCGACTGCAGGCCCTGCTTGGGCTTCCAGTGGAACTTGACGAAGGTCGACTTGCCTTCGGCATTGATCATCCGAAAGGTGTGGACGCCGAAGCCTTCCATGAAGCGGAAGGAGCGCGGGATCGTCCGGTCGGACATGATCCACAGTGCCATGTTCATGGCTTCCGGCGTCAGCGAGATGAAGTCCCAGAAGTTGTCATGGGCGGTCTGTGCCTGCGGAAAGCCGCGATCGGGCTCGGCCTTGGCGGCATGGATGAGGTCGGGAAACTTGATGGCATCCTGGATGAAGAACACCGGGATGTTGTTGCCGACGAGATCCCAGTTGCCCTCCTTGGTGTAAAAGCGCGTGGCAAAGCCGCGAACGTCGCGGGCGAGATCGCCCGATCCCTTGTTGCCGGCGACGGTCGAGAAGCGGACGAACATCTCGGTCTTCTCGCCGGCCCGCTGGAACAGATCGGCCTTGGTGATGTCGGCGAGCGTTTCGTAGGTCTCGAAGACGCCGTGGGCGCCGTAGCCGCGGGCATGGACCACCCGCTCGGGGATGCGCTCGTGGTCGAAGTGGAAGATCTTCTCGCGAAAATGCTGGTCTTCCAGAAGCGTCGGCCCGCGCGCCCCGGCTTTCAGCGAGTTCTGGTCGTCTGAGACGGGCATCCCGCCCTGAGTGGTCATGACGGGCACGTCGCCACCGGCGGTCTGGTGGATTTCGCCACCATTGCCGGCATGGAGTGTCTCGCCACGCGATTGCGCGCTGGCTGCTTTGGTCTTTTTTGACATGAGGTGATCCCGGCTTTTCGCGCCACGTTTGCGGCGGTCTCGGACTTCAACGCGTCGAGACGCCGAAAAGTCATGGAAGCTTAGAAGCTATTTGCAGTCGCGCGACTTCGCTTGCGCCGGGCGCAGGCGGCATCCCTGTCGGGACCGGCGGGCGGGTCGTTGCGAAGGAAAATTCGTCGCAGCGTCGGCTTAGCTCATCATTTGCGCCGCCGGCCATAAAGCTCCAGCCGGTGCGAAACGATCTCGTAGCCGAGCTCGCGGGCGATCTCGTCCTGAAGCTTTTCGATCCGCTCGGAGCGAAATTCGATCACCTCGCCGCTGTCGAGGTCGATCAGATGGTCGTGGTGCACGCCGTCGGCCGGCTCGAAGCGGGCCGGGCCGCCTTCGAAGGTGTGGCGCTGGATCGCGCCCCGTTCCTCGAGCACCTTCATCGTCCGGTAGACCGTCGACAGGGAGATCGACGGGTCCTGGCGCGCGGCGCGGCGAAACAGGGCAAGAGCATCGGGATGGTCGTCGCCGCCGGCGAGAATCGCGAGAATCACCCGGCGCTGCCGCGTGATTCTCAGGCCGGCGCCCCGCAGCGCCGCCTCGAGATCGTCGGTCCCGCCATTGTCCCGTCTGTCCGTCATGGTGCTTACGACACTGCCCCGTTCACGCTTTCGTGGCAAACCTCCTGCCCGGTTCGGGCGAGCGTGGCAACAGCCGGCCGCGCCCGGCTGCCTCGCGGCCATGCGCACCGGCCCCCGCCGGGCCGGCCGGCTAGAAGGGTGCCCTCTCCCCTCGTTGCGAGCGAGGGTACCCGGCGCCGCGATCGCCTCTCGAATTCTTTTTGCAAATGATTTGCATTATTATCAAGACGTGCCATGTTGGTCCTTGCGGGCTAGCACGGCCAGCACGGCCAGCACGGCCGGCGCAATCGGCATGGCGACGATGCGTAAAGGGGATGAAGTAGAGATGGCTGCCTTCGAAGACCGGATCGAATCGGCGCCAGGCCTTGCCGCGAACCCGCGGGAGGCCTCACTGGATCAGTCCTACCGCTCGATTTCCGTTCGCGGCGGCTCGCCCTTGCGCCGCTTCATTGGTTTTCTCGGCCCCGGCTATCTCGTCGCCGTCGGCTATATGGACCCCGGCAACTGGGCGACCTCGATCGCCGGCGGCTCGCAATTTGGCTATACGCTGCTGGCCGCGGTGCTTCTGTCCTCGCTGATGGCGATCCTCCTGCAGGCGCTCTGCGCCCGATTCGCCATCGCCAGCGGGCTCGATCTCGCCGAAGCGTGCCGGGAATATTTTCCCCGCTGGCTCTCCTTCCCGCTCTGGATCCTGGCGGAACTCGCCATCGTCGCGACGGATCTCGCCGAGGTGATCGGCACGGCCATCGCCCTGCAGCTGCTCTTCGGCCTGCCGCTGGTCTGGGGCGTCGTCGTCACCGCGCTCGACGTCTTCCTGATTCTCTATCTGCAATCGAAAGGCTTTCGCCGGCTGGAAGCCTTCGTCGCCTCGATGATCCTCGTCATCGCCGTCTGCTTCGTCGGCCAGCTGATTCTCGCCCAGCCTTCGGTCGCGGCGGTGCTGGAGGGGCTGATCCCCTCCCCCGACATCGTCACCAACAACCAGATGCTCTACCTCGCCCTCGGCATTCTCGGCGCGACGGTGATGCCCCACAATCTCTATCTCCATACGGGCGTCCTCCATACGCGGGCCTATGAGCTCGACCACGCGGGACGTGAGCAGGCGATCAAATACGCCACGATCGATTCGTCGGCGGCGCTCGGCTTCGCCTTTCTGGTCAATGCCTCGATCCTGATTCTGGCCGCCGCCGCCTTTTACGGCTCGGGCTCCGGCCAGGTCGACGATCTGACCGATGCCCATGCGCTGCTGCAGCCGCTGCTCGGCTCGTCGCTGGCGCCGATCCTCTTTGCCGTGGCGCTGCTCGCCTCCGGCCTTTCCTCGACCGTCACCGCGACGCTGGCCGGCCAGATCGTCATGCAGGGCTTCTTGAAGCTGCGCCTGCCGATCGTCGTGCGGCGGCTCATCACGCGAGGCATCGCCATCGTCCCCGCGGCCGCGGTCATCGTCGCCTATGGCGAAAAGGGCGCGGCCGAACTCCTGGTTCTCAGCCAGGTGGTCTTGTCGCTGCAGCTGCCATTCGCGGTGATTCCCCTGGTGATGTTCTCGGCCCAGAAAAGGAAGATGGGCGCGCATATGCCCGCCCTGTGGCTCCTCGCCGTGACGAGCGTGATCGCCGTCGTCATCGTGGCGCTGAATGCCAAGCTGGTCTGGGATTTTCTGCATGGCGGCTTCTGAGGCCCGCCTCGGGCCGGTTCCCGGCCTCCACACGCGAGGGCCATCGGGGCCGAGCGACGGGGCGTCTTCGCCGTTCCCCCGCCCATAGTAGGTTCAAGATGAACCGAGGGGCTCTCGCGCATCGGTCAAGAACAGGCTTTTGGGGCGCAGGAGCCTCGCGCGGGAGCCAGGTGCGGTCCGGAAGCCGAAATTAGCCTTCCCTTCCGGTCCGGCCGAAAACGCAGCCCCGGCGGCGACGATCGCCCGGTCGGAGCCGCCCGCGAGGCGAAAAAATCGAATCCTCCGGCCAAAAATTTTCGACGTCGATTCGTCATCATGACCGGTCCATGACGGCCCGAACCCCATGAAACCAGGTATTTTGCGCAAAAACAGCCGGTTTGAGGGGGGCTGAAACTTTTTCAAAAAAACGCGTTGACTTCGAAAACGGGAAGGGCCTATAAGCCGCTCATCGACGGCAGCGGCGCCGCCGGCGAGCCAGACGGTTCGTCCCTGAGGTAGCCGAAACGCAGTCAAACAGGTTCTTCAGACTTCGGTCAGAACTGCAAAATGGGTGGTGATGCGGCAACGCCTTTTCACCCGACGGTCCTTCTTTGGGATCGTGCTCTTTGACATTGTTGGTAGTTGAGACAAGAAAGAGAAGCGTGGGCGGCGGTTGTTTCTGCGGCTTGGCTGGATCGATATCCTTTTCGGTTCTGTCGAGTTTATGGGATGACCCAAG
>NZ_JAGJCF010000013.1 GCF_017815135.1 Jiella mangrovi | reverse complement strand
CAGCCTCATGCAACTGTTCAGGTTTCGAAGACGGCGCGGGAAGGGGCCATGCCAGGCACCGGTCTGCCTTGCGGACGACCAGGATTCTCTCGGCCTCCTTCCCGCCTCCCACCATACACCAATTCGAACACACAGGATTCTCGGGACGGGGCCCGAGAATGACGCAGTGCGGCTGTCCGAGGCCATTCCCACCCAGCTCGCCGCTCAGCCCGCCTGTCCGCGATCCCGCTTTTTCGCCGCGACCCAAAGCGCCTCCATCTCGTCGAGACTTGCGTCCCGCAGTGTCCGGCCGCTCGCCGCCAGCCCGTCCTCGATGAAGCCGAAGCGGTCGCGGAACTTGCGTACGCAGCGGCGCAGCGCCTTTTCCGGGTCGACATGATGGTAGCGCGCGAGATTGACGACGGAGAACAACAGATCGCCCATCTCGGCCTCGGTGGCGTCCGCATCCCCGGCGTCGACGGCTTCGGCGAGCTCTTTGATCTCTTCGTCGATCTTTGCAAGGATCGGCTCCGGCCGGTCCCAGTCGAAGCCGACGGCGGCGGCTTTGGTCTGGATCTTCAGCGATAGGGTCAAGGCGGGTAGGGCGCCGGGCACCCCATCCAGATGCCGGGGCCCCGCCTCCCGCCGATCGATCGCCACATCCTGCTCGCCCGACAGCCGCGTCGTCGCCGCGCTCTCGCGCAAGGCCTGACGCTCGGCCTTTTCCTCTGCCTTGATCTTCTCCCACTGACCCTTGGCGCTGCGCGCCGAGCGCGCCTCGGCATCGCCGAAGACATGGGGATGGCGGCGGATCATCTTTTTCGTGATGCCTTCGACCACGTCCTCGAAGCCGAACAGCCCGCGCTCCTCGGCGAGCTGCGCGTGATAGACGACCTGCAAAAGCAGATCGCCCAGCTCTTCCTTCAGGTCGATCGCGTCGTCGCGCTCGATGGCATCCGCCACCTCATAGGCTTCCTCGACGGTGTAGGGAGCGATCGACGCAAAGTCCTGTTCCAGATCCCAAGGGCATCCGGTCTCGGGCTCGCGCAGCGCGGCCATGATCTCGATCAGCCGGGAAATGTCGCGGGAGGGTGTCATGGGCATGCTCCGGATGGTCGGCGCGCCTGAACCGGCGCGGGAATCGTCAGGACGGCAGCGATGTCGGCCACGGCTTTTAACAGCACAGCCGCGGCGATGACGAGGAAAACCCCGAAGTCGGCTCGTCGAATCTTCGATGCTGCTGCCCAGTTGGGAACCGGACGATCGCCCGGTCGCAAAATTGCTCCATCTCGCTCGCCAGCGAGACGCCACACAGGAGAAACTCCATGGAGAAATTGACCGGCGGCTGCCTGTGCGGCGCCGTGCGGCTGGTGGCCTCGGGCCGCCCTGATCGGGTAGGGCTGTGCCACTGCCTCGATTGCCGCAAGCATCACGGCGCGCCGTTTCATGCCTCCGCCATCTTCCCACAGAGCGCTGTCGCCATCGAGGGTGAGACCGGTTCTTATGCCGGGCGGCATTTCTGTCCGCATTGCGGCTCGTCGGTGTTTTCGGTGAGCCCCGGCGAGATCGAGGTCAGTCTCGGATCGCTGGATGTCACAGACGCGGTCACGCCGACCTACGAACTCTGGACAATTCGCCGGGAATCCTGGCTTCCGGAGTTCGCGTTGACGAGACGCTACGAGCGAGACCGTCAGGAAGAGACCGATTTGAAGCCTCCGCAGACGTGATCCGACAGCCGCGTGTCGAACCGGGCGTTCGGGACGAGGGGCGGAATGGCGTCTGCGATATCGCGGAGCGGCTCCCTGCAGTGCTCGCGACATATCTAAGTGTCATAAGATAGATTATGGAACATAAATGGACGGGTCATCGTGACGGGCGTTCTGGCGTGGCGCGCCCGGATCGACCCGGAAGCCAGCCTGTCCATTCCCTCGGCAATGCCAGAGTCGACGTTGCCAGAGATGCGGGCTGGCAGCCACGCGCAAGTCGGATCATGGTCAATAGTGAGTTGCGATCCTCGGGCGATGGTCGCCGACGATGGCGCCGACTATGTCGTCGCTCGCTGGAACGACCGGCCCCCGTCGCCGCCATCGGCGAATCGTCGGCTGGCTCGGTCGCCTCGGCGCATCTAACTGATCGCCGACTTCAGGACGCGAACGGCAGCTCGACGACCATCCCGTCGAAGGCCGGTCGCACATGGTCCGGCAGTTCGTTTGAGAGCGTTTCGTAATCGAGCGGCGTGTGCATGTGGGTCAGCGTCGCCTGGGGAACGCCGAGCCGCTCGATCCAGCCGAGCGACTGCTCGACGCTCAGATGGCTTGGATGCGGCTTGTATTGCAGGCAGTCGATGACGATGTGACTGGCGCCGGCGATCGTCTCGATCGCGGCGTCGGGAAAGTCCGAAACGTCACTGCAATAGGCCAGCGGCCCGATGCGGAAGCCGAGCGAATGGATCGACCCGTGGATCTGGTTGAACGGCCGGATTCTCAGCGCGCCGCCCGGACCGTGAACCGTGAATGGCTCGCCGGCGACGATCGGCACACGGGTGGTGATCGGTGGATAGCTGCTGCCTTCGGGCGTCTCGAAGCAATATCGGAACGCCTCGAAGACGCGCAGATAGGTGGCGTCGTCGGCATGGACGGGAATGCGCGACTTCTGCGACAGCATGAAACCGCGCAGATCGTCGATGCCGTGGAAATGATCGGCGTGCGGATGGGTCAGGAGGACGGCGTCGAGACGCTGAACCTTGGCGTTCAGCATCTGCTCGCGGAAATCCGGCCCGCAGTCGATCGAGATGGTGGTGACGCCGTCGGCGCCGATACGCTCGACCAGAGCCGATGCGCGCAACCGCCGGTTCTTCGGGTTCGACGGGTCGCATGCGCCCCAGTCGCCGTTGATGCGCGGCACGCCCGGAGACGATGCGCAGCCTAAAATGGTCAGGCGAAGCAGATCAGGCATTGGCGGAATTTCTCGCGGTCGATCAAAGATGGCGGGCCGTCAGCCAGCCTTGCGCGGATCCTCGATACGCTCGAACAGTTTGAAAAAATTGTCGGAGGTCTGGCGTGCGATCGTGTCGAGATCGACGCCCTTGACCTCGGCCAGTACCTCGGCGGTGTGGCGCACGAAAGCCGGCTCGTTGCGCTTGCCGCGATGCGGCGGCGGCGCGAGATACGGCGCATCGGTCTCGACCAGCAGGCGCTCCATCGGAACGTCCCTGGCGATGTCGCGGATGTCCTGCGAATTCTTGAAGGTCAGAATGCCGGAAAACGAGACGTAGCCGCCAAGCGCGAGCCCCGCCTCGGCGAGCGACCGGCCGGAGGAAAAGCAATGCAGAATGAAGGGGAAGGTCCCCTTCCCGCTTTCGTCCTCGAGGATCGCGATCATGTCGTCATCGGCCTGGCGGGCATGAATCACCAGCGGAAGACCCGTCTTGCGCGCCGCCGCGATGTGGGTGCGGAACACCCGCGCCTGAACGTCCCGCGGCGCCTTGTCGTAATGATAGTCGAGCCCGGCTTCGCCGATCGCGACGATCTTGTCGCGGCGCGACAGTTCGACGAGCTGCTCGACGGTGACGTCCGGCTCCTCAGCGGCATTGTGCGGATGGGTGCCGACCGATGCGTAGACGTCGTCGAATTCCCGCGTGATCGCCAGAAGCCGCTCGATCTTCGAAACGAAGGTCGAGATCGTCACGAAGCGCTGGACGCCATTTTCCCGGGCGCGCGCGATGAGATCGGCCCGCTCGCCGTCGAAATCGGGAAAGTCGAGGTGGCAGTGGCTGTCGACGAGGAAGAGGCTCACGATTTGCCTCCGTCGGCAGCCTCATCGACGAAGCGCGGGAAAACGCCCTGCGGCGTCGGCAGCTCGGTCCCCGGCGTCAGCGAGCGCTCCGGCACGAGCTCGAAGAAGCTGCGCTCGTCCGGGGCGACGCCCAGAACATCGAGCAGCTTGCCGGCGCTCTCCGGAATGAAGGGCTGCAGCATGATGGCCGCCCGGCGAACGACCTCGGCCGTGACGTAGAGCACCGTCGCCATGCGCGCGGGGTCGGTCTTCCTCAGTGCCCAGGGCTCCTCGCCGGCAAAATAGCGGTTCGTCGCCGACACCACCGAGACGATGGCGGCCAGCACGGTGTGGATCTCCTGCCGGTCGATCGCCTCGCGCGCCCGCGCCAGAAGCTCGTGGGACTGGGCAAGGATGGTCTCGTCGGCCTCGCTGAAAGCGCCCGGCGTCGGCACCTTGGCGTCGCAATGCTTGCCGATCATCGACAGCGAACGCTGGGCCAGATTGCCGATATCGTTGGCGAGTTCGGAATTGGTCCGGTTGACGATCGCCTCGTGCGAATAATTGCCGTCCTGGCCGAACGGCACCTCGCGCAACAGGAAATAGCGCAGGCGATCGAGGCCATAGGTCTCGATCAGCGCGAAGGGATCGATGACGTTGCCGACCGACTTCGACATCTTCTCCCCGCGATTGAACAGGAAGCCGTGCCCATAGACGCGCTTGGGCAAGGGGAGCCCCGCCGACATCAGGAATGCCGGCCAGTAGACCGTGTGGAAGCGCACAATGTCCTTGCCGATGACATGAAGATCCGCCGGCCAGAAGTCGGACCGATCCCCCTCGCCCGGAAATCCGGTCGCGGTCAGATAGTTCGTCAGCGCGTCGACCCACACATACATGACGTGCTTTTCGTCGCCCGGCACGGGGATGCCCCAGTCGAAGGTCGTGCGCGAGATCGACAGGTCGCGAAGGCCCGACTTCACGAAGGACATCACCTCGTTGCGCCGCTCGGCCGGGCCGATGAAGCCGGGGTTTTCCTCGTAAAGCTTCAACAGCCGGTCCTGGAACTCGGAGAGCTTGAAGAAATAGCTCTCTTCCTCGACCCATTCGACGGGCGATCCCTGCGGGCCGTAGCGCTGCCCGTCCTCGCGCAGCGTGACCTCGTCCTCGCCGTAATAGGCCTCGTCGCGAACCGAGTACCAGCCGGAATAGCTGTCCTTGTAGATGTCTCCGGCGTCTGCCATGCGCGTCCAGATCGCCTGGCTCGCTGCCTTGTGGCGCTCCTGCGAGGTGCGGATGAAGTCGTCGTTGGAGCCGCCGAGCGCCTGCGTCATTCTTTCGAACTCGGCCGAGTTCTGCTCGGCGAAGACCCGGGGCTCGAGCCCTTCCTTGCGCGCCGTCTGCAGCATCTTGATGCCGTGCTCGTCAGTGCCGGTCAGAAACAGGACGTCGTAGCCGTCGAGCCGCTTGAAACGCGCGATCGCGTCGGTCGCGATGAACTCGTAGGCATGGCCGATATGCGGACGACCGTTCGGATAGGAGATCGCGGTGGTCAGGTAATAGCGTTCGGCCATGGTGCTTTCGCTGAAATTTCGGGGTCTTCGGGGCGCGGCCGATTCTCCAGCCGCAGCTGGCGGAACACCGCTCGTGTCGAGGCAGATAGAGCATTCGCGCCCGTGGCTCAATCAATCCTGCAAGGTGATCGCCGCTTCACGCGCCATGCGGCGGGCGTCGGCCTGCTTGAGGGCGAAGAAACGGCTCACCGTCGTCATGGCCGCCTGCTTGCGATCGAGGTTGAAGGCGGCCGCTTCGGCCAGCCGCCGCGATTCCGCCTGCCACAGTTCGGCATAGGCGGCAGCGGCCGTGAGCCGTCCACTTGCCACGCGCTCTTCGCTCGCCTCCGCAATGGAGCCGAGAAGGCTCGACAGAAACAGTTCAAAGGCCGCCTCGCGGCCTTTCGCCGTCAGCCGGTCTAAAAGCCCCTGCAGGGCATTGACGTCCAGCTCGGACATCGCGAGCAGGCCGTGAAGTGTCCGGCCGATCTCGACGCCGCCATTGGCCGCCAGCATCAGCGCCTGGCGGACGCTCCCCTCGGCGGCCTCGACGATGGTGTCAGCCGTCTGCGGGTCGAGAGTTTGGCCGAAGGCGGCGAGCGCCTGCTTGACCGCCGCGTCCCCCAGCGGCTCGAAGCGCGCCACCCGGCAGCGCGAGCGGATCGTCGGCAACAGCTTGCCCGGCGTATGATTGACCAGAAGAAACAGCGAGCGCGCCGGCGGCTCTTCCAGGAGTTTCAGGAGCGCATTGGCGGCGCTGCGATTGAGGTCGTCGGCAGGGTCCACGATGGCGATGCGCCATCCTTCTCCCGACGCCGTCGCATGGAAGAACCGACCGAGCCGGCGCACCTCCTCGACGGTGATCTGGGTGCGGTATCCGGTGCCACGCTCCACCGCGGGACGGGTCAGATGGATGAGGCCCGGCAGCGATCCGATGGCGATCTGGCGAAACACCGAGTTGTCGGGGTTGAAGGCGACGGTGGCGGCCTCGTCTTCGATGGTGGCCGCCCCGGCGAGCAGCCGGGCGAAGGCGAAGGCGGCGCTCGCCTTGCCGATACCGCTCGGGCCCTGCAGGAGCCAGGCATGATGCATGCGGCCCGATCGTCTGGCCTCCACCATTTCGGCAAAGACGTCTTCGTGGCCGAAGAGTTTCGGCGTCACGAAAGGCTGCGGCACGCCGTCGAGTTCGTCATGCGTCTCGTAGGCTTCGATCGAAAGCGGGTTCATCCGCCCTTCCCGAGCTTCAGCGATTGGTCGACCGCTGCAAAGCGCCGCTCGTCCAGTCGATCGTCGACGATGTTGCGGATTTCGGCCGCAACGTCGTCGATGGGACGGTTGCCATCGACGACCACGCAGCGCTCCGGCTCGTCTGCGGCGATCTTGAGGAACGCCAGGCGGCGCTCTTCCTGGATGGCCGCGTCATCCTTCTCGAACCGGTCCGCGCTGGCCGTGCCCCGACGCTTGCGGGCCCGTTCGCCGCCGATGTTCGCCGGAACGTCGATGACGATGGTGAGGTCAGGATAGGTGCCGGCAAGGGTTGCCCGTTCCAGCCGCTCCAGGAAATCGGTGTCCTTGCCGCGGCCCGCGAACTGGTAGACCCGCGTCGAATCGTGGAAACGATCGCACAAAACGACGTCGCCGCGTTCGAGCGCAGGTCGGATCAGCTCGTCGAGGTGATCGGCCCGGGCGGCGGCAAACAGCACAGCCTCCCAGTCGGCACCGAGGGCCTCGGCCATGCCCGAAAGGATGATGTGACGCACCGCCTCGGCGCCCGGCGAGCCGCCGGGTTCGCGCGTAATCACCACCTCGTGGCCGCTGCTCCTCAGATGCGCCGCCAGACGGGCGATCTGGGTGGACTTGCCGCTGCCCTCGCCGCCTTCGAATGTCACCAGATAGCCTGTCACCCGGACCCCGAACCGTTCGTCGTCAAAAATTCCGCAGCCATCCGAAGGCAAGCTCGCTGACCGCGCCCATCGCGCGGTCCGAGAAGCTGCCGCTCTCAACGCTCCGCTCGGCGACCAGAGGCTCGCTGAGGACCGTTTCCCCATCGACCAGGACGTCGAGACGAGCGACCGACGCGCCCTTTTCGATCGGCGCGGCGAGCGGTCCCTCGTAGCGGATCTGCGCCGAGATACGCTCGCCCGCCTCGCGCGGCAACAGCGCCGCGATGTGACGCGGCGCGATCAGCGGCACGCTCAAGGCTTCGCCGCCGAAGACATCGGCGCTTCCGACCACCTCTCCCTTGTCGAAGAGCGACCGGACCGCGAAGGACCGATCAGACCAATCGAGCAGCCGGCGCGCTTCCTGGGAGCGCTCCCTCGACGTCGAAAGTCCGCTCATGGCGAGATAGGTCACCCGTCCGCCGCGATCCGTCACACCGAGGAGCGCATAGCCCGAGGCCTCGGTATAACCCGTCTCCATGCCGTCGGCGCCGATGTCCATCGAAAGGAGCGGATTGCGGTTGCGCTGGAAGATCTTGTTCCATTCGAAGGCGGGCTGGGAATAGATCTTGTAGAGTTCGGGATGCTCCTTGCGCACGTGCCGGGCGAGCGTCACGAGATCGCGAAGCGTCACATGCTGCCCTTCGGCGGGAAGTCCCGTCGGATTGACGAAATGCGACCCTGAAAGTCCCAGCTCCTCGGCACGTTTGTTCATCAGCTCGGCGAATTTCGCCTCCGAGCCGGCCATCCCCTCGGCCAGCGCGATGCAGGCGTCGTTGGCCGACTGAATGATGGCGCCATGAATGAGATTGTCGACCGAGACGCTCGACCTGACATTGGCGAACATCGTCGAGGTGCCGGAGGGAGCGCCGCCGGTTCGCCAGGCGTGAACGGAAATCGGGAATTCGGTCTGGAGCGAGAGCCTGCCGGAAGCGATGGCCTCGAAGACGACTTCCATGGTCATCATCTTGGCGAGCGACGCGGGCGGGAACGGGCTGTCGGGATTTTTCTGCAGGAGGACGGTGCCGGTCTCGCCATCGACCAGCAGGACTTCCTTTGCCGCCGTCTCGATCGCCGGCTTCGTCGCTTCCTGCGCGCCGGCAAGGGTCGGCAAAGCGGACGGGGCGAGCGCCAACAGGACGGCTGCAAAGCGCCAGACCCGAAAAGCCCGGCCTTTCTCGAGGCACTGTCCTTCGGCACGGAAGACGGCGGTTTTCATCATGGGTCCAGATACCGCCAGCCGATGCATGCGCGCAAGCGCACGCATGGCGTTGTCACGTGAGCGATCAGGTCCCGGCCGTCATCCATCGCCACGACGGCGTGATTTGGTGCGGGACGCTTCCGGATCGAAAGGCATCAGTCGCGAAGGACGAAGGCATCCTCGGCGCCGACTTTCCACAGACGCTGCAGGAGCGCATCGGTGTCGCTGCCCGCCGAGACGGCGATCTTTGCCAGATGAAGGCCGTTGGCTTCCTCCAGGCTCAAGGTGCCCTCTCCCAGCGCGACCGCTCGCACCCGCTCCAGAAGCGCATCGTCGATCAACCCCAGCTCGATCGTCTCGCCTGCAACGTCTTGATCGGCGGCGGAAAGCCCCCGCAGCGCGGCGGCGGCGCCGCCGCGCAAAGGCTCTTCGGCGAAGGAGCTCTTGAACAGCGAGGCGCCGAAGCCTTCGCCGCCAGACGGACGCCCCGTCGGCACAGGCGCGCCACCGTCGCGCACGCCGGGCAGGTCGTCGCCATAGGCGCTGGCCATGGCAACGCCGCTTGCCGTCCGCGAGCGAGCGGCAGCCGCCATCATCACAGCGTCCTGCGTCGATGCCGCTCCGCCGCCATCGCCGGGCCGGAAGCTCGCCATCAGCATCTTGGTGTCGTCGCCGTCGACCGGCGCACGACCGACATATTCGACCTTGACCCTAGCGGTCCCGGCAGACTTAAAGTCGAGGAGTTCGGCGGTCTCGGCTGAAAGATCGATCTCGCGGCCGTGGGCGAACGGACCGCGGTCATTGACGCGGACCATGACCTTGCTGCCATTCGCCAAATTCGTGACCATCGCATAGGACGGCAGCGGGAAGGTCTTGTGCGCCGCCGACAGCGCATGCATGTCGTAGATCTCGCCGTTTGCGGTGAGCCGGCCGTGGAAGTTCGGCCCGTACCAGGAAGCCTGCCCGGTCTTGACGTAGCCGGGCTCTTCCTTGGGATAGTACCATTTGCCGCGGACCTTGTAGGGCCGGCCGACCTGTGAGCGACCGCCGCCCTTGGGAACGCGCTTCAGATTGGTGACGCGCGGGCTTGCCGGCACGCCGAAGGTCTGGCTGTCGAATTTGATCGATGTCGACAGATCGGCGAGCTGTTCCAGCGGCGAGTCCGAATCCGAACCGCTTCCCTGGCACCCTGACAACAGCATGGTCGTCGTGACGCCGACGATCGCAAGGCCGGCTACTCGCCGGCCGACGCCCCCACTCTCAAACATGACACCCCCGCCATTCTACGTTCTTGGTTTTGTTGTTTTCGCGGCTGAAAGATGGCGTCCCCACGCCGTCCTACTCCCGCTTTCCGTCTTTGATGCGAGGATGTATCAAGAGTCGCCAATCTGGCAATCTTAGCGTGGTTAACCTTTTGATCAGCCTGAAGACCAGGCCAGTCTTGACTGTTGTATTTCGGCGACGAACGACAGTTTCGCCGGAGATTACGCCGCAGCTGGCACGCGTTTTTCGCTCGCGGCGGCAACCACCTGTTTTCATTGCCAGGAGGCGAGGTGGCAGGGCGGCTCGCTGAAATTCAGCTGGCTTGAAGGGGCCGTGAAATAGGGCAAAAAAAGGGCGAAAGCCACAGTTTCACCACCTTTGAGCCGGGCGGTGGCTTGCCCCGAGCTGTCATCACAAATTGTTACAATCGCGCGCCGGAGGATTCCTCCCCCTGCCGGCTCCTATCATCTTGCATTTTGTGTGTAGCGCCGGTTAAGGCACTCTGAGCGGATGGGTGGCCGAGCGGTTGAAGGCACCGGTCTTGAAAACCGGCGTGCGGGAGACCGTACCGTGGGTTCGAATCCCACCCCATCCGCCATCATCCGTCTTGTCCAGCCCGGAGACATGGGTGACAAAACGTTCCTAAGACATGGGTGACAATCTCGTGCCGAACGGATTGTCGATTGTTTGCAAGGTTCTCTGCTCAGGACCTCTATAAATTCCTGTCGACAGGCTCGATAAACTCCGATTGGGAGATGCTTGGGGACAAGCGATCGACCGATCTGGATTTACCGCGTGCTGAAGAAGTCGAGTTAGAGCGCCGCCTCTTTGAAGTCCGCCAGCAGATCGCCCAAGGGCGAAAGGCGGGGAAAGCCTCTGCGCACGGCGCCGCCCGCTGCGCGAGGTGACGCTGGACCGTCTCGCCGAAGCTCGTGTGCCCCTGAACTCACTCTTGATCGCAAGCGTGCTACGCCCGCTCCAAAGCCTCGTCGTTCCGTCGACACGGATCTGGACGCTTTCCAACGACGAGGCGAAGTCCTTCGACTCCTCCCGGGCCAAGCCTTTGTATCCGTTGAACACGTTGTCAGAACGTGAGCTTCTGTTCGGGGGTCGGCAACCAGTGGCTGCTTCCCTTCCCGGTACTAAGGCGGGTGGGAGAGAACAGCTGTAAAGGTCAAGGGTAGCACAGCTCTGGTCCGCCTCGCCGGCAATCCCGCCTGCGAAATCCTGGGTGCAATGGTCGTGCAGGAGGGATCCGAGAAGCGCTTCTAGGGACGGGTCGTCGGCCAGTCCTATGACCGGGAATTCGGCAAGCGTGAGCCTTCGAAGCGTCGCGGAGCCCAGTTCGAAAGGAACGTCTATGCCGGCTGCGGTCGTCTGCTGCGTGAAACGCTCTGTCCGCTAATCGGCGCGGCCCCGGACGACATCTTGGTTCGCAATTTCATCGATGAGTATCCCGGCACCAAAGACGACGCCCGCATCGCGCGGCTCGACATCACCCGGAGGGTCCTCCAGGGCAAGCGCAATGGCGGCTACACCGTAGCTCATGCTCGCGGCACTGTTCGACAAGCCGACCGGCATGCCATCGCAAGCGGGCCGACCTCTCCGTGGTCGACAACGACACGGGTCGCTTTGACATGTTGGGCGGCCCTGCACGGCGCAAGCCTGCCCGCCCTCAGCTGGAGTGAGCTGCGCTTGGCTCCTCAGTTTGGATCGAGGAGCGCGCGGATCTCGTCATACTCGACCCGCCGCGGCACGAGGTTCTGCGGGGTCGCGCCGGTATCGTCGCGCTGGCTGGGGTCTGCGCCCCGCGCCAGCAGTGCCCTGAGCCCGCCCGTCTCTGCATTGGAAAGCATCGCAGCATGGTGCAGCACCGAGCGCCCCTGACGATCGACGGCGTTCAAATCGACCCCGGCGGCAATCAGGCGGTCCAGAACGTCCATGGCACCCTTCTCGTTTGAGCCCAGCGCCTCCGCCATCCCGTGGGCCACCGTTCCACCATCCGGTTGACGCCGAAGCGGATCGAGCCCCGCGGCGACCAGCGCGTCGAACCGCGACGGTTTGCGGACGTAAGACAGGGTGGATCGACCCTCCCCGTCGGGGAGCACCGGGTCGGCGCCGCCTTCCAGAAGCCGGGAAATCAACGGGGCTGGGTCCGCGAACACGGACGGGTTGCGTTCCGCCCAACTCTCGGTCCGCAAGAAGTACTGCAGGGGCCTCGGACGCTCTTCGCCGGCGCTGAGATCGGCCGGTTCGGGCAGCGCGTTCGGATCGGCGCCGGCGTCGAGAAGCAGATCCATGAACGCCACGGTTTGCGCCCAGTGCAGCGCGGTTCGGCCGTGCGCGTCCTGCGCGTCGGGATCGGCGCCGTGCTTAAGGAGCAATGGCGCGCTCACCTCGCCACCCCAGACGAGCATCCGGATGCCGTTGTCCCACGGCGCATCCGGGTCGGCGCCCGCGGACAACAGCATCGCCAACATCGAAAGATATGCATCACGCGTCAGGTGGCGGACGAGCTGCCGTTGAAGAGCGTCTTCGTCGAAGCCACTGGTCGCCTGGAAGGCTTCGCGGAGCGCCGCGGCCTCGGCGGGCGATTTGCCCTTCACCATCTCCTCGAGGACCTCGGCCATCCGGGCCTCGCTCTCCTCAGCCTCCCGACGAGCCTCGGCTTCGATCACCTCGCGGGGGCGGCCCTCGAACAACCGCCAGCGGTTTACGAGTGTGTGCAACGGGTGGTAGCGGTCGTGGCGCCAGCCGTTGACCCGCGCACCGCGTTCGATCAGCCATCGCATCGTGTCCGGCGAGGCGATGTCTGCCGCGGCGTTCATAGGAAGCACGCGGGTGTCGAGCGTGGCGCCGGCGCTCAGCAGCGTGTCCGCCATCGCGACGTCATTGCGCTTGACCGCGAGCGTGAGCGCCGTCTCGTATTCCCACCCCCATGCCCTGTCGTCGAAGCGCATCTCTTGGGTTGCGGTCACATCCGGCCGGGCGCCGGCGGCAAGCGCCGCGCGTAGGCGTAACGGGTGTCCGTCGCGGGCGGCGAGGAGCAAGTCCCGCTCCGCGACCGTTTGAGCGACGATGGCGCGCGGCGGATCATCCGGGTGGCGATCCGATGGGTCGCGCGTTGCCCATGCAATCCATGCCTCAGCACCCGGATTGTCGGACGACAGATGCGCAATGCCGGGTCCCCCAGTCTCGTCGGCTGCGGGGCGGTCCAGGAAGCGCGCCATCGTGTCCTGTTCCGTTCCGGCCCAGCCCACGGCCGAGCGCGCGGAAATGTAATCGTAAAGAGACGGCGCGATCTTCCACCCGTGCCATCCTTCGACCTCGTGGCTGAAGTACCGGACGGGCTGACGCTCGGCGTCGGACACATCAATGGTGATCATGTCGCCGTTCATGAGGTGCGAGAGCGGAAACTGGCCCTCCCACATCTCGGCCGGGTTCGGCGCCTCGTGATCGGGTTCACCGGCGCGAGACTCCTTCCAGCCCAGGAAATTCGGAATCGCCTCGTCTCGCATGTCGTCGATGTCCCACAGAACGTCACGTGAGTTGCTGCCGAACGGCATGTTGAGCTTGCCTGGCGCCTGAAGGTGGCCGGGGATGTTCCAGCCGAACGCGACACCAGCGGACCGTTCGAGCAAGAGCGCGCGAAGCTCGTGGGGCACACGGACGCCCGCCGCATCTGCCAGCGCGTCGATAGCGGCCTCGCTGGCCGGCGGCCGCACCGTGACGGGCACGACCTCCCAATCGTTGCGCCGGGCGATAGCCTCCCAAAGCGCCCACTCGCGGCTCCAGGCACGCCAGGTCGCGTCATCCACGGCCCGCACCTCTGAAACGGGAAGAAGCGTGGCGGCGACTGCGAGAAAGAGTATCGAGCATACGGAACGGGACCAGGTTGCAAATTTCGCGATCGAGTTAAGTGATCGTTTCACGCGAGCTCATATTCCTCGATAAGTCGTGGTCTCCCTCGTGCCATAAGGCTTTTCGAGGGTCCGAAGATGCGGCTCTTCCCGGCATTTCGATCCATAATCCGCTCGCCCGGTTCTGCGCCGCCTGTCAGCTCGCTGCGGCTTCGACTGCGCCGGCGGCGCCGCGCTCGAAGATGGTTTTGAGGGCGCGCGTGACCGGCCGGGAGAATTCGGGGACGTCGCGGAGATCCTGGCCGAACACCTCGCCGAGGCTGAGATAGGCGCTTGCGAGGCGTTCGGGGTCTCTGCCCGTTTCGGTGGCGATCGATCTCAGCTTGTCGGCCAGCGGATCCTTCACCTCGATGGCCGCGCCTTTCTCGTCCGTGCCGGTGACGTAGCGCATCCAGGCGGCGATGCCGAGCGCCAGCCGGTCGATCGGAGCGCCGGCCGCCAGGCGGTCGCGCACCGTGCCGAGGAAGCGCTGGGGCAGCTTTTGCGAGCCGTCCATGGCGATCTGCCAGGTGCGGTGCTTGAGCGCCGGGTTGTGAAACCTTGCGATCAGGGCGTCGCGATAGGCGCCAAGATCGGTGCCGGGCATGTCGAGCGTCGGCATGATCTCGTCGCTCATCAAGGCGTGGATCAGCCGCTCGAAATTCCGGTCCGCCATGGTGGTGGATACCGTCTCGTATCCGGCGAGATAACCCAGATAGGCGAGCGTCGAATGGGACCCGTTGAGCATTCTGAGCTTCATGCGCTCGAAGGGCTCGACGTCGCTCACCATCTCGGCTCCGACCGCGGCGAAGTCGGGCCGACCGGTCGGAAACCGGTCCTCGATCACCCATTGGGTGAAGGGTTCGGTCACCACCGGCCAGGCATCGTTCAGCCCGAGAGCCGCGGTGATCTCGGCGGTGTCGCGATCGGTCGTCGCGGGAACGATCCGGTCGACCATCGTGCCGGCGACGGCGACGTCGCGCTCGACGAAGCGAGCAAGGCCCTCGTTGAGAAGGCTCGCATATTGCGTAATGATCCGGTGAACGGTCGGGCCGTTGGCCGGCAGGTTGTCGCAGGGCATGACGGTGAACGGCACGGTGTTCGCGTCCCTTCGACGTCGCAGGGCCTCGACGAGCAGACCCGGCGCAGAGGTCGGCGCCCGCGGATTCTCCAGATCGGTCCGGATGTCCGGGTGGTCGGCGTTGAGATCGCCGGTCGCCGGGTCGTGGCAATAGCCCTTTTCCGTCACCGTCAGCGAGACGATCCGGATCGCCGGATCGCACAGGGCAGCAAGCAACGTCTCGGGGTCTTCCGGCGCGACGTGGATGGAGCCGATCGATCCGATGACCCTGAGGCGGGTCCCCTCGCCCGAGCGCACCGCAACCGTATAGAGATTGTCCTGGGCCTTCAGGGCATCGCGCATGTCCGCCCGGCGCAGCGAGGCACCGACGATCCCCCATTGCGGATCATTCGCCAGAAGGTCGTCAATATAGACGGCCTGATGCGCGCGGTGAAACGCGCCGACACCCAGATGCACGATGCCCGGCTTCACGTCGCGCGGATCATAGGCGGGCGTCCGGATGTCCGCCGAAAGGCCGGACAGGGCGTTCAGGGAGAGGCGTTTTTCGGAGCTCATCAGAACAGTCTCGGCAAGAGGTTCAAAGATCGCAAGGGGCTCGGTCAGCGGGTCTCATGCGGCGACGGCGGCGTGGAGCAACGGTGCTGACGTGACAGTGGTCCTTGTCCTGAAAGAAGCGGACGCTGAACCAACGGCGAAGGTTGGCGCGCCGCGTTCAGAGCCGGTAGGCCTCCTTGGCGAGGCGATAGGTGAGATCATGGGCAAGCTCGAACGCCTCGTCCTCCTGAAGGCGTCCGGTCGTCACGAGGCCGGCGAGATAGGCGCAGTCGACCCGCCTTGCGACGTCGTGGCGTGCGGGGATGGAGCAGAATGCGCGGGTGTCGTCGTTGAAGCCGACCGTGTTGTAGAAGCCGGCCGTCTCGGTGACCGCCTCCCGGAAGCGCTTCATGCCTTCGGGCGAATCGAAGAACCACCAGGGCGGCCCGAGCCGGAGGCACGGATAGACGCCGGCAAGCGGGGCGAGCTCCCGCGAGAAGACCGTCTCGTCGAGTGTGAAGACGATCAGGGTGAGGCTCTTTTCGAGGGCGCAGACGTCGAGAAGCGGCTTCAATGCCTCGACATAGTTGGTCGGCTGGGGAATGTCGAAACCCCGATCGCGGCCGAAGGCCGAGACGATACGATCGGAGTGGTTCCGGAAAGAACCGCAATGCAGCTGCATGACCATGCCGTCCTCGACCGACAGCCTGGCCATTTCGGTCAGCATCTGGGCGCGGAAGAGTTCGCGGTCCTCAGCTGAGCCGCCGCCGTCCTTGATCCGGTCATAGAGCTCGGCGGCCTCGGCGGCGGAAAGGTCGGCGGTGCGCGCGGTCGGGTGGCCGTGGTCGGTCGCGGTGGCGCCATGGTCGCGGAAGACCGCGCGCCGGCGGCGATGCGCCTCGATATAGCCGGCGAAGGTGCCGGTGTCGCAGCCCGCAACCTCGCCGAGTTTCACCAGATTTTCCGCAAAGCCGGAGAAGTCGGGATCGGTCACGGCATCGGGCCGATAGGTGGTGACCACCTTGCCAGCCCAGCCGCTTTCCCGAATGGCGCGGTGATGGCGCAGATCGTCGAGTGCGCTTTCCGTCGTCGCGATGGCCTCGACATTGAAGCGCTCGAACAGCGCTCGCGGCCGGTAGTCGTCTTGGCGGAGCAGGTCGGCGATATGGTCGTAGTAATGATCCGCGGTCTCGGCCGAGAGCCGGACATCGAGACCGAAGAGGTTCTGGAACGTATCGTCCAGCCAGAGCCGCGTCGGCGTGCCACGGAACAGATGGTAGTTTTCGGCAAAGCGACGCCAGATCCTGCGCCCGTCGGTCTCGACCGGCGAGCCGTCGGCCGAGGGGACGCCGAGTTCGCCGAGCGTCACGCCCTGCGAGACAAGCATGCGGAAAATGTAGTGATCCGGCACGACGATGAGATGCGCCGGATCGGGAAAGGCTTCGTTCTCGGCGAACCAGCGCGGCTCGGTGTGGCCGTGTGGCGAGATGATCGGCAGGGACTTGATGGTGCCGTAGAGCGCGCGGGCGAGGTTCCGCGTCGCGGCCTCCGTCGGAAACAGCCGGTCGTCGTCCAGAAGCGCCACAGTCGTCCTCCCATACAAGCTCGTCGCTGCCGCAAGCTGGTATGGTAGTATCTGTCGAGCGTCAAGAAGTGCACAGGCAGACTGACTTTGGCGGCGATGCCATGGCTTACGATCGACATGCGGCCGGCCTAGCGCCGGCGGCTCCGTCTCTCTCGCGCCAGAGGCCTGCAACGTTCCCGGTGACCGGGTTTTCATCCAGATCACCGGGTCGAGCGGCGCCGGGTGCCTTGCGGCGCACGCGTCATGCTCAGGAATGGCGGCGCCACCCGTCGGCGAGTGACACGTTCGAGATCCGTCTAAGCGCGCTTCAGGCGTGCCACGGCTTCGGAAAGGGCCGCATTGCCGCAAGCATAGGAGATGCGCACAAAGCGTTCGCCGAGAGTCAGGTCGAAGTCGATGCCGGGCGTCATCGCAACGTGGCATTCCGCGAGCATCCGCCGGCAGAAATCCGAAGCGCTCGCCTCGCCCTCCGGAATGCCGGCGTAAGCGTAGAAGGCGCCGTCGATCGGAGCGATGTCGCGAAAGCCAAGGGCCGGCAATTCGTGCATCAAGAGGTCGCGGTTGCGGACATAGCCCTCGCGAACCCGGTCGAGCTCTTCGGTCGCATCGAACACCGCCGTCGCCGCGATCTGCGACAGTTCGGGAGCTGAGATGTAGAGGCTCTGGCCGATCCGCTCGGCAACCCGCACCATCTCGGGCGGCAAGACGATCCAGCCGATGCGCCAGCCGGTCATGCAGTAGTATTTGGAAAAGGAGTTCACCACGAAGGGCCGATCCGAAAAGGACAGCGCCGTCGTCTCGCCGCCGGTATAGGCCAGCCGGTGATAGATCTCGTCGGAGATGAACGGGATGGCGTTCTCGCCCGCAAAGGCGATCAGCCGCTTCAGTTCCTCCGGCGGCGTCACCGTGCCGGTGGGATTGGCGGGGCTCGCGACGAGCACACCGTCGACCGGGTTCCGGCGGTGGGCTTCTCCGAGATGCTCGGCCGTCAGGAGGTAGCCGGTCGAAGCGTCGACCGGAATCTCCACCGGCTCCAGGCCGAGCACTTTCAGGATGTTGCGATAGGCCGGATAGCCGGGTGAGGCGAGAGCGATGCGCGCGCCGGGATCGAAGGCGGCGAGGAAGGCGAGATTGAACCCGGCCGACGAACCCGTCGTTACCATGATGCGCGACGTCTCGACATCGACGTCATAGGCCTCGCCATAATGTCGCGCGATGCGTTGGCGCAGCGCCGGCAGTCCGGGCGCGTCGGTATAGGCGATGCGCCCTCGCCTCAGATGCGCGTCGGCGGCTGCGATCGCCGCGGCCGGTGTCGGCGCCTCGGGCTGGCCGACGGCCAGCGAGATGACGGGCTCGCCCCGCGCCAGCATGCGGTTGGCATCGGCGAGAACGTCCATCGCGCGAAACGGCAGGACGTCCGAACGGCGGGAGGGAGTAAGATCATGCATCAGCGGACCGGCTCTTCTGTCTTGTCGTGGCCTTCGTGCCGAAACCCCCGCCGAATGCGGCGATTCTGACGACAAATTGAACTCGCGTGCTTGCTACCAAATGCCGTTCCGGTCCACTAGCGGATGTGGATCAGGGACGGAACATGCGACGATTTCTCAGCTCCTTATTCGGGCGTTTCGCCAGCGTCACGGTCGCGGCCAGCCTTGCTTGCACCGGTTTGGGGGCACCATCGACGGCTTCGGCAGAGGCGCGGGCAAAGAGAAATCTGCCGATCGTGCGCGATGCCGAGATCGAAGCGCTCGTCGTCGACTATGTCCGGCCGCTGTTGAAAGCTGCCGGTCTGTCGCGAGCGGGGATCGAGACGGTCCTCGTCAATTCGCGCGATTTCAACGCCTTCGTCCTCGGCCGGCGGATCTTCGTCAACACCGGCGCTATCGCCTTGACGGAAACGCCGAACCAGCTGATCGGCATTCTCGCCCACGAGATCGGCCATCTCGCCGGCGGCCATCAGCAGCGCCTTCGTCAAAGGCTTGAGGGTGCGCAGGTCATGGTGATCGCGGCCGCGCTGCTGGGGGCGGGCGTTGCCATCGGTGGCGCTGCGGCGGGCGCCAGAGGCTCCGTCGGCGCCGGCGCCGGTCTCTTTTCGGCAGGGGGCTCGGCGGCCCAGCGATCGATTCTCACCTATCTGCGCGGCGAGGAATCGGTCGCCGATCGCTCGGCGATCAACTATCTGGCAAAGACCGGCCAGTCCGCCCGTGGTCTCGTCGAAACATTCCAGATCCTGGAGCAAGGCAGCCTGTTCGACGGCTCGCGGGGGCGCAGCTACCTCTCCTCCCATCCCCTGCCGCGCGATCGGATCTTTGCGATCGAGGAGGCCGCGAAGCGCTCGACGCCCTATGCCAGGAAAGATCCGCCTGCCCTCGCAGAACGCCACGATCTGGCCCGAGCGAAGATCGCGGCCTATGCCGGCGGCATGAGCGACGTGCGCCGCTTGTTCGCCAAGGATCCCCGCAGTCTCGCCGCGCTTTACGGCGATGCGATCGCGACGTTCCTGGCAGGCTCGACGGCGATGGCACTGAAGAAAATGGACGGGCTGATCGCGGCGCGGCCATCCAATCCCTGGTTTCACGAAATGCGCGGAGAAATCCTGCTCGACGCCGGACGCGGCAAGGAAGCTGTTGCGGCATTTTCCCGGGCCGCCAAGCTCGACCGCTCGAATTCCGGGCTCCTGCGCGCCGAGATCGGACAGGCCCTCGTCGTCTCCGGCGGGACGGCGAACCTGAAGCAGGCGATCGAGATGATCCAGGCCGGCCTGCAGAGCGATCCCATGAACGGCCAGGCCTACCGTTATCTCGCCATGGCCTATGGCCAGCTGGGTGAGATCGGCCGGGCGGAACTCGCCACGGCGGAAGGCCACTGGAGCACCGGCTCGCTCACGCAGGCGAAGGTCTTCGCGGCAAGGGCGCAGGCCAAATTGAAGCCCGGCTCACCGCCCTGGCGTCGGGCGCAGGACATTCTGGCCGTAAAATCGCGATGACACGTCCGGGCAAGGACCTGGCTGTTTCGCCAAATTGCCACGATGCGCGCTATTGGATGCATTCGCATTCGACGATCGAACGAATTTCATGAAGGATCTCGCCTGATGGCACTCAAACGTTCTGCCGCGACTGCGCTTGCCGCGGTCTCCGTCCTTTGTGCCGTCGGCACGCCCGTCAGTGCGCAGACTGCGGACAAGGCGTTCGACGCCGATCAGACCAAGGCCATCGAGACCATCGTGCGGGACTATCTCGTCAAGAATCCGGAGGTGATCGTCGAGGCGATCAACGCGCTCGAGGCCAAACGCAACGCCGAGGCCGCGGCCACTCAGAAACAGGCCGTCGCCGACAATGCGGAGGCGATCTTCTCGACCCCCGAAGGCACGGCGCTCGGCAACCCGAAGGGCGACGTCACGGTCGTCGAGTTCTTCGACTACAATTGCGGTTACTGCAAACACGCATTGTCCGACATGGACAAGCTTCTGGAGAGCGACGCCAACGTTCGCTTCGTCCTCAAGGAGATCCCGGTTCTGGGACCGCAATCGGTCGAAGCCTCGCAGGTCAGCCTCGCCTTCCGCAAACTGAAGCCGCAGCAATATGCCGATTTTCATCGCAAGCTTCTGGCGGGGCGCGGCGCCGCAAACGAAAGTCGGGCGCTGGCGGTCGCCTCGCAATTCGGCGTCGAAGCGGAGGAGCTGAAAGCTGCCATGGCTTCGCCGGAAATCGCCGACGACATCGCCAAGGACAGGGAGGTGGCGGAGGCTCTCGGGATCAACGGGACGCCGAGCTACGTCATCAAGGATACGGTTCTGCCGGGCGCTATCGGCCTCGACAATCTGAAGACCGCGATTGCCAACGTGCGCTCCTGCGGCAGCGTTTCGTGCTGACGGCGAGCTGACAGGCGCGAGGTTTTCCGATTTATCGCTTTGCGAAACCGACGCTGCGTCTTATAGGGCGTCGTGAACATCGACGTTGAAACGTCAAATGTCTCGCCCGCGAGCGCTGAGTCACGATGCCGATCGTCCCGGTCTACTATCCGTCCGGCCCCAACAGAGCGTTTGCCGCGTCCTGGATTCGACACGGCGGCGCCTGTGACTAGATCGATTTCCAATTGCGCGGCGCCGAGGCATCTCGTTTCGGCGTCGAGAATATGCGCCGGCGCCCGGCGGTGGAGCCGCCGATGGCGGGTCCCGGCGAGCGCAGGATTGTCAAAGACCGAATCGGCCCAAGGAACACAATGCCCAAGGATGACATGACGGTCGACCCGCGTTTCGTCAGAGAAATCGCGTCGATTCTGAAGGAAACCGATCTCACCGAAATCGAAGTCGAGAACGGTTCGATGAAGGTTCGCGTGACGCGCAAGCACGAGCCCATGCAGATGCAGCCTGCCTACTACCAGCCGACGTCACCGGCGCCGCAGGCCGCCGCTCCCGCAGCGGCTGCTCCGCAGGCGGCCGCAGCGAGCGGCCCCGAGGCCGGCTCCGTCCCCTCGCCCATGGTCGGCACCGTCTACCTGTCACCGGCGCCCGGCGCCAAGCAGTTCGTCGAAGTCGGCCAGACGGTCTCGGAGGGCGAGACTTTGCTGATCATAGAGGCGATGAAGACGATGAACCAGATCCCCGCGCCGCGCGCCGGCACGGTCACGAAGATCCTGGTCGAGAACGCCCAACCGGTCGAGTACGGCGAAGCGCTCGTCGTCATCGCGTAAAGGGGGCACTTCATGGTCAAGAAGGTCCTCATCGCCAATCGCGGCGAAATCGCCCTGCGCGTCCTGCGCGCCTGCAAGGAACTCGGCATATCGACCGTGGCGGTGCACTCGACCGCCGACAATGCGGCGATGCATGTGCGGCTTGCCGACGAGAGCGTCTGCATCGGGCCGCCGCCGGTCCGCGACAGCTATCTGAATATTCCCTCGATCGTCGCCGCCTGTGAAATCTCCGGCGCGGACGCGGTTCATCCGGGCTACGGCTTTCTGTCCGAGAACGCCCGCTTCGCCGAGATCCTCGACGCCCACGGCCTGACCTTCATTGGCCCGACCGCCGAGCATATCCGCGTCATGGGCGACAAGATCGAAGCCAAGCGCACGGCCAAGCGCCTCGGTATTCCCGTCGTTCCCGGATCTGCGGGAGCCATCACCGAGGATGACGAGGCGCTGAAGATCGCCGACGAGATCGGCTTTCCGGTCCTCGTCAAGGCGTCGGCCGGCGGCGGCGGCCGCGGGATGAAGGTCGCCAAGACCCGCGACGATCTCGTCATGGCGCTGCAGACGGCCCGCCAGGAAGCCGGCGCGGCCTTCGGCGACGACGCGGTCTATATCGAGAAGTATCTGGAAAAGCCCCGGCATATCGAGGTTCAGGTGTTCGGCGACGGCGCCGGCAACGCGGTCCATCTCGGCGAACGGGACTGCTCCCTGCAGCGCCGCCACCAGAAGGTCTGGGAGGAGGCGAACTCGCCGGCACTCACCCCCGAGCAGCGCCTGAAGATCGGCGAGATCTGCTCCGCCGCCATGTCGAAACTCAATTATCGCGGTGCGGGCACCATCGAGTTTCTGTACGAGAACGGCGAATTCTACTTCATCGAGATGAACACCCGGCTGCAGGTCGAGCATCCCGTCACCGAGGCCATCACCGGGCTTGATCTCGTCCATGAGCAGATCCGGGTGGCCAGCGGCGAAGGCCTTTCCGTGACCCAGGACGACATCGTCTTTTCCGGCCATGCCATCGAGTGCCGCATCAACGCCGAGGATCCGCGGACCTTTGCGCCCTCGCCCGGCAAGATCGACTATTACCACGCGCCCGGCGGCCTCGGCGTGCGGGTCGATTCGGGTGTCTATCAGGGCTATGCGATCCCGCCCTTCTACGACAGCCTGATCGGCAAGCTCATCGTCCATGGCCGCAGTCGCGCCGAATGCATGATGCGGCTTCGCCGGGCGCTGGACGAGATCGTCGTCGATGGCGTCAAGACGACGCTGCCTCTGTTCCGCGACCTCGTCGACAATCCCGACATCGCGCGCGGTGACTACGACATCCATTGGCTGGAAAAATATCTGGCGGGCGGCGCGAAGGCGTGATCGCCGGCTGGAACCGCATCAGGTCGCCGTTGTTCCAGCCACGCGACTGACACCAAATGCGAGCGAAGGGGGCGGACGGTCGAGCCGGCCCCCTTCCCGGGCTTCGACGCGCTGAGGCGGACATGGCGGGACGCGGCGGAAAAGAACTGGCGATCACGCCGGAGTTACTCCTCAAGGCCTACGCATCCGGCATCTTTCCGATGGCCGAGGCGGCAGACGATCCGCAGATCTTCTGGGTCGATCCGAGCGAGCGGGGCGTTCTGCCGCTCGACGGCTTTCATCTGCCGCGCAGCCTGAGAAAAGTGATCCGGCAAGACCGGTTCGACGTGAGGGTCGACACGGCCTTTGCCGCCGTCGTCGACGGCTGCGCAGAGCCGGCGCCCGGCCGCGACAAGACCTGGATCAACAGGCACATCCGCGATCTCTACGTCGCCCTTCATCGCGAGGGCTTCGCCCATTCGGTCGAGTGCTGGAACGCCGAACAGCTGGTCGGCGGGCTATATGGCGTGTCGATCAACGGCGCGTTTTTTGGCGAGAGCATGTTCTCGCGTGCCACCGACGCCTCGAAGGTCGCCCTCGCCTTTCTCTGCGAAAGACTGATCCGCGGCGGCTACAGCCTGCTCGACACCCAGTTCATCACCTCGCATCTCGCGCGATTCGGCGCGGTGGAGATCGAACGGGACGTCTATCACGAGCGTCTCGGCGAAGCGCTTGGTATCGCTGCGACCTTCTATCCGGCGGGGGCCGGGACGTCCGACTCGGTCTTGCAGCTCTTCAGCCACACATCATAGACCGGATGCTCGATGGCGTTGAGGCCGGGCGAATCGGCAAACATCCAGCCGGAGAAGATCCGCTGGATCTTCCGGTCGAGGGTGATCTCGTCCACCTGCACGAAGGCGTCGGTCTTTTCCGCGTCACCCTCGGCGCTGGTCAGACACACTTTCGGCGTCACCTGCAGTGCGCCGAACTGGACCGTCTCGTCGATATAGACGTCGAAAGTCGTGATGCGGCCGGTGATCTTGTCGAGCCCCGAAAACACCGCGACCGGGTTCTTGATGCGCGCCTTGGGCGTGGCGAACTGGGCATCGGGAGAGATGCCGTCCTGGGCGAAGGCGGGCGGCAAGGCCGGGAGGCTGAGAGCCGCGAGCGATGCGGACGCGGCTATCAGGAAGGATTTGATCCACATCATGCGCGCTTGGGAACGTTCGTATCTCTCGGCGTCCTGCGACGCGGGTGGCATCTGAACACGCCTTTGAACCCGCTCTGAAGCGGGCCGCAACGCGGTGTTCGCTGACGTCCGATCATCTGAGATCCATCGGGCATGCCGCAGGCCGCCTGGTGTCGGCAGCGCTCTGCCGACGACCCGCCGTCAGGGTGTCCAGGCGTCGTACTCGCCGGTGACGCGTGGCCGCTCGGCGCCGGGACGCAGCAGCGAACCGGCCGGACGATAGGCCTTGCCGGTTCCCGTGTGGTTCGGCTCGAAGGGCTTTTGCCAGTCGCGCGGCGTGTAGCTCTCGTCGCTCGGCGGCGTATCGACGCGATGGTGCATCCAGCCGTGCCAACCGGTCGGGATTGCCGAGGCTTCCGCGGCGCCCTTGTAGATGACCCATCGGCGCGAGCCGTCGGCATTGGTGTAGTAGACGTTGCCGAACTCGTCGTCTCCCACCTTCTTGCCGGAGCGCCAGGTGAAAAACCGCGTGCCGATCGTCTGACCCTGCCACCAGGTGAAGATTTGGAGAAGCGTTTCCTTCATGGGAATTCCGATCCATGCAAAATCGCGCTCGTTATGCGTCCCGCGGCCTGAAATGTCTACCCGCCGAAGACATCTGGTTTCGGCGAGACGTGGGCGAAGACAATTTGGCGCGCGTTACCTGTGATCGGTTTCGTCATGACCGCCCGTCACGGTCGTCGCTTTGTTCTTCTGCTCACGGGAATCGACGAAGTGGACCATGACGAGCAGACCGCCGAGAGCGAGGAAAGTCGCGGCCAGACCCGCGAGAAACGTGCCGCTCGTCGAATCGACCTCGAGCAGGATCAGCTTGCGGACGACCGCCAGCACGCCGATGACGATCACCGTGCGGACCTGGGCGAGGCGGTGGTCGCCCAGAGCCATCTGATGGATCGAGTGGGCGAGTTCGAGTGCGATGATCGCCGCGAGGACCCGGTCGAACAGCGACTGGAAGGCAGAGTACTCCAGCGGCTGGTCGAAATCGAACAGCGCAAGACCAGTCGCTCGCAGAAACCCCCACAAGGTGAGAAGCACGACGCCGACCATGCCGAACAACAGAATGTGTGCGACGAGGCGCTCGAAGCGGAAATACAGCTTCACGAAGTGCATGGCCCGGCCCCTCCTCCACGACGACGATATGATCGATCGTGAAAGGAAACTGGCCCGGCCAGCGTCGCCGTCCATCGTGCAGCGCAATACCGGCGAGCGAGCTTCAAGGTCGCATCTCGCCCTACAGCGTGGATGCCCGGCATGGCTGGAGCGTCGGCATCCGCGCAGCGGTTCAGGCGACGAGCGGTCTTTCATAGATGGCCGCGGGAATACCGCTTTCGGCAGCGCCACAGTTTTGCGTTTGGCCGACCGCGACGAAGCCGTGGGCGCGGTAAAAACCGACGGCCTTCCCGTTCGCCTCTTCGACCTCCAGCCGCAGTCTCTCGGCGCCCGGAAAGGCCTGGACGATCTCCTCGAGGAGATCGGTTCCGACACCCTGTCCCTGGCAATCGGGACGGACATAGAGCTGATGCAGCATGAAGAGCTTCTTTTCGGCGTCGGACGATGCCGCAAAGGCCATGCCGCCGAGCCGCACACCATCGTCGGCGACGATGAATTCGGACTGCGGGCGCGTCAGCCGCGGCTCGAGCGCCGTGATCGAATGCCAGGAGGCGGTGATCTCCGACACCTTCTGTGAGCCATAGATGGCGTCATAGGTGTCGTGCCAGGTCTCCGTCAGCAGCGCCGAGATGGCTTCGAGGTCGGCGCGTGACGCGGTGCGGACGAAGAAGGTCATTCCACACCCAGCTTTTCCTTGACCAGGGCGTTGACCGCCTGCGGATTGGCCTTGCCGCCGGTCGCCTTCATCACCTGCCCGACGAACCAGCCGGCCATGGAGGGCTTGGCCTTGGCCTGCTCGACCTTGTCCGGGTTCGCGGCGATGACCTCGTCGACGGCCTTTTCGATGGCGCCGGTGTCCGTCACCTGCTTCATGCCGCGGTCTTCGACGATCGCCTTCGGATCGCCGCCTTCGGTCCAGACGATCTCGAACAGATCCTTGGCGATCTTGCCTGAGATCGTGCCCTCGCGAATGAGGTCGAGAATTGCGCCCAGCTGCTCGGCCGAGATCGGCGTTTCGCTAATGTCCCTGCCGGCCTTGTTGAGCGCGCCGAGAAGATCGTTGATCACCCAGTTCGCCGCCTGCTTGGCATCGCGGCCGGCCGCGACTTTCTCGAAATAATCGGCGATCGCCTTTTCCGAAACGAGGATCGAAGCGTCGTAGGCCGACAGGCCGGCGTCCTTTATCAGCCGGGCCTTCTTGTCGTCGGGAAGCTCGGGCAGCTCCTTGATCAACGCATCGATATAGGCCTGGTCGAATTCCAGCGGGAGAAGGTCCGGATCGGGGAAATAGCGGTAGTCGTGGGCGTCTTCCTTGGAGCGCATCGCGCGCGTCTCGCCCTTCACCGGGTCGAACAGCCGGGTTTCCTGATCGATGACGCCGCCATCCTCTATGATGGCGATCTGGCGGCGGGCTTCGGAATCGATCGCCTGACCGACGAAGCGGATCGAGTTGACGTTCTTGATCTCGCAGCGCGTGCCGAAGGCCCCGCCGGGGCGCCGCACCGAGACGTTGACGTCGGCGCGCATCGAGCCTTCGTCCATGTTGCCGTCGCAGGTCCCGAGATAGCGCAGGATGGTGCGCAGCTTCGTCACATACGCCTTGGCTTCGTCTGCCGAGCGCATGTCGGGCTTGGAGACGATTTCCATCAGCGCGACGCCGGACCGGTTCAGATCGACGAAGCTCATGGTCGGGTGCTGGTCGTGCATCGATTTGCCGGCGTCTTGTTCCAGATGCAGCCGCTCGATGCCGACCTCGATGTCCTGAAATTCGCCCTTGGAATCGGGACCGACCGAGACGATGACCGTGCCCTCGCCAACGATCGGATCCTTGAACTGGGAGATCTGATAGCCCTGGGGAAGATCGGGATAGAAGTAGTTCTTGCGATCGAAGACCGAGCGTTTGTGGATTTCGGCCTTCAATCCGAGGCCCGTCCGCACCGCCTGTTTCACGCATTCCTCGTTGATCACCGGCAACATTCCGGGCATCGCCGCATCGACGAGACTGACATGGGAGTTGGGCTCGGCACCAAAGCCGGTCGAGGCGCCGGAGAAGAGCTTTGCCTCGGACGTCACCTGGGCGTGAACCTCGAGGCCGATAATGACCTCCCAATCGCCGGTGGCGCCGGAGATGAAGGTCTTCGGATCGGGCGTGCGGGTGTCGACGATGGTCATGGGCGTTGTCCGAATGGCTGCAGAGTGACTTGCAATTTGGCTAGAGGAAAGCCGGCCGAGGTTCAAGCTTGGCGGCTCGGCTCCTGTGTATCCGCCAGGGCCCGCGTCATCGCCGCTGCGGGCAGACTGCCGATCCGTCGATCGACCGCTTTGTCCTCCCGCCCCGCCTCGGGCGCCTCATCGTTGCGCGGCGCTTGGTGGGGTCAGGCAACGCTCACATAGGAAATGCTGCCGCTGTCGATGAGGCCCTTGAGCGTCTGCAGGGCCGTCGCCAGCGTGTCACGATCGTTGACCGCCGACAGGCCGAGGCGCACGCAATGATGGGCGCGGTCCGACCGCACGCTCTGAAACTCGTCCTCGCCGTCGATCCGGATACCGTGATTGCGCGCCGCGAGCTGAAAGGCCGGCGATGTCCAGGGCGACGGCAGGGAGACCCAGCGATAAGGCACCGCCGCACCCTGCCCCGTGGTCTTGGTCTTGAAGATATCGTCGAACATGGCCGCTCGCGTCGCGATCTCGGCGATGACGGCCTGACGGACTTTCTCCGCCTCGCCCGAAAGAACCAGCCGCGCGGCGACCTCCATGTTGAGGAACGGCCGTCCTCCGGTGAGCTGATTGTGCGCCACGGTCACGCGCACGGCCTGGCCGCGCGGGCAGGCGGCCCAGCCGGATCGCAGCCCCGCCGAGACGCTCTTCGACAGACCTCCGACGAAAAAGGTTCGTTCGGGAGCAAGCGAGGCAATCGGCGGCAAGTCGCTCGGTGTGACCTTGCCATAGATATTGTCTTCAATGATCAGCAAATTGTGCCGCCTTGCGACTGACACAATCTCCTCCCGTCGGCGCAGGGACATGCAGACCCCGGTGGGATTGTTCACCGCCGGCATCAGGAAGATCATCCGGGGATGCTGCCGTGCCGCGCAGCGATCGAGCTCTTCGGGGATCATGCCCTGGTCGTCCATGCCGACCGTCAGCGGCAAGCGGCCGATCATCGTCGCGGCACGCGCCACGGACGCGTAGGACAGGTCCTCGAAGACGATGCGGTCGCCGGGATGGGTCGTTGCGGCAATGACCCCCTGAATGGCTGCATTCACGCCGAGCGTCGGCACGACATTGGCGGCTTCGGGCTGCCAGCCGCCGGTCTGGAGCCAGGCCGCGCCGGCCTCGAGCCAACTCGTCGGCACCCCGCGGACGTAGTCGAGCGCCTTTTCAGCCGAGTCCCGCAGCACCTCCGCAAAGGTCGACGCCACGAGCTCGCCCTGCCCGACGAGAGGCGCGGATGTCGAATCGAGCTTGGCGTCGTCCTGCGGGAAGCCGGGCAGGGAATCGGCCGTCGAGTTGCGCACGAAGAGCTTTGCATCCTGCTTTTCCGGCTCCGGATGCACCGCACGGACATAGGTGCCCCGGCCGACCTCGCCCGTCGTCAGGCCCCTCTCGCGAGCGATCTGATAGGCCCGCCCGATCGTGCCGACGGTGACTTTCAGATCGAAAGCAATGTCGCGCTGGGGGGGCAATTTGTCCCCCGGTTTGAGAACGCCTTCGACGATCGACCGTTCGATGGCGTCGGCCAGTCGCAGGTAGAAAGGCGTCGTGTCGTCCTCCGAGACTTTGAACTCGATTGTCACCCGGACACCTCTCTTTGTTACCCTGATACAATATCGATTGTACTCAAAGCGAATAGGGATACAAGTGGGTCATCAAGTCAAGGTGCAATCGAAGGAGACACCGCTATGACAATGCACCATGCCCGGATCGCTCAGATCGAGGATCAATCCGTCACCGGCTTCTCGCGCTTGCGGACGAAGGCGGAGGCGCTGCCAACGCTCAGCGAGGCATTTCGCTCGCTCGTTGCCGCGACCGCCTTCCTCCTGCGTGCGTTCGATCGCCGCCGCCAGATGCGTCAGGACATCCTGTCCCTGACGGAAGAGCAGCTGCACGATGTCGGGCTCACGCGTGACGAGGCCGTCAGGGCCGCCGAGCGTGTCGAGTGGCGCGGCGACTGGAAATGATGCCAGGCATCAGCCCCGAATTCCCGACGCATGAACAAAGGGCGGATCACAATATGATCCGCCCTTTTTTGTCATTGTGACCATCGATTGTCGCAGGATCACTTCCCGGACAATTTGTTTCTGGATCTCGTAGCCGGTTTCGAGCTGGCGTCGCGAAGGATCCGCCGCGAAGCGGCATCTGCCACCGCGATCCACCGCTCGGCTTCGTCCGGATCGTCGAAAGCATCTTCGGGAAACCGCCAATAGGGCATGTTCACCGGCGCCCGGCCCGGACGGGTGTAGCTCCAGCGCTCGAGGCCGGCATCCGCATAGACGGCTTCGCTCTCGGGGTCGCTCTTCAGATAGAGAGTCCCGGCGATGACGATGGCGACGATCCGGCCATCGGTGTAGATCGCCTGGCCGCCGAACAGTCGGCGAATGGAGATGGCGGGAAGCGACTGGAAGAGATCGCGAAGGAAAGTCTCGTCCATCCCCTCGCCGATCGCAGCTCTCAGGCCTGTTGCGCAGCGGCCATCGCCGCGAGATCGGCCTGCTTCAGTTCGACGGATTCGCCGCAGCCGCAGGCAGATGTCTGGTTCGGATTCTTGAACACGAAGCCGGATCTGAGAACCGTCTCCTCATAGTCCATCTCGGTCCCGAGCAGAAACAACACCGCTTCCGGCGCAACGAAGACCTTCGCACCATCGTGCTCGACGACGTCGTCGCTCGCCCCCGCCTCGTTGGCGAGATCCACCGTATATTCCATTCCGGCACAGCCGCCCTTCTTGATGCCGACGCGGATGCCGAGCGCCGCGCTATCGCTGGCTGCCAGGATCGACTTGATGCGCTCGGCGGCGGCGCTGGTCATGCTCATTACTGCAAATCGGCCCATCGGATTGCTCCTTTCAGACCTGAGGTCATTTCGTTGGCCACCCGGAAGTCACGACGGCCGGCGCCGTCGAGAGGGTGACACATGGTAAGTCGAAAAGCTGACGAAGCGCTGACTTGTCTACCAAGATGGCCTTCAGCGCGGCGCTTCGCAAGCCTTGCTTCTTTCGCGAACGGGAACGCCATGGCGGCTCTTGCTTCCCGTCCCGTCTCGTCGGCGGTCAGCTTCGCTCCCACAGCCTGCGGGTCGCGAGCTCTCCGCAGTGGCCGTCGGGATCACGGAAATAAAGGCTGTGCCCCCTGCCCTTCGACCATGTCACCTCGCTTTCGACGGTGATTCCGAGATCAGCGAGGTGCGTCCTCCAGGCGTCCTGCGATCCTTCCGGAATCGCGAGAGCGAAATGGAGAGGCCCGCTACCGTCATGGGGCGCGATCGTTCCCTGACCGGGAAGCTCGACCGGTTCGAGCGTCGAGCCGCGCACAAAAAGGATCAGAGCGGTTCCGTCGGCGAGACGAAACACGGTGATCCGGTCCTCGCAGACCAGCGCTTCATGCCCGAAAAGCCGCTCGTAGAAGGAAACGGCCCTCGCCATGTCGTCGACATAAAGGCACGTCTCGTAAAGGCCGGCGAGCGGCGGGGGCGTGGTCACAATCGTCGTCCGTGGATCAGAACCAGCCGACGGCGATCTGTGCCTCTTCGCTCATCCGCTCGGGCGTCCAGGGCGGCTCGAAGACGATCTCGACCTTGACCTGGCCGACGCCATCGACCGAGCCGACGGCGTTTTCGACCCAGATCGGCATCTCGCCCGCGACCGGGCAACCCGGCGCCGTCAGCGTCATTTCGACATCGACATTGCGTTCGTCGTCGATGTCGATCTTGTAGATCAGGCCGAGCTCGTAGATGTCGGCCGGAATTTCGGGATCGTAGACGGTTTTCAGCGCGCCGACGATGTCGTCGGTCAGACGCGACAGCTCTTCGGCCGGAATCGCCGAGGGATTATCGCCTCCGGACGCCATCGCCATATTGGCGGCGGCTGTGTCATCCGCCGGAGTCGCCACTGCGGGCTCGTTGGTCTTCATGTCGACGTCGTCGGTCATGCCATCGTCTTTTCGGTTCTTGTGTCGCGCAGATCGCGCCAAACCTGGCCCGCACCTGTCTCACATCGGTCTATGCTATCACGCTGCGTCGTGCGTCAGGCGAAGAATCGCCGGGCCTTTTCGAGCGCCTCCGCGAGGCGGTCGACTTCGGCCAGAGTGTTATACATACCAAACGATGCCCGGCATGTGGAGGTCGCACCGAAACGCTTCAAGAGCGGCTGGGCGCAATGGGTGCCGGCCCGCACGGCAACGCCCTCCCGGTCGATCACCATCGACACGTCATGGGAATGGATGCCTTCCAGATCGAAGGAGACGATCGCCCCCTTGCCCGGCGCTTCGCCATAGATCCGCAGCGAATTGATCGCCTTCAGCCTCTCATGGGCATAATCGCGCAACGTCGCTTCATGGGCCGCGATCTTCTCACGGCCGATGCTCGCCATATAGTCGAGCGCCGCGCCGAGGCCGATCGCCTGGACGATCGGCGGCGTGCCGGCCTCGAAACGGTGGGGCGGCGCGTTGTAGGTGACGCCCTCCTCGGTGACTTCGGAGATCATCTCGCCGCCGCCATTGAACGGCCGCGTCGCATCGAGCATCGAGGCCCGGCCGTAGAGAATGCCGATGCCAGTCGGGCCGTAGACCTTGTGACCGGTGAAGACGTAGAAGTCGCAGTCGATGTCCTGGACGTCGACCGGCAGGTGGACGGCGCCCTGGCTGCCATCGACGAGCGTCGCGATACCCTTCGAGCGGGCCAGCGCGCAGACGGCCTTCACATCGACGACCGTCCCCAGCACGTTCGACATATGCGTCGTCGCGATCAGCTTGGTGCGCGGCGTGATCGCCTTCTCGAAGGCCTCGACGCTGACCGAGCCATCGTCTTTTACCGGGACGAAGACGAGCTTGGCGCCCTTGCGCTCCCGGATGAAGTGCCACGGCACGATGTTGGAGTGATGCTCCATCTGCGTGACGACGATCTCGTCGCCCTCGCCGATCTCGTTCATGCCCCAGCCATAGGCGACGAGATTGATCGCTTCCGTCGCCGAACGCGTGAAGACGATCTCCTCGCTCGTTGGCGCGTTCAGGAACGCCGCGACCTTCGACCGCGCATCCTCATAGGCCTCGGTCGAGCGGTTCGAGAGATAATGCAGGCCGCGATGGACGTTGGCGTAGTCCTCGCTGTAAGCGCGCATGATGGTGTCGAGGACGGGTTTCGGTTTCTGGGCCGAGGCGCCATTGTCCAGATAGACCAGCGGCTTGCCATAGACCTGTTTCGACAGGATCGGGAAATCGGCGCGGATCTTCTCGACGTCGTAGCCGAGCGGATCGGCGATCGTGTCTGTTGCGGACATGGGTTTCAAACTCCAGATGGCGCGACGTCGCTCGTGCGATCGATCAGCGCCGGCAATCGCGGCGGGCACCTGGGCGCCCGCCTCGTTCGTGATTCAGTGGCTGGCGTCGAGCCAGGCGTCGATCTTCGCCGTGAGCGCCGCGCCGAGCGCTTCCTCGACTTCCAGCTCCTCGACGAGTTCGTCGACGAAGGCCTTGACCAGAAGCGCCTTGGCCTGAGGTCCGGGAATGCCGCGGGACATCAGGTAGAACAGATGGTCCGGGTTGATCTCGCCGGCGGTGGCGCCGTGGCCGCACTGGACGTCGTCGGCGAAGATCTCGAGCTCGGGCTTGGCCGAGAAATCCCCGTCCTCGGAGAGGAGCAGCGTGTTGCAGGCCATCTTGGCGTCGGTCTTCTGCGCCTCGCGAGCGACCTTGATCATGCCCTGAAAGACGCCGTGGCCGCCCATCAGCACATTGCGGAAGGTCTCGGTCGCCGTAGTGTTGGCGAAGGTATGGCGCAGCGTCGTGGTCACATCGACATGCTGCTCCGTCTTCAAGAGGTTGACGCCGCGCATGACGATCTCGGACCCCTCGCCCGCCGTCACCACATGCACCTCCTGGCGCACCAGCGATCCGCCGGCATTGAGCAGGAACAGCTTGAAGGTCGCGTCGGCGCCGACGGAAACGTTGAGCTGGCCGAGATGGGCTGCTGTCTCGTCCTTGGCCTGGTCGATCACCCAAAGGACCTCGGCACCGTCTCCGATGGTGAGATGAGACACCGCGCTGGACGGGGCGGGCGATCCGCTGCCCTCGATCCGCTCGACGAAAACAGCCTTCGCTCCACCGCCGACATTGACCTTCACGGCCGAATGCGCCTTCGCGCCGATGCCGCTCCGCAATTCGACCGGCGCGGTGAGGTCTGCCTTCTCCGCGACGGTGATGGTCGCAGCTCTCGCCCCGAACGCTGCGTTGACGAGACGAACCGTATCGACCGGCCTGTCGAGATGGTTGGGGCTTTCGTGCCAGTCGGCCAGATCGCTAGACGCGGCAATCGTCACGCCGGCGGGCGCGTTCGCGTTTTCCGCCATGTCGAGATCGACCACCGTCGATCCTGCGACGAGCGGAGAGAGCACGGATCCGGTGTCGCCGGGCGCGTTCGCGGCAATCGCTTCGACCGCCTCACCCTTGCCGAGCCGGCGACCCATCAGGCCGCGCAGATCGGTGTAGTGCCATGCCTCGACACGCCGGTGCGGCAGACCTTCCCGGCGCAGCGCCTCGATCGCGCCGCGGCGCGCGTCCTCGTCGCTGCCGGCAGCTTCCGCCAGCTGGACAAGCGCCGTCTCGGCCGGTGTGCGGGGGCGAAGTTCGGTCACACTCATGATCAGGCCGCCTCCCCGATGATCTGGGCATAGCCTTCGTTTTCAAGCTGCAGAGCGAGATCCTTGGTGCCGGACTTGATGATCCGACCCTTGTAGAGAACGTGAACCGTATCGGGCACGATGTAGTCGAGCAGCCGCTGATAGTGGGTGATGACGAGGAAGGACCGCTCGGCCGAGCGCAGCGCGTTGACGCCGTCGGCGACGATCTTCAGCGCATCGATGTCGAGGCCGGAATCGGTTTCGTCCATGACGCAGAGCTTGGGCTCGAGCAGCGCCATCTGCAGGATCTCGGCGCGCTTCTTCTCGCCGCCGGAAAAGCCGACGTTCAACGGACGCTTCAGCATCTCCATGTCGATCTTCAGCTCGGCCGCCGACGCCTTCACCCGGCGAATGAATTCCGGCGTCATCAGCTCCGCCTCGCCGCGCGCCTTGCGCTGGGCGTTCATCGCCGTTTTCAGGAAGGTCATCGTGGCAACGCCCGGGATCTCCAGCGGATACTGGAAGGCGAGGAACACGCCGGAGGCAGCCCGCTCGGCCGGGTCCATCTCGAGGATCGACTCGCCATTGTAGAGGATGTCGCCCTCGGTGACCTCGTAGTCGTCGCGGCCGGACAGGATGTAGGAGAGCGTCGACTTGCCGGAGCCGTTCGGCCCCATGATGGCAGCGACCTCGCCGTCCTGAACCGTCAGATCGACGCCCTTGAGGATCTCGGTGCCTTCCTCGGCGACTCGGGCATGGAGGTTCTTGATTTCGAGCATGGCTTCTTTTCGTCTCTAGCGTTCGTTCGTGTCGGTTTCGTCGGCGTCGCGGATCTCGGCGAAAAGCCGGTCGCGCTCGGCCCGAAGGGGTTCAATTTGGTCAGCCACGATCGGGTCTATAGCGTGTTCCTGTGACCGACCGATCGGTCCCGGGGGTTGCTGGATGCAGGATCCGACTTGGCGCAAGTGGAGCGGGCCAAGTTTTGCCGGACCGGATGTCCTCAATCCACGAGCTCCAACCGGCGTTCGATGCGATCGAGGCGGGATTCGATGCTGGCAAAGCGGTGGTCGCTCAGAGTGTTGCTCCCAACCAGACCACCGACGTGCTGGCGAATGATGAGCGATTCCGCCGAAAGCCGATCGACCTTCTCTTCGAGGCGAGCGATTTGCTCCCGCATGGAGCGAAGATGTTCCAGAACCAGATTTTCGACGTTTTCGTTCATCGAATGACTCCACAGCCTTTAGCTATCCGATTTTCGTCCGATCATCTGCCTTTTAAAAGTGGATAGTGCGATGGGCAGGGCGGCTTCTGTCGTCAAAAGTTCTGTTCAGAAACTGCACCGGCCATCGCGTTCAGCGCGCCGGCACCCCTCTTATCGCACCGCTCATCACCCCACCGAGCCTTCCAGCGAAATCCCGATCAGCTTCTGCGCTTCCACCGCGAACTCCATGGGCAGCTGCTGGATGACGTCCTTGACGAAGCCGTTGACGATCAGCGCGATCGCCTCTTCCTCGGGGATGCCGCGCTGCATGCAGTAGAACAGCTGGTCGTCGGAGATCTTCGAGGTGGTCGCCTCGTGCTCGAACTGTGCCGTGGCGTTCTTCGCCTCGATATAGGGCACGGTGTGGGCGCCGCAGTCGTTGCCGATTAGGAGCGAGTCGCACTGGGTGAAGTTGCGGGCGTTGGCGGCCTTGCGGTTCGCCGAGACCTGACCGCGATAGGTATTGTTGGACTGGCCCGCCGAGATGCCCTTCGAGATGATCCGGCTCGTCGTGTTCTTGCCGAGATGGATCATCTTGGTGCCCGAGTCGATCTGCTGGCGACCGTTCGACACGGCGATCGAATAGAACTCGCCACGGGAATTGTCGCCCCTCAGGATGCAGGACGGGTATTTCCAGGTGATCGCCGAGCCGGTCTCCACCTGCGTCCAGGAGATCCGCGAGTTGGCGCCACGGCAGTCGCCCCGCTTGGTGACGAAATTGTAGATGCCGCCCTTGCCTTCCTTGTCGCCCGGATACCAGTTCTGGACGGTGGAATATTTGATCTCGGCATCGTCGAGGGCCACGAGCTCGACTACGGCGGCGTGCAGCTGGTTCTCGTCACGCTGGGGCGCGGTGCAGCCTTCGAGATAGGAGACGTAGGAGCCCTTGTCGGCGATGATCAGCGTGCGCTCGAACTGGCCGGTGTTGCGCTCATTGATGCGGAAATAGGTGGACAGCTCCATCGGGCAGCGCACGCCCGGCGGCACATAGACGAAGGAGCCGTCGGTGAAGACGGCGGAATTCATCGTCGCGAAGAAGTTGTCCGACACCGGAACCACCGAGCCGAGATATTTCTTCACCAGCTCGGGATGCTCGCGGATCGCCTCGGAGATCGGCATGAAGATCACGCCGGCCTTTTCGAGCTCCTTCTTGAAGGTCGTCGCCACCGACACCGAATCGAACACGGCGTCCACCGCGACGCGCGAGGAGTTCGGTGCCGTCAGCCGGCCCTCTTCGTCCTCGCCCTCGTCGACATTCTGCGGCTTGACGACGCCGGCGAGAATCTCCTGCTCGCGCAGCGGGATGCCCAGCTTCTCATAGGTGCGCAGGATCTCCGGGTCGACCTCGTCGAGCGAGGCGGGACCGGACATCGATTTCGGGGCGGCGTAGTAATGAATGTCCTGGAAGTCGATCGGCGGATAATCGACGCGGGCCCAGTCCGGGCTCTCCATCGTCTTCCAGCGCTCGAAGGCTTCGAGCCGCCAGTCGAGCATCCACTGCGGCTCGCCCTTCTTGGCCGAGATGAGCTTGATGATCTCTTCGTTCAGCCCCTTGGGGGCGACATCCATCTCGATCAGCGTCTCGAAGCCGTATTTGTACTGGTCGACGTCGATCTGCCGGACCTGGTCGATGGTCTCCTGGACAGCTGGCATTCTTTAAAGCTCCATACTCGCCGGATTCAAAGTCCGGTGGTCGGGGGTGGCGATCGGGAAAACTTGCTCCTGATCGTCAAGATAAGTCTCGGTTGGTCGCGTTTTTAGTGCCATTCCAAATAATCGCAAGCGGCCGGCTGGCGACCCGTCATGCCGCCCGCGCGCTCGCCCGCCGCGCCAGCCTCGCATATTGCGAAACGAAGCGTCGCAGGGCCGTCTCGTCCGTCTCGGCGCCGAAGCTGACACGGATCGCGCCAAGCCCCGGATCGATCGCAAGGCCCGCTTTCGCCATGGCTGCGACCACATGGCTCGGCCCCACCTTGCCCGACGTGCAGGCCGAGCCGGCGGAAACCGCGATTCCCGCAAGATCCAGCGCGATCTGCGCCGTCTCCGCCTTGATGTCTGGATGCATGATCGCGACCGTGTTGGGAAGACGCTCCGCGTCCTTGCCAAGAATGACGGCGTCGGGAAGCGCCGCAGCGATTTCGTCTTCCAGAAGGGCCCGCTTCGACTGAAAGCCTTGCGCGCTCATGGCGCCGCGTTCGATCGCGACCTTCGCTGCGGCACCGAAACTTGCGATCGCCGGCAAAGCTTCGGTGCCGGGCCGCATGCCGCGCTCCTGGCCGCCGCCGCGGTGAAGCGCGAAGGGCCGCGTGGAAAGGGTCTTGAGGGCAATCGCGCCGGCGCCCTTCAGGGAGCCGAGCTTGTGGCCGGACAGGATGATGGCATCGGCACCGCTCGCCGCAAGGTCGATCGGCAGGCGCCCGCCGATCTGCGCCGCGTCGAGGACGAGCCGGATCGGCTTGTCCTCGATGATGCCGCGAATCGCGGCAAGCGGCTGGATCACGCCGGTCTCGGAATTCGCCCAGGAAAAAGCCAGCATTGCCGGTCCGCTCTCGCTGGCGAGTGCGGTCCACTCCGCCAGCGCACCAAGATCGACGACGCCGTCGCGATCGACGGGAAGCCGCGTGACGGCTGCGGGATCGAAATGGCCGCCCTCGCGTGTTGCCGGATGGTCGGTCTCGATCACCGCCAGATGTCGGATGTCTGCCGGCTCACCGTCGATCAGCCATCGCGGCGACAACAGCTGGTTCGCCGCCTCGGTGGCGCCGCTGGTGAAGACGAGGTTTTCGGACGCAATCGTCTCCGCCTTCCCGCCGACCAGCCTCGCCAGAGAGCGCCGCGCATCCTCGCACACCGCTCGAGCCGCCCGCCCCTCGCGATGGGTCGACGAGGGATTGGCGAGCGCAAGCGCCGCGATCGCTGCATCCCTTGCTTCAGGAATCAGCGGTGCGGAGGCGTTATGGTCCAGATAGAGCCGCTCGTCGCGGTCGTTCATGTCCAACTCGCTACGATTGTCTTGCCCTGCCGACGCAAATTCCTTGAAATTTCGCCTGCAAAAGGACTAGAAAGCGCCCTTGCACGGCATCGCCAGTTTTGAATGCTTCTAAAGTGGAACTTACGAGGCTGTACTGGCTTCGTCAAGCGCGGCCTGGAGCTTCGCCCCATCCGCTCAAAGAGAGTATCTATATGCCCGAAGTGATCTTCAATGGCCCGGCCGGCCGGCTCGAAGGACGATACCAGGCGGCGAAGGAGAAGAACGCTCCGATCGCCATCGTTCTGCACCCGCATCCCCGCTTCGGCGGCACGATGAACAACCAGATCGTCTATCAGCTGTTCTACATGTTTGTGGAACGCGGCTTCACCACGCTGCGCTTCAATTTTCGCGGCATCGGCCGCAGCCAGGGCGAATTCGACCACGGCACGGGCGAGCTCTCCGACGCTGCCTCGGCGCTCGACTGGGTGCAGAGCCTGCATCCCGATTCCAAGCAGACCTGGGTCGCGGGCTATTCCTTCGGCGCATGGATCGGCATGCAGCTTCTGATGCGCCGGCCGGAGATCGAGGGCTTCCTGTCGGTCTCGCCGCAGCCGAACTCCTATGACTTTTCCTTCCTCGCCCCCTGCCCCTCCTCGGGCCTGATCATCCATGGCGGCAAGGACAAGGTGGCGCCGCCGCGCGACGTTCAGACGCTGGTGGACAAGCTGAAGACGCAAAAAGGCATCGTCATCACCCAGAACACGATGGAAGAGGCCAACCATTTCTATACCGATCACACCGATGAGCTGATCGCCGAATGCGCCGAATATCTCGACCGCCGGCTCGCCGGCGAACTGTCCGACCCGCGGCCGAAGCGGCTGCGCTGATCGATCGAGTTTCGCTCTGCCGGCCGACACGGAAAAGCCGCGGAAAAATTCCCGCGGCTTTTTTGATTTGCGGAGATCGGTTGCCTCGACGTCCGCGTCGATCCTGTTTCCCGGCCGCTACCGGCCACGGGTCGCGATGAAGCGCCACTTCGCGACCACTGCAAAGCGGTGCGGCTTGGCCTTGAGCGTGTAGGTCTGGGACTCGAGGATCCTGCGCAGGTCGGCGAAACGCTCGTAGCGCACGACCGCAATCTCGTCCCAGTCGTCTTCTTGGCCGGTCAACAGCCCGGTCAATCGGATTCCCGCGTAAACAAGCGCCGGTTCCACACCGACCTCCTGCGCGGCCGCGCGAAAACCGCCGACGTAGCCGTCATAGTATCCCGAGCGTGAGTCCGGTTTGGGGTCCGCGAAATCGCGGGGATAGTCGGGGGTGTCCCGGAACCAGAGAAAATTGATCATGACCACCGGGCCATCGCCGATGACCCGTTCCGCATCTTCGACAGCCGTGGAAGATAGTTCGTTCAGCAGCACAGCGCTCTCCTGTCGTTTTGACGTTTTTAGTCATATTGTCAAAACGTCAGTTTGACAATCTCCCGTGTCGGGAAATATCGAGGGCGATGGCTGCAAAGCAATCGAAGGAAAAGCTTGCGCTGATCGGCGCGACCGAGGTGTTCACCCGCTACGGATACGGGCGGACCACCATGGGCGACATCGCGGCGAAAGCCGGGATGTCGCGGCCCGCCCTCTATCTCGTGTTTTCAGACAAGGACGCCGCGTTCAGCCGGGTGATCGAGCACCTGGACCGTGAAGAGTTGGATTCGATTGCGGCCGTTCTGCCGACGTTGGACGGGGTCGAGGCCAAACTGCTTCACGCGTGCCTTTCCTGGGGAATGCGAGGTGTGGAACTCGCGGCAGTACACCCCGACGCGGCCGACCTCTTTGACCTGCGTTTTCCGGCGGTTCAGCAGATCTACGAGAACTTTCAGGCGCTGGTGGCGGAGCTGATCGCTGGAGCGCCCTCACTGGCCAAACTCGATGCCACACCGCAAGAGCTCGCCCGGACGTTCGTCTATGCCATGCGCGGCTTTCGGGAAGCAGCCGCCGATCCCGACGATATGCGCCGTCTGATCACCGTGCACGTCCGCTGCTTCGCGCTGGCAGTCACCAGACGCGCCTGATGGCTCCGTTGCCAACAGCTGCCCGACGAGATTGCTCCTTAAAAACGCACGCCCTGCGTTTCAGCGCCGTCATCTTCGAGGTCGATCGACCGGCGGCCGGACGGGATGATTCCGCTCATGCTCTCGTCCGAACACTTGGCATGGACCACGGCCACTCTCGCGAATTTCCCGCTTGCGTCTGGAAATCGCGCCTGAGGCTGCTAAACAGCCCGCAAGCACGGCCACGGCCAACCGCGACCCTATCGACAGGACCCGCCCAACATGACCGGCTTCAAGTCCGAGTTTCTCCGCACGCTATCCGAGCGTGGCTTCATCCATCAGCTTTCCGACGAGAGCGGGCTGGACGATCTGTTCCGCACCGAGACGGTCACCGCCTATGTCGGCTACGACGCGACGGCGACGAGCCTGCATATCGGCAATCTGATCTCGGCCACCATGCTCTACTGGCTGCAGGAAACCGGCCACCGGCCGATCGCGCTGATGGGCGGCGGCACCTCGATGGTCGGCGATCCGTCGTTTCGCGACGAGCAGAGGAAGCTTTTGACGCCTGACGCCATCAACCAGAACATCGAAGGCATCAAAAGGATCTTTTCGCGCATTCTCAACTTCGGCGACGGGCCGACCGACGCGATGATGGTCAACAATGCCGACTGGCTGATGAAGCTGAACTATGTCGAGTTCCTGCGCGACGTCGGCCGGCATTTTTCGGTCAACCGGATGCTGTCCTTCGATTCGGTGAAGATCCGGCTCGACCGCGAGCAGTCGCTGTCGTTCCTGGAATTCAACTACATGATCATGCAGGGCTACGACTTCGTCGAGCTGTCCCGCCGCTATGACTGCCGGCTGCAGATGGGCGGCTCGGACCAGTGGGGCAACATCATCAACGGCGTCGATCTCGGTCATCGCATGGGCACGCCGCAGCTCTACGCCCTGACGACGCCGCTGCTGACCACCTCGTCCGGCGCCAAGATGGGCAAATCCGCCTCGGGCGCGGTCTGGCTGAACGAGGACGTCTTCAGCCCCTATGACTTCTGGCAGTACTGGCGCAACACCGAGGACGCCGATGTCGGCCGCTTCCTGAAGATCTTCACCCGCCTGCCCCTCGACGAGATCGCCCAGCTCGAGGCGCTGGGCGGCTCGGAGATCAACGAGGCCAAGAAGATCCTCGCCACCGAGGCAACCGCCATCGTCCACGGTCGCGAGGCCGCCGAGGCGTCCGCCGAGACGGCACGCGTGACCTTCGAGGAAGGCGCCCTTGCCGAGAGCCTGCCGACCATCGCGATTGCAGCGTCGGAACTGTCGGCTGGTGCCGGGCTCCTCGGCCTCATCGCCCAGGCCGGTCTCGCCGGCTCCAACGGCGAGGCACGGCGCCACGTTCAGGGCGGCGCCGTCAGGGTGAACGACGAAGCGGTGTCCGATCCGCGCGCGGTCGTCAGCGAGGCGGATCTCAAGGACGGCGTGATCAAGCTGTCGGTCGGCCGCAAGAAACACGTTCTGGTCCGGCCGCAATAACGGCTCGCCAGGCATCGGGCTTCACCGGTCGGTGCTGGTGTCGGCCACGCCGAATGAGCCGCGCCCATCCACCGTTTCGTCATCCCGGGGTGGCCCGGAATGTCGAAGCTTTGCTCATCGCTCCCGATTTGAGACGTCGCTTCGCGCCGACGGGAATCTGCGCTTCCCCTCAATATTCGAAAATCCGCCGGAAGATGCCCGGCGCGATCAGCGAGATCGGATTGACGATGAGTGTCGGGTCGAGGAGCGTTCCTTCCAACCGGTAGGTGATCCCGATCAGCCCGCCCTCGCCGCCATTGCCGAGAACCTCGCCGACGAGCGGCAGCGCGCCGAACAGGCGATTGACGCCATAGGCCGGCATGAACGAGCCGGCCATCGCGATCTGGCCCGAAGGGTCGATCAGCGTGCCGGAAAAGCTCGATCCGAAGACCGGGCCACGGATGATCCCATCATCGACGACGAGCCGGCCATCCGCCCATCTGAGATTGGCCCTTGCGCCGTCGAAATAGGCGTTGGCGACGGGCAGGTCGCCGCCGAAGCGTCGCGCGAGGCTGTCGGAATTCGTGTTCGCAGTGCCGACAAGGCTGCGCAGCCGCTCCTCATCGACGAGCGTGAAATCGTTCAGCGTCACGCGGCCGGCATAAGCGCCGTCTCTTTCGCCGAGGCTGATCTTCAGCCGGCCACCGCGCATCTTTTCGTAAAGACCGGAAAAGCGCAGCAATGCGCCGGCATTCGCGGCCTCGAGGCGCAGGGACGGGTCTGAGGTGGCGCCCGGCTGGAAGGTCATCGAGACCGGCGCGCCTTTTATGTTCGCCGTCAGCGAGGCTGCCCGCACGAGCCCCTTGCCGGCCTCGTAGCGGATCTCGGCGTCGTCCAGCGTCTCGCCGCCAAATCCGCGCAGCGTGTCGGCCGAGAGCTCGACCACCAGACGGGACAGGTCTTCGTCGGCTTCGCCATCCTTTGCGCCGAAGCTCTTTTCGAAAGCGGCGAGGATCGGCCGCGCATCGATGCTGTTGGCGGCGACGCTGAGGCCCATGCCATTTTCGACACGCGTCAAACGCGCCGAAACGCTGTCGTCGCGATTGAGAGCCAGGGAGTTGAGGACCAACGATTTGAGGCCTTTCTCATCGAGCTCGGCAGAGCCGGTGGCCGAAAAGCCCTCGCCTTTAAGGACCGCGTTCGTGACCCGCGTGGTTTTGCCATCCATCGCCACACGAAATGACAGCGCTCCAGCGATTCCCTCGCTCTTCGACCAGCCGATCGCCGGCAGCTTGATGGTGGCCCGGGTCAGATCGGCCTTCGCCGAAAATCCGGCCTTGTCGCCGGTGAGTTCGACCGTGACCGGGCCACTCACCAGATGCGCGAGCACCGGCGACAATTGCGCCATGGATCGATCGTCCAGCTCGGCCTTGAGCGACAGGGATGCGTCGCCGACGGGATCGAGCCCGATCGGCTGGGCGAAGGTGATTTTGGCCGCAATTCCGTCGATCCGGCCGGTGAGGTCCCCGATCACGCTGCCTTCGGCAATCATCGCGGTGCCGGTGAGGTTCGAAAGCCGGCGCCCTTCGATCGGTGTCTTGAGATCGACGTCCTCGAGTTCAGCGAAGAGGCTCCATTTCACCTTGCCGGGCTCGGTCTGTGCTGCCGCGTCCTTCTTGTCGCTGAGGTGGAACGCCACGCCGATTCCGACCTTCGCCTTGCCGGTCAGGTCTTCGGGCTTCAGATTTTTCTGCACCACGGCCATCAGTGGCTGACGGTCGGCCACCGCCAGGAGATTGGCGGCCCCGCCCTCGACGTTCAGGGAAAGCGCGGCATCGACGCCGTCGCCGGCGTGGCGGAAATCGAGCGAGGACGGCAATACGGCGATATCAGGCTCGCCGACGAGTGTCGCAGTCTCGACATTCACCGTGGCGGCGCTGCCCTGATGACGAATGGTGCCGCGGGCGTCCGCAACGCTCGGCATATCGTCTTGCGTCGTGAAAGCTGCGCCCGAAAAACCCATCGAGATCTGCAGCTCGTCGTCGCGCATGGGAACATGCGGCTCGATGACTTCCAGGACGCGCTCGATCGTCAAGTCGAGATCGATCGCCGCGGTATCGATCCGGCCCTGCGACAGATGCTCCAGCGTCCAGGCGCGGGGCCCGTCGGCCACGAAAAACGGCCAGAACGCCATCAGATCGGCGGCCTCGATGGCGTTGCCGCGAAAATTCGCCGACACGCGGTCATTTGTGTCGAAGCCGGTGAGTGCGGCGCTTGCCTTCAGCCAGCCCTCGCCGACCGAAAGGGTGGCATCGTCGATGCGGATGGTGCCGTTCTTCAGATCCACGACACCGCTCGACCCGAAGCTTGCCCGGCGCTCGTCCTCCGGCTTCGCCTGTCCGACGCTGGAGACGAGCCGGGTCGATGACAGACGGAAAGCTGCGATGCCATCGGCGGGGTTGGGAAGATCGAGCTCACCGGAAAACTCGGCATCGACCGAGCCTTGATCGGAAAAATTTGCAGCGATCTTCGCGGTTTCTTCGCCTTCTTTCAACTTGATTGCAAAGCCCCCGAGAAGCTCATCCTCGTTCGGGCTTTCGCCATTCACCCCAGCGGTCAATTCAAGCTGACGCCCGGTCTCGTCGCCATCGAGCGTGACCGACAGAGTGAGTTTCGGCGCATCGATCGCGGCCCCCTGATGCACCGGAAGCGAAATCGGTTCGCTTTTCAGGTCGAGAAGCTGCAGCCGGCGGCCATCGTCCGAGAGCTGCGCTCTGCCATTGGCGGCGAGACTGACCGCGTCCATCTTGGCTGCGAGGGACAGGCCGAATTCGTCGGTCGCCGTTCTGACCAGTGTCAGCCGGTCGATTTGAGGCGCGAGAGTACCGTCCATGGGCGCAAGGTCGGTGACTTCGACGGCCTTGAGCGGCAGATCGCCAAGCTGCGTCGCAGCTTGATCGAGCGCTGCAAAGATCGCCTTGCCGTCAGGGGGCGCGAAATCGCCGGTTCCAGACAGGGTGTCCGTATCGACACGCATATGATCCACGGAAATCTTTTCCGCCGAGACCTCGCCGGACAGGATCGAAACAAGACTGAAGCCGACGGACAGACGATCGGCGGTCGCGACCGTTCGGCCATCGCCGACATCGGCGAGGCTGACGTCTTGAAACTGCAGCGTCACGTCGCCGGCGGACGTGAAGCCGACACTGCGAGAGCCGACGGAGACGCTGATGTCGTCCGGCAAGAGGCTCGAAAGCAGCTGCTGGCTCTGGTCCAGCAGGATGCGATTGCCGAAGGTGGTCGCGACGAGGAGGGCGACGGCCCCGATGAAGAAGACCAGCCCCCCTGCGCAGAGGCCCGCGAGAATTCGACCCGCCGAGGTCATGCGGCCGCGCGGCGACGATCTGTCGGCCGAGCCGTTGCCCGCCGCGTGCCGCCGCGGTCGAGCGAAGAGCTTCGGCGGGGGCTTGCCCGGCCCGTTGCTTCCTGCATTTATCTGCTTCCCAATCCGCCCCGGAATGGCATCTTGCGAGCAGCCGGTGTTATGCGCAATTGGCGCTCCCTGGCCATTCCCTTGAATGCTCCTTCAATCATCTCGCGTCGAAAGGATGACACGATGTCGATTTCCGCTGGCGACAAGTGCCCCGATTTCACCTTGCCGGACGACCGTGGCGAAATGGTCTCGCTCGACGAGCTGAAGACCAAGCCCTTCGTTCTGTATTTCTATCCCAAGGACGATACGTCGGGATGCACGCGCGAAGCTGTTGATTTCAGCGCTTTGTCCAAGGATTTCGAGGCGGCGGGCGTTGCCGTGTTCGGCGTGTCGCCGGACCCGGTGAAGAAGCACGAGAAGTTTCGCGACAAGCACGAGCTGACGGTGCGTCTGCTGTCCGACGAGGAAAAGAGCCTGCTCGAGAGCTTCGGTGTCTGGGTTGAAAAGTCGATGTACGGCCGCAAATACATGGGTGTCGAGCGCACCACGGCTCTGATCGACGCCGGCGGCACGGTGGCGAGGGTCTGGCCGAAGGTGAAGGTGCCCGGTCACGCCGAAGAGGTTCTTCAAGCCGCCCGGCAGCTTAAGGCCGGCGCTTGAGCTTGATGTCTGGCGAGCGCGAACAGATCCCCGATACGCTGCGCCGTGCGACCGTCGAGGCGCTGGCGGCGGGCGATCTCGAGGAGAAGGTGCGGCTGACGAACCTTGCCTGCCGGCTCTGGTTCGCGCGCCGGCTCGGTCTGCATTCGCCGACCGATCCGGCCCATCCGGGCCGTCCGGGCCGCCCCGATGAGCCGGAGCTGGTCTCGCCGAAGAAGCTGAAGCGCCGGTCGGTCCATACCGAGGAGGGCCGGATCGTGCTGATCCATGCCCTCGCCCACATCGAACTCAACGCCATCGATCTCGCCCTCGACATCGTCGCGCGGTTCACCCGCGAGAAAATGCCGCAGAGCTTCTTCGATGGCTGGATGACGGTGGCGCTCGAGGAGGCGAAGCATTTCGGCCTGCTGTCACGGCGGCTCGAATCGCTCGGCTCGCATTATGGCGCCCTGCCCGCCCATGACGGCCTGTGGCAGGCCGTCGAGGCGACGGCGCACGATCTGTCGGCGCGGCTTGCCGTGGTGCCACTGATTCTGGAGGCGCGCGGCCTCGACGTCACGCCCTCGATGATCGACAAGCTCCAGGCGACCGGCGACATCGACACCGCGAAGATCCTCGAGATCATCTATCGTGACGAAAAGAAGCATGTCGCCATTGGCGCCAAATGGTTTCGGTTCCTGTGCTCCCGCCAGAACGTCAATGCCGCCGAGCGTTTCGGCAAGCTTGTGCGCGAGAGCTTTCGCGGCGACATCAAGGCCCCGTTCAACGATCGCGCCCGCGCCGAAGCCGGCCTGACGCCGACCTTCTACCGCTCGCTGTCGCCCCGCTCTCGCTAGAACGCCGTGCGTCCGAATGCACGCCTGCGTACACGACACGATCCTCGGAGGCCGGCCACGACTTGATCGATAAGGCGCACCATTCGACGCTTCGTCATTCTCGGGCCCCATCCCGAGAATTCAGAAACGTTCGACACAGCAGAAGCTTAACCGGCGCACTGGATGCTCGGGACGGGGCCCGAGCATGACGAGCGCGATAAAAGCGGACGCCTGATCTCGGAGTGTCAGGCACTCGATATGCGCCGTTCGACGAGACTGTCGTGTGCACTGAATGCACGCGCAGAGGACGCTATAACCTATTCAATTTACGCTTGTTTCTTTCTCAAAATCGGTTCCAATTCTTGGGCGATGCCGTAGGCCCGGCGCTTCTTGCCGCAGTGTCGCCAACCAAACGTTAACCCTAACGCTTTCTAATCGCCATCGACGAGAGCCCCGGTTCCGGCCGGTCACCAAGCGATCGATAGCGATGCAAGCAAGCAAACTGACGAGCACCTTCGGCAAGCGTAGCCAGCCTCACACCGTGATCATCGCGCGGGGTGAGCATGTGCGGCATTTCACCGTCGGCAAAACCCGGATTCTTCTCGGATCGGCTTTGGCTCTCCTGCTTGTGGCCGGTGCGATTGCGGTGCCGGTGAGCTATGCGATCGCGCCGGATGGCGGTGACGGCCTCGCCGAGCGTCAGTGGCAGGGCCGACACGAATACGAACAGCGAATCGCCAATTTGAGGGCACAGCTCGATCGCGCCACCAGCCGGCAGTTCCTGGCCCAGAAGATGGTCGAGAGCAAAGTCGATGTTCTCCTCGATCAGCAGGAGGAACTTGCCGCGCGATACGAGAGGCTGCAGCCCCTCTTCGATCAGGCAAAGTCGACCGGGCTTCTTGCCGCGACGGTGCCGATCCCGACGCCGAAGCCCGAAGAGGATGTGCCCACCGGTCTTCAAGGCGATGCGGCTTCGGATTCCCTTGCCGATGTCACCGACGATGCAGGCGATCAGCACGCCGCCCCTCCTGCCCCGGCTGCAAACGCCTTTGCTCCCGATGCGTCTCAGCCGAAGGTCGACTGGCTCGGGCGGCTTCGCGCCGAAGCAGCACCCGCGACGCCTTCAAGGGACGCAACCGGCGAGCCACAGTTCACGGCGACGGCCGGGCATGTCATCTCCGACGAAAGCCTGCGCCAGATCGGCGAGGCGATCAGCGTTGCCGAACTCGGCCAGCTTCGCCACCTCGAAGCGCTGGCCGCAACGGCCCGCCATCGAGCGGTTCGTATCTCGTCAGCGCTGGCGGCAGCGGGGATCAGACTGCCGGACGATGTCGGCGACGACCGCGCCACGGGTGGTCCCTACGAGCCGGTCCCCGCAGACGACCTCTTCGACAGATCGGTCGCGGAGCTCGAAGGCGCTTTGTCCGAACTGCAGCGGGTCGACGAAGCGGCCAGGAAGCTGCCGCTGGGCCGGCCCATGCAGGCCTCGGCGATCTCCTCGACCTTCGGCGTGCGGACCGATCCGTTTCTCGGCAAGCGCGCCTTCCATTCCGGGATCGACTTTGCCGAGCCACGGGGAACCTTCGTTCGGGCGACGGCACCGGGCAAGGTGATCAAGGCGGGTCGCTTCGGAGGCTATGGCAATATGGTCGAGATCGACCACGGAAACGGCATCACCACCCGCTACGGCCACATGTCGAAGATCTCGGTCCGTGTCGGCGAAACCGTGTCCCGGGGCGAGACGATCGGCGCCGTCGGCTCGACCGGACGCAGCACGGGCCCGCATCTCCACTACGAGGTGCGCCGGGACGGAACGGCGGTGGATCCCGCCAAGTTCTTTCGTGTCGGCGACAGAATCCGCGACGTCGGGTGACAGGGCCCCTTCAGGAAGCAGGCGCGAACATCGTGCCTGTCGCTATGCGCGAGTGCTCGCCGCGAGTTGATCGAGAAGGCGCAGCCTTCGACGCTTCGTCATTCGCGGGCATCATCCCGAAGATCCAAGAACCTGCAACAAGACAAAATCTTAAATGGCGCACCGGATGCTCGGGACCGGGCCCGGGCATGACGCGCGCGATGACGACGAACGCCTGCTCCCTGATCGCCGGGCCCTCGATATGCGCCTTCTCGATCAGGTCGTGGCCGGCGCCCGAGCACGCGTCGCGTGGTGCGGCGTCCCATTGGGCGCGCGGCGCTCCAAGGTCGTTTGCAGAAACCAGAACGGGCCGGCGATCGCCGGCCCGTTTCTCATGTCGCTGACAAGGTCTGGCGCGTCAGTCGATGTCCTCGACCTCGGCGGTGCCGCCCTGGACGCGCTGGGCCAGCGCGGCTTCCATGAAGTCGTCGAGCCCCCCGTCCAGCACATCCTGCGGCGAGGTGCTCTCGACGCCGGTGCGAAGGTCCTTGACCATCTGATAGGGCTGCAGGACGTAGGACCGGATCTGGTGGCCCCAGCCGATGTCGCTCTTCGACGCAGCCTCGGCATTTGCCGCCGCCTCGCGCTTTTCGAGCTCGGCCTCGTAGAGGCGCGCCTTCAGCATGTTCCAGGCGGTCGCCCGGTTCTTGTGCTGGGAGCGCTCCTGCTGGCACGCGACGACGATCCCGGTCGGCACGTGGGTGATGCGCACCGCCGAATCGGTGGTGTTCACGTGCTGGCCGCCTGCGCCCGACGCCCGGTAGGTGTCGATGCGGCAATCCGATTCGTTCACCTGGATGTCGATCGTGTCGTCGACGACCGGATAGACCCAGACGGAGGCGAAGGACGTATGCCGTCGCGCCTGGCTGTCATAGGGCGAGATCCGGACCAGACGGTGCACGCCGGACTCGGTCTTGGCCCAGCCATAGGCGTTGTGGCCCTTGATCAGGAGCGTCGCCGACTTGATGCCGGCTTCTTCACCGGCATGTTCCTCGAGCACCTCGACCTTGAACTTGGCCCGCTCGGCCCAGCGCATATACATGCGCTCGAGCATCGCGGCCCAATCCTGGCTTTCGGTACCGCCTGCCCCGGAATGGACTTCCAGATAGGTGTCGTTCGCATCGGCCTCGCCCGAGAGCAGCGTCTCGATCTGGCGCTTGTCGACTTCGCTCCTGACGTTCCGGATCGCCGCTTCGGCGTCCTCGACGATCGACGCGTCGCCTTCCTCCTCGCCCATGGCGATGAGTTCGATGCTGTCGTCCAGCGTCTGGGTCAGGCTGTTGATCGCATTGATGGTGGTTTCCAGCTGCTGACGCTCGCGCATCAGGGCCTGGGCCTCCATCGGATCGTCCCAGATCGTAGGATCTTCGGCTTTATGGTTCAGGACTTCGAGGCGTCGGAGGGATTTATCCCAGTCAAAGATGCCTCCTCAGCAGGCTTATGGCCTGCTTGGTTTCGTCGACCACGGTCTCGATTTCGGCACGCATTGCCGCATTCTCCTCAAATGGCGTCGAGCCGTCCTGTGCGGGCGGCCCGGCAGCATGTGCTGCGCTAGAGGGAGGGGTCTTAAAGGCGCGGCGTCCGCTTCGTCAACCGACCGGGCGACGCCGCGCGACTCAGGCCGCGGTCAGAAGAGACCGCCGGCGCCCTGCGAGATGGCCTGTTCGGCCTGCTGGGAAACTTGGCCGGTCTGGCCCGGGCCGGAGGCGATCTCGTCCATGTCGATGACGCTGTAGCTGTCGGCCGGTCCGGTGCCCGGCTTGAACGCTTCCATGATCACGTCCGGGCCCGAACCGCTCGCCCGCATGCCGGTCTTGCGATTGACGGCGATCAGCTCCATGCCTTCGGGCACCTTGAAGTCCGCAGGCTTCTTGCCCTTCAGGGCTTCCTTCATGAAATCGATGAAGACGGGAGCCGCCATGCCGCCGCCCGTGGCGCCGTGTCCCATGGGTTTGGGATTGTCGAAGCCGAGATAGACGCCGCAGACGAGATTGGGCGTGAAGCCGACGAACCAGACGTCCTTTTCGTCATTGGTCGTTCCGGTCTTGCCGGCGATCGGCACGCCGAGTGCCTTGACCCGCGTCGCGGTGCCCCGCTGGACGACGCCCTCCATCATCGATGTGATCTGATAGGCGGTCATCGGGTCGAGCACCTGATCGCGTTCGTCGACGAGCTTGGGATCGGGCTGTCCGTCATATTCGCGGCTGTTGCAGTCGGCGCAGAAGCGCTGGTCGTGCTTGTAGATGGTGCGGCCATAGCGGTCCTGGACGCGGTCGATCAGCGAGGGTTCGATCGAGCGGCCGCCATTGGCGATCACCGAATAGGCCGTCACCATGCGCAGGACGGTCGTCTCGCCCGCGCCGAGCGCCATCGGCAGATAGGGCTTGAGATGATCGTAGATGCCGAAACGTTCGGCATATTGCGCCACGAGATCCATGCCCATGTCCTTGGCCAGGCGCACGGTCATCAGATTGCGGCTCTTTTCGATGCCGAGTCGCAGCGTCGACGGGCCGGCGTAGCCGCCACCGTAATTGGATGGCGTCCAGTAGCCGCCATTGCCGTCCGGCAGTGAGATCGGCCCGTCCATGATCACCGAGGCCGGCGTATAGCCGTTGTCGAGCGCGGCCGAATAGACGAAGGGTTTGAACGAGGAGCCCGGCTGGCGATAGGCCTGGCTGGCGCGGTTGAACTCGGACTGGGCGTAGGAGAAGCCGCCGACCATGGCGCGGACGCGGCCGGTCTCCGGCTCCATGGCGACGAGCGCGCCCTGGACCTTCGGCGGCTGGCGCAGGCGGTAGCCGTCGCCATCCTCCTTCTTTTCCACATAGATGACGTCGCCGCGCGACAGGACGTCGTCGGCCCCGCGGACGCGGCCCTTCTTGTCCTTGGTATTGAGGTTGAGCGCCCACTTCATGTCGGAAAGCGCGACGGTCGCGATCTCGCGCTCGCTCGACCGCGCACCGGAGATCGTGCGCTCAGGCTGCAGTCCGACGCTGAGGCGGTCGGGATTGGCCTCGAGAACCACAGCCAGACGCCATTCGGGCACATCCGACAGCCCGTCGATCTTGCCAAGCTCCGCGCCCCAGTCGCTGCCGATGTCGATCGTCTGGACCGGGCCGCGATAGCCGTGTTTCTGATCGTAAAGGATCAGCCCGTGCTGGAGCGCCGCCCGCGCTTCCTTCTGGAGCGTCGGATCGAGCGTGGTCCGCACCGAAAGGCCGCCCTCGTAGAGGGCCTTCGAGCCATAGCGCTGCACGACCTCGCGGCGAACGTCCTCGGTGAAATATTCCGAAGACGCCAGATAGGTGCCGGACGGGCGCGGCTTGACCTCGATCGGCTTCTGCCTTGCCTCGTCGGCCTCCGCCTTGGTGATGAACCCGTTTTCCGCCATCTGCGAGATCACCCAGTTGCGGCGGTCCATCGCGCGGTCGTAGTCGCGGAACGGATTGTAGTTTTCCGGCGCCTTCGGCAGTGCGGCGAGATAGGCGGCTTCGGCGACGTTCAGTTCCGTCACCGACTTGTCGAAATAGGCGAGCGCAGCGGCAGCGATGCCGTAAGAGCCCATGCCGAGATAGATCTCGTTGAGATAGAGCTCGAGGATCTTGTCCTTCGAATAGGCCTGCTCGATGCGAAGCGACAGCATCGCTTCCTTGATCTTGCGGTCGAGCGTGCGCTCGTTGGTGAGGAGGAAGTTCTTGGCGACCTGCTGGGTGATCGTCGAGGCGCCCTGCATGCGCCCACCCTTGGCAAGAACCATCACGGCGCGGCCGACACCCTCGATGTCGATGCCGGGATGGGAATAGAAGTTCTTGTCCTCGGCCGAGAGGAAGGCGTTCTTCACGAGGTCCGGGATTGCCTGGATCGGCAGGAACAGCCGCCGCTGGGTGGCGTATTCGGCCATCAACTGGCCGTCGGACGCATGCACCCGCGTCGTCACCGGCGGCTCGTAGTCGGCCAGCACCTGATAGTCCGGCAGGCCCTCCGACATCCGTTCGACATACCAGGCGACGGCCCCGGCGACGAGGATGAAGAGAACGGCTCCTATGCCGAAGAAATAGCCGATCAATCTGATCATCGAAACTCCGTCCGGACGATGTCTACAACGAGTGCATCCGGTCCCCGCGAGCGACCGTAAGGTCCTAGTGCCCTCTGGAACGGCTGACGCCAACCCTTTTCCCGTTCATTCCCACGAGAACAGGTCAGCCATGACCGCAAATTGCGGCATCGGCGTGGATCGACGCTGGAAATACGGCTTTTGGCGCTCAAGTCTGGCCGAATTGCCACAGAATTGGCAGGGCCTGTCAAGTATCACGCAAGGTCAGGCGAAGCCGGACGGACCGGCCTTGCTGGCGTTTCTTGTCAACGAATGCCCGCAACATATTGGCAAGGCGGTATTTTTTTTCAGTTCTGGTTCTCCGCGGCCTTCAAGGCCTCGGCTTTGCCGCCGCGAAAGAAACGGATGATCGATTCGGCGATGGCGGAGGTAATTTTTCGCCGCCAGTCCTTGTCCTTCAACAGTTGCTCGTCCTTGCTGTTGGACAAAAACCCCATTTCGACGAGGACCGACGGCACGTCTGGAGACTTCAGAACGCGGAATCCGGCGGATCGCTTCGGCCGATTGATGAGGTCGATCTCGTGCGAATTGAGATCTTCGACGAGGGCGGACGCGAAATGCTCCGAAAAGCTCACCGTTTCGCGCCGCGTGAGATCGAGCAGGATGTCGAAGATCTGCGGCGAGCTTTTGGTGAACCCCTCGGGCGCGAAACGATCGGCGGCATTTTCGTTCGCCGCGATCTGCCGCGACAACTCGTCCGATGCGTCCTCCGACAGCGTGTAGACGGTGGCCCCGCGCAGCGACTTGTAATGGATGGAGTCGGCATGGATCGACAGCAGGAGATCGGCCCCGAGCTTGCGCGCGATCACCGCCCGCTCGTCCAGCGGAATGAAGGTGTCGTCGGTTCGCGTCAGTTCGGCATCGACATTCGGATAAGTCCTCAAGATCGCCTGAAGGGCCCGGGCATTTTGAAGATTGATGTCTTTTTCCATCGTCCCTGAGGGCGACACGGCGCCCTTGTCGTTGCCGCCATGACCGGGGTCGATGACGATCACCAGACGTTTCGGCCCGGATTTCGGCAAGGCCGACTTGCCGGCGATCCGGTCGCTCTGGCGCGCGACGAGATTTTCTGCCGAGGTCGGCTGGTCGGATGCGCCCTGCCCGCTCGATGGAGACACCGTCAGCTCGACGATGTCGGTCCCATCCTCTTCGCGCTGGGAAAGGGTTCCGACCGCAGGCGCCTTCAGCCGCAGAATCACGCGGTAGCGATCGGCGGTGACCATGCCGTGGCGAACCGTCGAGACGAGCTTGTTGTCCGGCAGATCGTCAAACGGAATGGCCGGCACGGTTCCGTCGAAGTCGATCGCGATTCGGTCCGGGTTCTTCAGGGCGAAGCTGCGGACCGCCGTCTTGCCGGTTAGCGTGAAACGCACGACGAGGCCGGTGTCGTTCGCTTCCGGATCGATCCTGGTGATCACCTGATCCTGGGCCGCGGTCGCAGCACCCGGCGAGGCGAAGGCGAGAACCGGAAGGAGAAGGCTGAAGACGAGAGCGGCAAAGCGGTGGCCGGCAATCATACGGACATCTCTCCCCCAAATTCTCGCGGCCGAAAGCTCCCGAACGCATGCGCGCTGCCGGTCTCTAGCAGAGCCCGGCGAGATGGCGGGTGCGAAGGCACCTTCGGCGCGCCATAGCACATCACGAAACGATCGGGCACCGCTCCGCCGGCTGACGGCCGTGCCGTCTTTGCGGGGCCGGGACCGGTCTGAACGCCCAGCATGGCTGCTTTATGAACGCTCCGCCGCCCCCGTCAGCTGCAGGACCGCCGCCCCCTATCTGTCGCGAGTAGACCCCGAAGCTTGCTCCAGCCTCAGCTCGCGATGTGCAGGGCGGCAATTGCCTCGTTCTCGACGCCTCTCAAAAGAGCAGTGCACTTGTCATGATCAACGACCCGTCATAAAAGCAGAAGAGAGGTTCATGGTGGCGGGGAATCCGTCGTCGCCGGCACGAGGTTCGGAGACCCTCGTGGGCTGCAATGCCCGCGAGGAGGCCGACCCGCCAGAGCGGCGATGCTACGCCCGGCCACCCCACCTCAATGTCGAGGTTTTTTGTCGACGCCGCAGATGGAACTGCGATCGACACACTTCATCGTTCATGGTGCGAAGACCGATTGGACAACGCACCGGAAACGCTTCATCGGCCGCAACCAGCGGTCACCCATTGTTATAAGGTCGTGTTGTTGCCGCAGCTGTCCGATTGTCACCGTCTGCCATTGCCCGAAAGCCGCTTCGTCGCGGCCGATCGTCAGTGCGGGAACGTCGAGCTGCGGTCCGAGCGCACGACCCATTCGGGCTCGCGCCCTTCCAGATACCGCCAGGCTTTGAGATGCCGGATGCGTGTCCCTTGCGCGAGCGCCGGGGAGTCACCTCATGGCAAACAAAATGTTGATCGATGCGTCCCACCCGGAAGAGACGCGCGTCGTCGTCGTCCGCGGTAGCCGGATCGAAGAGTTCGATTTCGAATCGGAACACAAGAAGCAGCTCAAGGGCAATATCTACCTCGCCAAGGTCACACGGGTCGAACCGTCCCTGCAGGCCGCCTTCGTCGAATATGGCGGAAACCGCCACGGCTTCCTCGCCTTTTCCGAGATCCATCCCGACTACTACCAGATCCCCAAAGCCGACCGCGAAGCGCTTCTCGCCGAGGAAATGGCACGTGGCGAGGAAGACGACGAGGCTGACGAGCCGAAGCCGAAGGCGTCCGCAAAGGGTGGTCGTTCCCGCAGCCGTGGCCGCAGCAAGGCTGCAGCGCGCGAGGACGCCGATACGGTCTCCGAGGCGGTGGCCGAGGCCAATGGCGACAAAGACGAGGATGGCGCATCCACTGGCGAGACCGACGAAGGCTCGTCGGATGTCGTGACTGCGCGCGCCCCCGAAGCGGATGACGGCAGCGATCAGGTCACGAACGAGGGCGAGACGGGATCAGACGAGGGCGATGGCGAGGGTGACGACACCGACGCGTCGTCGTCCGAGGATGCCGACGACAACGAGCGCCCGCGCCGCGGTCGCCGCAGCCGTCGGCCGCGCGGTCGCAGCAACCAGTCCGATGGCGACAGCTCCGACGACGATGGCGAGGAAGCCGAGGAGATCGACGATCTCGGCTCGGAAGACGCCATGGAGGAAGTGCCCGTCCGCCAGGCTCGCCCGCGCCGACAGTACAAGATCCAGGAGGTCATCAAGCGCCGCCAGATCCTGCTCGTGCAGGTCGTCAAGGAAGAGCGCGGCAACAAGGGCGCGGCGCTGACCACCTATCTGTCGCTCGCCGGCCGCTATTCGGTGCTGATGCCGAACACGGCGCGCGGTGGCGGTATTTCCCGCAAGATCACCAATGCCACGGACCGCAAGCGCCTGAAGGATGTCGTGCGCGAGCTCGACGTGCCGCGCGGCATGGGCATCATCCTGCGGACCGCCGGCGCCAACCGCACCAAGGCGGAGGTCAAGCGCGACTACGAATATCTGATGCGGCTGTGGGAGACGGTGCGGACCGTCACCCTCTCCTCGATCGCCCCTGCCCTCGTCTATGAGGAAGGCAGCCTGATCAAGCGCTCGATCCGGGACCTCTACAACAAGGACATCGACCAGATCCTCGTTGCCGGCGAAGGCGGCTACCGCGAAGCGAAAGACTTCATGCGGATGCTGATGCCGAGCCAGGCGAAGGTCGTCCAGCCTTACCGCGATCAAACGCCGATCTTCGCGCGCCAGGGCATCGAGACGCAGCTCGACAAGATGCTGCAGCCGCATGTGACGCTGAAATCCGGCGGCTACATCATCATCAACCAGACCGAGGCGCTGGTCGCGATCGACGTCAATTCGGGCCGCTCGACCAAAGAGCATTCGATCGAGGACACCGCCTACCAGACCAATCTGGAGGCGGCGGAGGAGGTCGCCAGGCAGCTCAGACTGCGCGATCTCGCCGGCCTGATCGTCATCGACTTCATCGACATGGAGGAAAAGCGGAACAACCGCTCGGTCGAGAAGAAGATCAAGGACTGCCTGAAGAGCGATCGGGCCCGCATCCAGGTCGGCAAGATCTCGCATTTCGGGCTTCTGGAGATGAGCCGCCAGCGCATCCGCGCCAGCGTGCTGGAATCCACCATGCAGCCCTGCCCGATCTGTGGCGGCAACGGCCATATCCGCTCGGCCTCGTCGCTGGCCCTGCATGTGCTCCGGTCGATCGAGGAGCATCTGCAGAAGCAGGCGACCCACGATCTGATCGTCAAGGTGCCGACCGCGACGGCGCTCTACGTGCTGAACGAAAAACGCAAGCGCATCGACGAGCTCGAGCAGCATTTCGGCCTGCGGATCACCATCGAGGCCGACGAGGCGGCCGGCCATCAGGGTGTGACGATTGAGCATGGCGGCCCGGCCGAGCAGCCGGTCATCCGCCAGATCGCGGCCAATCCCGAATCCGTGGTCGCCGAGGACGAGATCGACGCCGTCGAGGACGCGGTGGCCGAGGAGGTCGAGGCCAAGACGCCCGAAGCCGACAAGGACGATGGCGACGGCAACGGCAAGCGCCGCCGTCGTCGGCGCCGGCGGCGGAGGGGCGAGCGCGGCGACGGCCAGGATGGCCAGGACGACAGCTCGTCCGCCGAAGCCTCACAGTCCGATGACGACGCCGATAGCGGCGATGACGACGACTCTGACGATTCAAACGGCGAGGATACGAATGCCGGGTCCGACGACGACGATCGCGGATCCCGCCGTCGCCGGCGCGGTCGCCGGGGCGGCCGCCGCCATCGTGACCAGAACGGCGAGGCCGGCGACGAGACGGGCAACGGGGACGACGCGATCGCGGCTCGCACTGGCGACGACGCCGATGAGAGTGGTCGCGCCATGGCCGGCGGCGATGCCGTCGCGCATGGCGCCGTCGCGCAAGCCGATGCCGAGACCGGCGAAGCCATCACCAGCGAAAGCGCGGCACCGGGCGAGAGCAGGCAGACCGTGACGTCACCGGCGGAGGCGGCTTCCGGCGAAACCGTCATCCGGGTCACCAGCTCCGTCATCGAAGCCGAGCCCGCGGAAACGGCCGCCGAGCCGGCAGCCACGCGGCAGGACGAAGCCAGCGAGACTGCGTCGGAGACGCCCGAGGCAAGCGTTGCCGCGGATGCGTCGGCCGAGGGCGAAGACGTGGCCGGGCGGGAAGCTGAGGTCGCCGAGGGCGAGACGACGATGGCCGAGGCGCCCGAACAGCCGGCAGCCAACGACGACGCCAAGCCGGCCGCGCCGGCGGAACCCGTGGTCACCTCCTCGACCGGCGAAGCGTCATCCGCCGAGGAAGAAGGCAAACCCCGACGCACCGGTTGGTGGGCCCGCCGCAGTTTTTTCTGAAAATCTTCGGGCTCGGCCAATAGGCCGGGCCCGAAGTCTCCTCTGGAGGGGCGACGGTACGGCTCTGACACCTGATACCGTGCTGTACAATCGCTCAGCAAATGTCGGAACCGCCAGACTACGAGTCGGGGCGATGGTGTGAACTCTCCACAGCCTAAAAGGCGATGGGTTCAGGTTATGGCTGAAAGCCGGATCAGTCCGCCATTCAGCGGACTGACGTGACTTCAAAGTTATCGTCAGGTTCGGGCGGCGTTTTGTTTTTGATATAGTCGATCCAAACCTCGTCCGTCACATTGCCTCTGCTGTTAACACAATATCCCCTCGCCCAAAGGTGCTGGCCCCAGTAGCGCTTCCGCATTATTCCGAACTCGTCCAGTAACTTGTGCGAGCTGCGGCCCTTCAAGTGTTTTACCGCGCGCGAAACCGATAGGTCCGGTCGGATCGCGACCAGCATGTGGACGTGATGCCGATTGATCGAGCCGGCGTGGACGATCATCTTGTGCGCCCTCGCCGTCTCGCGCAAAAGCTCGCGTCATCGTTTGCACGCGTCGCCGCCCAGCACTTGGTGCCGGCTGCGCCCAACCGCAAACGCAAACCGCCATTTGTGACGCAGTAAGACTAGGGGGACTTACAAAGTCTATTGAATTTCAACGCAACTCGAATGTCGAATGCATGCCACCAGCCGCAGCAGCCTTATTTACGGCTTAGCCCTTTCGCTCTCGAAGGACAGACATGGACACGAGCCACTGTCCAACTGACCTTTCGTTCGACGGCGTGACGTCCGCGTGCATCCGCGAGTCCAGATATCGCTTTCGGTTGCAATTATCCATTTAACTGCTACTTTTGCGCGTAACTAGAATAGGCACGTGCGATGGCGTCATATTGCTACAATGGTCATTCTGACCTCACATCAGGCGAACTCTTCCTTTGGATATTCGTGGACAAGGCGCTTGACCACCTGGGGGTGGACGAGGTGGCCGCGATGGTTGCCATAGCCATCGGACAGCCCATCGTACCCACACGTGGAAAATTCGCAGGGGCGACCCGCGGCACGTCATTGGCCTCTATTTCTAGCCGCAAGTTACTCAATTACGAGATCAGAACTCGCATGCTCCCGACAATCACAACGGAAAGCGCAAAGGCGCTTCGAATTTTATTCACAAAAAATATTGGCGTTTTCGTAGGCAGGGCCATCCCGGTAGTTGGCTGGATCCTACTAGCAGTTGACGTAACCATTATTCTGAAAGCTACGATCGATGCATATAATGTCGAGGTCACGGAAGCAGATAAATGCCACTAATGCTCCCTAGAGACGAGACGCTAGCCAAAGTTGTCGATTTCGTTAAGGAAACGACTTGCGTCGCATTTGATGTATCGGCTGAAACCCGCATGTTCGAAGACTGCGGGCTGGACGGAAGCGAAGCACTGCAATTTATGGAAGAGTATGCCGAGACTTTCTCCGTTAAGAGAGGTGACTTTGAGTTCAGTCGCTATTTCGGATCGGAGAGTTTCCAACCATTGCAAATTCTCGCATCACCGTTCCGCACGAGCATCAAGAGATCGCCACTCACTGTGGCAATGCTGGCGATCTGTGCCGACAAGGGCGTCTGGGATACCGCCAGTCTTAATGAGAGCGGGACTTAGTAGAGCTGTCGGAAGCGAATCGATAGATGACCTTACCGGTCCAGCGCCTTGACGATGTCCTCCACCATCTTCTTGGCGTCGGCGAGCAGCATCATCGTGTTGTCCTTGTAGAACAGCGTATTGTCGATGCCGGCATAGCCGGAGCCGAGCGAGCGCTTGATGAACAGGCAGGTCTGCGCCTGGTCGACATTGAGGATCGGCATGCCGTAGATCGGCGAGGACTTGTCGTCGCGCGCCGCCGGGTTGGTCACGTCGTTGGCGCCGATGACGAAGGCGACGTCGGACTGCGAGAACTCCGAGTTGATGTCCTCGAGCTCGAAGACGTCGTCATAGGGAACGTTGGCCTCCGCGAGCAGCACGTTCATGTGCCCCGGCATGCGGCCCGCCACCGGATGAATGGCGTATTTCACCTCGACGCCCTCCTCCTTCAGCTTGTCGGCCATCTCCCGCAGCGCATGCTGCGCCTGGGCGACGGCCATGCCGTAGCCCGGCACGATGATCACCTTCGAAGCATTCGCCATGAGATAGGCCGCGTCCTCGGCCGAGCCCTGCTTGATCGTCCGGTCGCCAAGGTCGTCGGCGCCCGCCGGTCCGCTCTCGCCGCCGAAGCCGCCGAGAATGACCGAGATGAAGGAGCGGTTCATGCCCTTGCACATGATGTAGGAGAGGATCGCGCCGGACGAGCCGACCAGCGCGCCGGTGATGATCAGCGCCAGATTCTGCAAGGTGAAGCCGATACCCGCTGCTGCCCAGCCCGAATAGGAGTTCAGCATCGAAACGACGACCGGCATGTCGGCGCCGCCGATCGGCACGATCAGGAGAACGCCGAGGGCGAGCGAGACGAGGACGACGAGCCAGAACAGGACATGGCTCTCGGACGCTGCGAACCAGATCACCAGGACGACGAGCAGAATGCCGAGAGCGATGTTGATGGCATGGCGCGACGGCAGCATGATCGGCTTGCCGCTCATCCGCCCGTCGAGCTTCAAGAAGGCGATGATCGAGCCGGTGAAGGTGATCGCGCCGATGGCGACGCCGATCGACATTTCCACCAGCGCCTGGCCGTGAATCGCGCCGACGGCGTCGATGCCCATAGATTCCGGCGCATAGAGCGCGGCTGCCGCGACCATCACGGCGGCGAGGCCGACGAGGGAGTGGAAGGCGGCGACGAGCTGCGGCATTGCCGTCATGGCGATCCGCCGGGCGATCACCGCGCCGGCCGTGCCGCCGATGGCGATGCCGAGGATGATGAGCAGCAGGCCGCCGAAGGACGGTCCTGCGAGGAAGAGCGTGGTCAGGATGGCGATGGCCATGCCGGCCATGCCCATGAAGTTGCCCTGCCGGCTCGTGGTCGGATGGGACAGACCTCTGAGCGCCAGTATGAACAGGACACCGGAGACGAGGTACAGGAAGGCGGCGGTTGACTCGGACATGGTTCCTATCGCCTCACTTCGACTTTTTCTTGTACATCGCCAGCATGCGCTGGGTGACGAGGAAGCCGCCGAAGATGTTCACCGAGGCGAGGATCAGGGCAATGAAGCCGAAGGTGGTGGCGAGGCCCGAGGCCGAGAGGCCGACGGCGAGCAGAGCGCCGACGATGATCACCGAGGAGATGGCGTTGGTGACCGACATCAGCGGGGTGTGGAGCGCGGGCGTCACCGACCACACCACATAGTAGCCGACGAAGATCGCCAGAATGAAGATCGCGAAGTGGAACACGAAGGGGTCGATGCCCGTGTGCTCGGCGATGGTTGCGACCTGGCCGTAGCCTTCGCCGATCAACCTTTCGACGCCGTTGCGCGCGTCGTTGATCGCAGCTCCCGCGTCGTTGAGGCGCCTGAGCGCTTCCTGAGCCGTTTCGTTCTCCATCATTCGCCCTCCCCGGCGGTCGTTTCTTCTTTGCTCGGCGCCGGCTCTTCAGGCCTGGGGGTCTCGTCGGCTTTGGCTCCCCCGAAGTTCTGGTGCACGACCTTGCCCTCGCGCGTCAGAAGCGTCGCCTTGACGAGCTCGTCGTCGAAATCGATCGCCAAGGCGCCCGTCTCCTTGTCGAGCATGGTTTCGACGAAGGCCGAAAGGTTCTTGGCATAAAGCAGCGATGCGCTGGCCGAGACCCGGCCGGAGACATTGGTGTAGCCGATGATCCGCGCCGGCCCCGCCTCGACGATCTCGCCGGCCCTCGATCCCTCGACATTGCCGCCGCGCTCAACCGCCAAATCCACCAGCAGCGAGCCCGGCCGCATCGAGGCGACCATGTCCTTGGAGACGAGTTTGGGCGCCGGTCGGCCGGGGATCAGCGCCGTGGTGATGACGATGTCCTGCTTGGCGATGTGCTTGGCGACGAGCTCGGCCTGCTTTTGCTGGTACTCCTTGGACATCTCCTTGGCGTAGCCACCGGATGTCTCGGCCGCCTTGAACTCCTCGTCCTCGACGGCGACGAACTTCGCGCCGAGGGACTCGACCTGTTCCTTCGTCGCCGGGCGCACGTCCGTCGCCGTGACGACGGCGCCGAGACGCTTGGCGGTGGCGATCGCCTGGAGGCCGGCAACGCCGACGCCCATCACGAAGACGCGGGCGGCCGGAACCGTGCCGGCGGCCGTCATCATCATCGGAAAGGCCCGGTCGAATTCGTGGGACGCGTCGACCACCGCGCGATAGCCCGCGAGATTGGCCTGCGAGGACAGGACGTCCATCACCTGTGCCCTCGTGATGCGCGGCATCAGCTCCATGGCGAAGGCGAGAATGCCGGCCTCGGCCATCGCGTTCAGCGCCTCGTCCTGGCCATAGGGATCCATGATCGCGATCACGACCGCGCCGGACTTGTAGGCAGAGAGTTCGTCGCCCGTCGGGCGCCGCACCTTCAGCACGACGTCGGCCGAGCCTGCATCCGATCTGTCGCCGATCTTCGCCCCGGCTTCCTCGAAGGCCGCATCGGTGATGCGTGACTTTGCGCCTGCACCGGTCTCCACGATGATCTCGGCGCCGCGGCCGGTGAGTTTCTTGATGGTGTCCGGTGACGCGGCGACGCGGCTCTCGCCCTCGGCGCTTTCCTTCGGAACGAAGATTTTCATGATGCGGCTTCTCCCCTGCCTGCTGACATGACGATCGCTCTGCCCGCCCCGCTTTCGGGGTCGGTCCGATCGATGATTCAGCGCAGGGCGAAATAGCCGATGGCAAGGGCGACGACGAAGGTCAGGACCGACGCGATGACGCCGCTGCCCATGATCAGGCCGACCATCATGCCCAAGAGCAGGGCGATGACCGCGACGGAGCCCCATTTGAACAGGCCGATGAAAAGCGCGTAGGTCTTCTCATGCTCCGGATAGTCCATCTCGGCGGCATTCGACGTGTCGATCTTGATTTCCCCGGCCATGGCAGCCCTCCCATTCTGCGAATGTTCTGGACATACACGATTGCGAGCGACGCTGGCAACGCGGAGTCGCGGCGTCTACGGGCCTGAACCTCGGGTTTTTCAGGGCGACAGCCGGACGATCTCCCACTTCGCGTCGCGCGAGGGCCGCCTGAAGACGATCCGGTCGTGCAGCCGATAGGCGCCGTCCTGCCAGAACTCGATCGACAGGGGCATCAGGCGCAGACCGGACCAGTGGGGCGGGCGCGGGATTTCGTCTTCGCCGAACTTGGTCTCGAATCGCTCCACGGCTTCCACGAGCTCCGCCCTGCTCTGCAGCGGCTGGGATTGCTTCGACGCCCATGCGCCGACGCGGCTGCCGCGTGGCCGCGAGGAAAAATAGGCGTCGGCTTCGGCCTCGCTGACGATCTCGAGCGGGCCGCGCAGACGTACCTGCCGGCGCCGGCTCTTCCAGTGGAAGCACATCGCCGCCTTGCGTGTCGCCAGGGCCTGGCGCCCCTTGGCGCTCTCGAAATTCGTGTAGAAGACGAAGCCGCGATCATCATAGCCCTTGAGCAGCACCATGCGCACGTCTGGCATGCCGTCTTCGTCGACCGTTGCGAGCGAGAGCGCGCCCGGGTCGTTCGGTTCGGTTTCGACGGCCTGTTCCATCCAGCCCGAGAAGAACGCGACCGGATCCAGCCCGACGTCTGTTTCATTGAGTTTTAAGGGTTCGTCGGTCATTGTGATATTGCCCCCGGAAATGAAAGCCAGGCGTCGAGTCGCCGAGATTTACGACATATGAGATCGGTGCTGCGATACAAGGTGGTTCTACTCCTGGCTCTGACGGGCGGCCTCGGCGGATGCGTCGTTGCCGGGCCGGGTGTCGAGGAGACGTTGCTCGATCCCACCATCACGGGCTCCGTCGAGCCGCAGGCCGCCTCGCCCGATATTGATCCCGATACCGATTCGGACCGCAGGATCGTTCGCAATGCCGTTTCCGCCCTCGACCTCGATCGCGGCACGGGCCGCTATCCCTGGTCCAATCCCGAGACGGGTTCGAGCGGAGTTATCACGGCGCTCAGCCAGGAAAAACAGGGCGACAGCATCTGCCGCTCCTTCGAGGCCTCCCGGCAGCGCTTCGACGGAATCGCCCTTTATGCGGGACGCGCCTGCACCGTCGGCGCCGGCGAGTGGGCGCTGATCGAATTCGGCAAGCGCTGAATTTTCGGCGGCCAAGCTGCCATCGATCGACGTCCGGGTAGAAAATTGCGCCTCTGGTTGCCGCAATGGCGGGGCGACCTTCAATTTTCCCTGCCGAGCAATCATATAAGGCAGGATTCGATCTGGCGGGCTCGTGCCTGCTCCATAATCCCATCCATGCCCATCTTGAAGGAACTGACAGCCTATGCGTGATCCCTACGCTGTGCTCGGCGTCGCGAAGTCGGCGAGCGACAAGGAGATCAAGTCGGCCTTTCGCAAGCTGGCGAAACGATATCATCCAGACGCAAATTCCAACGACCCTGCCGCCGCGGCCCGGTTCAACGAGGCCAATCAGGCCTATGAGATCGTCGGCGACAAGGACAAGCGCGCGCAGTTCGATCGCGGCGAGATCGACGCGGAAGGCAAGCCGAAGTTTCAGGGCTTTGCCGGCGGCGATCCGTTCGGCGGTGGCGGTCCCTTCGCCGGCCAGAGATCGCGCTCGGGCGGTTTCGATTATCGCTCTTCGACGAAGGCGGAGGACTTCGACGCCGACAGCATCTTTTCCAGCCTCTTCGAGGGCGCCTTCGGCGGTGGCGGCGCCAAGCGCTCTACCGCCAGCGGCGGCTTTTCCGGCGCGCGGCGCGGCGCTTCGAAAGGCGCCGACATCACCGCCGACCTGACCATCGATCTCGACGACATTGTCCGCAACGAAAAGGTGGAAGTCGCCTTTGCGTCCGGCAAAAAGCTGGCGATCAGGCTGCCGCTCGGGGTCGAGGACGGCCAGACGATTCGGTTGCGCGGTCAGGGCCAGCCGGCGCCGGCCGGGGGTGAACCCGGCGACGCGATGATCACGATCCGGCTCGCACCGCATCCACGATTCAAGGTCGAGGGGCGTGATCTGCGGCTTTCGGTCAGCGTCCCGCTGCGCACCGCCGTGCTCGGAGGCCGTGTTGAGGTCGAGACGCTGGACGGTCGCGTCGCCTTGAATGTCCCGGCCTGGACGAATTCCGGCAAGACCTTCCGTTTCAAGGGAAAGGGCCTTACGACCAAGACCGGGGGTCGGGGCGACCTCTTCGTCAAGGCCGAGATCGTTCTGCCCGAAGGCGACATCGCTCTCGAGGCGCTGATGCGCGAGCGCGCCGCCGAACCGGCGGGGCGATGACGCCTACGCCGGCGGGGGACAGGCGATGTGCCGTGGCTTGAAGCCCCCTCACCTCTGTGCCATACCCCCGCCGCGCAAAGTGTTGTGAAATATCCCTTGGAGGTTGGTGCGCCATGGCTGGATCTGACAGGCTGATGGAGGGCAAGCGCGGCCTCGTGATGGGGGTTGCCAACAACCGCTCGATTGCCTGGGGAATCGCCAAGGCCCTCGCCGATGCCGGCGCCGAGATCGCGCTGACCTATCAGGGCGACGCTTTGAAAAAGCGTGTCGCGCCGCTCGCGGACGAACTGGGCGCGATTCTCGCCGGCCACTGTGACGTCACCGACGAGGCGACGGTCGACGCGGTTTTCGCGGAGGTCGAGGCGAAATGGGGCACGATCGACTTCGTCGTTCACGCCATCGCCTTTTCCGACAAGGACGAATTGACCGGCCGCTACGTCGAGACCAGCCGCGAGAACTTCCGCAAGACAATGGACGTCTCGGTCTATTCGCTGACCTCGATCACCGCGCGCGCCGAGAAGCTGATGAACAAGGGCGGCTCGATCCTGACGCTGACTTATTACGGCGCCGAAAAGGTCATGCCGCACTACAACGTCATGGGCGTCGCCAAGGCCGCGCTCGAAGCGTCGGTCCGCTATCTCGCCGTCGATCTCGGCAAGCAGGACATTCGCGTTAACGCGATTTCCGCGGGCCCGATCAAGACGTTGGCGGCGTCGGGCATCGGCGATTTCCGCTATATCCTCAAGTGGAACGAGTATAACGCGCCGCTGAAACGCTCGGTGACGATCGACGAAGTGGGGCAGTCGGCGCTCTATTTGCTCTCGGACATGTCGCGCGGCGTGACCGGCGAGGTTCACCATGTCGACTGCGGCTACCACACGGTCGGCATGAAAGCCGTGGACGCGCCTGACATTTCCGTCGTCTAGGACAGCTGACTGTTATGGTCGGCGCGGCCCTGCCGGGCATCCGGACCTGATATGCCCTAGCCCCAACCGGGATCGCGCTGGTGCTTCGCCTTCGACAGCCGCCGATCCCGCAGCGCGGAACGCTTTTCATGAACGACGCTTCACTGGGCGCCTTGCCAGAGCTTTTCATTTCCAGGCACGGTCAGACGGACTGGAATGCGGAAGGCCGCCTGCAGGGCCAGGTCGAGGTGCCGCTGAACGCGCTCGGCCGGGCGCAGGCACGGCGGAACGGGCGCTATCTGCGCAATGTTCTGGGCGAGCGCAAGGCCGAGTTCCAGTTCCTGGCCAGTCCGCTCGGGCGAGCCTCGCACACGATGCGCATTATCCGCGGTGAAATGGGCCTCGACCCGGACGCCTTTCTGACCGACCCGCGGCTCGTCGAGTTGGACTTCGGCGATTGGCAGGGCTCGACGATGGACGAGGTGGCCGGCTTCGATCCCGAAGGCATTCGTGGTCGCAAGAAGGACAAATGGGGGTTCGTTCCGCCCGGCGCCAAAGCCGAATCCTACGCGATGCTCGCCGAGCGGGTCTGGCCGGTCTTCGAAGCGCTCGATCGTCCGACCATCCTCGTCGCCCATGGGGGCGTCATCCGCAGCTTCATGTCCCTTTACGGCAAGGTGCCGGGCCAGGAGGCCTCGCGGATGGAAGTTCCCCACGATCGTATGGTGCACGTGAACAACGCCAGCCTCGACTGGGTGTGAGCGGCGCAACGCTGTCTCAGCGCTTTCGCTTGATTTCTGGCTGCTGCCGTCGGACCTTTCCAGCATGAACATGATTCGATCCGTCTGCGTCTATTGCGGTTCCTCGCCGGGCCGCAACCCGTCATATATCGCCGCCGCCCGCAGCCTTGGGACGGAGCTCGGCAAAGCCGGGATCGAACTCGTCTATGGCGGCGGCACGAAGGGAATCATGGGGGCCGTCTCCGACGCGGTCATCGAGGCCGGCGGCAAGGTCACCGGCATCATCCCGAAATTCCTGATCGACATGGAAGCGACCGAGCGCGAGCTGAAGCGTCTCGACGAGTTGATCGTCACCGAGGACATGCACGAGCGCAAGCACATCATGTTCCAGCGTTCCGACGCCTTCGTGGCTCTGCCGGGCGGCATCGGCACGTTGGAGGAGCTGGTCGAGATCATGACCTGGAGCCAGCTCGGTCGTCATGAAAAGCCCGTCGTCATCGCCAATATCGACGGCTTCTGGGATCCCCTCGCCCGGCTCTTCGATCACATGGGCGACGAGGGCTTTCTGCATTCCGCCGACAAGGTGAAACCGCTGGTCATCGACAAGGCCGAGGACATCGTGCCGACGCTGATGCAGCAAGGCGCGGATGGCGAAGCCAGCGGGCGCAGCGAGATCATCGGGAAGCTCTGAGGCCGGCATTTCAGGCGGTCAGGCAGCTCTCGGCTCGATCGCCTGCAGATCGGCCTCGATTTCGCGACGCCGTTCCATCAGGTCGTGGTCCAGCTGCAATCCCAGGAAGAAACCGTCCGACATCGCGAAATACCGCGCCAGGCGCAGATCCGTATCGGCCGTCATGGCGCGCTTGCCGAGGACAATCTCGTTGATCCGTCGCGGCGGCACGTGCACGGCGCGGGCGAGCGCATTCTGGCTGATGCCCATCGGTTTCAGGAATTCCTCGAGCAGGATCTCGCCGGGATGCGGATTTGGCAAAAGCTCAGCGGTGGTAGTCGGCGATTTCGACATCGTGAGCATCTCCTTCTTCCCATGAAAAGCATATCCGCCACTGGTCGTTGATCCGAATGCTGTACTGCCCCGATCGACCACCCTTCAACGCCTCGAGACGATTCCCTGGAGGCACGCGCAAATCCTGCAGCACTCTCGCCTGATTGAGCATGCGGAGTTTTCTCAAGGCAACGGACTGGATGTCCGGCGGCAACTTCCCGCTTCGCCGACCTGCCCAGATCAACTGCGTCTCGGGATCAGCGATGCTCCGGATCATGGAGCGAATTTAAGCACATACAGTTCATAACGCAACGCGTCATGGCCATTGCAACCGCCTCGCACCACCTTGCAAACACGGTATGAACCTCGCTCGGCTTTTCGGTCACATGGCCGAGGAAGGCTTCCTACATTCCGCCGACAAGGTGAAACCGCTGGTCATCGACAAGGCCGAGGACATCGTGCCGACGCTGATGCAGCAAGGCGCGGATGGCGAAGCCAGCGGGCGCAGCGAGATCAACGGGACGCTCTGAAAGACGGCCGTATCAATCGCGTATGAAAGCAGCTGGCCAAGCTCGATCCACGCGGCTCAGTCTTCGCTCGCTTGGCGGACCTTTGGTGCCAGCGAAAGGTCCTTGCTCTCGCGGCGGATCGGCGCGCCGATCGGGCAGATGTCCTGGACGAAGCCGGTGAGCGTCGTCGCCAAAGTGTCCGGCACCTGGCGGTAATAGACGTATTTCCCGCGCTTTTCGCTCGTGACCAGTCCGGCATGCTCCAGCAACTGAAGATGCTGGGAGATCGACGGCTTCGACATGTCAAAACGCGCGGCGATCTCGCCGGCGTTCAGCTCCGTATGGGCGACATAGGCGAGGATCTTGCGGCGAACGGGCGAGGCCAGCGCCTCGAAGATCAATTGCATCGACATGGGCCATCCATACAGTAAGACGATTAGGCAATCAATTAAGCGTTGACACGACAACGATAAGTCGATTACCTAAATGAAGAACTGTCAGGAGCCTCTCATGCGCCTTCATTCCGAATGGGTTTTCCCCTGCGAGCCCGAAGATATCTGGCCGCATTTCACCAAAGCGCGGATGGACGACACAAGGCCTTTGATGTTTTGCTTCGGCATTCCCAAGCCGATGAGCTGCAAGGTTCTGGAGGGCGAAGCCTCCGTCGGACGCACCCGCCAATGCACCACCGATCGCGGCACCATCGACCAGCGCATTCTCGTTTTCGAGCCGAACCGCCGCCTCGCCTACCGGATGATCGCCTCGACGGTCTGGTGCCGCAATTGGGTGGGGCATCTGGAGGATGAGTTCACGCTGACACCTCTCGGTGGCGGGCAGACGCGGGTCGAACGGACCACCACGTTCGAGGCGCGAGGGATGCTGCGCATCATCCGGCGGCTGGGGCTCTTGATTGCGCTGAAACAAGCACACGCCTATGCCGCGCGGAACTGGCGGCGTCTGGCGCAGGAACGTCAAGACAAAGCGAGCGATCAGGCCCCGTCCGGGTTCCTCGGCGCCACCTGAACGCAACATTTCAGTCCGCTACGTCGCCTCAAAAATATCTTGCGAACAGAGCCTTCACGTCGACCTTCGCCCTGAGACGGGCCGCCAGCAGATAGGTCCCGCCATATTTGCGCTGGAGAAACAGCGTGTCGACCGGCGGCAGCCGCCAGCCGTCGCGCTCAGCGGCGAAGGCGATGCTCTGTTCGCGCATGGTCTCGACGATGGCGCGGTTGCCGAAGTCGAAGATGTCCGCACGCTGCAGCGGCTCCATCACCATCTCGACCATCGCCATGACATTGTCCTGATGGCGCTTCGGAACGCTGGCGTCGATGAGGCCGATCTCGGTGAGAGCCTGCCGCGCTGCCGGCCAGTCGCTCGCCATGCCGGCTGATCCGAGGCGCCGGCACTCTTCGGCGAGCTGCGGCGCAAAGGCCCGCGTCGCGCCGAAGTCGAGGAGAACGATTCGCCCGCTCGCCGGCTCGAAGCGATAGTTGGCGAGATTGGGGTCCGTCTGCATCAGCTGGAACGAAAAGAGCTCTCGCAGGGACAGATCGATGAGGAGCCGCGCGATCCGGTTCCGGGCTTCCTGCGGCGCGGTCTCGACGGTCTCGATCGGGACCGAATCGACGAATGTCATCGCCAGCACCGTCGGCCCCGACAGGTCGCGATGAACCTCCGGCACGAGATAGTCGGTTTCCCCGGCCAAAAGCTCGCCGAACCGTTCCATGCAGCCCGCCTCGCGCTCGTAGTCCGCCTCTTCGTGCAGCTGGCGCTTGGCCTCGGCCAGCAGCGGAGCGATGTCGAGCTGTTTGGGGACGATGCCGGAAACGCGCAAAAGCGTCGAGACGTTGTCAACGTCGCTGTCGATGCTGCGGGCAACGCCCGGATATTGGACCTTGATTGCGAGCAGACGCCCGTCCGTCGTCAGGGCGCGATGCACCTGGCCGATCGAGGCGGCGGCGATGGGGCGGTGGTCGAAGAGGTCGAATCGTTTTTCCCAGCCCCTGCCCCAGGCTCCGTCGAGGACGGATTGCAGCTGGCGCCTGGGCATCGGCTCGGCGTCGGCCCTCAGCCGCGCCATGATCGCCGCCAGCTCCGGCGGCAAGACGTCGCCGGCATCCATCGATATCAGCTGGCCCATCTTCATTGCCGCACCACGCAGCTGGGCGAGCTGCTCCGTCGCCTTCAGGACGTTGGCGGGGGTGAGGACGAGGTCTTCCAGCCTTGGCCTCTCGCCGCGCACCGCGCGCCCGGCCGCGTCGATCAGCATGCCCCCGCCGACATTGGCGGCCAGTCCGCCCAGACGGGCAAGCCGCGACAGGCGGCCGGTCGGAACGGACGAGCCACGGGGGGAGCGAGGGCGTAGCGCCACGGACGAAGACCTTTCCAGCCGCGAAGCGGCGACACGAAACCTGCCGCCGCCCCTGTCATGCTGAGCTATGTCTTCTGGCGTCCTGTACAAGCTCCGCGCCTGCGACCCGTCGTCCTGGCGAGGCGCGTTTCGGCTCGAAACAGGTACACCTCCCGGGGCTGCGCGTCGCCGCGGCGGAACTCGAGACCCGCAAGGCCGCCGGAAGCTCGCAGCCTTGCGATTGGACGCCCGTACCGGCGACGCAGCCGGCCGCTACTCGGCCTTCTTCGGCACGAACTCGGTCTGGATCTCCAGCGTCACGTCCTTGCCGACCGGCCCTGCATAGGTGTCGATCCCGTATTTCGTGCGGTCGAAGGTCATCGTGCCGGAAAAGCCGATCGTCGGAAGCTTGGAAACCGGATGCGGATTGACGACCGTGTTGAAGGTGACGTCCATCGTCTCCTCATGGGTCTGGCCGTGCAGCGTCAGGTCGCCGGTCACCGTGCCGGTCTTGTCCCCCGTCACTTCGATCGACTTCGAGACGAATTTCGCTTCGGGAAACTTTGCGGCGTCGAGGAACATGTCGCTCTCGATCTCGTCGTTGAAGCTCTTGTCGTCGGCCGGATAGTGCGTGTCCACCGAAGCTGGATCGACATTGGCGGTCAGCTGCGACTTCGTCACGTCCTGCGGGTCGAGTTCGAGCGTCGCGGAGATGTCCGCGAAGCGGCCGATATAGGTCGACAGGCCGAAATGATCGACGTTCCACAGGACATTGGTGTGCAGCGGATCGTTGACGTAGGTGCCGGCGTCGATGTCGATGCTCTGCGCGCCGGCGGGCGAAGAAAGGGAAGCTGCCGAAAGGGCGATAACGAGGGCGGGAACAAATGACCGCATGAAGGCTCCTTGTGTTGCGACGTGTTGCGATTGCCGGCCGGCAGAGCGACATGACCCTGCCTTGGGGTTGCAGGGGCTATAGCTATCGATCGCGCCTTGGAATGAAACCCGTGCGGGTCGCACTATGGCGTTACGGTGAGTTCATCGCTTCGCATGGTTTCGTCACCTTTGCGCCGGCGGTCTGGACTGCCGGCAAGGGTTTTCGCTTGTGCGAGAGCGTATGTCGCCTATGTCAGGGCACCGGGGCGCAGCCGCCTGGCGATTGTCTCGCCCCATTTTTCAACATTGAGGAATTCCCCCACCCATGGCCGAGAAGCGTTCGACACCTAAGATCGAAGTCCGTACCGCGACGACCAAGGACGTTTCCGACCTCATCGCCCTCTCGGCCAAGGTCTTCAAGGACGAGGCGCCCTACACGCGCGGCATGATCATGGGCCAGCTCTCGGCCTTTCCGGAGGGACAGTTCGTCGTCGTCTACGAGGACGAGATCGTCGGCTATGCGGCGACGATGATCCTGCCCGAGGCGAAGGTGATGAAGCAGCACTCATGGGCCGAGGTGACCGGCGGCGGCTATGCGGCGATGCATGACAGGAAGGGCGACTGGCTCTACGGCATCGAGGTCTGCGTCGATCCGGACAAGCGGCGCCTGAGGATCGGCAAGCGGCTCTACGACGCGCGTCGGCGGCTGTGCCAGGATCTTGAGCTGAAGGGCATCGCCTTCGGTGGACGCCTGCCCGGCTACAAACGCAACGCCAAGAAATACGGCACCGCCGAGGCCTATCTCGAGGCGGTGCGCAAGAACGAGCTGACCGATCCGGTGGCCTCGTTTCACCTGAAGGCCGGCTTCGAGCCGGAGTTTCTCCTGAAGAACTACTATCCGATCGACGTCGCCTCGGGCGGCAACGGCGTGTTGATGATCTGGCGCAACCCCTATTACGATCCGGAGCATTCCAAGCAGCCGGTCAACCGCTCGAACCCGGATATTGTGCGCATCGTCACGGTGCAGATGCAGGCGCGCAAGATCGCCGCTCCGCAGGAGTTTTACGACGCGGTGGAATATTTCGTCGAGGTCGCGGCCGAATACGAGGCCGACTTCGTTGTTTTCCCCGAGCTCTTCACGCTGATGCTCCTGTCCTGCGAGGCCGAGGAGCTCAAGCCGGAAGCGGCTATCTCGAGGCTCACCGAGCACACGCCCGACTTCGTCGAGCGGATGACGGCGATGGCGATCCGCCGCAACATCAACATCATCGGCGGCAGCCACGCGACCCGCACCGAGGATGGCGAGATCCAGAATGTCGGCTACGCCTTCCTGCGCGACGGCTCGGTCCATGCCCGCGAAAAGATCCATCCGACGCCGAACGAGCGGCAATACTGGCACATCCAGGGCGGTGACCCGATCGACGTGATCGAGACCGACTGCGGCCCGGTCGGCATCATGATCTGCTACGATTCGGAGTTCCCGGAGATCGCCCGCCGCCTGTGCGACCAGGGCGCACGCATCCTCTTCGTGCCCTTCAACACCGACACGCGGCACGGATATCTTCGCGTGCGCTATTGCTGCCAGGCGCGGGCGATCGAGAACCAGTGCTATGTCGTGACCTCGGGCATGACAGGCAATCTCGCCAATGTCGACAATCTCGACATCGAATATGCCCAGTCCGGCATCTTCACGCCGTGCGACTTCCCCTTCGCCCGGGACGGCATCGCGGCCGAAGCCTCCGAGAACGTCGAGATGGTCGCCGTCGCCGATCTCAATCTCTCGACGCTGATGTGGGCGCGATACGAGGGCTCGGTCCGGAACTTCCGCGACCGCCGGCTGGATCTTTATCGCACACGCTGGTCGGACGGGGGCTGACGCCCGCCGGGGTCGTCGTCACGGCGTGAGGCCGGACGACGGGCGCGTCGGCACGGCAGTGTCCTTACCGACGCGCCGTCGAAACAACGTGCCGGTATAGAGCCCCAGCGCCGTCCAGATGAAGCCGAAGGCCACGAGCTGCCAGCCGCCGAAAGGTTCGCCGAACAGGAAGACCGCGGTCAGGACCATCAAAGTCGGCACGATGTATTGCATGATGCCGATGGTGGTGAAGTGGAGGAGCCGGGCTCCGGCGGCGTAGAGGATCAACGGAACCGCGGTGAGCGGGCCCGCGGCGACGAGGAGCGTCGTCTCGATGCCGTCGTTCAGGAAATGCTTTTCGGGCACGAAGAGGAGGACGAGGACGATCGAGGGGATCGCCAGAAGAGCCACTTCGAGAAAGAAACCCTCGCTCGCCCCGACGCGCACCGTCTTACGGAGCAGCCCGTAGGTGCCGAAGGTCATCGCCAGCACCAGCGAGATCCATGGCAGGCCACCGGCTTTGAGCGTCAGGATGGCAACGCCGACCGCTGCGAGGGCGATTGCGAGGCCCTGCAGGCGCGTCGGCCGCTCGCCGAGGAAGATCGCCGCCAGGGCGATGTTGACCAGCGGGTTGATATAGTAGCCGAGGGCCGCCTCCACGGTCTGGCCCGTGCCGACCGCATAGACGAATACGCCCCAATTGACCGAGATCAGCGCGGCGGTGAGCGCCGCAAGGCCGAGCGTCCTTGGTTCGCGGAAATGGGCCAGGGCATGGCGCAATGTTCCCTGCCAGAGAAGGATCGCAATCGCGAAGGGCAAGGCCCAGATGATGCGATGAGCGACAACCTCGATTGGCGAGACATGAGCGAGAAGCTTCATGTAGATCGGCAACACGAAGCCCCAGATGGCATAGGCGCCGAGGGCGTAGGCGAGACCTTGACGGCTTTCGCCTTGAGGAGATGGCATGGCGGAAACTCGCTGGCCGAAGTGATGGACGCCTCTTATCTGAATGCGCCGGCGGCTTCCGCCCGTTTCTCGTGCCTGGTTGGTCGCTGCCGGTTTTTGATGATCCCCATGATCACGGCAACGAATGGCAGCGCGCTCAAAGCCATTCAGACTTGAACCCGCTCACATACAAGTTCGCGAGCTTATCGTCCGGTAAGACCCTTGGCCGGAAGCGATGACGACGGAAACCAACCGGAATTCTGGAGCACGTTGGCAGACAAAGGGCGAAGAGTACTCGACGACAATGATCGATCGAAATAGCCCTCATTCAGGTGACCGTATTCCGTTCTGCCCTGTTCCGGGCCTTTACGCCGCGTATCCGAATGTTTCGAACTCGAAGGCGGCGATCTCGCGAATGCGAGATTTTTGTCGTTCACTCAAAATGTCTGCCGCAGCACGTCTGTCCTTGCGATGTTGTCCCTTCGCATTCGGCTTTTCATCGGGAACCGTATGACCCCAGGCGCGCCCCAGCTCCGATAACCGGGGCCACATGTCAGGGTAATCGATCACTTCGTCAACGACGATCTTGCCGCCGATCGAATACAGGTCGCGATCCACGAAATCACCCATCTGCAATGTACGTTCGAGCTCCGCTTCGTATTCCTGATCGACATTCCCGCCCCGACGCCCAATCCGCCAATAAACTCGCGAAATGACCTTCTCGTAAGGGTGTCGTTCAATTGTGAATTCAAACGCGTCGCGCCACAGCGTCGGGAATATTTTACGAACATGCGCAGCATTCATGTGATTGAATACTTTTGCGCCTTTGTATTCTTCGACGGGTAAAATCCCGCCGAACGAAGCTCGTGTCACCTCGTCCACCGGGGACACAACTGTACAAACATCACCGGCATCACACCAGCTGCTCAATACGATTTCGACACTTGTGCCTCCAGTCTTTCGTGTCTTCAGAAAAATGAAATTATTACTGAATGAGGCAATCATACCAAAATAATTCCAGATTTGTACTGACATTCTGTTGGCGGAAGATACCGAACAGCGGAAGACGGGCAAGGATATAAAGGGTGCAGATATTCCTTCGATCCTCGATATTTAGAGCGTCGTGCGTCCGAAGAGACGCACAAAGGACGCTCTCACTTCTTGAAGCTACGCATCGTTGCGCCGGGGACGGAAACAGATCCCGCACAATCCTGCCACTTCGTCAGGCCCCGTGCAAACTCGCTTCGCCCATCAGGTACACCCACCGGATGCCGCCTCGCCCTTTGCTTTCGAGGCGACGGACGACCTCGATCATCGTCGCCGTCTCTAGATCGCGCCTACCCGGCAAACCGATCCGTCGCCCGGATCAGCCGGTCGAGGATCCCGGGCTCGTCGAAGGCGTGGCCGGCCCCCTCGATCAGGTGCAGCTCCGCGTCGGGCCAGGCTTTGGCGAGCCGCCAGGCGGTGCGCGCCGGACACGGCATGTCGTATCGGCCATGGACGATGACGCCGGGAATGCCGGCGAGTTTCCCCGCGTTTTAGATCAGCTGGTCTTCTTCCAGCCAGCCGGCATGGCTGAAGAAGTGGTTCTCGATCCGGGCAAAGGCGATGGCAAAATCGTCACGGCCAAAGTCGTGGCTTAGCTTCTCATCGGGAAGCAAGGTGATCGTCTCGCCTTCCCATAGGCTCCAGGCTCTCGCGGCACGCAGCTGTTCGTCCCTGTCGTCCCCGGTCAGCCGCTTGCGATAGGCGGCGATCATGTCGCCCCGCTCGCTTTCGGGAATGGGCGCGACGAAGCGCTCCCACTTTTCGGGAAACATTTCGGAGACCCCGAACTGATAGTACCAGTCGAGCTCGGCCCTGGTCAGCGTGTAGATGCCGCGCACGATCAGCGCCGAGGTCCGCTGCGGATGCGTCTCGGCATAGGCCAGCGCCAGGGTCGATCCCCAGGATCCGCCGAAGACCAGCCACTTTTCGACGCCCATCAGTCCGCGAAGGCGCTCGATGTCTTCGACGAGATGCCAGGTGGTGTTGGCCGTCAGGCTGGCATTGGGCGTCGAGCGGCCGCAGCCGCGCTGATCGAAGAGGAGCACGTCATAGCGCGCCGGATCGAACAGCCTGCGGTGGACGGCAGAACAGCCGCCGCCCGGCCCCCCGTGCAGGAAAACGGCAGGCGTCGCACCCTTGGTGCCGCATCGCTCGAAATAGATCGTATGGCCGTCCCCGACGTCGAGCTGGCCGGTCTCATAGGGCTCGATCTCGGGATAGAGCCCCCGCAGTGCATGGGTCATGGTCTGTCTGGCTCGGATAAGGTCGCCGGCGACGCCTCGTCGGGCGACGGGGCGTCTGGATGCTGGTGGTTCTTGAACGTTGCAATGACGTCCGCCATATCCGGGTCGTCCTCCGTCGCCAGACCGGAAAGCTCGCCCAGCTCGTCGACATAAGGCAGCTTGGCTTCCAGTCCGAACTGATGGCGGGGAGCGATGGCGGCCGGATCGTCGAAGGCGCCGATGGCGATCGAGACGCCCTCCCTCGCCTCATAGGTCAGTGGCGTCCCGCATTCGGCGCAAAAACCCCGCTGCGCATGGCTCGATGAACGGAAGCGTTTCGGCTCGGCTTTGGTCCAGGCCACAGTGCCCTTCCGCGCGCTGACTAGCGGCGCATAGAACGAGCCGAAGGCCTTCTGGCACATCCTGCAATGACAGACATGCGCGCTGGCCAGATCGATTTCGCATCGAAAGCGAACCGCGCCGCACTGGCATCCGCCGGTATAGATCGACATTCGTCATCTCCCACGCTGCTCAGCCTCGACGCTGCCCGAAATTCATACGTCCGTCTTCCCGCAAAGAGAAGCAGGAGCTTGTCCCGGCGACAATTGGCCGACCTTCCGGCGCAAGCGATCGTCGAGGCCGCCTGTCAGCGGCCCGCGAACGCGTCTGCAAAGCGATCCGTCGCCTCGAGGAGCGCGTGCAGGATGCCAGGCTCGGCAAAGGCGTGCCCCGCGCCTTCGACCAGCCGGTAATCGGCCTTCGACCAGGCCTGAGCGATCTGCCATGAGGTGATCGCCGGGGTGACGACGTCATAGCGGCCCTGGACGATGACCCCGGGCGTTTGCGCAAGACGGTCGATATTGTCGAGCAACTGCCCCTCTTCGAGCCAGAGCTCGTGGAAGAAATAGTGGTTCTCGATCCGTGCGAAGGCGATCTGCCCATCCGTCGCAGTGGCGCTGGGCGAAGGGTTCGGCGGGTTCGTCGTGCGCATCATGACGGTGGCCGCTTCCCACGCCGTCCATGCCTTCGCCGCCTGGGCGCGCACGGCGCGATCTTGGTGCGTGAGACGCCGCCGATAGGCCGCGACGAGGTCGTCCTGTTCCGATGCGGGGATCGACGCGACGAGGTTTTCCCAATGGTCCGGAAACAGCCGGTTGGCACCCCAGTCGTAGAACCAGTCGAGCTCGGAGCGTCGGCCGGAAAAGATGCCGCGCAGGATTAGACCAAGCACCCGTTCGGTGTGCTCCTGGGCATAGGTGAGCGCCAGCGTAGCGCCCCAGGAGCCGCCGAAGAGCAGCCAGCGCTCGATCCCAAGGTGCCGGCGAAGCCGTTCGAGATCATCGACGAGATGCCAGGTTGTGTTGTTTTCCAGGCTGCCCAAGGGGATCGAGCGCCCGCAGCCGCGCTGATCATAAAGAACGATGCGATACCGCTGCGGATCGAACAGCCGCCGATGCGGAGCCGAAGCGCCACTTCCCGGCCCGCCATGCACGAAGACGACGGGCAGCCCGCTCGGGTTGCCGCATTCCTCGAAATAGAGCTCGTGGCCGTCCCCGACATCCAGCCGGCCCATCTTGAACGGCTCGATCGGGGGGAATGGTTTGCGCAATGTCATTGCAGCGCATTACAGCTGAAACCCCGAGGGGCGCAAACGACAATCGACGGAACGGTTCGATGTCCCCCGGCGGCGCGGCCCGACGCGAACGGGAGCGGACCCGGATCACAAGCGGGTTTCGCGGTGGGCCGCAATCTCCCGCTCGAAATTGAAGCCCTCCTCCCAGAGCGCCCGTTCGGGATCTGCGTTCGATCGAAAGGGGTTGAACGCGCCGAGCCCCTCGCGCCTGAATGCCTGGCGCCCGAGCGACCATGTCGCCTTTTCGCTTCGCGCCGACAGGATCGCGTCGCGTAGTCGTTCGCTGCTCATTTTCCCTCCCCCCGGTCCTTGCTTCCCTTGGGTGATGTTATTGTTCGACGCGATGCTGAGTCGAGTCGGATCGTGGCTCGAGTGCTGAGCCAATTCGGTAGCCGGGAAATGATCCGAGTGCGGCAGGCTCCGGCTTCATCGTGACCGACGGCCCCGGCCTCGCGACACTTGGCCGCCCTGGCCTTCCGGGTTTGACCGGCAAGTCGTGGCCAAGCCCCGATTACCATGACATCGAGACGTGCTACCTGAGCCACGGGACAGCAAGGAGGCCAGTCCGTGTTGCGCGTTGCATCCTACAATATCCGCAAGAGCATCGGCACCGACTGGCGCCGGCGCCCGATGCAGACGCTTGCGGTCCTCAACGAGATCGACGCCGACGTCGTCGCCCTGCAGGAGGTCGACCGGCGCTTTGGAGCGCGCACGTCGTCCCTGCCACGGCAGGCCATCCGCGACGAGACCCGCTATGTTCCCGTCGCCCTCGATGCGCGGCCCGGTGGGCTTGGATGGCACGGGAACGTGGTCCTCGTGCGTGACGGCATCGAGGTGCTCGGCGCCGACTGCCTGACGCTCCCTGCCCTCGAGCCGCGCGGCGCGGCCTTCGTCGAACTCGCCGTCGGCAAGGCGAGACTGCGCGTCGTCGCCATGCATCTCGGCCTGCTCGGACTGTGGCGACGGCGCCAGGCGGCTGCCATCCTGTCGCATCTGATGAGCCTGAAACCGGGTGTGCCGACGGTCATGATGGGCGATCTCAACGAGTGGAACCCGCAAGGCCGCTGCTTCAAGCTCTTCGGCAAGGCGCATCAGGTCGTCGTTCCGGGGCGATCCTTTCCCTCCCGCATGCCGCTCGGCGCGCTCGACCGGATCATTCTCAGCCCCGAGGTGAGGCTCGTCGACACCGGCGTTCACGTCTCCAACCGGTCGCGGGGCGCCTCCGATCACCTGCCCGTCTATGCCGACGTCGCCTTTCCCGGCAGCGAATCTGTCCGCCGGCATGTTCGCCCGCTGGTGTCGCAGCCCTGAGGGGCGCCTCCGATCGCGGCGATCGGACGGCCGGCTTGCCGCCGTCGCCGCCGCTTCAGCTGTTTCGAATTGCCCGGTCGAGACGACGGGGCCGGGCCGGCATGAGGGGTGGCACCGGCGAATTCGGCCGTAACTTAGACAGGTGTCAGGCGAGGATTGAGGTCTGCCATTGCACTTGCGGCGCAAGCCAATAAGATGGCCTTTCTGCGTATACGTTAGGGAGGAAAACTGAATGGCATACGCTTGTAAGACGACAGCGTTGGGAGTGGCGCTGCTTGCCTCCACAGCCTTTACCGGGTCCGCCGCTGCGCAGACCGTCTTGAAATTCGCCCATGTCTACGAAGCCAGCGAACCTTATCACAGCTGCGCCGTCGAGGCCTCCGACAAGCTGAAACAGGCGACCGAGGACCGCTATTCCATCGAGGTCTATCCGGCCTCGTCCCTCGGCAAGGAGGTCGATATCAACGAGGGCCTCGGGCTCGGCACCGTCGACATCATCTATACCGGGCAGCTCTTCGCCGGCAGGGCTTACGGGCCGATCGCCATCGGTGGCGCGCCCTATATGTTCCGTGATTACGACCACTGGGACAAATATCGCAACTCCGACCTCTTCAAGGAGCTGGCGCAGGGATATCAGGACGCCACCGGGAACCATGTCGTGGCCACCACCTATTACGGCCAGCGGCACGTGACCTCGAACAAGCCGATCGAAAAGCCCGAGGACATGCAGGGCATGAAGATCCGCGTCCCGAATGCCCCGCTCTACATGATGTTCCCGAAGGCCGTGGACGCGAACCCGACCCCGATCGCCTTCGCCGAGGTATACCTTGCACTGCAGCAAGGCACGGTCGACGGTCAGGAGAACCCGCTTCCGACCATTCAGGCGAAGAAGTTCTACGAGGTCCAGTCGGACATCAACCTGACCGGACACATCAACGATGCGCTGCTGACGATCGTCGGCGGGCCGACCTGGGGCCAGATGGACGAGCCCGACCAGACCGCTTTGACAAAGGTGTTGGAGGAGACGGCCGAATGCGCATCGACCCAGGTCCGGGACAACGAGGCGAAACTCGCCGACTGGTTCCGCGAACAGGGCGTGAAGGTGCATGAGGTCGACATCACGCCGTTCCGGGAGATGACGATGAAGCTCCATAACGGCCCGGACGCCACCTGGGATCAGGCGACCTACGACCGCCTCCAGGCGATCGAATAGTCCTTTGAAACGGCTGCCGCCATCAGCGCGGCATCCTGAAGACACCGATCCGGGCGGCTCTCTGCCCTCCGGATCGGATCGTTCCCCGTGTGCCGTTCCTGGGAGGAGACTGGCCATGTCATCTGTCGAGCCGGAGCGCGGCGTCCGGGCCGAGGAGCCCTCGCCGCTTCAGGACGAACCGGTCGATCTGTCGGACCTCAGATGGAGCGACGGCGTCGTGCTGGTCGTCTTCTGGGTGCTGGCCGGGGTCGTCTTCCTGCAGTTCTTGACCCGTTACGTACTCAACGATTCTCTCGGCTGGACCGAAGAGATCGCCCGCTTCCTGCTGATCGCCGTCACCTTCGTCGGCTCGATCATGGCCGCCCGCAAGGAAAGCCACATCGCCGTCGAACTGTTCTACCGCTACTTCACCCGGCCGATCCGCTTCGTGCTGCAGATCGTCGTCGATGTCGTCTCTCTGGCCTTCTACGTCACGATGACATGGCTGTGCATCAGCCTGGCCGGACGCACCCAGCAGAAGATGGTCTCGATCGATCTGCCGAAATCCTGGGTCTACTGGCTCGTCGCCGTCTCGCTCGCCCTGATGGCGGTCTGGGCTCTCGCTGCGCTCGTCCGCCACCTTCGCACCGGAACCAGCCGGCTGATCGACCCGGAGCGCTTCGCCGTTTCGACGAAGGGCGTCTGACGGCGGGCCGCCCGAAAGGCGCCGCGCGCCAAGGACCTGACGCTTCCATTTCTGCCTTCCTCCGCCCTGCGCAGCACGCTTTACCAGATTGACCCGCAATGCTTCTCGCCCTGCTCTTTCTCCTTCTTTTTGGCCTCCTGGCCCTCGGCGTCCCGGTGGCGATCTCCCTGGCGGCGTCCTCGGCGATCTTCATTCTGGTCGAGGGCCGGGTGCCGGAGGTCGTCGTCATCCACCGCATGGTCAATGGCGTCGATTCCTTTCCCCTCCTGGCGATCCCCTTCTTCATCCTCGCCGGAAACCTGATGAACTCCGCCGGCATCACCGAGCGCATCTTCGATTTCGCCAAGGCGATTTTCGGCTGGATGCGCGGCGGCCTCGGTCATGTGAATGTCGGCGCCTCGGTGATCTTCGCCGGCATGTCGGGCGCCGCCGTCGCCGATGCCGGCGGCCTCGGCGCGATCGAGATCAAGGCGATGCGCGACGCCAAATACGATCCGGGCTTTGCCGTCGGCATCACCGCCGCCTCCTCGACCATCGGGCCGATCATCCCGCCGTCGCTGCCCATGGTGATCTACGGCGTCAATGCCAATGCCTCGATCGGCCAGCTCTTTGCCGCAGGCTTCGTGCCCGGCCTCCTGATGGCGGTGGCGCTCATGGCGATGATCGCCGTCTATGCCCGGCGGCGGAATTATCCCGTCGACCAGCGCTTCCGCCTCGGCGCCCTGTGGACGACTTTCCTGCGCGCCGCCCTTTCGCTGATGACGCCGGTCATCATCGTCGGCGGCATCCTGACGGGCGCCTTCACGCCGACGGAGGCGGCCATCGCCGCCTGTGTCTGGGCGATGTTCCTCGGCCTCGTCGTCTATCGCACGCTTTCGCTCCGCCGTTTTCTTCGCGTCTCCTTCGATACGATCGAGACCACCTCGGTCGTTCTCTTCATCGTCGCCGCCGCGACGATCTTCGCCTGGGTGCTGACGTCGAACCGGGCCCCGGAGCATTTCGCCGCGCTGATCCTGACGGTATCGGAAAACCCGTGGATCGTGCTCCTCCTGATAAATCTCATTCTGCTCGTCGTCGGCTGCTTCATGGAGACGGTGGCGGCGATCACCATCCTGACGCCCGTTCTCTTGCCGATCGCCATGAAGATGGGCGTCGATCCGGTGCATTTCGGTGTGATCATGGTGCTGAACCTGATGATCGGCCTGCTCACCCCGCCCATCGGCATGGTGCTCTACGTCCTGTCGCGGGTCTCCAACGTCCCCTTCGAGCGTTGCGTCTCGGCGACGGCGCCGTTTCTGGTGCCGCTGTTTCTGGTGCTCGCTCTCGTCACCTTCCTTCCGGCCCTGACCATGTGGCTGCCGACACTGATCTATCGCTGAGGCGCCGGCGTCGCGCCTGCGTCCAGACCGCCGTTGGTCTTCGCCGGCCGATTGCTTACATTGCGATCCATGAGCGATTTCAACGAATCAGTGCCCGCCGCGATGCCCCGGCAGGGCGGCATCGCGGCCCGTGCCATGGCCGCCCGCGGCGGACCGAACGCAGTCGGCGCGCCGGACTATCTGTCCGGCCTCAATCCCGAGCAGCGGGCCGCGGTCGAGACGACGGAGGGCCCGGTCCTGGTGCTCGCGGGCGCCGGCACCGGCAAGACCCGGGTGCTGACGACGCGCATCGCCCACATCCTCGCCACCGGACGGGCCTATCCAAGCCAGATCCTCGCCGTCACCTTCACCAACAAGGCGGCGCGCGAGATGAAGACCCGCATCGGCATGCTGGTCGGCGGTCAGGTGGAAGGCATGCCGTGGCTCGGAACTTTCCACTCCATCGGCGTGAAGATCCTGCGACGACATGCGGAACTCGTCGGGCTGAAGCCGAACTTCACCATCCTCGACACCGACGATCAGATCCGCCTGATCAAGCAGCTGATCCGCGCCGAAAATCTCGACGACAAGCGCTGGCCGGCCCGAACCTTCGCCAACATGCTCGACGGCTGGAAGAACAAGGGCCTGTCGCCGAAGGATATTCCCGAAGGCGACGCGCGGGCCTTCGCCGGCAAGGGCCGCGATCTCTACGCCGCCTATCAGGCGCGTTTGATGACGCTGAACGCCTGCGATTTCGGCGACCTCCTGATGCATCCGATCGCCCTCTTCCGGGCCAATCCCGACGTCCTCGCCGACTATCACCGCCGCTTCAGATACATTCTCGTCGACGAGTATCAGGACACCAACGTCGCCCAGTATCTGTGGCTGCGGCTTCTGGCGCAACGCCCCTCCAGAGGGCAAGGCGATGAAGCTGCGATCTCCCCCCTCGAGGGGGAGATGGGCGGCAGCCCAGAGGGGGGCGCGCCGGGCGCTACGCTCGGAAACGTTCGTGCCGAGGCACCCCCCTCTGCCTTGCCAGGCATCTCCCCCTCAAGGGGGGAGATCGACGCGTCGGTCTCCGCGCCCATTCCGGCCGAAGGCCGCAAGGGCGACCGCCCGTCGGCCGGTCCGGCCGCGCCCGTGCAGGCCAGCGAGCAGAGCGAGCGCTCGGCCGTGAGCGAAAACCGACCCCAGCAGATCAACATCTGCTGCGTCGGCGACGACGACCAGTCGATCTATGGATGGCGCGGCGCCGAGGTCGATAACATCCTGCGCTTCGACAAGGATTTTCCCGGCGCCACCGTCATCAAGCTGGAGCGCAACTACCGCTCCACCGGTCACATTCTCGGCGCCGCTTCCCATCTCATCGCCCACAATGAGGACCGCCTCGGCAAGACCCTCTTCACCGACGCCCCGGACCCCGAGGACCCCAAGGTCGAGGTCAATGCCGGCTGGGATTCGGAAGAGGAGGCCCGCGCCATCGGCGAAGCGATCGAGGACCTGCAGCGGCGCGAGGATCACGACCTCAACGACATGGCGATCCTGGTCAGAGCCTCCTTCCAGATGCGCTCCTTTGAGGATCGCTTCGTCACCATGGGGCTGAACTACCGCGTCATCGGCGGCCCGCGCTTTTACGAGCGCATGGAGATCCGCGATGCGCTGGCCTACTTCCGCTGCGTCTGCCAGCCGGCGGACGACCTCGCCTTCGAGCGCATCGTCAACACGCCGAAGCGCGGGCTCGGCGACGCCACCATCCGTCTCCTTCATGATTACGCCCGCGAGCGCCAGATCCCGATCATCGCCGCTGCCGGCGAGATGACCGAGACCGAGGAGCTGAAGCCCAAGCCCCGCAACACGCTGCGCGCCCTCATCGCCAATTTCCGCCGCTGGTCCGAGCTTCTGCCGACCATGAAGCACACCGAGCTCGCCGAGCAGATTCTCGAGGAGAGTGGCTATACCGAGATGTGGCAGAACGACCGCTCGGCGGAGGCGCCGGGGCGGCTGGAGAACCTGAAAGAGCTGATCCGCTCGATGGAGGAGTACGAGTCGCTTCCCTCCTTCCTGGAACATGTCGCCCTCGTCATGGACGCCGAGCAGAACGCCGAGACCGACGCCGTCTCGATCATGACGCTGCATTCGGCCAAGGGGCTGGAATTTGAGACCGTCTTCCTGCCGGGCTGGGAGGAAGGCCTCTTTCCTCATCAGCGCTCCCTCGACGAAGGCGGCCGCACCGGCCTCGAAGAAGAGCGCCGCCTCGCCTATGTCGGCATCACGCGAGGCAAGCGCCGGGTGAAGATCTGGTTCGTCTCCAACCGTCGCATCCACGGGCTCTGGCAGTCCACCATCCCGTCGCGCTTTCTCGACGAGCTGCCGGAGGCCCATGTCGAGGTGATGGAGGCCAACACCTCCTATGGCGGCTATGGCGCCGGCGGCTTCGGCGGCTACGGCTCATCACGCTGGGACGGCGGCAACGCCTTCAAGGAATCAGCCTATTCGACCCCCGGCTGGAAGCGCGCCCAGGCAGCACAGGCTGGCTTTGCCGATGGTGCGTCCGGCCAAGGCGGGCGGCGCGGCGGCGACGGCTGGTCCGGCGGTCGGACGCGAGAGATCAGCTACGACGCCGAACCCGGCACCCGCGGCTCCGGCGGCAACGGCTTTGCCGGCCGGATGGACGATAATCCGTCATCCCGCCCCGGCCGCGGACACAACCAGCCCCCGAAAAAAGGCTTCGGCCTATATTCCTCCGCCAAACGCGGCGGCCCCCGCGAGATCCAGGGCGAACTCGTCGCCAAATCCGTCGCCGACCACGAAAGCCGCTTTGCGCAAGGCGACCGCGTCTTCCACCTGAAATTCGGCAATGGCACCGTCGCCCTCGTCGACGGCAACAAGCTCACCGTCGACTTCGACAAGGCCGGGCAAAAGCGCGTGCTGGAGGGGTTCGTGGAGGCGGTGTGAGGAAATGGCGTATCAACGACAATAGGTCTCATCTAACGTGAACCGACGCACGCGATCGTCTACGCTGAATCGATTTGTAACGGCACCATGATTAGGAGATAGAATCGCAATTTAAATGTTATTGTTCTATCATTTCACAACTTGACATTGGCCCATCTCTCTCCCTAAAGGGAATAAAGCGTGATTTGGTCTAATTTTAGATGAATGGTATGGAGTATAAATATGAAAGTTGTGTCCGTTATCAATTACAAAGGCGGCGTGGGAAAAACTACAGTAACCAGCAACATCGGTGCCGAATTGGCATTTAGAGGCTTGAAAGTTTTAGTCATAGACCTGGATCCGCAAACAAATTTAACGTTCTCCTTTATTCGTCCTGACGAGTGGCAAGCGGATTATGCTGACGACAAAACAATTAAAAAGATATTTGACTCTTTTGTAGATGGAGAAAATTACGATATTAATCGTCTTATATTTTCACCAAGCCGGGTTGCTTCTGCCCTGAGCGGAAATGGCAAACTCTCTCTCATATCGTCGCACCTGGGATTGATAAATGTAGATCTCGAACTAGCAACTCTGCTAGGCGGCGCAAACATGAAGCAGACCAAAAACAACTTTTTGAAAGTCCATCGAAGACTGGTCGAAAGCCTAAACGAGATAGATGAAAATGAATTTGATGTCGTTATCATTGATTGCCCCCCTAATTTCAATATTGTCACGAAGAACGCCATTGTCGCAAGCGACTATGTTTTAGTACCCACCCGGCCAGATTTTTTGAGCACCCTAGGAATCGATTATCTTATACGCAGCATGAACGAGTTAATTGAAGACTATAACGAATTCTCTGGGGCGGAGGATACCGAGTTCGAAGAGATTGAGCCAGCGACAATTGGCGTTCTCTTTACGATGATACAAGAGAGGAGCGAGGAACCGATCAACGCTCAAAGCGCTTACATAAGACAAATTCAACGACAAGGTGGACTGCACGTTTTCGAAAATTACATCAAACGAAACGACACTTTGTTTGCAAGCGCGCCTGAGTCGGGAGTACCCGTTGTATTGCGCCCTCAAAGCCAATCCACCTACAAAAATGTGGTCAAGGGCCTTGAAAAGGTTGCAGAGGAATTCGCGCAGTTGATTGATTTGGAGGTATGACTCTGGTGGCCGAGCATCTGAAAATTGCCAACCTCGTCAAGCTGGTCTCAGAGATAATCAAAGGCGGCGATATGGCGACGATCGACGCTGCATATATCGCCTTGCGCCGAGTAAAAAATGGCAGAGAATATGATGCAAACCCCAGCTTGAAGAAGAGCCATGTAAGCAACTTCAACCACGTTGACGCTGAGTTCTTTGACAAATTTGAAACTCGCGAGGAAGTGGAGCGCTACCTGGATCGGGTCGCGACTAAGAAGGCAGATCTTGAATTGATTGCACGGCAACTCAAATTGCCCCTCTCAAAAAGGGAGGATGCTAGAGAATTAGTGGATAAGATAGTGGATTCGAGCGTCGGGTACAAGCTGCGTTCAAAGGCAATTAGGGGAAAAGCGAGCGAATCATCGGGAGGAGACATTTGATTCAAATATACTTATTTTCGATTGGTAGTTCTTTTTGATTCATTTATTTACAATTAATATTACGATCTCTGGAACATCAAGGAATGTTATTGCTGAAATTTTACCTTACGCCTTGCGCACATCCCCGTCGCTTGATTGATTCAACCCAAGCCTAGACAAGATCTCGAACGAAATGTTGTCGACACCGAACTCATACATGCCGATTGACGGTAGTCGCTGAACGATGAGCGGCCACTTTCAAGAAAAAATATTTCCACGCCCATCACCCCGCCCGTACCATCCTCCAAGCGCCGCCACACGGAACGGGCACGAATGAACGACCTGCTATCGTTCGGGGGCCGGCGGGCGGTGTCCGCGGCGTGGCGCTCTTCCAGAGGGCGCGGCGTCCCGGATGGTTGCGAGGCCGCTGCCCCCCCTCAACTATGCGGAAGGTGTGCGGATCGGTCCGCTTCACGGGGCACCTCTGAAGCGCCAGCCGCCATCGTGACGACCCGTCCCCGCCGCGGAAGCGTTGGGGTCGCCGCAAAGGCAGCGGGTGGAAGCAATGCATTCGCGGCCGTAACGCACCGCGCGGGATGCCGGAGGCGGACCGTATCAACAAGAAGTTCGGAGAGTCTACTTTCGGCATCCCGCCGTCCCGTCGTCAGGCAATAGGGCGGCCACGACACGGCGCAAACCTCCGCGGCAGATTGGCCGGCGGGGAAGCTTTCGCGCGTCGATTGTCGGGAGTCGCCGGGAACCCGGCGACAAGAAGGGAAAGCGGCGAAACGAAAGGGATCAGGCGATCAGGCGCGGGCTTAGGCGCGCGCGGCGATTACTCGTCGCGATAGACCTTCTCGCGGCGCTCGTGGCGCTCCTGGGCTTCGAGCGACAGCGTCGCGATCGGGCGGGCGTCGAGGCGCTTGAGGCTGATCGGCTCGCCGGTCTCCTCGCAATAGCCGTAGGAGCCGTCCTCGATCCGCTCGAGGGCCGAGTCGATCTTGGAAATCAACTTGCGCTGGCGGTCGCGGGCTCTCAGTTCGATCGCCCGATCGGTCTCGGAGGACGCCCTGTCGGCGACGTCGGCAAGATTGCTGTTGTCGTTGGCGAGCGCGTCGAGCGTCTCGCGCGCCTCGCGCAGGATTTCCGCTTTCCACGTCAGAAGCTTGCGCCGGAAGTAGTCCTTCTGACGGTCATTCATGAATGCACCGTCTTCAGACAGCGTCAGATCGGTATTGAGTGTCTCGCTCATTACGCACCTCCATCTCGCTGGCGCGCTTATAGCGGCGGTTTGGGAGACGAACAAGTTACGTTTGCGCCACAGCGAATGAAGAAGATACGATTCTAAGCTACAGATTTGCTTGACGTTTCGCCAAAGGTGAGGTGCGGAGCGAAAGTCGTGGCGTTTCTCTTTCCAGCGTCACGCAGGGTTGAACCCCGCCAAATTTGCCGGAAATGCGATGCAACGAGCACTTGAGTCTGTCGACAAGGGCCGTGCTCTTCGCCGGGAAAGCCGGGGGCTGGCCGCCGGGCGCGAGGCGTCGGCGCGTCGAAAGATTGCCCGCCGCAAGGTTTCGGCTTATCCATCTTCGGATGAACGCGTCGTCCGGCCCCCGTCTTCTGATCCTGCGTCACGCGCATTCGTCCTGGGCGCAGCCCGGGCAGCGCGATCATCAGCGGCCGCTCGACGGGCGCGGCGAGGAGGATGCCGGGCGGCTCGCCGCCCTGCTTGCCGAAGAAGGGCTGAGCGTCGACGCCATCGTCTGCTCCACGGCGACCCGCGCCGTCGATACGCTCTCGCCGCTGCTCGCGGTTCTTGGCAAGGACGTGCCGCTCGAATATTCCGACGATCTCTATGCGCTGGGTGCCGAAGCCTACATGGCGGCTGCCGCGAAGGCCGCGGCCGGCGTTTCGACCCTGCTTCTGGTCGGGCACAACCCGATGGTGGAAGATTTCACCCGCGGTCTCGCCAAGGATGGTGACGAGGACGCGCTTGCCGCGATTGCCACGGGGTTTCCGACCTGTGCCCTCGCCGTGGTCGCGCTCGACCGGCCTTTTGCCGAGATCGCGCCGGGAGCCGGGCAGCTCATGCGTGTTCTGCGCCCCTGACTTTGCGCCTGTCGCGACGACCTGCCCTTAGAAGCGCCGACGGGAATGCCTATATCGAGGCTTCCGTTCATCCGACCTCCCGCCTTCGAGATCAGCTCCACAAATGACATCGATTGCCGACGAGGCCCGCCTCGTTCTCGACAACTTCGCCGACCGGACGACGTCGATCTTTCATCCCAGTCTGCGGCTCGGCGTCACCGGCCTCTCGCGTGCCGGCAAGACGGTGTTCATCACCGCCCTCGTCCACAATCTCCTGGCCGGCGGGCGGCTGCCCCTGTTCAAGGCGCAGGCGAACGGCCGCATTCTGGGTGCGGATCTGCGCGAGCAGCCCGACGACGCAGTGCCGCGGTTTCAGTACGAGGATCACATCCGCCGCATCGTCGAGGAGCGGGTCTGGCCGGAATCGACCCGCGCCATTTCCGAACTGCGCCTCACCGTCGCCTTCGAATCGGCGTCCGCCTTCCGGCGCATGCTGCCGGGCGGAAAACTCACCATCGACATCGTCGACTATCCCGGCGAGTGGCTGCTCGACCTGCCGCTGATCGACAAGGATTTCGCGACCTTTTCTGCGGAATCGCTGGAACGCGCGCGGTTGCCATCTCGGCAGAAGGAGGCGGCGGCCTTTCTCGCAAAGCTGGCCGAGGTCGATCTCGAAGCCCCGGCAGACGAGGTGACGGCGCGGGATCTTTCGGTGCTCTTCGCGGACTATCTGAAGGCCTGCCGGGCCGATACGACCGCGCTCTCCACCCTGCCGCCCGGACGGTTCCTGATGCCGGGCGATCTCGACGGCTCGCCGGCGCTGACCTTCGCGCCACTGCCGGTGGAACCCGGCAGAACCTATCCGAAGGGCTCCATGGCGGCGCATCTTTCGCGTCGCTACGAGGCCTACAAGACCGTCGTGGTCAAACCTTTCTTCCGCAACCACTTCGCCCGTCTCGACCGGCAGATCCTCCTGGTCGACGTCCTCCAGGCGATCAATGCCGGGCCGGAGGCCGTCGCCGATCTCGAAACCGCCCTCACCGACATTCTGGCCTGCTTCAGGCCGGGACGCTCGACCTGGCTCGGCTCGTTCCTGACACGGCGCATCGACCGGATCCTCGTCTGCGCGACCAAGGCCGACCATCTCCACCGCGAGAGCCACCGCAGGCTCGAGGCGATCGTCCGCGGGCTCGTCGACGACGCGATTTCCCGCGCGAATTTTTCCGGCGCGAAGACCGAAGTGCTGGCGATGGCCGCCGTGCGCGCGACGCGCGAGGCGACGATCAACGATGCGGGCGAGGATCTGCCGGTCATCGTGGGAACGCCCGCTGCCGGCGAGACGATCGGCGAGCGGACCTTCGACGGCAAGGCCGAGACGGCGGTGTTTCCGGGCGATCTGCCGGCAGATCCGCGCAAGCTGTTCGATCCGGCCGGCGGGGTCGAGCCCGGCTCGCTGCGCTTCGTGCGCTTCCGTCCACCGCGCTTGCAGCAGACCGCCGAGGGCCTGACGCTTTCCCTGCCGCATATCCGGCTCGACCGGACGCTGGAATTTCTCGTGGGAGACAGGTTGCAATGAGCGACGAGCGCAATGGCCGCCGGCGCGCACCGGGCGCCTTCGATCTTCCCGGCGAGGCGCAGTCCCGCGCGAGCGAGCGGCCCGGCCGCGACGAGACAGGGGCGGCGTCTGCGCCCCGCATGCCGCGTTCGATCGCGACCATCGAGGCGATCGAGTTCGACCCGGAGGACGCGATCAACGACGACGTCCTCACCGATGGCGAGCCGGTGATTGAAACCGGCCGGCGGTTTTCCTTCGGCAAGCTTCTCGCCGCTTCGCTCGGCCTTCTTCTCTCAATTGCGGCGGGCCTCGCCGTCGATGCCATCGTCAGGGACGTCTTCGAACGCTCCGAGTGGCTCGGCTGGACCGCCCTCGCCCTTGCCGTGCTGGCGCTCCTCGCCCTCGTCGGGATCGTCATCCGCGAGGCCATCGGCATGATGCGGCTTGCGGCTGTCGATCGGGAGCGCAGGCGCGCCCTCGCGGCCTATCGCGCCGACAGCCTGCCCGAGGCCAGGCTCGCCGTCGCGACGCTGGAGACTTTGCTGTCGGACCGGCCCGAGACCGCCCGCGGCCGCGCCCGGATGGCCGCACTGAAGGACGAGGTCATCGACGGGGCGGATCTCGTTGCGCTCGCCGAAGAGCACATGCTCGGGCCGCTGGACGCCAAGGCACGCGCGCTCGTCCTCGCCTCGGCCAAGCGCGTCTCGGTGGTCACGGCCGTCAGCCCCAAGGCGATCGTCGATGTCGGTTATGTGATCTTCGAGAACGTCAAGGTGATCCGCAAGATGTCGGAGCTCTACGGCGCAAGGCCGGGAACGCTCGGCCTCTTCAAGCTGATCCGCGATGTCCTCGCCCATCTGGCCGTGACCGGCTCGATCGCGATCGGCGACAGTCTCGTGCAGCAGGTGATCGGCCACGGCCTCGCCGCGCGGCTGTCGTCACGCCTTGGCGAAGGCGTGGTCAACGGGCTGTTGACCGCCCGTGTCGGCCTCGCCGCGATGGATCTTTGTCGTCCGCTGCCGTTTCTGAGGGCCAAGCGCCCGAAGATCGGCGCGATACTCGCCGAGCTGACGGCCCATTCCGGCGCCGAAGCCGATCGTGACCGGCGACAGGCGCCCTGACGAAACCGCGCCGCCACGAGAAACGACGGCCAAGGAAAGCCTTGGTTAACCCTTTGACGAGACAATGCACATGGTAAACGATTTCCACCCAGGAAGGGTCATCCATGTCGCGTCTGTTGACAGCTGGTCTCGCTCTCACCCTCGCCTTGTCCGCCGTCAACGCCGCGCCAGCGAAGGCCGACAGCGACGAGGCCTTTTTCCGCCGTGTCACCGGTCAGTGGACCGGGCCGGGCGAGATCGTCGCGGGGAAGTACAAGGGCACGAAGTTCGTCTGCAGCTTCGCCGGTAATCCGCACGACAAAAAGGTCGGCGTCGAGCTGGAAGGCTCCTGCCGCGTTGGCCTGTTCTCCCAGCCGATGCGTGCGGAGGTCGTTCGTTCGGGCCGCGGCTATCGTGGCGAATTTCAGGACGGCGCCGCGGGCAAAGGTCTCGACATCATCTCCGGCGAAGTCTCCGGCGATCGCATGGTCGTCGGTCTCGACCGCAAGCAGCTCAAGGGGGCGATGGTCGCAAGGCTGGCCGGTGACGACGCGCTTGCCGTTACGATTTCGGTGCGTGTCGCCTCGCAGCTCGTTCCGGTGATCGGGATGAACCTCACCCGAGCGGCCGGCACGCGCCAGAGCGCCTTGTCGAACTGACCTCGGCGCCACACCCAGATTCAAACGCTTTCAAGGCCCGGTGACCGACCGGGCCGCATGCGTTTCACGTCATGCCGGTGGCCCGGGAGAATGACCTCCAGGCGATTGGTATGAAGCCTGCGCGACGATCGCGCGGTGCTCTCTTGGCACCGGTCAAGGACCGGGGCCGACGGTATCAGTCCTTCCACCAGTCGCGATCATCCGAGACGGCGGTGATTTCGCCGCGATCGACGGCGGCTGCGAGATCGGCGACCTGCTGCCCCGCGATCTGAAGGTCGGGCGCGATGTCGAGGAGCGGCACCAGGACGAAGGCCCGTTCGACGATGCGCGGATGCGGCAGTGTCAGCTCGTCGTCGTGAAAGGCGAGACCGCCGTAATCGAGCACGTCGATGTCGAGCGTACGTGGTCCCCAGCGCTCGGACCGCACGCGCTTGAAGTCCCGCTCGATGGCAAGGCACAGCTCGAGAAGAGCGCGCGGCGACAGCTCCGTGTCGACCGCGGCGCACGCGTTGAGGAAGTCGGGCTGATCGATCTTCCCCCAGGGCGGCGTTCGAAACAGGCGGGAGACGGCGCCGAGCGTGCAGTCCTTCCGCGCATCGATCCGGCGGAGGGCCGCCGCCATGGCGCTGGCTGGGTCGCCGAGATTGCCGCCTAGGCCGAGATGCGCGCGCGCCGTCACCACCGCTCGCCCTTCAGCGCCCGCCGCATGGCGTCCGCGATGGCAAGCGCATCCCGATTGGCCGGGACGTTGTGGACGCGGATGATGTCGGCTCCCCGCTCCCGCAACAGGACGCTGGTCGCCGCCGAGGCGATGTCGGGCTCGGGATCCTCGCGGCCGATCGCGCCGCGCACGAAACGCTTTCGGGATGTGCCGACGAGAAGCGGATAGCCGAGCTCCATCACCTCCGTCACGCGCGCGAGCAGGATCAGATTCTCTGGGCCGTCCTTGGCAAAGCCGAAACCGGGATCGAGAACGATGGCCTCGTCTGCGACGCCGGCGTCCCCGGCGATCTCGAGCGACCGGCGCAGGAAGACGAACTGGTCCTCGATGACGTCGGCGCGCTTCTCGCGGTCGCGGCCTGTATGCATCAGGCACAGCCCCGCCCCGGTTTCGGCGGCGACCTTCGCGATCGCCATGTCGCGCTGGGCACCGTGGACGTCGTTGACGATGTGGGCACCGGCCTCGACGGCCATTCGGGCGGTCTGCGACCGGTATGTATCGACCGAAATCAGGCAGTCCGAGCGCCGCGCCAGGGCCTCGATCACCGGCATGATCCGCCGCTGCTCCTCGGCGGCATCGACCGGCGTCGCCCCCGGCCGGGTCGACTCCCCCCCGATATCGATGATCGCCGCGCCCTGTTCGACCATGCGCAGCGACTCGTCGACGGCAGCCTCCACCGAAGCGTATCGCCCGCCGTCGGAGAAGCTGTCCGGCGTCGCGTTGAGAATGCCCATGATGGTCGCGGTTTCGCCGAGCGTGATGCTGCGGCCGTGAGCGAGCTTCCAGATGCCGCCGCGCGGCGTGATCACGTCCATCCCCTGCCCTTCGTCGAACGACCTCTCCGGCCTCCTGGCCCAATGGGTAACCCTGCCGAAAATATTGCGCAATCGTGTCCGCCGCCGCGCTTGCTTCGCTGCGGCGTTCGGCTACCGTACGGAACGTTCATTCGACTTCTAACCCTGGGGCGGCGAGCATGGTATCGAAGTTTGCATTGTTGGTGGCTGTGACCACGATCTGCCTGCCGTCGCTCGCCGGAGCTGCGAGCATCAAGGAGAAGACCAGCTATTTCGCCGTGCGCGGCGCAACGCTCGACGAGCTCGATCGCGATCTCAACCGGCGTGGCCCGTTCGTCTCCGAGACCGGGATAAGGCATCCGGGTGCCACGGAAGTGAAGTTCGACGGCAAGGTCACCTACAAGGCGACCGCGGACGGGTGCGCCGTCGACAAGACCAATCTCAGCCTCGATCTCGAGATGACGCTGCCGCGCTGGGTCCAGTCGAAACGGGCTTCGGCCCATACCAGGCTGATCTGGGATACGCTGGAAAAGGACATCCGCCGCCATGAGCAGCGCCACGCCGCCATTGCCAAGAACTGGTTGAAGCGTATGGAATCGGCGATCCGCAACCTGCGAACCGAGCCGACCTGCCCGGCAATGGAGGCGATGGTCAACACGGTGACCCAACGCTATCTCGCCGGCCACGAACGCGCCCAGATCGAGTTCGACACGATCGAGGGCCGCGAGGTGAACTTCCGTCTGCGTCGGGCGCTCTCGCGTGCCCTTTCCGAACAGAGCGGGCAATGAGCCTCGAGCTGACCTGTTCCGCGACCGCGAAGCCAGCGGCCGAAATCAGGTCATGGCAGCCGACGTCAGCTGCGGCCGATCAGCCCTGCCTCTCGGGGACATAAAGCACCAGCCCGTCCAGTTCCGGTCGAAGCTTGATCTGGCAGGACAGGCGGGAATTGGGCTGCGGCTCGTGGGCGAAGTCCAGCATGTCCTCCTCCATCGGCTCGGGCTCCCCGACCTTCTCGCGCCAGGCCTCGTCGACATAGACGTGGCAGGTGGCGCAGGCGCAGGCCCCGCCGCATTCAGCCTCGATGCCCGGAACGTCGTTCTTCACGGCGTTTTCCATCGCCGTTGTCCCGTCGCGGGCGTCGAGGTCGTAGCGTGTCCCGTCCACGGTCTGGAACGTGATCTTGGTCATCGCGGAGGGCCCTGTCTTTCGTTGCACCTTAGCGCCGCAGCTTCCGGTCGCGACCGTCGCCCCGACCGGGCGTCCATCATGACCAAAGCGAGCGTCCAGGCATGGGTGTTAGAGAGCGAGAGCCAAGGGAGTCAATTGGAAGCGCTCCAGTTTTGCGTAGAGGCGCCGCGACGTGCCCGCGCGCAAGACCTCGAAACTCCATCGCGGCGAATGAAACGCGGCCCTCGCAGAATGGTCAGGCGGCGGAGAGGTCGCGTGCGAAACGGCCGGTTTCGTCGAGTTCGCGAAGAAGCGCGTCCATCGCGGCCGTGTCGGCCGAATCCCTTTCGAACCGCTCGGCGGCCTCGGCGAGGCGGAACGCGCCGAGATTGCGGGCTGCTCCCTTGAGCGCGTGGGCGAGACGGGCTCGCTCCTCTTTCGAGGCGGTTTCGATCACCGAGCTGACGCGCTCGATCTGGATGACGAGAAGGCCGAGGACTTCCGTTTCGAGCGCCGGATCTCCAGCCGTCTGATGGGAGAGATGCACCAGGTCGATCGGCGACAGACGCGATAGGACGGCCTTGCGGGCGGGACCCTTCGGGGCAATGCCGCTGTTGCGTTCGCTTTCGTGTGGCTGGGACACGACATTCTCCGATGCTGGCGCGGCGGGGCCGCTTGGCCCGACGGCGACGACGAGCGGGATCGCCTTTCGCACCAGAATCGTCTCGCGGTTCGGTGAGCAATTCGTTAAGGTCGAAGGAAAAATGCGCAACGACAATGGTTTGGCGTGTTTCGTGCAAGCCCGGCAGGACAGGCGCTGCGACCGAAAAACGCACAATTGCCCGGCCATCGTTAACCTTATGTTTAAACTTGTAGGAATCGGCCGGCTTTACGGTTTCTTTCAATCCGGCGGCCCACTAACATTCTGACGGGAGATTCTGCGGCTTTTGTGCCGGGGTTCTGGTCCTCTGACCAGCCTTGGCATGGGGCCGAAAGGACCGGCGACGCACACCGTGGCGCCGAACTTTCAGGGCAGACGTAAAGAGTATCGAGGCGCGACGGCCATGTCCAAGACGAAACCATTCGATCAGCTGTCCGACGATGCGGTCAACGAGTTGGAAGAAGCGCTCGCCGATCTCGACATCGACTCGGACGAGGCGGAAACCATGGCCGAGGCGAGCGGCCATCTCGAAGAGACCGCCGCCGAAGAGAACATCGACGTCGTTCTTTCCCTCGAGGATTTCGAGCGCCAGATCAGCGAAACCGCAGGTCAGCTGCGCAGCGACGAGGCCGTGTCCGAAACGGATGCCGCTGCCGCATCGGCTGCGGTGGGAACGGCGATGGCCGCGGCGGGGGCGGCAGCGGCCGCAGGCGCAGCCGGGGCCGCCGCTCAGCCACGTTCCGCCGGACAGGACGGCGCATCCGCCGACGGTGGCTCGCGAGCCGGGGCGCGGCCGGAGACGCGGGAGACCCGCGGCGCGCCGGACGAGCAGCCGCGCGCCTACAGCCAGGCGCCGGCCAATGACGAAGAGCGGCGCAATGCTGTCTGGGCGGAGGCGCTGTTGCAGCGCCGCGCCTCCCGCACGCCGGTCTGGATCGCTGGAATTGCCGCCATCGTCTGGGTCGCCGCCCTCGCCTTCGGAGCTTCCTCTATCTACGGCACCGACGTCCAGGCCATTTCGGAGGGACTGAGCGACCCCCTGCGACAGGGTGAACTGCTCGCTCTCATCGCGCTGATCGTTCTGCCGCCGATTCTCTTCCTGGCCATCGGGCTGATGGTTCGGCGCTCCGCTGATCTTCGCCTGATGAGCCGGTCGCTGGCCGAGGTGGCGATGCGTCTGGCCGAGCCGGAAAGCGTTGCGACCGAACGCGTGATGAGCGTCGGTCAGGCCGTTCGGCGGGAAATCTCCGGTCTTGCGGAAGGCGTCGAACGCGCCTTGTCGCGGACGGTGAATCTCGAAGGCGCGGTGCGCAGCGAGGTCGGCGCTCTGGAACGGGCCTATGCCGACAACGAAGTGAAGATTCGCGCCCTTGTTCAGGATCTCGGCACCGAGCGCGACGCGATGCTGTCTCACGCCGAGCGCCTTCGCTCCGCCGTTCTGGGGTCCCATCAGAGGCTGGTCGGCGACGTCGAGGCGACGTCCGATGCCGTCCTTGCCCGCATCGAGGAGGCCTCGCAGCGCTTCACGACCCTGATCGAGGAGCGCAGCGCCAATCTTGCGCGGGAATACGAGACGCAGAACGGCAATCTCTCCGAAATGCTGGACAACAAGGGTCTTGCGCTTCGCGAGCAGCTGACCACCGAGGGCGACGCGCTTCTCGCGCGGCTCGACGAGTTTGCTGCCAATGCCGGCCAGAAGCTGATCGGCGTCGGGGAGAAGATTTCCGCAGATCTCGACGAGCAGTCCGGCCGAATCGGTCTCGACGTTGAGGAACGCAGCGCGGCGATCGTGGCGCTGTTCAGCGAGCGGGCGAACGGCATCAAGGATACGCTCACCGAAGACACCCAATCGCTGGTCGAGCGCATCACCGGCAGCGCGGACGAATCCCTGCGCCGGCTGACGGAGACGAACGAGACGCTCGCACGGGAGAGCGAAGAGCGCAGCCGCGCCCTCGCCGACAATATCGAGGATCGCAGCCAGAAGCTGATCACCGTCTTCGAAGAGAAGAGCTCGGCGCTCGATACCCGAATGAGCGATCTCGGCGACCGGCTCGTCGCCGACATCTCCTTCACCACCGAGAATGCGACCACGCAGATGGAAACTGCCGGCGAGGAGATTGGCCGCGGTCTCGAGGAGCGCGCCCAGCGTCTCGCCAGCGAGTTCGATGCACGGGCCCAGGACCTTCTCGCCGGTTTCGACGGCAAGACGGCCGCGATCGTCGAGCGGGCCCATGGCGCGAGCGAGCAGCTGCTTGATGCCATCAGCTCGACCAGCGACACCGCCGTCTTGCGCCTCGGTGAGACCAGCGAGACCGTTGCCAGGAGGATCGCCGACCAGAACATCGCGCTGAGCGAGGACTTCGCGACGCGCAGCCAGTTCCTTTTGAGCGATCTCAGCGAGAGGAGCGCGGCGCTGCAGGCCAGCGTCCGCGAGGTGAGCGAGCAGCTCGTCGTCGGTCTGACGCTGGGTGCCGATAGCGCGGTCGAAAGCATCGTCGGTGCCGGCGAGACCACGGAGCGGGCCCTCGAAGAGCAGCTGGAACGCCTCTCCACCCGGTTCGACACGCAGACCGGTCAGGTCGTTGCCCGGATGAACGAAACGTCCGATGCGGCGACCCGCCAGTTGCTCGCCTCGGCCAACGAGGCCAGCGAGCGCCTCGACGCGACGACCGGAACGCTGCTTTCGCGGGCCGGCGACGTCACCGCCGAAATGACGGCGATCGGCACCGAAGTCGTCAGCCGCCTGATGGCCTCTGCGGATGCCGCAACGGGTCTCCTGCGCTCGCGCACGGAAATGCTGAACGAATACAACGACACCTTCGTCGCCGGGCTCGCTGAGGCTCTCGATGATCGTGCCCTGACGATGCGGCTGCAGAGCGAGACCTTCCTCGATGGCCTCGGGACGCTCTTCGACGAACGCCTCCGCGAGATCGAGGCGCAGAGCAATACGTTCCAGGCCGGTGTCGCCGAACAGATCGACACGCGTCGGGAGGGCCTGGAGGATAGCGCCAGCCGCTTCCTCAAGAGCGCCGAGATCGAAATCGGCGAGCGGGCCGATCGGATCGCACAGCTTCTGTCCGACAACAACACGCAGACGCTGGGCGGTCTCGATAACCGCATCGAAGTCATCGAAAAGGCGCTCGGCGAGCGTGGCCCGGCCCTGATCGAAGCGATCGAGAACCGCGCCAATGCCATCGAGCTATCGGCCGAGCGGGTCTCGACGGCGATCAACGATCGGTCGAAGTCCTTTGCGCAGGCTCTGGCGGAGCGGACCCGCGAGATTATCGAAGCGTTCGAAAAGGGCCATTCCGACCTTTCGGAAATGACCGACGGCGCGGTGGCTTCGACCGACAGGGTGCTTCAGGCGCGCAGCGGCGAATTGCGGACGATCCTGACCGAAGGCCAGTCCGGCATCGACGCCGTTCTTGCGGAGCGCACCGGCGCTCTGTCGGAAGCTCTCGATCAGCGCCTCCTCTCCTTCGACCTGACCGCCGACACCCGGATCGATGCCATCGACGAACGGGCCGGCGAGATCGGCAGCAAGCTGAACAGCGCCTCCGAGCGCATCCAGGCGGTGCTCACCGAGCGCCGCGACGAGATCGAGACCGTCATGGCCCGGGTCGCGGACGGTTTCGAGGCGAATTTCGCAAACCGGATGCAATCGCTTCAGGAGACCTTTGCCGGCCAGACCGAGCGGTTCGCCAGAGCCCTCGACGAGGCGCAGCGGCTCGTCGTCGACAACATGGACCTGCGGTCCGACCAGGTCGCCGAACGGATCGGGACGGTGCTCGGCGAGATCGGAACGGCGGTCGGTGCCGCCGAGGGGCTTCTGGCGCGCGGACTCGACGAAAAGGCCGCGACGTTCTCCGCGCTCTTCGAAGAACGCCGCGGTGCCATCGAGCAGCTCCTCGCCATGTCCGAGGATTCCATCGTCAACGCGCTTGACGAGCGGATCAACGCCATCGCCTCGACACTGGCCGAGCGCGGCACCAATCTGCAGCACGCGCTCGACGGCGGAAGCGCCAATATCATCAGTGGGATCGACGAGAAGTCTCATGCGCTGCTCGAGAATATCGATCGGCGCACCGGCGACCTCAATGCCGGCCTTGCGGACAGGCTGCATGCCAATGAACGCCTGGTCGGCGACGCGCAGGACGCGCTGCTTGCAAGCTTCGATGCCCGCAAGGGAGAACTCGCCGAAATCCTCGAGAACCGCTCTGCGACGCTGAAGAGCATCAGCGACGAGATGCCGGCGCGGATCGCTGCGGCGATCGACGAACGGCTCGGAAACGTCTCGAGCGGCTTCGACGACGTCGTCGCCTCGATCGTCAGCGATCTGTCGGAGCGGATCGAAGGCCTCGGCAAGTCGCTCGAGGACACGCGCGCCGCGATGGTCGGCACCGTCGACGCCCAGTCCGGCCGGTTCCGCGACGAGCTCGACGAGCGCACCCGCGGGTTCGAGGATCACATTTCCATCAGCGCCGGTGCCCAGCTCGCGGCCATCGAGAGTGCCCTCTCCATGGTCGTCGAGGGCCTCGACGAGCGCCTTTCGCGCCTCAGCGCGGTGGCGGAGAGCGCCAAGGGCGACATCGAAAACGGTCTTGCGGGCGAAGTCGAAGAGCTGCGGCAGACGATCGCTTCTGGTGTCGCGAGCCTCTCGGGCGAAATGCGCGGCGGCGGACAGTCGCTCGATACCGCCCTCGAAACCCGTATCGCCGAGCTGCGCGCAGCCTCGGAGACGGCCGAGGCCGGTATCCGCGAAAGCCTCGATCAGCGGATCGACAAGCTGAGCGAGCTTCTGGCAGCTAGCCGCAACGACGTCTCCGGTGCCTTCGATCAGGGGCTCGGCGAGATTTCGGGCGACATTGCCGATCGGATCAGCCGTATCTCCGAAAGCCTGGATGGCCGCACCGCGGCCCTGCGCACGATCATCGAGGACGCGCGCGGCCTCCTCGTCGATGGTCTGGACGAGCGGCTCCTTTCGATCCGCAATCTCGTCGAGGGATCGGAGGGCACGATCCTCTCCGCTCTCGACAAGCGCAAGGACGAGTTCGGCCTTCAGATCGAAAGCGGGCGGTCGGCCCTCGCCGAGACGCTGGAAGAGCGGATCAACTCGCTCACCGACGCCCTGTTCGAGGCGGATCTGAAACTTGCCACCTCCTTCGACGAGCGCCGCGACACGCTTGCCTCGCTGATCGACGGAGCGGTGAGCTCGGCCGCCGCGACCTTCGAGGACCGTGCGGACGACGTCAGACGCACGATCGAGCAGTCGGTGGGCGATATCTCGCAGACGCTCGAAGGCCGGCGTGAGGATCTCCTGGCGGCGCTGGAGACCGGCTCGTCGACCCTCGTGGGTGCGCTCGACCAGCGCACCGAAGCGATCTCGACCGCGCTCGAGCGGGGCCTCGGCAATGTCGAGCGCACGCTGAATGCCCGGACCGCCACGATCGCCGAGGCGATCCGCACGACCGTCACGGAAGCGACGGCCGCCATGGCGGAAGAGGCCGGCCGGGCCCGTCAGGGTCTGATGGCAGAGACCGAAAAGGTCTCCGTCAGCGTCGGCGATATTTCGCGGCTGTTCGATACCGCCAGCGAAAGCGCCCGCGAGCGCATCGCCGCGGAGGCCGAGAAGCTCACGTCGCGGCTCGAAGCTCTCGCCAACGAGCTGTCCGAACGTTCGGAAACCGCCGGGACCAAACTCGTCAACGAAGGCGGACGGATCGCTGAAACCATCGGCGGATCGGCCGAGGTCATCCGGTCGCTGTCCGAGGAGTCGCGCAAGCGCTTCGCGTCCGAAGCCGAAGCCCTGGCGAACCAGATCGCCGGTCTCACCGGCGACATTCGCCGCGAGGCCGACGACGTTCGCGATCAGCTCGGCCAGCAGCGCATGAGCCTCGTCGATACGCTCGCCGGTATCTCAGGCGTCGTCGCCGGCGAGTTCGACCGCAACACCGAAGCCTTCGCCGCCCGGATCACGGCAGCCAGCGAAGAACTGCGCAAGGTGGCGGAGGAAAACCGCTCGCGCCTCGATGGCGACAGCGCGCGGCTTGCAGCGGAGTTCGAAAAGGCGGTCGCCCGGATGGGCGAACTGGCCGAGACCGCCGAGGGAGCCCTCAAGGGCTCCGGCGACGATTTCTCCGCAAGGGTCAGCCACGCGGCCGGTGCCATGCGCAGTGCCACCGGCGACATCGCCGCGGCGCTCGAAGCACGCGCTGACGGCTTCTCGAACGAGCTCGAGGCAGTCATCCGCCGGCTTGGAGACCTGTTGGCCGAAAACCCGGTCACCGGCGAGATCGATGCATCGACCGCGCGGTTGCGGGAAGAGCTGGTCACCTCTTCGGAGGCCCTGCGCGGCGAGGTCGCCGGTGTCGTCGCCCAGCTGCGCAGCGAAGTCGCGACGGTCTCCGGTCAGTTGCTGCTCGATGCCGAGAGCGTTCGCGACGAGATCTCCAATCGCGGCGGCGACCTGTCGAACCAGATCGCGGCGGTGTCCGAAATCATCCGCCTCGAGACGGAGCGGGCACGCGGCACGCTGCTCGACAGCGCCGGCTCTGTCGGTGAAGAGCTTGCCGGACGCATGAGCGAGACCGAACGCAACCTCGCCACCACGACGCGGATGATGAACGAGGAGCTGGAGGAAAAGACCCGCACCCTGTCCGCGATGCTTTCGGCCCGCAATGCCGAGATCAGCCGCATGCTCGATGAGGAAGCGCGTCCGATCCTCTCGCAGATCGGCGACGGTGGTACGGAACTCGCCCGCCTGCTGCAGGTGACCAGCCGCGATGCCGCCGAAAAACTGCGCAACGAGAATGCTTCTCTTGCCGCAGCTCTCGGCCGCAGGGCTCAGGAGACGATCGCGGCGCTCAACCAGTCCTCCGACGCCATCCTCGGTGCGCTGGACGAGCGGGCGGCCGCGACCGTCGGCATGGTCGGCGAAATGCGCGAGCAATTGCAGCGCGACGTCGGCTCGTTGATCGGCCGTCTGGCCCAGACATCGAGTTCGCTGCGCGGTCTCGTCGAGGAGACGGCGGGCAATCTCGGCGCCATCGACGGCATCCTCAAGGAAAGCGGGGCTCGCTTCGCCGAGGATGCGAAAGAGGCGACGAATTCGATCTCGCTCAGCGCCCGTATGCTGGACTCGAACGTCGACAGGCTGGACCAGCTGTCGCTCGCGGCCTTCTCCAAGATCGCCTCCATGGCCGATCGCTTCCAGGAACATGGCGCCGTGCTGACGGAGACGGTCGGTCTTCTGGAGCATCGCGAGGAAGGCCTGCGGACAGTTCTCGAAGGCGGCCATGCCGGTCTCGACGCGTTGTCGTCGGGGCTCGTCAGCCGCTCGGAGGAGATCGGCGCGCTGATGCGGTCCTTCGAGGACGTCGTGAACGGCCTGTTCGACCGGACCGAGCAACGGTCGCGGCTGATTACCGAGCGTCTCGCCGGCGACGTCGGCTCGTCTCTCGACGGTGTCGAAAATCAGCTGCGGGAGGCCGAAGAGCGCTCGCTGCAGACCGCAGCGGCGCTGCGCGAAGCGGTTCAGGCCGCGCTCGGCGATGCCGGAGCAAGGTTCGAACGCTCGACCGAGGAGATCCGCCGGGCTGCCGGGGAGATCCGCTCCGAATTGGAATCGGCCCGTGCGGAGGTCAAGCGCGGCGTGTTCGAGCTTCCCGAGGAGACGAAGTCCAGCACCGAAGCGATGCGCCGGGCCGTCTCGGACCAGATCCGGGCGCTGCGCGAACTCTCCGACATCGTGTCCCAATCGGGTCGGGCCTTCGACGTCTCCGACCGCTCGCGGCCGGCTCCGTCACGGCCGCAGGCGGAGGCCCGCCCGTCCGTCTCGGAGCCCAAGCGAGCCGAGCCGGCAAAGGCGCCCGCTCCCATCTTCGACTTCGACGACGATGATGCGGCAGATGTCGAACAGGAGATCGCCGCCTCCTTCCTGAGCGATGGCAATCTGGCGCGGGACCTGCGTGGTTCGAACTTCGAGCCGGCACGAAGCGAGCCGCAATCGCCCGTGACGAGGACGTCCTTCGACCAAACGCCGGCGCAACCGGCGAGCGGCCGCAGCGACAATGCCGCGAGCCGACCGGCGGCAACGCCGCCCACAAGCTCCGGTGTGTCCTCATCCGAGACGCGGACAGGGCCTTCGGGCAACGGGGCGGCGGGCAATGCATCGGCGTCCCCGACGCCGCCGCGCCTGCCGGAGCCGGAGCGCCTCGCACCCGTTCGCCCGCGCGAGCGCAGCGAGAACGACCGGGGTGCGGGCTGGGTCTCCAACCTGCTGCGCCGGGCGTCCGAGGACGAGGATCCGTTCGCAGGCGAAGTCACCAAGCCGCAAGCTCAGCAGCCGAGCCCGCCGGCGAACCGCGAGACCGCGCCCGCCGAACGATCGGCGGACCATGTCGTCGAATCGTTGAACTCGCTGTCGATGGATATCGCCCGCGCGATCGACCACAATGTCTCGATGGAACTGTGGGACCGCTACCGCCGCGGCGAGCGCAACGTGTTCACACGGCGGCTCTATACGATGCAGGGACAGCAGACCTTCGACGACATTCGTCGCAAGTATCAGAGGGACAGCGAGTTCAAGGAGGCGGTCAATCGCTACATCGCCGATTTCGAGGCTCTGCTGCAGGATATTTCCCGCAACGATCCCGACAACCGGATGTCGCGGACCTATCTCTCCTCGGATACGGGCAAGGTCTATACGATGCTCGCCCACGCCTCCGGCCGTTTCGACAGCTGACGCAAAGCGTTCCCGTCGTCTCTGAAAGCAACGAAGGCCCCGGATCGCCAGGATCCGGGGCCTTTTCGTTTCACTGCCCATGATGCGGGCATTTGCCGGTGGGCAAATCCTGCCATGGCGGTTAGAGCGCCGTGCGTCCGAATGGACGCACAAGGGACGCTCTAACGTACTGATTCTACGCATCGTGCTTTCCGAAAATCGATTCCGATTTTCGGGCCGATGCTGTAGATTCCGGTGATCGGGCCAACGATCCGAAAAATTGCCGATTTCTCGTGCTCTTGACACGGGCCGTGCGGCTGGTCGTCAAAGCCGCTGTTGCCTCGCCGCAGAGGCGACGGGCCGAGCGAATGTTGAACCGAACTTTGGGAATGCCGCATGCGTAATCCTCTCGCCGCCCTGTGTGCCCTCGGCCTTGCCGCCGCGCACTTCGCGGCCGCCGACCCTGCGCATGCCCAACCGGCCCATGCGATCGCCATGCAGGGTGAGCCGGCCCTGCCCGATGATTTCAAGACCCTGCCCTATGCCAACCCCGATGCGCCCCAGGGCGGGACCATGCGCTACTGCGTCTTTGGCAATTTCGACAATCTCAACCCGGTCATCGTGCGCGGCGCGCTGACAACGGCGCGGGGCATCTGGTTCGACAAGGAGTTCGGCAATCTCGTCTTCGAGCCCTTGATGCAGCGCTCGCCCGACGAGCCGTTCACGATGTACGGGCTGATCGCCAAGACGATCGAGACCGACGACGCGCGGTCATACGTCGAGTTCCAGCTCGATCCCGACGCCAAGTTTTCCGACGGCCAGCCGATCCGGCCCGAAGACGTCCTCTTCACGGTGCGCATGCTGCGCGAATATGGCCGGCCGATCTATGCCAACTGGCTGCGCCCGGCGGTGAAGATCGAAAAGGTCGGCAAGAACGGCGTCCGATTCACCTTTGACAAGACCGCAGACCGCGAAACGCCGCTGCTGATCGCCGGCCTGCCGGTTCTGCCCGAGCATGCATTCGACGAGAAGACCTTCGACAAGACGACGCTGAAGCCGGTGATCGGCTCGGGGCCTTACGTGATCGCCGACGTGAAGCCCGGCCGGGAAATCACCTACAAGAAGAACCCGGACTACTGGGCCAAGGATCGGCCGATCCGCAAAGGCGTCTTCAACTACGACACCATCGTCATCGATTATTATCGCGATTCCAACGCCCAGTTCGAAGCCTTCAAGAAGGGCAACTGCTACGTCTATCTGGAAGGCGACCCCGGCCACTGGCGCACCGCCTACGACTTTCCCGCGGTCAAGGACGGCCGGGTGATCAAGGAGACGTTCGAGACCGGCGCGCCGGCCAACATGCTGGCCTTCGTCTTCAACACGCGCAAGCCGATCTTTGCCGACCGCAAGGTGCGCAAGGCCCTGTCGATGCTGTTCGACTTCGAATGGGCGAACAAGACGCTGTATTACGGCGCCTATCAGCGCACCGGCTCGTTCTTCCAGAATTCCGAGCTCTCGGCGCTCGGGCGCCCGGCAAGCGACAAGGAAAAGGCGCTGCTTGCGCCCTATCCCGGCGATGTCGATCCAGACGTCATGAACGGCACCTATGCGCCGACCGTCACCGACGGCTCGGGTTCGGACCGAAAGGTCCTGCGCGCGGCGCTGAAGGCTTTCGAGGACGCCGGCTACAGCTTCAAGGGCCGGCAGCTGGTCGGCCCGAACGGCAATCCGATGACCTTCGAGATCATGGTGCAGTCGTCCAGTCAGGCCAAGATGGCCGAGGCCTACACGCGCACGCTCGGCCGCCTTGGCATCGCCGCGACGGTGCGCCTCGTCGACGACAGCCAGTATCAGGCCCGCAAGGACGCCTTCGATTACGACATGATCATCGGCGCCTATTCGGCCTCGCTCTCGCCGGGCGCCGAGCAGAGCTATCGCTGGGGATCTCGGGCCAAGGACATCAACGGCTCGTTCAACTATGCCGGTGCGTCCGATCCGGCGCTCGACGACATGATCAACAAGATCGTCACGACGAGGTCCCGGGAAGACTTCGTCGCCGCCGTCCGGGCCTATGACCGGCTGCTGATCTCGGGCTACTACGTGGTTCCGCTGTTCCACCTGCCGGAGCAGCGCCTGGCCCGCTGGGCCTTCATCAAGCCGCCGCAGACCACGCCGCTCTATGGGTATCAGCTCCCGACCTTCTGGCGCGATCCGCAGTGAATTCGACCGAGACTGCGCCGTCTCGCGACAGTGAGACGGGCTGCGGGCGGTCTGCGCCGCGCGACTGAGTGCGTGGCCTGACAGCATCTTTCTCGTGTCGAAGGCCGCACATTTGCCTGTCCTACGCTAACTGCAACTCCTCGACCCGTTCGATGCGAGGGAGAACAGCGTGCTGTTAGACGTCTTGGCCTGGGTCGCGCTGGCAGCCATCGGCACGGCTGTCGTGTGGAAGGGCAGCGGACTTCTGGAAAGCTCCAGCGGCAAGCTCTCGGCGCATTACCGGCTGCCGCCCGTCGTTCACGGCTCGATCGTCGTCGCCGTCGGGTCGAGCTTTCCCGAACTTTCGACGACCGTTCTTTCGGCGCTGATTCACGGCGAGTTCGAGCTTGGAATCGCCGCGATCGTCGGTTCGGCAATTTTCAACATTCTGGTCATTCCGGCGCTTTGCGGCCTGTTCAGCGCCAACAGGCTCGAGTCGAACCGCGAGCTCGTCTACAAGGAATCGCAATTCTACATGGTGTCGGTGGCGGTGCTCCTCATCACCTTCGCCATGGCCGCGATCTACAATCCGGTGGCGCAGGAGGCGAGCGGCCTGATCACCGGCGAACTGACCCGGGCGCTCTCGCTCATCCCGATCGCGTTCTATCTCCTGTATGTCCTCATTCAGTATCTCGAGACCCGCGAGCATCCCGCCGAGAAGACCGAGGAAACGATCCGGCCTTTGCGCGAGTGGATGATCTTCGCGGTGTCGCTTCTGGTGATCGTCGCCGGCGTCGAGGGGCTGGTGCGCTCGGCGATCAATCTCGGCGAGATCTTCGAGACACCGAGCTTCCTGTGGGGCTTCACCATGGTTGCCGCAGGCACCTCGCTGCCCGACGCCTTCGTTTCCATTCGCGCGGCGCGGAAGAACGAGGGTGTCACGGCGCTGGCCAATGTTCTGGGATCGAACGTCTTCGATCTTCTCATTGCGATCCCGGCTGGCGTCCTCGTCGCCGGGGCGACGGTGATCAACTTCTCCGTCGCCGCCCCGATGATGGGGCTTTTGACGGTTGCGACGGTGGCGCTGTTCGTGGCGATGCGGACCGGCATGCTGATCAGCCGCCGCGAAAGCGTCGCCCTGCTCGCCCTCTACGCGGTCATGGTCACATGGGTGACGCTCGAAAGCCTCGGCATCACGAGCGTTCTGTCCGGTCTTCTACAGACCGTGGAGTGACCGCACGGCTTTACCTGCGGCGCTGATCGGCAAATGGGATCGGGCCTTGATCCGGCCGAGGGCTATTCGAACCCGACTGCGTCGACCAAACCTTCGTCGCAACCGCCATCGGTGGGCCGGGCCGCAGCGATCAACCTGGACACGTCAGGATTCTCGGTGATTTCACCGACAAGGCCAATGGTCAATTCAACGATCAGCCGGCGGCCACCGCGCGAGCAGGCGACACGGACACGCTCCCCCGCCCCCTCGCCAAAGCTTTCGTCGAATGCCGCCCGAATCTGGTCGAGCGTCAACGTCTGGCCGATGGCGCCTGCGAAAAGCTCCCGGACCCTCGATCCATTGATCCTCTCGAGCACTGCGAGGGAATCGTCGAAATATTCGTCCTGCGATGTCCCGTAGCAGGTGCCGTGCTTGGTCCATTCATGTCGCTCCAGCAGCGATTGGCTGCCAGGCATCGCCTCGGCAAGCGCCTGGCGCGTATCGTCATCGACGTCGACGGGATCCAGGTCCTCCCAATCAGTTCGCTGAATGGCGCTCCGCTCGTCAGCCGAAAAACCGCAATAGGTGTTGGGGCGTGGCTGCGGCCACAGGCCGTGGAGGCTGAAGTGATCGGCGTCGAACCGCCCTGGCGTTTGTGTCCGGCATTCGGCCTTGCCGCGATGGGTCTCGCAGAAAGCCGGCTGCCAGCTGATTGCGAGGACATAGTCGCGTGAAGGCGTGCTGCCGCTCTGAGACCCGCTTTGGAGTCCCGCAGACACAGCTCCGTCGGATCGGCGACCGGCCTCTCCGGCGTCTCCGCTCACGCCCGTATCGTCGCGAGGGCTGTTCGCCACATTGCCGCCAGCACGGTCGAAGGCTTCGTCCCGGGCTATGAGCTTGACCCAGTCGCCGCAGCTCTTCTCGACCCAGCGCCGGGCAGGCTCTGCCTCGGGCACGAGGACATAGTAGTGCGAGCCATTGACCCTGTTCTCGCCAAGGAGATCATAGGCCCGATCGATCTCCAGCACCGTGCCGCTTTCGCTTGCGGCATTGCGGATCGAGATCGTTGCGTTGCAGGCCTTCCGGGCGACGACGAAACCATCGAGCGGCTCCTGCGCCGCCGTCGGCAGCGCAGAGACGGCCAAGCCAAGCATGAAAAATCCCAGCGGGAGTCCATATGTCCGCATAAAGCGCATTGCTCGCTCCCCGGACGATCGTCCGCCAGCCAACCCACTATCGCACGAGTTGCAGAATAACGTTACGGCATCTTCTTCGCAAGCGAATGCCAGCCACGGTTCCTCCGCCGCGTGCGAAAACCTCTGATCCGCGCTATGAAGCTGCGAAAGCACTTTCGCAGGAGTACCGCAGGCGTTGCCTTTCGACAAAGTGAAATCCCTCGACAGCCGCTCCGGCGCAACGCTTCATCTCTACATGAGCGAGGCGCAGGCCGAGCCGAGAGGCATCGTTCTCGTCTTTCACGGGCTTGCCGAGCATGCCGGGTGCTACGGGCGCTTCGCCGGCGAGCTTTCGCAGGCGGGCTTTCACGTTCTCGCACATGATCACCGCGGCCATGGCTCGACCGTCGCCGCCGATGCGCCATTGCGGCGTTTTGCCGGGACCGGCGGAGCGGAAAAGGTCCTGAAGGATTGCCGCGCCGTTCATCTTCATGCCAACGAGCTGTTCGGCGACCTACCGCTGGTCGTCTTCGGCCACTCCCTCGGCGCCATGATCGCGCTGAATTACGGCGAGCGGTTCGGCCGTGACCTTTCAGGCCTTTGCGTATGGAACGCCGACTTTGCCCATGGGCTCGAGCGCCGGTTGGGCCGCATCGCGCTGAAGGCCGAAAAGGCGCTCAAGGGCTCGGACGTCGCAAGCGATCTGTCGCGCCGCTTCACCTTCGATGCCTGGGCGAAGTCCGTCTCTCCGCGCCGCACGCCCTTCGACTGGCTGAGCCACGACGAAGCAGAAGTCGACAAATATATGAGCGATCCCCTCTGTGGCTTCACGCCGACCGTCTCGATGATGGAGGATATCGCAAGGCTGGTCTTCGAGGCGGGCTCGAAGCCGGGGCTTTCCCTCGTCCCGAGTGACCTGCCCCTGCATATCCTCGGCGGCTCCGAAGACCCTGCCACCCGCAACGGCAAGGCGATCGTGGAACTCGCCGACGAGCTGTCCAGGCTCGATTGCGACCGGATCGAGAGTCTCGTCATACCGGGAGCGAGGCACGCGACCCTGATCGAGACCGAAACCTATCGCAGGCCGGCGATGGAAAGCCTGCTGGCGTTTCTCGATCGGGCCGTCGCCCATCCCGGCCCCGTCACCAGCTCCGGCATGGGCGTCTCGTCGTAGACGATCGGTGGCAAGCTACAGCATCGGCCCAAAAATCGGAATCGATTTTTGGAAAGCACGATGCGAGGATTCAATAGGATAGAGCGTCCTTTGTGCGTCCATTCGGACGCGCGGCGCTCTAGGGTTCGCCACCGCTCAAAGCTCGGGAGGCGAGACGCTGGCTTCGCGCGCGTCCGCCGTCTCGTCGCTCGTCGACATGGTCTCAGGATCGGCAAATGTCGGGTAGACCGGCGCAGGCGGGCCGATGAATTGCGGCCCATCGGGCAACGGTCGAACGAGCCGATACCGAATGAGCTCGTCGGGTCGCAGGACATAGAGGCTCGCCGCCGGCGTTTCCATTGCCTTGATCCAGAGCGCCGGATCCACGCCCATCTCGACGAGGAGGCTCTGGCACTGCGCGGTGGTCGCCTGGATTTCCGCAATCGAGCGGTCGACATTCGAGGACAGACCTGGCTCGGAACCCGACACCGCATAGACCTGGTGAACCCCGATCCAGGCGTTTTCCCCGGCCCGGCGCGTCACCCCGCCGGCAAGGAGCAGCGGGCAGGCCGAAGCGCAATATCCGTCGTCGGGCACGCGCGTCGAGATCTTCCGGCGGCGGACTTCGCCGGCCATCGCGATCGCATCGGCGACGGCGCCGCCAGGCGAATGGATGACGAGCGTCGAGATATCCTTTGTCTCCGGCTCCGAGAGAAATTCCCGCAGGGCCTCGGCGGTCCCGAACTCGATCCGGCCGATGGCGCTCGCCTCGCCATCCTCGCCGACGAAGAAACGCATCGGCTGCGCCAGAGCGTCGCCCTCGACCGGTCCGTCATAGCCAGGAAGGCTCGGCTCGCCGCGATCGGGGCCGACGGGCATGGTGCGCGGCAGATAGGGGCGGATCTGATCGCCGGGCTGCGGCCGGCGCAGCGGGAGCGGCTCGCTGCGGCTGGTCCGCTCCTCTTCGGCCGCCGTTCTCGCCACGTTCTGATAATCGAGGGCGAGAATGGCGACCGAGACGCCGAGGAGCCCCAGAAAGACAAGACGCAGCACAGTGCCTTCCGGCAGCTTCAGGACGATGCGCTCGAGCAGGCCCGGTGGCGTTTCGTCACCGATCATGGACGGCCGGCCGGAACGACTTGGCCACGGTCAGAGAACAAGGCGCGCTCCGCTTTGCTCTCAGCGCGCGGCTGTCTTGGGAAAGGGCGTCGTGGCAGCCGGGCGGTTGCGCTGGACGATGTCGTCTTCCTCACTGGGCGGTCCGACGATTTCGCCATCATAGGCGGGCCGGGCCTCCCGGTTGACCGTCGCCTCTCCGCCCTCTTCGGCTGCCTGGAGTTTCTTCTGGATGCGGAGCGCGCGCATCATCTCGGCTGCGCTCATGTCGCCGAGATCGAACTCCTCTCCCTCTTCCCGGCGGATCACGTCCTGAACGATGCAAAGCACGAAGATCAGGACGGCCGGTAGGAGGTCGATCGAGATCGCACCCGCCCAGGAGGGCAGGAAATCGCGGGCATAGCGGATGACCGCTTCCGGCGCCGAGAGCGGCGTGAAGCGCAAGGGCTCGACCTTCGGGCGGGCAAGAATCTCGTCGGCCGCCGCCGCCAGTGCGTCGCTCTGGGCTTTCACCGATGCCTCGATGGTGCCGACGACCCGGCTCTGGCGGGCGCGCAAATCGGCATCCGCGGCATCGGAGATTGGGGCGATGAAACTGCGGCCGAGATCTTCGGCGGCCCGGCGCACGGCAGGCGCAATCGACGTCTGTTCGAGCGAGGTGAGCAGGCCCGACAGAGCGACGGCCTCGTCGCCATAGGCATTGGCGCGTTCGGCGATCGGGCCTTGCGAGGAGACCAGCTTGCGCATCGCCGCCAGATGTTCCCCGCCCTGGTCGAACAGCGTCTTTACCTGCGTCCGCGATCCCTCGATCTCGCCCTGGAGCCCGGAGAGCTGGTTCGACATCTGGCACAGAAGCTGGACGACGGTGCCCGAGCCGGAGGTGCCGGTGAGAACGCCCGAGCGGGCCTCCTGCTCGGAGAGCTGGGAAAAGCGCTGGGAGGCGAGCTGAATGTCCGGCAAGAGGCTCTGGGCGGCGAGCGCGTTCTCATGGGCCTCGTTGAGCTTTTGCTGATATTCCTCGGTGGTGACCGCCAGATGCTGCTCCAGCGCCGCCGAGCCGGCGAGCGCGGCCGCGTTCAGCCAGGACGACATGGCGATGATCATCGCCGAGCCGATCGCCATGGCGATATACAGCATCCGCCGCCCACCCGGCTGGCGGACATGCGGCATGAAGCGCATCAGATAGGACCAGAAGGCGTAGATCGCGACGGAGACCGCCGCGGAATAGACGATCGCGCCGAGAAACACCGTCGTCTCGTCGCCGTCGAGAAGTTCGCGAACGCCGAGATAGGTGTAGACGCCGCTGGCAAGCGCGAGGACCGACAGCGTGATGCGCGTCGTCGCGTCCAGCCGCGTGACCTGACCCCTCAATGTATAAGACTGCGACGCACCCATGAACGCGGGTTCCCCTTGCGAACTGACGGCGCACGAGACGGTCTCGAACGCGGCGTTGACGAGAGATTAAGGCTTTCCATCGACTTGCGTAAGTCCTGGCGCCCTGATTCGTCCGGTGCCGATTGCGTGAAGGACGGCGTCACTCCCTGAAACGTCCAGGCATGGGGCGGGCGTCGACGTGAAATGCATTCCGTGCATGCCTCCGCGGCGCTTGATAGAAAATTACAATCACGTGTTTGGATAAACGCGGCCAATCTCTGTAGTTTGATAAAATCGAGCTATGATATGAATGCATTGCTGACATACCTTAATGACAGTTGCTCAATGAATCTGAGGTATTATGTTGGCATCAGTCGGGTGCATCGGTACCTCCTCCCAGTCGATGGTCCGGCTGTTTCCTCCCATACGGTCTTTCGAGACCATGCTTGGCCGGGTTCTTTTGGACCCGGCTTTTTTTGCCGCGTGCCCAGCGCCAGCCCTGTCTATGAGCTTGGCTTGAGGGCCCGGGTAAACGCCGCGATGGCCATGTCGATCAGTTGCCGGTGGATTGCATGCCGCGGCCGGCCGCCGCCATCGGCGCAGATCGGATCGCCGATCTCATCGCGCTCTGCCCGCTTTGCAGCGCCCGGCTTGCAGACGCCGAACATGCTGAAATGACTGGCGTCGGCGATGGTGGAATAGGTGGCGTGCGGGATCATCTTCGCGATTTCGGAGGCGTCGGTGGTCACGGGAATCTGCCCCGGCCGGCCGAGATTCACGACCGTGACCGGGATCGATATGCCGCGGAAGCTCCTGAGATCGAGGACATCGACGGGCGCCGGATCGATCGCCATGGCAAAACGGACCCGCTTGTCCTCGCTCTCACGGCCCGCGGCTTGTCGGTCCAGGGCGTGAAGATCGACACCGCTTTGCCGTAACCACTGACAGAGGGAGGCATTGAGCCTTTCCGTGTCGCAATAGCCCGCGAGGCGCGTGGGATCGATCCGCGCGCCGGCGATCTCCAGCGCCGTGCTGCCGCCGGCCGACAGGCCGAGAACACCGACCTCGTTCAGCTGGAGATGGGGTTTGAAGACCGCATTCCTGCCGATGGCGTTCAAGGTGTTCGACAGGTCCTGGGGCCGCTTCCAGAGCTTGATCGCTTCCGCCGCCGATCGCTCGGGCCCGCCGCTGCCGGGATGGCTCGGCGCGGCCACGACGAATCCCGCCTTTGCGAGCGGCGTCGCAATCCAGCTCAAGGCCTCAGCATAGCCGGCAAGACCGATGCCGTGAGACAGGAGAACGATTGGAAAGCTGCCCGCTGATATCGGCGCGTCGCGGCTCGCGTCGGTGCCCTCGAAGAACGGGCTCGCGCCAAGCGTGATCGGTTTCCCGCCTGCCTGGGCCGGATACCAGACCGTAACGTCGAGGTTGATCCCGCGCTCCTTCGAGGGCGCCGCGATCTGCCGCACGCCGACATTTTGGAACGCATGGGGGGCCTCGTCCGCCCGGGCGGGCTGATCGAAGACCACCGTCATGAGAACGATGGCCCAGACGATGATCGGCAGGTTTCGGAATTTCATTGGTTTTCTCCGCAGTCTGCAAGGGCGGCCGGCACGACCTCGCAGGCGGTGGGCCTGCCTCGCTGATCTGCAGAAGAGGCGTGTGACACGCGACCTCGATCGCGATCGAGGTCTCGCGCAATCGCGATCAAGGAGGTGACAGGAGCTTCAGACCGCCGGTCGATCGGCGTCGCCGCTGTGCCTCACTCTCGCTATGCTTCAACATAGAAACCCGCCGCCGGAGAGCCTCCGACGGCGGGTCTGGTCTCGATCGGTGGCTCATCACCGTGTGGCGTCACCCTCTTTCGAGAGGAATGCCTCGTCAGTCGTCGATGTTGCCGCAGAAGCGCTGGATGCGCGAGCAGGCCTCTTCCAGCAGCTTTTCCGACGTGGCATAGGAGATGCGGAAGTTCGGGCCGAGGCCGAAGGCCGAGCCGTGGACGACGGCGACGCCCTCGGTTTCGAGAAGTTCGGAGACGAAATCCTCGTCGGTCTCGATCACCCTGCCCGACGGGGCCTTTTTGCCGATCAGCCCCTTGCAGGACGGATAGACGTAAAAGGCGCCCTCCGGCGACGGGCATTCGATGCCGCGCGCTTGGTTGAGCATGCCGACGACGAGATCGCGGCGCCCCTGGAAGATCTCGCGGTTCTTCGGGATGAAGTCCTGCGGGCCGTTCAGCGCCTCGACGGCCGCCCATTGGGCGATCGAGCAGGCGCCCGACGTCTGCTGGCCCTGGATCATGTCCATCGCCTTGATCAGCTGGAGGGGCGCGGCGCCATAGCCGATCCGCCAGCCGGTCATGGCATAGGCCTTCGAGACGCCGTTCATGGTCAGCGTGCGCTCGTAAAGGTTCGGCTCGACCTGGGCAGGCGTCGTGAAGACGAAATCGCCATAGACGAGGTGCTCGTACATGTCGTCGGTCAGCACCCAGACATGCTCATGGCGCATCAGGACATCGGCGAGCGCGCGAAGCTCCGATTCCGTATAGGCCGCGCCCGAGGGGTTCGACGGCGAGTTGAACAGGAACCACTTGGTCTTCGGCGTGATCGCAGCTTCCAGGGCTTCCGGGGTCAGCTTGAAATTGTCCTCGATCTTTGTCTCGACGAAGACCGGCTGACCGCCGCAGATCGCCACCATCTCCGGATAGCTGACCCAGTAGGGCGCGGGGATGATCACCTCGTCGCCGGGGTTCAAGGTCGCCATGAAGGCGTTGAACAGGATTTGCTTGCCACCGGTGCCGACGATGGTCTGCTCGGGCTTGTAGTCGAGGCCATTCTCGCGCTTGAACTTGGCGGCGATCGCCTGGCGCAGCTCCGGAATGCCGGAAACCGGCGTGTACTTCGTCTCGCCGCGGTTGATCGCGTCGATCGCCGCCTTCTTGATGTTGTCCGGCGTGTCGAAATCCGGCTCGCCGGCGCCGAGCCCGATGACGTCGCGGCCTTTCGCCTTGAGTTCGCGAGCCTTCTGAGTGACGGCGATGGTGGCCGAAGGCTTTACGCGATCGAGGGCGGCGGCAAGAAACGCCATTGTCTGGTTCTCCGATGAGTGGTGTTGCGTACGGCAGGCGGAATCCGATCCGCGCGCCTTGAGAAACGGCGGGACCCTAGTCCCGGCAGGGCCATGGTGCAAGCCGTCGCGCAGAGCCGGCGACGAGAGTTTTCCCCGATCTCGTCATGCGGGGCGAAGAAAAATCCGCCCCTCCGCCCTGGCAGATCATCGTTCCTGATGAGCGCGGTGGAAGCGCCGCTCTCTGATCATCGCATGCGGAACGACGCCCGCAGCCGCCGACGAACGCATCGTCAGGACTTTGTGCCGCCGCGATCCGGGACGGCCGCTTTCGCGGGACGTCCAGTGCCCTACTCCGCCAGGCCTTGCAGGCCGTCGAGCGCTCTTTCGAGGTCGGCCCTCAGATCGTCGACGTCTTCGAGGCCGATCTGCAGCCGGATGATCGGACCGCGGTCGTTCCAGAGCGGCAATGTCCGGGTTTCGGGATGTGCCGGCAGGACGAGGCTCTCGAAGCCGCCCCAGCTGAAACCGATGCGGAACATGTCCAGCGCGTCGACAAAGGAACGCAGGGCATCCGGGTGGCGCTTGTGCAGCTCGACCGAGAAAACGCCAGACGCGCCATCGAAATCGCGGCTCCAGAATTCGTGTCCGGCCGCGCCGGGAAGCGCGGGGTGGTAGACCTTCGCGATGTCGGGCCGCTTTTCCAGCCAGCGTGCCAGCTCGAGCGCCGAGGCTTCGTGACGGCGAAGGCGCAGCTCCAGTGTCCGCAGGCCTCTCAGGCCGAGATTGCATTCCTCGATGCCGGCGCTTGCGCCCATGTCCTGGGTGGCTCGCCTGACGTCGTCATAGGTCTCGGCATTGGCGGTGACGACGCCGAGCATCGCGTCCGAGTGACCGACGATGTATTTGGTCGCGGCATGGATCGAGATATCGATGCCGTGCTCCAAAGGCCGAAGCAGGAGCGGCGTCGCCCAGGTCGCGTCGATCGCGGTCCTGACGCCGGCCTTCTTGGCCGCGCGCACGATTGCGGCGATGTCCTGCACTTCGAAGGTGCCGGTTCCCGGCGATTCCAGATAGATCAGCTTGGTTTCCGGCCGGATGAGCGAGGCAATGTCGTCGCCGAGGGCGGGATCGTAGAAGGTCGTATCGACCCCCATCCGCTTGAGTGTGCGGTTCGCGAACCGCCGGGCCGGATCGTAGACCGTATCGACCATCAGGAGATGGTCGCCCTTTTCCAGACAGGCGAGCAGCGTCGCCGAAATCGCCGCGAGACCGGATGCGGTCGCGATGCTGCGATGGCCGCCCTCGATCTCGCAGATTGCGTCTTCGAAGGCAAAGGTCGTCGGCGTCCCGACCCGGCCGTAAAAGGCGCCGTCGAAGGGACGGCTGCCGGCCTTCTGAAAGTCGGCCAGCGTGTCGAAGAGAAAGGTCGAAGCGCGCACGATCGGCGGATTGACCGGTCCGGGATTGATCGCGTGGCTGCGGCCGGCCTCGACCATCCGCGACGCGGATGTCTTTTCGGATTTCATCGTTTCGTCTCCTTGGGACGGTCTGGAAGCCTGGCCGGCGCGTCGTATTCGCGCCGTGAGGGCAAGGTCGGGCCGCGCATCGCCGGCCCCGCAGTGGCTTCGTCGAACAGAGATCACCCCGTTTTGCGGGATGCCTTCTGATCAGAAGCCGATCGGCCAGTGGACGATCTTCGAGCCGTCGATAAAGCGGCTGTGGCGGAAGGGCTCCGGGTCGACGGCGGGCGTTTCGCCGGTGATGATGTCCGCCATGAGCTGGCCGGCGCCCGGCGCGATGCCGAAGCCGTGGCCGGAATAGCCGGTGGAGATGTAGAAGCCGGGGACCGCATCGACGCCGGAGATGACCGGAATCGCGTCGGGAGCCACATCGATCCAGGCACTCATGCGCTCGTTGACGACCATGTCCTTGAACACCGGGAAGACGTCCTTGATGTTGATCGTCGCCTGATCGAGGATCGCGTGGCCGGGGACCGGCCGCATGATGCGGTGGGTCTCGAACGGAGAGCGCTCGTCCAGCTTCCAGCCGCCGAGCATCATCGTCTCCTGGAGAGTGCGCTTGCCGACGCGGAATTTCATGGCCCGCCACTCGTTCTTCATTGCCGGCAGATAGTCACGGAAGAAGCGGAAACTGTCGGGGACGATGTCGACCGCATGGGCGGAACGCATCCCGACATTGTAGCCGCCATCGAGACGCTTGCGGTAACCGAAGCCCGGGCCCGAGCCGCAGCCTTCCGGGCCGCCTTCGATCGGCCGGGTGCGCATCACCTGGCTGAGCATTTTCAGCTGCGGCATCTTCACGCCGACATTGCCGGCGAACAGGCTGGACCAGATGCCGCCCGCCAATACGACGCTCTTGCAGCGCACGCGGCCCTTTTCGGTCACGACCTCGCTCACGGCGCCGGCCGACGTCTCGAACCCGCGGACGGCGCAGCCCTCGACGATCCGGGCGCCGTGCTGGGCGGCGCCCTGGGCGATCAGGCGGGCGGCCAGATGCGGCTCGGCAAATCCGTCGGAAGGCGTATGCAGTCCGCCGCCGAACTTGCGGCTGGTGCCCGGCGCGTGCTTGCCGATTTCCGCAGCCGAGACGAAATGCGTGTCGAGGCCGAAGGGCTCGACCGCCTTCATCCAAGCTTCGTATTTGGCGAGCTGCTCTTCCTTGTCGACGAAATAGGTGATGCCGCGCACCCTGAAACCGGGATCGGCGCCGATCATCTGCGGCAGCTGCGCCCAGATATCCATCGCCCGCTTCATCAGGGGTACTTCACGCGGATCACGCCCCATCTTGCGCACCCAGCCCCAGTTGCGGCTCGACTGCTCCTCGCCGATCGCGCCCTTCTCGCAGAGGACGACCGGAATTCCCTTCATGGCGAGAAACAGCGCAGTCGAAGCGCCGATGATGCCGCCGCCGACGACGACGACTTCCGTCTCGGTCGGCAGAATGTCGAAATCGGCGGTGGTTTGGGTGTGAGCGTTCATGGTCGGTCCTGGGATGCTGAGGAGAGTTGCGTCGGGTCCGCGGTCTCGAGCGACGCGGAATAGGTTTCGATCTCGGAGAGTGTGAACTCGTGGAAGGCCTGAGCCGCGACCGAAAGGTTCGCCTCGTCGGCGATCATCCCGATGGTGATCGGCATCGAGGGGGTGAAGGGCTTGAAGACGACGCGCGGGTTGCGCCGCAGATGGACGGAGAACGGGCTGACGATCGAGACGCCGAGGCCGGCGGCGACGAGGCTGCAGACGGCCTCGTGCGTCGTCGCCTCGGTCAGCATCTGCCTCTCGATCCCCCGGCGTTCGAATAAAAGGTCGGTCTCGAACCGGAAGGGTGCGCCGCGCGGGAAGCTGACGAAGGCGACATCCGCGAGGTCCTCGGCCCGCAACCGGTCGCGCGCCGCCAGTTCATGTTCGATGGGCACGACGCACATGGCCGGGCGCGTGACGACCTTGCGCACTGCGATGGCGGAATTTGCCACCGGCAGCGAGACGAGCCCGATATCGGCTCGCCTGGCCGCTACCCATTCGGGGATCCGGTCCTGGAGCTGACAGTCGAGCCGAACCGCGATTGCCGGATGACTTTTCCGAAAACGGGCGATGATGTCGGGCATCAGACCATTGTCGTATGGCCCCATGGCCGCGACCGTGACCGAACCGCTGGTGAGATTTCGAATCGAAAGAACTTCGCGATCGAGCTCCTCGAGCCCGACGAAGAGTTTCTCGACCTGCTCAAAAAGGCGTCGCGCATCGTCGGTCGCCTCTGCACCCCCACGTTGCCGATTAAACAGCTTGAAGCCGACCGCTTCCTGAAAGTCGGCCATCAGCCGACTGACCGCCGGCTGCGAGATGCCCAGGAGTTCCGCCGCCCTCGTCATGCTTCCAAGGCTGATCACCGCCCGAAACGCCTCGATCTGCCGGACATTGAAACGGCTCATCTCCTCAACTCCTCCCTGTGCCCTGCCCTGCATCGTCGAACTGCACGTTTCAGAGGCAAGATGCCTTCGGCCTTGGCAGACTGTAACATAACATTTTCAGCTTTCGAACCTGTGTTGACGACATCAATGTTATATCCTAGCGTCCTGTCAACCGAGACGTCATCGACGCTCGTTCAAAGGCCTGGATCTTTCACATTGCCCTCCAAGACAGCCCTTCCGCTTTCAGCATCCCATTGGGGAGCGTTCCGCGCCGAGGTGAAGAACGGCGCCGTGGCCCGCGTGCTGCCCTTCGAGCACGACCCGCGCCCGAGCCGCATGAACGAGGCGTGGCCCGAGATGCTCAACTCGCCGCTGCGCGTCTTGCGCCCGGTGGTCCGCAAGGGTTGGCTCGAGGGCGACGGCGGCGCTGCGCGCGGCGAGGATTCCTACGTCGAGATGGACTGGGAGCGTGTCCTCGACCTCACCGCCGCCGAGATCGCGCGGGTCAGGACATTCGCCGGCAACCAGGGGCTGTTTGCCGGCTCCTACGGCTGGTCGAGCGCCGGTCGTCTGCACCATGCCCGCACGCTGGTGCGCCGCTTCTTCGCGTCCGTCGGCGGCTTCGTCGATCAGGAGACCAATTACAGCTACGGCGCCGCCATGGCGTTTCTGCCGCGCGTGCTCGGCGTGAACGACGGTGTCGGCGCCAGCGTGACGTCGCTTTCCACGATCCGCGATCACTGCGACGTCTTCCTCGCTTTCGGCGGCATTCCCGCCAAGAACTGGGAGATCCAGTCCGGCGGCATCGGCGAACATCGCTTCGATACTTTCATGCGCGATGCGACGAGCCGGGCGCGGATGATTAACATCTCGCCTTATCGCAAGGACGTCGAGGACGCCTTCGCCGTCGAATGGCTGGCGATCCGCCCCAATACCGACGCTGCGCTGATGATGGCGCTGACCCGCATCATCGTGGCGGAAAACCGCCACGACCAGAGCTTCCTTGATCGCTATACGAGCGGTGCCGAGCGGTATCTCGCGTATCTGTCCGGCAGCACCGACGGCGTCGAGAAATCCGCCGAATGGGCGAGCGCGATCACCGGGATCGAAGCAGACACGATCCGCGACCTCGCCTTGTCCCTGCCCGGCAAGCGGGTGATGGTCGCGGCCAATTGGAGCCTGCAGCGCGCGCGCCATGGCGAGCAGCCATTCTGGGCGGCGATCGGACTTGCAGCCGTGCTCGGGCAGATCGGTCTTCCCGGCGGAGGCTTCGCCTTCGGCTACGGTTCGTCGAATGCCATGGGCAATCCGCCTTACGGCACACCGCTGACGGGCCTGCCGTCCCTGCCGAACCCGACCGGCATCGCCATCCCGGTGGCCCGCGTGGCCGACATGCTGCTCAACCCCGGCGCGACCTATCGCTATGCTGGCGGGACCCACACCTATCCCGACATTCGTCTCGTCTACTGGGCCGGTGGCAACCCGTTCCATCACCATCAGGATCTCAATCGCCTGCGCGCGGCCTTTCGCCGGCCGGAGACGATCGTCGTCAATGAGAGCTACTGGACGGCAACCGCTCGCCACGCCGACATCGTCCTGCCTGCGACGGTGACGCTGGAGCGCGACGACATCGGCGGCGCGTCGCGCGATCGATACCTGCTTGCCATGCACAAGCTCGTCGAGCCCGCGGGCGAAGCACGCAACGACTACCGGATCTTCACCGATCTCGCCGCTCGGCTCGGTGTCGAGGACGTCTTCACCGAGGGGCGCAGCGAGGCGGACTGGCTCGGCTGGGCGTTCGAAACGATCACCGACCGTCTGCGCCGTCGCGGCATCACGCCGCCGAGCTTCGAGGAATTCTGGCAGACCGGCTATTTCGAGATGCCGGAGCCCGGCGAGCCCCACGTCATGTTCGAGGGCTATCGGCAGGATCCGGCCGAGGCGCGTGTCGACACACCGTCGGGCAAGATCGAACTCTTCAGCGACAGTGTCGCCGCCGAGCCCGGCCAGCCGGGTCACCCGGTCTGGCTTGATCCGGAAGAATGGCTCGGCTCGGCGAAGACAAGCGTCTTCCCCCTGCACCTTCTGTCGCCGCAGCCCGACCGCAAACTTCACGGCCAGATGGATTTTTCCAGCTACAGCCGAGGCGGCAAGATACGCGAGCGCGAATGCGTTCGCCTCAACCCTGACGATGCCAACGCCCGTGGCGTCGAGGACGGAGCCGACGTTCGCATCTTCAACGATCGCGGATCATGCCTGGCCGTCGCCAAGTATGACGCCGGTGTCCTCGCAGGCGTCGCGCTCCTCCCGACCGGCGCGACCTACGACCCGGACGGCAGGAGCGACCGCAACTCCAACCCCAACGTTCTGACCCGCGACGTCGGAACCTCCGAACTCGGCCAGGGCTGCGCGGCGCAGTCCTGTCTCGTCGAGATCGAGCGCCTCGACCGTCCCCTGCCGGAGCTGCGCGTCTCGCGCCCGCCGGTCATTCATCCCGCCGGCAATTGATTGGAACAAGACAGAGCGTCTCATGGCATTCGATCACTTCGTTCATCTGGTCCACGACCTCGACGCGGCGTCCCGCGATTTTTCCGCGCTCGGTTTCACCGTGCAGGAGCGTGCCGACACGATCGAGGGCAAGACCCGCTTTCGCTTCGTCTGCTTCGACGACGGCTCCTACATCCTTCTGACCGCCTTCGCCGATCAGGCCGCTCAGACCGCCCATCGCCTCGGCGAGGTGCTGGCTCATGGTGAAGGCCCTGCGGACTATTCCTTCACCGTCGACAGTTCCGCCGCTGCCGGCGAGACGCTGACGGCGGCGGGCTTTCCGGTGAAGGGTCCGGTGCCGGTGTCGAATGTCGTCGCCAGCGGCGAGCGCTGGGCTCTCGATCTGTTGATGACGGGACGCGGCGCGGGCGGCGACGTCGCTCTGCCCTTCCTGGTTTCCGACGTCGAGGGCAGGTCCGCCCGCGTCCCGGCGCCGAGGCCCCACGCGAACGGCGCGACCGGGATCAGGAGCCTCACCGTCGCGTCCAAAGATCCGCGCCGATGCGCCGATGCGCTGACGGCGATGGGCGGCCGGGAGGTCGCGCATGGCGATCAAGGGATCGACTTCGATTTCGGCGATGTCACCATGCGCGTGATCGATTGCGCGGCAGCAAGCGACGTCTTTCCCGGCGGCGGCATGGTTTCCTGCGAGATCGGCACGAAGGCCGAGCTGCCGGAGGGTGGCAGGCTGCTCGATCCGGCCCTTGCCCACGGTGCCGCCATGCGCCTCGTGGCCGCGTGAGGATCGGGCGATGTTGAAGACCGACAAGACGTCCCAGGAAATCTTCGAAGCCTACAAGGCCGCGCCGCGGGTTCCCGAACGCGGCATGGGAGAGCGCGTCGCGCTGATCAACATCGATCTCCAGCGTCGCTACACCGATACGGCGACATTTCCCTCCGCCTATGAAGGCCATCCGCGCCAGTTCGAGGCGGTGAACCAGCTCTCGACGGCTGTTCGCGCCTTGGGGACGCCGGTGATCTGGGCCTATGTCGCCTATCTGCCGGATGGCTCCGATGCCGGATGGTGGTCGAAGCTATCCGACAACGAGATGTCGCTGCACAAGGTCGGCCACGGGTCGCCCCAGGCCGAGATCGATCCGCGCCTGCATGTCGATCGCGAGCGCGACCTGATGCTGCACAAGCGCATGAGTTCGGCGTTTTTCGAGACCCACCTCACCTCCTTCCTGATCTTCAACAAGATCGACACGCTCATCGTCACCGGCGGCGCGACGTCGGGCTGCGTGCGCGGAACGGTGATGGACGCGCTCTCCCACGGCTATCGCGTGATCGTTCCGGAAGAATGCGTCGCCGACCGCGAGGAAGGCGCCCACTACGCCAATCTCTACGACATCGCCTTCAAATACGGGGACGTGAAACCCGTCGACGACGTGCTCACCGCCCTGTCGAAGCTCGGCGCAAAGCAGGGGAACTGATCATGCAGAAGTGGCGCGAGCCGAACAGCTACGACTACGCACCCTATCGCGACCGGCCGAAGATCACCTGGCCGGGCGGCGCGCGCCTTGCCTTCTGGGTGGCGCCGAACATCGAATTCTACGAGATCGCGCCGCCGCCGAGCCCGACCCGCGAGATCTGGTATCGGCCCGAGCCCGACATCCTCAACTATTCCATGCGCGATTACGGCAACCGGGTCGGTTTCGACCGGATGGCCGATGTCATGGAAAAGCACGGCGTGCGCGGCTCGGCGTCGCTGAACGTGGCCGTCTGTGACCATTTCCCCGAGATCATCGAGCGCTGCTCGAAGCTCGAATGGGAGCTGTTCAGCCACGGCATCTACAACACCCGCTACCTCTACAACATGACCGAGGACCAGCAGCGCCTGATCATTCGCGACAGCGCCGAGACGATCTTGCGCGCCAGCGGGCAGCGGCTCGATGGCTGGCTCTCGCCGGCGATTTCCAACGGCGAGACCACCCAGGATCTCCTCGCCGAGGAAGGGATCCGCTACACGCTCGACCTCTTCCACGACGATCAGCCGATGCCGGTGAAGACCCGCTCGGGCAAGCGGCTCGTCAGCATTCCCTACATGATGGAATGCAACGACGTGCCTGTGCTGAATTTCAAGAACATCTCGCCGCGCAACTATCTCGAGATCATCAAGGCCCATTTCGACCGGCTCTATGCGGAAGGCGCGGACAGCGGCACCGTCATGTGCCTGCCGCTGCACCCCTATCTGATCGGCCAGCCGCACCGGCTGCACATCCTCGACGAGGCGCTGAAATACGTCACCGCCCATGACGGCGTCTGGCTGGCGACGGGACGCGAGATCGCGGCCTGGTTCGAAAAGAACCACTATGACGATTTCGCCGAATGGATGCGGCCCTTCAATCAGCCGACGAGCCCGGAGGCGGCGCAATGAGCGCGATCACCGAAGACTACTTCATCTATGAAAATCGCGGTCCCGGCACGGATCACGACCGCTACGATCACCGCTCCCTGCGATCGGTGCCACATTTCACCTGGCCCGGCGACAAGCGCCTGTTGATCTGGGCGAGCGTCCATCTGGAGTTCTTCCCGATGGACATGCCTTCCGCGCCGGTCAAGCCGATCGGCGGCATGGACCGACCCTATCCGAGCGTCTGGGACTTTTCCTCCCGCGACTACGGCAACCGGGTCGGCATCTACCGCTTGATGGAGGTGCTCGACAAGCACGGCGTCAGGGCAACCGCTGCGATGAACTCGGAAGCTGCGGCCCGCCATCCGCATCTGATGAGCGAAATTCTCGCCCGCGACTGGGAAATCGCCGCCGCCGGCGTCGACATGGGCCGCCTGCATCACGCGCAGCTTTCCAAAGAGCTGGAAGAAACCCTCGTCGGCGAGAGCTTCGCGCGCCTTCGCGGCCTTTCGGGACAGGCCGTCACGGGATGGCATTCGCCCGGCCATTCGCAGTCTGCGATGACGCCGGATATCGTCGCGGCAGCCGGCGGCAAATATATCTTCGACTGGATCAACGACGACCTGCCCTATGGCTTCAGAACGACGGCCGGAGAGCTGACGCAGCTGCCGCTCTCCTACGATCTGTCGGACCACAAGATCCTCGCTTTGCAGAACATGCCGATCGGCGACTACGAGTATCAGCTCTCCGCCGCCTTCGATGTCCTTTCAGCGGAAAGCGCCCAGCGCGGCGGCCGTATCCTCTCGCTCTCGCTTACGCCATGGATCATCGGCCAGCCCGGCCGGATCGACGCGCTCGATCGGCTGCTGACGCGCTTTCTTGCCGAGGACGGTATCGCGGCAGCGACCGGCGAAGAAATCCGCCAGGCCTGGCTTTCCGTCGGTCCGAAGGGCTGAGCTCAGTGGTCGATCGAGCCCCCTCCCTGACCGGCGCTGGCGCGAACTGGCTCACCGCCAGCGAAGCTGCGTCGCAGATCAAGGCTGGCGATCTGACTTGCGAGAGCCTCGTTACGGCCTGCCTCGATCGCTGGCGCGCCCGCAACGACGAGGTCCGGGCGTGGACGCATCTCGATCCCGAACAGGTGCTGTCGGCGGCCAGGGCCTGCGACGACGCCGGCGGCGCGGGCCCCTTGCGGGGCATTCCGATCGGCGTGAAGGACATCATCACCACCCACGACATGCCGACGCGTTTCAACTCGCCGCATTTCCAGGATCATTTCCCCAATATCGACGCCGCCTCGGTAGCGACCCTTCGCCTTGCCGGAGCGGTGATGATGGGAAAGTGCGACACCGTCGAGTTCGCGATCAACGGCCGGCGCGCGGCGACCCGCAACCCGTACGATCCGTCACGCACGCCCGGCGGATCGTCATCCGGCTCGGCGGCGGCCGTCGCCGACGGACAGGTGCCGATCGCGCTCGGCACGCAGACCGGCGGATCGGTCATCCGGCCGGCCTCCTATTGCGGCGTCTACGCCATCAAGCCGACCTGGAACGCGGTTTCCGCCGAAGGCTTCAAGGTCTGTTCGGCCAGCATCGACACGCTCGGATGGTATGCCCGCTCGGCCGAAGATCTCGACCTCGTCGCGGAGGTCTTTGCGATCCACGACGACGAGACACCGGCCTATGAGAGCCTTTCCGGCATGCGTTTCGGCTTCTGCCAAACGCCGGTCTGGGATCAGGCCGAGGCCGAGACACGCGCTGCGATGGCGCGCCTCGCCGATCTCCTTCGCGAGGCTGGCGCGACGATTGTCGAGCTGGAGCTTCCGCCGGAATTTGCAGGTCTCGCCAGCGCCCACAAGGTCGTCATGCAGGCCGAAATGCGGAGTGCATTCCTCGCCGAAAGCCGGCGTCTGGGAAACGCGCTTTATCCGGAGATGGTGGGAATTCTCGCCAATAAGGACGGCCACAGACGGGCCGATCTCGTCGCCGCGCAAGATCTCGCGGCCAGCTGCCGCAAGAGCTTCGACGCGCTCGCCGCAGGCTTCGACGCGGTGGTCACGCCGAGCACCGCCGGCGTTGCGCCGAAGGGGCCCGACGACACCGGGGCTGCGACCTTCAACCGGATGTGGACGCTGCTGCACACCCCTTGCGTCAACGTGCCGGGCTTTTGCGGACCTCAGGGTCTGCCGCTCGGCCTGACGCTGACCGGACCACGCTTTCACGACCGCCATCTGATCGCCGCCGCCGGCCTCGTCGGCGAGCTGGTCGCGGCACGAGCAGAAGCCTGATCACGCCGGCGAAACAACCGGCAGAGCCGACCGCCCGGACCCACCCACCGCCAACCGCCGCCAAGACCCCTGAAGGAGTTGAGCATGTCCAAGTCGAATTCCATGACCCTCAATCGTCGCAGCTTCCTCGCCGGTGTCTCGGCGAGCGCCCTCCTGCCGAGCGCGCTCACCTTCGGCACGTCCGCAGCGGCGGAGACGGTGAAGATGGGCGGTATCTTGCACACGACGATGTGGCCGACGCCCACCTATCTCAACGCGGCGATCACCACCGCGGGAACCGAAGCCTTCCTCTCGCCGAAGATGTTCGACGGGCTCCTCGGCTACGACTACGGCATGAAGCCGAAGGGCTCGCTGGCCAGGGAATGGAATGTTTCCGAGGACGGCCAGCGGATCACGTTCAAGCTGCGCGACGACGTCAAATGGCACGACGGTGAGCCTTTCACCGCCAAGGACGTGGCGTTCACCTTCATGGAGGTGCTCAAGGTGTTCCACGGCCGCGGGAAGACCACCTTCGCCGCGCTGAGCGCCGTGGAGACGCCGGATGATCACACCGCGGTCTTCGTCCTCGACAAGCCGTCGCCGGCGATGATGCGCGCCCTCGACAGCCGCGAGTCGCCGATCCTTCCGGCCCACATCTACGAGGGGACGGACATCATGGCGAACCCGGCCAACGTCAAGCCGATCGGCACCGGGCCGTTCAAGCTCGCGGCCTACGAGATCGGTGCAAATGTCGTCATGGAGAAGAACCCGGACTACTGGGACGAGGGCTATCCGCGGCTCGATCGGATGGTCGTCCAGTTCATTGCCGACGGCTCGACGCGCGCGGCCATGCTGGAATCGGGCGAAGTCGACGCGATCTTCTTCAACATGATCCCGGCGCAGGACATCCTGCGGATCGCCGCGGAGCCGGGCTTCGTCATGGAAAAGCGCGGCTTCGAGACCATGCTGAGTTCCCAGCAGATGGACTTCAATCTCGATCATCCGATCCTCGCCAAGAAAGAGGTCCGCCACGCTATTGCCCATGCGATCGACACCAAGTGGATCACCGACAACATCTGGTACGGCCTCGGCAAGCCGGGCAAGACGCCGCTCCATGCCGGCCAGACGCCGTTCTTCACGACCGAGGGCGTTCCCGCATATCCGCTCGATCTGGAGAAGGCCAACGCGCTGCTGGACGAGGCCGGCTACCCGCGCAAGAACGGCGGGATGCGGTTTTCTCTGATGCTCGATCCCTCGCCCTGGGGCACGGAATCGATCAACGCTTCGAGCTATGTGCGCGAGCAGCTGCGCCAGATCGGCATTGCCGTCACCGTGCGGACCCAGGACTTCGCGCTCTTCGTCAAGACGGTCTACACCGACCGCAAGCACGACCTCGCACTCTACACCGCAGCGATGGGCGTCGATCCGACGATCGGCGTTCAGCGCTTCTACGATTCGCACAGCTTCAAGCCGGGCGTCGGCTTCTCGAACGGCGCTCACTACGACAATCCGAAGGTCGATGCCCTCCTTGAAGCTGCGGCGACCGAGGTGGACGAAGCCAAGCGCATCGAGGACTATGCCGAGTTCCAGCGTATCGCGATGGAGGACCTTCCGGTCCTGAAGATCACCGACATCGAGATGGCGACCATCGCCGCCGACTACGTCAAGGACTTCACCGTCGATGCGATCGGGGCTGCCGGCAGCCTGAAGCAGCTGTGGCTCGACCAGTGACCATGGCTGCGAGCGATCCGGCAGGTCGCAGGCAGACGGCAGGGCTGAAGAAAGCCCTGTCGTCGCCGACGCTGCGCTATCTCCTGCGGCGGCTCAGCCAGGCGGTTCTGGTGATGCTGCTCGTGATCGTCGGGAGTTTCGTCCTGATCAAGCTGTCGCCGGGCGATCTCGTCGACGCGCTGGCGGGCACCCGCGATCTGACGGCCGACCAGATGGCGGATCTCAGATCGAGATACGGGCTCGACCAGTCGGTCGTCATCCAGCTCCTGCACTACATGCTGCGCCTCGTCAGCCTCGATCTCGGCTATTCGCCGCTCAATTCCGCGCCGGTGCTCGACGTCCTGGAAGAGCGCTGGCCGGTGACGGCGATCCTCGTCATCTCCTCGGTGACCCTGTCGATGGCGATCGGCACGTTGCTCGGCGTCGTCGCCGCCCGCCATGCCGGCAAGCCGGTCGATCTCGGCATTTCCGTTCTGATGCTGATCCTCTACGCCACGCCGTCTTTCATCATCGCCGTCCTTCTGATGCTCGTCTTCGCGCTGAAGCTGCGCTGGATGCCGATCGCCGGCTACGAGACGGTCGGCGCCGGCTACACCGGGTTTCAGCACCTTTGGGACGTCGTCGTGCATCTGACCCTGCCCTGCGCGGCCCTTTGCACCTTCTTCATCGCCATTTACGGCCGCATCGGCCGGGCCGCGATGCTCGAGGTGCTGAGCCTCGACTTCATCCGGACCGCCAGGGGCAAGGGCCTCAGCGAGCGGCGCGTGATCTATGTGCACGCGCTGCGCAACGCGCTGCTGCCGCTGGTCACGATGGCCGGACTGCAGGTGAGTTCGCTGGTCGGCGGAGCCGTCCTGGTCGAAACCGTGTTCGGTCTGCCCGGCCTCGGCCGGACGGCCTTCGACGCGGTCTTCCAGCGCGACACCAACCTTCTCCTCGGCGTCGTCTTCATCTCGTCGCTCTCCGTCGTGATCGTCAATCTCCTGATCGATCTCCTCTACGTGCTGCTCGATCCGAGGGTGAACCTCAAATGAGACTGTCCAGGGATACCGCCGCGTTCCGGCTGATCAGCCATCCGAGCGGCGCCATCGGCCTGATCCTCCTGATCCTCGTCGCAGCGATGGCTGTCTCCGCCGGCTGGCTGTTTCCGGCAGGCCCCTGGACGATGGTCGGCGCCCCGAGGGTCTGGCCCGGTGCCGATCCGCGCTTTCCCTTGGGCACCGACTCCATGGGCCGCGACATCCTCACGGAGCTGTTCTACGGCTCGCGGGTCTCGCTGGCCATCGGCATCGTGTCGGCCCTCGTCTCCCTCGTCTTCGGCACGCTGGTCGGCGCGATCGCAGGCTATTACGGCCGCTGGATCGACGATCTCCTGATGCGTCTGACGGACGCCGTGCAGACCATTCCCTCCTTCCTCGCCGCCATCGCCATCGTCGGCGTCATCGGCCCCTCGCTCACGACGATCACCATCGCCATCGCCATCGTCTCCTGGCCGATGATCGCAAGGCTGGTCCGGGCCGATTTCCTGAAGCTGAGAAGTCTCGATTTCGTCCAGTCCTGCCGCATCATCGGCATGTCGGACCTTCGCATCATCTTCACCCAGATCCTGCCCAATTGCCTGGCGCCGATCATCGTCTCCTCGTCGGTGCTGGTCGCGACGGCGATCATCGTCGAGGCGAGCCTGTCCTTTCTCGGCCTCGGCGATCCCAACGTGATGAGCTGGGGAACGATCCTCAATGTCGGACGCCAGGAGCTGCGCTCCGGCTGGTACATGACGGCGATCCCGGCTCTCGCCCTCGTCGTCACGGTGCTGGCGCTGAACCTCATCAGCGACGCGCTCAATGACAGCCTCAATCCGCGCCTGAAGGAACGCTCATGACCGCGGAAGACGAACCGCTTCTCTCCGTCGACAAGCTCCAGATCAGCCATGGCGGCAACATTCCGATCGTCGAGCAGCTGAGCTTTCAGGTCCGCCGCGGCGAGACCCTGGGGCTCGTCGGCGAGTCGGGCTGTGGCAAGTCGCTGACGGCCCTGGCGATCATGGGCCTCCTCGCGCCCAATCTGCGGGTCTCCGGTGGCCGCATCAGCCTCGACGGCAGCCGCCTCGACGACATGCCGCAAAGCGCTTTGCGGAAGCTGCGGGGCAATCGCATGGGCATGATCTTTCAGGAGCCTTTGACGGCGCTCAATCCCGTGATGACGATCGGTTCGCAGATCGTCGAGGTGTTGCAGACCCATGAAGGGCTGAGCGGCAGCGCGGCGCGCGAGCGCGCGGTCTCCCTCCTGAAGATGGTTCGCATGCCCGATGCCGAAAGCCGGCTTGCCGAATATCCGCACCAGCTTTCGGGCGGCATGCGCCAGCGCGTCGTCATCGCAATCGCGATTGCCTGCAATCCCTCCCTCCTGATCGCCGACGAGCCGACGACGGCCCTCGACGTCACCGTGCAGGCGCAGATCCTGCGGCTGCTGAAGACGTTGCAGCGCGAGGCCAATCTCGGGCTCCTGCTCATCACCCACGATCTCGGCGTCGTGCGGCAGGTCTGCGACCGGGTGGTCGTCATGTATGCCGGGCAGGTCGTGGAAGAGGGCCCGGTCGACGCCGTGCTCGACCAGCCGCGCCACCCCTACTCCGCCCGCCTCATCGCTGCGCGGCCGCATGGAAGCTTTTCGGTCTCCGGCCATCGCCTCGCCGACATCGCCGGACAGGTTCCGCCGCCGGAAGACCGGCCGACGGGATGCGTCTTCCGGCCGCGATGCCCCTCGGCGCAGGAGGATTGCAAGGGACGCCGCCCGGGGCTCGAAAGCCTTTCGGAGGCTCGCGCGGTTCGCTGTCACCATCCCGTCGGCATGGAGGCCTGAGATGAGCGCCATTCTGAAGACCCGCGATCTCAAGCTCCATCACAAGACCGCACGCGGGCCGCTGCGGGCGGTCGACGGCATCTCGCTGACGCTCGATGAGGGCGAGACGCTCGGTCTCGTCGGCGAGTCCGGCTGCGGGAAATCGACCCTCGCGCGCTGTATCGTCGGCATATCCGAACCGACCGATGGCGTCCTCGAGATCGCCGGGGTGACCGACGGCGCAAGACGCCCGTCCCGCCATCAGCGGGCCCGGGCCGTGCAGATGATCTTCCAGGATCCGAGCGGCGCGCTCAATCCCCGCCTGAAGGTCGATCGCATCATCGAAGAGCCCCTGATGGTGCACGGGATCGGCAGCCGGGCCGAGCGCAAGGCGCGGGTGCTCGAGACGGCCGAAAAGGTCGGTCTCGCGGCCCATCATCTCAAGCGCCTGCCGCATGAACTTTCCGGCGGCCAGCGCCAGCGCGTCAGCATCGCCCGCTCGCTGACCCTCGATCCCGGCATTCTCGTCTGTGACGAGGCGGTCTCGGCGCTCGACGTCTCGATCCAGGCGCAGGTCCTCAATCTCTTTCTCGACCTGCAGAAGGAACTCGGCCTCGCCTATCTCTTCATCTCCCACGACCTGTCGGTCGTGCGCTACATCTCGCATCGGATCGCGGTGATGTATCTCGGCCGCATCGTCGAGATCGGTCCGGCCGAGGAGGTCTGGAAACGGCGCAGCCATCCCTATACGCGGGCTCTCGTCGGAGCGATTCCCGACGAGGCCGTGCGCAGGGACGGTGCGGAGCTGCTGGAAGGCGACGTGCCGAGCCCGGTCAATCTGCCGTCCGGCTGCCGCTTCCGGACGCGCTGTCCGCTGGCGCAGGCCAAATGCGCGACGGACGAGCCGGCGCTTGCCGACGTCGGCGGCGGGCTTTCCGTCGCCTGTCATTTTCCCGGATAGGCTCCCGGAGCCATCGGCGATTGCCGGAAACGCTCCGGCGGCGGGAAAGCCTCGCCGATCACGCCAAAGCCGCAGCCGTGTCGTCCCAGTCGGCGGCTCGGTGCCGATCGTGGCGGCGACGACGCCGTGCCGGCAGAGGGCAACGGGTTTGCAATCGCGTTGCCTCCGCAGGGAATCAAGGACGACGAATCCCAGTTCGGGGCGATCATGTCGGATCATGTGCGGCTTCTGGATAGCGCGTCTCAGCCGATCCCGTTGACGGCGTCGCGCAGCAGCGGAACCACCTCCTGCTCCACTCTCTCCCGGCTCCACAGCGTGCCGCTGACCGAGCAGTGGATGGCGCCGGGCTGCCCCCGGGAACACCCGACGGCGACGGCCACCGCGAGTTCGTTCATCTGGAGTTCGTTTTCGGCGATCGCATAGCCCGTTTCGGCTGCCATCTCCACGAGATCGCGGACCTTTTCGCGAGACATCACCGTCTCTGGCGTGAAGCGGCGCATCGGCCATTCGCGCACGCATTGCAGGCGCTCGTGCGGATCGCGTTGCGCCAGCATGACCCGGCCGCTCGACGTGTTGAGCGCCGGCACCCGCCTGCCCGGGAGCATCGCGGCGTAGCTTGTGCGGGCGCTCGGCAGGCGCATGGTGTAGACGATGTCCGTCCCGTCGAGACGCGAAAAGTTGATGGTCTCGCCGAGCGTCTGTCTCAGCTCGATCAGCCGGGACATGGCCGAATGAACGAGTTCGTCCGACCACAGATAGGCGTTGGCGAGTTCGGTCATGCGGATCGACGGACTGAAGCGGCGTGTCGCCGGATCCTTGTCGAGGTAGCCGAGGCGATGAAAGGTCGTCGTCACGCGCTGGACGCTGCTGCGGTCGAGGCCCGTCTCGCGTGCGATTTCCGTCAGCCCCATTCGTGGTCGCTCGGCTCCGAAAGCCTCCAGCACCCGCATCGCCTTTTCCAGAGATGCCACGAAATGGGTGTCGGTCCGCCTTTCTTTCTGGTCCGGCATTTCGCAGTGCACACCATTTGATCAATCAGGGCGATTGACTGAATCCTAGTCGTGTTCCTAACATATCTCAATCCACAAAGGATTGGCGCATTGCGCTAATCCCGCCTCGACCAGCGGCCCTCGCGCTCATTCAACCGGAGACGCTCGCATGTCCTTCTTCGCCAAAGCTTCCGCCTTCAAGCCGACGGGTCTCGTGCGCTTGGCGCTCCTTGCCTCTGTCGTCGCATTTTCGGGTCTCGGCGCCGGGCCGGTCATGGCGCAGGAGATTCGCGCCGTCATGCATTCCGGCATCCGGGTGCTCGATCCGGTCATCACCACCGCGCACATCACCCGCAACCACGGCTACATGATCTACGATACGCTTCTGGGGATGGACGAGAACCTGAAGCCCCAGCCGCAGATGGCGGACTGGTCCGTCTCCGACGACAAGCTGACCTACACCTTCACCCTGCGCGACGGGTTGAAGTGGACCGACGGTACGCCGGTCACCTCGGCGGACGCCGTAGCATCTTTGAAGCGTTGGGGTGAGCGCGACGGCGGCGCACAGCTTCTCTTCAAATATCTCGAGAGCCTCGAAGCCAAGGACGACAAGAGCTTCGTCATGACGCTCTCGCAGCCCTTTTCCTATGCCATCGAGCTGATGGCCAAGCCCTCCGGCCTGCCGACCTTCATCATGCCGCAGAAAGTCGCCGAGACGCCGTCCGGCGAGGCGATCACCGACTATACCGGCTCCGGCCCGTTCAAGTTCGTCGAAGCCGAGTTCGAGCCGGGCGTGCGGGCGGTCTACGAAAAGAACGAGGACTACGTCCCGCGCGACGAGCCGCCGAGCTGGACCGCCGGCGGCAAGGTGGTGAAGGTCGACAAGGTCACCTGGGTGGTCATGCCGGACGCCCAGACCGCGGTGAACGCCATCAATTCCGGCGAGATCGACTATCTCGAACAGACGCCCACCGACCTTCTGCCGCTGCTCGCCTCCAATCCGGACCTGACGGTGATGACGCTCACCGATCTCGGCTACCAGACCATGGGCCGGCTGAACTGGCTCTACCCGCCCTTCGACAAGGTCGAGATCCGCCGCGCCGCCATGGCCGCGCTCGGTCAGGACCCGATCCTGGCGGCGCTCGTCGGCAATCCCGACTACCAGTCCAAATGCGGAACGATGTATGGCTGCAACACCCCCTATGCCACCGAGGTCGGCGACGAGCTGATCATGAAGGGGCCGCAGCCCGAAGTCGCCAAGAAGATGCTCGAAGACGCCGGCTACGACGGCACGCCGATTGTCCTGATGCAGCCGACCGACGTCGGCTCGGTCGCGCCGCAGCCGGTGGTCGCCGCGCAGCTTCTGCGCCAGGCCGGCTTCACCGTCGACATGCAGCCGATGGACTGGCAGACCCTCGTCACCCGCCGCGCCAGCCAGTCCCCGGTCGCCGAGGGCGGCTGGAACATGTTCTTCACCAACTGGATCATCCCCGAGGTCTGGAGCCCGATCAACAACCCGATGCTGAACGGTGGTGGCAAGGAAGCGGCCTGGTTCGGCTGGCCGGACGATCCTCAGCTCGACGAGATGCGGGTGAAGTTCGCGGCCGCCGAGAGCGAGGAAGAGCGCAAGACGATCGCCGCCGACATCCAGAAGCACGCCTATGAGGTGGTCAACTACATCCCCGTCGGCGAGTACAAGATCCCGACGACGATCTCCAACAAGCTCAGCGGGATCGTGAAGATGCCGGTGCCGGTGTTCTGGAACGTCGAAAAGTCGGAGTGACGCGATCCTTCGGGCGCCGTCTGGCGCCCCGCTCTTCGACCGCCGGGCGTCGCGGCAATCGCGGCGCCTCCGATTTTCCACCGCCGCGGGGCATCTTGTCATGCTGGCCTATATCGCCCGTCGCATTCTGGCCTCCGTCCCGGTTCTCGTGGTCGTGGCACTGTTCGTGTTCCTGCTCCTGCGACTGACGCCGGGAGACCCCGCGGCGATCATCGCCGGAGACATGGCGACGCCCGAGCAACTCGATCGGATCCGCACGAGCCTGGGCCTGAACGAGCCTCTGGTCACACAGTTCGTCACTTGGAGCGGCCAGTTGCTTTCGGGAGATTTCGGCCGCTCGCTGATCTCGCGCACGCCGGTGCTGACGCTGATCGGCCAGCGGCTCGAACCGACGCTCAGCCTCGCCCTCATGACCATGCTGTTCACGCTGGTCCTGTCGATCCCGATGGGTGTCATTGCCGCCTGGCGTCACGGCAGCCTGACCGACAATGCGGTCATGGCGATCTCCGTCCTCGGCTTTTCCATCCCGGTCTTCGTGACCGGCTACATTCTGATCCAGCTCTTCGCCATCGACCTCCGGCTCTTCCCCGTCCAGGGTTTCAGGAGCATCGGCGACGGCCTCGGGCCGTTCCTCGCGCGCATCGTTCTGCCCGCCCTGACGCTCGCGACGATCTACATCGCGCTGATCGCCCGGATGACCCGTGCGGCGATGCTGAACGTCCTGGACGAGGACTATATCCGCACCGCGCGGGCGAAGGGCCTGTCGGAACGCATCGTTCTCTTCCGCCATGCCCTGCGCAACGCCGCCGTGCCGATCCTGACCGTCATCGGCACCGGTTTTGCCCTGATGATCTCCGGCGTCGTCGTCACCGAGAGCGTCTTCAACATTCCCGGTCTCGGGCGCCTGACGGTCGATGCGATCCTCGCCCGCGACTATCCGGTCATCCAGGCGCTGATCCTTCTGACCAGCGGCATCTATGTCGTCATCAACCTGCTGATCGACATCTCCTACGCCTTCATGGACCCGAGGATCCGCTACTGATGGCTGCGACGCGCAACGCCTCCCCCGCTGCCGCCGAGGTCGACGAAGCTGCGGCCGAACCGGTCATCAGGCGGGGCTTCCTGCCGCGGATCGCGATCGGTGATCTGAAGCTTGCGCCGACGATCGCGGCGGTGTGTCTGCTGGTCATCGTCGTCGCGGCGCTCCTCGCCCCCCTGATCGCGCCTTACGATCCGATCGCGATGAACCCGATGGAACGCCTCGCACCATCCTCGGCGACTCATCTCTTCGGCACCGACGCCTATGGCCGGGACGTCTTCTCGCGTACGCTCTACGGGGCTCAGGTCTCGCTCATCGTCGGCCTCGGAGCGGCTTTCGTCGCCGTCCTCGTTGGCCTGCCGCTCGGCCTTTTCGCCGGTTTCTTCCGCTGGCTGGACGCGATTTTGATGCGCATCATGGACGGGCTGATGGCCATTCCGGCGGTTCTTCTGGCCATCGCCATCGTCTCGCTCGCCGGCTCCAGCCTGTGGACGGTGCTGATCGCCATCACTATTCCGGAAATTCCCCGGGTCGTACGCCTCGTGCGCTCCGTCGTCCTGTCGGCGCGCGAGGAGCCCTATGTCGAGGCGGCGATCGCCGTCGGCTCCAGCCTGCCGAAGATCATGTGGCGGCATCTGATGCCCAACACCTTCGCGCCGCTGATCGTGCAGGGGACCTATGTCTGCGCCTCGGCGATCCTGACCGAAGCGATCCTGTCCTTTCTCGGCGCCGGCATCGGCACCGAGACGCCGTCCTGGGGCAACATCATGTCGGAGGGGCGGCTCTATTTCCAGATCAAGCCGGGCCTGATCTTCTGGCCCGGCCTGTTCCTGTCGCTCTGCATCCTGTCGATCAACATCCTCGGCGACACCGCCCGCGACGTCATGGACCCGCGGCTCGGCAAGAAAAGGGAAGCGTGATGAGCGCGGCGGAAAACCCTTCGCCCAGAACCGATGACGTTCTCGTCGTCGAAGACCTCTTCGTCGAGACGACGGGGCGCAATCCGGCGCGCATTCTCGGTGGCGTCTCGCTCAGGGTCGCCGCCGGCGAAACGGTCTGCCTCGTCGGCGAGAGCGGGTCCGGCAAGTCGGTGACGTCGCTTGCCACCATGGGGCTCTTGCCCAAGGGAGCCCTCGCCGTGCGCTCTGGCCGCATCCTGGTCGAGGGCGAAGACGTTTTGACCGTGAAGACGTCGCGGCTTCGCCAACTGCGCGCGACGCGCATGTCGATGATATTCCAGGAGCCGATGACGGCGCTCAACCCGGTGCTGACGATCGAGCGACAGCTCGAAGAGGTGCTGAGCGCCCATTCGCGGATGGACAACAAGGAAAGGCGGAACCGCATCCGCTCGATCCTCGAACTGGTCAAGCTGCCAGACGTCGAGCGAATGTGCCGGTCCTATCCGCACCAGCTTTCCGGCGGGCAGCGCCAGCGCGTGATGATCGCGATGGCGCTCGTCCTCGAACCAAAGCTCCTGATCGCCGACGAGCCGACCACGGCCCTCGACGTCACCACCCAGAAAGAGATCCTGAAACTCATCGCCGAGATCCAGGAGCGGCTCGGCACCTCGGTCCTGTTCATCACTCACGATATGGGCGTCGTCGCCGACATCGCGGACAGGGTCTATGTCATGCGCCACGGCGAGATCGTCGAGCAAGGACCGGTCGGCGAGATTCTGGCGGAGCCGAAGCGCGACTACACCCGCGACCTCCTTGGCTCAGTCCCGGCGCTGCACCCGCGCGAGGCGCGGCCTTCGGCTTCGCGCGAGATCGTCCTGTCGACCTCCGAACTCGGCATGGTCTACGGGCAGTCCTCGTTCCTGCGCAAGCGCGAGGGAACGGTCGCGGCCAAGGACGTTGATCTCACCCTCACACGCGGACGGACCCTCGGCGTCGTCGGCGAGAGCGGCTCGGGCAAATCCACCGTCGCGCGCTGCGTGATGCGGCTGATCGAGCCGACCGAGGGCAGCATCCGTCTGCGCGGCGAAGAGATCGCTGGCCTGTCGCGCCACGCCCTGCGCCCGATGCGAAAGCGCATCCAGATGGTCTTTCAGGATCCGAACCGCTCGCTCAACCCAAGGCTCACGGTCCGGGACAGCATCACCGAGGGGCCGATCAATTACGGCGCGGCACCGAAGGCTGCGCGTGAGCGAGCGCGCGAACTTCTGGAACTCGTCGGCCTGCCGGCGGATGCGATCGACCGCCATCCGCATCAGTTCTCCGGCGGCCAGCGCCAGCGCATCGCCATCGCCCGCGCGCTCGCCATGGAGCCGGACGTCCTCGTCGCCGACGAGGCGGTCTCGGCGCTCGACGTTTCGGTGCAGGCGCAGGTGCTGGACCTTTTCGACGATATCCAGACGCGGCTCGGGATAGCGCTTCTCTTCATCACCCACGATCTGAGGGTCGCCGCTCAGATCTGCGACGAGGTCGCGGTGATGCAGAATGGCCGTATCGTCGAATATGGTCCGACCGCCGAGGTGCTCGGCAATCCACGCGAGGCCTATACGCGGCAGCTGATCGAGGCGGCGCCGGGCCGGCACTGGGATTTCCCGAATTTCCGGCCGCTGGCAGCGCCCGGCGGGCCCGGCACCGTCGGAGCGCCTGCGTGACCGGCGATCTGGCGCCTCGAAGGACAGAACATTTCAATGGCATCGACGGGCATGGCGACGCGCCGGGCTCGTCTGCAAGGAGACCATCATGACCGTCATTCCCCAGATCGCGAGCTTTGCCTCGGAACTGACCGAGATCCGCCGCGATCTCCACGCCCATCCCGAAATCGGCTTCGAGGAGGTTCGCACCTCCGGGATCGTTGCCGATGCTCTGCGCTCCTACGGTATCGACGAGGTTCATACGGGGATTGGCCGGACAGGCGTCGTCGGCATCCTGCGCGGTACCGGCGGCGCAGGGCGGACCATCGGCCTTCGGGCCGACATGGACGCGCTGCCGATGGAGGAGCTGACCAACCTTCCCTATCGCTCGACCAATCCCGGCAGGTTTCACGGCTGCGGCCATGACGGACACACGACGATGCTGCTCGGCGCGGCCCGCTATCTCGCCGCCAACCGTGACTTCAAGGGAACGGCGATGTTCGTCTTCCAGCCGGCAGAGGAAGGGCTCGGCGGCGCCCGCGCGATGATCGCCGACAAGCTGTTCGAGCGCTTTGCCTGCGACGAGATCTACGGCCTCCACAACAGCCCGGTCCTCGATCTCGGCCAGATCGCGGTGTTTCCCGGCAAGGCGATGGCCGGGGCGAGCTTCTTCGACATCAAGATCACCGGGCGCGGCAGCCACGGCGCCCGCCCCCACGATGCGAAGGACCCGATCGTCATCGCGACGTCGCTCTCCCAGAGTCTCCAGTCGATCGTCAGCCGCAATGTCGATCCGATGCTGCCGGCGGTCCTGTCGATCACCAAGATCAACGCCGGCTCGGCCTATAACGTCGTGCCGGAATCCTGCGAACTCGGTGGGACGTTCCGCTTCTTCGACGATGCCGTCGGCGCACTCCTCGACCGGCGGATGCGCGAGATCTGCGCGGGCGCGGCGGCGATGTATGACTGCGAGATCGCCATCGACATCCGCAACGTCTTCTCGGTCCTGGAGAACCACCCCGCCGAGACCGAGGCGATGCGTCAGGCGGCCGTCGAGATCGTCGGCGAGGAGAACGTCCTGACCGATCCGAGCCCGATGATGGGCAGCGAGGACTTTGCCGACATGCTGCACGCGGTCCCCGGCTCCTATTGCTGGGTGGGGCATGGCGGCTCGCTGCCGGTTCACAATCCCGGCTTCGTTCTCGACGACGAAATCCTGCCGATCGGCGCCAGCCTCCTGGCGCGGGTGGTGGAACGGCGCCTGTCGGCCTGAGCCCCTTTTCCGATGCGCGATGGCGACGAAATTCTTTGAAGGACCGAGGGACATGGACGTGACGAAAGTTCCGCTCGACGCGGAAGCGATGATCAAGGGGCTCAAGCGCTGGGTCGAATGCGAAAGCCCGACCTATGACAAGCCATCCGTCGACGCGATGACGGCGCTCGCCGCCGAGGAGATGGAAAAGCTCGGCTTTACGGTGGAGATCATCCCTGGCCCGGACGGCCTCGGCGACTGCGCCCGCGCGACCTTTCCGCATTCGCGGCGCGGCGAGCCCGGCGTCCTGATCAGCGGCCACCTCGACACCGTGCATCCGCTCGGCACTTTGGAAAAGCTGCCCTTCCGGCGCGAGGGCGACATCTGCTGGGGCCCCGGCATCTGCGACATGAAGGGCGGCAATTTCGCCGCCATCTCCGCGATCAAGGCGCTGGCCGAGATGGGCGTCGAGACGCCCCTGCCCGTCACCGTTCTCCTGACCTCCGACGAGGAGATCGGCACGCCCGGCTGCCGGGCGATGATCGAGGCCGAGGCGGCGAAGAACAGATACGTCCTCGTTCCCGAGCCAGCCTGGGCCCGCAACACCGTCGTCACCGGCCGCTATGCCATCGCCCGCTATCACCTGACCGCCATCGGGCGGCCGAGCCATGCCGGCGCGGCGCTCAAGGCCGGGCAGTCGGCAGTCAAGATGATGGCGCGAAAGCTGATCGAAATCGAGGACATGACCGACGAGGACTGTACCTTTTCGGTCTCCGTCATGCATGGCGGCCAGTGGGTGAACTGCGTGCCGACCATTGCCCGCGCCGAGTGCCTTTCCATGGCGAAGCGGCAGAGCGATCTCGATGAGGGCACCGCGAAGATCCTCGCCTTCGACGAGCGCAATGCGGACGGCACCGGCTTCATCGTCGAAAAGAGCGTGGTCCGCCCGGTCTGGGAGGCGAGCGACGGGACGATGGACCTTTACGCCCGCGCCCGGCGGATCGGCAACGAACTCGGCTTCGATCTCGCCCATGCCTCCGAAGGCGGCGGCTCGGACGGCAACTTCACTGGCGCCATGGGACTGCCGACGCTCGACGGGCTCGGCGTCGTCGGCCGCGACGTCCATACGCTGGACGAGCATATCGAGGTGTCGAGCCTCGCCTCGCGCGGCCGCCTCATCGCCGGCCTTCTGGCAGAGCTCGACTGACGTCAGAACTGCCGCGGGGGGGGGGGCGCCGCGCCCCCCCCCCCCCCCCCCCCCCCCCCCCCCCCCCCCCGGACGCAACCCCGCCCCCGGAGCCCCCAAGA
>NZ_JAGJCF010000012.1 GCF_017815135.1 Jiella mangrovi | reverse complement strand
GGGCTGAGCACGACGGCCGCCCCACCGGCGGCGGGCGGGCCCCCCCCGGGCGCCCCCCCCGCCAAGCGGGACCCGCCACTCAGTGGCTGATCATCCAGGGACGCTTGCCCGGAAAGGTCTTCGCGGCTTTTTGCGTCGCGGCAGACGCTGCGATCGACGAGGCCTTCGGGCCGCAGCATCCACATCCGGCGCCATGTTTCAGGCCACCGACGCGCGGTGCGTTGGAGCTGCGCTCGTTGGTGGCGAAGGCGTTGCGGCGGCCAGCGTCCATCATCGCGAGACGCGGCGCGGTGAGGATGACCCGGCGGGCACTTGCCCCGCAGTCGGGGCACGCGCACGGGTCCGCCGCCTGCGCCATCGGGCGCAGGCTCGTGAAGGTGCCGCAATCGCTGCAGGCATAGTCGTAAAACGGCATGGCCTCACAGATCCTTCGCGATCGGCATGTCGATGGAGCCGTCGAGGAACTTCGTCGGTCCGTCGCTGCCCGGCATGATGTCGAATTCGAAGACGTCGGTCGGCAGATAGAGGGTCGCGCAGGCGTTCGGCACGTCGACGACGCCGGAAATGTGGCCCTGGACCGGCGCTGTTCCGAGGATCGAATAGGCCTGGGCGCCGGAATAGCCGAACTTCTTCAGATACTCGATGGCGTTGAGGCAGGCCTGCCGGTAGGCGACGTGGACGTCGAGGAAATGCTGCTTGCCGGCCTCGTCGACCGAGATGCCCTCGAAGATGAGGAAGTCGTCGTATTTCGGGGTGATCGGCGAAGGCCGGAAAATCGGGTTCTTGATCCCGTATTTCGCCATGCCGCCCTTGATCAGCGACACCTTGATGTGCAGCCAGCCGGCCATCTCGATGGCGCCGCAGAAGGTGATCTCGCCGTCGCCCTGGGAAAAGTGGAGATCGCCCATGGATAGCCCCGCCCCGTCCACATAGACCGGGAAATAGACCTTGGAGCCGCGCGACAGATCCTTGATGTCGCAATTGCCGCCGTGCTCACGCGGCGGCACGGTGCGCGCGCCTTCGGCCGCGGCCTTCATCTTCGCCTCGCCCTTCAGCTTGCCCATGTGGGCAGACTGGGTGTTGGGCAGGGCCGCCAGCGTCGGCACGCGCTCGGGGTCGGTGTCGAACAGCGCCTTTTCGCGGGCGTTCCAGGCATCGAGCATCTTGCGATCGGGCAGACAGCCGATCAGGCCCGGATGGATCAGCCCGGCATAGCGCACGCCCGGCACGTGGCGGGACTTGGTGAACATGCCCTCGAAGTCCCAGATCGACTTCTGCGCCGAGGGAAAGTGCTGGTCGAGGAAACCGCCGCCATTGGTGAGGGAGAAAAAGCCGTTGAAGCCCCAGAGGCTGTCTTCGAAGGCGCCGATGTCGAGTATGTCGACGACCAGAAGATCGCCGGGCTCGGCCCCCTTCACGCCGATCGGGCCGGAGAGATAGTGGACCTGTTCGAGCTCGACGTCGCGAACGTCGGAGGCGTCGTCGTCGTTCTTGATCTGACCCCCGGTCCAGTCGTGGGTCTCGACCTTGAAGTCGTCGCCGGGATTGACCCAGCAGGCCATGGGGATGTCGGGGTGCCAGCGATTGTGGACCATCTCGTTCTCATGCGGCGACTGCTTGAGGTCGACCTTGATCAGCGTATCGGTCATGCCGTTTCACTCCTTGGCTAGTTTATGGGCGGCTGGGTTTTGAACGGGTTGGCTTCTTGGGCGGGATGTCGTGGCGGCCGGACGGTGGATTGGGGTCAGACCGACAGGAATTTCGCGACCTTGGCCTCGTCGAGATTGGCGATCGGCTCGTCATGGACGAGGTCGCCGTTTTCGAGGACGAGGACGCGGTCGGCGATGTCGAGGGCGAAGGACAGGACCTGTTCGGAGACGACGATGGACAGGCCCTTCTCGTCGCGGATCTTCTTCAGGGTCCGCGCCATGTCGCGGATGATCGAGGGCTGGATGCCCTCGGTCGGCTCGTCGAGCAACAGCACCTTGGGCCGCGAGGCGAGCGCGCGCGCCACCGCCAGCTGCTGCTGCTGGCCGCCGGACAGATTGCCGCCGCGCCGCTTCTTCATGTCGAGAAGCACCGGGAAGAGCTCGTAGATGTCGCTCGGCACGGCGGTTTCGCCGGTGACGGTCAGCCCGGTCTCGATGTTTTCGCGCACCGTCATGGTCGAGAAAATCATCCGGCCCTGCGGCACATAGCCGACGCCGCCCTTCACCCGCTCGTGGCTCTTGGCCGGGGTGAGATCGGCGCCGTCGACGGTGACACGGCCGGATTTCGTTGGAACGAGCCCCATCAGCGACTTCATCAGCGTTGTCTTGCCCATGCCGTTGCGGCCCATGATGGCGACGATCTCGCCGGGGGCGACATTGAAGTTGAGGCCGTGCAGAACCTCGCTCGATCCATAGGCGACGTGCAGGCCGGAAACGTTGAGCATGGCGCTTGTCCTCAATGACCGAGATAGACTTCGACGACTTTCGGATCGGCCTGGACATGCGCCATCGACCCCTCGGAGATCACCCGTCCCTGATGCAGAACGGTGACCTTGTGGGCGATGTCCTCGACGAACTTCATGTCGTGTTCGATGACGATGACCGAGCGTCCCTCGATGATCTTGTGGAGGAGCTCGGCGGTCTTGATGCGCTCCGAACCGCTCATGCCGGCGACCGGCTCGTCGAGCATCAAGAGTTCGGGGTCCTGGATCAAAAGCATGCCGATCTCCAGCCACTGCTTCTGACCATGGCTGAGATATTCGGCGCGATCCTCCAGGTGATCGGTGAGGAAGATCATCTCGGCGATTTCGGCGACCCTCTCCCTGACCTCGGCGTCGCGTTTGAAGACCAGCGCCCCGAAGACGCTGCGCCCGCGCGGAAAGGAGACTTCGAGATTCTCGAAGACCGAGAGGTCCTCGTAGATCGTCGGATTCTGGAACTTGCGGCCGACCCCCGCATGAACGATCTCGTGCTCCTTCATGTCGGTCAGCTCCTTGCCGCGAAACCTGATCGAACCGGAGGTGGCACGGGTCTTGCCGCAGATGAGATCGAGGGCGGTGGTCTTTCCGGCGCCGTTCGGTCCGATGATCACCCGGATCTCGCCGGGGTCGACGTAGAAGGACAGATCGTCCACCGCCTTGAACCCGTCGAAGGAGACGGTCAGGGCTTCGACGGCGAGGAGAAAGTCGGTCGGTTCGCTCATGGTCTGATCCTCACTCGGCGATCGCTGCCGGGGTCTCGGCGGGCGCTGCCTGCCGCTCGCCGGTTCGCTTGGAGAGCCGCTTCACCAGAGGCTGGACATGGCTGTTCCAAATGCCGGCGAGACCGTTGGGAAAGGCCATGACGACGGCGATGAACAGGGCGCCCATGGCAAACAGCCACAGCTCGGGAAAGCTCTCGGAAAAGGTCGTCTTGCCCCAGTTGACGAGCAGCGTTCCGTAGACGGCGCCGATCAGCGAATAGCGGCCGCCGACGGCACAGAAGATCACCATCTCGATCGAGGGAACGATGCCGACGAAGGTCGGCGACATGAAGCCGACCTGCAGGGTGAACATGGCGCCGCCAATGCCGGAGATCGCGGCCGCGAAGCAGAAGACGAAGATCTTGAAGGCGGCGACGTCGTATCCGGAGAAGCGCACCCGGTCTTCCTTGTCCCGCAGCGCCACGAGAATGCGCCCGAGCTTGGAGTGACGGACCAGCAGGGACAAGGCGATGACGGCGAGAAGCAGGACGGCATTGACGAAATACAGGATCGTCTTGGCGCTGTCGGTGCGGATGTCCCAGCCCAGAAGCGAACGCAGGTCGGTGATGCCGTTGACGCCGCCGGTATATCCCTGCTGGCCGATGATCAGGATCGTCAGGATCGCGGCGATCGCCTGGGTGATGATGGCGAAATAGACGCCGCCGACCCGGCGGGTGAACATCGCGAATCCGATCACAAAGGCAAGGATCGCGGGAACGAGGATGACGGCGAGCATCGTGAACGTCAGCGAATGGAAGGGCTCCCAGAACCACGGCAGCTCGGTGATCTGGTTCCAGTCCATGAAGTCCGGAATGCCCGGCGTCGACTGGATGCTCGTGGCTTCGGGAGTTGAGGATTCCAGCTTCAGGAACATCGCCATGCAGTAGCCGCCGAGACCGAAGAAGATGCCCTGGCCGAGCGACAGGATACCCGCCGAGCCCCAGCACAGGACGAGGCCGACCGCGACGAAGGCGTAGGTCAGATACTTGCCGACCATGTTGAGCCGGAAGGCGTCGGTGATCGCGGGAAGAATCAGGAGGATGACCGCGGCGACGACGAGGAAGCCGACGAGTTCGGTCTTCTTCAGGGGATTGAGCATCGATGTCATGGCGGGCTCCTCAGCGTCGGACTTTGAGGGTGAACAGGCCCTGCGGGCGAAGCATCAGGATGGCGACGACCGTCAGCAGCGTCAGCACCTTGGCCATCGATCCGGAGAGGAAGAACTCCATGGTCGACTGGGCCTGCGAGATGGTGAAGGCCGAGGCGACCGTGCCGATCAGGCTGGTCGCGCCGCCGAAGACGACGACGAGGAAGGTGTCGACGATGTAGAGCTGGCCGGAACTCGGCCCGGTCGAGCCGATCATCGTGAAGGCCGAGCCGGCGACCCCGGCGATGCCGCAGCCAAGGCCGAAGGTGAAGCGATCGACCTTTTCGGTGTCGATGCCGACGGCGCCCGCCATCGGCCTGTTCTGGACGACGGCGCGGATCTGGGCGCCGAAGCGCGAACGGAACATGACGAGGGCGACGGCCATCGTGATCGCAAGCGTAATCGCCATCACGATCAGACCGTTGATCGGGATTTCTACCAGATCGGTCAAAGGCAGCGAGCCCATCATCCAGTCAGGCAGCGTGACGCCGACCTCGCGGGCGCCGAAGATTGTGCGGTATGTCTGCTGCAGGATGAGCGACAGGCCCCAGGTGGCCAGAAGCGTGTCGAGCGGGCGTTTGTAGAGAAAGCGGATCAGCGCCATCTCGACCAGCATGCCGAGCGCACCGGAGGCGAAGAAGGCGAGCACCATGGCGATGAAGAAGGAGATCGGCATCAGCGCCGGCGCCGCCGCCTGGAAGAAATTCGACGTCAGATAGGTGACGTAGGCGCCCAGGATCATGAACTCGCCATGGGCCATGTTGATGACGCCCATCTGGCCGAAAATGATGGCAAGCCCGAGGGCCATGAGCACGAAGACCGAAAACAGCACCAGGCCGGCAAAGCCCTGCATGGCAAAGATCGATCCGAGCTCGCTCCAGCTATAGTCCGCGAACATCCAAGGGCTCCGAAAACGAGCGAAGAAACTGCAAGGGGGAATGGCGGGCCGGGCGCGACGCCTGTCGCGCCCTTCAATAGCCCTGAGCCAACGGGCGCGCGTCTGACGCGGCCCCGTCGCTGCTTATTGGTAGCCTTCCGGGAACGGATCGGGCTCCATCAGCTCCGTCGTCTCGTGGACGACTTCGTACTGGCCGTCCGCCTTGGCGTGGCCGACGCGGGTCTTCGACCAGAGATGATGGTTCTCGTGGATCTTGACGTAGCCCTCGGGAGCCGTCGTCAGCTCGATGCCGGGCGAGGCTTCCTTGATCTTGTCGATGTCGAAAGAGCCCGCCTTTTCGACCGCCGCCTTCCACAGCCAGGGGCCGAGATAGGCGGCCTGGGTGACGTCGCCGATGACGATGTCCTGGCCCCACATGTCCTTGAACGCCTTGACGAACTCGGCGTTGTTCTCGTTTTCGAGCGACTGAAAGTATTTCATCGTGGCGTAGGCGCCCTCGATGTTCTCGCCGCCAATGCCGCGGATTTCGTCCTCGGTGACGGAGATCGTCATCAGGAGCGGCTTTTCCTTGGTCATGTCGATGCCGGCGGCCTTCAGCTGCTTGTAGAAGGCGACGTTGGAACCGCCGACGACGATCGCGTAGATGACGTCGGGCTTGCGCAGCTTGATCTTGTTGATCACCGAGTTGAACTGGGTGTGGCCGAGCGGATAATATTCCTCGCCGACCACCTTCAGGCCGAGCTTGTCCTCGATGTGTTTGCGCGCGATCTTGTTGGAGGTGCGCGGCCAGATGTAGTCCGAGCCCAGGAGGTAGAAGGACTTGGCGCCCTTTTCCTTGGCGACCCAGTCGAGACCGGCGATGATCTGCTGCGTGGCTTCCTGGCCGGTATAGATGACGTTCGGGCTCTCCTCGAGACCCTCGTAGAAAGTCGGGTAGTAGAGCATGCCATTATACTGCTCGAAGACCGGCAGCACCGCCTTGCGCGATGCCGAGGTCCAGCAGCCGAACACGGCGGCGACCTTGTCCTCGACGAGCAGCTTCTTGGCCTTCTCGGCGAAGGTCGGCCAGTCGGAGGAGCCGTCCTCCTGGACGACCTCGATCTTGCGGCCGAGAACGCCGCCCATGTCGTTGATCTGCTTGATGGCGAGCTTCTCGGCCTGAACCGACCCCGTCTCCGAGATCGCCATCGTGCCGGTGATCGAGTGCAGGATACCGACCGTCACCGTGTCGTCGGTGACGGCAAGACCGGTCGTGTTGACCTCGCTTGTCGGCGGCGTCTGGGCAAGGCCGACCCGCGGCAATACCGCGACGCTCAGCGCCATGGCGGCCGCACCGATCATCAGTTTGCGTCGCAACATCGAGCGCGGGGCCGCGCCGTTCTTGTCGGTTTTCATGAAACCCCCTGTCGGATTGTTTGCCGGGTGATGGCCGAGCGGCGCCCGGCGATTGACAGGGGCAAGCATGGGGACGGATGCTGCAAAGCAACAATACGTCAAACTGCGTATGTTCGCGGCGCACAATCCGGGCAACACTCGCGCCTTACGCACGGGTGAAACATGCCGGGATCAGCACCCTGCCCTTCACCCGGCGGCAAGTCGACTTCATCGAGCGGTTCAAAGAACAGGACAGGTTAGATCTTTGGCGAGATCTCGGAGCGGAAATCGTCTGGACGGATCGGCGGCCTTCGGTCAACCAAAGCCGCGGGGAATGGCGTCATGACGGCCCCCCAGCGGATCCTGCGCGTGCGGCGCAGCTACAACCAGTGGGTTGCCGACGAAACCCTCGAGGACTACGCCCTTCGCTTCACCGCCAAGCGGGCCCGCCGCTTCACGCCGTTCCAGATTGCCTCGACGGCCATCGGCGGCATCTCTTTTCTCGCACTCGAAGCGATCGGCGGGTCGCTGATCCTCGGGGTCGGCTTCACCAACATGGTGGCGGCGCTGTGCGTCACCGGGCTTCTGATCTTCGGGGCGGCCCTGCCGATCTGCTACAACGCCGCGAAATACGGCGTCGATATCGACCTCCTCGCCCGCGGCGCCGGCTTCGGCTATCTCGGCTCCACCGTCACCTCGCTGATCTACGCCTGCTTCACCTTCATCTTCCTCGCCATCGAGGCGGCGATCATGGCGATGGCGCTGAAGATGCTGTGCGGCTTGCCGCTGTGGATCGGCTACATCGTCTCGGCCGTCGCGATCATCCCGATCGTCACCCTTGGTATCGGGCTGATCAGCCGCTTCCAGATCTGGACGCAACCGCTCTGGCTGGGGCTCAACTTCCTGCCCTTTGTCATCCTTATCTGGCAGGGCGGCCTGCCGATCGAGGAATGGTCGCGCTACACGGGAAGCCGCGGCGTCGGCGAGGGCTTCGACCTGGTACTGTTCGGCGGCGCCTCCGCGATCCTCTTTGCCCTGATGGCGCAGATCGGCGAGCAGGTGGACTATCTGCGGTTTCTGCCGCGCCGCAAGAAAGGCAATCACGCCGGATGGTGGACCGCACTGATCGCCGGCGGGCCGGGCTGGATCGGCATCGGCGCCATCAAGATCCTCGCCGGTTCGCTGCTTGCCGTCTTGCTGATCGGCGAGGGTTATTCCGCCTTCGAGGCGGACCAGCCGACCGTGATGTACATGGCGCTTTACCAGCGACTTTTCGGCAATCCCGAGATCGCGGTGGTGGTCATGGGGCTCTTCGTCGTCGTCGCGCAGACCAAGATCAACGTCACCAATGCCTATGCCGGCTCCATCGCCTGGTCGAATTTCTTCTCGCGCCTGACCCACAGCCATCCCGGCCGCGTCGTCTGGCTGGTCTTCAACGTCGCGATCGCCGTGATGCTGATGGAGATGGGCATCCTCCAAGCGCTGGAGGAGATCCTCGCGCTCTATGCGATCCTCGCGGTTTCCTGGGTCGCGCCGCTCGTCGCCGATCTCGTCGTCAACAAGCCGCTCGGGCTCTCGCCCCGCCACATCGAATTCAAGCGGGCGCATCTCTACGACATCAACCCCGTCGGCTTCGGCGCGATGGGCGCCGGCATTCTCGTCGGCGTCGTCCTGCATACCGGCCTTCTCGGCCCCGTTCCGGCGGCGCTGGCCGTCTATGCCGCGCTTTTCACCGCCTTTGTCGCATCCCCGCTCATTGCCGCCCTCACCGAGGGGCAATTCTACGTCGCCCGACGGTCGCGGCAGGACTGGGCCGGCCTCAAGACCATCGCCTGTTCGATCTGCGAGCACGAATTCGAGCCCGAGGACATGGCGTTCTGCCCGGCCTATTCCGGCCCGATCTGCTCGCTCTGCTGCTCTCTGGATGCCCGCTGCCACGACCTGTGCAAGACCGGCAGCCGGGTGCGCGAACAGATCGTCGGGGGGCTTCGCCACAAGGTCTCGGGCAAGCTTGCCGCCTTCGTGGATTCGCCGCAGGGGCACTATCTCGCCGTCTTCACGATCCTCATCGGCCTCAGCGCCGCGGCCCTTTCGGTCATCCATTTCCAGACGACCCTTACCAACGAGGCCGATCCCGGCACCTCCGTCCTGGTTCTCGTTCAGGTGTTCGTCGTTCTCGTCATCCTGATCGGCATCGCCTCCTGGCTTCTCGTTCTCGCCCATGAGAGCCGCCGGGTCGCACAGGAGGAATCGAGCCGGCAGACCCTCCTCCTGACGAAGGAGATCGAGGCGCACAAGGCGACCGACGCCGAATTGCAGCTCGCCAAGGAGAAGGCCGAGGCGGCGAGCCTTGCCAAGACCCGCTTCGTCGTCGGTATGAGCCATGAGCTCAGAACCCCGCTGAATTCGATTCTCGGTTTCGCCCAGATCCTCGACGAGGACCGGGACGTCGATCAGAAGCGCCGCGAGGGCCTGCGCGTCATCCGCCGCTCCGGCGAGCATCTGGCCGGCCTGATCGACGGGCTTCTCGACATTTCGCGTATCGAGGCGGGAAAGATCGAGATCTATCACGACGTCTTCGCGCTCGAACCGCTGCTCATCCAGATCGTCGAAATGTTCCGGCTGCAGGCCGGCAATGCCGGCCTCGCCTTCGCCTATGAGGTCGACGGGCCGCTGCCGAAACACGTTCGCGGCGATGAAAAGCGCGTGCGGCAGATCCTCATCAATCTCCTGTCCAACGCCATCAAATTCACCCGCGCAGGCAAGATCCTGTTCAAGGTGCGATACCGCAACCAGATCGCCACCTTCACCGTGGGCGACACGGGCCCCGGCATCTCGCCCGCCAATCTGGAGCGGATCTTCGAGCCGTTCGAGCGGCTGGAAGGATCGTGCGGCGCGCCGGGAATGGGGCTCGGTCTCACCATCACCAAGCTGTTCAGCGAAATCCTCGGCGGCGACATCCGGGTGGACAGCGAGCTGGGTCAAGGCAGCCGCTTTCATGTCCGCCTCATGCTCGGCGCTGTCGCCGACGAGAAGGCGGCGCAGGAAACCAGACGTCGCATCTGCGGCTATGAAGGTCGCCGCATGACCATCCTGTCGGCCGATGACGAGCCGGTCCATCGCCAGCTGATCGAAGAGATCCTCGGCCCGCTGGGTTTCACCGTCTTGACTGCCGACGGCGGCGAGACATGCCTGCGGATGGCCGAACTGTGCGAGCCCGACCTTTTCCTGCTCGACATGAACATGCCGGGGATCGATGGCTGGCAGGTGGCGAAAGCCGTCCGCGACAAGGGCGTCGCGGTGCCGATCGTCATGATCTCAGCGGGCGCGCGGCCGCCTTCGATGGCTCGGCATCTCTACGACGAGTGGGTGGCCAAGCCCTTGTCGATCGCGACGCTCGTCGACGTGATCGGCCGCGCGCTCGATCTATCCTGGGAGTTCGAGGGCAAGACGAAAATTCCGGACCACGACCTTTCGGACCTTCGGCATGAGGGTGCGATGGCGGCCGATCTGTCGGCGGGCGAACGCGCAGAACTCACAGGGATGCTGGAAATTGGCTATGTCAGGGGGATTGATGCAAAGCTCGATGAAATCGCGGCCAACCGACCGGGAACACAGGCTGTCGTCTCGCGCCTTCGCCAGCATCTGCGGCGGTTCGACTACGAAGCCTGTCTCCTTGACCTCACCGGACCGCGCGATGGCGACTGACCGCTCAGACGGCCATCTCGTCGTACTTGCGGTCGAAGACGCGCCGGAAGCGGCCGCATTTCTGGTCGCCGCGCTGGAGCGCGAGGGCATGACCGTTCTCGTCGCCCCGAACGGCGCCAAGGCCATCGCGATCGCCAAACGCGTCACCCCGGACGTGATCCTCATGGACGCCATGATGCCGGGCATGGACGGTTTCGAGACGACGCAACTGATCAAGGGAAACAGCCTTCTGGCGGATATTCCGGTGATCTTCATGACCGGGCTCAGCGAGACCGAACACATCGTGCGGGCCTTCGCCGCCGGCGGTGTCGACTACGTGACCAAGCCGATCAAGCCGCAAGAGCTCATCGCAAGGATCGGCGTTCACAATCAGAACGCCAAGATCAGCCGGGGCGCCAAACAGGCGCTGGATACGACCGGCCGCTTCCTCTTCGCGGTCGACGCGGCCGGAGAACTCCTCTGGGCGACGCCCCAGGCGCGCCAACTCCTCGCGCTCGACGATCCGGAGGGCCCGGCGATCCTTTCGGTTCCGCCGGCCATGCTTCGCGGCGGAGGCGCCAGAACGTTGCGGGCCGACCTGACGGTCGCCGTCGTCGGGCAGTCGGGACCGGACGAGTATCTGTTGCGCGTAACGAGGGAGAGCATGGAGGAGGACATCGCCAACCTTCAGCGCAACCTGCGCCTGACGGCCCGCGAGGCCGAGGTCGTCCTGTGGCTCGCGCGCGGCAAGGCCAATCGTGACATCGCCGAGATCCTCGCGCTCAGTCCGCGCACCGTGAACAAGCATCTGGAGGTGGTTTTCCGCAAGCTCGGCGTCGAAAACCGCTCCGCCGCGACGGCGGTCGCCGTTCGCCATCTTTCGGGCGATGCATGAGCGCCGGCTTTCCTGGCTGGCTCTCTGAGCCGCCTGTCGATCGTGCTATCGGAGCGGAGTGGCCCGTAAGCGGCCCGCTGGTGAAGCTTTGGCGGTCTGATGCCGATCGCTCGGACCGGCGGCCGCTGCAGGCTCCCGTCTGCGACGCGGAGCGCATCCTTCGCGGGGAATAGCCCCCGCCCCCTCACCTCGCAGCGTTCAACGACGCATCCGGCACCTTGACGAGACAGGCGGCCCGGCTGCCATGGCCGGTGTCGGCAAGGCCCGGGCGCACGCTCGCGCATTTCTCGATGCGGATCGGGCAGCGTGTGACGAAGGGACAACCCGCGGGCGGATTGGCGGGGCTCGGCAGATCGCCCTCGAGGATCAGCGCGGCCTTGGCCCGCTGCGCTTCGGGATCTGGAAGCGGAATCGCGCTGAGAAGGGCCTCGGTATAGGGGTGGGTCGGATGATCGAAGACGGCATCGGTCGGCCCCGTCTCGGCGATGGTGCCGAGATACATGACCACCACCTTGTCGGCGATGTGCCTGACGACCGACAGGTCATGGGCGATGAAGAGATAGGACAGGCCGAGCTCTTCCTGCAGCCGTATCAACAGGTTGATGATCTGCGAGCGGATCGAGACGTCAAGGGCGGAGACCGGCTCGTCACAGACGATCAGCTTGGGCGACAGCGCCAGGGCGCGCGCGATGACCACCCGCTGGCGCTGGCCGCCCGACATCTCGTTCGGATGGCGGCTCTTCTGGGCCTTCGTCAGACCGACGAGATCGAGAAGCTCGTCGACGCGGGTCTGCTTGGCCGTCTCGTCCCACCCGGCGATGGTGAGCGGCTCGGCGATCAGGCGGCCGACGCTGAGCTTGGGATTGAGGGCCGAGACCGGGTCCTGAAACACCACCTGCATGTTGGATCGGATGCCTCGACGCTCCGCAGGCGATCGGGTGAGAATATCGGTGCCTTCGAACAGGATCCGCCCGGAGGTCGCAGGAGCAAGGCCGAGAATGGCGTTGCCGGCGGTCGACTTGCCGCAGCCGGATTCACCGACGAGGGCGACGGTCTCGCCGGCCTCGATGGTCAGGTCGATGCCGTCCACCGCCTTGACCGCCCCCACCTGCCCACCGAGCCAACCGCCGCGGATCGGAAAGTGGACGCGCAGATCCTCGACCTTCAGGAGCGGCGCATCGCTCATGCCATCTCTCCCATGGCGTCCATCTCGGACAGCCTGTCAATGTGCCAGCAGGCGGCCCTGTGGGTATCGTCGCCCGAAACGGAGAAATCGGGCGGCATCTTTTCGCATGCGTCGTCGGCCAGCGGGCACCTCGTGCGGAAACGGCAGCCGACTGGCCAATCGGAGACGTCCGGCACGCTGCCCTCGATGGCGTTCAGCCGGGTCTTGCGGGTCCCGGAAAGCTTCGGGATCGTCGCCAGAAGAAGGCGCGTATAGGGATGGCTCGGCTGCGCAAAGATCGAAGCCACGTCGCCGCTTTCCACAATGCGCCCGGCATACATGACGCAGACCCGGTCGGCGATGTCGGCAACGACGCCCATGTCGTGGGTGATCAGGAGGATCGCCGTTCTGATCTCGCGGCGAAGCTCCTTCATCAAGGCCAGGATCTGCGCCTGGATGGTGACGTCGAGGGCTGTCGTCGGCTCGTCGGCGATGAGGAGGCGCGGCCGGGCGATCAGCGCGCAGGCGATCATCACCCGCTGGCACATGCCGCCGGAAAGCTCGGCCGGATACTGCCGGGCTCTCGCCGCCGGGTCGGGAATGCCGACCTTTTCCAGCATGTCGATCGCGCGGCTTTCAGCCTCGCTCTTCGAGGCCACGCCGTGGACGACGAGAGACTCGGCCACCTGCTCGCCGACGCGCATCAGCGGGTCGAGCGAGGCGACCGGCTCCTGGAAAATCATCGACAGCGTCTTGCCGCGAATGCCCCGCAGCTGTTTTTCGGAAAAGCGCAGGAGATCGTCGCCATCGAGGCGAACACTGCCGCCGCCGATCCTCGCCGCGGCCGGGTGGAGGCCCATGATCGACAGCGCCGTCAGGCTCTTGCCGCAGCCGCTCTCGCCGACCAGCGCCACCACCTCGCCAGAGTTCACGGCGAGCGAGACGCCATCGACGACGGCATTGACGCCGATGCGGGTCGTCAGGCCTTCGACGGCGAGGATCTGCGAGCTTTCCGTCACGGGGCGGCTTCCTCTTGCGCCACTGCCGCGGCCCAGGGGCTGGTCGGATGGGCCATGGCGCTGTTGGTGTCGTTCGTCCAGTTGCGGGCGACCGCCGAGGGAATGGCGAAGTTCACCGGATAGAGCGTGTCGTCGACGATCTCGACCGCATACCCCTTGGCGACCTCGGCCGCGACATCCGCCGCCGCGGCCCGGTTCACCCGGATCGTCGGCGTGCTGGCGTCGAGGCGGGGATGATGGAACGCGTTCTCAAGGCTCATCCCGAAATCAAGTCCATAGGACAGAAGCTGCACGAGGGTCGGGAAGATCTGCCGTCCGCCGGCGGCCCCGATGGCAAGCTGCGGGCGGCCATCGCGGGTGACGACGACCGGCGCCATGTTGGCGAGCGGTGTCGCGCCGGGCGCGATGGCGTTCGGCACGCCGGGACGCGGGTCGAACCACATCATGCCGTTGTTCATCAGGAAGCCGGTCTGCGGCAGCGCCACCTTGGAGCCGAAGCGCGACAGCAGCGTGTTGGTCAGGGAGACCATGCGTCCGTGACGATCGACGACGCTGATATGGGTGGTGCAGTCGCCGGTCTTGCCGGCATGGCCCATGGTTGTCAGCCGGTTCCGATAGGTATCGCGGATCGCGGTCGCATAGGCCAGCGCCGCCCGGCCGCCGGGCTTGCCCGATGGATCGAGGATTTCGCGCAAGACACCGAGCGCCGCAACAAGGCTCGGCCCGCCGGACAGGCCTGCCATGGTGTTGACGATAGAGCCGCGATAGTCGATCCGCGCCGGCTCGCCCCAGCGGCAACGATAGGCGGCCAGATCGTCGGCGGCGATCTTCGAGCCGCCGGCCTCAAGGTCGTTAACGAGCAGCCTTGCGGTCTCGCCCTCGTAGAAATCCCGCGGGCCAGCCTCGGCAAGCCGCCGCAGCACCCTTGCTTTCGCCGCCATCGGCCGATAGCGCGCGCCACCGAGAGCCGGAGTTTTCGGCGCCCGGCCCTTGTCGAGGAAGAGTTCGGACGAGGTCGGAAAGGCAGCGAGATTGGCGGCATCGATGGCGAGGCACAGTTCGGAGAACCAGTCGACCTCCATACCGCGCTCGGCGAACGCGATGGCGGGCCGAAGCGCCTCGGCCCAGCTGATCGTGCCGCGCTCGGCGAGCGCGGTCGCGAGCCCGTCGATCGTGCCTGGCACGCAGATCGAGGCATAGCCGATGATGTTGCGATCCTCAGCCACCGCCGGCCACTGGAACCAGTCGCCGCCGCTGCCGCCGACCAGCGGATAGTCTTCCGGGTCGAGATGGCGGGAGGCGCGCACGTTGAAGTCCAGCGTCTCGACGCGGCCGTCCGGTTCCGCGTGGACGAGAAATCCCCCGCCGCCAATGCCCGAGAGCCAGGGCTCGACCGTCGACAATACGAGCGCTGTGACGACTGCGGCGTCGACGGCGTTGCCGCCATCGGCCAGGATGCGGGCACCGGCCTCGGCGGCCTCGCGGTTCTGTGCCGAGACGATACCGCCGGCGGAGGTGACGGCTGGCTTGTGAATGGTCCAGGTCTCCATCAGATCGGGCTTTTCGTTCTGGCTGAAATCGCTGCCGGATGGGCGGCCTCAACGACGAAGTCGCCGGCATGGGCGCGTTCATGGTGGGCGGCGATCTCGCAAGCTTTCGCAAACCACGGGTCGCCTTCGGCGCGGACGCGCTCCAAGAGACGTTCGAGCATGGCAATGCGCTGGGCGCGGCCGGAGATCCAGTCGTGGATCGTCAGCATGAACATCTGGCCTTCGCGGTCGAGCACCCGCCATTCGTCATACCAGCCTTCGCCCACGGGACCGGGCGGCGACGGCGCCCAGCCATCCTGACCGCCGCCATAGAACTTGAAATAGATCGCGTCGTCGGTGGTCCACTGCACCGGCAGCTCGGTGACGCCGTCGATCGTGTAGGGATGGTCGAAGCCCATCAGCGACGAATCGTAGAAGCCATGGCGCTTCACCTCGGCCAGCATGTGCCGGGTCATCTCCCAGGCCGGCGAGCGAAAGCCCATGGGGCGTTGCCCGGTCTGGGCGACGAACAGCGCGATCGAGCGCTCCAGCGCTTCGGTGAATTCGCCGTCGCTGACATCGGCGACGAGCTCGTGGAAATAGCCGTGCAGCGCAACCTCGTGGCCGGCTTCGACGAGCCCCGGCAGAACGTCCGGATGATCGTCGGCAATGACGGCGGGCACGAAGAAGGTCGCCGGGATCTCGAAGCGTTTCAGGAGCGCGAGGATACGGTCCATCCCCTGACGCAGGCCGAACCGTCGGAGCTCGATCTGGCCGAGGCTCTTCGGCGTGTCGTTGCGGGTTGCCCAGAGCCACGGCGCGTGAGCGTCGAGATCGATGGTGAAGCAGAAGGCGCTCTTCTTGCCATCCGGCCAGCTGTAGTCGGTCATTGCCCTTGCCTCCGCCGCCGTCAAAGCGCCTGCTTCTTGTCCTGATAGACGTCCATCGAGCCGATGGAATTGCCGCCGTCGACAGAGAGCGTCGCGCCGGTGACGTAGGCGGCGGCCTCGCTGGAAAGGTAGAGCGCAGCCTTGCCGATATCGTCCATGCTGCTCGGGCGGCCAAGGGGGATAGCGGAAAGCACCCGCTGGACATGGGCGTCGGCCAGCTTGCTCGTCGTCGAGCCGGCGGAAAAGCCCGGTTCGAGCGCGTTGACGCGGATGCCGTATTCGGCAAGCTCGATGCCGAAGCCCTTGGTCAGCCGGTCGAGCGCGGTCTTGGAAGTGCTGTAGGCGCAGGCGGTGCGCCGCATCTTGCGCGAGGCGCCCGAGGAGATGTTGAGCACCGAACCCTTCACGCCCTTCTCCATCATCTGGACCGCGAAACCCTTGGACAGCAGGAAGACCGCGCGCAGATTAATGTCGAAGACGGCGTCCCAGTCCTCGACGCTCATGTCGAGCAGGAAGCTGCTCGGATAGATGCCGGCATTGTTGACGACGATGTCCGGCGCCTGCCAGCGCTCGCCCACGGCCGCGACGAGCGAGGCGATCGACGTCGCATCCTTCAGATCCGCTGCCATGGCGAAGCTGCCATCGGCGGGCCGAAGCTCGGCGAGAAGCTTGTCGAGCCCGTTCTGATCGCGATCGGTGAGGCAGAGTTTTGCGCCCTGGGCGGCGAAGGTCTCGGCGAGACCCTTGCCGTAGATGCCGGTGGCGCCGGTGATGACGACACCCTTGCCGGCGAATTCGCGGTCGAATTGCATCGAGACTTACCTGGATTTCGGATCGAGGCGATCGCGCAGATGATCGCCGATCAGATTGACGGAGAGGATGAGAAGAAACAGGCAGGCGCCCGGAAAGGCGGCGATCCACCAGGCCGTCGCCACATAGGCGCGGCCGGTCGAGAGCATCGCGCCCCAGGAGGGCGTCGGCGGCTGCACGCCGAGGCCGAGGAAGGACAGCCCCGCCTCGAACAGCACCATGAGACCGAATTCCAGCGTCGCGACAACGATGATCGCGCCGATGATGTTCGGCAGAATGTGGATGAGCAGGATGCGCGGCGTCTTCGCCCCCATGAAGCGGGCGAGCCGGACATAGGGCATGTTGGCGACCGACAGCGTCTGGCCATAGGCGACGCGGGCGTAGCGGGGCCAGCGTGTCAGCGCGAGGACGAGGACGACATTGGCAAAACCGGGACCGAGAACGGCGACCATGATGATCGCCAGAAGCACCGCTGGAACCGAAAGAACGATGTCGGCAAGGCGCATGATGACGGTCTCGGTCCAGCCACGGGCGAGACCCGCCGCCATGCCGAGAATGGTGCCGGCGGTGCCCGACAGGACGACGGAGAGAATGGCGACCGACAGCGAGATGCGCGCGCCGTAGATCAGCCGCGAGAGAAGATCGCGGCCGAGATTGTCTGTGCCGAGCAGATAGAAGATCCCGCGTGCAGTCGTTCCCGGCGGCTTCAGGCGCCCGAGCAGGTTCTGCGAATTGGGGTCTAGCGGCGCCACGAGAGGCGCCAGAAGCGCCAACAGGACGAAGGCCGCGAAGATCAGGACGAAGGGCATGACCGCCCGCATGCCGCGGATCTCGCGGCGCAGGCCGGCAAATCGTCGCGCCGGTGCAGGGCTTTTATCGATCGTCGCGCTCATCCCGGTGTTCCCGTCAGACGGATGCGCGGATCGACCACCGTGTAAAGGAGATCGGCGAGGAAGTTCAAAGTGATGGTGACGAATGCGCCGAGCAGGACGATGGTCTGGACGACCATGAAGTCGCGGCCGGTGATCGACTGGATGGTCAAAAGCCCGAGACCCGGCCAGGCAAAGACGGTCTCGACGATCACCGCCCCGGCGAGAAGCTGCGAGATTTCCATGGCCGAGATCGAGATCACCGGGATCGAGGCGTTGCGCAGGAGATGGCGGCGGACCAGCCGCCCGGTGGAGACACCCCTCGCCCGCGCCGAGCGGATGTAGTCCTTGGAGAGTTCGTCGAGAACCGCGGTGCGGGCGACACGGGCAAAGGTCGCCATCGACAGAAGACCGAGGGCAACGGAGGGCATGATGAGGTTCTTCCAGCCGCCGGCCCCGGACGGCGGCAGCCAGCCGAGCCAGACGCCGAAGACCATCATCATCAGGATACCGCTCCAGAAAGTCGGCATGCTCTGGGCTGCGAGGACGAAGCCCATCAGCCCGCGCGCCTGAGACCGGCCCCGCCACATCGCCGTCGCGATGCCGAGCGGCACGCCGATCAGCGCGGCGACGGCGAGCGCCCCCGCCGTCAGCTCCAGCGTATAGGGCAGACGTGCCGCGATGATCGTCATCACCGGAACGTTCTGGACGTAGGATCGGCCGAAATCGAGATGCAGAATGCCCCACAGGAACGACAGATACTGGACGATCAGCGGCCGATCGAGCCCGAGCGAGACGCGCATCGCCTCGATGTCGGCCTTCGTCGCCGTTTCGGGCACGAGGAGATAGGTCGGATCGCCGGTCAGCCGCTGAACGAAGAAGATCAGCGTCATCACACCGAAGATCGCGACCACTGCCTGCAGAAACCGCCGCAGGAGATAGGCTGCCATTGGTCCAGCTCCCGCCGTGCCTTGCCTTGGGGTGGATCAGCGGGCGGGAACGTCGTCGTTTCCGCCCGCCGCGGCGATTATTCGCCCTGCCAGCTCATCCGGTTGAGGAAAAGGCTTTCATTGGCGGTCGGCTGCCAGTCGAGCTTCTTCGATGCGCCATAGATGATCGCCACCTGATAGAGTGGCAGGAGCGACACGTCGTCCTTGACCAGTTCGCTGGCCTTTTCGTAGTCCGCGCGGCGCTTGTCCTCGTCGAGGGTGCTGCGAGCCTCGTTGAGGAGCTTGTCCATCTCGGGATTGCTATAGCGCGACCAGGCGCTGTCCGATTCCAGCAGCGGATACATGATGCCGTCGGCGTCCTGGCAAGAGCAGGACCAGCGGCCGAAGGAGAGCATCGGCTGGCTGTCGCGCGGTCCCTGGGCGGCCTTCAGATAGGTCGCCATGTCGGTCATGTTGATCTCGACCTTGAGGCCGATCTCGGTGAGCATCTGCTGCAGCGCCTGGACGATCCGCTGGTCGAAGACGGGGGCGGTCGCGAATTGCAGCTCGGCCTTCGCCCCGTCGCCGACTTCGGCGATCAGCGCCTTGGCCTTTTCCGGGTCGTAGGGATAGGGCTCGATCGAATCCGACCAGCCGAAGGCGGCGGGAGAGACGATCTGCCCCACGACCTTGCCCTCGCCGCCGAGAATGCCCTCGACGATGCCCTCGCGGTCGATGCCGTAAGCGATCGCCTGACGCAGCCGCTTGTCGTCGAGCGGCGGCTTGCCGGTGTTGATGCCGAGATAGGCGATGCGCTCGGTGAGAGCGGTGAGAGCCTGGGCGTTGGGGGCCGTCTGAAGCTGCGCCGCCTGATCGGAATCGAGGCTGACGACGAGATCGGCGGTGCCGGCCTGCAGATCGGCGACACGGGTCGAAGCGTCCGGCACGGCACGGAACGTCACCGTCTCGAACGGGCCCTTGTCGCCCCAGTAGTCGTCGTTGCGCTTCAGCGTCACCGAGACGCCGCGCTGCCAGGCCTCGAAGCTGTAGGGTCCGCTGCCGACGGGCTTCAGGTTGAAGGCGTCGTCGCCGACCTTTTCGACGACATGCTCCGGCACGATCGAGAGCTTGGTCAGCTGAGCGAGCAGCACCGGATAGGGCCCGTCGGTGGTGACGGTCACGGTCTTGTCGTCGGAAGCTTCCGCCTTGGTGATCTTGTTGAACTGTCCGAGCTGCGGGCTGGCGAAGGCCGGATCGATGATCCGCTGGATCGAAAAGGCGACGTCCTTGGCCGTGAGCGGCGTGCCGTCCTGGAACTTGATGTCGCCGCGAATGGTGAACTGCATCTCGGTCGGCGAGACCTGCTTCCACGCGCTCGCCACCTGCGGCACGATCTCGCCGGCGTCGTTGCGGGTGACGAGATTGTCGAAGATGTTGCGATAGACGTAGTAGCTGTCGGGGTTCCACTGCTTCTGCGGGTCGAGCGAGGACGGCTCGTTGACGAGATCGACCGTGAAGGTCTCCTTGGCCATCGCCGCGGTCGCCGCGCTGCCGAGAAGGGCAGCGGCGAGAAAGCCCGACAGGACAGACCTGACGGTCAAGCGGGCGCGTTTGCTTGTCATCATTCGATTTCCCCATTCTGGTCGATCAAAGGCTTGGTGCCTGTCGCCGAGGATCGGCGCTTGTACATGGTCTCGGATCGTTTGCGGCGGCGCTCGTCGTCTGCCGCAAGCGAGATGGGCAGCGACAGGAGCGCGTCTGTCGCGAAGGTCTCAAAATGCGCGATCGAAGCGTCGATCTCGCGAGCCGCCGCCACCGCATCGCCGCGCTGCAACGCCTCGACCAGCGCGGCGCGGCTGAAGACCGTGAAACGCGAGGCGCTCGTCCTTTCGAGGAAGGCGACGACGCGGGCCGACCAGTCCCAGGCCTCGTCCATCCAGCGATGAGCCCAGACATTTCCCCCCGCCGCCAGCGCTCCGAGCAACTCGCGGTCATAGCGCCGGGCGGTCAGGATCGCCGCTGGATCGCTCTGGCCGCGAAGGGTCTCGATGACGGAAGCCAGATGGGCAAGTCGGAGTGTCTCCGCCGCTGAACGTCCGCCTTCCAGCATCGCCGGCTCAAGTCGGCGGCGGGCGGCGCAGAGATCGCGGATCTGCCGCGGCGTGATCGGCGAGATGCGCCAGCCTCTGCGCGCCAGGCCCTCGACGAGCCGCTTGGCGGAAAGCTGAGCCAGCGCATTGCGGATGCCGGCCCGGCCGAGCTGGAAGCGCTCGCACAGCTCCTGCTCGCTGACCGTCTGGCCCGGCATGAGCTGGCAGGACAGAATGGCGTCACGCAGCCGGTCCACGGCAAAATCCGCCTTGGGCTGCACTGTCGGCAAGCCCGCCGCGGGAACGGACGACTGCAGAAATGGCGACGAACGATCGAACATGACAGGACGTTAACACCTGATCTGACATCTCAGCAACACCGTTCTGAGATCTCAGTCGTGCAAAGTCGTCGATTTTCGGATGCTGCCACCGCCCGGTGATCCCTCACCGCGCTTTCGGGGCGAGGCCCAGGGGGGCGTGGACCATCGAGAACCGTTGCGCTAAAAACGATGGGTCTTCAATAAGGTTACGGCAGTGAGAGAAGAACTTCATAATACAATCCGTAGGATTAAATCCCGTGCTGATTTTGGTACCTCCTTGATTTGCTCTTGGAAGACCAATCTAATCGTGATTCTATCTAGAATATTAACACATTCGGTGATTTTCTCTGCGCCATGGGTACTTGGCTTGCAGATGTTTGTGAATTTCTAGTGTCTCCGGGGAGCGATGTAAATAACCAAAAAGACTGGAGATTTTTAGAATATTCATTGATGGTGGATGCGTTTTATAAATAAAGGAATGTCATTTGACACGGCGCACAGCATTTATAAGGATTATTTCTGATCTAAATGTTTTTTATATGCCTCCACTGATTGGCGCAACAAGCATTCGAGTCCGGCGCTCGCTCGGCAAGATTGACGTTCTTTTGTCGGAATTTTGGAATGGTTCGGCCAGGGAAGGCAGATCGCCCGGGGACCGAAGGGCGAAAAGGTCCATCTTACCTATGACGCCTGCGGCCGGCTGATCCATCCCCGGTTCGAGCGGGACGGGTTTCGGCCCCGGCGCTGGCGTTATTCGTGGGATGCCCACGACCGGCTGGTCTCGGTGGAGACGCCGGACGACGAGGCCTGGCTGTTCCGCTACGACCCCTTCGGCCGCCGCGTCGCCAAGGTCCGCCGTCCCGCTGTAGCCGTTGGCTGTAGCAGGAGCCGATCTGGCCAGTTTCGCGCTTGGAAAAGTAGGCCTGACCAGAAGGTTGCAGTGTCCGACCCGAGACATAGGTGACGTTTCGTACCGGAGACATGGGTAACACTTTTCGCTTTGCGGGAGGTGTTGATGCCGTGGATGGAAAGGTCCGTTATGGACGAACGTCTGCGCTTCGTGGCCCG
>NZ_JAGJCF010000011.1 GCF_017815135.1 Jiella mangrovi | reverse complement strand
AACCCTCGATCGCAAATCCTCGCTCAACGCTCTGGCCATCATCCACCTCCATCGAGGTGGACTTTGAATCAGACCAAGACGAAATCGTCACATCACATCCGATTCAGCGATCGTGAGACGTGCTCTAACATCTCAAACGATGAAATGCGCGATCTGCTGCTGAAGTCAGACGAAGAGTTTAGATCGCATGTCCTATGGCAAGCTGAGCGATGGGCAGAGGATGAAAGAGAGAACGTAGAAATAAGGTGGTCAGAGAAAATTGAAGTATTGCTTGAAGACGTTTGGCCACGTCAAATATTGGCAAAAACACCGCGAATATCAGCTCGCCTATGCAATTTTGTTTTCTCAGATAAGGATCGCTTTGTAAGGCGTGCTGCCCTTGTCCTCCCCCTACTCAGTAAGGCGGAAGGCGACTCGATAATGTTACCGAACCTCAGAAAGTCGAAGGGCAACATCGTTGACATCTATCCAGAACAGACGCTCGCTATTTTGGATGCAATCCTTCCAGAGAACGCGATGGCTTGGCCCTATGGGATCGAGAGCACCATACAACGCATCGGTAAGGCAGACGGTAGACTGAACGCGGATCCTCGACTGCTTTCTTTGAATCGCAGGTGGGACGCCGGGTAATCGCCAGTTCAGCAAAGCGGCGTTTTGACCCGTACAGCGGGCTCTCAGCATCGGAGTAAAGAACATAGCGTTACGGTAAGGGACGGGCGGAGCCTGCGCCGAGCTGAATGTCCGCTCAATAACATTTACCTTGAAAAGCTGACGGTCAGCTTTTGGCTCAATCCAGTCGGCGCCGCTCAGAGGCGCGCTCGACCTCGGCGACCTTGCACGATGCTCCCGCCCTCATCGCGCAAGAGCGGAAGCACCCCGACTGTCTCGCGTCAGATCCCTCACTCCTCCGGCAACGCATAGGCGATGTAATAATCCCCCACCGGCGTTTCCATGAAGTGGTGGCCGCCGGCCTGGATGACGAGGTAGTCGCGGCCGTCCTGTTCGTAGAGGATCGGGTTGGCCTGGCCGCCGGCGGGCAGGACGTCGGACCACAGGGTCTCGCCGGTCTTCTCGTCGATGGCGCGGATGAGGTTGTCGGTGGCGGCGGCGATGAAGATCAGGCCGCCTTTGCTGACCATCGAGCCGCCATTGTTGGGGGTGCCGATGGACAGGGGGATGAAGGACGGGATGCCCCAGGGGCCGTTGCGGCGGGCGGTGCCGAGCGGGCGGTCCCAGAGGGTCTTGCCGGTGGCGAGATCGATCGCCCGGATGCCGCCCAGCGGCGGCTGCTTGCAGGGGATGCCGGTGACCGGCGCGCGCCAGCCGGCATTGACGTCGATGGCATAGGGCGAGCCCGCCTGCGGGTCGCCGGCGCCTTCGGCCTTGGAGCCGCCTTCGGATTCGTTCTGCTTCTCGTTGATCGGCTTCAGATTGCGCTTGTCGGCTTCCTCGCGGGGGATCAGCCGGTTGTGGTTCGGCACGTCGTTGTAATTGGCGACGATGATGCCCTTGTCGGTGTCGACGGCGACGCTGCCCCAGTCCGAGCCGCCGTTGTAGCCGGGATATTCGATCCAGTGCCGGTCGGCGGTGGGGTGGGTGTAGATGCCGTCATAGGCGGCCTGGCGAAAGGCGATGCGGCAGAACAGCTGGTCGAGCGGGGTGATGCCCCACATGTCCGCCTCGGTGAGGTCGTCCTTGCGCAGGGTGTGATAGCCGGAGGACGGCTGGGTGTCGGCATAGGCGTCGCCCTCGACGCCGCCCTTCGGCGCAGTGATCTCCTCGATCGGGACGAGCGGCTCGCCGGTGGCGCGGTCGAGGATGTAGATGTCGCCCTGCTTGGAGGGGAGCAGGATCGCCGGGGTGGTCCCGCCGCCGTCCTTGCCGGGGAAGTCGATCAGGGTCGCCTGGCTGCCGAGATCGTAGTCCCACACGTCCTTGCGCACGGTCTGGAACTGCCAGACCGGCTTGCCGGTGGTGACGTCGAGGGCGACGAGGGAGGTCGACCACTGGTTTTCGGCTTCCGAGCGGTTGCCGGCATAGTAGTCCACCGAGGAATTGCCGAGCGGCAGATAGACGAGGCCGAGCTCTTCGTCTCCGGTCGCCTGGGTCCACATGTTGGGGGTGCCGCGGGTGTAGGTCTCGCCCTCGGGCGGCGCGCCGGTCAGCTCCGGATTGCCGAGATCCCAGGCCCAGGCGAGCTCGCCGGTGACGGCGTCATAGCCGCGAATGACGCCGGAGGGGGCGTCCTCGGCCTGGCCGTCCTTGACCTGCGCGCCGGTCACGGCGATGCCGCGCACGATCGCCGGCGGGGCGGTGACGGCGTACCAGCCAGGGACCTTCTCGCCGATGCCGGCCCACAGATCGACGGAGCCGTTGTCGCCGAAATCGGCGCAGGGCTCGCCGGTCTTCGCGTCGACGGCGACGAGCCGGGCGTCGAGCGTGCCCTCGATGATGCGGGTGGCGCAGGCCTGATCGTCAGGGGCGTCGGGTGTCTTGTAATAGGCGACGCCGCGACAGCTCGCGCCGTAGGGGATCGCTTCGGGCGCGACCTTCGGATCGTAGCGCCAGCGCTCCTCGCCGGTCTTCGCGTCGACCGAGGAGAGGATGTTCATCGCCGAGCAGATATAAAGCGCGTCGCCGACTTTCAGCGGCGTTCCCTCCGGCGAATATTTGCCTTCGGTCTTGCCGCTCGGCATGTCGCCGGTACGATAGGTCCAGATCTTCTCCAGCCCGTCGACATTGTCCGGGGTGATCTGATCGAGCGGCGAAAAGCGCGTGGCCATCGGACCGCCGCCCCAGAACGGCCAGTCGGAGCCGACCTGCGGCTGCTCGGCCGGTTCGCTTGCGGCGAGGGCGCCCGGCTGGTCCTCGGTGCCGGGGGCGAAGGAATCGGATGTGGGATCGCTCGCGGCGGTTCCGGTTGCGTCGTCGGGGGTGTCCGGGCCTTCGGCGGGAGCCAGCTGGACGGTGGTGCCGTCAGCGTCGGCTGGCGCCGGTGTCGGCGTTTCCTGCGGGGCGGGCTGCGTCTCCTGCGCCAAGGCGGCCAATGGCGAGGCTGTGAGCGCGAGGATCGTGGCAAGGGCGGTGGCCGAACCGCTGCGGGTGAGCTGTCGTGTCATCGTCATTTCCTGCAAATGGATCGGGTCAGCGGGCGGTGGGGATGATGGTGCCGCTCCGGCGGTTCTCCTCGCCTGCGGAAGAACGCTGTTTCTCGCGGGCCGGCGACGGGTGATCGGTCGCCGGGGAAGCCGGCCGGTCCTTGCCGCGGGTCAGGCCGGAACGAAGCAGCACCGGGATCGTCAGGAGCACGAGGACGAGGATGACGGTCGGGGCGACGAGACGGGGAACCTGCGCCCACCAGTCGAAGCCTTTTTCCCAGAACGCCCAGACGACGGTGCCGGCGAATGTCACGAGATAGATCCACACGGCCAGCATCGAGGCCTGGACCAGGAACCAGGCGGTCAGCAACAGGCCGATGCCGGCAAGCACGTAATACCAGGACCCGCCGAGCCACAGGAGATACGCTCCGCCGCCGAAAATCGGCAGGCCGAACAAGACCAGGACGGCGGCAAGGACGACGACCGCCCAGTATCCGACGCCGTGGCGGTTTGAAGTTCCGGTGTCGCTCATGTCGCCCTCGCTTCGATCAACGGTTGCTATTGGTCTGCTTTGCTTAGTTCCGACATAGCCCCCAGTCCCGGCGTCGCAACCCTCTCGATCAGGCAATCGAGAGGTTCGTCCGTTGGTTGCCTATCGATCGGCGCGCGGTTCGCTTGCGCCAGATTCGGCGGAGATTTTGTTGGCCGGCGGCCGAATCGGTGAACAGATCCTCGCCTCATGCATTCGTCAACGAAGGTGATTTATGCCGCCGCGCTCATGTGCGCGGCGTCGAGAAACAGGAGCCCGTCATGAGCAAGATTCCGCCCCAGACCCAGAACCGGCTTCCAGGCCTTGAAAGCGAACTGACGCCTCCTGCCGAGCATATCGCTCCGACCTATCGGGGTACGGCCAAGCTGGCGGGGAAGGTCGCCATCGTCACAGGCGGCGACAGCGGCATCGGCCGGGCGGTGGCCATCCACTTCGCCCGCGAGGGCGCGAAGATCGCGCTGCTTTATCTTGATGAGCACGAGGACGCCAGAAACGCCGAAAGGCTGATCGCGGCCGAGGGCGCCGAATGCCTGTCGATCGCCGGCGACATCGCCGACAGTGCTTTCTGCACCGACGCCGTCGGCAAGGTGGTCGAGCGCTTTGGCGGCATCGACATCCTCGTCAACAATGCCGGCACGCAGATCGTCGCCGACGATCTGACGGCGATCTCGGACGCCGACTGGCGCTTGCAGTTTGGCGCCAATATCGACGGCATGTTCTATCTGTCGCGGGCCGCGCGGCCCCATCTGAAATCCGGCGCCCGGATCATCAACACCTCGTCCATCAACGGTTTCGCCGGCAATGCGAGGCTCGTTGCCTATTCCGCCACCAAGGGCGCGATCGCCGGCTTTACCCGGGCGCTCGCCAAGCAGCTGGCGCCGGCCGGCATCCTCGTCAACGAGGTCGCGCCGGGGCCGATCTGGACGCCGATCCAGCCTGCGAGCTTCGATGGGGAGACCGTCGCGGGGATGGGCGAAGAAACCCCGCTCGGCCGCATCGGCCAGCCGAGCGAAGTGGCGCCGGCCTATGTCTATCTGGCGAGTGCCGACGGCTCCTACGTGACAGGACAGACGATCCATGTGAATGGCGGGATGATCATCAATGGCTGAGGCAAAGACCGATATGGCGATGATGGACATGCCCGCGCATCGCCGCTGGCTGGACGGCGAGGGGCAGCGGCTGCTCGCCTTTTCCAAGGCCTCGCGGCTTCCCTCGGGAGGCTTCTGCGCCCTCGACCGAAACGGCGAGCGGCCAGAGGGCGCCAGCGCCGATACGATCATCACCGCGCGGATGACCTATTCCTACGCGCTTGCCGCCATGCAGGGGCTGCCCGGCTCGGTGCCGCTGGTGGACCATGGGCTCGCGGCGCTTTCCGGTCTGTTGCGCGACGACGTCAACGGCGGCTGGTACGAGCAGGCCCCGAACACCCCGGAGGGCGGCGGACAGAAGCGGGCCTATGTCCAGGCCTTCGTTGCCCTGGCAGCTTCGGCAGCGGTGATCCTCGGCCGGCCGGGCGCGAAAGACCTTCTGGCCGATGCGCTTCAGGTGATCGAGCAGCGCTTCTGGGCCGAGGCCGACGGCGCCATGCGCGAGAGCTTTTCCGCAGATTTCGCCGAGGAAGAAGCCTATCGCGGCGCCAATGCCAACATGCATTCGCTGGAAGCCTTCCTCGCAGTCTTCGACGCCACCGGCGACACGATCTGGCTGGACCGCTCGCTGCGCATCGCCGAGCGCTTCGTCAACCGTATCGCCCGGCAGAACGGCTTCGCGCTTCCCGAACATTTCGCCCCTGACTGGACGGTCCTGAAGGAGTTTCACGCCGATCGGCCGGATCATCCCTTCCGTCCTTACGGAACCACGCCGGGCCATTCGCTGGAATGGTCGCATCTCTGCCTGAAGCTAGAAGCCGGGCTGAGCGGGTCCGGCCACTCGGCGCCGGCCTGGCTTGCCGAATGTTCCGGCGCGCTGTTTGCCGGTGCCGTGCGGGACGGCTGGAACCGCGACGGGGCGAGCGGCCTCGTCTATACCGTCGACTGGAACGGAAAGGTTTGCGTGCCGAACACCGCGCATTGGACGCTGGCGGAAGGCATCACGGCGGCGGCGCTGCTTTATCGGCGAACCCGCGAGGCGGACTATGCCGAATGGTATCGGCGCTTCTGGGACTATGTCGATCTGACCTTGATCGACCGGCGGGACGGCAGCTGGTTCAACGAGGTCGATGCGGACAACCGGCCGTCGGAGCGCATCTATGAAGGAAAGCCCGATCTTTATCACGCCTATCAGCCAACTTTGACTCCGCGCCTGCCCATCGCCGCGTCGATCCCCGGCGCGCTTTCGCGCGGCGAACTGAAGGACTGAGAAAAACTCGAACTTCGTTCGGGTGCATGCGTTGGGTTTGTGAGATCGCGGACGACGAGCCGCGCCAAACAATGACATGCAAGCAAAAGAGCCCGACATGAAATATGCGCCTTTCGGCAATTCCGGCATGATGGTCTCGACCTTCGTGCTCGGGACCGTCACCTTCGGTGGCACCCATGGTTTCGAAAAGACCGGCAATGTGGGTGTCGACGACGCGCGGCGCTTCATTGACATGGCGACCGAGGCCGGCGTCAACGCCATCGACACGGCCAACATCTATTCGAAGGGCGATTCCGAGAAGGTCGTCGGCGAGGCGGTGAAGGGCCGGCGCAACGACCTCCTGATCTTCTCCAAGGTCCGCACGACCATGGGCGAGGGCCCGAACATGGCGGGTGCCTCGCGCGCCCACATCATGGGCCAGATCGACGAAAGCCTGAAGCGGCTGCAGACCGAATGGATCGACCACTACTGGATCCACCAATGGGACGGCGTGACCCCGGTCGAGGAGACCGTCGCGGTGATGGACGACCTGATCCGCGCGGGCAAGATCCGGTCCTGGGGCGTGTCCAACTATTCGGGCTGGCAGGTGGCGAAGACCGTGATGACGGCGCGGATGCTCGATGCGACGCCGCCCGTCGCTCATCAGCTGAACTACACGCCCGAAGCCCGCGAGGTCGAGTACGAGATCATCCCGGCCGGCCGCGACCTCGGCGTCGCGACGCAGATCTGGAGCCCGCTCGGCGAGGGGCTCCTCACGGGAAAGATCGACCGGAACAACGGCCCGCAGCCGGGCACCCGCCAGGGCAACGACTGGCCGGAGCCGCACATCGTCGATACCGAGCGGCTATACCGGGTGATCGACGTCTTGAAGGAGGTCTCCGGCGAGGTCGGCCGCAGCGTGCCGCAGGTGGTGCTCGCCTGGCTGCGGGAGCGTCCCGGCGTCCATTCGATCGCGCTCGGCGCGCGAAGCGAGGATCACCTGCGCGACAATCTCGCCTCGATCGACCTGACGCTGACCGAGGATCAGGCCAGGCGCATCGAAAAGGCCGGCCGACCGCCGGCGATCGTGCCGCTGTGGCACCGGGCGATGAACGGCATGGACCGGGTGAGCGAGGCCGAGCGCGAGTATCTGGAAGGGTATCGCGAGACGATGGGGCTGGATTGAGCCGCCATCAAGGGTCGCAAGCGGCAATCCGATGGCAGCTTTCGCGCTGACTGACCAGGCGAATTGACTGTTGGTGCGGGCCGCGGACGGAAAATCCTCGGTTCGTCTTAAAGCGTCCGCCCCGGTCTTTGACCGATGCCGAGGAGTGATCGCTCAGTCGCCGGGCAGGGTCATTCCAGCGGCCCGGGAATCATTCTCCCGGGCCGCTGGTATTCGTTCTGCTACCCCAGCCGTTTGGCGTGCCAGCGGAGGTGATCCTCCATGAAGGACGAGATGAAGTAGTAGCTGTGGTCGTAGCCTTCCTGCATGCGAAGGGTCAGATCGATTCCCGCCGCCTTGCAGGCCTGTTCGAGCAGCTTTGGCTTCAGCTGGCCTTCGAGGAAGTTGTCGGCCGTTCCCTGATCGACGAGAAGCGCATCGACCCGCGCGCCGTCCTCGATCAGCGCGACGGCGTCGTGCCGGCGCCAAGCCGCCTTGTCGTTTCCGAGATAGAGCGGCAGGGCCTTTTCGCCCCAGGGCACGATGCCCGGAGCGACGATCGGCGCAAAGGCGGACACGGCCTTGTAGCGATCGGGATAGGTCAGCCCGATGGTCAGCGCGCCATGGCCGCCCATGGAATGGCCGAGGATCGACTGGCGGGCCATGTCGGCCGGAAACTGTGCCGCGACGAGTGCCGGCAATTCCTCGGTGACATAGGACCACATGCGGTAGTTCTTCGCGAAGGGCTCCTCGGTGGCATCCACATAGAAGCCGGCGCCGAGACCGAAATCATAGGCGCCCTCCGCATCGTCCGGCACGCCCTCGCCGCGCGGGGAGGTATCGGGCGCGACGAAGATCAGGCCGAGTTCGGCGCAGGCCCTTCGAAACTCGCCCTTTTCGGTGACGTTGGCATGGGTGCAGGTGAGGCCGGAGAGATACCAGACCACAGGCAGCTTGGCGCCTTCCGCGTGGGGCGGCACGAAGACCGAGAAGGTCATCTGCGTGCCGGTCTCTTTCGAGGCGTGCTTGTAGACGCCCTGGACGCCGCCGAATGCGGTGTTGGTCGAGACCGTTTCCATTAGTAGACCACCACCGAACGGATCGACTTGCCTTCATGCATGAGGTCGAAGCCCTTGTTGATCTCTTCCAGGCTCAGCGTGTGGGTGATCATCGGGTCGATCTGGATCTTGCCGTCCATGTACCAGTCGACGATCTTCGGCGTGTCGGTGCGTCCCCGGGCGCCGCCGAAAGCCGAGCCCTTCCAGACACGGCCGGTGACCAGCTGGAACGGCCGGGTGGAGATTTCCTTGCCGGCTTCCGCGACGCCGATGACCACCGAAACGCCCCAGCCACGATGGCAGGCTTCCAGCGCCTGGCGCATGACCATGGTGTTGCCGGTGCAGTCGAAGGTGTAGTCGGCGCCGCCGCCGGTCAGCTCGACGAGATGGGCGACGATGTCGCCGTCGATGGTCTTCGGATTGACGAAATGCGTCATTCCGAACTTCTCGCCCCAGGCCTTCTTCTCCTCGTTGAGATCGACGCCGATGATCTTGTCGGCGCCGACGAGTTTCGCGCCTTGGATGACGTTCAGTCCGATGCCGCCGAGGCCGAAGACGACGACGTTGGCGCCCGGCTCGACCTTGGCCGTGTTGACCACAGCGCCGACGCCGGTGGTGACGCCGCAGCCGCAATAGCAGGCGGTCTTGAAGGGCGCGTCCTCGCGGATCTTGGCAACCGCGATCTCAGGCAGGACGGTGAAGTTCGAAAAGGTCGAGCAGCCCATATAGTGGAAGATCGGCTGGCCCTTGTAGGACAGGCGCGAGGTGCCGTCGGGCATCAGGCCCTTGCCCTGCGTCGCGCGGATCGCGGTGCAGAGGTTCGTCTTGCCCGAGAGGCACGACTTACACTGGCGGCATTCGGGCGTGTAGAGTGGAATGACGTGGTCGCCCGGCTTCACGGACGTGACGCCAGCGCCGACTTCGCGAACGACGCCCGCGCCCTCATGGCCGAGAACCGACGGAAACAGCCCCTCGGAATCGAGCCCGTCCAGCGTGTAGGCGTCCGTATGGCAGATGCCGGTCGCCATGATCTCGACCAGGACCTCGCCCTGCTTCGGACCTTCCAGATCGAGTTCGACGATCTCGAGGGGTTTCTTCGCCTCAAAGGCGACGGCTGCGCGCGTCTTCATGGGTGGGATTCTCCTGCGGGTGGTGCCTCAACGCGTTTGCTAGCGATTTCGCGCGGCGTTGAAAATCCCGGCAGGACGAGAAAGCGGCGGGGAGGGGGGAGTAATTGCAGGCGGCGGCGGAAGAGGCGGGGCGCGGCCGGATCACGACAGTGATGCCGGTTGCCCGGCCCGCCGCCTCGTCAACCATCGCGATCCGATTCCCGCAAAAGGCCGCAGAGACGGCTGACGGCCGAACGTCGAAAGGGTCCGACCGGACGATCGCAGGCCTGAAATGGACGCTGTCGTGTTCTCCAGCGCCATGATCGGCCTTGCGACCTATCTGACCGAGACGGACGTCGCCTGGAGCGTCAGTGGCCCGATCGTCGTCGGGATCCTGGCATAGACAGGAACATAGACGTCCGGCCGGGCGATCGGCGCAAACCAGACTTCGATCGTCTGATCGCGCAGGAACTTCAGGCCCTTGGAGCGCTTGTCATAGCCGCTGACCGGATCGATCCGGACGCTGCAGGCGACGGCGTCGCCGCTATAGCCCTTGAGAGAGACGCTCTCCTTGCCGCGCGGAGAAAGGCGCAGGTTCAGCCGCGACCAACCGTCATAGAGCGGAAGGTTGCGCCGGCAGACGCTGCCGGCGTCCGAGGTGCGGATCATCAGCCCGCTCAACGGGTCGAGAACCGAGGTGAGCTGCGCGCGCTGAACCGGAACATAACTCGGCTTTTCGTTACTTGAGCGTTTCGGGCTGACATTGGCGGATGTGACACGTCCCGAACGGAAGCGGACGTCGCTCGTCCAGCGCTTGCCGTCGGACTTGTAATCGAGGCCATAGCTCTCGGCGGAAAATCCCCGCGACGTCAGCCGGCCCGAAACTCGGCTGGTGCCGCCCGTTTCGGAAACCAGTTTGCCAAGGCCCGCCGATGACATGCGGCCACGCACGGTGAACCGGTCGCCGTCGATGACCGTGTTGAACGATGCCTTGCCGATGATGAGGCCGATCAGCGCCATGCCGTAATCGGTCGTTACGGTCGAGGTTTCGGCCGCCGCCTCGCGGGGCAAGGCGGAGAGGGCGCCGCAGACGGCGGCGATGATCGCGATTCGCTTGATAGTCATAGGAAGGAGCCGTACCTTCGGGTTCGCCTCCCGCCGGAACGTCTCCGGCGGGGATAGTCAGCCGGTTTTACAGCGATGTGCATGGCCTTGGCGAGTTTGATAAAGCCACAGATGCGTGTTCTCGTGAAAGCCCGGTGAAACTTGACGCCCAAAGCGATCGAGACTATAGAGCGCGGGATTTTCCCGATCATGCCCCGCAGCATCGATCGCGCCGTTTGCAACGGTGGCGCGTGCTTCGAAGGGTTTGTAGACAGTCTGAAAGGTGCATAGATGTCACGCGCTTGCGAACTGACCGGCAAGGCGGTCCTGACCGGAAACAACGTGTCCCACGCCAACAACAAGACACGTCGCCGCTTCCTGCCGAACCTCTGCAACGTCACGCTCATTTCCGACGCGCTCGGCCAGCGTTTCCGCCTGAAGGTCTCGGCTCATGCCCTGCGTTCGGTCGAGCATCGTGGCGGCCTCGACGCTTTCCTGCTCAAGGCCAGCGAAGCCGAACTGTCGCAGCGGGCGCGTCTCCTGAAGCGCCAGATCGCCAAGAAGGTTGCCGAGACCGCATCGGCCGCCGCCTGACGCATATGACCACGGTTGGGGCGTGATCGCCCCTTCCGCTGATCCCGGATTGCTGTCTTCAGCCGCAATGGTCTTCGTCTCTCGCGAGGACCGTCGGCCGGACTTGATCCGGGACGAGATGTGCGCTGGTTCCATTACCCAGGATAAAAAAATGCTTTCCAGAATTTATGCGCTTCCGGTGGCCGCAATGGCGCTCATCGTGCTCGCGTCGAATGTCGCCGTCCAGTATCCGTTCCACGGTCAGGTCGGAGGGCTGCAGCTTGCCGACATTCTGACCTATGGCGCCTTTATCTATCCCTTCGCCTTTCTGGTGACGGATCTGACCAATCGCCGCCATGGCGCCCGAGTGGCGCGCCGCGTCGTGATCGCCGGCTTCGCCGCGGCGGTCGTGTGCTCATTGGTCGTGCCTCCGCTGCTTTACGATCTCGGCCTACTGGGCTTTTCCTCCACCGCCGATCGGCTGTTCCGCATCGCGATCGCCTCGGGGGGAGCGTTTCTCGTCGCGCAGCTTCTCGACATCGCTGTCTTCAACCGCTTGCGGCAGGACAGCTGGTGGCGGGCGCCCACATTTTCCTCGCTGTCCGGCTCGGTGCTGGACACGATGACCTTCTTTACGATCGCTTTCGCGCCGATCTTCGTCTTCATCGGCGCAAATGATCAATTTGCCCTCGAAAGCTCGCCGCTGCTCGGTGTTCTTTCGACGGAGGCGCCGCGTTGGGTTTCCTGGGCTATCGGCGATTTCACCGTGAAGCTCGTCATCGCGATCTTTGCGTTGATTCCCTACCGCGTGATCATGCAGCGCTTCATGCCGTATCGCTCCGTTCCCGCCTGATCGCAGAAGCGGCCGCCGTACCGGATGGTGCGAATCGGCGAACTCTCTCATCGATGCAAAACGGCCGGCGAGGTGATCGCCGGCCTTTTTCGCATGTGAGGAACGGTTGCCCCGTTCGGATCAGCGCTCGATCTCGATGAGGATCTCGTTGCGCTTTAGGAAGCCGGGGGTCCACGGCGGATTGTAGAAGGCATATTCGGGATCGCCGCGCTGCTTCAGATTATTGTCGGCGAGGTAGTTGTAGAGCGTCATCAGGTGCTTGGAGGCAAGCGTCGCGGTGAAGTTGCCCGGGAAGCGAATGGCCGCGAGGCGCCTTGCGGGAACGTCCTTCAGATGCACGTCGTCGCCGCCGGGCTCCGGCAGGCTGGCGAGGGTGAACTTCTTCGGCATGACGAAACGCACGGCCCAGCCCTTCGAGCGGCCTTCGCCCTCGGCGAGCTGCTGCATGACCGGCGTCGTCATCTTGATCTTCTTGCCCGGCCGGTTCTTCGCGAAGATGTAGTCGGCCAGGGTCTGGAAGCCCATGCGACGGGCCTTTTCGTGATAGCCGCTCTTCACAGTCTCGGCGACGATCATCGCGTCGTAGTCGCGAATCTCCACGGCCCCGTCGGCGCGCACTACGTCGTAATCCGGCTCCTCGCTGGCATCATTCACCTTCTTGGTGATGAAATACGCAGCGCCAACGGCCGCGATGGCGCCGCCTGCAATCAGGAGCGCCGTCAGCTCGCGGTTGCGATCGTCGGCCTTCGGCTGATAGCGGGCGGGAAGATGGCCGCGCAGCGAGGCGAGAGCCGGCGCCGACCAGTTGGCGAGGTGGCGGCGAGCCCCGTCGAAATAGTCTTCGGCGCCATGGGCGAGGTCGCCGCCGGCCTCCTGCAGCGCACGCATCTGCCGGCGGGCGCTCCGGCCGGCATCGTCCGGCCAATAGTCCGAAAAATGCGGCAGATAGCGAGACAGGCCCGTCGGCTCGGGCGCCACACCGGGGATCCGTCCGATCGCGCGTCGGGCGCGGTCGGTGGCCGATGGCGTCGGGTCCAGCCGTTCGGCCAGTTGCCCTTCCAGTTCTCCAATTCGCTGACTCAGCGCGCCGAGCGAATTGGCGACCTGCTCGTAGGTGCTCGGTTTGTCCCGAAACATAAATGAAACTCCTGACGTTCCTTGCGTCGACGGCGATCGTTCAACGGCGGGAAGCGGGCGGAGTGATTACCCCGCCGCATGTTACGCCATAACGTCAGCAAGCCTCATTGGTTGCGCGCGAGAGGCAATGCGATGGCCTTGCGTGGAAGCATTTTCCTCTGACCATCCCGCGGGCGTCGAAACGTCTGCCATTCAGCTGCGCGGCGAAAATAATCTCAGGACCCGTTGCCCAAATGCAACCAACTTTCGGGTTCAACGTTGTGGCCATATCGGGTTTTCGACCTGATACTCCAGCCAAACTTCAGGCGGCCCTTTGGCCGCCTTTTTTTTTGCCGATCCACCGCCGGGCCGGCCTGTTTGAAGCAGTCGGTCCGAGCGAGGCATTCCACCAGGGTTCTCCTCCGTCTGCCGGTGGGCTCCCTGAGAGCCTGTGGTTTCACCCGCAATTGCCGCCAACGACGCCGCGGTGCCGGTTGAAACAGCGCCAATGATCTCGGGCTCTTCGGAATGGGTCGCCTCGATTAAAATTAAGCCAACCATAATGTTCAGAATTCATTCAGTTGCCGATTGATATGGTTACGCCATCGTTGAAAACGCCAATATGGCGCTAGTGAAGGTTTCGATCATGCGCAAGTTCATCATTTCGGCAGCCGTCGCTCTCGCGGCAACCCTCAGTGCCGGTGCCGCGGCTCAGGCCGCCAATACGAAGGTCATCATCGTCGACAAGGACGCCGCCCGCACGCACGCCTCCGAAAAGCATCACGGCCAGGTCATCGTCGAGAAGCACAATGGCTCCGTCGTCGTCAAAAAATCTGCCACGAAGCATGTCGGCAAGACCCAGTCTCACAAGAAGGACTGCCGCACCAAGAAAGTCGTGAAGATCCAGCACGGCAAGAAGGTTGTCGAGAAGACTCGCGTCTGCCACTGAACGACGGCGGGTCATTCCCGCGAAAGTCGGCCGGCAACGCTGCTGATTGCAGCGTTGCCGGCTTTTTCATGCGCGGATCGCCGCCAGGCGTCGCGATCGCAAGGAGTGTGAAATCCGCAAGAGCGCATTGCATTCGAATGGGCCCGCAAAGGGCGCTGAGGCCTGCTGAATCAAGGCATCGCGCTTTCCGAAAATCGATTCCGATTTCCGGGCCGATGCCGTAGCGTACAGCCGGGCACCGAGGAGGATGCCGCAACGGGCGAGAACAGTCGCCGTCGCGGCTCTCGGGAGGATTACGCATATGAAAATTCGTCTCAACGCTGCCCTTGTCGGCGCGTCGGTGATGTTGGCGGCATCTCCGGCTCTGGCCCTCGACGTTTCAAGGTCGGCAGAACTGGCGGCAAAGCCGGACGCCCTGTGGAAGTTGATCGGCACGTTCTGCGACATCCAGAACTGGCATCCGGTCGTCACCAACTGTGAACTCTCCGAACAAGACGGCCGGCCCTTGCGCAGCCTGACCCTGCCGGACGGTGCGGTGCTGGTCGAAGAAGAAGTCGCCCGCGACGACGGCGCGATGAGCTACACTTACAGGATCCTCGAAGGACCGCTGCCGGTCGAGAACTACGAATCGACGATCAGCGTTTCCGGCTCGGGCGACGGATCGACGGTCAGCTGGTCGGGCAGGTTCGATGCCAAAGGCGCGAGCGACGATGAGGCGTCAGGAGTGATCGGCGGCATCTACGACGCTGGACTTTCGTCGCTGAAGGAGAAGGCCGGCTCGATGTAGCCTGAAGCATCCGCCTCGGCGCTGCCGATCGATCAGTCGAGCGCCGTGCCGAGGCCCCGATCGAGACGATGCGGTGCGATCTCGTGAATCGCCTCACCGTCGCTGGCCTGAAGACAGGTGATCGACCCGGTGTCGACGTTCAGCCATGCGCCGCTCAGCCTGCCGGTGAAGACCGCCCCGGTATCGAGAGACAGCCTATTCTCCGTGATCGTGGGCCGTCCGCGCTTTTGCGGCGTGTGGCCGTGGAGAACCAGATGGCTCAGCCGCCCGACATGATTCATGAAGGGCGCCCGGATCCATACGCAGTCATGCGGGTCCTGATCGGTGAGGGGACGGCCCGGATCGATGCCGGCATGGACGAATGCGAATCTTCCACGAAGAACGATCGTCGGAGCGTGGCTCAGAATTGACAGGTGATGCGGCCAACTTGCCTTGATGAGAGCGCGCGCCGTCTGGGGCGATGCATCGGAAGGGCAGCCATAGGAAGACAGGGTCTCCGCGCCGCCCTGATCGAGCCAGTTCCACAATTCGGCGTCGCTGAGTTCATCCCGCAGGAATCGCAAGAACCATTCGTCGTGGTTGCCGAGGAGGACCTGTGATCCCGGTCGCTCCGACAAGAGCTTCGCGGCGATGTCCATCGTCCCGCGACTGTCCTCGCCGCGATCGACGAGGTCGCCGAGGAGAAAGATCGCCGGAGTTGCCCCGCGCTCTTCGGCAATGCGATCGATACCGTCGAGGAACCGGGTAAGAAGGCCGCTCTTTCCGTGGACGTCGCCGATCGCGACGATGTCGGTGGGCTCGCTCGGCAATGGCGTTCCTCTCGCGGTGGGATCGCTGAACGGCGTCTGCCTCGAAAGCACTGGCCCGTTTCGACCACAGCATCGGCCCGGAAATCGCAATCGATTCTCCTTGAAGCACGATGTACCGATTCAGACAGCAAGAGCCTTCTGTCTGCGTTTGATAGGACGCCGCGCGCTCTAATAAGCCCAGGTTCGTGCCTTGGAAATCAGGAAGTCGCGGAACACCTTCAGCTTGGCGGCGCTACGCATCTGCTCGGTGTAGCAGAGATAGGTGTCGAAGGTCGGCATTTCCATTTCCGGCAGGACCTGAACGAGTTTCGAGCGCTTGTCGATCATGTAATCGGGCAAGAGCGCGAGGCCGGTTCCGCTCTCGATCGCCGAGCGGATGGCCATCAGATTGTTGATCTGCAGGATCGGATTGCGGCATTTTCCCTCGGGCAGGCCCACCGTCTCCAGCGTATTGAGATTGCGCAGATAATTCGGTGCTGGCTCGCCGAAGGTGATGATGCGATGGCGGTCGAGATCGTCCACCGTCTCCGGCGTCCCGAAGCGGGCGAGATAGGCCGGCGACGCGTAGACATGGAGATGGACCGTGAACAGCCGGCGCTGGATGAGATCGGGCTGCTGCGGCTGGCGCAGGCGGATTGCGGCGTCCGCCTTGCGCATGGTCAGGTCGATTTCCTCGTTGTCGAAGACGAGCTGGAGTTCCAGATCGGGATAGAGTTCGAGAAACTCGCGCGCGCGCTCCGTCAGCCAGCCAGAGCCGAGACCGACGGTCGTCGTAACGCGCAGCTTGCCCGTTGGCCTCTCCTTGGTTTCGGTGAGCTGCATGCGCACCGTCTCGAGGCGTTTCAGGACGTCGTTCGCGGTCTGAAACAGGAGTTCGCCCTGTTCGGAAAGAACGAGGCCGCGAGCGTGACGGTGGAAAAGCGGAACGCCGATCTCGTTTTCGAGCGCTGCGACCTGCCGGCTGATCGCCGACTGGCTGAGATTGAGCGCATCGGCCGCGTGAGTGAACGAACCTGCCTCGGCTGCTGCATGGAATATCCGCAGCTTGTCCCAGTCGAGGGCCATGGTCTGGTGGTCCTTCAAGCGATCCGGCAAAAAGTTGGGCCGGACAGATGGTGGGTGAGGGCGGCTAAGCCCTATTCGGCCGCGGTTCGGTTTTCAGTGAGTGCCTGCTCGGCGATGAACTTTTCTGCCTCCAGAGCGGCCATGCAACCCATTCCCGCTGCCGTCACCGCCTGACGGTAGACGTCGTCGGAAACGTCACCGGCCGCGAAGACGCCTTCGACGGAGGTCCGCGTCGAGCCCGCCTCGACCCAGAGATAGCCCGAAGGCTTCTGCTTCAACTGACCGACGAAGAGTTCGACCGCCGGCGCGTGGCCGATTGCGACGAAGACGCCGTCGATCGGCCGTTCCGTGACCTCGCCGGTCTTGTAGTTCTTCAGGCGGACCCCGGTCACCGACTTCATCGGCTTTTCGATGCCGACAACCTCCTCGACGCCGGTATCCCATAGGATCTCGACATTTTCGGTCTTGAACAGACGCTCCTGCAGGATCCGCTCGGCGCGAAACTCGTCGCGGCGATGAACGATCGTCACCTTCTTGGCGATATGAGCGAGATAAAGCGCCTCCTCGACGGCGGTGTTGCCGCCGCCGACGACCACGACCTCCTTGCCGCGATAGAAGAAGCCGTCGCAGGTCGCGCAGGCGGAGACGCCGAATCCCTGGAACATATCCTCGCTGGGCAGACCCAGCCACTTCGCCTGAGCCCCGGTCGCGATGATCAGGGCGTCACAGCTGTAGACCGTGCCGGAATCACCGGTCAGACGGAACGGACGCTTGTCGAGCTCGGCCTTGACGATGATGTCGCTGGCCATCTCGGCCCCGACATTCAGCGCCTGCGCCTTCATCTGCTCCATCATCCACGGCCCCTGGACGGGTTCGGCGTAGCCCGGATAATTCTCGACGTCGGTGGTGATGGTCAGCTGCCCGCCTTCTTGCAGGCCAGCGATGATCAACGGCTTCATCATCGCCCGCGCGGCATAGATCGCGGCCGTGTAGCCAGCCGGGCCGGAGCCGAGAATGATGATGTTGGCGTGACGTTCAGACATGGCGGCCTCGCAAGCAATGCGTCTGGGAGATGGCGTCGGGGATCCCTTCGTTCAATAGACGAGGGCATGCCGTGCTGCAACATGGCTGCAACAGGGGCATATCAAAGGCAGCACCGCACCGAACCTGCAGAATTGCCGCCGCCGGGCGGACGCTTTAGAAGCGCTGGTCTGCGTGACCTCGCCAAAGAGGCGCGCCAGCTGTCGGAGAGCCAGAGATTTTCAGGACGATCGCCCACGTTTCGTCGAGCTTCGGCCTCGGCCTGGCTTTCGCCATGCTTCTGCCGGCGCTGATCGATCTCGCCGACCAGAGCGACGACTTTCGGGTTTTCGTCGGCACAGGCTTCCTCGTTGGCGTGGTGTGTGCGCTGGTGGCCGTGGCAACGCGCGGTGAACGGCCACAGTTCACCCAGAAGCTCGGCTTCCTGATCGTCGCGACGATCTGGGTCACCGCCTGCGTGATTGGCGCGCTGCCGATCTATTTCTCCTCGGTCAATGTCAGCTTCGCGGGCGCCTGCTTCGAATCAATGTCGGGCCTGACGACGACCGGCTCGACGGTGATCTCCGGCCTCGATTCGCTGCCGCGTGGCATCCTGCTCTGGCGCTCGCTGCTGCAATGGCTCGGCGGCATCGGCATCATCGGCATGGTGCTGCTCGTCCTGCCGTCCCTGCAGGCCGGCGGTCTGGCGCTGTTCCACATGGAAAGCTCCGACAAGTCGGACAAGGTGCTTCCCCGCGTGAACCAGCTCACCGGCGGGCTGTTCGCCGCCTACATCACGCTGACGCTTCTGTGCGCCATCGTCTACAACACGCTCGGCATGTCGTTCTTCGACGCCACCAACCACGCCATGACGACGCTGGCGACGGGCGGCTATTCCACACACGACGCCTCGATGGGGTATTTCGACGACAATCGCATCCTCGTCGCCTCGACCATCTTCATGATTCTCGCGGCGCTGCCCTTCGTCGTCTATGTGCGTGCCTTCCTGCCGAGGCGCTTTCAGCTCTGGCGCGACCCGCAGATCCTCGTCTTCCTGGTGATCTGCGGCGTTCTCAGCTTCGCCATCGCGGTGACCCGCCGCATCATCAACGAAACGCCCTTCGGCGAGGCACTGATCTCGTCCACCTTCAATCTCGTTTCGGTGATCACCACGACCGGCTACGCCTCGGAGGACTATACGCTCTGGTCGAACGCGGCGATCGGCATCTTCTTCCTCGCCTCCTTCATCGGCGGCTGCGCCGGCTCGACGGCCGGCGGCATCAAGGCAAACCGTCTGGTCGTTCTGTTTCTCGTCGTCAGGGCGAGTTTTCGCAAACTGGTGCGGCCCCACGCGATCATCCGGCTGAAATACGGGAATGACGAGATCAGCGCCCAGACGATCCAGACCGTCACGATCTTCTTCTTCCTGTTCTTCGGGACGCTGTTGATGGGCACAGTGTTCCTGACGATGTTCGGTCTCGACCTCATCACCGCATTTTCCGGCACGCTGACGGCCCTGTCGAATGTCGGCCCCGGCTTTGGCCAGATCATCGGGCCGGCGGGCAATTTCTCGACGCTTCCCGACCCGGCGCTCTGGGTCCTGTCGGCGACGATGCTGCTCGGCCGGCTGGAGCTGGTGACGGTCCTGATCCTGTTCTTCCCCTCGGTCTGGGCCGATTGAGGAAGAGCCGATGGCGATGCCGCAGATCTGTTTCATCAATCTCGACCGGGCAAGGGAGCGCCGGGCGCTCATGGAGGTGCAGGCGGACACCCATGGCATCGCGCTGACCCGGTTTGCCGCATGTGAGGCCGAGGCCATCGACGAGCCCGCTTTTCGCCAGCTCTCGACGCTTTGGGAGCGACCGATGACGCGGCCGGAACTCGCCGCCTTCCTCTCGCATCGCTCGCTCTGGGAGAAGGCTGCGCAAACGCCGGAGGGCGTGATCGTTCTCGAAGACGACACGGTCTTCGCAGCCCATTTCGCCGAAGCGGCCGAGGCCGCGGCGGCCAGCGGCTACGACCTCGTCAATCTGGAGAGTTTCGGGCGGCGGAAATTCTTTCGAAAGAAGCGCGTCGAGACGATCGGCCGGCTGAAGCTGGCGGCCGTTCTCCGCGACAAGGCCGGGGCGGGCGCCTACTTCATTTCGCAGCGAGGGGCGCGGCTGCTCCTCGGCCGCTCCCAATCCCATACCGCGCCGGCCGACGCCTTCATGTTCGGTGTCTGCAAACTGAGGGCCGCACAGATCGAGCCGGCCGCGACCATGCAGGTGCATCTCCTCCAAGCGCGGGGCTTGGATGTCGGGATGTCCACCGCGACGTCGATACAGCTTCCGCGCAAGCGCCTGCCGATCACGACTGGTCGTTTGGGCTATGGCGGACGTCGTCTGGCGACGCAGGTGCGCTTGGGTATGGTCCAGCTCCGCCGCCTCGCCGACGCAGAATTTCGGCCGGCTACCTTCGACGAAGAGGCATTTCGCGCCGTGCTGCCGATCTCGCGAGACGCGCTCGAGGCCAAGCTCGCGAGCTATGGGGTGGACGTCCACAAAGCTTCGTAGACGGCACCCAGCTGCATGGCCTCCCGCTCCAGGGGGAACTTCGCTCTGACGTGTTCCAGGCCGGCCGTACCGGCAGCCAGACGCATTGTCTCATCCGAGAGAAAGGGCGCGATCGCCGAGGCGAGGGCGCCCGCATCGCCCGCCGGAACGACCCGGCCGGTGACGCCCTCGACGATCAGCTCGGCGAAGGCGCCGGCATCGCTGGCGACGACCGGCGTCCGGCTCGCCATGGCTTCGAGCGGTGTCAGGCCGAAGCCTTCGTTTCGGGGGGGCGCGACGTAGAGATCGAAGCGGCGGAACCAGGCGGCGATGTCGTCCACCTCGCCCGCAAAGAGAATTCGCTCTTTCAGGCCGGCGGCCGCGATGCGTCCTTCGAGATCTGTGGCGAAGGCCCGGTTTTCCGCGGTGACCCGGCCGGTGATCACGGCAGTCCAGTCGGGGTGGGATGGCAGTAGCGCGATCATCGCCTCGACGAAGAGGTCCGTGCCCTTCTGATGGCGAATGCGGCCGGAACAGCCGACGATCCTGCGACCTTCAAGCGACGCGGCAAGGTCACCAGACGGCATCGGACCATCCGGGCTGAAGCTTTCGCAATCGATGCCATGCATCACGACGCGCGCCGGTGCCTTGAGATAGGAGCGGCTGCGCTCGCTGGTCGCCACGACGCCGTCCATGCGCGAGATCAGAAACCGCGTCCAGCCGGTATGATGGCGCTGGGCGGCGGAAGTGAAGAGCAGTTTTAACGGCATGCGCAAAAGATCGCGCATCACGACGCCGGCCAGCATCTCGACGTTACGCCGGGCGTGCCAGACGCGAAACCGGCGCCCCTTCGGCCGTCGCCGGAGCTTCGGCAGGTCGAGCCAGTGGAGCTTAGGCAGATGGTCCGGCAGCCCGGGGCCGAGGGTCGCGATCGCGATCGTCTCGGCCTGCTTCGGCACCAGCTGGACTATGGTCGAGGTCACGCCGGACAGGCGCCGTTTGAAGTTCGGCGCGACGACGAGGATGTGCGAGACGTCGGGCAAGGCTCGGTCAACGACCCAGTTTGGCGGTTGCTACTTAGAGCGCCTTGCGTCCGAATGGACGCACAAAGGGCGCTCTAACCTTTTGAAAGCACGATGCTGTAGAGGCAATCAGCCTCTGCACGGTGGGAGAGTCCGCCGTTAACTCCAGCGCGGCAGACGCGGCTACGAAGCACTCAGCAAATGATGCGAGCGCGACCGACATCCGGCCGGCCGACGCTATGCTTTTGCAAGTCAGCTCCGTCATACAGTGAAGATCACTGCCAGCTGACCTCGAGGATCTCGTAGGACCGGGCGCCTCCGGGGGCAGCCACCTCGACGGTGTCACCTTCGGCCTTGCCGATCAGCGCGCGGGCAATGGGCGAGGAGATCGAGATCTTGCCCTCCTTCACGTCGGCTTCCTGGTCGCCGACGATCTGGTAGCGTTTCTCTTCCTCGGTGTCCTCGTCGACGAGCTTGACCGTCGCGCCGAACTTGATCCGGTCGCCGGACATTTTCGACAGGTCGATCACCTCGGCCCGGGCGGTCAGGTCCTCAAGCTCGGAAATGCGGCCTTCGTTGAGGCTCTGAGCCTCCTTGGCGGCATGATATTCGGCGTTTTCGGAGAGGTCGCCATGGGCACGCGCCTCGGAGATCGCCGCGATGATCCGCGGGCGCTCTTCCTGCTGGCGCCGGCGCAGTTCTTCCCGCAGCGCCTCGAAACCGCCAGTCGTCATCGGGACCTTATCCATGGCCTCCACCTTTCCGGACCTCGCGCAGAGCGCGAACTCACCCTCATAAGAACCGCGCCTCATTGGCGAAGTCGTCTACACACAGTGTGACGAGAACCATGCCCCGACACAATAAGAAACCGGCCCCGAACGGCTCTGCCGCTCCGGACCAGCACCACTTTCGAATTGGCTGAACCTGCCGAAAGCGCCCGTCTGACAGGCGCCGGACATTCTCAGGCGTTGGTAAAATACGACTGAAGCGGCCGAACTTCAAGATTGCCTTTGTTCAGCGCTGCAATCGCTTCGGCAGCCGCGACCATGCCCGCGAGCGTCGTGTAGTAGGGCACCTTGTGAATCAGTGCGGCACGGCGCAGCGAGCGGGAGTCGGACAAAGCCTTGGCGCCTTCGGTCGTGTTCAGCACGAGCTGAACCTGGCGGTTGCGGATCGCGTCCTCGATATGCGGCCGGCCTTCGAGCACCTTGTTGATCTTCGTCGCGGCGATGTCGTTGGCCAGAAGGAAGCGCTGGGTGCCGCCCGTCGCGACGATGGAGAAGCCGAGGTCGGAAAGACGGCGAACCGCCGGCAGGCTGCGCTCCTTGTCCGAATCCTTCACCGAGACGAAGACCGCGCCCTCGCGCGGCAGGTCGACGCCGGCGCCGAGCTGGGCCTTGGCGAAGGCCACAGCATAGTCGGTGTCGAGACCCATCACCTCGCCGGTCGAACGCATTTCGGGGCCGAGCAGCGTATCGACACCGGGGAAGCGCGCGAAGGGGAACACCGCTTCCTTCACCGCGATATGGCGGATGTTGTGGGTGTCGGGCTTGCCGCCATAGTGGTCGAAGGCGGCCTGAAGGCTCTCGCCCGTCATGACGCGCGCCGCGATCTTGGCGATCGGGCGGCCGACCGTCTTGGCGACGAAGGGCACCGTGCGCGAGGCGCGCGGATTGACCTCAAGGACGTAGATGTCGCCGTCCTTGATGGCGAACTGGACGTTCATCAGCCCGCCGACATGCAGGGAGCGGGCAAGCGCCTCGCTTTGCCGGGCGAGTTCGTCGGTGATCTCCTTCGACAAGGAGTGGACCGGCAGCGAACAGGCCGAATCGCCGGAATGGATGCCGGCCTCCTCGATATGCTCCATGATACCGGCGACGAAGCTGTCGGTGCCATCGGACAGGCAGTCGACATCGACCTCGATGGCGTCGGTCAGATAGCTGTCGAAGAGCAGCGGGTTCTTGCCGAGCAGGGTGTTGATCTGCCCGGTCTTGTCGTTCGGATAGCGCTGCTTGATGTCTTCCGGGACGAGGCCGGGGACGGTGTCGAGCAGATAGCTCTGCAGCATCTGTTCGGAATGAATGATCTGCATCGCCCGGCCACCCAGCACGTATGAAGGGCGCACCACCAGCGGGAAGCCGATCTCGGCGGCGACGAGGCGCGCCTGCTCGACCGAGAAGGCGATGCCGTTGTTCGGCTGCTTCAGGTCCAGCTTGACGAGGAGCTTCTGGAAGCGGTCGCGGTCCTCGGCGAGATCGATCATGTCCGGCGCGGTGCCGAGGATCGGGATGCCGTTCTTTTCCAGTGCCTCGGCGAGCTTCAGCGGGGTCTGGCCGCCATACTGGACGATGACGCCGACAAGCTCGCCCGATTCCTGCTCGGCCTTCATGATCTCGATGACGTCCTCGGCGGTGAGCGGCTCGAAATACAGCCGGTCCGAGGTGTCGTAGTCGGTCGAGACGGTCTCGGGATTGCAGTTGATCATGATCGCTTCGAGCCCTGCATCCTTCAGCGCGAAGGCGGCGTGGCAGCAGCAATAGTCGAACTCGATGCCCTGGCCGATCCGGTTGGGGCCGCCGCCGAGGATGACGACCTTCTTGCGGCCGGTGACCTCGGCCTCCGAGCGCAGGGCGCCTGCGAAGGGCCGCTCATAGGTCGAATACATGTAAGGCGTCGGCGAGGCGAACTCGGCGGCGCAGGTGTCGATGCGCTTGTAGACCGGCCTGACACCCAGCCGGTTGCGCAACTCGGCGATCTCCTTCGGCCGCTTCTTCGTCAGGCTGGCCAGCCGCGCGTCGGAAAAGCCCATGGATTTGAGAAGCCTGAGATTGGCCGCATCCTCGGGCAAACCGTGTTCGGCGATCTTCTTCTCGGTGTCGACGATGGCCTTCAGCTGCGCCAGGAACCAGCGGTCGATCTTGCAGGCGGCATGCACCTCCTCGATCGAAAGGCCGAGGCGCATCGCCTGGACGACCATGCGCAAGCGGTCGGGGGTAGGGGTGCCGATGGCGGCGCGAATGGCGTTCTTGTCGTCATCCTGTCCAAGACCGGGGATCTCGATCTCGTCGAGGCCGGTGAGGCCGGTTTCCAGGCCCCGCAGCGCCTTCTGCAGCGACTCGGCGAAGGTCCGGCCGATCGCCATGACTTCGCCGACGGACTTCATCGCCGTCGTCAGGATCGGCGATGCGCCTGGGAACTTCTCGAAAGCAAAGCGCGGGATCTTGGTGACCACGTAATCGATGGACGGCTCGAAGGAGGCCGGCGTCGCGCCGCCGGTGATGTCGTTCTGGATCTCGTCGAGCGTGTAGCCGACGGCGAGCTTGGCCGCGACCTTGGCAATGGGGAAGCCGGTGGCCTTCGACGCGAGAGCCGAGGAACGCGAAACGCGCGGGTTCATCTCGATGACGACGAGGCGGCCGGTCTCGGGATTGACGGCAAACTGGACGTTGGAGCCGCCGGTCTCGACGCCGATCTCGCGCAGCACCGCGATCGAGGCGTTGCGCATGATCTGATATTCCTTGTCGGTGAGCGTCAGGGCAGGCGCGACGGTGATCGAATCGCCGGTATGGACGCCCATCGGATCGACGTTCTCGATGGAACAGACGATGATGCAGTTGTCCGCCTTGTCACGGACGACCTCCATCTCGTACTCCTTCCAGCCGAGGACGGATTCCTCGATCAGCACCTCGGTGGTCGGCGAGGCGTCGAGACCGATCTCGACGATCTCGAAGAATTCCGAGCGGTTATAGGCGATGCCGCCGCCGGTGCCGCCCATGGTGAAGGACGGGCGGATGATCGCCGGCAGGCCGATTTCTTCCAGGGCCTCGGCGGCCGTCGCCAGCGCCCGGCCCATGTAGCGCTGCTTGCGCTCGCCCTCGCCATGCTGCCACTCGACCTCCAGCGCCGCGAGCCTTGCCTCGCGCTCGTCGGCATCGGCAATCTCGCGGGCGACGGCGGCCTTCTTCTCGTCATGGGCCGCCCGGTCGGCGGCCTTGGCCTCGCTGGCATTGGCGAGCCGCGACTTCGGCGTCTCAAGCCCGATCTTCGCCATCGCCTCGCGGAACAGCGAGCGATCCTCCGCCTTGTCGATCGCGTCGGCGTCGGCGCCGATCATTTCGACGCCGTACTTTTCCAGAACCCCCATGCGGCGCAGCGACAGGGCCGTGTTGAGCGCCGTCTGGCCGCCCATGGTCGGCAGGATCGCATCCGGCCGCTCCCTGGCGATGATCTTGGCGACGACCTCCGGGGTGATCGGCTCGATATAGGTCGCATCGGCGAGATCGGGATCGGTCATGATCGTCGCCGGGTTCGAATTGACCAGGATGATCCGGTATCCCTCTTCGCGCAGCGCCTTGCAGGCCTGGGTGCCCGAATAGTCGAACTCGCAGGCCTGGCCGATGATGATCGGGCCGGCGCCGACGATGAGGATCGATTTCAGGTCAGTGCGTTTGGGCATGGGAGGGCTCGTCCGTTTCTTCTTTTTCGCGCGCGCGGCGAACCCGGTCGCGCGGGGAGGGCGGCGGCCAGGTCGGCGTGGAACGATGAGGCTGAGGCCGGCTTATAGGGAAGGCAGCTGCGCGGCGAAAGGGGCGGAGGCAGGATTCCCGCATTTGTCCCGGCGGACCTGCGTCGAGCACTGGTCGATGGGTAAAAATCAGTCGCTGTAAGCAGCGGCCTCGGCGACCGCATCCGGTCCTCGTTCGCTGTCGTCCACAGCGGTGCCAGTTCGCGCCGCGACCGCCGACGGGTCATATTCCTCATAGCCGAGCGCCAGCGCCAGGCACGCAAGCTCGACATTCTTCGGGATCTCCACCGATTTTCCGTCGCGGTGGCCCTTTTCGTAATACTGGATGACGCGTTTCTTGAGGCCGAGTTTGTCGGCGGCCTCCTTCTGCTTGAGGCCGAGGCGCTTGCGCCAGTCCTTGAAGGCTTCGGGCGTCATGTAGGTCCCAACTCGAATACGGCGTCTTTGTGTGCGTCCGGATCGTCCCGCACTGTGAGATCGAAGCATAGAGCGATGACATTTTCGTTTGTCTGGTGTCGCTAATCTGCCTCTCGCGGCTTCGCTCCACGTCGTTTCGCTGCTGCGCTCATGCCGATCCCACCGGGCGGGAGCGCGGAGATATCGCCGAAATGGCTGTGGTAAAGGGGCTTGCGCTCAAGTCGCAAACCCCAACCCTATTTCCGTAATGATCAGCCGGCCCGTAAAAAGCGCACGAGGTGCGACAATTTTTACGCACCCAGTGCGCCTCATCCCCTTGACCGAAGCGCACATTGTGCGCATCTTCACTCATGTGGCGTGTGAGCCGTCAATGCTCGCGCAGGTTTTGAGGCGTAGCGTCACATGGTTCGGGGCACAAAACGGAAAGGGTGCGCTGTCATGCTGGCGGATATTCTGATTGGCCGCTCTTCTTGCGGCGGTGATCGCGATCGGGACGACCTGCATCGTCATGCAACGTTCAACTGCGGCATCAAGTCGTTTTTCAAGAGAGCGATACGACTGTTCCGGTTTGCCTGACGGGCCGGGCCGGGGATAGGGTGCATAAACGAAACCGGCGCCGGAGATCTCTCTCCAGCGCCGGTTTCGTTTCGTGTAATCTGTGCCTTTTGCTGCGGCAGTGACGCCGGCAACAATCAGGCCGCCTTCTTCGCCCGGCTTTCGGCGATCAGGTCGAAGAAGCGCTGGAAGAGATAGTGGCTGTCCTGCGGGCCCGGCGAGGCTTCCGGGTGATGCTGGACCGAGAAGACCGGCTTGCCGGAGAGCCGCAGGCCGCAATTCGTGCCGTCAAAGAGCGAGCGGTGCGTTTCCTCCACACCCTGCGGCAGGCTGTCGGCGGCAACGGCGAAGCCGTGATTCATCGAGACGATCTCGACCTTGCCGGTGGTGAAGTCCTTGACCGGATGGTTGGCGCCGTGATGGCCCTGATGCATCTTTTCCGTCGTCCCGCCCAGCGCCAGCGCCAGAATCTGGTGGCCGAGGCAGATGCCGAAAACCGGGACTTCGGCTGCGAGGAGCTCCCGGATCATCGGCACGGCATATTCGCCGGTCGCCGCCGGGTCGCCCGGGCCGTTGGACAGAAACACCCCGTCCGGCTCATGGGCGAGGATCTCCTCGGCGCTCGATGTCGGCGGCATGACGATCACCTCGGCGCCAAGGCCCGACATCAGGCGCAGGATGTTGCGCTTGGTGCCGTAGTCGACGGCGACGATCTTGTATTTCGGTTCGGCCATGTCCGCATAGCCGGCGTCCCAGATCCACGGCGTCTGTTTCCAGACCGCGCTCTGGCCGACGGCGACGTCCCTGGCGAGATCGAGACCGACGAGGCCCGGCCAGGCTTTTGCCCGTGCCTTCAGGGCGTCGAGGTCGAACTCGCCGGTAGCGGAATGCGCGATGACGGCGTTCGGCATGCCGTTGTCGCGGATCCAGGCGGTGAGGGCGCGTGTGTCGATGCCGGTGAGGCCGATGACGCCGCGGGCCTTGAGCCAGGCGTCGAGATGGCTGGCAGAGCGATAGTTCGAGGGGGAGGTGACGTCGGCCCGGAAGATCGCGCCGACGGCGCCGCAGGCATTGGCTGGCGTCAGATCCTCGTGGTCGTCGTCATTGGCGCCGACATTTCCGACATGGGGAAAGGTGAAGGTGACGATCTGTTTTGTATAGGACGGATCGGTGAGAATTTCCTGATAGCCGGTGAGGGCGGTGTTGAAGCAGACCTCGCCCTCGACCGCGCCCTCGGCGCCGACGCCATAGCCCTCGATCACGGTTCCGTCCGCAAGGACGAGGACCGCCGTCGTCTTGCGCTCAGTCCAGGCTTCGCTGGCCATCGTCATTCCTTTCAGGCTGTGTTCGTGCTGTGTCGCCAGGGGCGTATGCGCCTGATGCCGCTTCCCGCACGCGTCATATCAGCATCGCGTCAGGCGGAGGCAAGCCATCTTGCGCAAAGATTGGGACGTCTCTACATCCAGCCGGCGCCGACGAGCAAGAGCATCAGGCACCGGATCCGATCCTGCCGACGCGATGCAAACAGGCGACATCCAGATGTTTCATCGAGCCGCCGCGAGCTTCAAAGTCGCGAATGGCCTTTACGTCTGCCTTCAAGAAGTATTGCACTAGACCGAAGCGATCGCACCCTTCGGCGCGAACCCAGTCGAACTCGAAAGTCACGTCCCATGCGCGAGCATCTCACCGAGGCTCTCAACGCTGCAGTCAAACAGCAGGACAAACGCCGGGTCAGCACCCTCAGGCTGATCAACGCCGCGATCAAGGACAGGGACGTCTCCTGTCGCAGCGCCGGCAAGGATCCTGTCGGGGAAGAAGAAGTGCTGCAGATCCTGGTGAAGATGATCAAGCAGCGCGAGGAAGCTGCCAGAACCTACGAGGACAACGGCCGTCTCGAACTCGCCGAGCAGGAGCGTGAGGAAATCGGCGTCATTCGCGAGTTCCTGCCTCCGCAGCTCGATAGCGGAGAGATCGAGCGCGCCTGCCGCGAAGCGGTGGAGGAAACCGATTCGAAGGGACTGCGCGACGTCGGTCGCTGCATGAACGTGCTCAAGCAGCGCTATCCGGGCAAGATGGATTTCTCCAAGGCCTCGACCGTGGTGAAGGGCCTGTTGCGCTAGGACGTGGCGCAGCTCGCGGCAGCGGCGAGAGGCGTTCAGCCGGGCCCGCGTTCCGGTTGACTTGCCCGCGACAACTGCCTATAGGCTGCGCATTCGCGATTTTTGCGGCTGGCACGGGGCTCGGACCGAGTACCGACCGGCCGCTTTCGGCCATAAGCCCCCGCGTAAATTATCGGGCGCGGTGCCCAGGAAACGAGCGGGCTTCTTCAGCCTGCCCCGAAAGTTTAGGAGAATCGACGTGGCACGTATCGCTGGCGTCAACATCCCGTCTGGCAAGCGCGCGGTCATCGCGCTGCAGTACATCCACGGCATCGGCCCGTCCTTTGCCCGGGAGATCATGGCCAAGGCGAACCTCACCGAGGATCGCCGCGTCAACGATCTGACCGACGCCGAGGTGTTGCAGATCCGCGAGATCATCGACCGCGACTATCAGGTCGAGGGCGATCTTCGCCGCGAGACCGCGATGAACATCAAGCGTCTGATGGACCTTGGTTGCTATCGCGGCCTGCGCCATCGCCGCAGCCTGCCGGTGCGCGGTCAGCGCACGCACACCAATGCCCGCACCCGCAAGGGTCCGGCCAAGGCGATTGCCGGCAAGAAGAAATAATGATTCGGCATCGAGCGTAGGGCCAATAGCCCCGCGCTCGATTTCGTTGCGGGGGCGGAGCGTCCGCTGTGTCGCCATTGGTTTTCGATGGCGGTCGCAGGCGCGCCTTGCCCCGAGTAAAAGGCGGCGCTCACGGGGCGCTGCTGGTGGAGCCGCCGGAACTACGGCGGTGTAGAGATCGAACAGGAAGTTTGAATGGCCAAGGAAGTCCAGCGCGTTCGTCGCCGCGAGCGCAAGAACATTTCGTCGGGTGTCGCTCACGTGAACTCGACCTTCAACAACACGCTGATCACCATCACCGACGCCCAGGGCAACGCCATTGCCTGGTCATCGGCCGGCGCGCAGGGCTTCAAGGGATCGCGCAAGTCGACCCCGTTTGCCGCGCAGATCGCCGCCGAGGATTGCGCCAAGAAGGCGCAGGAGCATGGCATGCGCACCCTCGAGGTCGAGGTCTGCGGCCCGGGTTCGGGTCGTGAGTCGGCGCTGCGCGCTCTGCAGTCGGCCGGTTTCACCATCACCTCGATCCGCGACGTGACGCCGATCCCGCACAACGGTGTGCGCCCGCGCAAGAAGCGCCGGGTCTGATCTTCATCCGCTGGCTGGCTCCTTTTGGAGATAGCCGGCGTTGGACTGTTTCGGTCCGACAGGGCCAGAAGGCGGAGCGTCAGCGCTCCGCTGTTTGAGTTTCCGGAAGGCTTCGTCCGAACAATGCTCGGCGACCCGCCCCGGTTCAGACCTTTCGCCACGATTGGATGGTGGCGAGGAAACTGAGAGGCATCCCCATGATTTCCAGCAACTGGCAAGAGCTGACGAAGCCCAACCAGCTCGTCTTCAAGAACGAGAGCGCCCGCAACCGGGCGACGCTCGTCGCCGAGCCGCTCGAGCGCGGCTTCGGGCTGACGCTCGGCAATGCCCTGCGCCGTGTCCTTCTGTCGTCTTTGCGCGGCGCGTCGGTCACCGCCGTCCAGATCGACGGCGTCCTGCACGAATTCTCGTCGATCCCCGGCGTCCGTGAAGACGTCACCGACATCGTCCTCAACGTCAAGGAGATCAACATCTCCATGCAGGGCGAGGGGCCGAAGCGCATGGTCGTGCGCAAGTCGGGTCCGGGAGTCGTCACCGCCGGCGACATTCAGACCGTCGGCGACATCGAGGTCCTGAACCCCGAGCACGAGATCTGTACCCTCGATGAGGGCGCCGAGATCCGCATGGAGTTCACGGTCAACACCGGCAAGGGCTACGTGCCGGCCGACCAGAACCGTGCCGAGGACGCGCCGATCGGGCTGATCCCGGTCGACTCGCTGTTCTCGCCGGTCAAGAAGGTGTCCTACAAGGTCGAGAACACTCGCGAGGGCCAGGATCTCAACAAGGACAAGCTCTCGATGACGATCGAGACCGACGGCTCGATCTCCGGCGAGGACGCGGTCGCCTATGCCGCTCGCATCCTGCAGGACCAGCTTTCGGTCTTCGTGAACTTCGAGGAGCCCCAGCGCGACGTTCGCCCGGGCGCCCCTGGTGGTGTCGCCGAGGACCAGATCGCCGAGCTCGCCTTCAACCCGGCGCTGCTCAAGAAGGTCGACGAGCTGGAGCTTTCGGTCCGCTCGGCGAACTGCCTGAAGAACGACAACATCGTCTATATCGGCGATCTGATCCAGAAGACCGAAGCGGAGATGCTGCGCACGCCGAATTTCGGTCGCAAGTCGCTGAACGAGATCAAGGAAGTTCTCGCTTCCATGGGTCTCCATCTCGGTATGGAAGTGCCTGCCTGGCCGCCGGAAAACATCGACGATCTGGCCAAGCGCTACGAAGACCAGTACTAAAACGCGTCCCGGCCGCCTTTCGAGGCGGCCGGGCGCATGCGTGTCTCGGCACGTGACGAATCATTCAAAGGAACGGCGGTCTGTCGCAGCATGCGGCAGGGACGCAAAGATCCCGACCACGGCGAAAAGCCGACTTTTTGACAAGGAAACCCGACCATGCGCCACGCCAATCGCGGCCGTAAGCTCAACCGGACTGCCAGCCACCGCAAGGCAATGTTCGCCAATATGGCGGCCTCGCTGATCGAGCATGAGCAGATCGTCACCACGCTCCCCAAGGCCAAGGACCTGCGTCCGATCGTCGAGAAGCTGATCACCCTTGGCAAGCGCGGCGATCTGCACGCCCGCCGTATGGCAGCGTCCCGCCTGCGCGACGAGGCCGCCGCCGCCAAGCTGTTCGATACCCTCGCCACGCGCTTTGCCGATCGCAATGGCGGTTATTGCCGCGTTCTCAAGGCGGGCTTCCGCCGCGGCGACAATGCTCCGCTGGCCGTCATCGAATTCGTCGACCGTGATCCGGAGGCGCGCGGCGCTGCCGACCGTGCCCGGCTCGAGGCCGAAGGCACCGAGGACGCCGCATAAGCGGCCTGTCCCGACTAGAGATCTGACTGTCCAGGGGAGCTTCGGCTCCCCTTTTTTTGTGCCTGCGCCAAGGCGTTTGCGCGGAACGGCGCGACACGGGTGCCGTTACCTTCGCTGAGCACAGAGATTCGAGACGGGATGACGGCGATGGCGAACGGGCGGGTCCTTGTGACGGGAGCTTCGGGCTTCATTGCAAAGCATGTTGTCCTGCAGCTTCTCGAGAAAGGCTACCGTGTTCGCGGGACGGTGCGTTCGGCGCAAAAGGGAGAGAAGCTGCGCCAGACCCTGGCGAGCGCCGGCGGCGACGTTTCGCGGCTCGAACTCGTCGAGGCGGATCTGACCCGCGACGAGGGCTGGGACGAGGCGGCCAGGGACTGCGATTTCGTCTGTCACATGGCATCGCCGCTCCCGATCCGGCAGCCTTCCGACAAATGGGCGCTGCTGCCGATCGCCAAGGGTGGAACACTCCGGGTGGTGCAGGCGGCGGCCAAAGCCGGGGCGCGCCGCCTTGTCCTCACCTCTTCTGTCGCCGCGGTCGTCTACGGGCATGGCGCCGGTCGCGTCGGCCCGTTCGCCGAAGACGACTGGTCGAACGTGAATGCCGACGACATCTCCCCCTATGCTGTCTCCAAGACGGAAGCGGAGGCCGCTGCCTGGGATGCCGCCGACAAGGCAGGCCTTGCGATGGTTGCGATCAACCCGGTGATCGTTGCCGGGCCGTTGCTCGACGATGAACCCGGCGCTTCGGTGAAGCTCGTCCTGATGATGATGCGTGGCAAGATACCGGTCGCGCCGGACGTCTCCTTCGGCGTCGTCGATGTTCGCGACGTCGCGGCGGCTCATGTGGCGGCGCTGACGGCGGATGGTGCGCCCGGGCGGCGGTTCATCCTTTCGGCCGGATCGATGACCTTGATGGAGATGGGGGCGGCGATCGCCGATGCCGTTCCCGATTGCGGCAAGAAGGTGCCGCGCTTCACGATGCCGAATTTCGCGGTTCGCCTGGCGGCATTGTTCCTGCGCGACCTCAGGTCGCTGGTGTCCGATCTCGGCCGCCGCAAAGAAGTTGATACCGCCCCCGCAAGAGCAACCCTGGGTTTTAATCCGGATAATCCTGAAAAAGCCGTGGCTTCTACTGCGCTGAGCCTGCGCAGCCACGGATTTTAAGGAAATCTCGAAAGGTCGTGACAGCGTGAATTACGTTAGGTAAAGTTAACTGCTAAGGATGAATCGAGCGAAAAAGTTGAGTGTGGCGCAAATGATATCGTCGCCCGGTCACCGGCGTGCCATATGCGCCACGCGTTCATTTTTCATAAGAAGCGAGGCAACCAATCCAGCCCCTTTTGCTTTTATGTCGGGAACGGGGCAGCCGCCACAAGATTGTGGCAACGTTTACGTGGTTGAAACAATCTTCATGAATGATGCGAGCACAATGAACAATATCGGCCGGAGTACCATGCGTCGTACCCTCCTCACTCTCCTGGGCGCCGTCGCCGCTTTCGGCGTCCTGACGGCGAGCTATGCCACGGCAGAGCTTCCCACCGATGGAACGACCACATCGATCGCAAGTTCTGCTGGCAACTGACGCCAGGCACGACATTTCTGATCGGAAAAAGGGGCCTTTCAAGGCCCCTTTTTCGTGGCATTCCTCTGGTCTACCGCGCGGGTTGATTCCCGTTGACCAAGAGGACGACATGAAGCTCAAGATCCTCGCACTCGTGGCGATTTCCTTTGCGGGCACGGCCCTGACCGGCCCGGCGGTGCTGGCCGATACGCCACTTTCGCAACGCCACGTCTTGCCGATCGCGACGGAGGCTCCGGCGCTCGTGGCGCCGAAAGGCAGCCAGTCCGAGGAGTCTGGCGCGGAAACGCGCCAAACAGACGGTAAAGCCGGGCAGCCGCTTTCGCTCGCGGCCAATGACAGGGCCGGGCGGAGCGATGAGGCGAAACGCGTCCCGTCGTCCGCCGCCGAAATCAAGCTGTCCTTCGCCCCGCTCGTCAAGGAAACGGCGCCGGCCGTGGTCAATGTCTATGCTGCGCGACAGGTCTCCGCCCGGCGCTCGCCCTTTGCCGACGACCCGTTCTTCGGTCAGTTCTTCGGAAATCGATTCGACAGTCCCCCGCGAATGGAGCAGTCGCTGGGATCGGGAGTCATCGTCGATCCTTCGGGACTGGTCGTCACCAACAATCACGTGGTCGAGGGGGCGGACGAGGTGAAGATCGGCTTCGCCGACGGTCGTGAGTTCGAAACGAAGGTTCTTTCGAAGGATGCCACCGTCGATCTTGCGGTGCTGAAGATCGAGGGCGCTGGTCCGTTCCCGACCATACCGGTCGCCGATTCCGACGATCTCGAGACCGGAGATCTCGTCCTGGCGATCGGAAACCCGTTCGGCATCGGCCAGACCGTCACCAACGGCATCGTGTCGGCGCTGGCGCGAAACCACATCGGCGTCAACGACTTTGGCTTCTTCATCCAGACCGACGCGGCCATCAATCCCGGTAATTCCGGCGGTGCGCTGATCGACATGAAGGGGCAGCTCGTCGGGATCAACTCCTCGATCTATTCGCGCTCCGGCGGGTCGAACGGGATCGGCTTCGCGATCCCGTCCAACATGGTGGCAACCTTCGTTCGGGCGGCGAAGAATGGCGGGACGTTCGAGCGGCCTTTCATCGGTGCCGACTTTGCGCCGGTCACCAGCGATATCGCCGATGCGCTCGGCCTCGATCGTCCGACGGGAGCTCTGGTCCGGGCGGTCTATCCGAAGGGGCCTGCGGAAAAGGCCGGCCTCAAGGTCGGCGACGTGGTTCTGAAATGCGACGGGCGGGAAATCGCGACGCCGGACGCGCTGAACTACCGTTTCGCAACACTCGGCATCGGCAAGAGCGTCGAACTCGACGTGCTGTCCGGCGACCGAACGGAAACGGTCTCGCTCTCGCTTGACGAGCCGCCGGAAATCCCGGCCCGCGACGCGCGCACGATCAAGGGGCGCAATCCGTTTGCCGGCGCGACGGTCTACAATCTGTCGCCGCGCGTGGCCGGCGAGTTCAAGCTGCCCCAGGACGCCAAAGGCGTCGTGGTCGCGGAGGTCGCGCCGCGCTCGCTTGCCCGGCGTTTCGGGTTGAAGAAGGGCGACATCGTCCTCGACGTCAACGGCGAGGATGTCGATTCGACCAAGACGCTCGCGGCGATCGCCGGCGAAACCTATCGCGGCTGGCAGTTCGACATCGAGCGCGATGGCCGCCGCCTGACCCAGGTCGTGCGCTGAGGGAGCGATTTGACATTTGGCGGCCATGTGCGAAATCCGCTTGGTGTCATGTCAAGATCGGACGATGAGCCATGGGCGACCTCTTCGGCGACGCTCCCTCCGCGGAGCCAAGGCCCCGGTCGCAGGCGGGAGACGTCGGCAGCCAGACGGGCGGACGCCGGGACGGCACGGCCGAACCGCCGCGTCCGCTGGCCGACCGTCTGCGGCCGAAACAGCTCTTGGAGGTCGTCGGCCAGGAGCATCTGACCGGACCGGGCGGGGCGCTGACGCGCATGCTCGCCAACAGGAGCCTTGGATCTCTGATCTTCTGGGGCCCGCCCGGCACCGGCAAGACGACGGTTGCGCGTCTGCTTGCACGAGAGGTCGATTACGCCTTCGAGCAGATCTCGGCGATCTTCTCGGGCGTCGCCGATCTGAAGAAGGTGTTCGAATCGGCCAGGTTGCGGCGGACGAATGGCCGTATCACGCTGCTCTTCGTCGATGAGATCCATCGCTTCAACCGGGCCCAGCAGGATTCGTTTCTGCCGGTGATGGAGGACGGCACGGTCGTCCTCGTCGGCGCGACGACGGAAAACCCGTCCTTCGAGCTGAACGCCGCGCTTTTGTCGCGCGCAAGAGTATTGACCTTTCAATCGCTCTCGCCGGAAAGCCTCGGGCGGCTCGTCGGCCGGGCGGAGGAAGAGACCGGCCGCGCCTTGCCCCTCAACGATCAGGCGCGCGACCTCCTTCTGCAGCTCGCCGACGGCGACGGCCGGGCGGTCCTGACGCTTGCCGAGGAGGTCTGGCGGGCGGCGGCGAAGGACGAGACCCTCGACGCCGAGACGTTGCTCTCGGTCGTCCAGCGGCGGGCGCCGATCTACGACAAGGGCCAGGATGGCCATTACAACCTGATTTCGGCGCTGCATAAATCCGTGCGGGGCTCGGATGTCGATGCCGCGCTCTACTGGCTTTGCCGGATGCTCGACGCCGGCGAGAACCCGCTCTATCTCGGCCGCCGTCTGGTGCGCATGGCGTCCGAGGATATCGGCCTTGCCGATCCGCGGGCGCTCACCGTCGCGCTCGCCGCCAAGGACGCCTACGACTATCTGGGCTCGCCGGAGGGGGAACTTGCGCTCGCCGAGGCAACCGCCTATCTCGCCGCCGCGCCGAAGTCGAACGCCGTCTATGTCGCCTACAAGGCGGCGATGCGCGCGGCGAAGGAACACGGCTCGCTGCTGCCGCCCAAGCACATTCTGAACGCCCCGACCGGCCTGATGAAGGACGAGGGCTACGGCTCGGGCTATCTCTACGATCACGATCAGCCGGACGGCTTTTCAGGCCAGGACTATTTCCCCTCCGAGATGGGGCGGCAGAATTTCTACCAGCCCACCGGACGCGGAGAGGAGGGGCCTTTGTCGGAGCATCTGGAACGCCTTGCGCGGCTGCGGCACGAACGCGGTCGGCGTTGACATAGGCGCGGGATCGAACGACCTGTTCCCATGCCATTCGTAAAAGTTGTAGAATAGTCCATAGCAACGCATGGCATCCCTGCGTAGCTCGCAGGGTTGCCGCGGTGCAAAATCACCACGCGCCTGTTGAAAGCACATGCCACCAGCCGCGGCCTCTTGCATTGGCGGATCGCCGGACGCAGCGTCTGCCGATCATTCGATGTCACGGATAATCACATGCTCGACCATTCCGCGCGCGTCCTGCGCGCAAGTCTGATTACCTCGGTGTTCCTCATGGCGCTGCCGGCTTCGTCGGCCGCTGCGACAGAGGCGAGGCAGGACGCGCAGGGGATCGATCGCAACGACTTTGCCGCAATTCTCGACATGGCGAATGGCTACGGAGAGGCCGAGCTGACGAAGACGGAAAGCGGTGACCCGGTCATCACCGGCGACATCAACGGCACGGCCTATCAGCTGTTCTTTCTCGATTGCCACGCGAATCGCGATTGCCGGACCCTGAATTTTTACGCGGTGTGGGATGGCGCCGGCGTGCCGCTGGAGCTCTTGAACCGGTGGAATGCGATGGGCGCCTTCAACAAGGCCTATCTGACCGAGGGCGGAATGCCCGTCGTTGAACTGAACGATTCGACGATCGATCTGACCAGGGGCCGGCTTGGCGACCTCTTCGATCGCTGGACGGTGACACTCGCCGAATTTCCGCGCGAAGTGTTGGACAAGGCAGCCCAGTAGTCAGGTCTGTCGGCGAGCTCTCGACCGGGCTTCGGACCGCCGCGTCTTGCTGTATCGTCCCGCAAGACGAATCGCGCGACGCGCGGCTTCATCGCGACCCACAATCATTTCCGGCGCATCATCGTGAAACTTGCAGACGGTCTTTCCAACGACATGCCGGCCGATCCGGCAAGTGAGCGCAAGGAGGCCGTCCGTACGCTTCTGCCCGTCCTGCTCGCAGTGCTGCCCTTCGGCCTCGTCTATGGCGCGGTCGCCGTCCAGGAAGGGCTGAGCGTTACCGAGGCGATGGGGTTTTCCGGAGCGATCTTCGCGGGTGCCTCGCAGCTTGCGGCACTGCAGCTGATGGGTATCGGCGCCCCGGTCTGGTCGGTCCTCCTCACCGTCTTTGCTCTGAACTTCCGCCATGTCCTTTATTCCGCGTCCCTCAGCCGTCATCTGGGAGCGTTTTCCCGCCGGCAGAAGGCGCTTGCCTTCTTTCTGCTCGTCGATCCGCTGTTCGGCGCGTCGGAAGTCCGGGCAGCAAGAACCCGGCTGACGCCGACCTTCTACCTGACCTACGGCGTCCTGATGTATTCCGGCTGGCAGCTGGCGACGCTGACGGGTGCGACTTTCGGCAATCTCATCGAGGATCCGGAAGCCTTCGGCCTCGATTTCGTCCTGCCGGTCTATTTCCTCGGCCTCGTCATGAGCTTTCGCGGGCGTGGCTCGTTCTATCCCGTGGCCGGAACGAGCCTCCTGGTGTCCGTCGTCGTCTACTGGCTGGCGGGTCCGCCCTGGCATGTCAGTTTCGGCGGTCTGGCCGGCATTGCCGTTGCAGCGATCATCGGTCCACCGAAAGCCGAACCTTTAGACGGACGAGAGCCTGTCCGCGAGGAAGCCCCGTGAACGGTGAACCGCTTCTTTCCGACGGCGCATGGTCCGTCGCCTCGATCTGGTTCGTGATCCTGGCCGGCGGATTGCTGACCTATCTGACGCGCGCCGGCGGCCATTTGCTGATTTCGCTCTTCGGCACCATCCCGCCGCGTGCCTCGGCCGCGCTCGACGCCGTTCCCGCCGCCGTGATGACGGCGATCGTCGCGCCGGTGCTGGTTTCCGGCGACTGGGCCGAGCGGGTGGCGATCGTCGTCTGTCTGATCCTGTCGTTCCGGCTGCCGCTGATCGTCGTCGTCGTCATCGGTACGGCGATGGTCGCCGGGGCGAGGGCGCTGGGGCTGTAGCGCCGATCACACCGTTCCCGGCACGAAGATCCGCTTCAGGACGCCGGTCTTGAACCAGAACTGATGGGTCAGTGCACCGACGACGTGGAGCGCGATGAGGACGAGCAGCGGCGTCCACATCAGCTCGTGGATTCCGCCGGCTGCACCGATCCCCCCGAACCAGGCGACGAGCCCGGCAATTGGCATCAGGATCAGGATCGCGTAGATCAGGGCATGGGTCACCTTGGCGATCCAGGATGCCCAGCTCGGCTCTCCCTCGGGATAGGGCGGGCGACCGTGGCTGAAACGATCCCAGAGACGCACGAGAGCGGCGACCAGGACGAGCGTCCCGGCAATGATGTGCACCCAGCCCCATGTCTCAGTCGTGGCATCGATCGGCGTTGCGCGGCGGGTCGCACGCCACATCTCGGACATCCACTCGTGGTCGATGAACTGGATGATGATGAGCAGAACGATGGTCCAGTGGAGGACGACGCTGAGGGTCGACCAGCCTTGCGAGCGGGGTGCGGATAGGGACATGGCGAAGATGGTCTCCTGAAATCGAGCGATCGGTTCCGCACGTGGCCGAGGCAAAGGCAGACGCGAACTGACGTTGCCGGATGGGTCGCACGGGTTGCAGCAATTCTTCAAGTTAAGAATCGTTATAAACTATGTATCACTGACGATGGTCGCGTCGTTTTCACGGGATGAGGATCGGCGGCGCTCGAAAACCCTGCCATTCGACTTGCCCGTGAGGGCATCCTGACGAGACTTCGCGGCTGACGGATAGGCCGCACCTCGGCGCGGAGAGATGATCGATCAGCGCAGGCTAAAGCACGATGCGTGTGTTCGATGGATTGGAGCGTCCTTTGTGCGTCCTTTCGCACGCACGGCGCTCCAGTGACGGCTGGAATTTGCCTCAGCGGGCGAGTTCGCGCGTCGCGGCCTCGATGCCGGCGAGTGTCAGTGGGAACATCCGCCCCGCCATCGCCTCGTCGATCATGCCGACCGACTGGGTGTAGGCCCAGTATTTCTGGTTCGACGGGTTCAGCCAGGCGGCTTTCGCCCATTTGCCGGTCAGGCGCTCGAGCCAGACGCGGCCGGCCTCGGCATTCCAGTGTTCGACCGAGCCGCCCGGCATGGCGATCTCATAGGGGCTCATCGCCGCGTCGCCGACGAACAGCGCCTTGTAATCCGGGCCGTAGGTGCGGATCACCTCCTCGGTCGAGACCGTCTCGGCGTGGCGTCGGCGATTGTCCTTCCACAGGCGCTCATAGGGGCAGTTGTGGAAATAGAAGAAATCGAGATGCTTGAACTCGGCCCGCGCCGCCGAGAACAGCTGCTCGACCTCGCGCACATGATCGTCCATCGAGCCGCCGACGTCGAGGAAGAGCAGGAGCTTGACGGCGTTGTGCCGCTCCGGCCGCGTCTTGACGTCGAGATAGCCTTTCCGGGCGGTGGAATCGATGGTCTCGTCGAGGGCGAATTCCTCCGCCGCACCCTGCCGCACCCAGCGCCGCAAGCGCTTCATCGCAATGCGGATGTTGCGGGTGCCAAGATCGATGTCGTCGTCGAAATCTCTGAATTCGCGCTTGTCCCAGACCTTCACGGCGCGCCGATGCCGGCTTTCGTGCTGGCCGATGCGGACGCCTTCTGGATTATAGCCGTAGGCGCCGAAGGGGGAGGTGCCGCCGGTTCCGATCCATTTCGAGCCGCCCTGGTGCCGGCCCTTTTGCTCTTCGAGCCGCTGTTTCAGCGTCTGCATGAGCTTGTCGAAGCCGCCGAGGCTTTCGACGAGTTGCTTCTCCTCGTCCGTCAGGTGCTTTTCGGCGAGCTTGCGCAGCCACTCCTCCGGTAGATCACGGGTCGCGACCTCTTCGCCCGCCGCGCCGGATACCGCCTCGACGCCCTTGAAGATGTCGGCGAACACGCGATCGAAGCGATCGACGAACCGCTCGTCCTTCACCAGCGTGGCGCGGGCGAGGTAGTAGAACGCCTCGACGTCGTAAGCGACGAGATCGGCCTGCATCGCCTCGAGCAGCTGCAGATGCTCGCGCAGCGTGACCGGCACGCCGGCGGCTTTCAGCTTGAGGAAGAAGGTCAGGAACATGGCGGGGATCGTAGGTGAGCGCGGGTGAAAAGTCAGCCTGTTTCGCTTCCAGTCTCTACTTGCGCGCGCTCGGAGGTGTGCGCATACTGAAATGCAGCGACTGATGGTGTGTGGTGGTGCGTTGGTGGAGTTGAGGGAGTTGCCGCGTTGCCACCAAAGTTGGAGGTTGTGATCGTCGAGACCGATCAGTTTCGGTTGGACGCGGCCCTCTACGGCCTCAGCGAAGATCGGCTCAAATCTGCGATGGAGCAACTTGGATCAAACGCTACGGTGGGAGTCCAAAGACCGGAGTCGCAGAACCTTTGGGATTGGAACTTTCGCGAATGTCGGATTACGTATTGGCCGACAAAGGATCTCGATCGTATCGTCCTCCTTCGTGTCGTGCCGGCGGATGCCCCAAAATCTCAGACGCTGACGAGCATTCTTCGGCTGATCCGCATCATAAATGACGTGAAACGGTTGTTTGGATTTTAGGCCATGAGCGAAACCAGGCCGAGCGAGACCCAGCAAGAAGCCAACGAGCGAATGGAAGAGGCGCTCGGACAAGCGTTGAAATGGTTTGTTGGCGATCACTCCGAGGTGGTCATCCATCGGTATGCCGTCGATGCTTCGGATCGCCCGATGGAAAGACGAAATGCATCGGTTGTCGGTGAAGAGGCCAAAGCCTCGTCTTCGTAGGAGAGGTATAAGGCATCGTTTGCTGTGTTCGCTGTAGGAGGCGCCTACGCGACTGCCTGCGGTGTCCCTGGTTCCTGAACGCCTGCTCCCCAGGCAATCAGTGGCAAGAGGCCGAGCCGCTTTTGCCGGCCCGGCCTTGATGGTCACCGACAGAAGCAAAGGCTCTTACTTCTCCGCCTCGTCGCCGTCTTCGCTGACCTTGACGGCTTCGCCCTGACCGACGGGCTTTGCCCCGCCGCCGAGGCGATCGACGCTGCCGGGGCGGTCGAAGGCGTTGTCCTGGCTGGGCCGCGCCTTCGGGGCGTTCTGGCGGTAGGCCATGTCCTGGTCGCGGTCCTGTTCGTCGGCCCGGTTCTGCTGGTTGTCGAACTTGTCCGGTGCGTTGCTCACGGCCGTCTCCTTGCGTGTGATGTCTTCCGGAAAGCAGCGTCCGCCTTCCTTTCGTGAGAGAACCGGCGGGATCGCGCTTCGTTCCGTCGGATCCGGTCGTCCGCAAGGCCGGGGACAAGGATCAGGCCGCAAAGCGCCGGCGCACCAGTTCCTCCAGGAGATCGGGATCGACCCGGTCATAGGCCATGAGCAGGCGCGCGATCGGCTCGTCGAGGAGCTCGTCGAGCGTCGGCTCACCCTTCATGCAGTCTTCAGACAGCCCGGTATCCGCCTTCCGGGCAACTTGAATCTGCTCGAAGGAACCTTGGAAAGGTTCTGATTTCTTTAAAGTATCCATCGTCCTCGTCCTCCTTGATGGCACCCTCATATGTGCACGATTCGAGCGGCGGGAAGATGACAGTTGAAGCAATTTGCCTGACCTCGCGATCCCGTGAGGTCAGGTCGTCAGAAAGGCACGATAGCGGCCGATTTTTCTGCCGTCGGGGCCGGAGGGGAACAGGAACCAGACAGGGCACGCTCAAACGAAAAGGCCGCGGGGCGAGAAGCCCGCGGCCTTCTTTGTGAGATCGGTCCGGCCCGCATGGGCCGAAAAATCAGCGCTTGGAGAACTGGAAGGACCGGCGGGCCTTGGCCTTGCCGTACTTCTTGCGCTCGACCGTACGCGAATCGCGGGTCAGGAAGCCACCCTTCTTGAGCACGGCGCGAAGGGCCGGCTCGTAGTAGGTCAGCGCCTTGGAGATGCCGTGGCGCACCGCACCGGCCTGGCCGGAGAGGCCACCGCCGGCAACCGTCGCGATGATATCGAACTGGCCGTCACGCTCGGAGGCGACGATCGGCTGGCGCAGCACCATCTGCAGGACGGGCCGCGCGAAATAGGCGGTGTAGTCCTTGTCGTTGACGACGATCTTGCCGGAGCCGGGCTTCACCCAGACGCGGGCGACGGCGTCCTTGCGCTTGCCGGTGGCATAGGCGCGACCGAACTTGTCGAGCTTCTGGACATGGACCGGAGCGTCCGGCTGGGCCTGAGCGACGTTCGCGGCCGTGCCGAGATCTTCGAGAGAAGAGAGCTGTGACATTATGCGGCCCTCGCGTTCTTGGAGTTCATCGCCCGGATGTCGAGCGTTTCGGGATTCTGCGCCTCGTGCGGATGGGTCGGCCCGGCATAGACGCGGAGGTTCTTCAGCTGGCGACGGCCGAGCGGGCCGCGGGGCAGCATGCGCTCGATGGCCTTTTCCACGACGCGCTCGGGAAAGCGCCCCTCGAGGATTTCGCGCGCCTTGCGCTCCTTAATGCCGCCGGCATAGCCGGTGTGCCAGTAATAGGTCTTGTCCCAGTATTTCTTACCGGTCAGAACCACCTTGTCGGCATTGACGATGATGACGTTGTCGCCATCGTCGACATGCGGCGTGAAGGTGGCTTTGTGCTTGCCACGGAGGCGAAGCGCGACGAGGGAAGCAAGGCGGCCGACGACGAGCCCTTCGGCGTCGATCACGATCCACTTCTTCACCACCGTCTCGGTCTTCTGCGAGAAGGTCTTCATGGGTTGCCCCTGGATGTTGGTCGGGTTGCGAGGCAAGCCGGTCAAGGGCCGCCAAACGAAAAGGGCGGCCACCGGCCGCTCTTCCTGTGCGCCTCCATACGGTCACGCGGGCGGGCTGTCAACGCAAAACGCGTGGACCGTCATGCCGGCAATCGCCTGAAATCGCGGTGATCGACGGGGCATGGTAGCATAGTACCGCAACTTCGTCCCGGTTCGATCTCGCCGGGTGGTAGCCAGCCGTTGCCCGCTATCGCGGCGGGATAGAATAGGTCGCCACGGCATGGCAGACGGTGACGCCGTCGCTTTCACCCGATATCGCGACCTCGACCACGGCAAGGCGCTTGCCGAGCTTCAGGATCGAGGCTTTGGCGGCGAGTGTTCCCGGCGGCGGCTTGATCAGGAAGTTGATCGACATGTTTGTGGTGACGGCCAGCGCCACCGGGCCGATATGGGCGAGGATCGCCACATAGGCCGAGACGTCGGCAAGGGTGAAGAGTGTCGGGCCGGAGACCGTGCCGCCGGGGCGCAGATGCCGCTCGGCGGCGAGGAGTTTCATGACCGTGTAGCCTTCGCCGATTTCGTCGACGGTGAAGCCGAATTCGGAACCCATCACCTGCGGAAACGCGTCGTGAAGGAACGCGCGCAGTTCCTCGCTCGTCATCACCGGCTGCATGGCCGCATCCTCCCCCGCCGTCTCCGGCGCCGCGAACTCTTGGCGCCGGCCTCTCTCCTGCCTTATGTTCAGACCACGGAACCCGGCGTCGCGGCAAGCCGCGCCTTTGGCGATATTCGTTTCACGACACGCAAGAACCTGATGGTGGCATGGCCGAAATTCTCCCGATGAACTCCGACACCGCTCCCCATCCGATCGAGGTGCAGACGGCGCCGGGCATCACCCGCATCGCGCTGTCGAGCCCGCCGGCCAACGCGCTGTCGATCGCGGTGATGGACGCATTGATGGCGGCCCTCGATGCGGCAGAGAAGGACGAGGATTGCCGGGTCGTCGTTCTCGCCGCCAATGGCAAAGTGTTTTCCGCCGGTCACGATCTGAAGGAGCTGACCGCCCATCGAACCGACGAGGACCGGGGGCGGGCCTTCTTCGAAAAGACCATGCGCCAGTGCTCGGCCCTGATGCAGGCGATCGTGCGCCACCGCTGCCCGGTGATCGCCGAGGTCAACGGCGTGGCCACGGCCGCCGGCTGCCAGCTCGTCGCCTCCTGCGACCTCGCCATCGCCTCCGAGGAGGCGATGTTCCAGACGCCCGGCGTCAATATCGGCCTGTTCTGTTCGACGCCGATGGTGGCGCTGTCGCGCAACCTCTCGCCCAAGCATGCGATGGAGATGCTTTTGACGGGCGAGGGGATCGACGCGCGCACCGCCCGGGAATTCGGCCTCGTCAACCGTGTCGTGCCGCCGGAATATCTCGGCGCCATCGTCGGCAAATATGCGACCACCATCGCCTCGAAGTCGGCCTTGACGGTGAAGACCGGCAAACAGGCCTTCTACGCCCAGGCCGAGATGGGACTGTCTGAAGCCTACGACTATGCGGCGAACGTGATGGTCGAGAACATGCTGGCCAGGGATGCCGAAGAAGGGATCGGCGCCTTCCTCGAAAAGCGCAAGCCGGAATGGACGGGACGATGAGCGCCGGCACGACACCCGAGAGGCCCGCCTCGAACGGCGTGGCGCCGCTCACCTATCCCGATACGCTGATCCGGCGGATCCTCTCAGACACGAAGACCATCGCCATGGTCGGTGCCAGCGCCAGGGAGATCCGGCCGTCTTTCTTCGTGCTGAAATATCTGCTCGCCAAGGGCTTCGACGTGATCCCGGTCAATCCGGGGCTTGTGGGCGGTCAGATCCTCGGCAAGACGGTCTATGCGGACCTGAAATCGATCCCCGTGCCGATCGACATGGTCGATGTCTTCCGCGGCTCGGACGCCGTGCCCGGTATCGTCGAGGAGGCGCTGTCGCTCGATCCTTTGCCGAAGGTGATCTGGACGCAGCTGACCGTCCGCCACGACGAGGCGGCAGCCCGGGCCGAGGCGGCGGGTATCACCGTGATCATGGATCGCTGCCCGAAGATCGAATATGCGCGGCTTTCCGGCGAAATCGGCTGGAATGGCGTGAACTCGCGGGTTCTCTCGTCGAAGAAGCCGACGCTCGGCAAGGGCTATCAGAGCTTCGGTCTGAACACCCGTCGCTGATGCTCTTTCGTCATGTTGGGCCGGTTCAGGCCGCGCGCGGCGTGTTGGAGGGAACCAGAATGCCGGTGGGGTGGAGGGCGATCCGGTCGCGCCCGGCATTCTTGGCGCGGTAGAGCGCGCGATCGGCTGCCTCCATGGCGTCACGAAACGGCTCTTCCGGCGAAAGCGGCGCGATGCCGAAACTGGCCGTCAGCTTGTGATCGGCGTCGATCTGCGGATGGCTCACCGACTGGAGCCGCGCACGGATCGCGTGAGTCATCGCGACGGCGGTCGGCACGGTCTCCTCCGGCAGCAGCAGCGCGAACTCTTCTCCGCCGATCCGGGCTGCTTGCGGGCATTCCTTGCGCAGTTCCTTGCCGAACGCGCGGATGACGTCGTCGCCGACGAGATGTCCGTAGCTGTCGTTGATCCGTTTGAAATGATCGATGTCGCAGAGGATCAGGACCCCGCTTCGATAGTGCCTTTCCTGAGCCATTCGCTCGAAGGCACGCCGGTTGAGAAGATCGGTGAGCCCGTCGCGCTCCGATTTCTCGCGATAACCCAGCATCGCGCCATTCAAGAGCTTGGCCACGATGAGGACGACGGCGGCTGGCGTGATGAAGGCCGTCAGTGACAGAAGCAATCGTTCGATTTCCGGGCGATCCATACCGTAGATCGAAACGAAGCCTTCGCCGACCGTCGGGTAAGCCGGAATTCGCAAGAGAAAGATGACGGTCAGACCCAGGATGGCGACGAGAAGACCGTAGTCGATGAAGCTTTTGCCGCGCACGCGCAGCGTCCACCAGAGCATGTCGGCGAGCCCCATCGCGCCGGCGATCTTGAACGGCATGGTCTGGTAAAGGTTTTCGATCCCGAGCCCGGCCATGACCAGCGATGCGCAGACGAGAAGACCGATGATCGCGACGAAGCTGCCGCTCGCCTGCTTGTGGCCAAGCGCCAGGCGGATCGTCTGGCTACCGCAGAAATAGGTCAGGGGAAGCAGGATGGTCGCGCAGGTCGTCTGCAAGACGGGTTCGGTGCCGGGGCGCAACACGAGGACTTCGAGACCGCCGCTGACCAGCGCTCCCGCCAACCACAAAAGCGACGACTGGCTGCGCATGCCGGCATAGATCAACGTGCAGACGAACGCGAGCGCCAGTACCAGTCCGAATACCGCAGAGAAGAGACTGATCGTATCTCCCAACCCGACGTCCTTCGCGCATCGACAAACAGCCGGGCCCGCAATTATCTGGCGCCCGGCATGTCTGTTTCAAGCTGCCGCTACAGACGTCCTTGCGATATCGACGTCCCGGTCGTTGACGGCAGCTGATTCAAAGCTCACGCCAGTATGCCTTGGCCCGTTCATGTCCACCACAGGATGCGATCAATATTCTGCATGTTTCCAATGCCGTTCACGGTTATCTGAAACTGTATTTATATCTGGAGGCAAGCTTAGATGGAATGGCGAGATTACTTTCCCAGGTCGCCGACCATTTGTTGATGTTCCTTCAGCGTCGGGAGCGTGGAAGCAGCCATTTCCTTGATCGGACCGTCCTCGCCGTTCGTCGAATAGGCGCTGAACAAGGCGACGGCCTCCTCATGGGCCTGTCGCTGCATCGCGACGTACTCGGCGTCGAAGTCGCCGTCGTCGGCTGCCGATAGTTCGTTCAACAGTTCCTGATGTCTGGCGTCGAGGCCTGTCGGGATGGCAAGCCCGCTCTTGGACTGCTCGACCGCCTGCTGCAATTTCACGGCAGCCTCGGAATGGTCGGCGTTCATTCGCCTCGCAAACTCACGCACGGCCTCGTCGGTCGATTTCGTCAGGGCGAGATTGCTCGTTTCGATTTCGAAGCTGTTGCCGACGGCCGCCAGCGGCACGAAGTCTGCGGCGGTCTTGACGTCCTGTGGCGCAGGCGTCGGTCCCTTGTCGGTGTCCATTGCGTTGGTGCCCATGGCTTCGCCGCCATCGGGCGTTCTCTCGCTCTGCGCGAAGGCCGGGAGGCTCGCTGCGAGGACGAAGGCCGTGATGGGTCCGAGGATTTTCCGCTGCATGGTCGCTCTCCCTGACGTTGTTGTCCCGGCCGACACGCGTCCAGGATTTGACTGTCAAGCAAGGAGCGGCATTCCTGGTTCCAGATCAGATGCTTAGTCTGGACCGGATCGGTCTTTGCCGGGTTCGCGCCAAGGGAGGGGCGCCGCTACGGGCGCCAGGTCGCAACCGTCCGCCTTCCACGAGCCGATCATCGGCCGGCAAAAGCGACAACTGGTGTTGTGATACGTCTTAAGGTGCTGATTATGCGGGATGTTTCATCCTGGATCGGTTCGCGTTCGCGTGCCGGTCCGTGCAAAAGTCATGCATCCTCGAAGCCCGCGCCATGGGCATTGACATAGATGGCGTAGATCGAGGTCTGGCCGGTAATGTAGAGCCGGTTTCGCTTGGCTCCGCCAAAAGTGAGATTCGAGACCAGCTCCGGAACCGGGATCTCGCCGAGATGGCTGCCGTCCGCTGCGTAGACCGAAACGCCTCGCGCCGTCGACGTCCAGACATTGCCCTCGCCATCGACCCGGAAGCCGTCGAAGAGGCCGGCAGGAGACGTGGCGAAAGTCGAGCCCTTGCCGGGCCTTCCGTCCGGCCCGATCGGATAGGCCTCGATCGTCACCGGATGATCGAGAACGTGGGTCGCTCCGGTATCGGCGACGTAGAGGATCGTCTCGTCCGGCGAGAAGGCGAGGCCGTTCGGTCGCAGCCGGTCCCGGATCATCGCTTCCACCGTGCCTGTTTCGGGATCGAAGCGGTAGACGTAGCTGCCCTCGAGCTCGGAGGTCGCGCGTTTGCCCTCGTAATGGCTGTCGATGCCGTAGGTTGGATCGGTGAACCAGATCGACCCGTCGGAATGAACGACGACGTCGTTGGGCGAGTTGAAGCGCTTTCCGTCGACCCTGTCGACGAGGCCCCGCCAGACGCCGTCATGGTCGAGCCGCGAAATCCGACGGCCGCCGTGCTCGCAGGCGATGACGCGGCCCTGATGATCGAGCGTGTGGCCGTTGTGAAAGCCGCAAGGGCGTTCGAACACCGAGACCGAGCCGTCGCATTCGTCGTAGCGCATCACGCGGTCGTTGGGGATGTCCGACCACAGCAGGCTCTTGGCCGCCGGAACATAGACCGGGCCCTCGACCCAGCGGCCGCCGGTCCACAGCTTTTCCAGCCGGGCGTGGAAGATGACGAGCTGCTTGAAGCGGTCGTCGTGGAAAATGTAGTCGCTCATGGGATGTCTCGTGGTCGTTCAACCCGGAACGATGGGGAGTGTGTCGGTCGAGCCGTCATCCGCGAATGCGGATCAAATAGTCATCGTCGAGGGTCGATGTCTCGGCAAGGAGTTCGAAACAGGCAGGAAGCGGCGACGCGAGGGGCCTCGCATCGCCGCCGGCCGAGGGCGCTATTCGACGCCCCAGATCTTCTTGTATTCGTCGCGATAGCCGTTGTCGGGGTCGAACTGGTTCTTCGGGCCGCCGTCACTGCCGATATTGTCCTTGGTGACCAGATGGATGCCCGGAACGAAGCCGGACCATTCCTGTCCTGCAAAGGCCCGGTTCAGTTCGTCGACGACCTGCCAGCCCTGCATGTTCAAGGGTTCGGGCACCGTCGCGCTCTGATAGTCGCCGGCCCGGATGCGCTGATAGGCCGATTCCGAGCCGTCGCCCGCCGAGATGTTGTGCGGCGCGCCGTCGCCGGGAATGCCGGCGGCCGAGAGCGCTGGGGGCATGAAGTCGTAATAGAGGTCGTTGATCGCCAGCGAGTGTGTCCATTTCTCGCCGTTCTGCTGCAGCAGCGTCGTCGTTAGCTGCGGGATGCGCGTCGAGACGTCGGCGAGCGGCGTGTCCTGGAACGACAGCACCTGACATTCGGCGCATTGCTTGATGACCTCCTCCATCGCGCGGCCCTTGGCGATGGCGACGGCATAGGTGGAATCGGCGAAGATGACGACGCCGGCCTTGCCATCGGAATCGGCGATCGCCTTCATCGCCGAGACCTTTGCGACTTCCGCCGAATCGGAGGTGACGTTGGCAAAGACCGGCGAATCTTCCATCGGGCCCGGTTTCGGCCCGGCATGCCAGCCGACGATGGTGATGCCCTGGTCCTTTGCGGCCTGAAGCGCGGCCTTCTGCTCGACGGCGTCGCTGCCCCCGACGACGATCGCGTCGGGCTTCAGGGCGACGGCCTGGCTGAGCGCCGAGGACTGGCCCGAAACGGTGCCTTGCCCGTCGATCTCGCGATAGGTCCAGCCGATCGCTTCGGCCGCTTCCTTGACGCCCTGCGCAACGCCGAGAATGCCGCCGTTTCGCATGTCGCCGGCGACATAGACGAGCGTCTTGCCCGTGGCGGCCTTCGGACCGCTGGTCGGGCCTTCCCATTTGGTCACCGGTGCCACCGCCTTTTCGACGACAGCCTTGGCCTCGTCGGTAAAGGCGTCGGCACGGGTGGGGCCCTGTGACAGGGTGAGGGCGGCGAGGCTTGCCGTCGCCAGTAACAGCCGTCTGGTGGTGATGCACGTCATGGGGTGGTTCCTCCCTTTGGCGACGGCTCGGAAATGGCCGTCTTTCTGGTATCCTGAAGACCGCTTTTGGCGCCGCGCTTGCGCTGGGCGTAGCCGGCAATGCCGATGGCGATCAGAAGCGTCATGCCGTTGAACATCGGCTCGACCCAGAACGAGCCGCCAAACTGCTGGATGCCGGAAATGCCGACGGCGAGGATGACGACGCCGATCACCGTGCCCCAGACATTGACCCGTCCGGGGCGGATGGTCGTCGAGCCGAGAAAGGCTCCGACGAGAGCCGGCAGGAGATATTCGAGCCCGACGCTCGCCTGGCCGATGCGCAGCTTGGAGGCGAGGAGAACGCCGGCCGCCGCCGTCAGGGCCCCCGAGGCGACGAACGCCCCGATGGTGAAACGCTTGACGTCGATCCCGTTCAGGGCCGCCGCGTTCGGATTGGCGCCGATGGCGTAGAGATAGCGGCCGGTCGGCGTGTATTCGAGCACGGCCCAGAGCACCAAGGCGACCAGAAGCACGTAGGCCCCGGCAATCGGCAGGCCGAAGAGCATCGTGCCGTTGATCGCCAGAAAGCCGGCCGGCAACATGCCGATGACCTGCCTGCCGCCCGTGTACCAGAGCGCGATCGCGTAGAGCACGGTGCCGGTCCCGAGCGTCGCGATGAAGCTGTCGATCTGCGCCACCTCGACGAGGAGCCCGTTCAGGAAGCCGACAAAGGCGCCGAGCAGAAGAACGATCAGGACTGCGAGGGGCCAAGGAATGCCGAAGACGGTCTGCAGGCTGATCGCCAGGATGTGCCAGATGACGATGGCATAGCCGACGGTCAGGTCGATCTTGCCGGCCGCCATCGGGATCATCGCTGCCAGCGCCAGCAGCGCGATCACGCCCTTGTCTGAGATCACCGAACGCAGATTGAGGAGCGTGGGGAAGGTGTTTGGGAGGATGATCGAGAACAGGACGATCAGGGCGAGGGTGATGATCGGTAGGCCGTAGACCGGCAGGAGCCGAAGGGCGGCCTCGCCACGGCCGAGCCCGTCAAGCTCGGCGCGCGTCGGCTCGAGCGCGTTCGATTTCAGCGAATTCATGTTCGTTTTCCTCCCGAAGACACCGTTTGGCGCCTTCCGCATTCATCGCATCCGGCTGCGGTCTCCCGTCCGCACCCGGCCCCGGTTCGGGGCTCGCTTCAACTCTTGTCGGTCTCCTTGGGGACTTGCCGTCCGGCTTGTCCCGTCATCTGCATCTCGTCTTTCCTAGGCTGCCTCCGAGGCGCTGGCAGCGGCGATCACCGCCTCCGTCGTCAGCGCATCGCCGTCGAGTTCGGCGGTAATCTTGCCGCGATTGAACACCAGCGCCCGGTGGCACAGGGTCGCGATCTCCTCGAAATCCGTCGAGACCACCAGAACAGAGAGGCCTTGCGCCATGGCCTTCTCGACCAGTCGGTAGATCTCCGCCTTGGCCCCGACGTCGACACCCGAAGTTGGGTCTTCGAGGATCAGAAGCCGCCGGCCTGTCGACAGCCAGCGGCCGACGACGACTTTCTGCTGGTTGCCGCCCGAAAGGCTCTCGATGGGAAGCTCCGGCCGGTTGGGGCGCAAGCCAACCGCCCGCCCGACTTCGCCCGCCCGCCGTGTTTCGGTCCGGCGCGACAGCACCGAGGCAAGGGTCCGGCCGGTGGCCTGCGGATTGAGGAAGACGTTCTCACGGATCGAAAGCGACCCGGCCACCGATTCCGCCGCGCGGTCTCGTGCCACGAGGCCGACCCCCGATGCGAGGGCGTGGCGCATGGTCGAAAGGTCGAGTTTCTCGCCGCCGATGCGGACCTCGCCGCTATGCTCTAGGGCCCCGAAGAGCGATCGGCCGATCTCTTCCTGGCCGGCACCGCGCAGGCCGACGAGGCCGAGGATCTCGCCGGGCCTGATGTCGAAATCCACCGGGCCGGCATGATCGCTGGCAAGATTGCGGACCGTGACGGTCCTCTTCTCGTCGTCGGGCCGCGTCTCGGGCACCTGCGGCTTCCGGAAGGATTGCAGGGTCCCCGCGCCGACGATCAGCTCGATCAGCTCGTCAGGCGTCGTCTTGGCGACCGGTTGCGCCCCCGCCAGCAGACCGTCGCGAAGGACGACGACGCGATCGGCGATGCGGAAGATTTCGTCGAGCCGGTGCGAGACATAGATGATGCCGACCCCTTTGGCCTTCAGGCGACGCACGGCGGAAAAAAGCGTCTCCACCTCGTCGGCCGGCAGGCTGGCGGTCGGCTCGTCGAGGACGAGAAAGTCGCAATCCGTGCCGATCACCCGCGCGATGGCGACCAGCGACTTTTCGGTACGCGAGAGGCTGGAGACCCGGGTCTGGGGATCGATGTCGCAACCGATCTGAAAAAGCGCCGACGCGGCGCGCCGGTCGGCCTCGGCCCAGTCGATCGCCCCGAAACGCCGGTTGCCGCGACGTGGATAGCCGTTGACCATGGCGACGTTCTCGGCAACCGTCATCCACTCGATCAGTCCGAGATCCTGATGAACGAAGGCGACCGCCTGGGCCGCGCCGGTGCGGCGCTGGGATTTGTGGAGATAGTCCGCGCCGTCGATCGTCACCCGACCGCCATCGGCCGTGTAGACGCCCCCGAGGATCTTGATGAGGGTCGATTTGCCGGCGCCGTTTTCGCCGAGCAGCGCGACGACCTCGCCGGATGTCACCTCGAAGCCGACGCCCTTGAGCGCCTCGGTGCCGCCGAACCGCTTGCGGACGTCGTTGAACACGAGCTGCGACACCGGTTTTCTCCCGTGACCGTCAGTGGCGATGATATCTGGAACCGGAGCAAGTGCAACGGCTCGTCGTGACAATCCTTTCGAGCGGACGTCCCGGCCAGTCTCCGGGCGCCGAGAGGTCGCGGCCATGGCTGCGCGACGATTTCAGTCCCGGCCCGTCTCAGACCTGCGGTCGTTCGATGGAGGCGAGGAGCGTCTGGCGAGCCGTTGCCAGATGGGCCCTTGCGGCGATCTCGATCCGCGCCGGCTCCTGCGAGCGAAGCGCTGCGATATAGGCGAGGTGCTCGCCGATCGCCGCCTCGTTGCGCTGGCGTTCGAAACGCTTGTTCCACTGGTAATGGTAGTGGAAGACGAAGGAGATGAGGTTCTGGAACTCCAGAGCGAAACGGTTTTGGCTCTGCGCGACGATGGTCGCGTGGAACCGGTCGTCGAGCGCGGAGAAGTCGTGGAAGGAGACCTCGATTTCGTCGAGGATCCGGTGATGTTCGCGTTCCATCGCCTCGAGTTCTGCCCAGACCGGATGCTCTCCGCCCAGCGCGGCGAAGCGGAGCGCGGCGTCGATCTCGATCATCTGGCGAAAATCCGAAAGCTCCATGGCATATTGCGGGGTGAAGCCGTCGAGCATCCATCCGTCGCGCCCCTCGCGTCGCACGAGGCCGAACCGGCTGAACCCGCTGAGAAATTCGGTCACCGACGAGGGGCTGACGGAAAAGCGCCGCGACAGGTCGCGCACGTTGAGCCGGGTGTCTGGCGGTACGTCCCGGCGCAGGATCCATTCCAGAAAGGCCCGCTCGACCTTTTCACTGCCGGATCGCAGCTCGGTCAGAGAAAAGCGGTCCGAGGGGAGTGGACGGCGCAGGAGATCCTTCCGTCGCCCGCGCCAGTCGACGATCTTGGCTTCGTCGAGTTCCCGGAGGACCGAGCGCGCGACAGTCCGGCTGACGGAGAGCCAGTCCGCAATCACCGCCTCGGACGGAAGCGGCGTCTCTTCCGGCCAGGTGTCCAGCCGGGCGAGAAGCGCATTGTAGGCGGTCTTGAAACGGGTGTTGGTCCTGGCCACGACTTTCGTACCGTCCATCCAGTCGATTGATATTTAGCGCATTTTTCCGGATTGTACGGAAATAATTAAAAACCATTGACCGCATTTGCAGCGACTGTCTAGTCTTTCGTCCGGGAGGCCCGGCAGGCTGAATGCCAGTCGGGTGAAAGACCTTCGGCGAAGATCTTGCGCAGCGTGTCGTGCTGCGACGGTCGCGGCGGGGCGAATGGGAGACTGTGGATGAGCCAGGTCGAAGGCTCGACATCCAAGCCAGGCGATCTCGACCTGATCGGCATCGCCGCGTCGCTTCCCCGGCAGGGGGACCTGATCCAGAAGCTTTCGGCGCTGGCGACGCTGGTCGTCCTGGTGATCGCCTTTTCCTTCGTCAACGGCGCCTTCCTGTCATCGGCCAATGCGATGACGATCCTGCTGCAGACGGCGGTGATCGGCCTGCTCGGCCTCGGCATGACGGTGGTCATCATCACCGGCGGGATCGATCTTTCGGTGGGCTCCGTGCTGGCGCTGTCCGGCGTCGCGGCCGGTCTTCTGGTCAAGGCGGGATGGTCCGTGCCAGTCGGGTTTGCCGGCGGCGTCGCGGTCGGCACCTTCTGCGGCTTCCTCAACGGCCTCATCGTCACGAAGCTGAGGATCACGCCCTTCATCGCGACGCTCGGCATGATGCTGATTGCCCGGGGGGTCGCGCTACAGATCACCGGCGCCGCACCGGTCTCGCAACTCGGCGATGCCTTCGGCCGGCTCGGCAACGGCGCGCTTTTCCGGATCGTCGAAAAGGCGCCCAACGGCTTTCCGAAGGTGGTGTTTCCCGGCATTCCCTATCCGGCGATCCTGCTTCTCGTTGCCGCCGTGATCATCGCCTATGTGCTGCACAAGCGCGGCATCGGCCGGCATGTCTATGCCGTCGGCTCGAACGAGGAGGCGGCGCATCTTTCGGGCGTCAGCGTCTGGCGCACCAAGCTCTTTGCCTATTCGCTGTCGGGCTTCATGGCCGGTCTCGCCGGCCTCGTCCTGATGTCGCGGCTGGTCACGGCGCAGCCGAGCGAGGGCGTCATGGCCGAGCTCGACGCGATCGCGGCAGCCGTCATCGGCGGCGCCTCGCTGATGGGCGGCGCCGGGACGATCTCCGGCACGATGATCGGCGCCTTCATCATCGGCATCCTGCGCAATGGCCTGAACATGGCCGGGGTGTCGTCCTTCATCCAGCAGATCGTCATCGGCTGCGTCGTCATCGGCGCCGTCTATGTCGATCAGCTGCGCAACCGGCGGTGAGGCGGCACGGGAGGTGCCGGCCATCGCAGCAAACTGGGAACGAACGGCCGCTTCGGCCGCATAACGGGAGGAACAGGCATGAATTTCATCGGGAAACTCGCAGCCGCGACCATTCTGGCGGGTGTCGCGACGGCCTTCGCGGGAGCCGCCTCGGCGCAGGAGATCGCGGTCATCGTCAAGACCAACTCCTCGAACTTCTGGCAGAACGTCAACAAGGGCGCGTCCGCCGCGATCAAGAAGCACGACGGCTATACGATGAGCTTCGACGGGCCGGCGACGGAGTCGGCGATTTCCGACGAGGTCAATCTCGTCGAGAACGCCATCAATCGCGGCGTCAAGGGCATCGTGCTCGCGCCCTCCGACCCCGAGGCGCTGATCCCGCCGGTGAAGCGCGCCTATGAGAACGGCATTCCGGTCGTCATCATCGACAGCCTCCTCGCCGATGGCGGCAAGGAATATTACCAGTCCTTCCTTTCCACCGACAACAAGGCGGCCGGGGAGGCGATGGCGAAAGAGATGATCGACCGCGTCGGCAAGACCGGCAACATCGCCGTCATGTCCTACGTGCCGGGCGTTGGTTCGGAGATCGGCCGCGTCGGCGGCTTCAAGGACTATATCGCCAAGAACTCCGACCTGAAGATCGTCTCGACGCTCTACTCTCAGTCGCAGATGGCCACCGCCTTGAACCAGACAACCGACACACTGGCCGCCAATCCCGACCTCAAGGGCATCTTCGGCGCCAACGAGCCGACGGCCGTCGGCATGGGCCGGGCGATCGAGCAGGCCGGCAAGAAGGGCCAGATCGTCGCGCTGGGCTTTGACGGCAACGAGGACCTGCAGGCCATGGTGAGAGACGGGACACTCGACGCCATCGCCGTCCAGGGCTCGTTTCAGATGGGCGAGAAGGGCGTCGATACGGTCATCGACCTGATCGAGGGCAAGACTGTCGAGCCCTTCGTCAATACCGGCGTCGTCATCGTCACCAAGGACAATATCGACAGCCCGGAAGCCCAGAACGTCCTCTACTGAGGCGGCTTTCGCGAGATCGCTGCGGGCGGCGTGTCGGCGCCGTCCGCGCCTTCCGAAACACGCGGCGCCACTTTTCCGCCTCAAGGCGACGAAGGGCAGCCGGTCAACCAAGGCTCGATCATGCAGAATGGCGCAACGCCGCTCGTCGAGATGCGGCACATTTCCAAGCATTTCGGCGGGCTCCACGCCGTCCGGGACGTGTCGATTTCGCTCAATCCCGGCGAGGTCGTGGGTGTTCTCGGCCACAACGGCGCGGGCAAGTCCTGCCTGATGCGCATTTTGTCCGGCGCGATGGCCGCCTCGTCCGGCGAGATTTTCCTGCGCGGCGAGAAGATCGAGATCCCGACGCCCTCGGCGGCGCGCGATCATGGCATCGAGACGATCTACCAGACGCTGGCGCTGGCCGACCATCTCGACGCGCCGGCCAATCTCTTTCTCGGGCGCGAACTCAAGACCTGGCTCGGAAATCTCGACAAGAAGCGCATGCTGCGCGAGGCCGAGAGCGTGCTCCACCGGCTCAATCCCAATTTCAAGAACCTCACCGTGCCGGTCAGCGCCATGTCGGGCGGCCAGCGCCAGGTGATCGCCATCGCGAGGGCCATCCATTTCGAGGCGAAGGTGCTGATCATGGACGAGCCGACGGCGGCGCTCGGTCCCTCCGAGACCGAGATGGTCTCGAGCCTCGTCGAAAAGCTGCGATCGGAGGGGATCGGCATCTTCCTCGTCTGCCACGACATGCACGACGTGTTCCGGCTCTGCGACCGGGTGATGGTGATGAACAACGGCCGCAATGTCGGCGACTACGCCATCGATCAGGTGTCGAAAGACGACGTCCTCAGCCTGATCATCAAGGGCGAACTGCCCGCCGACTGGAGCGACCGCCGTGCAGCATGAGAGCGATGAAGCCGGGCCCGAGGACGGCGAGGGAGAGACCATGCAGGCCCTCGTCGTCGAGGCGCCTGGCCGGCTGCGGCTGGATGCGCGGCCAAGGCCCGAGAGCGCGCCGGACGGCTGGGTGTTGGTCGACATCGCCCGCGTCGGCATCTGCGGCACCGACTACCACATCATCGCGGGCAACCAGCCCTTCTTCGACTATCCCCGCGTCATCGGCCACGAACTCAGCGGCCGCGTCGTGGAAGCGGGCGCCGGCTTCGGCAAGGACGAGCTCGTCATCGTCAACCCGTATCTGTCCTGCGGCACCTGCCGGGCGTGCCGGCGCGGCAGGCCGAACTGCTGCACGAACATCGCCGTCCTCGGCGTTCACAGGGACGGCGGGCTGACCGAGCGGATCGCCGTGCCGGCGGGCAATCTCTATCCTGCCGGCGATCTCAGCCCCGACGAGGCGGCGATGGTCGAGTTTCTGGCCATCGGCGCTCATGCCGTGCGCCGCTCCGGCCTGACCGCCAAAGACCGGGTGCTCGTCGTCGGCCTCGGCCCGATCGGCCTTGGCACCGCGCTCTTCGCCGAGGGGCAGGGCGCAGAGGTCCATCTCCTCGACGCCAATGCGGCGCGGCTTGCGACGCTGCGCGCAAATTTTGGCTTCGAACACGCCCATCTCCTGTCGGACGGTTCGGGCGCCCTTTTGGCCGCAACCGGGGGAGACGGTTTCGATGTCGTCTTCGACGCGACCGGCAGTGCCCGCGCGATCGAGGCCGGCTTTGCTCTCGTCGGCCATGGCGGCACCTATGTTCTCGTCAGCGTCGTCAAGGACCGGATCAGCTTTCTCGATCCCGAATTCCACAAGCGCGAAATGACGCTGATGGGCAGCCGCAACGCCACGCGCGAGGATTTCGAGACGGTGAAGACCGCGCTTTCGAACGGCGCCATCGATGCCGCGAAGCTCAAGACCCATTCCGCGACATGGGGCGAAGTCGCCGCCGTCCTGGCAGAATGGAGCGCCGATCGCGGCGAGATCGTCAAGGCGATCGTCACGGTCGCCGATTGATCACGTCCGCGCGTCGTTGCGGGGTCGAGGCGATACGGGCGAAGCGATCACCCGCATCCGTACGAGCTGCAAAGGCCAAGGCTCAGCCCAGCGACACGGTCATTGGATCATAGGCGTAGACCCAGGCGGGATCCTCCGGCTCCTTGAGCCAGGTGTTGGCGTTGGAGATCGTCTGCACCTTGGTCGCGCGATCGCGCCGGGCCTCCTCGTAGATCCGGAAAGCCTCTTCATAGTTCTCTTCGCCCGTCTCCGTCAATGAGCGGGCCAGGACGGCGGCGTCCTCGATCGCCATGCAGGCGCCCTGGGCCATGTGCGGGCGCATCGGGTGGCAGGCGTCGCCCAGAAGACAGAGGCGTCCGCGGCTCCACAGGTTGAGCGGATCGCGGTTGAGGAACGGCCATTTCGTCACCTCTTCCGTGGCGTCGATCAGGGCGTTCACCACCGGATGCGAACTGCCGAAGATCGCCTCCATCTCCTCGCGCGAAGAATCGACGAAGCTCGCCTCGTGCTCCCAGCCATCCACCGGCACGCCGGTGACGTAGTAATATTCGGAATGGTCCCGCTTCGTGGCATAGGCCATGATATGGCGCGACGCCTCCCACCACCATTTGACGCAGGGCTCGAATTCGAGACCCGAGGCGCGCAGCTTGTCCATGTTGATCAGCGCGCGGTGGCCGATCCAGCCGGAAAAGCGCGGCTTCTCGACGCCGAGCAGCTTCTCGCGGATCGCCGAATTGATGCCGTCGGCGCCGATTACCAACCCCGCCGCGATCTGCTGGCCATTCTCGAAGGAGAGCAGGACCTCGTCCTCGCGCTCCTCGATATCGACGAGCTTGTAGCCGAAATGCACCCGATCCTGCGGCAGCGCCTCGATCTGGACGGCATGCATGTCGCCGCGATGGATGGTGATATAGGGGGCGCCGTATTCCTTTTTGGCGAAGTCGCCGAGGCGGATCTTCGACAGATACTCGCCGGTATTGCCATCGCGCGAGAACCAGTAATCGGGGTGCGAGCCGACATCGGCGAGATGCTGCTCCAGCCCGATCTCGCGAAAGATCTTCATCACGTTCGGGCCGATGTGGATGCCCGCGCCCAGCCGCGTGAATTCCGGCGCCTGTTCGAAGGTGTGGACCGCAAAGCCCGCCTTGTAGAGGAGGGCCATGGCGGCGGCGCCCCCGAGCCCCGCACCGATGATCGCGATGTCGACTTTTTCGATGGTAGTCATGGCACTGTCCTGTCACTCGAATATTTGTTTGTATACTAACAAATATTCGATCGGTGTAAAGCCCCGTGCGAGCCGGCCCGGCTGTCAGCGGATTCCGGACGGTTGCGCCGGGCTGGTCTCCTCAAGGCCGGCGGCCCTTTTCGGCCGGTAGCGAGCCTGCACATAGGCCGCCAGATCGTCGATCTGCCGGACCGTGAGTTCCCTGCCGAAAGCTGGCATGTCGCGGGTGTCGAGCGAAAGCGGCGCCTCGATGCCGTCGCGGACGACGGTGCGGATCGCCTCAAGATCGCCCGAGCGAAGCGCCGGCGTGCGCGACAAAGGAATCTGCGCTGCTGTCGCGAGGTTGCTGATCGCCGGTTCGTGGCAGGACGCGCATGCGCTCTCGAACAGGCGGTGAACCGCGTCGGGCAAAATCGTCGGCACCGAAACCGGCCGCGGAGACGGGGAGCCGGGATCGGTCGCGGCAATATCGGATGCCGTCACAGAGCTGCCTTGGGAAAGTGATGCGAGATAGACCGCCATCGAGCGGATATCGGCGTCGGGCAGCGCCTTCAGATTGGCGACGACGTCTGCCATCGGGCCGGCCGCGGCGGCAAGGCCGTGGGCACTTCCGTTCCGCAGATACTCATAGAAGCTCTCATCGTTCCAACCGAAGCCTGTCGCCTCGGGACCTGCGATCGCCGGAGCATACCAGCCCTTGACGAGTGCGCCGGTGAGCGCCTTCTCGCCCGTCTTTTCGGCACCGAGCGCGTTGCGCGGAGAGTGGCAGACGCTGCAATGGCCCGCCGCCTCGACGAGATAACGCCCGCGATTCCATTCCGCGCTCTGTTCGGGCTGGGGCTCGAGCGGTCTCGCATCGTGAAAGATCGCGTTCCAGGCGGCATTCAGCGGCCGCAGATTGAACGGCACGGCCATCTCAGCGCTTGGCGTTGCCTTCGTCACGGGCTCGAGCGTCTGCAGATAGGCGTAAAGGGCGAACATGTCGTCGCCGGTCATCTTCGCAAAGGAGGTGTAAGGGAAGGCCGGATAAAGGTTCGTCCCGTCGCGGGAAATGCCTTGGCGCATGGCCCGCTCGAAGGCCGCGTAGCTCCAGTTTCCAAGGCCCGTCTCAGGGTCGGGCGTGATGTTCGACGTGTAGATCCGGCCGAAGGACGTCTCGACCGCCAGTCCGCCTGCATTGGCCGCGCCACCTTCGGCCGTATGGCAGTCGGCGCAGTTGCCCGCGGCAAAGACGTCCCGTCCTTTCGCGATAAGCTCCGGCGAGAAGCTCGCGGCGCCGGGAGCGGCCGCCGGCGGGATCGCGCGGTGGATCGGCAGGGCCAGCGCTCCCGCCGTCAGCGAGCCGCCAAGCAGTGCGGCAAGGCCGACGCCTTTCGCGCCGAGCCTTTTTGCCGAAAGGCGCTGGCGCCAACCGGGTCTGGCCACCGGGCCGGCGAGGGCGGCTTCCGGCGCTCCGTCGTGAATGCCGAGCGCCGCACGCATTTTTTCGGGCGTGAACGGCGCCTCGCGCATCCGGACGCCCGTCGCATCGAAGATGGCGTTGGCGATCGCGGCGGCAGCCGGCACGGCGGCGCTTTCGCCGACGCCGAGCGCCGGATCGCCGGAGCGCTCGACCAGCATCGTCTCGATCTCGGGCGTCTCGGGAAACGTCTGCAGCGGGTAGGTCGCCCAGCTCTTCGGCGTCACGGTGACCTCGTCGAAGCTGAGGTTTTCCTTCAGGACGCGCCCGGCCGTCTGGTTGACGTTGCCGTGGATCTGGTGGCGAACGCCGTCCGGATTGATGACGAGGCCCTGATCCTGGCCGACGAAGACACGGGTCAGCGAAACTTCGCCGGTCTCCATGTCGACCGCGACGTCGCAGACCCAGGCCGCCGCCGCCGCCGCCGTTCCCGGAAACGTACCGTGCACATAGGTCGCAAAAGCAAAGCCCTGACCATAGGCCATGCGGCCTTCGCGCCGTTTGCGCGGGGCCGTCCTTGGTTCCCATCCGCCCTTTTCGGCGCTTTCGCGCATCAGCTGCGCCGTGCGGGGATCGTCGATATGGGCGAGCCGGAAGGCGACGGGATCCTCGCCGGCCTCGAACGCCATCTCGTCGACGAAGCTCTCATGGGCGAAGGTGTTGGGCAGGGCCGAAACCCCACGCATCCAGGCGGCGCGCACGATCGGCGCCACGTCGTGGACGGTGATCTTCTTGTGGGGGATGCGGTAGGGCGGGATGATCGTCCGGTCGCCCATGTCCGAGGGGCGGGGCTCGGGCGAGATCGTGCCGGTCAGAAGCAGCGCCAGATTCGGTCCGCGATTGGAAGGATACCACGAGTCGAGGCCGTAGGCGTTGAGCGCGCCGTCCTTCAGCCCGCCCTCGACATCCATGATCTGCGCCGCACCCTTCGGCTCCCACAGATGCTCCTGTTCGCGCGTCAGTTGCACCCGGACCGGGCGCCCGACCGCCCTTGAAAGGAACAGCGCGTCGCCGCACACGTCGTCGGCGCAGTTGCGGCCATAGCAGCCGGCGGCCTGATAGCGGCGGATGTCGATCCGCGCTTCGGCAAGCGCCATCAGCTGCGCGAGATCGTGCCTGAGCATGTGGGGGTTCTGCGTTCCCGACCAGACGACGGGTTCACCGTCGTTCCAGTCGGCGATCGCGCAGGACGGGCCGATCGACGCGTGCATGTGGTACGGCCACACATAGCTGCGCGAAAGCCGCTTGTCGCATTCGGCGATGCCCGCGGCAAAGTCGCCAGTCGCGTCGCAGGATCGCGGCTTGGACGGCTGCGCGCGGATCGTATCGGCGAGGCTTGCCATGTCCGGCAGAGGCGGCGGCGTCAGCCACCGGGCCGGCAGTGCCGCGGCGATCCGTTCGGCCTGGTCGGCGCGCTCGGCGACGACGCCGAGAAAGTCACCCTGCCGCACGACGGCTACGAAGCCCGGCATGTCCCGCACCGCCGTCTCGTCGAATGACAGGAGGCTTTTCCCGATGAACTCGCCGCTGTCGCGGCCGGCATAGGGCGGCCGGACCATGTGGCCGTGGACCATGTTCTCGACGAAGATGTCGTGAACATAAGGATGCGTGCCGGTCACCTTCGCCGGAAGATCGACGCGCGGGGTCGATTTTCCGACGACACAGTAGTCCTCCGGGCGCTTCACCGGCGTAAGGAGATCGAGCCTGAGAGCGATGTCTTCGCCGGCAATCAGGCTCTCATAGCTGACCCTGGCATCCTTGAAGCGCACTTCGCCGGCCTCGAGCGTGACGCCCTGCGGCGAAGCGTTCAGCCGGCGCGCACCGCGTAAGGCGAGTTCGCGCCGGATCTGGGCTGCCGAATGGCGCAGCGGCACGGCCGCGACCTGGATCGTTTCCGAGGCGATCGTCGCTCCCTGGTTGGGGGTCCGTTCAGTGTCGCCAAGCACCATCCTGACGCGCTGGACGGGCAGGTCGAGCTCTTCGGCGACGATCTGCGCGAGCGCCGTCTCGATGCCGGTGCCGAGATCGACATGGCCGTTGAAACCGATTGCAACGCCCGAAGTGTCGAAGGTGAGGAAAACCTCGCGCGGTCCGAGATCGTCGCGAAAGACGGCGATGCGTCCGAACTGTGACGTCACGCGCGGGGTCCCTCGCTGCGGCGAGCATCTGCGCCGCCGTCGCTGAAAGGCTCGCCGTCTCCGGCTTTGGCCGGCCTTTCCCGCCGCATCAGTTCTGAAGCCCGCATCACCGAGGCGATGATCTCCTTGTGTGTGCCGCACCGGCAAAGATTATGTTTGAGCGCGTCCCGCACCCTGGCCTCGCTGGGATCGCTTTCGTTTTCGAGCAAGGCGACCGCCGTCATGACCATGCCGCTGAGACAGTAGCCGCACTGGGCGCCTGCCGCGTCGACGAAACCCTGCTGCACGGGATGAAGCGTGCCCGACACGGGATCTGAGAGACCTTCCAGCGTCACGATCTCGGCGCCGTTCGCCTTGGCCGCGCGCATCACGCAGCTGCGGGCCGGTGCGCCGCCGACGAGCACCGTGCACGCCCCGCATTGGGCAAGTCCGCAGCCGTATTTCGGGCCGGTGACGCGCAGATCGCTTCGCAGAACGTCGAGCAGGGTTCGGCGCTCGTCGATCGTGAGGGCGTGATGCGCGCCATTCACTGTGACTTCGATCGAGCGGTTCATGGTGAACACTCCCGTAGGGCGACCCCTTCGGGAAGGAGTCGTCGGTGATCTCAAATTTTGCTTGTGTACAAACAATCTGAAATCGGGAAGGCTTGCAACCCTCCCTCCGGTTTGACGCGGGGAGGCAACGGTCGCCGGGCGCTTGCCGTGGTGCTGACGACATGGCAACGAGGGCGGGTAACCGCCAACACGAAAGGCATGCAAGCGTGGCAGAAGCGACCCGAAAAGAGGAAGCCTTCCTCGGCTATGTGCTCGACGAACAGGTCGGTTTCCTGTTGCGCAAGGCCTATCAGCGCCACATGACGATCTTCGCCAAGAACATGATCGGCGGATTGACCCCGACGCAGTTCTCGACGCTGTTCAGGCTGTTCGCGGAACGCGAGCCGATTTCGCAGAATGCCCTTGGACGTCTCGTCGCGATGGACGCCGCGACCACCAAGGGGGTGATCTCACGGCTTGAGAACAACGGGCTGATCACCACGGAGCGCGACCCGCGGGACAAGCGGCGCTATCTCCTGCGTTCGACCGAAAAGGGCCGCACGCTGGTCCGCGATGCGATCCCGGTCGTGACGGGAATCACCGAAGCCACCCTCGAACCGCTGGACGAGGCCGAACGCCAGACCTTCATGACGCTGTTGGCGAGGCTGTGCTGAACCCGTGCGCGGCGCGGTTGTCCGAAGGCCCTCGGGAGCAATCCCACCCAACTCCTTGATATCGCTGCTCTGCCAAAAAATCCCGACAAGGGAACTTGTTTCTACACAAACAATCTGTAGCATCGGCCTCATGACAAGATTGAGGTTGCGCCCATGAAGCCGATCCGCATCGGGCAGATCGTCCCGAGTTCCAACGTCACCATGGAGACGGAGATCCCGGCTTTGCTGCGCCTGCGCGAGACCATCGCGCCGGAGCGCTTCACCTACCACTCCTCGCGCATGCGTATGAAGCATGTGACGAAGGAAGAGCTGGCCGCGATGGACGGTGAGAGCGACCGCTGCGCGGCCGAACTCTCCGACGCCCGGGTCGATGTGATGGGCTATGCCTGCCTCGTCGCGATCATGTCGATGGGCCATGGCTACCACAACGCGTCGGCCAAGCGCCTGCATCAGGTAACGGTCGACAACGGCAATCCGGCTCCGGTGGTGACGTCGGCCGGCGCATTGTGCGAGGGCATCAAGGCCGTCGGCGCGAAGAAGGTCGCGGTCGTCGCGCCCTATATGAAGCCGCTGACCGCCATGGTCGTCGACTACATCGCCAATGAGGGCATCGAGGTCTCGACCTCGCGGGCGCTCGAAATCTCCGACAATCTCGCCGTCGCCGCTCACGACACCGGCAAGCTGCCCGGCATCGTCTCCGAACTCGAGGTCGGCGACGTCGATGCGATCGTCCTGTCGGCCTGCGTGCAGATGCCGTCGCTCGCCGCCGTCTCGATGGTCGAGGCGATGACCGGCAAGCCGGTGCTGACGGCGGCGATCGCCACCACCTGGTCGATGCTCAAGGCCCTCGATCTCGACACGCGCGTGCCCGGCGGCGGCACGCTGCTCTCGGGTCTCTACTGAGCCGGCGCCCGCCCACCCATTCAAGGAGGAACGACCATGGCTTTCGGCTATAACGTTCACGCCAACGGCATTCGCCAGCATCTCATCCACTATCCGGGCGAGGGCGAGACGATGCTGCTCATTCCCGGCATCACCTCGCCGGCGATCACCTGGGGCTTCGTCGCCGAGAAGCTGGCGGAGCGCTTCGACGTCCATGTTCTAGACGTGCGCGGGCGCGGCCTATCCCAGGCCGGCGAGCTCGATTATTCTCTTGACGCGATGGCGAAGGACGCCGTCGAGGTCGCGAAGGTGGCCGGGCTCGGCAAGCCGATCGTCCTCGGCCATTCCATGGGCGCGAGAAACGCCATTCGCGCCGCCCGCCTTGCGCCGGACGTATTCTCCGGCCTCGTCCTCGTTGATCCGCCGGTCTCGGGCCCCGGCCGCCGCGAATATCCGTCGAAATGGCCCTGGTACGAGGATTCGATCCTCATGGCCGATCGCGGCTGCTCAGCCGAGGACATGAAGGAATTCTGCCCGACCTGGACCGAGGAGCAGCGGGCGCTTCGGGCCGAATGGCTCCACACCTGCCAGCTCGACGCCATCGACACCGCCTTCAAGGGCTTCCACACCGACGACATCCATCAGGACCTGCCGCATCTGACGCTGCCGATGCGCCTCGTCGTCGCCGGCGCCGCGCCGGTGATCGGCGAAGAGGACGTCGCCGAGATCAAGGAGCTTGCGCCCGGGATCGAGGTCAGGACGGTCGCGAATGCCGGTCACATGATCCCCTGGGACGATTTCGACGGTTTCCTTGAAGCCGTCATGGATTTTTCGGCCTGACAGCCAAGCCGATCGCCGCAAAGGGCGATCTCACCGAGAGAAGGAGAGCGAGAATGGATCAGTTCAGCTTCACTGAAATCTGCCTGCATCAGCTCAAGATGTCGGGCGTTCACGAGGGCGAGAAGCTCGTCGTCCTGACGCAGGGCTCGGAGCGCCTCGACTATGCCGACGCCTTCATGGCGGCGGGCCAGCGCCTCGGCGCCAAGATGTATCACATGCGGCTTCCCGCCGTGCCGCCGGTCGGTGCCTGGGCCGTCGGCCAGACCGGGCTCGCCGCGATGCCCGATGCGGTGGAGGCCCTGAAGAAGGCCGACATGCTGATCGACTGCATCTTCCTTCTGTTCTCGCCCGAGCAGATGGCGATCCAGGCCGCCGGCACCCGCATCCTCACCGCCGTCGAGCCGCCGGAGCTGCTCGCCCGCATGCTGCCGACCAAGGAGATCCGCGAGAAGGTCGAGATCGGCGGCGAGCTCCTGTCGAAGGCGAAGGTGATGCGCATCACCTCGCCGCACGGCACCGACGTCACCTACAAGCTCAACACCTATCCGACGATCACCGAATATGCCTGCACGGACGAGGCGGGCCGCTGGGATCACTGGCCGTCGGGCTTCGTCTTCACCGGTGGTGACGACGACGGCGTCGACGGGCAGATCGTCGTCGCGCAGGGCGACATCCTCCTGCCGCAGAACATGTATGTGCGCGACCCGATCACCTACACGATCGAAAAGGGCTGGGTAACCGACATCCGGGGCGGGCTCGATGCCGATCTGGTCAAATCCTACATGGGCGCCTTCAACGATCCGCGCGGCATGGGCATGAGCCATGTCGGCTGGGGCATGAATCCGAACGCCAAGTGGCACGGCATGGTGCCGGGCGAGTTCCCGGGCGGCATGGGCATGGAGCCGCGCTCCTTCTACGGCAACGTCATGTTCTCCACCGGCCCGAACAACGAGCTCGGGGGCCCCAACGACACGCCCTGCCACCTCGACATCCCGATGCGCGGCTGCTCGCTCTTCCTCGACGACGAGCCGATCGTCATCGACGGCGACATCGTCGTCAAGGAAATGCAGATGGAGCGCCACTGAGCGTCTCGCCGACTTCCGCCGCGGCCTCACCGGGTCGCGGCGGACTTACGCCAACATCCTCCACCCGATCTGCCGGAAAGCCGCATGACCCAGGAAACCGTCTACAAGGACGCCGGCTTCGGTGCGAGCGTTCCCCGCGGGACAAAGCCGGCGATCCTCGTCGTCGACTTCTCCTACGGCTTTTCCGATACGCAATATCCGACCGCGGCCGACATGACCGCCGAAATCGCCGCGACGCGCCGGCTGACCGATTTCGCCCGCGACGCCGGAATGCCGGTGATCTATACGACCATCGCCTACACGCCGCTCGAAGCCGAAAGCCTGCCCTGGCTGAAGAAGGCGACGGGCATGGCGGCACTGAAGATCGGAACGCGTCTCGTCGAGATCGACGAGCGTTGCGGCATGACCGACGCGGACGCCCTCATCGTCAAGCACGGCGCGTCGGCCTTCTTCGGCACCAACCTTGCGGCCATTCTCACCGGTGCCGGCGTCGACACCCTCGTCGTCACCGGCGCGACGACGTCCGGCTGCGTCAGGGCGAGCGTCGTCGATGCGGTGCAGTCCGGCTTCAACACGCTCGTGCCGGCCGATTGCTGCGCCGACCGGGCGAAGGCCCCACACGACGCCAATCTCTACGACATGGGCCAGAAATACGCTGACGTGACCGATAGCGCGGACGTGCTCGCCTGGCTGCAAGGCATCGCCGAAAGTTGAGGTCGCCGGTCCCGCGCCTTCAAAGGCGCGGGACGTCACTTTGACCTTCGCTCGGGCCTCTGGCGATCTCCGTCAACCGAGCACGCCGAGAACGGCGATGCAGTCGCCGGCCTTGACGAGGCCCGGGAAGTGCCTGGCGACGAGGATGCCGTCCATCTTGGCGGTATAGGTGTAGGGTTCCTCGCCGGTGCGGTCGATCGGCCAGGATCGGCCGATCGGCTGGCCTTTTTTCACCGGTTCGCCGAGATCGACCAGCGGCTCCATCAGCCCGTCGATTTCCGAGAAGGTGAAGCAGCGGTCGTCCGGCATGTCGAGCCAGCGGGTCTCGCGGATCTCCGGCTCGCCCTTGAGGATGCCGGCATGGCGCAGGACGTCCCTGACGCCGCGCTTGGCGATACCCGCCGTGCGGGCGCTCGCCGTGCCGCCGCCGCCGAGTTCGGTCGTCACGAAGACCTTGCCCATCGCTTCGGCCGTGGTGTCGAACATGCCGACGGCGTCGATCTCCAGCATCTTCACCGAATAGGGCGCGCCGAACGCCCTGACGGCGGCAAAGCAGGCCGCCTCCTGCTTTTTGTCGTCGAGGATGTGGGCTGCCGCAAACGGCAGGAAGTCGAGCGTCTTGCCGCCGGAATGAAAGTCGAGGACGATGTCCGCCATCGGCAGGAGATTGCGGGTGACGAAGTCGGCGATCTTCTCGGTCGGCTGTCCGAAAGGCCGCCCCGGAAAGGAGCGGTTGAGATTGCCCTTGTCGATCGGCGAGGTGCGCGTGCCGGCGCGAAAGGCCGGATAGTTCAGCGCCGGGACGATGATGATCCGCCCCGAGACGTCCGACAGATCGAGATTGCGGGCGAGATCGAAGAGCGCGATCGGCCCTTCATATTCGTCGCCGTGATTGCCCCCGGTCACAAGCGCCGTCGGCCCGTCGCCGTTCTTCGCGACGGTGATCGGCGTCAGGATCGAGCCCCAGGCGCTATCGTCGCGGCTGTAGGGCATCCGGAGATAGCCGTGATGGATGCCATCGGCCTCGAACTCGACCTTGGCGACGACGGGCGAGGGCGGCAGTTCGGCGATGGGTTCGGGTCCGAACATGATCGTCAGTCCTTCACGAAGAGCTTGCGCGGCACGTCGGCGAGGAGTTCGTAGCCGGTCTCTGTGATGGCGAGGCTCTCGGTGATCTCGAGGCCCATGTCCTCGAGCCACAGGCCGGTCATGAAATGGAAGGTCATGCCGGGCTTCAGCACCGTCTTGTCGCCGGGGCGAAGGCTCATGGTCCGCTCGCCCCAGTCCGGCGGATAGCTGAGACCGATGGGATAGCCGGTGCGGTTGTCCTTGATGATCCCGTATTTCTTCAGGACCGCGAAGAAGCCATTCGCGATGTCTTCGCAGGTGTTTCCGGGCTTTGCGGCTTCGAGGCCGGCCTCCATGCCTTCCAGCGTCGCCTTCTCGGCGTCGAGGAAGGCCTGGCTTGGCTTGCCGAGAAAGACCGTGCGCGACAAGGGGCAGTGATAGCGGTTGTAGCAGCCGGCGATCTCGAAGAATGTGCCTTCGCCGGTCTGCATCGGCCGGTCGTCCCAGGTGAGATGCGGCGCGGAAGCGTCGGCGCCCGATGGTAGCAGCGGCACGATCGCCGGATAGTCGCCGCCGTAACCGTCGACGCCGCGCGTGCCGGCATCATAGATCTCGGCGACGAGATCGTTCTTGCGCATGCCGGGCTCGATCTTCTCGACGATCCGCTCGTGCATCTTGCCGACGATGCGCCCGGCGATGCGCATGTAGTCGAGCTCCTGCGGGCTCTTTTCCGCGCGCTGCCAGTTGACCAGCGCCGTCGCGTCGACGAAGCGCGCCTCGGGCAGTTCGCGGCGCATGGTCTCAAAGGCGGCGGCCGAGAACCAGTAATTGTCCATCTCGACGCCGATGGTCATGCGATCAAGACCGCGATCCTTGATCAGCGCCGACAGCGCCTGCATCGGGTGGCGCTCGGTCGACTGGACATAATGGTCGGCATAGCCGACGATGTTGTCGTGGCCGATATAGGCGGTGCGCTTGGCGCCATTGCCGTCCTGGCCGCGGCCGAACCAGATCGGCTCGCCCTCCGGCGGCACGAGCACGCCCTGATGGACATAGAAGGACCAGCCGTCATAGCCCGTCAGCCAGGCCATGTTGGAGGGGTCGGAGACCCAGAGGGCATCGACGCCCTTGGCCGCCATGGCCTTTCGGGTCTTGGCAAGCCGCGCGGCATATTCCTCGCGGGTGAATTTGAGCTGGGGCGCCGCCATCGGGCCGTCTTTCCTGTCAGGTGTTGAACTGTGTGCCACGATCGCTGGCAAGCGCGCGGGCATGGGTGAGGGTCGCGATCGCCGTGTCCTGAACGCCGGTTCCGGTCAGGTCGGCGAGGGTGATGGCGTCATGGGAGGTTCGACCTTCACAAAGGCCGGCAACGATCTGACCGAGTTCGGGAAAACCCTCGTTCGCCGTAATGAGCCCGGCCGCGATGGCATGGTGCAGCTCACCCAGCCGTCGCGTCTGGTTCAGGCTGTCGGCGACATAAAGGTCGGCGCGGGCGAGGGCGGCCGGATCGATCTCGTTCTTGTGCTCCGCGTCGGAGCCCATGGCGGTGACATGCTGGCCGGGCTGGAGCCAGTCGGCCGTCAGGATCGGCGTTTCGGAAGGCGTGGTGGTTACGATAATCTCGGCACCATCGATGGCCGCGTGGGGATCGGCATGCGCCGTCACCTTGAAACCCAGGGCCTCGGTCAGCTCGGTCGCCGCCTTCGACGCCTTGGCGGCATCGCGCGCCCAGATCCGCGCCTCGCGGATCGGACGCACAAGCGTCAGCGCCTCAAGCTGCAGCCGCGCCTGGACGCCGGCGCCGAAGATCGCCGCGACCGAGGCGTCCGAGCGCGCCAGATGGCGGGCGGCGACGGCACCGGCAGCAGCGGTCCGGACGTCGGTCAGATAGCCATTGTCGAGGAACAGCGCTTCGACGAGGCCGGTCGTCGAGGACATCAGCATCATCAGGCCGTTGACGCTCGGAAGGCCGAGCTTTGGATTGTCGAAGAAGCCCGGGCTGACCTTGATCGCGAAGCCGGACAAGCCCGGCACATAGGCGGTCTTCACGTCCACCTCGCCGCGATGCTCGGGAATGTCGAGCCGCATGATCGGCGGCATCGCCACCGGCTTCGTCGCCAGCGCGGCAAACGCCGCCTCGATGGCGTCGATGGTTTCGATGTCGAGGCTGACGAACTGGCGCAGCTCGGCCTCTGTGAGAATACGGATCTGCGGCATCAAGCGGCCTCCTCCAACCCGTTTGCCCCGGCCATGATACGGGCGTGTAGGTCCATGGCGACGTTGCGACCGGACAAAAGCGCGACGATGGGCCCGCGCGCCTCGACCTTGCCCGCGAGGAGAGCGGCAATGCCGACGGCGGCACCGCCTTCGAGGATTTCGCGCTCCTGAAAGTAAGCGTGGCGCATGCCCGCCGCGATCTCGGCTTCGGTGAGCAGCACGACCTCATCGACGAGGTCGCGCACCATCTGAAAGGTCAGGCGGTTGTCGAGGCCGATGCCGCCGCCGAGGGAATCGGCCAGCGTCGGCAGCTCCTTCACCTCGACCGGATGACCGGCGGCAAGGCTCGCCTGCATCGCCGCGCCGCGCGCCATGGAGATGCCGACGATCCGCGTGCCCGGCGCTTGCGCCTTGATTGCCGCCGCCACGCCGGCGATCAGCCCGCCCCCGGAGAGGGGCACGAGAACCGTCTCGGCATCGGGCAGATCCTTCACAATCTCGAGGCCGATCGTGCCCTGGCCGGCGATGATGTCGGGGTGATCGAAGGGCGGCAGCGGCACCATGCCGTCCTCGCGCGCCAGCCGGTCGACCTCGATCTGCGCGTCGTCCTGGCTGTTTCCGACGATGCGGATCTCGGCGCCGAGCGCGGCAATGGCGTCGAGCTTGTTCTGCGGCACTAGCTTCGACATTGAGACGGTGCAGCGCGCGCCGGCCTTCTTCGCCGCATGGGCGAGCGCCCGGCCGTGATTGCCGGTGGAGGCCGCGACGACGCCGCGCGCCCGCTCTTCATCGCTCAGCGAAAGCACGGCATTGGTCGCGCCGCGCAGCTTGAAGGCACCGGTCTCTTGCCAATGCTCCAGCTTCAGATGAACCGGCGCGCCGCAGAGTTCGGAGAGCGAGGCCGAATTCGCCATCGGCGTGCGGCGGACATGGCCGGCAATCCGGTCGGCGGCGGCTTCGATGGCGGAAATCGTGACGGCTTCCATGAAACGATCAAGCCGCTTTTGGCCGGTCGAGGGCGAAGAGCCGGCCCGCTCTGGCCGGATCGGCCGTGGCGCCGCAAAGGGACAGGCACTCCCAGGCCGTCGCCTGGTTGGAGGTGACGACCGGTCGGCCGATCCTCGCCTCGATTTTGGCGACGACCGAGACCGCGCGAAGGGCCGTGCAGGAGATGAAGAGCGCTTCGGCATCGTCGGGCGTCGCTGCCACCGCCGCCTCGACCAGCGAGGCGGGCGAGATGCGGGCCATCTCGCGATCGTCGTCGAAGCCGAGGCAGGTGACGCCGGCAAGGTGGAAGCCCTTGGCCTGCATATAGGCGGCGAGCGGCCGGGTGGTCTCGGCGAGATAGGGGGTCAGCATGGCGATCTTCCGCGCACCGAGGGCTGCAAGAGCGTTGGCGGCCGCAAGTGCCGGCGTGATGACGGCAACGCCCGGCTTGCCCGCGCGGATCGCATCACGCACAGTATCGTCGCCGATCACCGCCGAGGCGGACGAACAGGAAAAGCAGATCGCGTCGAGTTCGCTCCCGGGCAGGATCGCCGCCGCTGCCTTGGCGAGACGCGGCCGCATGGCCATGAGATTTTCGGGCGTCGTCGGATTGGCGTAGGCGACCCGCGCAGCATAGACCCCGATCTCGCCGGAGGCGACGAGACGGGCAAAATCCGTCTCCGTCGTATGATCGGTGTCGAGCAGGATCAGGCCGATCCGTCTGGCGATCGGGCGTTCGTCCAGCGTCACGGCGTCCGGGCCGAGCTCGCGCATCGCCGTCATGATGCCGCCCGCCCGCGTTTGCCGTAAGCGCCGAAACGGCGCTCGAGATATTTGACGCCCACCACCGAAATCAGGCTGATCACCAGGAAGAAAACGCCGACAAGGGTGATCGGCTCGACATAGCGATAGTTGTAGTTGGCGATCGAGCGGGCCTGGTTCATCAGTTCGAGGACGGTGATCGCCGACAGGAGCGGCGTTTCCTTGAACATGGCGATCAGATAGTTCGCCAGCGCCGGGATGACGGGCATGATCGCCTGAGGCAGGACGATGTGGCGCCAGGTCTGGCGGGTGGTGAAGTTGCAGGCCTTCGCCGCCTCCCACTGGCCGCGCGGCACGTTGTCGATACCGGCGCGGTACACTTCGGACGTATAGGTCGCATAATGCAGGCCGAGCCCGATGACACCGGCAACGAGCGGCGCCAGCGTGATGCCTGCCTCGGGCAGGATGTAGAACAGGAAATAGAGCTGCACCAGCAGCGGCGTGCCGCGCACGAACTCGACGAAACCGGCGGTCGGTTTCGAGACGAAGCCGTTGTGCGAGCGCCGCATGATCGCCAGAAGGAGGCCGAGAACGACCGCCAGCACATAGCCGAGCAGCGTCGCGATGATGGTGATCTTGGCGCCCTCGGCGAGGGTCGGCAGGATCTGCCAGACGAATTGCCAGTCCCAATCCATGGTCGATCCCTTCCTTTAAGCCCGCACGCCGTCGAGGCCGCGCGTCAGGCGCTTTTCCAGGGATCGCACTCCAAAACTGATGACCGAGGCGATGGCGAAATAGAGGACGAGGATTGTGATGAAGGGCACGGCCGTGTTGCCGGTCTGGGCGCGCACGACCTGCGCCTGGAAGGTCATGTCGGAGAGCGAGATCAAGGAGACGATCGCCGTGCCCTTGAGAAGCTCGATGGCGTTGTTGCCGAAGGTCGGCAGCATGATGACGAAGGCCTGGGGCAGGATGATGTGGCGCATGGTCTGAAAGCGCGTCAGATTGACCGCGACGGCAGCCTCATTCTGCCCACCGTCCACGGCCTGAATGGCACTGCGCACCACCTCGGCGCCATAGGCCCCGACATTGAGGCCGAGAGCGAGAACGCCGGCCTGCATAGGGCTCAGGGTGAAGCCCATCAGCGGCAGGACGTAATAGATCCAGAACAGCTGCACGAAGATCGAGGTGCCACGAAAGAACTCGATGTAGCCGACGGAGAGCCAGCGCAGCGCGGCAAAGCGCGAGATCCGGCCGAGACCGGCGAGGATTGCGACGACGAGTGCGAAGGCGCAGCCATAGGCGGTGAGCTGGACGGTGATCCAGGCACCCTGAAGGATGAGCTGCATGTAGCCGAGCCACATCTCCATGAAGGTCGGGATCCTTGAAGGTTGGTGTTGGTTTCGAACAGTCTCGTCGGCGATGAATATCGCGGGACATCCGGATCGTCAGAGCTTGAGGCGCCAGCCCAACAGCCCCGTCATTCTCGGGCCCCGTCCCGGGAATCCAGGAATCGTCGAGCACTCGGTCTCAGCTGTAATTGGGGAAGCGTCCAGCGCTGCGTCCGCCGCCCCTGGATTCTCGGGACGGAGCCCTAGAATGACGAAGTTTCAACTTCGTCGACATCTTTTGGCGAAAATGGCCTGGGCCTGGGTCGACAACCCGCCGACCGGGGCCACCTGGCCGCCGCGCCCGCCTCTTACTCCGCCGAGGCCGAGCAGAGCTTTTCGCGGGAGGTCTTCATCGCCGCCTTGGCCGAGAAGCCGTAGGGCTCGATGAGCTTGGCGAATTCGCCGGATTCCTTCAGCTCCGCCAGCGCCTTGTCGAAGGCGTCGCGCAGATCGGTCTGGTCCTTGCGGAAGGCCGCGCCGTCGCAGGCGATGGGCGAATCCTCGACCGGCGCCACGACCTCGACGCCGCCGCCGGCCTTCTTGGCGAGCGAGTTGATCGACAGGACGGGCAGCGAATAGACGTCGATCCGGCCCTGCTGCAGCATGGTCAGGCCGCTCTGCGTGTCCGGCACGACGATGACGCGGCTGCGCGGCACGCCGGCTTCGAGGGCCAGCCGCTCCTCGGTGCCGCCGCCCGGCGCGCCGATGGTGGCGTCGGAGCTTTCGGCAATCGACTTGAAGGTCGTCAGCTTCTTCGGGTTGCCTTCCTTCACCAGGAACGCCTCGGCGTCACACAGCACCGGCTCGGAATAGGCGACGGCGTTGCAGCGCTGGGGCTTCATGAACAGGCCGGCGGTGACGGCGTCGAAGCGGCCGGCCTGAAGGCCGGGGATCATCGCGCCATATTCGGACACGACCGGATCGAGCTTGTCGATGCCGAGCTTCTTGAACACGGCGCGGGCAACGTCGGGCGCAGCGCCCGTGACGGTGCCATCGGACTTCAGCTCGGTGTAGGGAGGCTCGTTGCCGATGGCGATCCGGACCTCGCCCTTCTCCATCAGCTTTTCGAGCGCGTCCTGGGCCATGACCGGCTGAGCTGCGGTGGCTGCGAGACCGGCGATGGCGGCCCCGAGGACGGCGCGGCGGGAAAGAGTGAAGAGGCGGTTCATGGCAACTCCGTTGGCTGTTGAAAATGGTTCGTTTTCGCAGCTGAGGGGCGGCGGCTAACGGCGCCCGTCATGGAAACTGCATCAGTGAGAGAGCACCTTGCGCAGGAAGCTCTGGGTGCGCTCGTGGGTCGGATTGGTGAAGATCTCGGAAGGCGGGCCGTCCTCGATGATGTGACCTGAATCGAAGAACAGCACCCGGTCGGCGAAATCCCGGGCGAAGTTCATCTCGTGGGTGACGAGCAGCATCGTCGTGTCGGTCTCCTCCGCGATCAGCCGCATCACGTTCAGCACTTCCTCGACCAGCTCGGGGTCGAGCGCCGACGTCACCTCGTCGAACAGCATGATCTTGGGCTGCAACGCGCAGGCCCGCGCGATCGCTACCCGCTGTTTCTGGCCGCCTGAGAGCTGGCTCGGCATCGCGTCCGCCTTTTCGGCAAGGCCGAATTTCGTCAGCAGCGACATCGCCCGCTCTTCGGCATCGGCCTTGGAAACGTTCTGGGTCAGGATCGGCGCGAGGGTGATGTTCTCGAGCACCGATTTGTGGGGAAACAGGTTGAAGTGCTGGAACACCATGCCGATCTTGCGGCGCATCTCGTGGAGGTGCTTCTCGTCCGCCGGCACGACGTCGTTGCCGCGCTTCATGTGGAAGAGATAATCGCCATCGACGGTGATGCGGCCCTCGGAAGGATTTTCCAGGGTCATCAGCATGCGCAGAATGGTGGTCTTGCCGGAGCCGGACGGGCCGATCAGCGCCAGCTTCTCGCCGGGCTTCACGTCAAAGGTCAGTTCGTCCAGCACGGTGAGGGTGCCGAAGCGTTTGGTGACGGCGTCCAGTCTGATTATCGGTTCGGCCACGGCTTCCTCGGTCATCGCGTTGCGACGCGCTAGGATGAGACGGCAGGCTAAATCATGTCAATCGAGAAAATAAAATCATGACAATATTTGCCGAAATGCCGGACAATCGCGCAGACGGCCCTTCATTTCGTAGGCAGTCCGCCTAGATGGCGAGCAGTAGCGGCTCCGGCGCCGCCTGATGCAGGCTGGCGACGATCCGCAAGCCTGATCTCAGCTCCGTCTCGCTCGCCGATCCGACGGCGATGCGCACGGCCGGATGGTCGTCCCGGCCGATCTGGAAACTGCGGCCTGGGGCGAGCGCGACGCCGCGCAGCCGCGCCTGGGTCACGAAGATTTCCTCCTCCGCGCGGCTCTGCAGTGGCAACCAGACATGCAGGCCCTCGGGATGGGCGCCGTATTGGATCCCCTTGAGCATCGAGCGGACGATCTCCTGGCGCTTCTTGAGCGCCGCCCGTTGCCAGCGGACCAGCTCCATCGCCGTTCCATCGCGCACCCAGCGTGACGCGATCTCGGCCAAGAGCGGCGTCGCGATCCAGTGGCTGACCAGGTGACGATTGGCGACGGCGGACATCAGCCTGTCCGGCGCGACCAGATAGCCGGTCCGAAGGCCCGGCAGCACGGTTTTGGTAAAGCTGGTGACATAGAGCGTCAGCTCCGGCGCCAGAGCCGCGATCGGCGGCGGGCGATTTTCCATCAACGGTCCGAGCGGATCATTCTCGATGATGGTCAGGGCGTTGCGTCGCGCCACCGCGATCAGTGCCTTGCGGCGTTCGAGGCTCATCATCGTCGCCGTTGGATTGATGGGCGACGGCTGCAGAAAGACCGAGCGCACATCCTCCTGCCGGCAGAGCGCGTCGAGGGCTGCCGGCACCATGCCGTCGGCGTCGATCTCCACGCCCACCATCTTCAGCCCGAGATAGCTCGCCAGCGGGATCAGCGTGTGGTGGCCGACGGTTTCGGTCGCGATCACCGTGCCGGTGGAGGCGGCGCTCATCATCGCCACCGTCATGCCGGCCGTGGCGCCATTGGTCAGGACGACATTGCCCGGCGAGACGTTCAGCCCGCAAAGGCGCAGCCAGTCCGCGGCAATGATCCGGTGGCCGGGAAAGATGACGTTCGGGCGGAAGGACAAAGCAGCGCTGGCCGGCAGATCGACCGAAAGCTCGGCCAGGACCGCCTTCATCCGGTCGAGATGCATCGCCTCGCAGACCGGCTTCAGGATCGACAGGTCGACGACTTCGCCCGGCCGCTCCTGCAGATAGGGCACGTCGCCGGAGGGCTCCTGGCGCCGGACGAAACTGCCGCGCCCCGTCTCGCCGGAGACCAGCCCGCGGCGAATCAGTTCCTCATAGGCTCGGCTCACCGTCTGCACCGAGATCTTCAGATCATGGGCGAGGCTGCGGTGCGGCGGAAGCTTGCAGCCATTCGCCAGATGCCCGTCGGCAATGGCGCGGGCGATCTGGTCGGCAAGCGACTGATAGACCGGCCGGTGGAGCGCGGCGGGATCGAGAAATGGCATTGTCATGAAAGCACTCTTTCGCAAATCATGTCATTCGGCAATATGGTGGCGGACAACTCATCAGGGAATGCCATGCCGATTCCGCCCATCAAGCTCGATCCGATCGACCTGAAGATCCTCGGCGCCATCCAGCGCGAGGGGCGGATCACCAAGCTCAAGCTGGCCGAGATGGTGGGCCTGTCGCCGACGCCCTGCTGGAACCGGTTGAAGCGGTTGGAGGAGAGCGGCATCGTCGCGGGCTATCACGCCCGGATCGAATGGCGGCTGGTCGCGCCGCAGACGACGGTGCTGGTGGAGATCACTCTCGGCCAGCATCGGCAGGCGGATTTCGACCGCTTCGAGAAAATGGTGCGCGACACGCCGGAAATTGTCGCCTGCTGGTCGGTCGGCGGCGGCGTCGACTACGTCCTCAAAGTTGTCGCCCGGGATGTCGACGCCTATCAGCGGCTGATCGACGGCTGGCTGAACCGCGAGATCGGCATAGCCCGATACTTCACCTATATCGTGACCCGCACGGTCAAGGAGGCGGGCGTCTGAGCCTGCGGTCTCGCCGCCTAACAATTTGCCCAGTCCCGTTCAGCCAGAATGCGGCGAGATCCACAATTCACCAAGAGACGGCTTGGGTAAAGTTAGGTCCGAAGCCATTGAAATTGCGTCATCCTCGGGCTTGTCCCGAGGATCTACTGCCGCGTCTTCACCAAAATCGTCCAAGAGTGGCCATTCATCCGCGAGCGGCCCGATCATCAACCCGCAGTCGTTCCTCGGGACAAGCACGAAGATGACGTCGCGAAGTGGATACGACTGCGAACAAGGCGTCTTTTCCAGCTGATCGGGTGCAAGCCGCAGCCAAGACAAGCGCTTCGGCCACTTGCATTGGAGCTGCACGCACGCATTCAAGGTTGCTCGGCAAAAGCGCGCAGGGAGAGAAACTCTCTGCGACAGCGGCCGACTTCAGCCCAGACGGCCTGCCGCGATCGCCTCTTTAGCCAATCCCTCCACCACGGACCTCGTAGGTTGATGGCCATGCTGGCGGACGTCGCCGGTCCCTCCGGTTGCCTGGCCGGAACAGTCGAGAGGTCATCGATGAGCGCCGTCTTCGCCCGCACCGAAATTCACCCTGCCATCGACCGTCTCGCCGATCCCCGGCTGTTCCGCGACAACGCCTATGTCGGCGGACGCTGGACACGAGCGGGCAGCGGCGCGACCTTCGCCGTGACCGATCCCGCCAGCGGGATCACCCTTGCCCATGTCGCCGGCCTCGATGCCGCCGCTACGGTGGCGGCGATCGATGCCGCACAGGGCGCCTTTGCATCTTGGAAGGCGCTGCTGCCGCAGGAGCGCGGCGCGATCCTGCAACGCTGGAACGATCTGATCCTCGCGGCGAAAGACGACCTTGCTCTTTTGATGGTCCTCGAACAGGGCAAGCCCTATGCCGAGGCTGTGGGCGAAATCGCCTATGGCGCGTCCTTTGTCGGCTACTACGCCGAAGAGGCCAGGCGCGTTTCGATCGAGAGCGTGGCGAGCCACCTGCCGGGCGCTGCCATGAGCGTTTCCCGCGTGCCGGTGGGCGTTGCCGGCCTCGTCACCCCCTGGAATTTTCCGATGGCGATGCTGACCCGCAAGGCCGCGGCCGCGCTTGCCGCCGGCTGCACCGTCGTCGCCCATCCTTCCGCCGAGACCCCGCTCTCCGCGCTTGCCCTGGCAGAACTCGCCGAAAGGGCGGGCTTTCCCGCCGGTGTCTTCAACGTCGTCACCGGCGATGCCGCGACCATCGTCGGCGAGATGTGTGCGGACAATCGCGTCAGGGCGATGAGCTTCACCGGCTCGACGGAAATCGGCCGGCTGATCGCCGCCCAGTCGGCGCCCACCGTCAAGCGCCTCGTCATGGAACTCGGCGGACACGCCCCGCTGATCGTCTTTGCCGACGCCGATCTCGACCGGGCCGTCGCCATCGCCATCGATGCCAAATTCGCCACCTCCGGCCAGGACTGCCTCGCCGCCAACCGCATCTATGTCGAGCGTTCCGTCTACGCGGAATTTTCCCGCCGATTTGCCGAGAAAGCGGCGTCGTTGGTCGTGGGCAACGGTCTCGACGAGGCGAGCGAGATCGGCCCTTTGATGCATGAGCGCGCGGTCGCAAAGATCGAGGCGCAGGTCCAGGATGCAACAGCGCGAGGCGCAAGGCTGCTGACGGGCGGCGCGCGCCACGGGGCAGGGCACCTCTTCTATCAGCCGACGGTGCTCGCCGACGTTTCCGACAGCGCCACCATCATGCGGGAGGAGACCTTCGGACCGGTTGCCGCGCTCACCCCCTTCGACAGCGAGGACGAGGTCGTCGCCCGCGCCAATGACAGCGAATATGGCCTCGTCGCCTATGTTGTCACCAAGGACGGCGCCCGGGCGGCGCGTCTTGCCGGCGCCCTCGACTACGGGATGGTCGCCGTCAACCGTGTGAAGATTACCGGCGCGCCGGTCCCGTTCGGTGGGGTCAAGCAGTCGGGTCTTGGCCGTGAGGGCTCACGCCACGGCCTCGAGGCCTTCACCGACATCAAATATGTCTGCGCCGATCTCGCCTGATCCGGCCGCAAAATCAGAAACCTCCAGACAAAACCTGAAAGGAGCCGCCGCCATGCTCGACGCCTCGAACGAACGCGAAGCGTTCGACCGCGATCACTTCTTCCACCCCTCGACCCATATGGGCACCCATGCCCGCGGCGAGAGCCCGACCCGGGTGATCACCGGCGCCGAGGGCGTGCGTATCACGGACGCCACCGGCCGCACCCATGTGGACGCCTTCGCCGGCCTCTACTGCGTCAATGCAGGCTACGGCCGCACCGAGGTCGCCGACGCGATCGCCAAGCAGGCCCATGAGCTCGCTTACTACCACGCCTATGTCGGCCACGGCACGGACGCCTCGATCCAGCTTTCGAAGATGATCATCGACCGGGCGCCGAAGCATATGAGCCGGGTCTATTTCGGCCTGTCGGGCTCGGATGCCAATGAGACCAACATCAAGCTGATCTGGTTCTACAACAACGTCCTCGGCCGGCCCGAGAAGAAGAAGATCATCTCGCGCTGGCGCGGCTATCACGGCTCCGGCGTCATGACCGGCTCGCTGACCGGCCTGCAGCTCTTCCACAATGCCTTCGACCTGCCGCGCGCGCCGATCCTCCATACGGTCTCGCCCTATTACTACCGCCGCGAGGATCGCTCGATGAGCGAGGAGCAGTTCTCGCAATATTGCGCCGACCAGCTGGAAGAGCTGATTCTCGCCGAGGGCCCGGAGACCGTCGCCGCCTTCATCGGCGAGCCGGTGCTTGGCACCGGTGGCATCGTGCCGCCGCCGGCCGGCTACTGGCAGAAGATCCAGGCCGTGCTGGAAAAATACGACGTCATGCTCGTCGCCGACGAAGTGGTCACCGGCTTCGGCCGCCTCGGCTCGATGTTCGGCTCCGACCATTACGGCATGAAGCCGGACCTCATCACCATCGCCAAGGGTCTCACCTCGGCCTATGCGCCGCTGTCGGGCTCGATCGTCTCGAAGCGCATGTGGGACGGGCTGGTGAAGGGGGCCGATGATCTCGGCGCCTTCGGCCATGGCTGGACCTATTCGGCCCATCCGATCTGCGCGGCGGCCGGCGTTGCCAACCTCAAGCTGATCGACGATCTGAAGCTGATCGACAACGTCCGCGAGGTCGGGCCTTATTTCCTCAAGGCCCTGAAGGAGGCTCTCGAGGGCAAGGCGAATGTCGGCGAGGTGCGCGGCGAGGGGCTTCTGGCCGCCGTCGAATTCGTCGAGGACAAGGACGACCGCCGCTTCTTCGATGCCTCGCAGAAGATCGGGCCGAAGATCTCGGCGGCCCTGTTCGATCGCGGTGTCATCGGCCGGGCGATGCCCGAAGGCGACATTCTGGGCTTCGCGCCGCCCTTCTGCCTGACGAAGGAAGACGCCGACCTGATCGTTCAGAAGACCTCGGAAGCGGTCGATGCGGTGATGGCCGCGCGCTGACCGTCCGCGATCTGACGTGGTGATCAGGCAGTCAAACGCCTTTGCCGCGAAGATGGGCTGATTGCCCAGTTTTCAGACAGCGAGGCGGGCTCGATTGGAAAAGGGGGAGCCGGGAGGACTGGCTTCCCCTTTCCACGCCTGGTTGGCATGGCCGTTGCTTCTGTCGGATGAAATGCCGTCCGACATGAAGGTCATGCCTTGCCGAACGAAGCCGCCGATCTTGAACTTGCAGCCGTCACCAAGGCTTATGGCGAAACGATCGCCGTCGACAGGGTCTCGCTGAAGATACCCGCCGGCACCTATTGCTGCCTGCTTGGGCCGTCCGGCTGCGGCAAATCCTCGACCTTGCGAATGATCGCAGGCCACGAATTCATCTCCGACGGCGACGTCGTGATCGGAAACCAGGTCGTCAACGACCTGCCGCCGGCCAAGCGCGGCACGGCGATGATGTTTCAGAACTACGCGCTGTTTCCCCATCTCGACGTTCGCGACAACGTCGCCTTTTCGCTGAAGATGGCCGGCGTCGGCAAGGCCGAGCGACGACAGCGCGCCGACGAGCTGCTCGATCTCGTCGACATGGCCAAATATGGCGACCGTCTGCCGAGCCAGCTCTCCGGTGGCCAGCAGCAGCGCGTCGCGCTCGCCCGCGCGCTCGTCACCAATCCGACCGTCCTTCTCCTCGACGAGCCGCTTTCCGCCCTCGATCCGTTCTTGAGGATCCGCATGCGGGCAGAGCTGAAACGCTATCAGCGCGAATTCGGCATCTCCTTCGTCCATGTCACCCACAGCCAGGAAGAGGCGATGGCGCTGGCCGACATGGTGGTGGTGATGAATGACGGCCGGATCGAGCAGGTCGGCTCGCCCCGCGAGGTGTTCAACGCTCCGAAGACGGTGTTCGTCGCCAAATTCATGGGTGGCCACAATGTCGTGCCCGAAGGCGGCAAGTCCTATGCCGTGAGGGCCGACCGCATCCGTCTCGCCCAGCCCGGCGAGGCCGGCACCGAGGCGAAAGTCACCGATGTCGAATATCAGGGCATGACCGTTCATGTCGCCATGACGCGCAAGGACGGCACGGACCTCATCGCCACCCTGCCGGAATCGGAATTCGACCGGTCGCCCGTCGCGGCCGGTGACACGGTGTCGGTCGCCTGGCAGCCGGCCGACCGCCACGAGCTTGCGGCCTGAGCGTCGCTGCCAGGTCCGCCCCAGAACTCGCCCACCCCCGAAACTGTAGACGGAGGAAGCTTCATGACGATACTCACCGAAACCCGCGGCGGCGTGACCCGCCGGTCGATCCTCAAGGGCTCGGCCGCGCTCGGCGGCGCGGCGCTGGTGACCAAGGTCACCGGCTTTCCGGCACTCGCCCAGGAGCCGGTGACGCTCCGCTATCTCTCGACGGCGGTGAACCAGTCGCCGGCGATCGCCGAAAAGGCCGGGGAAGATCTCGGCATCAAGATCGAATACATCGCCGTGACGACCGACGACGTCGCCAAGCGCGTCATCACCCAGCCGAATTCCTTCGACCTCGTCGATACCGAATATTTCGCGCTGCCGAAGCTGCTTCCCTCCGGCAACATCATGGGTCTCGACGCCAAGAAGATCAAACTCGCCGACAAGATTGCCACGGTCATCCGCGACGGCACCGTCGACGGCAAGAAGGTCGGCCTCGACGGCACCGCGCCGACCGAGGTGCTCTATCTGCCGGACGAGGAAGCGACCGAGTTCGCCAGCGAGCCGACCGACTTCCTGACCCTCATCCCGACCACCTACAACGCCGACACGCTCGGCATCCGTCCCGATCTCATCGACGGCCCCGTCGACAGCTGGGCGGCGCTTCTCGACCCGAAATTCAAGGGCAAGGCGGCGACGCTCAACATTCCCTCGATCGGCATCATGGATGCGGCGATGGCGATCGAAGCCCGGGGCGACATGAAATATGCCGACAAGGGCAACATGACCCGCGACGAGATCGACGCGACGATCGCCGCGCTCATCGAAGCCAAGCGCAACGGCCAGTTCCGGGCCTTCTGGACCGACTTCAACGAGAGCGTCAATCTGATGGCCTCGGGCGAGGTCGTCATTCAGTCGATGTGGTCGCCGGCGGTGACAGCCGTTCGGACCCAGGGCATCGCGTGCAAGTACCAGCCGCTCAAAGAGGGGTACCGCGCCTGGGCGTCGGGCTTCGGACTTCCGATCGCGATCGACGACCGCGAGAAGGACGCGGCCTACGAGTTCATCAACTGGTTCCTCTCCGGCTGGGCCGGCGCACATCTCGCCAAGCAGGGCTATTACACCGCCGTGCTCGAGACCACCGAGCAAGCCATGGAGCCCTACGAGTGGGCCTACTGGTTCGAGGGCAAGCCGGCCGAAAAGGACATCATGTCGCCGGACGGAAAGCTGCTCGAAAAGGCCGGCGCCGTGCGCGACGGCGGTTCCTACAACGAGCGCATGGGGGCCGTCGCGTGCTGGAACGCGGTCATGGACGAGAACATCTACATGATCCGCAAGTGGAACGAGTTCATTGCCGCCTGAGGTCATGACCGAGACGATGGACGCCGCGGCCCGCACCGGGGCGTCCAACGCCGAGAAGGGCGCGTCCACCGCGACGCGCAACCGGCGCACGAGCTGGACGCCGGCCTGGGTGCCCTATGCCCAGGCCGCGCCGCTGGCGCTCGTCTTCTTTCTGTTCTTCGTCCTGCCGCTGGTCGCGACCTTCGTCGTCTCCTTCTGGAACTACACCGAATATTCGATCGAGCCGGCCTTCGTCTTCTCGAACTACCAGGACGTGTTCTACGGCTGCTTCTCCGGCTCATCCCGGCTCTGCACCACTTTCGCGACCTATCTGTCGACGCTGAAATTCGTCGCCATCGTCTGGGCGGTCACGCTCTTCATCGGCTTCACCGTCGCCTATTTCCTCGCCTTCCACGTGCGCACGCTGCCGATGCAGATCGCGCTCTTCATGGTCTGCACCATCCCGTTCTGGACCTCGAACGTCATCCGGATGATCTCGTGGATCCCGCTGCTCGGCCGCAACGGCCTCGTCAACGAGACGCTACAGTCCATCGGGCTGATCGACGCGCCGCTGGAATGGCTGCTCTATTCCGATTTCGCCGTCACCCTGGCGCTCGTCCATCTCTACACGCTGTTCATGGTGGTCCCGATCTTCAATTCGATGATGCGCATCGACCGATCGCTGATCGAGGCGGCCTACGATGCCGGCGCTTCGGGCTGGCAGACGCTGACCAACATCATCATTCCGCTGGTCAAGCCCGGCATCCTGATCGGATCGATCTTCGTCGTCACCATCGTCACCGGCGACTATCTCACCATCGGCATCATGGGCGGCCAGCAGATCGCCTCGGTCGGCAAGGTCATCCAGACCCAGATCAATTTCCTCCAGTTCCCCATCGCCGCCGCCAACGCCATTGTGCTTCTCGCCGTCGTTCTCGTGACGATCTGGGGCATGCTGCGGCTCGTCGACATCCGCAAGGAGCTTTGAGCGATGGTTGGGCCGCGGTCGAATATCAGGGCGAGGGCTATCGGAGCTAGGTCCTGCGGATACCCGGCACTCAGGCCCGGCCGTACACCTTCGAGCGGCGCGACGCTCGTGCCGGATGAGACCTTTGAGATAGGGCCTACACATCCCGGCGCCGTCATCCTCGGGCTTGTCCCGAGGAACTCCTGCCGCCGGCCGGTGGAGCTCGACGTCGAAGCTGGGCGTTTCTGCACGGATTTTGACGCGGACACGGCGGTAGATCCTTGGGACAAGCCCGAGGATGACGGGGCGTTGAGGGGAGCGCCTCGACATGGCACCCTTGCGGAGCCTCGGCCCGGCGATGGCCGAGACGCATGCAGTCGCGACCCTGCAGCGCTCTCCCGCCATCACGCGGAAGGAGCCCCCTCATGGCTGTGAAATCCGTCACCCGGGAGGAAAAGCGTCCGCGCTCCTTCTATGCCCTCGCGATTTTCTTCGCGCTGTTCGTGGTGTTTCTCTACGGGCCCGTGGTCACCATCCTGACGCTCTCCTTCCAGGGGCCGTCGGGCGGGCTGACCTTCCCGATGAACGGCGTCTCGCTCTACTGGTTCGAGCGGTTGTGGAGCGGGCGCGGCACGGTCGACATCGGCACGGCCTTTCAGCGGTCCCTGATGCTCGGCCTGACGGTGATGGTGATCACCGTCGTGATCTCGGTCCTCGCCGGTCTTGCCTTTCGCAAGAAATTCTTCGGCGCGACGCCGCTGTTCTACATCGCCATCGCCAGCCTGATCGTGCCCTCGATCGTCGTCTCGCTCGGCATCGCGCTGGAATTCCGCATCATCGACGACATCTTCCGGCCGGTCCTCTCCTCGATCGGGCTCGTCTCGCGTCGCGGCAATTCGCTGGGCCTCTTCACCTCCGGCCTCGGCGCTCATCTGTCCTGGACGCTGCCCTTCGGCCTTCTGATCATGTTCGCGGTCTTCAACCGGCTGGACAAGAGCTACGAGGAGGCCGCGCGGGACCTCGGCGCCTCGAACTGGCAGAGCTTTCGCCATGTCATCCTGCCGATGATCGCGCCGTTCCTGATCGGCATCGCGCTGTTCGGCTTCACACTCTCATGGGACGAGATCGCCCGCTCCAGCCAGGCCATGGGCTCCACCAACACGCTGCCGCTCGAACTCGCGGCTCTGACGACGACGGTGACGACGCCCGAGATCTACGCCCTCGGCACGTCGGTGACGGCGGTTTCCTTCACGGTGATCTTCGGAACGCTCGCGGCCTTCGTGCTTCTCCAGAGACGCCGCCGCCGCCGCGCCCTTGCGGCCTGACTGTGTCATCGCCTCCTGCTTCGAATTCCGGCGCAGACGTGACAAATTCGTCGCCCCCTGCAAGCGGCGATGGCTTAAGAATTTCGGGATCGAGCTATCGTCCCGCAAGCGCCAGAGCCACGGCCGGCGAATGTCGCGGCGGGACGAACAGAGGTCTGAGGGGACAAATTGCGGATCTCAATCGTCAATCCGAACTCCACCCGGTCGATGACCGAGACGATCGCCCACGCGGCGCGCCAGGCGGCGGCGCGGGGCACTGAAATCCTTGCCTATCAGAACGACGCCGGCCCGATCTCGATCGAGGGCCATGTCGACGGCGCGCTCGCCGTGCCGGGGCTTCTCCATGCCCTCGCGATCGCCGAACGCGATGGAGCCGACGCCCATATCATCGCCTGTTTCGACGATACCGGCCTCGAAGCCGCCCGTTCTATCCTCAAGGGCCCGGTGATCGGCATCGGCGAAGCGGCGGCGCGCATGGCGACGCTGGTGGCAAGGCGATATTCGGTGATCACGACGCTGTCGGTCTCCGTACCGATCCTCGAAGACAATCTGTCCCGCGCCGGCCTTTCGAGCCTTTGTGCCAGCGTCCGCGCATCGGAGCTGCCGGTCCTGGCTCTCGAGGCCGATCCGGAGGCGGCGAACGCCAAAATCTCCGAAGAGATCGCCCGGGCGATCGACGAGGACGGCGCCGAGGCGATCGTGCTCGGCTGCGCTGGCATGGCCGACTTTGCCGCGAGCCTTTCCGAGCGCCACGGGGTTCCGGTGGTCGAAGGCGTTTCGGCGGCGGTGAAACTGATGGAGGCCGCCGTGACGCTCGGTCTGAAGACCGTCAAGCGCGGCGGCTATGCGACGCCCCGCCCGAAGGACCAGGGCTTCGTCTATCCGGACGGGATGATCGGCTACACCGAGAGCGCACCCGTTCTCGAGCCCGTCGAATGACGGGCATCGCCACGCGAGCGTCCGATATCGAAATCCGCGTGATGACGCCGGCCGATGTCGAGCTGGCGGTCGAATGGGCCGCGAAGGAGGGCTGGAATCCCGGTCTCGGCGATGCGCAGGCGTTCCGGAGCGCCGATCCCGAGGGCTTCCTGATGGCATTTCTGGCTGGCGAGCCGGCGGCCGCGATCTCGGTCGTCGCCTATGGCGAGACACAGGGCTTTCTCGGCTTTTACATCGTCAGGCCGGAGCTGCGCGGCCGGGGCATCGGTTGGGCGCTCTGGCAGGCCGGCATGGCGCGGCTCGAAGGCCGCTCGGTCGGTCTCGACGGCGTCGTCGATCAGCAGGCGAACTATGCCCGATCCGGCTTCGTCCTCCAGCATCGCAACATCCGCTTCAAGGGCCCGGTTTCACTAGCGGCCGAGGTGCCGGACGCGACGCGGGCGGTCACGGCCGAGGACGGCGCCGCTCTCGTTTCCTACGACACGGCCCATTTCGGGACCGAGCGTGAGGCCTTCCTTCGCGCCTGGCTGTTTGCGGACGGGCACGTCGCCAGGATACTGCCCGGCGAGGGCGACACGGTGAGGGGCTATGGCGTCGTTCGTCCGGCGCAGGATGGGTTCAAGGTCGGTCCGCTCTTCGCCGAGACGCCGGATGCCGCATCGAGCCTGTTCGACGCCCTGTCGCGCATGGTGCCGCCCGGCGAGGCAGTGATCCTCGACGTTCCCGAGCCGAATAAAGCCGCCATCGCGCTTGCCGAAGGCCGCGGCATGGTCGAGGTCTTCGAGACCGCGCGGATGGTGAAGGGCGACCCTCCGTCGCTCCCCCTCGACAGGATCTTCGGCGTTACCAGCTTCGAACTCGGCTGACAGGCGGAGAATAGCGGGCATGCTGGATCTGATTTTGCGGGAGGCGCGGATCGCGGGCAGGGACGCGCCCGTCGATATCGGCATCTTGGACGGGCGCATCGCCGAGATCGCGCCGGGACTGCCGCAAGGCGCAGCCGAGCGCCGCGTGCACGGGCGGTTCGTCTGCACCGGCTTCGTCGATGCCCACATCCATCTCGACAAGGCCGCGATTCTCGGGCGCTGCCCGATCTGTGAGGGGACGCTTAAAGAGGCGGTGTCTCTGACGGCGAAAGCCAAGGCGGAGTTTACCCGCGAAGACGTCTACCAGCGGGCGGAGACCGTCCTCAGACAGGCGATCGTCAACGGAACCATGGCGATGAGGAGCTTCGTCGAGACGGACCCGCGCGTCCAGCTGACCTCATTCGACGCGCTTGTCCAGTTGAAGCGCGACTATGCCCATGCCATTGATCTCGACCTCTGCGCCTTCGCGCAGGAGGGCCTGACCCAGGAGATGGCCACTCGTGATCTCCTGATCGCGGCGCTCGAGGGCGGCGCGACCAGCGTCGGTGGCTGTCCCTATACGGACGACGATCCGGCGCGGCACATCGAGCTCGTCCTCGATCTGGCCGAGCGCTTCGCGGTGCCGGCCGATTTCCACATCGATTTCGATCTCGACCCCGAAGGCTCGGATCTACCGACGCTGATTGCCGCCGTGAAGGCGAGGGGCCTTCAGGGCCGGGTTTCGATCGGCCATGTCAGCAAGCTCTCGGCGATGGCGCCGGAGCGCTTCGATGAGCTGGCGAGCGAACTTGCCGAAGCCGATATCGGCCTCGTCGTCCTGCCGGCGACGGATCTTTATCTCATGGGGCGGGATGCCGACCGGCTCAATCCGCGCGGCATGGCAAGGGCCGATCGTCTGGCCCGGGCGGGCGTCAGGACGGCGGTGGCCACCAACAACGTCCTCAACCCCTTCACGCCATTCGGCGACGCCTCGCTGATCCGCATGGCGAACCTCTTTGCCAACATCGCCCAGATCGGGACGGAGGAAGAGATCGCCGAAAGCTTCGCGATGGTCAGCGAGAGCGCCGCCTCCGTCATTGGCCTCGACAGGCCGTCGACGCCAGCCGTCGGCGCGCCGGCCGATCTCGTCATCCTCGACGCTGCGAGCGCCACGGATGCCGTGCGCCGCATCGCCCAGCCGATTGCCGGCTGGAAGGCCGGTCGCCAGACCTTCGAGCGCCCCTTGCCGCAACTCTTCGGCAGCGAAATGGGCGGCGAAGCCTTATAATTTCGGGATAGGCCAGGACGGGCCGGGCTTCGCCGCGAGCGCCGTGACGCCCTTGATCTAGGTCGAGTGCTTCGCCGCAAAGCCGAATTCGGCGCGGATCGATGCGCCATGTTCGTCTGTTTCCGGCACCCGCCCGAAGGCCTCGATCTTTCTTCCGCGCACGGTCGCGCCGGGGGCGAGGAGTTCGAGCGGGCCGTGTTGCGTAGGCACCTCGACGAAGCGGTTCTGCGGATGCTGAACGACGTCCTCCATGTCGGACAGCCGGCCGATGGCGATCCGGGCTTTGGTGAGAAGGTCGATGTTTTCCTCGCGGCCCCGCTCCGCCAGTCTTCCGCCGACGAAGCCGTCGACCGCCGGACGGTTGGCCATCCGCTCGTGGTTCGTGGCAAAGCCCTCTTTCGTCGCCATCTCGGGCGCCCCCAGTGCCTTGCAGAGCTGAGCCCATTCCCGGTCGTTCTGGACCGAGATGAGCAGCACCTTGCCGTCGGCGCATGGAAAGGCGCCATAGGGCGCGATGGTCGGATGCTGCAGTCCCTGGCGCTGCGCCGCCTTGCCGCCATAGCGATACTGGAGATACGGCACGTTCATCCAGTCGGCCATGGCGTGATAGAGCGAAACCTCGACATGGCGGCCCTTGCCGGTCGTCGCCCGGCCGATCAAGGCCTCGAGGATCGCCTGATAGGCGGTCATGCCGGCGGCGATGTCGCAGACGGAAACGCCGACGCGGGCCGGCCCTTCCGGCGTGCCGTTGATCGCCGACAGGCCGCTTTCGGCCTGAATGAGGAGGTCGTAGGCCTTCTGCGAGGCGCGCGGGCCTTCCGAACCGTAGCCCGAGATCGAGCAGGCGATCAGCTTCGGATGGCTTTTGCATAGGTCGTCGACGCCGAAGCCGAGCCGCTCCATGACACCCGGCCCGAGATTCTGGATCAGGATGTCGGCTTCGTCGATCAGCCTGGCGAGGACCGCCTTGTCGGCCGCGTCCTTCAGATCGAGGGCGATCGATTCCTTGCCGCGATTGAGCCAGACGAAATAGGCGCTGTTGCCCGCCGCGAGCTTGTCGTAGCCGCGGGCGAAATCCCCCTCCGGCCGCTCCACCTTGATGACCCTCGCCCCCGCATCGGCAAGCTTCACCGACGCATAGGGCGCCGCCACCGCATGCTCGACCGAAACCACGGTCAGACCGCTCAGATCCTGCATCAGACATCCTCTCGCATTCGCCGCGAAGATGCCGAATGCGACGGGGCCTGTACAAATAGCTTTCGCGGCATCTACCAATAGGAAGACCCTATCTCCGCGGAGTATCCATGGATTCGCGCCAGCTCGCCTATTTCCGCCAGATCGTCGAAAGCGGTTCGATGAGCGCGGCGGCGCGGGCGCTGGGCGTCGCCCAGCCCTCGCTCTCCCAGCAGACGCGCAATCTCGAAGAGCGTCTCGGCTCGGAACTCCTGACCCGCACCGCCCGCGGTGTCTCGCCGACCGAGGCTGGCCAGCTCCTCTACGTACATGCCTGCCGGATCGCCGAACTCCTGCGGCAAGCGGAAGAGGATGTGCGCGCGATCTCCTCCGAACCGTCCGGCCGCGTCGATTTCGGCCTGCCGGCCTCCGTCTCGATGGCGCTGTCGATCCCGCTTGCCGAGACCGTTCGGGTCGAGATGCCGAGGGTGCATTTCTGCGCCACCGAGGCGATGAGCGGCCATATCAAGGAGTGGGTGAAGTCCGGCGACATCGATCTGGCGCTTCTCTACGACCAGGAGGGCATCGGCGACTGCACCTCGGAACTGATCCTGATGGAGGATCTGTGGTTCTACGCCGCCCCGGACGACTGGCCGTTCGAGACGCCGCCGGGAGAGCCGGTGGCGCTTCGCGACGTGATGCGCCTCGATCTCGTTTTGCCCTCGCGCCGCCATGGCCTCAGGACGCTGATCGACCGCGTGGCCAAGGCCGCGCGGCTGGAGCCACGGGTCGTCACTGAGATGGACTCCCTGCAGCAGATCAAGGCGCTCGTCGCCCGCGGCAGCGGCCACACCATCCTGTCGCCGGCGGCGGTCCACGATCATGTCGAGATGGGCTGGCTTCTCGGCAGCCAGATCATCGAGCCGTGCATGCGCCGGCCGGTCTATCTGGTGCGCTCCGGCAAGTCCCGCGCCACCGCCGCGACCCGGGCGATCGAGACCTATTGCCGGCAGGTGATCGAGGATCTCGTGGGACGCGGCATCTGGCAGGCGGAGTTTCCGACCGGGCAAACCGAAGACTAAAGTGGACCTGCCGCCCGGCCTGTTGGACATGTTCCCGACGGTGCATCCGTGGCGCCAGTGTTGGCGCTTCGGGTGCCGATATCTGCGGCATGGAGGTGGTTCCGGCCGAGGAAGAGGGGCGGCCTTGAAGGTCCACCCGATTCTTCAGCCCGAGCACGGCATCGACATCCTGGAAAACATGGAAACCCGCGAACTCCCGGCGGATGACGTGAACGAATGTTTCTGCGTGCTGGGTCAGGCGCGGCTGCGCGGCGCCGTGCAGATGATCATCAATCCGATCGCCATTCGCTGAAGCAATAAGCCTGATCTATGGGCGCGGGTCCAAAATCGCTATTTCTCAAGGTCCGCCCCGCTCTGTAGGCTCCGCCAGTATCGTCCCGCGGCCCTGGGAGGAAGGGCTGCGGGCAGGGGTGATCCTTGTGATGGGAGGAAATTCGACATGGCAGGACACCGTAATCGCGCCGCGCTCTTCGCCGCCCAAGCGATGCCGCCCGGGCCTCAGAATGGTGACAAGCCGGCCGAGCTGGAGGTCGGCTTCGAGGCCCTGCTCGAAGTCTCGACGATCAAGACGATCGTCCACAATCACGGATAAGGAGGTCGTCATGCGGCTCGAAGGAAAACGCTGTCTCGTCACGGGCGCTGCCTCCGGCTTCGGCAGGGGCATTGCCGAAAAGTTCATGGCGGAAGGCGCAAAGGTCGCCGTCGTCGACATGAACGGCGAGGGCGCCAAGACTGTCGCGTCAAAAATCGGCAAAGGCGCGGTCGCCATCACCTGCGACGTCACCAGCGCAGAACAGATCGAGACGGCGATCGCGAAGATGGAGGCTGAGTTCGGCGGCGTCGACGTGATCGTCAACAATGCCGGCTGGTCGAACAAGAATGCTCCGTTGATGGAGACCGACGAAGCGACGATGAGGAAACTCTATGACGTCAACGTCATGTCGATCTTCCACATGACCAAGGCGATCGTTCCCCGCTGGCGTGCTTCCGGCGGCGGCGTCATGATCAATGTCGGCTCCACCGCCGGCATTCGCCCGCGTCCGGGGCTGACGTGGTACAACTCCTCCAAGGGCGCGGCCAACCTGATGACCCGCTCGCTCGCGGTCGAACTTGCGCCGGACAGGATCCGCGTCTGCGGCCTTGCGCCGGTGATGGGCGCGACGGCGCTGCTGGAGAACTTCATGGGCATGCCCGACACGCCGGAAAATCGCGAGCGCTTCATCGCGACGATCCCGCTCGGCCGCCTGTCGGAGCCCCGCGACGTCGCGAATGCTGCGGCGTTCCTCGCCAGTGACGAAGCGGAGTACCTGACCGGCGTCATCCTCGAAGTCGACGGCGGGCGGACGATCTGATGGACGCCGCAATCAAGGCCGAATGCGAGGCCTATGTCGGCCGCGAGCGCTCCGTCACCGACGAGATGGCGCCTGAAACGGCGACGAAGCTCGCGACACTGCTTCGGCGGTCTGTGCCAGAGGAAGGGCTGCCGCCGACATGGCACTGGGCCTATTTCAACCACGGCTATCCGATCGTCGATGCGGGAGAGGACGGCCACGAAAAGCTCGGCCTCTTCCTGCCGCCGGCGCCGTTTCACCGGCGCATGTGGGCGGCGGGCGACGTGACGGTTCGGCGGCCGTTGCAGCTCGGCGTTGCCGCGACGCGCAGATCGACGATCACCGCCGTCAACTTCAAGACGGGCAAGACCGGCGATCTCTGCTTCGTCACGGTCGAACACAGGATTTCGCAAGGCGGCGAGACCGCCATCGACGAGATCCAGACCGTCGTCTATCGTGATCGCGGTCTGCCCGATGCAGCATTGCGCGAGGCGGACGACCCCGTGCCGGACGGCTATGTCGTCCATCCGGACATGGAGCTGTTCTTCTATTCGGCCCTGACCCACAACGGTCACCGCATCCACTGGGATCGTGATTTCTGCCGAAAGGTCGAGGGCTATCCGGGCCTCGTCGTGCACGGGCCCCTGATGGCGACGAAGCTCTGCGACACGATGATCGAAAGTGCCGGGATCGCGACAGGACAGCCGCTTCGCTTTGCCTATCGGGCGCTCGCACCGGTGTTCGACACGACGCCCATCCGCCTCGGTTTCGAGACCGAAGGGGCGAGCCGGGAAGGCCGGGTCGAACGCTCCGACCGCGTGACCTCGATGAAGGCGACGCTGACGCTCGGCTGATTCCGGCGAAAGTCTCAGGCCCGGGCCAGAACCGCGCGGGCCTGCAACACCACAGGAGCGTCGACCATCGCCCCGTCGAGACGGATGGCGCCGCCATCGGACGTCTCTGCCGCCTCGACGATCCGCCGGGCGCGGGCGATCTCGGCGTCGGTGGGGCGGAGCGCGTCGTGGATCGGGCCGATCTGCCTCGGGTGAATGGCGAGTCTCGCCCCGAAGCCGAAGGCGAGCGCCCGGCGGGTTTCCTCTGCGATCAGCGCGTCGTCGTCGATCGCGGTCGTGACCCCGTCGATCGGCGGCCCGATGCCGGCGAGGCGGGAGGCGAGGGCGAGTTCGGCACGGTAGATCGCCATCGCCGCGCCGTCCTCGGGCAGGCCGAGATCGGCCATGAAGTCGATCGTGCCGAAGGCGAGACGGCGGGTTCCTCTGGCCGCCGCGATCGGCCGCGCATTGGCAAGGCCGCGCGCCGTCTCGATCAGCGCGACGACCGGTTTGCCCAGTTTTTCGATGTCTTCGGCGCGCTCGGCCTTGGCCAGCACGACGCCGGAGATGCCGGGATGGGCGAGAAGGGCCAGGTCCTCGTCGTGCCACTTCGTGCCGGCGGCGTTGATGCGCAGAAGAATGCCAGCGTCCTCTACGAGCGCCGCTTGCAGCGTCTCGCGTGCCGCGGCCTTTTCCTGCGGCGCAACGGCGTCCTCGAGATCGACGATGACGGCGTCGGCGCCGCTGGCCTTGGCCTTTTCGATCCGCTCGGGCCGTGTCGCGGGCACGAAGAGGAAGCTGCGGGCGGCGGCAAGGTCTCTCATGGCGGGGCCCTCCGGGGTCTGGCTGAGATCTGGTCGCGAAAGAACGACCGGTCTTTGACAACAATCCTCATAGCGAAGCGCCGGGACGATCGAAATGCGTTGTCGCAGGATGGGATGGATAGACCCAACCTATCGTTTCAGGGCAATTTTTGCCGGTGTTCGTCGCGCAAGTGGAAGCCTGCTCGAGGCAAGGCCTATGGGCGCCGTCTTTGCCTGTCGCGGTCTGGGGAGTAAGAACCATTCCAGTCTGAACGCAGGGCTCGCCGCGTGCCATTGCCGCCGAGGGTTGCCGAAGTCAGGGAGGTTTCATGGCTGCGATCACCGAAGACCATGTCGTCGACAGCATCGCCGACGCGCTGCAATTCGTCGCCTGTTACCACCCGGAGGATTTCATCCGGGCGATGACGACGGCCTATGAGCGCGAACAGTCGCCGGGCGCGAAGAACGCCATCGGTCAGATTCTGACCAACTCGCGCATGTGCGCCATGGGCCAGCGTCCGATCTGCCAGGATACCGGCGTCGCCAACGTCTTCTTCAAGATCGGCTGCGAGGCGAAAATCGGCTGGAGGCGGCCGCTGCAGGAGATCGTCGACGAGGCGGTGCGCCGGGCCTATCGTCTCGACACCAATCCCTTGCGCGCCTCGGTGGTCCGCGATCCGTTCGGCGATCGCAGGAACACCGGCGACAACGCCCCCGGCATGGTCCATGTCGAGATGGTGGCGGGCGACACGGTTGACGTCGTCGTCTCGGCCAAGGGCGGCGGCTCGGAGAACAAGACGAAGTTCGCCGTCCTCAATCCGTCGGCCTCGGTCGCCGACTGGGTGGTCGAGACCGTCTCCGGCCTCGGCGCCGGCTGGTGCCCGCCGGGCATGCTCGGCATCGGCGTCGGCGGCAGCGTCGACAAGGCGATGGCGCTCGCCAAGATGTCGCTGAACGATCCGATCGACATCTTCGATCTTCTGGAGCGGGGCCCGCGCGACCGCGCCGAGGAACTGCGGCTGGAAATCTACGAGCGCGTCAACGCGCTCGGCATCGGCGCCCAGGGCCTCGGCGGCCTGACCACGGTGCTCGACGTCAAGCTCCGGCATTTCCCGACCCACGCCGCGTCGCTGCCGGTCGCGCTGATCCCCAATTGCGCGGCCACCCGCCACGTCCATTTCGTCCTCGACGGATCGGGGGCCGCGACCTTCGATCCGCCGGATCTTTCGCTCTGGCCGGAGATCGTTCTCGACAATTCCAGCGCCTCGGTGAAGCGGATCGACCTCGACGCGCTCGACGAGACGACGCTGGCGGCGCTCACCCCCGGCGAGACGCTGCTTCTTTCCGGCACGCTCTATACCGGCCGCGATGCCGCCCACAAACGCATGGTGGAAACGCTGGACAAGGGCGAGAGCCTGCCCGTCGATCTGAAGGGACGGGCGATCTACTATGTCGGGCCGGTCGATCCCGTCGGCGACGAGGTGATCGGCCCGGCCGGACCCACGACCTCGACCCGCTTGGACAAGTTCACCCGACAGGTGCTGGCCGAAACCGGCCTGAAGGTGATGATCGGCAAGGCCGAGCGCGGGCCGGAGGCGATCTCCGCCATCGCCGATCACGGCGCCGTCTACATGATCGCCGTCGGCGGCGCGGCGTTCCTCGTCTCCAAGGCGATCCGCGAGGCCGAACCCGTCGCCTGGCAGGACCTCGGCATGGAGGCGATCTATCGTTTGAGGGTCGAAGACATGCCGGTGACGCTCGCCGTCGACACCAGGGGCAACTCCATCCACGAAAGCGGGCCGAAGCTCTGGCGCAAGAGCGCGTAAAGGCGAGCCATAGCGCAGGTCTATGGGCTGCATTCAATTCGCGCCCTGCTTCGATCGGATCTGGACCGGTACAAAGACGCCAAAGCACGGGAGACAGCCATGACCACGATCGAGACCCACGACGAAATCCGCGAGGCCGTTGGCCGCCTCTGCCAGGATTTCCCCGGAAGCTACTGGCGAGAGCTCGACGAGAAACGCGCCTATCCGACGGAGTTCGTGAAGGCGCTGACCGAGGCCGGCTTTCTGTCGGCGCTGATCCCGGAAGAATATGGCGGCTCGGGACTGCCCCTGTCGGCGGCTGCGGTGATCCTCGAGGAAATCCACCGCCAGGGCGGCAATGCCGGCGCCTGCCATGCCCAGATGTATACGATGGGCACGCTTTTGCGGCACGGCTCCGAGGCGCAGAAGCAGGCCTATCTGCCCAAGATCGCCGAAGGCACGCTGAGGCTCCAGTCGTTTGGTGTGACCGAGCCGACCAGCGGCACCGACACCGGCTCGCTGCGCACGACGGCCCGGCGCGAGGGCGATGATTTCATCGTCAACGGCCAGAAGATCTGGATCTCGCGCTCGGAGCATTCCGATCTGATGATCCTTCTCTGCCGCACGACGCCGCTCGACAAGGTCGAGAAGAACACGCAAGGGCTCTCGGTCTTCCTGGTCGATATGGTGGCGGCGAAAGAGAACGGCCTCACGATCCGGCCGATCCGCACCATGATGAACCACGCGACGACGGAGCTGTTCTTCGACGAGGTGCCGGTGCCGGCGGCCAACATGATCGGCGAGGAGGGCAAGGGTTTTCGCTATATCCTCTCGGGCATGAATGCCGAGCGGATCCTAATCGCGGCCGAATGTATCGGCGACGCCAAATGGTTCATCGACAAGGCCTCCGCCTACGCCACGGAGCGCGTCGTCTTCGGCCGGCCGATCGGCCAGAACCAGGGGATCCAGTTCCCGATCGCCAAGGCCTATGCCCGCATGCGGGCCGCCGAGCTGATGCTGCACGAGGCGATCCGGCTCTACGAGGCCGGCGAGAACCCCGGCGCCGAGGCGAACATGGCGAAGATGCTGGCGGCCGAAGCCAGCTGGGAGGCGGCCGAGGCCTGCGTCCAGACCCATGGCGGCTTCGGCTTTGCCGAGGAATACGACGTCGAGCGCAAGTTCCGCGAGACGCGGCTCTATCAGGTCGCGCCGATCTCGACCAACCTCATCCTCTCCTACCTCGCCGAGCACGTTCTCGGCATGCCGAGGAGCTACTGATGTCGCTCGCCGGCGAGCTTGCGGAATTTGCCCTGTCGAAGGAGCCCGCAAGCGCCGAGGCCCGTCGCTTCGCCGAGCTGTCGCTTTTCGACTGGGCGACGGTGGGTCTTGCCGGGCGCGACGAACCGGTCTCGAAGGCCGCAAGGGCCTTGGCCGTGGGGGTGCGGTCGGGCGATGGCGCCACCCTCTTCGGCGGTGGCAGGGCCCATCCAAGCGCCGCGGCGCTCGCCAATGGCGCGACCAGCCATGCCCTCGACTATGACGACACGCATTTCCTCCATATCGGCCATCCGAGCGTCGTCGTCGCCTCGGCGGCACTCGCCGTCGCCGAGGCGGAGGGAGCCTCCGGCAGCGAGTTTCTGGAAGCCTTGACCCACGGTCTCGAACTCTCCTGCCGGGTCGGCGACTGGCTCGGCCGCTCGCATTACGAAGCCGGCTTCCACCAGACGGGCACCGCCGGCGCCTTTGGCGCTACGGCGGCGGCCGGGCGCCTCCTTGGCCTCGATGCGGGAGCCATGACCTCCGCTCTTGGATTGGCGACAACTCGGGCGGCGGGCCTGAAAAGTCAGTTCGGGACCATGGCAAAACCCCTCAATGCGGGCTTTGCCGCCGAGGTCGGCGTCACCTGCGCGCTTCTCGCCCGCCATGGCGTCATCTCCAACCCGCAAGCCTTCGAGGACGCTCAGGGTTTCGGCCCGACCCATGCCGGCTCCGACAGGATTGAGGCCTTCGACCAAATGGGGCGGGACTGGGTGTTTCCGGGCGTCTCCTACAAGTTCCATGCCTGCTGCCACGGGCTGCATGCGATGCTGGAAGCCCTGCGCGAAATCCGGCAGGCGGGGCTGGAGCCGCAAGCGGTCGAGCGCGTGACGATCTTGACCAATCCGCGCTGGTTCGCCGTCTGCAACAAGCGAGAGCCTCAAACCGGCCTCGAGGCGAAATTCAGCTACCGGCTTGTCGCCGCCATGGCGATCTGCGGCATGGATACGGCCGATCTCGCGGTCTACGACGCACGAACGTGCCGAAGGCCCGATCTCGTCGCGCTTCGCGACCGTGTGGAGGTCGAGGCCGACCCGTCGCTTACCGACACCGCGTCCCGCGTCATCGTCGAGACCCGCGACGGCGCAAGGCTGTCGGCCGGCCACGACCTCCTCGGGGCGATCGGCCCGGCTCAGATCGAGAAGCGGCTCAGGGCGAAATCCGCGACGCTTCTCGGCGCGCAAGCCTCCAGCGCCTTGTGGCAGGCCGTTTGCGGCCTGGCCAGCGGAGACGCCAGCGTCGAGACATTTGCAGGCAACCTTGCGAGGTGAGACGATAAGGCACGCCGCATCTTGGCGGCCACCGCGCAGCGACCGTCCCGTCCGCGCCTGTCGATCGCGAGCATGATCGCCAGGGTGGCGAGGCGGAGTGGGGATTACGCTGGTGAAGGGAAATCGCCGTTCCCGACGTCAGGAACTTGAGGCGAGCCCGGTCTTACGGTCCTTCATAACGGTTGCGAGCGCCATGCCGGCCAGCATCGCCGGCAGGAAGACCAGCGTGCCGGGGGCGGAGAGGGGAAGCGCCGTCCAGGCGGGCCCCGGGCAGAACCCGCCGATGCCCCAGCCGACGCCGAAGGCCGCAGCGCCGATGACGAGGTCGCTATCGATGTCGCTGCGACGGGGGATCTGGAAATCGGAGAACAAGAGCGGCTTTTCGCGCAGCCAGACAAGGCGATAGCCGACAAAGGTGGTGATTGCCGCGCCGCCCATGACGAAGGCGAGGCTCGGGTCGAAGCTGCCGAAGACGTCGAGGAAATTGAGAACTTTGGCCGGATCGGACATGCCGGCGACGATCAGCCCTACGCCGAAGAGCAGCCCTGCGAGAAATCCGAAGACAATGCCCATGTAAGCCCCCTCAGAGGATGTGGCGCAGGATGAAGACCGTTGCGAAAGCCGTGGCCATGAAGATGGTGACGGCCGCCAGCGAGCGTCCCGACAGCCGGGCGAGGCCGCAGACGCCGTGGCCGCTGGTGCAGCCGGCTCCCTTGACGGTGCCGAAGCCGACGAAAAGGCCGGCAAGAGCCATCGCGGCGAGATTGCCGGGAACGGTCTGGACGACGGGCGAGCCGGTCACCGCCTGAACGAGCAGCGGCGCTGCGATCAGCCCGGCGACGAAGGCGAACCGCCAGGACCAGTCGTCGCGGCGCATCGGCAAAGCGCCGGTGGTGATGCCCGAAATGCCGGCGATCCGGCCGAACAGCGCCATGACGAGGACGGCGGAAAGGCCGATCATGATGCCGCCGATGGTGGAGGCGATCGGGGTGAAGGGTGTGGCGATCTCGATGGGCATGTCGGTTATTCCCCATGGAGGCGACGAGCGCGGATCTGGCAGAGGCGATGGCATCTGGCGCCACGGGCACGGACCATCGCGATGCCGACGCCTGCGATGCGGCGGCTGTCCAGTCGAAACGTCAGGCCACTAGCCTGCGTCGTTCAGCCCTTGGCCAGGCGTTCGGCGATGCCGGAGAGGTCGTAGCCGGCCGACCTGGCTCTTTGGAGAATGTCGGGGACCGGCCTCTTGCCCGCCTCGCTCAGCGCCCAAAGCGTCGTCGAGCGCAGACCGGACTTGCAGAAGGCCGCGACCGGCTTCGGCAATTCTTCCATTGCAGCGGAGAATGCCGCGACATCCGCCTCGGTGATCTGGCCGATCACGGCGGGGATGTATCGGGCTTCCATGCCGGCCGCTTTCGCCGCCTGCTCGATCTCGGCAAAGCTCGGCTGGCCGGGGCCTTCGCCGTCCGGCCGATTGACGATGATCGCGCGAAACCCTTCGGCCTTCAGCCCGGCGATCTCGCCGGGCTCAACCTGATCGCGGACAGACAGCTGATCGGTGAGTGGCTTTGCGTTCATGGCCGTTATTCTCCCGTTCTTCCAAACCTGGATGTCATGCGAGGACGATGCGTGAAGCGCCGGCCTCGCAGCCGGACCGCTCCACTTGGCCGCCGGAAAGCCAGCTCTCGCGGCGCTCAGAGACCGTTGATCGGCACCCTGAGATAGCGCTGTCCGTTCGCCTCGGGGTCGGGCAGCGCGCCGGCCTTCATGTTGACCTGGAGCGAGGGAATGATCAGTTTCGGCATGGCCAGCGTCGCGTCGCGCGCCGTGCGCATCTGGACGAATTCCTCTTCGCTCACGCCCTCATGGACGTGGATATTGTGGGCGATCTGGTCGGCCACCGTCGTCTCGTTCAGGATGTCGCGGCCGTTCGGCCCGTAATCGTGGCACATGAACAGCCGCGTTTCGGCCGGGAGCGCCAGAACCCGTTTGATCGAACGATAGAGCTGGCGGGCGTCCCCGCCGGGAAAGTCGGCGCGCGCGGTACCGCCATCCGGCATGAACAGCGTGTCGCCGACAAAGGCGGCATCACCGATCACATAGGTCATGCAGGCCGGCGTGTGACCGGGCGTCGAGATGGCGAGAGCCTGCATCGCGCCGATCGAGAACGTCGCGCCGTCCGCAAACAGCCGGTCGAACTGCGAGCCGTCGCGCTGGAACTCGGTGCCCTCGTTGAACACCTTCCCGAAGGTCTCCTGAACGGCGGTGATCTGTTCTCCGATGCCGATCTTTCCGCCGACCTTTTCCTGCAGATAGGGAGCGGCCGAGAGGTGGTCGGCATGAACGTGGGTCTCGATCAGCCACTCGACGTTGAGGCCGTGCTTGCTGACATGAGCGACGATTTCGTCGGCGGATTTGTAGGAGACCTTGCCGGAGGCGTAGTCGAAGTCGAGCACGCTGTCGACGATGGCGCAGGCGTCGCTCGCCGGGTCCTTGACCACATAGGAAAAGGTGTTGGACACGGTGTCGAAAAACGTCGTGACGTCGGGATGTGCGGTCATGATGTCCTCCTGGGACTGGCAGGTTGTTGCAGTGGTTTCAGTCGAACCACGCGTCGATGATTTCATGGCGGGCGCGACCAGACTGAAGGACGCGCCGGTTGCTCTGGCAGGGGCGGTGATCAGGGATCCTCCGGCGTGCCCGGCTGCGCCGTGATGCCGGTTCTGGCAAAGACCGCCGCGCCGAGCTGCGGTGCGAGATTGGCGGGCATAGACAGGTCGGCTTGTCCGAAGGCTGCGGGGGCCCCGTTCGGGCAGAACAGCGCATGGAGGAGTTCGACCAGCTTTTCGGCCTTGTGATCGGCAAGCCGGTAGAAGACGTTCTTCGCCTCGCGGCGCGGCGAGATGATCCCGGCATTGCGCAATTCGCCGAGCTGCTGGGAGAGCGACGGCTGCTTGAGCCCCATCTGCTCCTCCATCTCGGCCACCGACATTTCCCCCTCGACGAGGCGGCAGACGATGAGAAGCCGCGCGGGGTGGCCAAGGCGCTTGAGAAGCGACACGGCCTCCTCGATGACCTCAGCCTGGCCGAAACCGGCCGCCGTCTCGGCGCCGTTGCGGCCGCTCATGGCAGAGCCTCCAGCATCCGGGTTCGATAGAGCCAGTTGGAGACGCCGGCGTCGTCGTCGCGCGTCATGTCGGCAAGGTCGATGACCGCGTCGCCCGGCTGCCAGCCTTCCGGGGTCGCGATCGCGCGGGCATCGGAAAGCTGCAGCGCCTGGACGGTGCGCAAAACCTCGGCGACGCTGCGACCGGTCGACATCGGGTAGAAGGACGCCATCCGCACCGTGCCGGCCGGATCGATGACGTACAGCCCTCGCACGGTCGCACTCGAGCCGGAGGCGGCATCGAGCATTCCATAGGCGCGGGCGACCGCCATCGACGGATCCTCACACAGCGCGAACGGAACTTTCAGCGCGAACCTCTCCTCGATCGCCCGTATCCAGGCGAGATGTGAGAACAGGCTATCGACCGAAAGGCCGAGAAGCTCGCAGCCCATCGCATCGAAATCGCCCGCCGCCTTCGCGAAAGCCACGAATTCGGAGGTGCAGACCGGCGTAAAGTCCGCCGGGTGCGAAAAGAACACCAGCCAGCGGCCGCGAAACTCCGAGAGCCTGATCTCGCCACGGGTGGAGCGGCAGGAAAAGTCGGGCGCGGGGTCGCCGATCCGGGGCGGCGTCGAGGCTGGTGTATCGAGATTGGTCACGGGCCCTCCTATCACGATATCAAGAATACGCAATCGTCCTTCGCAATCAATATATGAAAACGTATATTCATGCGATTATGAGCGCGGCAGTCGGTCGCCTTCGTGAACGTCCGGCCGGCACATCGGCCCTGCCGTTCGCTACTCCGCTTGATGCTCGTGATGATGTGCGGGCCGCGCCGGTCTCGCGTCGCGAGAATGACGACAATGCGTCGGGGGCCTGTGAAGCCCGATCGCGCCCTTACCAGGCGGCGTGATTGTCGCGTCAGGACGCGTAGCAATCCCGGTCCGAGGCAAGGGCGCGATCCTGCCTGATCGACTTCTCCCTGAGGCCAGCTTGCGAAGGGTGCGGTCTTGAACTGCGTCGAACGCATGGCAGGCAAGCCCGATCGTCGCTTCTTTTGCACTGCAACATGGCCTAGATCAGGCGCAACAGCACATGTTGCAAACGTCGCATCAGGAGACGACCCATGAAACGCGCGAGCCGCATAGTCGAACGCATCGATCGCTTTTTCGGCCAACTGAGCGCCGCGCGCGAATGCGCGTCCGCCATCGATGCCGGGCGCCGTCCGCCGGAGCGTTCGCTTCGCGCGCTCGGGATCAACCCGCGCTCCTTCGATCACATCGTCTGAGTTTCGTGCGGCTTTTGCCGCCTGAGCCAGCACCGTGCCCGGCGCAAGGCTGCGTCAGGGGCGACGGCTGAGCTTCGCGCATGGTAGCCGCGTATCGGATTGCCTCGCATCGGACGATCGTCCGTGCGAGGTTTTTTTTGTGCCTGAAATGCAGGGAATATATTTCTCGCTCGGAGCGCCCGCAGGAATTTCAACCAGTTCCTTATTTCTGACGAAGGAACGCTGTCTCGACGTTTCAGTCCGTCGTGAGCCCGAAAGGCCCCGCCATGACGACCCGCAATTTCGATGCACTCTTTGCTCCGCGTTCGATCGCGCTCGTCGGCGCCAGCAACGAGCCGCATACGGTCGGCAGCGTCGTTGCGCGCAACCTGCTTTCGGCGGGCTTTTCCGGCCCGGTCATGCCGGTGAACGCTCATCACCGGCAGATCCTCGGCCGGCCGTGCTATCCTTCCATCGCAGCGCTGCCGCAGGTGCCGGATCTGGCGGTGATCGTCACGCCGGCGCCGAGCGTGCCGGGGATCGTCAAAGAGCTGGCCGAGGCCGGCTGCCGCGCCGCCGTAGTGATCTCGGCCGGGCTCGGCGAAGTCTTGGGCGGAAAGACGCTGCGCCAGCATGTGCTCGACGCCGCGCGTCCGCATCTGATGCGGATCGTCGGGCCGAACTGCCTCGGCCTGATCTCGACGCCAGCCGGCATCAATGCAAGCTTTGCCCATCTGACGCCGAAGGCCGGCGACATCGCCCTCGTCAGCCAGTCGGGCGCGATCGTCACCGCCGTTCTCGACTGGGCCGACGCGCGCGGTATCGGCTTTTCCCACGTCGTCTCCCTCGGCGACATGGGCGACGCCGATTTCGGCGATCTCCTGGATTTCCTGTCCACGGACAGGGCAACGCGATCGATCCTCCTTTATGTGGAGAACGTCACCTTTGCCAAGAAATTCATGTCGGCCGCGCGCATCGCGGCGCGGGCAAAACCCGTTCTCGTCATCAAGTCCGGCCGCAGCGCCGACGGGGCGCGGGCGGCGCTCTCCCATACCGGCGCGCTTGCCGGGTCGGACATCGTCTACGATGCAGCGTTCAAGCGCGCGGGCGTTCTCAGGGTCAACACGATCGAGGAGCTGTTCGAGGCGGCCGCGACGCTTGCGACAGGCGTGCGAATTCGCGGCGAGCGGCTGACCATCCTGACCAATGGCGGCGGAGCGGGGGTCCTCGCCGTCGATGCGCTGGACGCTCATGGCGGCCATCTGGCGGCGATGAGCGAGGCGACGCGCAGCGCGCTCGACGCCGTGCTGCCGCCGATCTGGTCGCGGGGCAATCCCGTCGACATCATCGGCGACGCGACCGGCGAGCGCTATGGCGCGGCGCTCGACATTCTGATGGCGGACCGGGACAGCGACGCGGTTCTCGTCCTCAACTGTCCGACCGCCGTTGCCGACGGCATGGAGGCGGGGCGCGCAGTGGCAAACGCGCACAAGCGCCAGCGCCGCATCCCGGTTCTGACCAGCTGGCTCGGCGGCTCCGCGGCAGCGCCCGTTCGCAGCTTCTTCTCGCAGGAAAAGATCCCGACCTTCGAAAGCCCCGACGACGCGATTCGCGCCTTCACCCAATTGGTGGAATATCGCCGCAATCAGGAACTTTTGCTGGAAACGCCATCCGCCGGCGTGACCATCGCGCCCGCAGCGGTCGCCGAGGCGCGGCAGATCCTCCAGAAAGCGGCCGGCGAGGGCCGGGCGAGCCTCAGCGAATGGGAAGCCAAGGCGGTGCTGGCACTGTTCGGCATTCCGATCGTCCCCACCGTCTTCGTGACGTCGGCCGAGGCGGCTGCGGACGAATTTTCAGCGATCGGCGGGCCGGCGGTTCTCAAGGTCGTCTCGCCGCAGGTCGTCCACAAATCCGATGTCGGCGGCGTGCGGCTGAACATCGGCTCGGGCGCCGAGATGGGCGAGGCCGTGGCAGTAATGACGCGGGACATGTCGGCCGCCTTGCCGGACGCCGAGATCGCCGGCTTCACCGTCCAGCCGATGGTGACGCGCCCCGACGCGCAGGAGCTGATCGCCGGCATTGCCCGCGATGCGACCTTCGGTCCGGTGATCCTTTTCGGTCAGGGCGGCAAGGCGACGGAGGTGATCGGCGATCGCGCCATCGGCCTGCCCCCACTGAACTCGGTGCTCGCCCGAAGAATGGTCGAGGACACCGCCGTCTCGCGGCTGCTCTCCGGCTTCCGGGACGTTCCCGCCGTGCCGATGGAAGCCTTGACGGATGTGCTGGTCCGGCTGGCGGAGCTCTCGGTCCTTTTGCCCGAGGTCGGCGAACTGGACATCAACCCGCTCCTGGCCGATGGCGAGGGCGTCATCGCTCTCGATGCTCGCATCGCCCTGGCAGAACCGGGCGCCAAGCAGACCGGGCCGGCGATCCGACCCTATCCGGGCGAGCTCGGCAAGGTCGTCACGCTTCGTGACGAGACCCGCTTTCTCCTGCGGCCGATCCGGCCGGAGGACGAGAACGCGCTTGCCGAGATGGTGCTGAAATGCACCCCCGACGATCTGCGCCTGCGTTTCATGGGGCTGATCAAGGCGCTGCCCCACCAGACGGCGGCGCGCTTTTCGCAGATCGACTACGACCGCGAAATGGCCTTCGTCGCCGTCGAGCCGCAGAGCGGCCACGGCGAAGGGCCGATCTACGGCGTCGTCAGGCTGGTGGCCGATCCGGAAAACGAGACCGCCGAGTTCGCCGTCCTCGTGCGCTCGGACATGAAGGGCAAGGGGCTCGGCTACCGCTTGATGACCGCGATCCTCGGCTATGGCCGCAAGCGCGGGCTGAAGCGCATCTCCGGCGAGGTCCTGCAGGAGAACTCGACCATGCTGAAAATGGCGCGCGACCTCGGTTTTCACTCGGCCGCCAGCGCCGACCAGGACGTCGCCCATATCATCATCGAACTCGACAGGCTGCCGGACGAAGGCTGAACCCTGCAGGACTGACAGGCGACGCTCAACCCACCGTCTCTTCGTCCACAGCCGTCAATCGCAGCGCGCCGTCATGCCCCCATCGACGACGATCTCGGTGCCGGTGATGAAGCGGGCCTCATTAGAGGCGAGGAACAGCGCGGCGTTCGCTGTGTCGCGGCCGTCGCCCATGAAGCCGAGCGGTATGCGCGCAAGGCGCTGCCTCAGGAGCGCATCGACGTCGCCGCCTGCACGCTGGCCGGCGAGCCTGGCCTCAACCATCGGCGTGTGCAGCTGGCCGGGCACGACGGTGTTCACCCTGACGCCCCTTGCCGCATATTCGACCGCAACCACCCGGGAGAACTGGATGACGGCAGCCTTCGTCGCGGCATAGGCGGACTGGGCCGCTCCCGTCCAGCGCATGCCCGACGTGGAGGAGGTGTTGACGATCGCACCGTTGCCCTTGTCCGCCATGATCGGCAGGACGGACTTGCAGGTGAGGAACACGCTTTTCAGATTGAAATCGACCTGCCTGTCCCAGACCTCTTCGCTCATCTCGGCGGGGCCTCCCTTGGCCGAGCCGCCGACATTGTTGACGAGGATATCGACGGTGCCGAAGCGCGCAACGCAGGCGGCGACCATCGACGCGACCGCGTCGCCATCGGTGACGTCGCAGAGATGGCTCTCGATCTCGCCGCCGACAGCGCGGGTCCGCTCGATCGTCTCCGCCATCGTGTCGGCCTTAAGGTCGACGGCGAAGATCTTCGCGCCCTCCTCTGCAAAGCGGACGCAGGCCGCGCGGCCATTGCCCCAGCCGGGACCGACACAGCCGGCGCCGGTGATTACAGCGACCTTGCCTTCAAGACGTCCGGCCATTGTTGCACTCCATCAAATTCAGGCCTCGAAGCGGTAGAGCCGCATCGGATTGTCAACGAGAAGCGCCTGAAGGAGCGCCGGCGTCGGAGCGATGCCGCTCAGCAGATCGACGAGGACGCCGTCGTCCGGCGGGGTATCGACGCGGAAATTGGGATGCGGCCAGTCGGTGCCCCACAGAACCCGGTCGGGATAGGTCTCGACCAGCCGGGCAGCGAAGGGCACCGCGTCCGCATAGGGCGCATCTTGGCGCGAGGCGCGCTCGCAGCCCGAGACCTTCACCCAGACATGATCGTGTTCCAACAGCTTCATGAGCGCGGCGAAGGCCTTCTGGTCGCGGCCCTCGGAGGCGTCGATCCGGCCCATGTGGTCGATGACGACCGGCACCGGGCTGGACGCAATGGCAGGTGCCATCTCGGCGATCAGGCCACTTTCCATGTGCAACTGAAGATGCAGGCCGAAACCGGCAAGCCGGGAGGCGAAGGCGGGGATTTCCCCGATCGGCAGCTCGGCCGCCAGATGCGCCATGTAGTTGAAGCGCACCGCCCGGAAGCCGAGACCCGCATGGCGCTGCAGCTCGGCATCGCTGACATCACGAGGCAAGAGAGCGACGCCGAGATAGCGCCCTGGCCGAGCCAGCATCGCATCGAGCGTTACGGAATTGTCGAAGCCGTGGCAGCCGGACTGCACGACCACGCAGCGATCGATGCCGATCCGGTCATGCAGGGCGAACAGGGTCTCCTTGGGAGCGTCGCCCGGCCGGAATTTGGCGCCTTCAGCGAAGGCAAACCGATCGGTCGGGCCGAAGACGTGGCAATGGGTGTCCGTCGCCCCCTCGGGCAGGACGAGGGCGGGCTGGCTCGGGGCGGGATCGAAGGTGATCGAGGCCGAATTCATGAGTGCGCCTTTCTCTCGGGGCTGCGGACGAAGCGCCGGTGCTGCTCAGACGAGCTCGCGCGGCGCGTCCGGGTCTGGAACGTCGACGTCGAAGACGTTGATGGTAAGGGAGATCAGCGCGTAGTAGCCGAGGATGCCGGCCAGATCGACGACCGCTTCCTCACCGAGCACGCTCACTGCCCTGGCGTACAGATCATCGGAGACCTTCCGCTCGGTATGGACGGCACGGGTGAATTCGTGGACGATCGCCTCGTCCGCGCGTTCGAATACCGGCTCGCCATTGGTACGGATGGTCTCGACGACGGCCTCGGAAAGGCCCGCCTTGAGCCCGATGGGCTTATGCGCCCACCATTCGAACTCCGAGCCCCAGATGCGGGCAATTGTCAGGATTGCGAGTTCCGAAAGGCGCGGCTCCAGCAGCGTGTCGTAGCGGCAGTAGCGGCCGAGCGCCTGGGCGGCGTCGGCCAGTTCAGGTCTGTGCAGCCAGACCGCAAGCGGACCGCGCACCTTGCCACGCGGGCCGGATGCGATGGCGTCGTGCACCTCGCGCTGGCGCGCAGTCATGGTTTGCGGATCGGGCGGTGAGATGCGGGCCATGGCGTCAGGCTCCGGGGCGTTGGGTGGCGGCAAAAGCGGGCTCGGCGGCAGCGAAGGCCTCGAGCCAGGCGGCGATCCGCGGGAATGGTTCTCGCCAGTCGTAGGGCTGCCGCCAGTCGAGATAGCCGAGGGCACAGGCCAGCGAGATCGACACGACATCCGTGACCTCAGGGTTCGGCAGGTCGGCCGCGAAGGCGGCGAGCCCTCGCGAAATCTTGCCGCGCTGGTGCGACATCCAGACGTCGGAGGCTTGATGGGGCTCGCGAAAACGTCCCTCATAGACCATCAGAAGCGCCGCATCGGCGATCCCGTCGGCCAGCGTTGCGCGGGTCATTGCGACATGCCTGGGAAGGCCGCCGGGCGGCAAGAGGCGGCCGCCGCCGGACAAGGCGTCGAAATAGTCGAGTATGACCCGGCTGTCGTAGAGCGTCGTGCCGTCGGTAAGGACGAGGCAGGGCATCTTGCCGAGCGGATTCATCTCGCGCAGATCGTCGCTCTCGTCGCGGGTGTCGGCCGGGACAATGTCGATCCGGCCGGAAAGCTCGAGAACGTCGGCGGCGATCCGGGCCTTGCGGCCGAATGGCGATGTCAGCGTGGTGCGCATGATCATCCGTCCGGACGCTGCCGCGGCGATTTCCTGGCTCGTTGGTGACTGGGGCGAGGAGAGGGGGGCTTGCATCGTCACTTCATCGATTGAGGCAGGAACAGCGCCAGCTGCGGGAACACGCAGAGCACGATCAGCATGACGAAGCCGGCAAGGACATAGGGAATCAGGCCTTTGAAGACGTCCTCGAGCTTGACGCGACCGCCCGATGAGGCCTGGACGACGAAGCAGTTGATCCCGACCGGCGGGGTCACGGCTCCGATCTCCACGAGCAGCACGACGAACACGCCGAACCAGATCGGATCGAAGCCGAGCTTCATCATCACTGGATGGGTGATCGGCAGGGTGATGGCCAGCAGCGCCGGAGCATCCATCATCATGCCGAGCGCCAGATAGATGAGCGCGATCAGGAGGACGACGATCCAGCGATTGACGTCGAGGGTGGTCAGGTAACCGCCTATGGCGTTGGCTAGGCCGCTGAGAGCGAGGAACTTGGAAAAGACGAGGGCCGCGATGATGATGCCGAAGATCATCGCGGAGGTGCGAATGGTGTCGAGCAACGTCGCCTTGAGTTCGACGCCCTTCAAGCCGCGCTGGCGCAGAATCGCCAGGACAAAGGTGAAGGCGGCGCCGATCGCACCGGCCTCGGTGGGCGTGAAGACGCCGTAGTAAAGACCGCTGACGATGCAGATGATGACGAGGACGAGGGGGCCGGCAAGGCGCAACGAGACGATTTTCTCGCGAAAGGTCGCGGAGACGGGGGTGACCGGGGCGAGCTCGGGCCGGCGCAACACCGTCAGATAAGTGGCCACGCAAAGTAGAACGGCGAAGATCAAGCCCGGTATGACGCCGGCGACGAGCAGGCCGCCGATCGAGGAATCGGTCAGGATGCCGTAGACGACGACGAGCGAACTCGGCGGGATCATCACCGCCAGCGTGCCGGCGATTGCGATCGAGGCGGAGGCGAGCGACTTGTCGTAGCCGCGATCGAGCATCTGCGGCAGGGCCAGCTTGGTGAACACAGTCGCCGTGCCGACGCTGGAGCCGGAAGCGGCACCAAATGCGGCGGCGCCGATCGTCGTCGAGATCGCAAGGCCGCCCTTCAGATTGCCCAGCCACTTGGTCGTCGCCTCGAACAGATCCTCGCCGAGGCCGGCGCGCATCGCGAAAAAGCCCATCAGCAGAAACAGCGGGATCACGCTGAAGTGGAAGGAGTGGGTGGTGTCGAAAAACACCGTCGAGAGCATGGCGGTCGCAGCGTGAAATCCGACGAGCGCCGCAAGGCCGACCGCGCCGACGAAGCCGAGGGCGACCATGACGTTGACGCCGAGCAGGATCGTCGCGAACAGGCAGGCGACCCCCACGAGCCCGATCGTAATGCCGCTCATCGGTCAAGCTCCACCGCTTCGAGATCCGTGTCGGCGAGTTCCAGCCCGAAGGCGACGGCGAGCGCGTCGAGGGCGAACTGGATGGCGAGCAGCGCCAGGCCGAAGAGAATGACGAACTTGACCGGCCAGATCGGAAACCGGATCGAGCCCCATTCCTGTTCGTTCATCGCGAAGGATTTCATGGCAAAGCCGAAGGCAGCATAGGCGCACCAGGCAAAGAAGATCGCGCCGAGTACCATGGCGAGGAAGGTCGCAACGTTCTGGCTGCGCTTGCCGAAATGCTGGGTGACAAGCACCACGTGAATGTGTCCGCCCTCGTATTGCGTGAGAGCCAGGGACAGAAAGATCAACAACGGCAAGGCCGACTCGGTGATTTCCAGCGTGCCGGCGATCGGCGCGTTGAGGATGAAACGCGACAAGGCGTTCGCAACCACCAGACACATGACGAGGAAGGTGATGATGCCGGCGACGAGGCCGCAGCCATAAAGCAGCGCGCCAAATCCCGTGCGCACGCGTTGCAGTGCGGACATGACCAGGACCTCTCTTTCGAGGCAAGAGATTGGGAAAGTGGGAAGGGTGAGCGACCGGCAGACCTTGGCGCGGCCGCTCTTTATGGCCGGATCAGAACTTCAGTTCGTCGACGATCTCTTCGGCAGGCACGCCCTCGGCCGTCGCACGGTCGATCCACTGCTTGCGTACGGCCTGAACCCTAGGGTCCTCGACAACCTTGGCCAGCTCGTCGCGCGGGAAGGGCATGACGGTAACGCCGAGTTCGCCCTTCCACATTTCCAGAACCTTGGCCGTGTCCTCGTCCAGAAGCTTGGAATATTCGACTGCGTAGTCTTCGCCAAGCTTGTCGACCACCGCCTTCGTGGCGTCGTCGAGGCCGTTATAGCTGTCGAGATTCATCGCGATGAGATGGCCGAACGACGCGCCGAGCGGCATCTCAATGTAATACTTGGCGACCTCGTCATATTTCCAGCCGCGGGCGAGGGCCGGTCCGATGGGGGTGCAGTCGATGATGCTGCGCTCCAGCGCCTCGTAGGCTTCGGCCGTGTTGATCGAGACCGGCGTCGCACCGAGCGCTTCGATCAAAGCCGGATAGGCGAAGCCGTAACTGCGAATACGAAGACCCTTCAGGTCGGACACCGACTTGACCGGTTTGGTGCAGAGCAGGCCGTAGTCTTCCAGCGGCCTGTAGCCGATGGCCTTGAGATTGTATCTGGCGAGTTCGGCGTCGAACTGGGGGTATTTCTTATGCCACTCCTCCATCAATTCGGCGATCTTCAGCGTCGAATTGGGCTGCGGAATGAAAAAGCCGACGGCGTTGTTCAGGGGGAACTTGTCAGGAAAATACGGGGTGATGATATCGCCGAAGTCGCCGACACCGGCAGCCAGCGAGTCGGGAATCTCGCCGGTCTTGGCGACGCTGCCGCCCCAGAAGACCTGAATGTCGTCCTTGCCGCCCGTCCGCTTCTTGAACTCATCGACGAACCACTGCGTGGAGATCGCCTGGGCGTCGCCCGCACCTTGCGGCTTGAACGTGATCCACTTGTAGGTGGTCGCATGGGCGGCGACAGGCAGCGTCAGCGCTATCCCCAAAAGGCTGGCACGAACGGTTTTCAGATATGAGCGGATCACGATGTTTTCCTCCCTGGAATGCCGGGCCTCCACCCGGTTCTGATCTCGACGGGCACTGTGCTCCGACCTTGTGTCATGTTTCAAATACCATATCAGCATGAGGGCCATACCTTTCAGGCATGACTTAGCGCCAAATGCCGCGCTCCACGAGCCCGGCGACGATGTCGCGGACTTCTTCCTCGACGACTGTCAGCGCCTGCTTCTGACCCTGGTCGGTGCGCATGGCGACGCAAAGCGTCCAGTCGATCTGCGGGTTACGAATCGGGGCCGCCTCAAGCGTCCCCTGCTGCACCTCGGACAGGACCGCACCATAGGTCAGGATCGTGTAGCCATGGCCGAAGCGGACGAGCGACTTGAGATGCCAGACCCCGTCGGAACGCTGGACGTCGTTGATGGCGAGGCCGAAGCGCTGGGCCTGATCGTCGATCAGAATCCGCAGGAAATTCGGGCGGCTGGGCAGGATCAGCGGAAGCCGTACGGCGTCGGCGAAATCATAGGCGGCCTGCGTCAGCGATCCTGGCGGTCCGACGACGCAAAGCGGCTCCACCAGCATCGGAGTCACCTTGATGTTTTCGCGCGGCGCCGGGTCGTGCATGACCGCGAGGGAGATCTCGTTGTTGTTGATGCGACGCTCGAGCTCGCCGCTGAAACCTTCCAGGAAGCGCAGCTCGATCTCGGGAAAGCGTTCCTTCATTCGAGCCAGCAGGGGCGGACCGATGAATTCACCCGGCGTCGGCGGCATGCCGATGGTGACGACGCCGCGGGGGCTGGTGGCATGGGCGGTGACGTCGTGGTGTGTTTGCTGGATCTGGTTGAGGATGACATAGGCCCGGCGCAGCAGGATCCCTCCGGCCTCCGTCAGCTCGACCCCCCGCGAGGTCCGCAGGAAAAGATCGAGCCCTAGGTCGAGTTCCAGCCCGCGGATCTGCCGCGACAAAGCCGGCTGGGCGATGTGAAGCCGCGTCGCCGCCTTGGTCAGGCTCTTTTCCTCGGCGACGCAAACGAAATAGCGCAGCGTCCGCAGTTCGGGTTGCCATTCTGCGGCCATGCTCTCTGATCCCCATTTCAAATGGCGCCGACGATCGGCGATGGCGCGGCGGTCGGCACTTGCAGGCGAGGGCGCGAGCCACAGCCTATAGGCCGAGGGCCGTTGTTTCGCGACTCTCTCCGATCCACAAGCCGAATTGACGACCGCACGAGGCTCCATCCCATGACGAAGATTGCCGTTCTCGACGATTATCAGGGCGTCGCCCTCTCGCTCGCCGACTGGTCGCAGCTTGGACCGGACTGCGAGGTGACGGTCTTTCGCGATCATCTCGCCGACAGCGAGGCCGCGCTTGCACAGCTCGCCGGCTTCGACGTCCTGTGCCTGATGCGCGAGCGGATGGCTCTGCCGGCGGATCTGATCGCCGGCCTCGACCGGCTGAAGCTGGTCGTCGTCACCGGACGGTCGGCTGGTTCCGTCGATCTCGGTGCTGCGACCAGTCACGGCGTGACAGTCTGCCACACGGCGCCGGGCGAGGGCGGCATCGCGACGCCCGAGCTTGCCTTCGGCCTCATCCTGTCGGCGATGCGCTCGATCCCGCAGGAGCACTTGGCGATGCGCGAAGGCGGCTGGCAGGAAACCGTCGGAACCAGCCTGAACGGCAAGACGCTGGGTCTGTTGGGGCTTGGCCGGACCGGCCAGCGCATGGCGAAGATCGCCGGCGCTTTCGACATGAAGGTGATCGCCTGGAGCCCAAACCTGACCGACGAGCGGGCTGAGGTGGCGGGCGTGCGGCGGGCCGCGAAGACCGAGCTCTTCGAGACTGCGGATGTTGTCAGCCTTCACCTCGTCCTGTCGCAGACGACACGGCGGATCGTGGGGGCGCCGGAGCTGGCGGCGATGAAGCCCGGCGCGCTCCTCGTCAACACGTCCCGCGGCCCCCTGATCGACGAAGCGGCGCTGCTGGAGGCCCTGCGGCAGGATCGCATCCGCGCCGCGCTCGATGTCTACGACACCGAGCCGCTGCCAGCCGACCACCCGCTCCGCAGCGCGCCGAACGTCATCCTGACGCCGCATCTCGGCTATGTCACCGAAGGTGGATTGCGGGAGTTCTACGAGAGTACGATCGAGACGATCGCGGCCTGGCGCGAAGGACGTCCTGTCAATGTTTTGAAGAACCTTTGAGGTTATCTTTCATCGATACGACGCAGACTATCTGCGACGAATGGTTTGACGACGGAAACCCGGCAGCCGGTCGACATCTTCGAGTGAAGATCGATCGTAGCTGATCAGGCAGCGGCCGCTTTCGGCTGCATGAAAAGGTTTTGCGTCTTTTAGCCCGAAGGCGAGTTCTGCGAATGAAAGTCAGGCATCAGGATGCGTCACCTCGATACTGAAACACTCGCGACCCTCGTCGCCATCATCGATACGGGAAGCTTCACACAGGCTGCCGACCGGGTTTCCAAATCCCAGGCCGCTGTCTCCTCTGCCATCGCGCGTCTGGAAGACAGGATCGGAAAGCGTCTGCTGAACCGCACGAACCGGACCGTCAGCCTGACGCCGGCGGGCGAGATCCTGACGGACTTTGCGCGCCGCTTGCTGGCGCTGGAGGAGGAGGCCCTGTCGGCTCTCGGCGGCGATGTGACGGCCGGTCGCGTCCGTCTCGGCATGCCGGACGACTATCTAGGCCTGTTCGGAGCGCTGGTGATGGAAAACTTTCGGGCGCGCCATCCGGAAATCCACGTCGAGGTCGTCTGCGAGTTCTCCCATCATCTCGAGCCGCTGGTCGCCACCGGCGACCTCGATCTGGCGATCGTGACCCGGCAATCCGACGACGGACAGGGAAGTCTTCTGAAGCGCGAGCGCCAGATCTGGTGCGCGGCCCGGCAGGCGCGCCCGGAGACCGAGCCGATCCTTCCACTCGCGTTGTTTCCCGATCATTGCCGGGCGCGGCCGCATATCCTCAAAGCGCTCAGCGCGGCCAACCGCGACTGGCGGATCGTCTGGACGTCCTCCCACCTTCAGTCGATCCAGTCCGCCGTGATGATGGGCTTTGCGGTGACGGCCTTGCCGCTGTCGGCGCTGACCTTCGAGCACCGCGAACTTGGCGAAGGCGACGGGTTGCCCGCGCTTCCGGAACTGGAACTGGCGCTGATCAGCGCGCCGAGCATCGGACTGGCGGCACGCCGTCTTGCCAGTTTCCTGCGATCGGAGTTCAGCCCCGATCGCCCGGACTGAAGTCTCAGACCATGTCGCGGATGGCGGTCGCCGCGCGCTCGATCATATCGGCGACGACGGCGTCGTCATGGGCGAAGGACAGGTAGAACCGGCCGAAACTCTGGGGCATCGTCATGATGCCCGATCGCCGCATTGCCGCATGGAAGGCGAGTGTCAGCTCCGGACGGACCATCTCGGACGCCTGGCTGTATGAGACCGGCGCCTCGGCGGCGAACCACAGGGTGAACACCATGCCGAGGCCGGATGTCGCGGACATCTCGCCGGCGGCCAGCAGATTCTCCACCAGCGCGTTGCGCAGGCGATTGCCGCGGGCCTCCAGCGCGGCATAGTCGGCATTCTCCAGAGCGTCGAGGGTGGCGAGGACGGCGGCGGTGGCAACCGGGTTGCCGCTGTAGGTGCCGGCCCGAACGGCCCGTCCGTCGGTCGCGGCTTTCATCATCTCGGCACGGCCGAGCACGGCGGCAACGCAGAAGCCGTTGCCGATCGCCTTGCCGACGGTGGCGAGGTCCGGATCGAGGCCGGCATGCTGGGACGCGAGCCCGGCGACCTGGCGAAAGCCCATCAACACCTCGTCGGCGATGAACAACGCGCCATGCCGGCGAGCCAGCGCCTGCGCCTGATGCAGGTAGTCGTTGCGGGCTTCGATGCAGCCGGCATTGGCGAGCAGGGGCTCGGCGATGATGGCGGCGATGTCGCTGCGCTCGGCGAAGAGGCGCTCCAGATCCTCGATGTCGTTGAAGCGCACCAGCGTCGTGCCGTGGCGTTCGGCCCGGCTGTTGCCGCTGATCAGCGCTTCGGCCGAGCCGGCATTGCCGACGGCCATGCTGTCGTACCAGCCGTCGAAGCCGGCGCCCATTTTGGCGATCGTGGGCCGTCCGGTCACCGCCCGGGCGATGCGGCAGGCCATATGGACCGCTTCAGAACCGGTATTGGTGAAGATCGCCTGATCGAGTGGACCGCAAAAGCCCGTCAGACGGGCCGCCGCAGCTTCCTCGCCCGGATGCGCGAAGGCCGGCATGGAGCCCTGGTTCAGGGCCCGCGCGACCGCCTCGTTCACGCCTTGATGGGCATGGCCGAGCATGGTCGCACCGAAACCGAGAGCGGTATCGATATAGCGCCGTCCGGACAGGTCGAAGAGATAGGGACCGGAGGCGCGTTCCACCAGAAAGACTTCGCCGTCGACCATCGGGACGGCGCGACCGGCACTCGAGATGCCGCCGACGAGATGTTGCATGATTCAATTTCCAAGCAGGGATGGCAGCCATTCGGTCAGGGACGGAACGAAGGCCAGAAGAAGGATCACGGCGGCGCTCGCCGCCCAGAACGGCACGAGTTCGCGCGACACGGCGCCGATCGGCACGCGTCCGACATTGCAGACGACGAAGATGTTGGTGCCGACCGGGGGCGTGTAGAGGCCGATGCCGAGGGCGACCGTGGCGAGAACGCCGGCCTGATAGGGCCCAAGACCCGCGGTCAGCAAAATGGGCGTCAGGATGGGAGCGAGAATGATCATCGCGGGGCTGAGGTCGAGCCAGGTTCCCACGAAGAGGAGGATGATGAGAACCAGCATGACCGTGCCCGTCGGCCCGGCCCCCAGTGCTGTGACCGCGTGGGCCGCCATGGTGGGAACCTGTTCGATCGTCAGGATCCAGGCGAAGGGCGTCGCCAGCGCGACGATCATCATCACCGCACCGGTACCCGCGACCGTATCGACCACGGCTGGCCAGATGTCCTTGAGCGTCAGTTCGCGGTAGACGAACATGCCGACGATGAGCGCGTAGACCACCGACAGCGCCGCCGCCTCGGTCGCGGTCGCAAAGCCGGACAGGATGGCGCCGAGAATGAACACCGGCATCGCCAGCGCCGGCAGGCCGAAAGCCAGGTCGCGCAGGAACTGCGCCATGCTCTGCTGCGGCGCGGTGCCGACGTAACCGCGCTTTTTCGACACGATGTAGGCGGTCAGCATGAACAGGCCGGCGACCAGGATGCCGGGAATGATGCCGGCGACGAACAGGCCGCCGATCGAGGTGTTGGTGAGAACGCCGTAGAGGATGAAGACGACGCTCGGCGGCACGATGATGCCGAGCGTTCCCGAAGCCGCGGTGAGGGCCGCTGCGAAGGATCGGGGATACCCTCGGCTTTCCATGGCAGGAATCATCAGCTTGGCGACGGCGCTGGTATCGGCCGTGGCCGATCCGCTGATGCCGCCATAGACGAAGGCCGTCGCGACGTTGACGAGACTGAGACCCCCGGTGAAGCGGCCGAAGACGAATTCGGCCAGCGACACCAGGCGATGGGTGAGGCCGCCCCGGTTCATCAGTTCGCCACTGAACAGGAACAGCGGGATGGCCGCGAGATAGAGCGAATCCGCGCCCCGTATGGCCTGCTGTGCGAGCCAGGCGGTGGGCATCGAAAGATCGCCGAGCGTCAACGCCACGATGGTGGCAAAACCCATGGTCCAAAGGATCGGCAATCCGGCGACGAGGCCGATGGCGAATGCGCCGAAGAGATAGAGCGTCGTCATTTGGCCTCGCCGTCCGAGTGGTGCCGAAGGGTTCTGACGATCGAGGCAACGGCGATCGCAGCGGTTGCTGCGGCGGCGCCCATGAGCGGAATGATCGAGACGGCGCGGGGCAGGCGAAGGACGGGTGTCGGCGCTCCGCCGCTGCGCTCCAGGAAGGCAAGAGCGCTCTGGAAGAGCTCGAGTGCAAACCAGAGGGTGGCCACGCCGAGAAACAGGACGAGACCCTGCCGGGCCCGGCCGCGCAGGCGGTCTGACATGGCTGTGAAAGCGACGTTCTCGCCCTTCATTTCGGCGACGATGACGCCGACGAATGTCGTCCAGAGAAAGGCGATCCCGGCAAGTTCGAACGTCCACTCCATCCCGCTGATGCCGAGATAGCGCGCGGCCACGCCGCCAAGCGTGGCAAGCAGCGTGACGGCGAAGGATGCGGCGGCAACGACGCTTGCGACGAAAAGGCAGAGCCGGTGCGCGCGCCCGCGTCCGGTCCGCTCTCGCCCGTCGGGTATCGAAAGTTCCGTCAAGACGAACGGTCCTTACTCAGGTCTGGGTCGAGGCGATGCCGCGGTAACGCGGCATCGCGCGGCTGTTTGGGTTATTTCCCGGATGCGGCCTTGCGGACCGAGGCCACGAAGTCCTTGCCCCACTCGGCGCCGAACTTGGCGTAGACGGGATCGACCATCGCGCGGAACGGCGCCTGATCGACGACATTCACCTTCACCCCTGCGTCCTTGAGCTCCGTGAGCACGGTGTCGTAGGTCGCGCCGAGTTCCTTGCGATACCACGCCGTGGTGTCGGCAACAGCTTCGGTGATCGCGTCCTGATCCTTCTTGGAAAGCGAATCGAACCGGTCGGCATTCATGAACCAGTAGTTCGGGGTCCACATGTAGTTCGCGATGGAAAGATAGGGGCTCACCTCGTACCATTTCTGGTCGTAGAAATCGCGGATCTCCGGTTCCGTACCATCGACGACGCCGGACTGCAGCGAGGTGTAGACCTCGCCGAACGGGATCGACTGCGGCAGCGCTCCGAGGGCGTTCATCGTCGCCAGGATGACAGGGTTCGGCGGCGTGCGGATCTTCGCGCCCTTCAGGTCCGCAGGCGTTTCGATCGGGCGACGGGTATCGGCGAACTGGCGAAAGCCGGAATCGAGGGCGCCCAGCATGTGGAAGCCGTTGTCCTGACCCGTGTCGAAAACCTTCTTGCCCGCCGGGCTGTCGAGGAAGGCGTGGACCGCGTCGAGATCGGAAAACAGGAATGGCAGGGTCACGACGTTGAGTTTGGGATCGATCGCATCCGCGACGCCGCCAAGACCGATGTCGATCGAACCGGAGCCGACGCCGTCCGCGATCGGTCCCTCATCGCCGAGCTGACCGTCGGGGAAGATCTGGACGGTCAATTCGCCTCCGGTCTTGTCCGAGACCTCCTTGGCAAACATTTCGACCGCTTTCTGGATCAGGCTCGACGACGACGAGGCGTGGGCCAGGCGAAGCGTCTCTGCCTGAACGCCGGAGGAAAGCGTCAGCATGGAGCAGGCTGCGAGAGTGGCGAGCAAATGTTTCATTTTCGGGCGTGCCTATTATTAGAGCGAACGCCCTACCAATCGCGTCCAGGGTTGCGATCGTCAACGCGTTGCGCGCCGATCCACGCCGCGAAGATCTTATGGTGCCATTCGGTCAGCTTATGCACCGCCGTCTCGATTCTCTGCACCGCTCAAAGGTCACGGCGCTATAGAAGCTGCCTTCACGCAAGCTGACGGTCCTGCCGATCGCCTTGTAGGCTTCGAGTCGACCGCTCTCCTCGCGGATTGACGCTTCGCAGACCTTCGCGGCGCCTTTCGGCTTTCGCCGGCGGCGATCCTCCCATCGGTCGTCATGTCGATGCGGGGCCGGTCGAGCCTGCGCCAATTCCGCCCTTGGCCGGCGGGCGGCCCTCAGTCGTCCGTCGGCTCCAGAAGCCGGATCATCTCCGACATGTCCGCTGCGCCGAGGCCCATGCGGATGAGGATCCGGTGAATGTCGGCGACAGCCGTCGTCAAAGGCAGCGGCGTCCTGGTCTTGTGAGCGAAAGACTGAAGCGTCTCGAGGTCCTTCATCATGTTGTCGAGACGCCCCGTCGGGGTGTGATCACGCGCGGCGAACTTGCCCATATATTCTTGGAGAATTCGGGAATCTCCACGTCCGCCCTTCAAGGCGGCCGGGACTTTGCCCGGGTCGATCCCGGCTGCCTCGGCCAGCACGACGGCCTCGGCGACGCCCTGAAACAGGAGCCCGCAAAACAGCTGGTTGATCAGCTTGGTCGCCTGACCGGCGCCGCTCGGGCCCATGTGATTATAGTTGGCGCAAAGATGATCCATCACGGCCCGGCCGCGCTCGAAATCCTCCGCCGAGCCGCCGGCCATGACCGTCAGGGTGCCGGTTCGGGCGCCGGGGGCCCCGCCCGAGAGCGGGCAGTCGATCCAGCCCATGCCCGTCTCGCGGCGCAGCCGCTCCGCCATCCGCTTGGTCGCGTCAGGATCGATCGACGACATGTCGATCAGAAGTTTGTCTGGCCCGGCAGATCCTGCAACGCCTTCGGTGCCGAAAATCGCGTCTTCGACGACATCGGCATAGGTCAGGCAAACCACGACATAGTCGGTATTTGCCGCGGCCTCGCACGGCGTCGACGCGGCTCTGGCGCCGAGCTTTTCCAATGGTTTCAGCTTGTCCTGATCACGGTTGTAGATCGTGACCGTGAAGCCGACGGACAGCAGCCGCTCGGTGATCGCAGCTCCCATGATGCCGGCGCCAATGACGGCGGCGGATTGTCTGGTTGCGTCATCCATGCGGCGTCCTTTGATCAGTCGAGTGGTGTCATGTCGAAAACATGGTGGTGGATATGGCCCTCGAACATCGCCATCAGCTCCTGCGTCACCGCGCGGCTTTCGTAGCGAACGGGCGAGGCGAGGGCAGCTTCGAGGGCCGCATCGTCGTCAAAGATCATGGCGAGAGACAAGGCGAAGGACGGAGCGCCCGCGTCGCGATCCCGGGCAAAAAGCACCCGGACATCACGCACATCTGGGAAGCGCCGCCACATCGGGATGAGGCGCGTTTCGACGAAGGTGCGAAAGGCCGTTTCCTGACCGTCCCTGATCGAGCCCTCGAAAAACGCCTGGCGAACGATCATGATCGTATCCTTCGAGGTAAGAGCGCTGCGTCATCCTTGAAGACGCTGGCGGCCGGGCGCTCTCCGGCGAACACGCTTCGAAGGCTTTCCAGCACGATCGTCCCCATGGCCAAGCGTGTCTCGCGCGTCGCGCTGCCCTGATGCGGCATCAAAAGCACGTTGGGGAGGGTCCTGAAGGCGTCCCGGATGCCCGGTTCGTCACGATAGACGTCAAGGCAGGCGCCGGCGATCCGGCCGCTTGTCAACGCCTCGATCAAGGCGTCCTCGTCGACCAGCGCCCCGCGCGCGACATTGACGAGGATACCCTGTGGCCCGAGCGCGTTCAGAAACTCTTCGCCGATCATGTTTTCGGTCGAAGCGTTGGCGGCCAGCGACACGACGACGATGTCGCACTGAGTGGCCAATGCCACCGGATCTGCGGCCCTTTGCCAGTCTGCGGGCACATCGACGTCGCTGCGATTGTAGTAGCTGACGGACATGCCGAAGGCGGTCGCCCTGACGGCTGTCTCGCGGCCGATTTCGCCAAGGCCCAGAATACCGATCCGCTTGCCTCTGGGGCTGCGGCCCAGAACGGGCTTTTCGCCACCTTGCCATGCCCCCGAGCGCACGAGGCTGTGCCCTTCCGGAACCTTGCGCAGGAAAGCGAGGATCATCGCCAAGGCAAGATCGGCGACATCGCCGGCGAGAACGCCGGGGGTCGTCGTCACATCGACATTCCGGTCCCGGGCGGCTTTGAGGTCGACGGCGTCGGTGCCGACACCGTTGATGGCGACGACTTTCAGATGCGGGAGCCTGTCGAACCAGGCTGGCGGCAAACCGCTTCCGCCGCCCGTCACCACCGCCTCGAAGCGGTTGTCGGCGGGAATGTCGCCGTCACGGCCACCCGCGACGCGGAAAACGTCGTAGCGCTCGTCGAGGCGGGCTTCGATTTCGGCCATCATCGGCTCGACGAGGACGATGGATTTTCGCATCCCGCGCTCGGGCATGTCGGACATTGCGTTTGCCATCAGTGCGAGATCTGCCCAAGGAAATTGCGCGTCCGCTCGTGTTCCGGCGCGTCGAAGAAACGGTCCGGCGGGGCGACCTCGACGATCTCGCCACGATCCATGAAGATGATCCGATCCGCGACGCTTCGGGCGAAACTCATCTCGTGGGTGACGCAAAGCATGGTCATGCCTTCCTGCGCGAGATCGATCATCGTATCGAGAACTTCCTTCACCATCTCCGGATCGAGCGCCGAGGTCGGCTCGTCGAAGAGCATCAGCTTGGGGTTCATGCACAGCGCCCGGGCGATCGCCACGCGCTGCTGCTGGCCGCCGGAAAGCTGGGCGGGATATTTGTCCGCCTGTTCGGGAATGCGGACCCGCTCCAGGAAATGGCGGGCGGTCTTTTCCGCCTCCGCCTTGTCGATCTTCTTCACCTTGCGCGGCGCGATCATGCAGTTTTCGAGGACGGTCATGTGTGGAAACAGATTGAACGACTGGAAGACCATGCCGACTTCCCGGCGGATCGCATCGACGTTCCTGTCGCCCCCGGTGAGCTCCATTCCGTCGACGAAGATGCGCCCTTCCTGAACCGGCTCGAGTTGGTTGAGGGTGCGGATCAGCGTCGACTTGCCGGAGCCCGACGGGCCGCAAATCACGATACGCTCGCCATTTGCGACCTCGAGGTCGATCCCCTTCAGAGCATGAAAGTCACCAAACCATTTTCCGACTTTCTCCATGCGCACGGCGGCGGCGCCGCTGGTTCGCTCGGTCATGGACAGCTCCTTTCAAAGGCACTTTCGGGACGATCGTCAGGCTTGGAGAGCCGCTTACTTCGAAGCCGGCTTGCCATCGACACGCGGAGCCGTGTCGTCGGCGATGAAGTCCGGAAGCGGCTGGCCGAGCCACTTTTCGTGGATCGCGTTGAGCTTGCCGTCCTTCTTCGCCTCGGTGAGATACTGGTTGATCTCTTTCAGGAGCTCGTCCGAGCCCGGCTTGACCGCGACGCCCTGCACCTGCTGGGCGAGGTCGAACTTCTTGTCGTAGGTGTCGGGCCGCAGCTTCTGGATCTGTGCGATGACGGTGTTCGAGGCCCCGATGAGCGGCACCTGACCCGAAATCAGGGCCTGAACGGCCGAGGCGTCGTCGTCGAAACGCTGGATGTTGGTGCCTTCCGGCGCGACCTTGGTGAGCGAGGTGTCCTGGGTGCTGGCCCGGGCAACGCCGACCGACTGGCCGGCAAGGGCGGCCGCGTCCGGAATGTCGAGGCCCTTCTCACCGACCACGGAGATCTCGATGCCGGCATAGGGCTGGGAAAAGTCGACGCGTTCGGCGCGCTCGGGCGTGATGCCGAGCGAGGCGACGAGGAAGTCGATCCGGTTCGAAAGAAGATAGGGGATGCGGTTCGGGCCGGTCACCGGGACGAGATTGACCTTCACACCGAAATCCTCGGCGAGAAGCTTCGCCACATCGGCATCGTAGCCGTCGGGCTTGCCTTCGGTGTTCAGAATGCCGAAGGGCGGGAAATCGACGAGCATGCCGATGTTGACCGTCCCGCGATCCTTGATCTCCTGCGGAGTCTGCGCGGTCGCAGGCAGGCTCGTCGCGGCGAGGGCGCCAGCCAGCCCGCCGGCTGCCAGAACGAGGTTCAGAATTTTCATGATGTCTCTCCCGGTTTGATCGATTGTTCGGATTTCAGCCGCTCACCGCGCCGTGGCGCGTGAGAAACGGCGCTCCAGCTGACGCGCGGCGATCGAGAGCGGCCAGCAGAGGATGAAGTAGAAGACGGCGACGAGCCCGAAGACCGTGAAGGGCTCGAAGGTCGCGTTGTTGATGATCTGGCCGGCCCGGGTCATTTCGACGAAGCCGATGATCGAGGCGAGCGAGGTGCCCTTGATGAGCTGGACCAGGAAGCCGACCGTCGGTGCGACGGAGATCCGTGCTGCCTGGGGCAGGATGATCGATTTCATCCGGTCGAGATAGCCAAGGCCGAGCGCCCAGCTCGCCTCGTGCTGTCCGCCGGGCACGGCCTGGATCGAGCCGCGCCAGATCTCGCCGAGAAAGGCGCTGGCATGAAGGGTGAGGGCGATCGCTGCGGCAAGGAGCGGGGTGACGGAGATGCCGAAGATATTGATGCCGAAGAAGACGAGAAAGAGCTGCATCAAAAGCGGCGTGCCCTGGAACACCCGAATGAAACCGAGTGCCAGCCCGGAAAATATGCGGTTCTGCGAAACCCGGGCGAGCGCGATGACGAGCCCGCCGACCGCACCGCCGGCAAAGGCGATGGCCGAAAGAAGCAGCGTCCAGCGCACGGCAAAGAGAATGAACAGGAAGTCGCTGGTTCCAAATTCGCGGATCATGGCGCTGCTCCTACCGGCTCAACGGGTAGCTGAAGGCGACCCGTTCGATGGCCGAGAAGAGGGCGGAAAACCCGATCGACAGAATGAAATAGATGACGGTGATGACCAGATAGACCTCGAAGCTGGCGAACGTCTCGGCGTTGATGTCGTTTCCGGCGGCGGCAAGATCGCTGGCCGAAATGACCGAGACGACGCTGGTCGTCAGCATCAGGAAGATGAACTGGCTGGTGAGCGCCGGATAGACGGTGCGCAGCGCCGGTCGCAGGATCACATAGCGGAAGATCTGCGCCCGCTTCATGCCGAGCGCGATGCCGGCCTCGACCTGACCCCGGTTGATCGACTCGATGCCGGCCCGAATGATCTCGGTGGCATAGGCCCCGACATTGATGATCAGAGCGACGAGGGCGGCGACGTTGGGTGAGAACCGCAGCCCGATGGCCGGCAGGCCGAAGAAGATGAAGAAGATCTGGATGATGAAGGGCGTGTTGCGGATCGCCTCGACATAGGCGTCGACGAGCCAGCGCAGGGGCCGCGGCCCGGCATTCTTCGCGATCGCGCCCATCAGCCCGACGACGAGCCCCGCAACCATCGCGCCGAAGGAAAGCTGGATGGTCACCCACGCCCCCTCCAGAAGCCGCGGATAGTTCGCAAGCACAGGCGCGAAATTGAAGTCGTAGTTCAAGCGATCCTCCCGATCGTCGATGAGCCGCGCCCGAACCTGTCGAGGGCAGCGATCGTTCACGGGATCCCCAAACCCAGCCGACCGCATGGCATCATTTAGATCGATCTAAAAAGAAACAGGGATGATGTCAACCGCGTCGCTTTGGGGCGTGGGCTTGCGATTCGGGGCAGGGACCCGTCGATTCGCGGATGACGAGGCGGGTGGGCTCGATCGTTCGCTTTGGCGCGCCCTCGGGATCGGCGAGCCGGCGCAGCAACAGCCTTGCCGCTGCCTCTCCGATCGCAAAGGGATTGGTCGTCACGCTCGTCAGCGCCGGACGCGACAGTGCAGCTTCAGGAACATTGTCGAAACCGACCAGCGAAAAGTCCCGGCCGACATCGACGCCGAGGTCGAAGAGCCCGCGCAGAAGGCCGAGCGCGACGACATCGTTGAAGCAGATTGCCGCGCTAGGGGGCGTCTGCCGCATCAATGTCCCGGCAAGGGCGCGCCCGTCCTCGTGTGTCAGCGGCACCTTGACGACGATCGTCTCTGCTTCTGGGCCGATCGCATTTCGATATCCTTCGAGCCGGTCCCGGAAGGCCGAGTGTTGGCGGTCGCCGGCGACGAAAGCGATGCGACGATGGCCGAGCTCTTTGAGATGCTCGACGGCCTGACGCATGCCGTCGGCATAGTTGGTGCCGGCATAGTCGCTTCTGTCCTGAGAAATCCAGCGCAAGGCCTGGACAACGGTCAGGCCCAGCGTGTCCGTGGTTTCTAGAAAACTCTCGTCGCTGCCTGCGGCGGGGCAGACGATCACGCCGTCGACGTCGTGCTCGCGCATCCGTCGGACGAAAGCGTCCTGCTTGGCGCGGTCTTCATGGGTGTTCGCCAGCATGACCGCCATGTCCTCGGTGTCGAAGACGGTCTCGATCCCGTCCAGCATCTCGGCGAAGAACGGGTTGCGCAGATTTGGGACGATGACGCCGACGGTTCGGCTCGTTCCTCGCCGCAAGCGGGCGGCACCGGCATTGTAGACATAGCCGAGGGAGCGCATCGCCTCCACCACCCGTTGTCGCGTCGTCTCTCCCACCAGGGGGCTCTGCCGAACCACGAGGGAAGCCGTCGCGCGCGAGACGCCCGCATGCCGAGCGACATCGAGAAGCGTGACGCGCTTTCGGGTGGTTGCCATACTCGCTCCATCGCCACCGTTAGATCGATCTAAAATCAGTTTCAGTGCAGCCCGTGTCAAGCTGGAAACTGCGGGGGCGCGTGTTGCCGAAAGCACGACTGGTCGTGCGTCCGGCTGCCCTTGGCGAGTACAACCGCTCCGTTCGAGCCCAGCTTTCGGAGCGTCGCCACTGGTCAGGCCGATACTAAACGACCGTCTCAAAGCGTCTGTTTTGTCGAACTTTCCTGGGGTCTCTGGACGAGACGCGAGAATGACGAAGCTTCGAATGGTGCGCACTCTCGATCAAGTCGAGGCCAGCGGTCGAGCTTCGTGTCCTCGACTATGGGTCTGGCCCGAACGGGCGCCCTGTCCGTGGCGAGCGAGCTGCGGTCGAGCGCGGAGAGCAGCAGCGGCGCGAGGCCGTTTTCGCAAACGCTCGCATAATCATCGTTGACTAGATTTTATACCCTGCTTAATGTGATGGCAGATGACGGCCGAAAAGGCCAAGCGGCAAGTGCGCCCCGTTCCACGTCCTTCGGACGTAGCGGGGCTTTTTTTGTTTTTGACAGGGAATCTGCGGCGCATGTCCTCGAATATCCCGGCCTATCCCGTCAGCGTGCTGTTTTCCGCAGCCGGGCCCTATGCGGGTCTGGGGCGGGAAGCGGTGGCGGGGGCTCTGGCCGGGATTGCCGAGATCAACGCTTCCCCGACGCTTTCCCTGCGGTTGCGTCCCGTCATTGCCGATCCCCGCGGTGAGGATCGGCGCTATGCCGAACTGGCGGAGGGTGCGATCCGCGATGGATCGCGCCATGTCGTCGGTGCGCTGACCTCGTCGGCGCGCAAGGAAATCGTCCCGGTGGTGGAGCGCCACGACGCGCTGCTCTGGTACGCGTTTCCCTATGAGGGTTACGAATCCAGCCAGCACGCCCTGTATTTCGGGGCGTGTCCGAACCAGCATCTGCTGCCGCTTTTCGATTATCTCTTGCCGCGTCAGGGTGTCCGGCCGTTCGTCGTTGGTTCGAACTACATCTGGGGGTGGGAGATTGCCCGGATTGCCCGCGAGCTGGTCGAGGCGAGGGGCGGGGCGCTCTCGGCAGACCGCTATCTGCCCCTCGGCCATATCGATTGCGACCATCTGATCGCCGAAATCCGCCAGAAGAAGCCCGATTTCATCCTGTCCAATCTGGTCGGGGAGAGCCTCCATGCCTTCATCCGGGCCTATCATTCACTTGGTCTTGAGGACGATGCGTTCCGGCCCGAGAACTGTCCCGTCGTGTCCTGCAACATGACCGACTTCGACCTTTCGGCCGTCGGCGCGGCCGCAGCCGGGCACATCACCGTCTCGACCTATCTTCATGAACTGGATACGGCCGACAATCGCGCCTTCAAGGCCCGCATGACCGAGAGGCTGGGCGAGGGACATGCGATTTCCTCCTGTTTCGCCGCCGCCTATTCGGCTGTTCTCGTGCTGGGAACGGCCATGGCGGAGGCGGGCAGCGACGATCCGGCGGCGGTTAGAGAGATCGTCACCGCCCGTCGCTTTGCGACGCCGCTCGGCGATCTTCGCGTCGATCCGCGGAACCACCATGCCGACCTGACGCCTCATCTCGCCCGGGCCGGGGCGGACGGGTGTTTTCACGTTCTTGAGCAAAGCTCGGGGCCGGTCGCGGCCGATCCCTATCTTGCCGGGCTGGCCGCTCGGGCCGCCCTGACGCCGCATCCGGCCGACCTGCCGATCGAAGCGTCACAGGCCCGGAAACTGAGGGTGGTGAAATGACCGGCTTCAAGCGTCTCGAACCTGCCGGCTGGCAGGCGATCATCCTGCACCGGCCGCATCCTTCCGTGGATGCGCTGATCCGCCAGCTCGCGATGCTGCATGTCGAGGCCCGCACTGTCTGGCCGCAGCTCGATGAAGCCGATGCGCGCGCCGACGTCGTGTTCTTCGACGCCGACGATGGCCACGACGGGCAGTTTCCCTGGTCCGCGGGCCTTGCTCCGATGCCGATGATCGCACTCGTCGGCTCGGAGGCTCCGGGCCGCATCGAATGGGCCCTGTCGCAAGGCTCGACCGCGCATCTTCTGAAGCCGATCGGATCGACCGGCGTCTACAGCGCGCTTTTGATCGCGGCCCACAGCCACCGGATCGTCCGCGCCAAGAGCGACGACATTCGACATCTCGAGGATCGGCTGAGGCAGAGGCCAGCGGTCGTGCGCGCGGTGCTCAAGCTGATGGGGCAGGGCGAGCGCGACGAGGCGGCCGCCATGAAGACGCTGCGCACCATCGCGATGACCTGGCGCATGACGATCGAAGAGGCAGCCGAGACGATCTGTGCCGACGAACAACACGCCAAACGCGAGGCGTGAGTTGGAAAAGGAGACGCAAAAAGTGTCAGCAACGGAAGGCTTCGCGCCCTATGGCGACTACCAGACCTGGTATCGCATCACCGGCGACCTGAAATCCGGCAAGCCGCCGCTGATCGTCGTGCATGGCGGGCCCGGTTGCACCCATGACTATGTCGATTCCTACAAGGACGTCGCCGAGAGCGGCCGCGCGGTCGTGCATTACGATCAGGTCGGCAACGGCCGCTCGACCCATCTGCCGGACAAGGGCGGCGACTTCTGGACCGTCGAGTTCTTCAAGGCGGAACTCCACAATCTCATCGACCATCTCGGCATCCGCGACGCCTATTGCGTGCTCGGCCAGTCCTGGGGCGGCATGCTGGGGTCGGAATTTGCCGTCGATCGTCCGGCGGGCCTGAAAGCGCTCGTCATCGCCAATTCGCCGGCCTCGCTGAAGACCTGGGTCGCAGAGGCGAACCGGCTGCGCCGGGCGCTGCCGGGCGGGGTCCACGAGACGCTCCTGAAGCATGAGGAGGCCGGGACCACGGACAGCGCCGAATACAAGGCCGCGACCGACGTCTTCAACCAGAACCATGTCTGCCGGATCGTGCCGATGCCGGCGGAGGTGCAGCGAACCTTCGATGCGATCGAGGCGGACCCGACCGTCTATTACACCATGAACGGGCCGAACGAGTTTCACGTCGTCGGCACGATGAAGGAGTGGTCGATCGAGGGCCGGCTCGGCACGATCGACGTGCCGGTCTATCTCGTCTCCGGACGTCACGACGAGGCGACGCAGGCCTGCGTCACGCCATTCCTCGAAGAGATCCCGGACGTGCGCTGGACGATCTTCGGCGCCTCTTCCCACATGCCGCATGTCGAGGAACGCCCCGCATGCATGGCGGCCGTTACGGCATTTCTCGACGAGAAGGCCGCTTGAACCCGCAGCAGCCAGAAAGCTGCGGCGGGCTTCCCCGCCGCGGCGCTCACCACTCGCAACCTCCATCGACAGGAACGGCAAGAATGAGCAGAACGCTTCATCGACTGAAAATCACGACGACCCTGTTCGCCGCCGGGCTTTTCGCCCAGGCCGCGCTCGCAGGCGGCGCCCAGGCCCAGGACCGCAAGGCGCTGCTGGAGGAACACAGCGGCGGGACGATGATCCTCTCGGCCGTGTCGGCCGCCGGGACGATCGATCCGCAGGTCAACTACACCGCCGAGTTCTGGCAGATCTTCCAGATGACCTATGACGGTCTCGTCAAGTTCAAGCAGGCCTCGCGCTCGGAAGGCTTCGAGATCGTGCCTGACCTTGCCGAGGCCATTCCGGAGCCTGAGGACGGCGGCAAGACCTACGTCTTCAAGCTGCGCAAGGGCATCAAGTTCGCAGACGGCTCCGACGTGACGCCGGAAGACGTGGTCGCCTCGTTCCAGCGAATCTTCAAGATCCACGGTCCGACGTCCGGCAGCTTCTACAACAACATCGTCGGCGCCGACAAATGCCTGGCCGATGCCGAGACATGCACGCTCGAAGGCGGGGTCGTCGCCGACGACGCGGCGGGCACGATCACCTTCCACCTGATGCAGCCGGATTCGGAATTCTTCGACAAGATCGCCGTTCCGCATGCCTCGATCCTGCCGGCCAAGACGGAAGCGAAGGATTCGGGAACCTCCTACATTCCCGGTACCGGCGCGTATGTGATCGAGAGCTACGATCCCAACGACAAGATGGTGCTCAAGCGCAATCCGCATTTCAAGGAATGGAGCGTCGCAGCCCAGCCGCAGGGGTTCCCCGACGAGATCGTCTATCGCTTCGGCATGAAGGAAGAATCGGCGATCAACGCCATCCAGAACGGCCAGATCGACTGGATGTTCGATCCCCCGCCGGCCGATCGCCTCAACGAGCTCGGCACCCAGTATGCCGATCAGGTTCACGTCAATCCGCTGGCCGCCTTCTGGTACGCGCCGATGAACACCAACCTCGCGCCCTTCGACAATCTGAAGGTCCGTCAGGCGGTGAATTTCGCCATCGACCGCAACGCTCTCGTCAACATCTATGGCGGCCCGGTGCTGGCGCAGCCGACCTGTCAGATCCTGCCGCCGGATTTCCCCGGCCACGAGGACAGCTGCCTTTACACCAAGGATCCCGGCACGGCGTGGTCGGCGCCCGACATGGAAAAGGCCAAACAACTCGTCGAGGAATCCGGCACGGCTGGCCAGAAGGTGACGGTCGTCGCCGAAGACACGGCGACCTCGCGCGCCGTCGGCACCTACCTCCAGAGCGTTCTGTCCGAGCTCGGCTATGACGCGACGATGCAGGCGATCTCGCCGAATATCCAGTTCACCTACATCCAGAACACCGACAACAAGGTGCAGATCTCGGTGTCGCAGTGGTTCATGGACTATCCGCAGGCCTCGAACTTCCTCAACGTGCTCCTGTCCTGCGCGTCCTTCACCCCCGGCAGCGACTCTTCAATCAACATCGCCGGCTACTGCAACAAGGATCTGGACAAACGGATGGCGGAAGCCATGCAGACGGCGGTGACCGATCCAGAGGCCGCCAACAAGATGTGGGCGAAGCTCGACAAGGCATTCATGGAACAGGCGCCGGTGGCACCGCTGTTCACGCCCAAGAATGTCGACTTCGTCTCGAAGCGCGTCGGCAACTTCATCTTCTCCAACCAGTTCCGCTGGGTCATCGACCAGTCCTGGGTGCAGTGACGAGACCTTCCTCATCGACGCTGCCGGGGGGCTTCCAGCGCTCCCGGTGGCTTCTTTCCGCGCCCGGCGCCTTGATGACAGGAATGCGAAATGTCAGACGCAGCAGCACCGCGTCAGATGACGGAGACCGGCGGCGATGCCGCGGCCATTCCGGCAAGGCCAAGCCAGAGCCCGTGGCGCCGCGCCTGGCGCATCCTTCGCCGCGACAAGGCCGCGATCGGCGCCTTCGTCGTTCTCGTTCTGATCGTCGCCGCATGTCTGGCAGCGCCGATCTACGCCAATGACCTCGCCAGGACCGATCCCTTCCGCTCCACCTTGAGCGGCAGCATCGTCATCGACGGCCAGACCCGGAAGATCATGGAGGCGTCGACCACCGGCCTCGGTCTCGGCACCACTCCGATCGGCCCGACATGGCATTGGCAATACATGCTGGGCGCGGACAATCAGGGCCGCGACGTCGCCGCAAGGCTTCTCTATGGGGGTCGCAACTCGCTGCTGATCGCCACCGCCGCGACGCTGATCTGCCTCGTTCTTGCGGCCGCGATCGGCACCATTGCCGGCTTCTTCGGCGGCTGGGTCGACATGGTCCTGTCGCGGATCCTGGAAGTCCTTTGGGCCTTTCCGGTCTATCTCCTCGCCATTTCCCTCTCGATCGTCCTTCTGACGACCGAGTTCTGGATCGGGCCGTTCCGCATCGGCTCCGGCAGCCTGATCCTGCCGATCGTGATCATCGGCATCATCTACGTTCCCTATATCGCAAGGCCGGTCCGCGGGCGCGTCCTGTCGCTGCGCCACAGCGAGTTCGTGCTCGCGGCGAAGGGGCTCGGCATTCCGCGCTGGCGAATCCTTCTCAAGGACATCCTGCCCAATGTGACGACGACGCTGATCGTCTACATCCCGATCATGATGGCGCTGAACATCGTCACGGAATCGGCACTGTCCTTCCTGTCGATCGGTGTGCAGCCGCCCGATGCGAGCTGGGGCACCATCATCCAGGACGGGCAGGGGTTGCTCTACACGCGGCCGATGGTGGCGCTGGCCCCCGGCATTGCGATCGTCCTCACCGTGCTCGCCCTCAACGTTCTCGGTGACAGCGTACGCGACGCGGTCGATCCGCGCACCAAGCTTCGCTGAAGGGAATCCCGATGGTTTTCGCAATCCTTCAACGTCTGGCTCAGATGCTGTTCGTCCTGTTCGGCATTTCGGCGCTGGTCTTTCTGATCTTTTTCGCAACCCCCGGCTCTGACCCTGCTGCGCGCATCGCCGGGCGCAATGCGGCCCAGGAAACCGTCGAGGCGATCCGCAAGGACTTCGGCTTCGACCGGCCGCTGCCGGTGCAATATGCGATCATGATGGAGAAGCTCTTCGTCTCCCGCGATCTCACCTCCTTCGTCAATCGTGGACTTGAAGTCGTGCCGCAGGTGATGCGGGCAGCGCCGATCACACTCTCGCTGGTTTTCGGGGCGGCGGTCCTGTGGGTCGTCGGGTCGATCGCCGTCGGCGTGTTGGCGGCGATGACCAGAGACACCATCATCGACAAGGGACTGATGATCCTCGCGCTGATCGGTGTCTCCATGCCGGTCTTCTGGCTCGGCGAGCTCTTGAACCTCGTCTCCCAGAGCCGGTTTCACGACACGTTCCTGTTCTCCTGGGTGCCGGGGCTCGGCTACAAGCCGTTCTTCGACGGACCATGGCTGTGGTTTAAGACGCTGGTGATCCCCTGGTTCACCCTGGCCGCCCTTTACATCGGCATCTATGGGCGCGTGCTTCGGGCCAATCTCGTCGAGACCTATCAGGAGGACTACATCCGCACGGCTCGGGCCAAGGGCCTTTCGCCGTCCCGGGTGATGATCCGCCACGCGCTTCGCATGTCGCTGATCCCCTTCGTGACGATGTTCGGCATGGATTTCGGCGTGCTCGTCGGCGGCGCTGCGCTCCTCACCGAAGTCGTCTTCGGCCTTAACGGCGTCGGCCGCCTGACCTATCAGGCCATGCTCAATCTCGACCTGCCGATGATCCTTGCGACGGTGATGTATGCCTCGTTCTTCGTCGTCGTCACCAATGCGCTCGTCGATATCCTCTACGTCGTCATCGATCCGCGGGTAAGGGGAAACTGATGCAGGAAACCAGTTCCGTGAATGCACCCTTGCTGGATGTCCAGGGGCTCTCCGTCTCCTTCTCCACCGATCGCGGCCGGGTGAAGGCGATCGATGACGTGTCCTTCAAGGTCGCGGAGGGGGAGATCCTGTCGATCGTCGGCGAATCCGGTTCGGGCAAGTCGGTGACGCTGATGTCGCTGCTCGGGCTCAACGATCCGAAGACGACCTTCGTCGACGGGGCGGTGTCGTTTCGCGGCAGGCATCTCCTCGAAATGCCCGACCGCGAGCTGCGCCGGCTGCGCGGCAAGGAGATCGGCCTGATTTCGCAGGATCCGATGACCGCGCTGACGCCGGTCTATACGATCGGCTGGCAGATCGCCGAGCAGATCCGCGCCCACGAGAACGTCTCGAAGTCGGCAGCCCTGAAGCGCGCCGTCGAACTCCTCGCGGCGGTCGGCCTGCCCAACCCGGACGAGGCGAAGGACCGCTATCCGCATCAGCTCTCCGGCGGCATGCGCCAGCGCGCGGTCATCGCGATGGCGCTCTCCTGCAACCCGAAGCTCCTCGTCGCCGACGAACCGACCACGGCGCTCGACGTCACGGTGCAGGCGCAGGTGCTCGATCTTCTCCTCAGGCTGCGCGACGATTTCGGCTCGGCGATCATCCTGATCACCCACGACATGGGCGTGGTCGCCGAAGTCGCCGACCGTGTGCATGTGATGTATGCCGGGCGGATCGTCGAAAAGGGGGCCGCCGAGGCAATCTTCGAGCGCCCGATGCATCCCTACAGCTGGGGGCTGATGGCCTCGATACCGCCGATCGACGGGCCGAGACTGCCGCGGCTGCCCTCGATCCCCGGCATGCCGCCGTCGCCGGAGGCGATCCCCCCGGGCTGTGCGTTCGCGCCGCGCTGCCGATTTGCTCGCGCGGCCTGCGCCGAGCGCCCGCCTCAGCGCCGCGAGGGCGACCACACCGTTCTTTGCGTTCTCGATGCGAAAGAGCGGGAAGAACTGCGCGCCTCCGTCCTCGGCGAGGCGGTGGCCGCATGATCGACGCTGCCAACACCGCCGTGTCGCCCCTGATTTCGGCGCGCGACCTCACCAAGCATTTTACCGTCGGCAAGACCATGCGTCCCGGCTCCGGTCGCACGGTCCACGCGGTGGAAGACGTCACGCTCGACGTTTATCGCGGCGAGACGCTGGGGCTCGTCGGCGAATCCGGCTCCGGCAAGTCGACGCTCGGCCGCTGCATGACGCGGCTCTGTGATTCGACCTCGGGCTCCCTCGTCTTCGACGGCGAGGATATCACCCGGACCGGCGAGCGCGGACTGCTGCCCGTCCGCCGGCGCATGCAGATGATTTTCCAGGATCCCTCCGCCTCGCTCAATCCACGCCGGCGCGTCCGCGATCTCGTGGGCGACGCCGTGCGCGTCCACGGCATTCGCAAGGGCAGGGCGGTCGAGGACTGGCTGCGCGAGCTGATGGACATCGTCGGTCTGAGAGCCGAATATCTCGACCGCTATCCGCATGAATTTTCCGGCGGCCAGCGCCAGCGCATCGGCATCGCCCGCGCTCTCGCCGTCGAGCCCGAGCTGATCGTCGCCGACGAACCGGTCTCGGCGCTGGACGTCTCGGTCCAGGCGCAGATCGTCAACCTCTTTTCGGAGCTTCGTGAAAGACTCAACCTCACCTACGTCTTCATCGCCCATGATCTGGCGGTGGTCCGGCAGGTCTCGACACGGGTGGCGGTGATGTATCTCGGCGCGCTGGTCGAGATCGGCGAGACCGAAGACCTCTATGCGCGGCCACGCCATCCCTACACCGAGGCGCTGTTGTCGGCCGTGCCCCAGGCGCGCAACCGCGGGCGGCGCAGCCGCATCATCCTCGAGGGCGAGATCCCGAGCCCGCTAAACCCGCCAAAGGGCTGCAAATTCTCGACACGCTGTCCCTTCGCAAAGGAGCGCTGCCACGCCGAGCGACCCGAACTTCTGCCTGCCGGTTCCGGCCGCAGTGTTGCGTGCCACTATCCGCTCGGCAGTGCGGCCGGGTAGGGGCAATGTTGGATTCAACCTGGAACCAGGAAAACCATCGCATTGGTGCTTTGACAGCCGGTCCGCCGCCAGCGATGCGCTCCGGCTTGGAACGGAGCCTGATGCCCCTGATCTTCGATGCAACGACTTGCGATCATCGGTGGCTGAGGGTGACTGATCGAGGATCGTCGTGTCGGACGAGGTTGCGGCGACGAGTGCCGGCGCGAAGATGTCGCGAATTGCCTGAAAGACGCGGTCTTTCGAAGGCGCAATGTTCCGGACGGTCGATGTCTTGCAGTAGGCAATCCCGATCTCGGAGATGATCAGTTGCCCCGGGCAGCCGATCGGGGGGCACCTCATGCACAATGTTATGCCGCTCAGCCCGTTTCCAATCCGGATTGGCACTAATATGTAACGTTTGCAGTGCCTTGCACGAAAAGTGGTAGGCCCGGAGGGACGCGATACCACTCTGTGAAAGTGCAAACAATTGAATGCGTTAGGGGACGTCGCGTCAGGTATGTTATGCAGTCTGTACTGGAGTTTCAAGCCGGGCGCTCCTGTATGCTTTTCGGTTAGGGCCTTTCGGAAAAGCCAGCGTCGCGCACCGAACAGATAATGAAGATGCGCCCACTCTGGCACCGAGACCTCTGTCCGGTGTTTAGTAGACTTTGCTCGCCCGTCGCCTCTGTCTGCCCGTCAATCCAGATCGCGTTACATACCCGTTCGGCCATGAGCGAGGATCCGGATTGGAGATCGGGGCAGATACGCCACTCTGGACCAACACTTGCTCCGCGACACTCGGTAGGGCAGGTGTCGGTGCTCATTCTACACGCTCCTCAGGATAAGGCGGTCGGCTATGGAGATTGTCGCGAAGGCGACTGAAATCGTGGGTGGCGCTGTCGCGCTCGTCAGGCGCTATGGTTCGCCGTCGCATCAAGCGGTCGGGCAGACACCGCAGATTCCGGAGGCGCGCAAACAGGGGATCATGACCCTGAAACTTCCCGCCGCTGAGGGCTGGAAGGAGGGGCGCCTGCCCACCTGCGCCTCGGGGCTCAAGGTCAATGCCTTTGCGTCGAACCTCGATCATCCTCGCTGGGTCGAGGTCCTGCCGAACGGCGATGTCCTCGTGGCGGAATCGAAGGAACAGCCAGAGACGCCGCGCACCCTCATGGACCACGCCCAGCAGGCTACGATGCGCCGCGTCAAGGCAATCGGCGAGAGCGCCAATCGTGTGACGCTCTGGCGTGATGCGGATGGAGACGGTGTCGCCGAGCACCGCGAGGTCTTCGTAGAAAACCAGAACCAACCCTTCGGCATGGCGCTGGTCGATGACAAGTTCTATCTAGGCAATACCGACGGCATTCGGCGTTTCGACTACCAGCCAGGCGACACGAGCCTGACGGGCGGTGGTGAAACGCTTGTCGACTTCAAGCCGCACGGGCACTGGACCCGCAGCCTGATCGTCTCGCCGGATCGAGCGAAGATCTACGCCGGTGTCGGATCGCTGTCCAACATCGGTGACAACGGCATGGAGGCGGAAGAGGGCCGCGCGGCGATCTGGGAAATGGACGTTGCCACCGGAGAGGCGCGGATATTCGCCTCCGGGCTGCGAAACCCTGTCGGCATGGCCTTCGAGCCGGTTACCGGAAAGCTCTGGACCGTCGTCAACGAGCGCGACGGGCTCGGCGACGAAACGCCGCCCGACTACCTGACGTCGGTCGAAGAGGGTGGGTTCTACGGCTGGCCCTATTGTTACTGGGGCAGGACCGTGGACGATCGTGTCCCGCAGGCGCCAGACCTCGTCGCCCGTGCCATCCAGCCAGATTATGCCCTCGGCGGCCACACCGCATCGCTCGGCCTCTGCTGGATGCCGGAAGGCACCTTGCCGGGATTCGGCAAGGGCATGGTGGTCGGCCAGCACGGATCGTGGAATCGCGCGACGCTCAGCGGCTACAAGCTGATCTTCGTCCCCTTCGAGAATGGCGCGCCGAACGGACCGCCTCGCGACATTCTCGCCGGCTTCCTGTCAAAGGACGAGAAACTTGCCTATGGGCGTCCCGTCGGCGTGGCGATCGGCCCGGACGGCCGATCGCTCTTGATGGCCGACGATGTGGGTGACGTCATCTGGCGGGTGACCTCCGCTTGATGCGGCGGTCGCACCGGAGCGGTGATCGCAGGCTCAAGATCAAGCCGTAGAAGCTAGGTTGAGCGCGTCCAGGCGATCAGGATCCGGCGGGGAGTTTGGGCTGAAAGCGGACGGCCGGCTGTCGGCACATGCGCATTGGAAGCGGACATTCGACGCGACCGGCATGCAGTCGCAACTCGGGTCAGAAGTGACGAGTGGTGGTCGATTGTTGTAAAGAAGTGGCATCGCGACCAACCGAGCGACGTACGTGATGTCGTCTAGATGCGTAAGAGCCGAAACGGTGGACTACAATGAGGCGGCGCTCGGCCCGAACGAAAAATGAAGCGACATGTCGTGAGACGCCTCATCGTATCAGATGAACACCCTTTTCGCCGATTCCAAGCGCGTCGCGACCTTGAAATGGCTGACGGGCGGTCACCGGTCCGGCGCTCGATGACGTCACGGAGATGGCGGGGCCTTCGGATTTCGAGGCGTCAGCTCGCCGGACAGGCGAAGGAGCAGCCGAGCCCAGGCGACCATGCCCTTCTCGAAATTTGCGAGCCGGAAGAACTCGTTCGGAGCGTGGTAGTCCTCGTCCGCCGTCGAGAAGGAAAAGAACACGACCGGGGCGCCGAGTGCGTCCTTGAATACCGCGCCGATGGGAATGGTCGCGCCCATGGCGACGCGAAGCGGGCGCTGGCCGAAGATTCCTTCGACGACGTCCTCTGTCACGGCAAGGCCGGGATCGTCCTTGTCTAGGGCGAAGGCCGCGCTGCCTGGGCCATGGCGTTCGATCGACATCCGGTAGCCCGACGGAAGCATGCAGCGCAGGTGAGCCTCGATGGCGCTAAGGGCGGCCTGCGGATCCTGGCCGGCCACAAGGCGGCAGGTGATCTTGACGGTCGTCGAGGCCGGGATCACCGTCTTGGTGCCCGGACCGGAATAGCCGCCCGCAATCCCGTTGAACTCCAGCGTCGGGACGAGCCATTGTCGCTCGAGCAGTTCTTCGGGGGAGGGTAGGGGATCGGGAAGTTCGGCGCCGATGTCCCGGAAATAACCCGTTACGTCGAAATTCGAAGCGCCCATCGCCTCCCGGATCGCCGGATCGGGCAGATCCACGCCGTCGTCGAAGCCTGGAACGACGACGAGGCCTGCCTCGTCATGCAGTGTCGCAAGCATGGCGACCAGCGTGCGGACCGGGTTCGGCGCGCTGCCACCGTGCCGGCCGGAATGAAGGTCCTTGGCGGCTCCCGTGACCGTCACGTCGAGCGCCACGAGCCCGCGGCTCGCGACGGTGACGGAGGGGAGATCCGATCGCCACATCGCCCCGTCTGCCGACACGACGAGGTCGGCCGCCAAGCGCTGGCGCAGCCGCTCGACCGTTGGGGCGAGATGCGGGCTGCCGCTTTCCTCCTCGCCCTCGACGAACACCTTGACGTTCAGCGGCAGGCTGCCGCGGGTTCTGGCGAAGGCTTCGGCAACGAGGATCGGGATGAGCAGCGGTCCCTTGTCGTCGGAGACGCCGCGGGCGTAAAGGCGACCCCCGCGGATCGACGGCTCGAAGGGCGGTGTGAGCCACTTCTCGAGCGGATCAGGGGGCTGCACGTCGTAATGGCCGTAGACAAGGATCGTCGGTGCGCCCGGTTTCTCGCACCATTCGGCGACGACGGCCGGATGGCCACCGGTCTCGACGATCTCGACGCTCGGAAAGCCGGCAAGAGAGAGGCGCTCGGAGACGAAAGCTGCGGCTTCCGCAATGTCGGCCTTGCAGGACGGATCGGTGGAAACGCTGGCGATGCGACAAAAGGCTCGCAGTTCTTCGATTGCGGTTTCCATGCGGGCGGCAAGATAGGCCTCGACGTCGGCGGTCTCCGCGCTCCCGCTCATTTGCCGCCGTCCACGCTGAGCACCTGGCCGGAGATCCAGCCGGCTTCCTCCGAAGCGAAGAACAGGACGGCGTTGGCGATGTCGTCTGGGCTGCCGAGGCGCTTCAGGGCGATGCTTTCGACGAGCTTCTTCTGCCCGTCCTTGCCCATCGCCTGCCATTGTCTCTCGGTAGTCGGATTGGAGCGCACGAAGCCCGGCGCGACATTGTTCACCGTGATCCCGAAGGCGCCCAGCTCGTGGGCGAGCTGGCGGGTCAGGCCGATCTGCCCGGCCTTGGCGCTGGCATAGGCCTGAATGCCTGTGAGCGAGATACCGAGGCCCGCGCCGGACGAGATGTTGACGATCCGGCCCCAGCCATTCGCCTTCATTCCCGGTGCCACGGCCTGGGAGAGGTAGAAGGCGCCCGACAGATTGACCGCAACGATCGCGGTCCAGTCCGCCGGCGAGATCTCCTCGATCGGTCGGCCGACCTGCCCGAGGACGCCGCCGGCGCAGTTGACGAGGATATCGACGCCGCCATGGCGCGTCATGAGGTCGGCGAGCGCCTGGCCCACGCCGCCATGGTCGGTGATGTCGAGGCAGAGCGCCTCACAGGAGGCACCGGCCATCTCTGCCGTTTCTGCGACGCCATCGCCGAGGATGTCGCAGGCTACGACACGGGCGCCGCGGGCGGCGAAGGCAAGCGCGATCGCCCGGCCGAAGCCGTGGGCTGCGCCAGTGACGAGGGCAGTGCGGCCCTCGAAGGACCCGGTCATATCGCCTTTGCCTTTTCGGACGCCGGCATCGACTGCGCGAGTTCCACGAGATTGCTGTCCGAGAGGGGACGGGTGCCGTCCTCGATCTCCTGGATCATGGCGATTAGCTGCGTCGTCAGCGGCGTCGCGACACCGGTTTGCGCGCCATGATCGACGATCGGACCGAGCTGCGCGTCGACTTCTGTCTTGCGCTTTCTGACGGCGAGATCGCGCCAGATGCCGCTGTGGGATTTCAGCGAGCGGCGGTTGTGCGCCACCATGTCGTCGAAGGATTTCGCCGTCCGCTCGGCAGGGGCGTTGGGCAGGAAGGCGAGAGGGTCGAAGCCGTCGAAGGGCTCGAGCCGGATGCCTAAAGCGCCCGCCACGGCCCCGACTTCGCGACCAAGCGCCGTCAGGGCCGGGCGGTGGGCGGGATCGGCGAGGACGTCGGCGATGGAATCGTTGGTCAGCGCGGTGGCGAAGAGCAGCGCGCCATAGACGAGCTTGCTCCAGAGGAAGCCGAGAATATTCTCCGTCAGGATCGCGTGGTCGGCGAATTCATGCAGAAGGCCAAAGAGCCGCTCGACGCGCGCCGTCTTCTCGCCGGAGAGTTCGCCGATCACCACTGCACCCTTGCCGCTGTAATGGACGAGGCCCGGCTCGAGATAGTCGGCACCAAAATTGACGAAGCAACCGACGACGGCTTCGTCTCCGACGACCTTTGCGATGACATATTCGTTGAGCCCGTTCTGCGCGGAGACGATACAGCCGCCTTCGGCGAGATGGAAGGCGACTTCATGCGCTGCGGCCTCTGTGTGATGGGCCTTCACGCAGAGAAAGATCGTGTCGAAACGGCCGGAAAGATCGGCCGGCAGAAAGGCCCGCGCGCGCACGGTGTCTTCGATCAGCGAGCCGGTGATCGACAGGCCGCTCGCCTCGATCGCTCTCACGTGGTCGTCCGCTGCATCGACGAAGACCACCTCGTGGCCGGCGCGCAGGAAGGCGGCGCCGAGCGTCCCGCCGATGGCTCCGGCGCCCCAGATGAGGATCGGCCCGGACGGCTCTCCTCCAGTGCTCAAGCCCAGGGCCCTTCGATCAGCGCGCGGGTCTCGGCGACGGCCACCTCCCACAGTGCCAGCATGTCGGCGTCGGGCTTTTCGTAGTGGCCGCCGAAATTGCCGTCGCCGAGAAGCTCGCGGACCTTGTCCGGGTCCATCACTCGCATGCGGTCGAAATCGACCATCGGCTTTTGCTGGGTCGGCTGCTCGACGCTGGCGAGCCGCGTCCAGGGAAAGTTCTCCATCCAGGATGCGTGGGAGGCGATCGGATCGATCTCCTGAACCTTGGCGAAGGCCTTCGGTGCGTTCCACCAGTTGTGGAACTTGACTGCGGTGTCGGGATTATCGGCCATCCACTCGATGGCGAGGCTTCCCGCCGGCTGGTTGCCGCCATGGCCGTTGACGATGAGGATGCGCCGGAAGCCCTGCCGCTTCAGGCTGTCGAGGATGTCCCGGACGATCCGGACATAGGTCTCGATGCGGATGGAGATCGAGCCGGGATAGCTAAGGAAATAGGGCGTGACGCCATAGGCGAGCACCGGGAAGACCGGCACGCCGAGGGGGGCTGCCGCCTCAAGCGCGACCCGCTCGGAAAGGATCGAATCCACCGAGAGCGAGAGCCCCGCATGCTGCTCGGTGGAGCCGAGCGGCAGGATCGCGCGGTCGTCGGTCTTCAGATAGTTCTCGATCTGCAGCCAGTTTATCTCGGCAATTTTCATGATGCTTCCCTTTGCTGCGGCGCGCCGCCTTCGTCGCCCGCGCGGGTCCATGGCAGGATGATACGTTCGATATCGGCGGGGTCGGGCGTGTGCCGGTATTCGATGGCCGGCGTTTCCGGCTCGATGATCGTCAGGACCGTCTCGGCACCGGTGGCGTAGACCACGACGCTCGAGCGCTCGAGGACGTCTGCGAGGTCTGGCTCGTCGATTGTCGTTGCCACCATCTGCGAGACATGCGGGGCGAAGCGCTGGACGCCGGCCTTCATGATCGGCAGGAAGTCGGGAAAGCGCGAGACGACGGCGAGATTGGTGCGCGGGTCGAGGGAGGCGAGCGCGCGCCGCGTCTCCTCCGACGGGATGAAGCTGACGGAGACGACCTTGGTGTTCGGCAATAGCGCCGCGACTTCTCTTTGTCGGGTAAGGAACGTGACGACCAGATCGGCGGAAGCCGCTCTGGCGCGGGCGTCCGGCTTGCGCTGGATCGCGGCGATGGTGAGCGGCTCGACCGTCACGCCTTCGCCGAGGCGGGCGGCGATGAAGCGGGCATAGCTCGTCGTTGCTTCCGCAAACAGGCCGACCATCAGCACCTGGATGCGCCGGCCTACGCTGGTGCGGTAGAACAAGCGGGCATTGACGAGCGCCGAGAGATCGCTGGCGCGCACCCCCATTGCCAGGCCCTCGTCGATCAGCGCATCGATCTGCCGGCGCAGCCGGATCGCCTCGGGACGCGCCGCCATGCGCGACTGGCCGCTCTCGGCGACGAAGGTGCCGGAGCCGGGGCGGGTCTCGATCAAAGCTGCGGATTTGAGTTCGCCATAGACCTGGCTGACGGTCATCGGCGCGACGCCGATCCGTTCCGCGAGATCACGTACGGACGGCAGCGCCTCTCCAGCCTGAAGTTCCCCACAGGCAATGCCGTATTCGATGAGCCCTTTGATCTGCGTTCGGATCGGTACGGGCAGGGCGCGGTCGATGCGGAAATCCATCGGGGCATGCTCCAACTGTCCTATTCGGCTAGCACGATGACCAACGGTCAACAAGCCCCGTCAATGGCGCGACTTTGAGCGGAAAACTGATAATATGCTGAAATTTAAGCCACGCCTACCGAATTGACAGCGTCCCGGCACCATGCCTATCGTTATACATCGATAGAACGGTTTGCCATAGGGACATCGTCATGAAGAACGCCGTCACTGCCGCACTCTCCGCCGCACTCATCTTCGGCTCCGGTTCGGCCGCCTTTTCCATCGAGCGGGGCGGTGTCCTGCATTACGGCCGCTATGCCGACAGCCTGTTCCTCGATCCGGTGCTGAACGACGCCAATGTCGACATCTGGATCCTGTCCAACCTGTACGACACGCTGATCCTGCCGACGGACGACGGCAAGGGCCTGAAGCCGGGCCTCGCGACCGACTGGAAGATCGCCGACGATGGCCTTTCCGTCGATCTGACCCTGCGCCAGGGCGCGATGTTCTCCGATGGCACGCCGATCACCCAGGACGACGTCATCTGGTCGCTGAAGCGCGCGGCCAATCCGGAGAACGGTATCTGGAACTTCCTGCTCGTCTCGGTCGACGACGTGGTCGCCAAGAGTGACGACGGCATCACGATCAAGCTGAAGCACACCGACCCGGCGATCCTGCCGGCACTCACGGTGTTCAATTCCGCGATCATGCCGAAGAAGCCGTTCGAGGCGTCCGAGGGCTCCACCGATGCCGAGAAGGCCAAGGCCTTCGCCGAGCATCCCGTCGGCTCAGGCCCCTTCGTCCTGAAGTCTTGGCAGCGGGGCTCGACCATGGAACTTGTGAAGAACGAGCACTATTGGGGCAAGGGCGAGGACGGCAAGCCGCTGCCCTATCTGGATGGCATCGAGTTCAACCTTCTGCCGGACGACGCCACCCGCATCCTGAAGCTCCAGTCCGGGGAGATCGACGGCGCCGAACTGATCCCTTATGCCCGCGTCGCCGAGCTGAAGCAGGCGGAGGGGATCGACATGGAGCTCTTCCCCTCGACGCGCATCGCCGACGTCATCATGAATGTGCGCCCGCAGGTCGACGGCAAGGACAATCCGCTGTCGAACGAGAAGGTTCGCCAGGCGCTGAACTACGCCGCCAACAAGCAGGCGATCATCCAGATCGTAACCCATGGCGTCGGGACCCCGATGTCCTCCTACATGTCGTCGGCGACGCCACTACATGTGGGCGAGGGCGCGGTCTACCCCTATGATCTGGAGAAGGCCAAGCAGCTGATGAAGGAGGCGGGCTTCGAGGACGGTTTCTCGACGTCGATCCTGATCCTCGCCGGCAGCCAGGACGAGATTGGCACGGCGACGGCCCTGCAGCAGATGTGGGCGCAGATCGGCGTCGAGCTGGAGCTCCAGCAGGTCGACAATGCCACGCGCACCCAGAAGTACCGCGACGGCGTGTTCCAGATGCGCGCTGGCGCCTGGACCGACGACATCGCCGATCCGAACGAGATCACCTCCTACTACGTCTATTCCAAGAACATCGACGCGGTGCATTCCGGCTGGAAAAGCGAGAAGGCGGACGAGCTGTTCGAAGCGTCCCAGAAGGAGATCGATCAGGAAAAGCGGGCCGAGCAATACGCCGAGATCCAGAAGATCTACAATGACACCGGCCCGATCGTTCCGCTCTACGAGACGCCTTATCCTGTGGCGCTCAGCGACAAGGTTCACGGCTTCCTCCAGATCCCGCTTGGCAACAACGTCTTCCGGGCGGCCTGGATGGACAAGCAGTAATCCGCATGGCGAGCGGCTAGCCTGATAGGCCCGGCCGCCCGCCGCCCCGTCCTGACAGCACGGATCGGATCGGCTTCTTGGCCCTTCTCAGCTTCATCTCCCGCCGCCTTCTGCAGCTTATTCCGACGCTTGCCTTCATCCTGGTGGTGATCTTCGTCCTCGTGCGTCTCTTACCCGGCGATCCGGCGAGCGCAATTCTCGGCGACAGGGCGCGCGATGCCGACGTGACGCGCATCAATGCTGAGCTTGGTCTCGATCAGCCATGGCCCGTGCAGTTCGCCCTCTTCGTCAAGCACATCGTGACCGGCGATCTCGGCAATTCGATCCATCTCAAGGTTTCCGTGGCGAGCCTGATCGCGGAGCGGTTGCCGGTGACGCTGATGCTGACGGCAATGGCAGCGTTGATCGCGCTTGCTCTCTCCGTACCGCTCGCCTTCGTCGCCGCCACCCGTCGCGGCAGCTTAAGCGACAACGCCATTCGCGGCTCGTTTCAGGTCGGCCTGTCGATGCCGGTCTTTTATGTCGGGCTTATCCTCCTCACCGTCTTCGGGGCGAAGCTGCGCTGGTTTCCCGTCGGCGGGTTCGGCACGACCTTTCTCGATCAGCTCTATCACCTTTTCCTGCCGGCGGTGACGCTGGCCCTCAGCCTATCCGCTATCCTGATGCGCAATCTGCGCTCAGCGATCATCGGCGTCGTCGGCGCCGAATATGTCGACTTCGCCCGCTCCAAGGGGCTCTCCTCGCGGTTGATCATGATGCGCCACGTCCTGCGCAACGCTCTGATCTCGACGGTGACGCTGCTCGGTCTGCAGATCGGCACGCTGCTCGGTGGCGCGGTGATCACCGAGACGGTCTTTGCCATTCCCGGCGCCGGGCGGCTGATGATCGAATCCATCTATGGTCGCGACTATCCCGTGGTGCAGGGGCTGACATTCGCGCTGGCCATCATCGTCTCGCTAACCTTCCTTGCCACGGACATCGTCCAAGCCTGGCTCGACCCACGGGTGGCGCGATGAGGGCGATCGAGGCGCCTCCGCAGCGCAGCTGGCGGTCGCGGTTCAAGGTCGCCGGCCTTCCCGCGACGTTGATCGTCGGCGGCCTTGTCCTCTTCGCGAGCCTCGTTCTGGCCGTCGTCCCGTCGTTGTTCGCGCCCTACGATCCGGCGGCGATGGATTACAATTCGATCCTCGCAGCGCCCTCACTCGCCCATCCCTTCGGCACCGACAGCTTCGGCCGCGACGTCCTTTCGCGCGTCATCCACGCCTACACGATCGACATGCAGATCGCCGTCTTCGCCACCACCGGGCCACTGATCGTCGGCGTGATCGTCGGCGCTCTCGTCGGTTATGCGGGCGGGCTTGCCGAGAGCATCTTCGGCCGGATTGTCGACGCGGTGATCAGCTTTCCGCAGCTCGTTCTCGTCATCGCCATCGTCGCGGTGCTGGGCCCCGGCCTCACCAACATGTACATCGCCGTCGGCGTCATCGACTGGGTGTTCTTCGCCCGCCTCGTCTCCGGCGAAGTCAAGGTGCAGAAGCGGCTCGACTATGCCGATGCCGGCCGGGCGATGGGCTACACGCCGATGCGCATCATCTTCCGCCATCTCCTGCCCAACGCCATCACGCCGGCTATCGTCTACTGGATGACCGACATGGCGCTCGCGATCCTGCTCGGCTCCTCCCTCGGCTATCTCGGCCTTGGCGCCCAGCCGCCGGCTGCCGAGTGGGGAGTCCAGATCGCGGACGGCAAGAACTTCATGGCGACCGCCTGGTGGATCTCGGTTTTCCCCGGCATCGCCATCGTCGTCACCGGGCTCGGCTTCTCGCTCTTCGGCGACGGCCTCGCCGAACTGATGCGGACGAAGAAATGAGCGCGCTCGCCACGCCCGCCGAGACGCCGGCGCTCAGCGTCCAGAGTCTGACGACGGTCTTCCAGACGCCGAAGGGGCCGGTAAGAGCCGTCGACGCCGTCTCCTTCGACGTCATGCCTGGCGAGGTGCTGGGCCTCGTCGGCGAGAGCGGCTCGGGCAAGAGCGTCACGCTGCGTTCGCTCATGGGGCTCATCCATGCCCCGGCACAGGTATCCGGGCGGGTGCTTTGGCAGGGCGCGGATATTCTGGCGATGCCCAAAAAAGCGCTGCGGCGCGTGCGCGGTGGCGAGGTCGCGATGATCTTTCAGGAGCCGATGACGGCGCTGAACCCGGTGCTCAAGGTTCGCGTCCAGATCGAGGAAAACCTTGCCGCCCACTCGCAGCTCGACGCCCGGCAGCGCAGGGCCCGGGCGATCGAACTTCTCGATCTCGTCGGCATTCCCGCCGCCGAACGCCGGCTCGAGGACTATCCCCACCAGTTCTCCGGCGGCATGCGCCAACGGGTGATGATCGCCATCGCGCTCGCCAGCAATCCGAAGCTGCTTTTGGCCGACGAGCCGACCACGGCCCTCGACGTCACCATCCAGGACCAGATCCTGAAGCTGATCCTCGATCTGCGCGACGAATTCGCGATGAGCGTCGTCTTCGTCACCCATGACCTCGGCGTCGTCGCTGGCACCTGCGACCGCATGGCGGTGATGTATGCCGGTCGGATTGTCGAATCTGGCACCGTGGCGGAGATCTTCGCCCGGCCACATCACCCCTATACGCGGGGGCTTCTCGGCTCCGTGCCACGCGGCGGGGCCGAGCGGACCATGCTGACCTCGATCGAGGGAACGCCGCCGAGCCTTGCGGTCATCCCGCAAGGCTGCGCCTTCCATCCTCGTTGCGCCTACGCCGTCGAGCACTGCGTTGCAAAGCGTCCGGCGCTGGAGCGGATCGGCCTCGGCCGCATGGTCGCGTGCTTTCGCGAGGCCGAGGTTGCTGCGGCGGGAGCGCCAGTATGAGCGCCATGACCAACCATCCGGGAGCGCCGTTGATTTCGGTCGAAGCGTTGGAAAAGCGCTTCGCCATGCGGCAGACGATCGTCGGGCGGATTGCCGGGCGGCTCCCGCTCGCCGTTCATGCGCTTAACGGCGTCGACCTGGCGGTCCATCGCGGCGAGACCCTTGGCATCGTCGGCGAGAGCGGCTGTGGCAAGTCGACCCTCGCGCGCTGTCTCGTCCGCCTTCTCGAACCGAACGAGGGCCGAGTCCGTTTCGAGGGCCGCGATATCGGCGAATTGCGTGGCGGAGAGCGGCGGGCGTTCAACCGACGGGTCCAGATGATCTTCCAGGATCCCTATTCGTCGCTCAATCCGCGAATGACCGTGCGCCAGATCCTCGGCGAGGCGCTGTCCGTCCACAGGATGCGGCCAAAAGCCGAGATTCCCGTCCGCATCGCTGAGCTGCTCGATCTCGTGCGCCTGCCGCAGGATGCGGCGGGACGCTATCCGCACGAATTTTCCGGTGGCCAGCGCCAGCGGATCGGCATCGCCCGCGCGCTCGCCGTCGAGCCGGACGTGCTCGTTGCAGACGAGTTGGTCTCCGCCCTCGACGTTTCGGTCCAGGCGCAGGTGGTGAATCTACTTCTGCAGCTTCAGGACGAGCTGCAACTCACCATCGTCTTCGTCGCCCATGACCTCAGGCTGGTGCGGCACATCTCGCACCGGGTGGCGGTGATGTATCTCGGCAAGGTGATCGAGATCGGGCCGACGGAGGCGCTCTTTTCCGCGCCGCGCCATCCCTACACCATGGCGCTACTCGACGCCGCGCCGGAGCTCGATCCGGGCCGGCGGACGCGCCGCGCGGCCACCAGGGGCGAATTGCCAAGCCCGGTTGATCTTCCCGGCGGCTGCCTTTTCAATACGCGATGTCCGCATGTTTTCGAGCGCTGCCAAGTCGAGCGCCCGCTTCTTGCTGAGCGGGGAGGGGATCATCGGGCAGCCTGCCACCTCGCCGATTTTGGCACGCCGGCTTTCGAACCGTCTTTCACTGCAGCCGAGCCGGCCTGAGCCATGAATTTTGATCCGGAGCACGGCCGATGAGTTATCAGAACTTCACCCGTGAGATCGCGCGGATCAACGATCTGCTCTGCGCGGCCAACCTGCTGACCTGGGACGCGCGGGTGATGATGCCGCCGGGCGGTGTCGGGTCGCGTGCCCACCAGCTTGCCACGCTGACGGATCTTGCCCGCGGTCTTGCGACCGGCGAGGCGATGGCGCGGACGATCGACGCGGCTCGTGCCGAGTTGCAGGATGCGGCCGCGGACGATCCGCGCGTGAAGGCCGTTGCGGTCGCGTCCGGCGGGATCGCCGTTCTCTCGCGTATTCCGGCCGGGCTTCTTCTCGAAGCAGCCGAACTGAAGACCAAGGGGCAGGCCGTCTGGGCGAAGGCCCGCGCCGAGAACGCCTTCGCCGCCTTCGCGCCGCTCTTGACGCGCACCGTAGCGATCCAGCGCGAGATCGCCGAGGCGATCGGCTATGACGATCATCCCTATGACGCGATGGTCGCTGGCTTCGAGCCGGGAATGACGTGGAGGCGGCTGCAGGCTCTCTATGCGGACCTCAAGACCGGCCTCCTGCCGCTGCTCGAAACCGCCCTGGCCGCGCCACGACCGCGCACCGATTTTCTGGAACGTCGCTTTCCGATCCCCGAGCAGAAACGCTTCGCCAGGGCCGTCGCCGAACGCATGGGCTACGACTTTTCCCGAGGCCGCCTCGACGACACGGTGCATCCCTTCGAGACCTCCTTCACCCGTGAGGATGTGCGCATCACCAGCCGTTTCGACGAGCGCTGGCTCCCGGGCGGCCTCTTCGCCGTCTGGCACGAGGCCGGCCATGGCATGTACGAGCAGGGTATCGATCCCGCCTTCAGCCGTTCGGCCTTCACCACCGACTTCGTCAATCTCTACGCTGTCGGCGGTGCGAGCTTCGGCATGCACGAATCCCAATCGCGGCTGTGGGAAAACCGCGTCGGCCGGACCCGCCGCTTCTGGGAGCTGCATTACGGCGAACTTCGCGACGTCTTTCCCGATCAGCTCGCCGATGTGTCGGCCGAAGAATTCTGGCGGGCCGTCAATGTCTCGCAGCCGAGTCTCATTCGCGTCGAGGCTGACGAGACCACCTATGACCTTCACATCATATCGCGCTCGGAGATCGAGGCGGCGCTGATCGTCGGCGATGTCGCGGTGGAGGACCTGCCGGCGCTCTGGGCGGAGAAGGTGAAGGCCAGTCTCGGGCTCGACGTGCCGAGCGACAGACTCGGCGTCCTACAGGACGTCCACTGGTCGTCCGGCATGATCGGCTCTTTCCCGACCTACACCCTCGGCAATGTCATGGCGGGACAGCTCTTCGAGACGGCCCTCGATGCGCCGGGTGTCTCACAGGGAATCGATCAGGGCGATTACGCGCCCTTGAAGACCTGGCTGACCGACAACGTCCATCGCTTCGGCCGGTCGCTGACGCCGGACGAAATCCTTGTGCGGGCGACGGGGAGGGGGCTCGACGTCTCTCCCTATCTCCGTCACCTGACGGCCAAGGTTGGAGCGATGCACAATGGCTGAGCCTACCGACGCCGTCCTGACCCTTGAGAACTTCTCGCTGCGCTTCGCGCCCGGCCGTAATCTCGTCGACGACGTGTCCTTTTCGGTCGCGGCCGGTGAGACGCTTTGCATCGTCGGCGAGAGCGGCTGCGGCAAGTCGGTGACGTCACTGGCGCTGATGGGGCTTCTGCCGACACCCCCGGCCGATATCGTCTCGGGAAGGGCGACATTCGAGGGCCGTGACCTCTTCCAGCTCTTCGACAGCGCCATGTCCGACCTGCGCGGCAGCCGGATCTCGATAATTTTCCAGGAGCCGATGACCTCGCTGAACCCGGCCTTCACCGTTGGCAACCAGCTTACGGAGACCGTTCTTCGTCACCGCAAGGTCGACAAAGCCGAGGCCGGGCGGCTCGCCCTCGACATGCTGCGGAAAGTGCGGATCCCGGCGCCGGAAAAGCGCATGAGCGACTATCCGCATCAGCTCTCCGGCGGCATGCGCCAAAGGGTGATGATCGCGATGGCGCTCGTCAACGAGCCGAAGCTCCTGATCGCCGACGAACCGACGACGGCGCTCGACGTGACGATCCAGGCCCAAATCCTTTCGCTGATCGGCGCGCTGCAGGAAGAGACCGGAACGGCGGTGATCATGATCACCCACGATCTCGGCGTCGTCGCGGAGACCGCAGACAAGGTTGCGGTGATGTATGCCGGCAGCGTGGTCGAAAGCGGGCCGGCGGAGGCGATCTTCGAGGACCCGCAACATCCCTATACGATCGGCCTGATGGGCGCGATCCCGTCGCTCGGCCGGCGTTCGGCCAAGCTTGCGACCATCGCCGGTACCGTGCCGGCCATCGAGGCGATGCCGGCAGGCTGCCGCTTTGCGCCCCGTTGCCCCTTTGCCGAGCCACGATGTGCCGAGGCCCCGCCGCTCGTCCCCGTCGGCGGGAAGGACGATCATCGCGCCGCCTGCTGGTTCGCGCCGCTCGAAGCGCATTTCTCGGAAGTCGCGTGATGGCGCCTCTCACGCAGAACGGTCAGGCGCCGACCGGCCGCAGGGGGCCGACGGCACCGCCACCGATCCTCGAAGCGTCGGGTCTCGTCAAGCATTTCGGCGGCAAGCGGATGCTTCTCAAACGCTCGCCGCTGGTCCGGGCGGTCAACGGCATTTCGATGTCGGTCAAAGAGGGCGAGACGCTGGCGGTCGTCGGGGAATCGGGCTGTGGCAAGTCCACGCTTGGGCGACTCCTGATCCGTCTGCTTGAGCCGAGCGCCGGCGACGTGATCTATCGCGGTCGCAATCTCGGCAACCTGACGCCGGACGAACTGCGCCGCCTGCGCGGCGAATTGCAGATCATCTTTCAGGATCCGTTTGCCTCGCTCAACCCGCGCATGAGCGTGTCGGACATCGTCAGCGAGCCGATCTGGTTGAAGGGCGGTTCGAGCCGGGGCGAACGGCGCGACAAGGTTGTCGAGATCCTGCGGACCGTCGGCCTTCGACCGGACATGGCGAGCCGCTATCCCCACGAATTCTCCGGTGGCCAGCGCCAGCGCATCGGCGTCGCCCGCGCGCTCGCCTCGGACCCGCGGCTGATCCTCGGCGATGAGCCGGTGTCGGCCCTCGACGTCTCGATCCAGGCGCAGATCGTCAATCTGTTGGAGGAGCTGAAGGAGCGGCTGAAGCTCACGCTGATCATCGTCGCCCACGATCTGGCGGTCATCCGCCATATGAGCGACCGGGTGGCGGTGATGTATCTCGGCGAGGTGGTGGAACTTGCGACCACCGACACGCTCTACGATGCGCCGCTTCACCCCTATACCCAGGCGCTCTTCGCCGCGATTCCGCAGGCGAGCGCGGTGGCGCGTCACAGCATCAAGCCTCTCGACGGCGACGTGCCGAGCCCGACCAATCCGCCATCCGGCTGCAAGTTCCACACCCGCTGCCCGCATGCCAAGCCCCTGTGCAATGAGGCGCGGCCTCAGCTCGAAGCTGTTGAGGGTGGTCGTCGGGTCGCCTGCCACTTCTGGCGCGAGATCGCGGCAGCCGGCAGCGATCCGCGTCCGATCGCGCGGCCGAGCGCCCGGCTGGAAAAGCGCCTCGCGCTTTACACCGCCTGCCAGGCCGGACGAGCGGAACTCTTATCCCATCGATCATCAACGCCTACCGCAAAGGACCAGACATGCTGAAAACCAGACTTGCCCTTTTCACCCTTGCGCTTCTGACGACGAGCGCGGCCTCGGCCCAGACACTGCGGATCGGTCTTGCCGAGGATCCCGACGTGCTCGATCCGCACCGGGCGCGAACCTATGTCGGGCGCATCGTCTTCACGGCGCTGTGCGACAAGCTGATTGACATCTCGCCGAAGCTCGAATTCGTGCCGCAGCTCGCGACCTCATGGTCCTACAATGACGATCAGACCGAGCTGACCTTCAAACTGCGCGATGGCGTCACCTTCCAGGACGGCTCGAAGTTCGATGCCGAAGCGGTCAAGGCCAACATCGAGCGGGCGATGACGCTCCCCGATTCCAACCGCAAGAGCGAGCTTTCCTCGGTGGACAGCGTCGAGGTCGTAGATCCCCAGACTGCCACGATCAAGCTGAAGCAGCCGGACGCGACGCTGCTCGCCACCCTGTCGGATCGCGCCGGCATGATGCTGGCGCCCGCGGCCTTCGCCGACGGCAAGGAGTTCTCGCAAAATCCCGTCTGTTCCGGTCCATACAAATTCGTCCAACGCGTCCAGAACGATCGAATCGAGCTGGAGAAGTACGACGGCTACTGGGATGCCGAGGCGTTCCCGATCGAGGCGATCACCTATCTGCCGATTACCGACGCGACGGTGAAGCTCGCCAATCTGAAGGCCGGCGACATCGACATGCTGGAGCGGCTGGCACCGACCGACGTGCCGTCCGTGAAGGGAGATACCAGTCTCGATTTCGTCCCCGTCACCGGCCTTGGCTACGGTTCCATCCGTTTCAACACCAACAACGGCGAGCGATCAAAAAAGCCGGCTGGAGCCAACAAGCTCGTCCGTCAGGCGTTCCAGGCAGCGATCGGCCGCGATGTCATCGATCAGGTGGCCGGCAACGGCATCTTCCCACCGGCGCAGCAGCCGTTTCCGCCGTCGAGCCCGTATCACTCCGACAAGTTCCCGGTGACCACCCGGGACGTCGACAAGGCCAAGGCGCTGCTGGAGGAAGCCGGAGAGCCCAACCCGAGCTTCGAGCTCGTCTTCGGCACTGGCTCGGCCAACCAGCAGCTCGCCGAGCTGATCCAGGCGATGGCCGCCGAGGCGGGCTTCCAGATCACTTTAAGGGCGACGCAATTTGCGGCCATGCAGCAGGAGATGGAGCAGGGCAATTTCGACGCGGCAATGATCAACTGGTCGGGCCGTGTCGATCCCGATGGCAACATCCACCAGTTCGTCACCTGCAACGGCAATCTCAACGATTCCAAATACTGCAACGAAGACGTCGACAAGGCGCTGAACGCGGCACGTCTAACCTCCGACGTCGAGAAGCGCAAAGCACTCTACGATCAGGCTCAGACCATCCTCCAGCAGGACCTGCCGCTGGTCTATACCTACTACCAGCCCTGGCCGTTCGTCCTGAACAAGAACGTCACTGGCTTCGAGCCCTATCCCGACGGCATGGTCCGCCTGAAGGGCATGAACGTCGAATAGCCGAGATCAAAAGCGGCGGGCGGTCTCATCGATCGCCCGCCGGCCCTCCTCGAAGGTCAAATCATGGCGGAACTGATCCTCAGGCGCGTGCTCGTCGCCATCCCGACCATCATCATCGTGTCGATGCTGGTCTTCGCGCTGCAGAAGCTTCTCCCCGGCGATCCGGCGCTTCTGATCGCCGGCGAAGAGCGGGATCCAAAGGTGGTCGAGTTCATCCGCGAGAAATACCATCTCAACGATCCGGTGCCGGTCCAGTACGGCTACTGGGTGATGAACGTTCTGACGGGCGACTTCGGCATCTCGCTGCGGACCGACACGCCAGTGACGACCCTTGTCGCCCAGAAGCTGCCGGTGACGATCCAGCTCGCCGTCATGGCGATGATCATCGCGCTTCTCGTCGGCGTTCCAGCGGGGATCCTGTCGGCCGTCCGCAAGGGCACGGTGACGGACTACGTCGCAAACGTCGTCGCGCTCTCCGGCCTCTCGATCCCGAATTTCTGGCTGGGCATCCTCCTGATCTTCCTCGTTTCCGTTCAACTCGGCTGGCTGCCGGCCTCTGGCTACGTACCGCCATCCGAGGACCTCTGGCTGTCGATCGAGACAATGCTGATGCCGGCCTTCGTTCTCGGCACGGCGCTCGCGGCGACGCTGATGCGTCACACCCGATCGGCGATGATCGGCATCCTGCGCTCCGACTACATCCGAACCGCGAGGGCCAAGGGGCTTCGTCAGAACAAGGTGGTCTACAAACACGCGCTCAGAAACGCGCTGGTGCCCATCGTCACCCTGATGACGTTGCTCTTCGGCGAGCTTCTCGGCGGGGCTGTCCTCACCGAGCAGATCTTCACCATTCCGGGCTTCGGCAAGCTCGTGGTCGATGCGGTCTTCACCCGGGACTATCAGGTCGTCCAGGGGATCGTCCTGTGCACCGCCATCGGCTTCATCGTCATGAATCTTTTCGCCGACATCCTCTACATCCTGATCAATCCGCGGCTGAGGGGGGCGTGATGACCGAGACCGCCGCGGCCCGGGCCGGAAAGGTCGCTCCGCGCACCGACGCCGATGCTCCGGCGCGCCCCGAGACCGTGAAGATCCCCGAGATCGGCCCGACGGATGAACCGCTTCCCGAAAAGCGTCATCGTGCCGTCGGCAAGTTCCTTGCCAACCGGGCGGCGATTGTCGGCGGCGTGGTGGTGGCCGTCTTCGTCCTGCTTGCGGTCTTCGCGCCGCTGATCGCGCCCTACGACCCGCTCCAGACGAGCTTTCTCGCCATCCGCAAGGCGCCGTCGCTGGCGCATTTCTTCGGCACAGACGAACTCGGGCGGGACATCTTCTCGCGCATGGCCTATGGCGCTCGGGCTTCGCTTCTCGCTGGCGTCGTCTCGGTCGCCATCGCCGCGGTCATCGGCGTGCCATTCGGGCTCTTTGCCGGCTTCTTCGGCGGCTGGGTCGACATGGTCGTCAGCCGCGTCGCCGACGCCATGCTGTCGATTCCGTTTCTCATTCTCGCCATCGCACTCGCGGCCTTTCTCGGCCCGACGCTGACCAATGCGATGATCGCCATCGGCATTTCGCAGACGCCGATCTTCGCGCGACTGGCGCGCGCCCAGACGCTGGCGGTGAAGGCGGAAGACTACGTCGAGGGCGCCGAGGCGATCGGCCTGCCGAACCGCTGGATCGTCGCCCGCTATGTCTTTCCGAACGTCTTGCCGCCGCTGATCGTCCAGGCGACGCTGACCATCGCCACCGCGATCATCGCCGAGGCGAGCCTCTCCTTCCTTGGCCTCGGTCAGCAGCCGCCGGACCCCTCCTGGGGCTCGATGCTGAACACCGCCAAGAACTTCATGGGCCAGGCACCGTGGATGTCGATCTTTCCCGGCGCCGCCATCTTCCTTCTCGTCCTCGGCTTCAATCTTCTCGGGGACGGCCTGCGCGACGCGCTCGATCCGCGCGAAAGCTGAAAAAACCCTCGAAAGGCTTCACCATGTTCACCACCCGTCCCGAGCTTCTCGGCACCTTCGGCGCCGTCGCCTCGACCCACTGGCTCGCCACCGCCGTCGGCATGTCCGTGCTGGAGCGTGGCGGCAACGCCTTCGATGCGGGCATCGCGACGGCCTTCGTCCTGCAGGTGGTCGAGCCGCATCTCGTCGGGCCCGGCGGCGAGGTGCCGATCGTCTTCCACTCGGCGAAAACCGGCAAGACCGAGGTGATCTGCGGCCAGGCCCCGGCACCGGCAGGCGCCACGATCGAGCACTACAAGAGCGAGGGTCTGACGCTGGTTCCGGGCAACGGCCTTCTCGCCGCCGTCATTCCCGGCGCCTTCGATGCCTGGATGCTCCTGCTGCGCGACCACGGCACGATGAGCGTTCGGGACGTGCTGGAGCCTGCGATCTACTACGCCGAAAAGGGGCATCCGCTTCTGCCGCGCGTCTCCGACACGATCAAAGGTCTGAAGTCCTTCTTCGAGAAGGAATGGCCGACGAGTGCGGCCGCCTTCCTGCCCGGAGGTTCTGCACCCGAGCCCTGGTCCCTTTTGAAGAACGAGGCGCTGGCCGGAACCTGGCAGCGTATCATCAAAGAAGCAGAGGCCGCGGGGTCCGACCGCGAGCGCCAGATCGAGGCGGCGCGGAATGCCTTCTACAAAGGCTTCGTCGCCGAGGCGATCGGCGAATTTGCGGCGAAGACCGAGGCGATGGACGAAAGCGGCACTCGCCACAAGGGAGTCATCACCGCCGACGACATGGGCGGGTGGGAAGCGTCGTTCGAGGCGCCGCTGACCTATGACTATGGCGGCCAGACGGTGAACAAGATCGGGCCATGGGGGCAGGGGCCGGTGTTCCTGCAGACCCTGTCGCTCTTGAAAGGCTTCGACCTCGGCGCGGCCAAGCCCGCAGGCGCCGAACTCATCCATCTCCTCACCGAGGCGATGAAGCTCGCTTTCGCTGATCGCGAGGCCTATTACGGCGACCCCGCTTTCGTCGACGTGCCGGTCGAGACGCTGCTCTCCGATGCCTATGCAGACGAGCGCCGCAAGCTGATCGGCGCAAAGGCGTCCTTCGACCTTCGCCCCGGCCGCATTGCCGGCTACGAGGCGCAGGTCGACCGGGTGATGGCGACGCTGGAGAGGCTGTCCGACGCCACCGGCACCAAGCAGGTGAACGAGCCGACCACCGCCGCCATGCAATCGGCGCGGCGCGGCGACACGGTTCACGTCGATGCCGTCGACCGGTGGGGAAACATGATGGCGGCGATGCCTTCGGGCGGCTGGCTGCAATCCTCGCCGATGATCCCGGAGCTCGGGTTCATGCAGAACACGCGGGCGCAGATGTTCTGGCTGGAGCCGGACCTGCCGGCGTCGCTTGCTCCCGGAAAACGTCCGCGCACCACGCTGACACCGACGCTGACGACACGCGACGGTAAGCCCTTCATGGCGTTCGGTTCGCCGGGCGGCGACCAGCAGGAGCAGTGGCAGCTCATCCTCTTCCTGCGGGCGGTTCACCATGGTCTGAACCTGCAGGAGGCGATCGACCTCCCGATGAGCCATACCACGCATTTTCCGAGTTCGTTCTATCCGCGGTCGCGCAAGCCCGGTCATCTCCTCGTCGAGGAGAGCTTCGGGAACGAGGTGATCGACGATCTTCGCGCCCGTGGCCACGATCTCGAAGTCTCGCCGGAATGGACCATCGGTCGGCTTGTCGCCGTCGCTCGTGAAAGGGACGGCCTTCTGAGGGCGGCCGCGACACCGCGGCTGATGCAGGCTTACGCGATCGCCAGGTAGCCGGGGCTGAGCCGGACCATCATGCTGTCCGAGCCGGTCTACTAACGCGCGTCCTGCTCTTCCATCTTGCGGGAGTAGGCACGGCCGAAATGTGCCTCGATGCGCATCTGGATGAAGTGCCAGGCGGTCGTCATGATCAGGTAATAGATCGCCGCGACGATGAAGAGTTCGAGGACCAGGAACTTCTCTTGGATCAGCATCTGGGTGCGCCGGAGGAGCTCTTCCATCGAGATGACCGAGGTAACCGAGGTGGTCTTCAGAAGGCCGTTCACGCTGTTGCCGAGGACCGGAATGATGATCCGCGTCGCCTGGGGCATGATCACGTAGGCCATCACCTGTGACGGCTTGAAGCCGAGAGCACGGGCGGCGTTCCACTGGCCGCCGGGAACGCCGAGGATGCCGCCGCGAACGATTTCGGAGAGATAGGCCGCCTCGTTGAGGATCAGGCCGAGAAGGGCCGACTCGATCACCCCCATGCGGATGCCGAACTGCGGCAGGCCCGTATAGATGATGATCAGCTGAACGAGGAGCGGCGTTCCCCGGAAGACCCAGATATAGAAGCGCGCCGGATAGGTGAGGAGACGGATCGACGACATCCGCATCATGGCGAGGAGACAGCCGAGAACGAGGCCACCCGCAATCGCCGCCAGGGTCAGCCAGAGCGTCGTCAGCGCACCGCCGAGGATGAACGGATTGACGAGATATTCGAAAAATCCCGTCCAGCTCCAGCGAATATCCATGAAGGCCTCAAAGCAAGAAGGTTGCGGGCAGGCCGTCACCGATCAGGTTCCAGCGAAGGCCTGCGCTTTATGAATTGGCCGGGCGTGAGACCGCCCGGCCAATCCGGTCCGAGATCAGGGTTTCGGTGCTTCGGCCGATCAGTCGTTCGGGCCGCGCAGCGCGAAGGGCTCGGTGTTGGCGAGAAGGCCGTACTCGTCCATCAGCGTCTTGTAGCTGCCGTCTTCCATCATCGAGTTCAGCGCCTCGACCACGGCGTCGGCGACCTCCTCGTTCTGCATCGCCAGGGCGACAGGGGTCGGGAAGAGGCCGGAAATCGCCCGGTCGAAATCGCCGCGATTGGCGTATTCGGCGGCCGTCGGATCGATGCTGACGGTAGCGTCGGTCTGGCCGGCGGCAAGCGCCTGGTAGGCGAGGGCGAAATTGTCGAAGGTGCGGATGTTCATCGCTTCGAGGCCTTCGCCCTGAAGCTTCTCGTCGAGCGCCTTCAGCTTGGCTTCCTCGAAGCCGCCGATCTCGACACCGACCGTCTTGCCGGCGAGATCCTCTTCCTTCGAGATCCCTTCCGGATTGCCCTTCTGGGCAGAGATGGAAATCGCCTGCTGCTCGTAGGGGACCATCTTCATCATCTCGGCGCGCTCTGGGTTCCAGAAAATGCCGGTGTTGATGACATCCCAGCGGCCAGCCTGAAGACCCGGGATCATCGCCGAGAACTCGATGCGGACATATTCGGGCTCGAGGCAGAGCCGCTTGGCGATCTCGTCACCGAGCGTGATGCGCATGCCCTTCAGCTGGCCCGAAGAATCGACGAACTGCATCGGCGGGAGGGTCGGGTTGGTCGACATGGTCAGCTTGCCCGGCGACACCAGCGCCGAGTCCGGAACCTTCTGCTCACAATCCTGTGCCAGGGCCGGAGCGGCCGAGACGAGAAGGCTGGCGGCAAGACCGCCGGCGATGCGGAATGCGTCGTGAAGTCTGATCATGCTTGTCTCCTGTTGGCCCGAAGGGCGTGGGGTTAGGCGGCGTTTCATTCCCAGTATGAGATCGGCGATGCGGGCGTTGCCGCCCGTCTTTATGGTCAGGCGAGACTGCCGATGAGATCGAGGCTCGCGAGAGTCTGTTTCAGCTCCGCCTGCTGGTCGGCGGGCAGCGGCAGGCGCGGCGCGCGCGGATCGCCCACCGGAAGGCCCATCATTGCCAGCCCCGCCTTCGAGGCCGAGACGTAGCGGGGTCCGCCGACCCAGCGCACGACGGGCAGGATCTTCTTGTAAAGCGCCAGCGCGGCGTCCTTGTCGGAGTGGTCCGCGACGAGCTCGAACAGCTTCGCCGATTCCTTCGGCATCAGATTGGAGCACACGGCCACCCAGCCGACGGCGCCGAGCCAGAAGGATTCGTAACCGAGGATGCCGGCGAAGACGTCGATCCGGTCGCCGCAGAGATCGATGATGTCGCGGACGCGGGTAACCTCGAGGGTCGATTCCTTGATCGAGCGGACGGCGTCGATCCGGCTCAGCCGGTCGACGATGTGCGGGACGAGATCGACATTCGCCGTCGCCGGATTGTTGTAGACCATGATCGGGATCGAGATCGCCTCGCCGATCTTGGCGTAGTGCTGGAAGAGCTCGTCGTCGGTCGGGGCCGAATAGAAGGGCGGGATGATCATGACGCCGTCGGCGCCCATCGCCTCGGCCTCGCGCGACAGCTCGACCGCATCGAACGTCGCCTCCGCGCCGGTGCCGATATAGACCGGCACCCGGCCCGCCGCGGCCGAAACGCATATCTCGATGATTTCCTGCCGCTCGGCCCGCGAGCAGGACAGGAATTCACCCGTGCTACCTAGGGGGATGAGGCCGTGGATGCCCTGTTCGATCTGCCAGTTGACCAGACGCCTGAGCGCCGCGGCATCGACGGCCGAGCCATCGGCCGTGAACGGCGTTACCAGAACTGTGAAGGTGCCCCTCGCTGTGGTCATTGCCTGTCTTTCATCGCTTTCATTGCTTGCACCATAACAAAAATATTTTCTCTGTATACACAAAAAATCCAGAACGTGTAGTATCACCCTCGTCAACAGCCATCCGATACCGAGCCCATGCGTCTCAACCGCAAGACCGTCCAGCCCGCAGCGAACCCCGTTGAGTTCACATTCGACGGGCGGAAGCTTGTCGCCCTGCCTGGGGAGACGATCGCGGCTGCGCTGGCGGCAAACGGCATCGCGGCGATCCGCAAGTTCGATGCTGGTGCGCCGGGCGACGAGAACTGGCGCGGGCTCTATTGCGGGATGGGCGCCTGCTACGACTGCGTGGTGACGGTGGACGGCAAGGCCGGTCAGCGCGCCTGTCTGACGAAGATTTCCGGCGGCGAGACCGTCCGGTCGTCCCAGCCTGCGGGAACCCCAGACGACAGGCTGGCGCCTGTGGCGGCCCTGCCGGACGAAGCGCCGCGCGAGGAGGTCGGCGTCGACATCCTCGTCGTCGGGGCGGGGCCGGCGGGCATGGCCGCAGCGCTTGCCGCCCGGCGAGCCGGCGCCTCGGTGACGGTGATCGACGAGCGCGCGCAGGCAGGCGGTCAATATTACAAGCCGCTCGCGCCCTCCCTGAGCGCGGCCGAGCAACCGGACCGGCAGTTCCGCCGAGGCGCCGAGCGCTTCAAGGCTCTCGAGGACGCAGGCGTGACTCTGGTTCAGGGCGCTCTCGTCTGGGGCGCCATTCGTCCCGACGAGGTGCTGACATTGGTCGGCGGCCGGGAGGTCGTCTATCGGCCGAAGCGGCTGATCTTTGCGACCGGCGCCTATGAGCGTCCTTATCCGATTCCTGGCTGGACGCTGCCCGGCGTCATGACCACCGGCGCCGGCCAGACCCTGTCGCGCGCCTATGGCGTCTCGCCGGGAAGCCGCGTCGTCGTCGCGGGCAATGGGCCGTTGAACCTGCAGCTTGCGGCCGACCTTGCGGCCCATGGGGTCACGGTCGTCGCCGTCGTCGAGGCGGCGCCGCGTCCCGGCCTCGGCAAATGGCGAAGCCTTGCGAAAGCCGGCCTTGCCGCCCCGGACCTTCTGGCTGAGGGCGGGAAATACCGGGCGGTCCTGGCGAAAAGCGGGACGCCGATCCGTTGGGGCCACGCTGCCGTCAGCGCGAAGGGCGATGGGCGGCTCGAAAGCGTCGCCATCGCCCCGCTCGGCGCGGACGACGAGGCCGACATGAGCCGCGTGACCGAACTTCAGGCCGACGCCCTATGCCTGGGCTACGGCTTCGTCGCGTCGAGCGAGATCGCACGGGCGCTCGGCTGCCGGACAGTTCATGATCCGCGTCATCTCGGAACGCCTGCCGTCGAAATATCAGAGAGTGGTGAAACCAGCCTCTCAGGCGTCTATGCCGTCGGCGACGGCGCCGCTGTCGCCGGCTCGCGGGTCGCTGAGGCCATGGGCACCATCGCCGGCTCCCATGCGGCCGGGACACTGGGGCGTACGGCAGGTTCTGCCGCGGCTGATCGGGCTCGCCGCGACCTTGAGACAGCCCGTTCCTTCCAGACCGCACTCTGGGACCTGTTCGCCGCGCCGCCCGTCACGCTGGCCGGCGTCCCGGACGAGACGATCCTCTGCCGCTGCGAGGGCCTGACCTTCGGCCGCATCCGGTCCGAGATCGATGCGGGTTGGGACAGCCTCGGCACGTTGAAGCGGCGCACGCGCCTCGGCATGGGCCGCTGTCAGGCCCGCTACTGCGCGGCGACGACAGCCAAGCTGATCGAGGAGCGGACCGGGCGCAAGCGAGAGGTCGAGGGCTTCGCCCCGCGCCTGCCGGTCAAGCCGTTTCCCGCCGCGGCCCTTGCCCGCCAGAAGCCGGAATGGGGCGGCCATGCGCGGGCCGGCTCACCCAATCTCGGCCGGGCGCCGCAAGCCGAACCCTTCGGCACGATGGAAGCCGAGGTCGCGGTCATCGGCGGCGGTGTGGTGGGCGCATGCTTGGCCTATGAATTCGCCAAAGCCGGCAAGGACGTCCTCGTCATCGAGCGCGACGACGTCAATCTTCAGGCCTCCGGCGCCAATGCCGGCAGCCTGCACGTTCAGCTGCTGTCCTTCGATTTCGGCAAGAAGGCCGAGGCAGGCGGCGGCCCGGCCGCCGATACGCTGCCGCTCGGCCCCTATGCCGTGAAGCTCTGGCAGGAGATCGCCGAGGCCTGCGGTGGCGACTTCGAGATCCGCGTCACCGGCGGACTGATGGTGGCCGAGAGCGAAGCCGGCATGGCGTTCCTCAAGGCCAAGGCCGAGGTCGAGCGCCGCCACGGCATCGACGCCCATATCCTCGGCCGCTCGGAATTGCGGGATCTCGCGCCCGGCCTGTCGGAGGAGCTGATCGGTGCCGAATACGTGGCCGAGGAAGGCAAGATCAATCCGCTGACGGCGACCTATCGCACCTTCGAGGCGGCGAAGGCCGCGGGCGCGAGGTCATTGCGCGGCACGAATGTCACGGCTATCGAGCGGGACGGCACTGCCTGGACGATCACCACCCAGCGCGGGACGATCCGCGCCGGTACGGTGATCAACGCCGCCGGCCCCTGGGCGCGGGAAATCGGCGCGATGGTCGGCATCGACGTGCCGGTCTACAGCGCGCCGCTGCAGATGATCACCACCGAACGCGCGCCTCAGCTGATCGGCCAGCTCGTCGCCCATGCCGACCGGCATCTCTCGCTGAAGCAGCTGTCCACCGGCGGCATTCTGATCGGCGGCGCCTGGCCGGCGCGCTATGCCGAGCATCAGCGCCTCAACACGACGATGCTCGACAGCATCGAGGGCAATCTGTGGGTCGCCCAGCGCGTCGTGCCGCAGATCGCGGGCCTGCATGTGCTCAGAAGCTGGGCCGGCATGAACGTCAATATCGACGGCGCGCCGATCATCGGCGAGGCGTCGGGTCTCTCCGGCTTCTACAACTGCGTGACCTCCAACGGCTACACGCTGGCGCCTGCCGTCGCGCGCCTCACCCGCGAACTCGTCACCCATGGTTCGGCGAGTTTCAATGTCGAACCCTACCGCCTCGAACGCTTCGAAAGGAGCTGAATAGTGATCACGCTCGACAACGTCTCCAAGTCCTTCGGCAAGTTTCAGGTCCTGAAAAACTGCTCCACCACCGTCGAACGCGGCGAGGTCGTCGTCGTCTGCGGGCCGTCGGGCTCGGGAAAATCGACGCTGATCAAGACGATCAACGGTCTGGAGCCGATCGATTCCGGCCGCATCACGGTGGCAGGAACCGATGTGTGGGCCGAGGGCACCGACCTCGCCAAGCTGCGAGCGAAGACCGGCATGGTCTTCCAGAACTTCGAGCTCTTCCCGCATCTGTCGATCATCGACAATCTGACCATCGCCCAGCGCAAGGTTCTCGGCCGCTCGAAGGGAGAAGCGACGGAAAAGGCCGAGGCGCTGCTCGAACGCGTCGGTCTCGCCGATCAGGCCCGCAAATATCCGATCCAGCTTTCCGGCGGCCAGCAGCAGCGTGTCGCCATCGCGCGGGCCCTCGCCATGGACCCGGTCGCCATGCTCTTCGACGAGCCGACCTCGGCGCTCGATCCGGAAATGATCAGCGAGGTGCTGGAGGTGATGGTGCAGCTCGCCAACGAAGGCATGACCATGGTCTGCGTGACCCACGAGATGGGCTTTGCCCGCAAGGTCGCGAAGAAGGTCGTCTTCATGGACAATGGCGAGATCGTCGAGGACTGCACCGGCGACGAGTTCTTCACCACCGAGCGTTCGGAACGGGCGAGCCAGTTCCTCGACAAGATCCTGAAGCACTAGGCCGGGGTGATGGGAGGCTTCGCCCAGACCGTGACGGGACGGATAGCGGCGGCCGAGCTCGGCCGCACGCTGATGCACGAGCACATATTGTGCGATCTGCGCGCGCCGGGCGATCGCGGCTCACCAGCGCATGGACTAGGGTCGGGGCCCATCACCATGGCGAACCGCTTTGCGGTCGACTACTTCCAGAATCGCGTTCCGGAGAACATGTTTCTCGACGACGACGCGGCCGCTGAGCTGGATCTCGAGCACTTCTCGGCCGCCGGCGGCGGCACGATCGTCGAACTCACCGTCGGCGGGATGGCGCCCCAGTCGGAGCGGCTTGCGGCCCTGTCGAGAGAAAGCGGCGTCCATGTCATTCTCGGCGCTGGCTGGTACACGCAGGCCTATCTGTCGCCCGAGATCGACGGGATGGATCAGGACACGATCCAGGCCGAGATCGAAAGACAGGTGCTGCAAGGCGCCTGGGGCACGAATATCCGCTGTGGCATCATCGGCGAGATCGGCTGTTCCTGGCCGGTCACGCCGACCGAGCGCCGCATCCTTGCCGCCGCGGCGAAAGCGCAGCAGACCACCGGTGCTGCCCTGACCATCCATCCGGGTCGCCATCCCGATGCGCCCGCCGAGATCGCCGAGATCGTGATTGCCGCAGGCGGCGATCCCGAACGCACGGTCATCGGCCACATGGACCGCACGATCTTCGACCGGGACCGCCTGATTGCCCTTCTCGAGCGGGGCTTCGTTCTCGAATGGGATTTCTTCGGCATCGAGACGTCGCAATACTGGATGGGCGGCGTCGATCTCGACCTGCCGACCGACTATATGCGGCTCGATCTGATCCGGGCCCTCATCGAGCGCGGTTATCTCAACCAGATCGCGGTCTCTCACGACATCTGCACCCGAACCCGCTTGCTCGCTTATGGTGGTCACGGGTACGGACATCTCATCGCCCATGTCGCGCCGCTCGCGCGCCGGCGGGGCTTTTCGGACAGCGAACTCGATCAGCTGCTGGTGCAGACCCCGGCGCGGCTTTTGAGCTTCCTGAGCTGATCGGCAGGAGAAGAGGCATGGTCCGGCGCAGCATGGCCCACGACGAAGAGAACGCGGCAGCGCCCGAAAAGCGCAAGCGAGTGGCGAGCGACGGTGAAAGCCTTGGCCGCAAGGCCTATGGCGCCATCCGCGCGATGATCATGGAGCGGCGCCTACCGGGTGGCGATATCCTGTCGGAAGAAAAGCTCGCGGCCGAGCTCGAAATCTCCCGCACGCCGGTGCGCGAGGCTCTGCTTCTTCTCCAGAATGCCGGCCTGATCCAGAAAGAGATGAACCAGCCTTTTCGGGTTCGGCTCGTCTCCAACCGCGAATATTTCCAGAGCATGCGCCTGCGCGAGCTTCTGGAAGGTGAGGCGATCGCAACCGCCGTGACGGCCATCTCCCCTCATGAGCTGGAAAAGGTCGAGCGGGGGATGCTGGCCCTGCAGGACGATCCGGACGTGCCGGCAGAAGTGCATTGGGCGGCGGATGAAGAGCTGCACGAGATGATCGCCGAGGCGTCCGGCAACGACGTGATGGCCGCGATGATCGCCTCGCTGCGCATCACCACCCGGCTTTACGAACTGTCCGGCCTGCCCTCGCGTTTTCGACCGGATACCGAGGAGCACATCGCCATCATCGCGGCACTGCGATCCGGTGACGCGGAGCGGGCGCGGGCCTCGATGCAGGCCCATATCCGCAGCCTGACCAACGACGTCCTCGCAGCGATGGCGCGGCTATGAGCGATCCGGCGAAGACAGGCGGCGCAACGCCGCTCGACGCATTGACCTCCGAGATCATCCGGAAGGCCGCCGAGGGCATCGAAGCGGCGAGCCTCGATCTTCTGAAGCGCCTGATCGCTGCGGCAAAAGAAGGCCGAGAAGCGATCGAGGCGGTGATCGGCAGTGAGATGAAGGCGCTGGGGCTCGACGACGAGAGCTTCGATTATGATCCGGCAGACGTGCCGCTCATCGCCGAATTCGCCGCGGAGCAGCCCGGCGCACATCAGCGCGAGCGCTGCCTCGTTGGGCAAACCGCTAAAGGGACGGGAGAGACCGGCCGGAGCCTGCTCCTTTTCTCGCATCCCGATCCCGAGCCTTATCGTGAGACGCCGGCATGGGCGACTGATCCATTCACCGCAACGGTCTCGGATGGCTGCATCACCGGCTGGGGCGTCGCTGACGATCTCGCCGGCATTGCCATCATGCTGCAGAGCCTCGCCGTCCTGAAGGCCGCCGGCCTTGCCCCGGCCGCGCCGCTCAGCCTCGTCTCGGCACCGTCGAAGAGCCATCGCCGGGGGATCGCCGCCGCACTCCATCGCGGCCTCGTTGCGGACGCCGCCATCTATCTTCATCCGGCCGAATCCGGCAGAGGCCTCGACGAGATCAAGGCGTTCGCGCCGGGGCAGATCGAGTTTGAAGTCACCGTCGAAGGGCGCCTGCCCGAGACGAACGAGCCCGCCCACACGGCCTTTGCCCATCTCGCCGTCGATCCGTTTACCGAGATGATGGCCGTTGCCTCGGCCCTGAAATCGCTCGACGCCGAGCGCGGCGAACGCGTCCGCCATCCGCTGCTCGAAGCGGCGGTCGGTCGCTCGACCAATCTTCTGATCACCCGTGTCGACCATGGCGCGGACGGCGGCTCGCCGCGCGTTGCAAAGACTTGCCGGCTGCGGGCGGCGATGTCGCTTATCCCGGGCGAAGATCTGGATGCCGCAAAAGGCGAGATCGCCGCCGCGATCGGGCGTGCCGGAGATGTTTCCTCCTGGCTTCGCGAAAATCCGCCTCGGATTGATTGGACTGCGGGCGTGAGCGCCGCCGAGACCGACCGAAACGGCTACCTCTACCGACTTGTCGAAGGCGCGCTGTCAGAGGCCGGCGCGCGGCCCGAGGTCAATTCGCTGCACACCTCCAGCGACATCCGCAACCCGGTCGTCCAGCGGGGCATCCCGACCGTCGGCTACGGTCCGCTCTGCGGCGGCCTGACCATGGCCGGCGGCCATGATGAATGGGTCGACGTCGCTGATTTTCACCGCAACGTCGCCGTCACGGCCCGGATCATCGCCGCATGGTGTGGCGTGCGCCCGGACGGCTGAGCGTTCCCTAGCCTCTATGCGAACTCCAAAGATCTCAGCAAAATAAGGACCAACATGCCGAAAGCTCTCAAGATCACCGCCGGCGACTTCACATTCGACGCGCGTCTCGAAACCGAACTCGCGCCGAAGACTTGCGCCGCCTTCCTTCAGCATCTGCCTTTCGAGAGCCAGATCGTGCATGTGCGCTGGAGCGGCGAGGGCGTCTGGGTGCCGCTCGGTGACACGGACTTCGGCGTTTCCTACGAAAACCACACGAGCCATCCAGCTCCCGGCCACATCATCCTTTATCCCGGCGGGATTAGCGAAACCGAAATCCTGCTCGCTTATGGCGGCGTCGATTTCTCGTCCAAGATGGGCCAGCTCGCCGGCAATCACTTCATTACTCTGACTTCGAATTTCGACAGACTGCACGATCTCGGCACGACGGTTCTGTGGAAGGGCGCTCAGCCGATCCGTTTCGAGCTCGCCTGACGCACGGCCATCAGCGGCGGCGGTGATTCAACACATCCGTCGCCCATCCTCTCGCCGGGATCGGGCGGTTAACCGTTCGAAGTCGATCGATATGGCCCGAGCGCTCCGCGATCACGTACCACAGCTTTGGACGTACTCAGGCCACGGGCGACGGCGCGGAATGCCAGGTCCCTTCAGCCCGAGATTTGCCGGGATTTGGATCGATTTCGTCGATCTCTGGTTGATCTCGAAGAGGCCTCGGATGCCGATTGCCGATCTCATCGCCGACCGGTGGCAAATTGCTTCAGCGGGAAGGATCGCTGCCGCCCGATACCGTGCGCCACGTCGCCTGCGTTCCGGTCCGCAACGACGCGGAGCGGGTCGGCGCCTGTCTCGATGCGCTCGACCGGGAGTTCGGCTCGGGCGAGGCTTCGATCTCGTTTGTGGCGGATCGGTTTTCTGGCGGGCGAAATCGCCAATCTTCCACCGGTCGATCCGCTCGTCGGTCAGGCTTTCCAGCTAACCGGCGGCTTTCCTAGCGGCATCCGGATCGTAGAGCGGCGTCTGGCGAGCTGGATCGAGGGTTCGCGCCTCGGCCATCATCTGTTGCCAACCGGCTATATCGCCCGGCCAGCGTGGGGCGTGAACCGCGGCTCTAAGACGGGCGAGGGCCTCGGCCTTGCGCGCCTGTTCGCCGAAATAGCGCTATTCCGGCATGACCACGAGCGGCCTTCCGACCCGCGCGATCTCGGTGATCGTATTGTCGCCCGCCGAAGCGATGACGATATCGGCCGCTGCCAGACAGTCAGTGACGTTCGCCACCCAACCCAGTTCCTTCAGATTGGCGAAGTTCGTCTCGTGGCCCGCCTACAGCGTCGGCCCGAGCACCAGCCATTCGGCCTCCGGCAGGGCTCGTGCTCCGACGGTCAGCGGTGCGTAGGGCGTGCCCGCGCCACCGCCTCCCGTCAGAACGACGATGATCTCGTGGTTCTGGCCGAGCTCCGGGGCCGCGCGCGCGTTTTAGCGCGTCTGCACCGGGTCGCGCGTCGTGCACAATCCGCCGCTAGAACGTCTTGGCTCTGAGATGCGCCGGTGTACGGTCACAAGCAGTGGTCGTCAGCCTCCGCCCGAATGCCACCAGTCGACCCATAGCGGCTGCTGACTGCTTGAGGCTATCGCTCCGCAGAGCAGACATCCTTCGCGCGAGATGCTGCCCCGCGAACCAGTCTTAGCTGGTGGCCAGAAGGGGTTCTGCCGCCGCTAGCAGACGCAAGTGACAGACAAGTGTCCATTGCAGTCGACTTCCGCATTCTTTGACACTCTCAGTGGGTGCCCGTCGTCTCAAGAATGAGTTGCACCGTCTCGTCCGGGCGGTCCCACATCGGGAAGTGACCGCACTTGGAGAACCAGTGCAGCCTGGCGGATGGGAAGGCCTCCTGAGCGCGAGCGGCCTGTCGCGGCAGACACAGACGGTCTTGGCGGCCCCAGCCGATGACGAGAGGACGGGCCGGATCGGCCGCCGGTCCTTTTTGCTCAGGCCCTATCGCCAGATCGTGCACGAGGGCGGCGAAGGTCTTCGTGCTGGCAAAGTTTTGCAGTTCGGTTGCGACAACCTTCCCATCCAGGCGCCAAGGCCTTGCCGAGAGCTGCGCCAAAAGCGCGCTCCGCATCACCGCGGACTGTGAAAGCCTCGGCAGCGCCGGACGCAGTCCATGGATAAGACGGATCGAAGCCGAGAGCGTCGTCCGGAAGTAGGTGCGCTCCCAGCCTCTCCAGAAACCGCCAGGGTCCAAGGCGACAGTGGCACCGACCCTGCCGCGGCATGCCATCTCCAAGACGATCCGCGCCCCGAGCGAACTGCCGACGATGTCGACGCCCTCCAGCCCCTGGTCCAGGATGAAACGCTCAACGCTTTCAGCGAGGCCGCCTAAGGTGCCGCTGTCTGCCGCCGCGGGTGTTTCGCCATGTCCGGGGAGATCGATCGCGGTCACCTCACGCGCCTTCGACAAAGCCGGAAGGATCGTGCTCCAGGACCGCCACGTCCCACCCAAGCCATGGACCAGGAGAAGTTTGGGGCCTTTGCCTTGGCGAACGAAGTTCAAAGTCACTGTCGTGTTCCTTGCTTGGCGCAACCGCGAAACAGCCGTCAAATTGTAACGGCCTGCGTTATGAAAAGGCGCGGCGTTCAAGCCGCGCCTTTTAGTTCAGTTGGAGATCGTACCTGCGAACGCGGACTTGAGATCGGTCACCGCAAAATCCTGCGTTATAGAAATCGGCGGCGAGCTTCACGTCGGCTAAATTCACGGGGAGGCATGGCGGCGGACGCACGTGTCATCAACGCAACCGGGGCCGCGGCGACGAGAACGAGGCCTATCAGGATCGAGCGTCTGTCTGTGATCATCGGGAAGCTCCTGCGCAGACATCGGAGCGGCCCAAAGAAATCGGGACATCGACATGTGTCTTTACGCAAGGCTGTAAGATCCAGTGAAGGCACACGTTCCGTCGATGCCCGACTTGTGAGCGTGCGAGATTTAAGCGGACTTATCCAAGATAAAGTACCCAGCTAACAATAACGTATGGAGAGCAAGAAATCTGCGGGAGATTGCGCGGCATGCTCGCGAAGCGGGTGACATGGTGTAAAATTCTGGGGCGCACTAGTGGCGGCTTATCTACCTTTCCAAAACCGACCCATGTCCGTTTTAGTCGGCGAACGCCCGAGAGCTGCCATTCCGCTTTCCATTCTACCCCGTCGTTCCGGTATCGGCAGGGTCGGGCCGGAAGGAGACGGTCGGCTTTGGGGCGATAGAGCCGAGAAGCTGCCGTTCTGCAGTCGACCCAGTGCTGCCGTACACCGAGTTCGCAGCGAATGGCGGCTTCGAGCCCACAGCGACGAATGCTGCATGATGTCTGAATGTCAGCTTTGAAGTCCTAGGTTATGCACGCTTGTTCCGCATCGC